>NZ_JAVDTX010000005.1:0-467303 GCF_031456055.1 Flavobacterium granuli
TGTTTGAACTATAAATAGCTCTATTAATTTTTGACTGAAGGTCTAGTGGTTATTTCAAATCTTCCGATTCTATTACTCTTATTTTATTTGTTCTGTATTTCTACAGAACGGCTGTCAATTCAATATGTCTAGGAACGTGTTCTTCTTTATTCTTACACGCTAGTCTTTCGATTAGCGGGTGCAAAAGTACAAAGCTTTTTCTTTTCTCACAAGCTTTTTTGAATATTTTTTGAAAATAAATTTTCAGTTTCAATTCGTTTGCTTGTCAGTATGTGAAAGAACTTGTGCGTTGTTGCGGGTGCAAAAGTAGCACGTTTATTCGTTTAAACAATGGCTTTTTTCATTTATTTTACTTTAATTTTACAATTAATTTTTAATGTATTGATATATTGAAATTTACAGATAACCTTTTTTATCGATTTCGAAATTTCAATAGGCCGTTTCTGATAATTTAATCGATCCTGTTCCCTTTTGGTTTGTTTTGGAGATGTCGAGGCATTAAAAAATGTGATAAGAATGGATTTCTAGGGCTTTTTACTTTCTAAACCACTTCTCCTATATATAAGGAGCGAATTTCCTTCTGTAATTTCTACTCCTATATATAACGTATGAATCTTTGACTTTCTTTCTTATGAAAAACCCAGGCCCTAGCCCCGATTGCTTCGCCAGTTCGCTGTCGCTCGTGTGTAGCGGAAATCCTTGTGGTCCGGGGTTCGGACCACAAGATTGCAGCAGATAGCGGGAAATAGCTCCTGAGTATTGAGATTAACTTGGAAACAAAAAAAGAGGCAACTACTATATTAATTACCTCTTTTATACTGAATGCAAAAGTTTATTTATTTTGCTTTATTACTCCATGATTCTTCCAACTTATCATAATCTATAGGTTTTGCAGCCTCTTGTTTTCGGAGACGACCCGATTCAAAACCTCTAACCAATATTGTTTCTATTAAATAGTCCTCATTTACATCAAATGGCTGGTACTTTAGTTTCAGGTCAATACTAAACATACTCGCCGTTGTATTTGACACAAAAGCTTTCCAACCGCTTTTAAGACTCTTTATTAATTCGTAGGTTGTTGTTCCTGTTTGTCTATCGATTAATTTGACTAATATTTGACCTTGTTTTTTGGATAGTTTTTTTAATCTAGCTTCAAACTCATTACTTAAATAATCCTCAACTATTTTAAAATATCTCTTTTTATCCCTGTTATTAGTAAACTTCCCCATACCTTTATTCAATGAGGTTAGTCTTTCAGCTGCAATTCTAGCATAAGGATAAGTAGCATAGACTCTTTTTTGTAACAACAAAAATTGTTTTCTATCTTCATCACTCATCTTATGTGTTTCAATCACCAATTCAGGAAGTACTATGGTATCCCCAAATATGCTATCTGCCTCTGTTAGGACATACCCCATTTGAGTATTGTCATTTTTGGTGTCTTGCGCATAACTTGACATTGATACAAAAAAAGAAAAAACTAAGATTCTATAAAGCTTCATGAAGAAATATTTTTAACACAAAATTATACATTAAATATAGAACTATAAAGACAAATTTCTAATTTAGCGAAAAAATAATTTATATGAGTACTGAATCAATATTGAACGCCTCTTCGTTAACATTTTTAGAGAAATATTTAAATAACGCATCTCCAACTGGCTTTGAAAGTGAAGGTCAAAAAATATGGATGGATTATTTAAAACCATACGTTGATACTTTTATTACCGATACTTACGGAACTGCCGTAGGAGTTATTAATCCAGAAGCACCATACAAAGTTGTGATAGAAGGTCATGCTGATGAAATTGCTTGGTATGTTAATTATATAACAGATGATGGAATGGTATATGTAATTCGTAATGGAGGTTCTGACCACCAAATTGCTCCATCAAAACGCGTTAATATTCACACTAAAAATGGAATTGTAAAAGGAGTTTTTGGATGGCCAGCTATTCATACTCGAAACAGAGATAAAGAAGAGAATCCTAAAATCAGTAATATTTTTATCGATTTGGGTTGTGAAACCAAAGAACAGGTAGAGAAAATGGGGGTTCATGTAGGCTGTGTAATTACCTATCCTGACGAATTTATGATTATGAACGAAAATAAATTCGTTTGTCGTGCCATAGATAATCGTATGGGAGGATTTATGATTGCCGAAGTTGCCCGTTTATTGCATGAAAACAACATTAAATTACCTTTTGGTCTATACATCACTAATGCCGTTCAAGAGGAAGTGGGCTTAAGAGGTGCCGAAATGATTACCCAAACCATCAAACCAAATGTTGCAATTGTAACAGATGTTTGTCATGACTCAACAACTCCAATGATTGACAAGAAAATTGAGGGCGATACTAAAATAGGAAAAGGACCGGTAGTTACTTATGCTCCAGCTGTCCAAAATAATTTGAGAGAATTAATTCTAGATACAGCAGTAGAGAAAAACATACCATTTCAGCGTTTGGCCTCTTCAAGAGTTACGGGCACTGACACTGATGCATTTGCTTATAGTAATGGCGGTGTAGCCTCTGCTTTGATTTCGCTTCCGTTGCGATACATGCATACTACAGTGGAAATGGTTCACCGTGAGGATGTCGAAAACGTAATCAAATTAATTTATGAAACATTATTAAAAATTGAGAATAACGAAACATTCTCTTATTTTAAATAAAAACAAAAAAGCATCATTATACTCTTTATAATGGTGCTTTTTTTTATAGTTCCCTACTCTACTAAGCTTTGCTTATCATATTACATATTTGCTTAATTCATTCCAATAAATCCTTTAGAATTGAATGTGTTAATCAACAAAGTGTTGCTATTTATCTTTTTAAAATTCAATGGTCTTGTTTCATTGCATTTAGTACTTTCAATAATCATTTCAAGTTCTGCTATTTCGTCTTCTAATGTTCTTTCTCCATAAAGAGGATAAATTTCATTTGAAATAGTACTCTCTATAATTAAATCAGATTGAGCAATAATTTCTTTCATTGATTCTTCATAAGAAATAAATTCCAAATCATCTAAAGTTACATTCTCAATGATTTTATCTCCTTCGGCTATAACTTCTTTAATGCTTTTACGATTATAAGCAATAACTGTTTCTGGATTGAAAATTTCTGCATCTCTACTTAAAGAAGGTTTAACGATTTTACCTTTCTCGGTTGAAACCCCTTCATTGTCTTTAGCTAAAACATATTCGCTGAATGGACTAACTGGTCTGCCAACAGTATTTGTTGCATTACAAACATTAGTTAATGACACTAATGTAATTCCTAAAATTAAAACTAAATTTTTCATGATTTTTTTGATTTGATTGATTTGTTTGTTTGTTTGTTTGTTTGTTTTTTTAAAGGGACATCATTTTTGGTAATGTCCCTTTATTTTTTCCTAAATATTTTTCAAAAGTTCTACAGCTTCATTCGCATGTGATAATTCAGCATATTTTAAAGCTGTAAATCCATTTTCGTCCTTTTCATCAAGACGAGCTCCTTTTGAAAGCAAAAATTTAATTATTTCGGTTTTGTTGTAGCGAGCTGCAATCATTAATGGGCTCATACCATTTGATTTCTCATTTACATCGGCTCCATATTCAATAAACTTTTTTACAGACTCTATATCGCCTTTGCTAATAGCGACACTCAAAGGTGACATTGCTTCACTGAATTCAGTTTTGTTCTTCATTTCTGAAAATGAATTTGCATTTGATGCTAAAGAAACATTTGCAAAAGCTACTAAAGCTACTCCTAAATAAACAATTGATTTTTTCATGATAATTGATTTTTGATTGATGATTGATTTTTTTTTGGTTTATTAAACTTGATTCATATAATAATATCCTATACAAATATATGTCTTAAAAAAGGTATTGTGCATCACATAGTACTTAATTTTAACTTTTTATTAACTTATTAGATGTTTTTGTTGGGCAAAATTTATCTGTACTATTAAACTTAAGTATAATAAAAATAAATTTTATAACAAGCTCATATTCAATAGACTTTGTTTTTATAATAATGTTACTTCAATTAATAAAAATTTAACATTAGTTCATAATGACGTAACATATCACACTTTTTACTCGAACTAGGAGATATTATACTTTACTTAAATATAATAAACAAAAAAAAACTGCTCCAAAATTTGAAGCAGTTTCTATAGAACTTAAAGTTTAAATAGCTTTATACTATTTTCCCTTGTACAATTTCATCAACAATTTCTGGATTTAATAACGTAGTAATATCTCCAAAATTAGAATAATCACCTTCGGCAATCTTACGTAAAATACGTCGCATAATTTTTCCAGATCTAGTTTTTGGTAAACCAGTTACAAATTGAATTTTGTCTAATTTAGCAATTGGTCCAATGTGATCAGACACATGTTGATTAATCTCTTTAATCAAATTGTCTCTATCTCTATACTCTCCAGATTCTTTCAAGATAACATAACCATATAATGCATTTCCTTTTATATCATGTGGGAAACCAACAATTGCGGACTCAGCGACAGCTGGATGTTCATTAATGGCATCTTCAATAGGTGCTGTTCCTAAATTATGCCCAGAAACAATCACTACATCATCTACACGTCCTGTGATTCTATAATACCCTACTTCGTCACGTAAAGCACCATCTCCTGTAAAATACTTACCTGGAAACGCAGAAAAATAAGTGTCCTTATATCTTTGGTGATCTCCCCAGATAGTTCTTGCAATACCTGGCCATGGAAATTTGATACATAAACTACCATCCACTTGATTTCCTTCAATTTCATTGCGCTTATCATCCATTAAAACTGGCTGAATTCCTGGTAATGGCAATGTAGCATACGTAGGTTTTGTTGGAGTAATGAATGCCAATGGAGCAATCATGATTCCGCCTGTTTCAGTTTGCCACCAAGTATCAACTACTGGGCAACGCTTCCCTCCTACGTGGTCATTATACCAGTGCCAAGCTTCTTCGTTAATAGGTTCTCCTACTGAACCAATAACTTTCAATGATTTTAAAGGAAATTTTTGAACATAAGATAAATTCTCTTTGGCCAAAGCACGAATGGCTGTTGGTGCAGTATAAAATTGAGTAACTTTATGTTTTTCGATTGTTTCCCAAAAACGGCTAAAATCAGGATACGAAGGAATTCCTTCAAAAATTACAGTAGTTGCTCCATTTAATAACGGGCCGTATAAGATATAAGAGTGACCTGTAATCCAACCGATATCGGCAGTACACCAAAAGATATCATTCTCTTCGTAATTGAATACATTCTTAAAAGTATAAGCTGTATAAACCATATAACCAGCAGTTGTATGAACCATCCCTTTCGGTTTTCCTGTAGATCCTGAAGTGTATAATATAAACAAAGGATCTTCGGCATCCATAATTTCGGCAACACTATTGTTTAATGCATTATCAAGAAGCGGTTGTAACCATTGATCACGCCCTTGTTTCATTTTGACATCTGCATTTGTTCTTTTGGCAACCAAAACTGAAGTAACTGACGGGCAACTTTCTAAAGCGTCATCAATTATCCCTTTTAAATCGATGGTTTTATTTCCGCGGTATCCTCCATCTGAAGTAATAACCATTTTACATTCACAATCATTTATTCTTGAAGCTACCGCTGATGCTGAAAATCCAGCAAAAACAACAGAATGTATAGCCCCAATTCTAGCACAAGCCAAAACAGCTACAGCCAATTCAGGTATCATTGGCAAATAAATACAAACACGATCTCCTTTGCTAATGCCTTGTTCTTTCAAGACATTCGCCATTTTTGAAACGCGTTCATATAATTCGTTATAACTTATGTGTAATGCTTCTTCAGAAGGATCGTTAGGTTCAAAAATAATAGCTGTTTTTTCACCTTTTTTTGCTAAATGTCTGTCGATACAGTTCTTTGTAATATTAACTTTTGCGTCAACGAACCATTTTACTTCGGCATCAGCCATATTAAAATCGACAACTTTGTCCCAGTATTGATACCAAGTGAAATTTTCTTCAGCAATTTTACCCCAGAATTTTCTAGGCTCACGTATTGATTTATTATAATGTTTAAAGTATTGTTCTAAACTGTCAATTTTAAAATAACTCATCTTTTTTAATTTTTTATAAAAGTATTAAATCTCTTCGGTTTTCAAAACTATTAATTTACAAAATGTTTTAAAAACATAATAAAAACCACCACTTCTTCAAAATTTTATGAATTTTTAATAACGTTTTGGTTTTATCTACGTATTTAAAACAAGAAAAGGACATAATAGAAAACTAAAATGCCCTTTTATTAACAATATTTAACAAACTATTATATTTTTCACTTTAGATCAAAAGAATCACTTTATAAAACAACTAGGAATTACTTCACTTAACTTACTGTTTATTCTAAGTTAAGTGAATGTAATAATGCATAAAATATCATCAATTGTCTAATAAGTGCTTACTAATTCAAAATATTTAAACCTATTTGATATTATGCAAATCCCAGCACACCCTCATGTGTGGCAATCCTAATCTTCATTTTTATTTATCCAATTTTTTTCATTGCTGTCATAGATTCTCTCAACCATGCTCCTACTTCTTCAATTGGATGTTGACGAATACTTTTATTAACAGCAATAAGTACTGCATTATCTACACCATTAGTAGTAGAAAACGGTTTACCAATAATATTGGTTTCAACTGTTTTCATGAATTCAGTCAATAATGGTTTGCAAGCATGGTCAAACAAATAACAACCGTATTCTGCAGTATCCGAAATAACACGATTCATTTCAAACAATTTCTTTCTTGCAATTGTGTTAGCAATCAAAGGCAATTCATGTAATGACTCATAGTAAGCTGACTCTTCAATAATTCCAGCTTCAGTCATTGTTTCAAAAGCCAATTCAACTCCAGCTTTTACCATTGCAATCATTAATACTCCATTATCAAAATATTCCTGTTCAGCGATTGGAGCTTCTTGTGGAGCTGTTTTTTCGAAGTTAGTTTCTCCTGTAGCAGCTCTCCATTTCAATAGATTCACATCATCATTAGCCCAATCAATCATCATAGTTCTTGAGAATTCACCAGAAATAATATCATCTTGGTGTTTTTGGAACAACGGACGCATAATGTCTTTTAATTCATCTGCCAATTCATAAGCTTCAATTTTTGCAGGGTTTGAAAGACGATCCATCATATTTGTGATACCACCATGTTTTAAAGCTTCTGTGATAGTTTCCCATCCGTATTGAATCAATTTTGAAGCATAAGCTGAATCGATTCCTTTTTCAACCATTTTGTCAAAACACAAAATAGAACCAGTTTGCAATAATCCACAAAGGATAGTTTGCTCACCCATTAAATCTGATTTTACTTCGGCTACGAAAGAAGAACGTAAAACTCCCGCTTTGTTACCTCCAGTTGCAACTGCATATGCTTTCGCTTGATCTAATCCTTCTCCATTTGGGTCATTTTCTGGGTGAACTGCAATAAGAGTTGGTACACCAAAACCTCTTTTATATTCTTCACGTACTTCAGATCCTGGACATTTAGGAGCACACATAATAACAGTTAAGTCTTTACGGATTTGCATTCCTTCTTCAACGATATTGAAACCATGAGAATAAGCCAAAGTAGCTCCTTGTTTCATCAATGGCATGATTGCTGTAACTACAGCAGTGTGTTGTTTATCTGGTGTAAGGTTACATACCAAATCAGCTGTTGGAATTAATTCTTCATAAGTTCCCACTTTGAATCCATTATCAGAAGCATTTTTAAAAGAAGCTCTTTTTTCAGCGATAGCGTCAGCACGTAATGCATAAGAAATATCTAAACCTGAATCTCTCATGTTTAAACCTTGATTTAAACCTTGAGCTCCACAACCTACAATAACTACTTTTTTTCCTGCTAATGCTTCTATTCCATTTGCAAATTCTGATTGATCCATGAATTCGCAAACTCCTAATTGTTCTAATTGTAATCTAAGTGGTAATGAATTGAAATAATTTGCCATTTTTTTTAATATTTAATGAATGTAAAATTTAATAATTGAAAATTGTAATCTGTAAAAATTGCTACTACTATTACAGATTGGGTTTATTTTAATGCTTCTAATAATGTTGATATTTCCATTTTTTCTTTTGAAATCGATATTCTGCCTGAACGTACAAATTGCATAATTCCGTAAGGTTTCAGCTTTGCGTATAATTCTTCAATTTCTGATCGTTTACCCGATTTTGAAATCACAAAAAACTCTCTTGATACCGTAACTATTTCAGATTTACTGTCTTTTATGATATTCTGAATTTGTCTTTCATCAAAAAGCAAGCTAGATTCTATTTTGAAGATTGCACTTTCCAAAAAGATAGTCTCCTCATCAATGTGATAAAATGCTTTGATAACTTCAATTTGTTTTTCTATCTGGCCTACAATGTTTTGCACCCATTTTTCAGTGGTATTTACAACAATTACAAATCTTGAAACATTTTCAATTTCAGATTCGGAAACATTTAGACTCAATATATTGATGTGACGTTTCAAGAATATACCCGATATTCTATTTAGTAAGCCAACATTATTTTCTGAATAAACAGAAATGGTGAACATTTTATTTTCCATACTATTTTATGTTTAAATGGTTAACCTTTTAATTAATTTAAAGGATTAACACAATAACGTTTTAATTTAATCTTATGTCAGAAACTGAAGCTCCTGTTGGGATCATCGGAAATACGTTATTTTCTTTCTCAACCATTACTTCCAAGAAATAAGAATCTTTTGAAGCCATCATTTCGGCAACGGCAGCATCTAAATCTTCTCGTTTGGTTACTTTTTTTGATTTGATATAATATCCCTCGGCGATTGCAATAAAGTTTGGGTTTATCATTTTGGTAGAAGCATATCTATTATCAAAAAATAGTTCTTGCCATTGACGCACCATTCCTAAAAATTCATTGTTCAATACCACAATTTTTACAGGAACCTTAGTTTGAAAAATAGTTCCCAATTCTTGAATCGTCATTTGAAAACCTCCATCACCAATAATTGCAACCACTTCTCTTTCTGGCATTCCCATTTTTGCACCAATCGCCGCAGGCAAAGCAAATCCCATTGTTCCTAAACCTCCTGAAGTAATGTTACTTTTAGATTTATTGAATTTAGAATAACGACACGTAAACATTTGGTGTTGCCCCACATCCGAAACCATAATGGCATCACCATTTGAATGTTTATTGATCATTTCTATAGTTTCGCCCATAGAAATACCGTGATTCTTAGATGGGTTTAACTCTTCATTGATAACTGATTCCAATTCAATTTTATATTTTTCTTTGAACTCATTATGCCATGCTTCATGTGAATTATTTTCAACAAGAGGAATCAAAGCGTTCAATGCTTCTTTCACATCTGCCAATACTGCTACTGTCGTTTTTACATTTTTATCCACTTCAGCAGGATCAATCTCAAAGTGAATTACTTTGGCTTGTTTGGCATAAGTAGCTAAATTACCTGTCACACGATCATCAAAACGCATTCCCAATGCAATCAATACATCGCACTCATTAGTTAAGATGTTTGGACCGTAATTACCATGCATCCCTAACATACCTACATTCAAAGGATGGTCTGTCGGTAAAGCTGAAAGACCCAAAATTGTCCAAGCTGCAGGAATACCTGTTTTTTCAATCAATGCTTTTAATTGTTCTTCGGCTTCACTTAAGATAATTCCTTGACCAAAAATGATATATGGTTTTTTGGCATTGTTTATTAAATCGGCAGCTTCTTTAACTTTTTCAAGATTTAAAGTAGGCCTTGGTGTGTAGCTTCTAATGCTAGTACATTTTTCATAACTAAAATCCAGTTCGTCAAATTGAGCATTTTTTGTAATGTCTATCAATACTGGCCCTGGACGCCCTGATCTTGCTATAAAGAACGCTTTTGCTATAATTTCTGGAATTTCATGTGCTTCGGTAATTTGATAATTCCATTTTGTTACCGGAGTAGATATTCCAATGATATCAGTCTCCTGAAAAGCATCCGATCCTAATAAATGTTTACCAACTTGCCCTGTGATGCATACCATTGGGGTAGAATCTATTTGAGCATCGGCTATTCCTGTAACTAGATTTGTAGCTCCTGGTCCAGAAGTAGCGATTGCAACTCCAACTTTTCCTGTAGCTCTTGCAAATCCTTGCGCTGCATGTGTTGCACCTTGTTCATGACGAACCAAAACGTGATGCAATTGATCTTGAAATTTATATAGTTCGTCATATACAGGCATTATCGCTCCTCCAGGATAACCATAAACTAGGTCAACTCCTTCGGCTAATAAGCATCTTATAACGGCTTCTGCTCCTGATATTTTCATTTTATTTATATTTTTTACCTATAAATCTTTATAATTATAGACTTAGAGACTTGTTAGTTTTTATTAAATTATTTGTCGGTAACGCATCCATGAGAGGCACTGGAGACCGAACGCATATATTTAAGCAAAACTCCTTGTTTAATTGGTGATTCTGGTCGTTTCCAATTGGCTTTACGTTTAGCCATTTCTTCGTCAGAAATTTTCATATTAATGGTATTATTTACTGCATCGATTGTAATAACGTCTCCATTTTCTATTAATGCAATTCCACCACCCTCATACGCTTCTGGAGTAACGTGTCCGACGACAAAACCGTGAGAACCACCAGAGAAACGTCCATCAGTAATCAAAGCAACCGAATTTCCTAAACCAGCCCCCATAATAGCAGATGTTGGTTTTAACATTTCAGACATACCAGGACCACCTTTTGGACCACAGTAACGAATAATCACTACGTTTCCAGGTTTCACTTCACCTGCTTGTATTCCTCTAATTACATCTTTTTCACCTTCAAAAACTACTGCTGTACCTTCAAAAAACTCTCCTTCTTTACCGCTGATTTTTGCGACACATCCTTCTGTTGCTAAGTTTCCGTATAGAATTTGAATATTTCCAGTAGCCTTTAATGCTTTTTGTATTTCAAAAATAACTTCTTGCCCATCATGTAAATCAGGTACTGAAGCTAAGTTCTCTGCAATAGTTTTTCCTGTTACTGTCAAACAATCACCGTGCAACAAACCTTCTTTTAATAAATATTTCATTACCGCGGGAACACCACCTACATTATGTAAATCTTCCATTAAGTATTTACCGCTTGGTTTCAAGTCGGCTAATAATGGTGTTTTATCACTGATATCTTGAAAATCTTTTAATGTCAATTCAATCCCTACAGAGTGAGCCATTGCAATTAAGTGCATTACTGCATTTGTAGAACCACCCAAAACAGCTACCATCGTAATCGCATTTTCAAAAGCTTTACGGGTCATGATATCTCTAGGCTTAATATCTTTTTCTAATAATATTTTGATTGCTTTACCAGCATCAACACATTCTTGTTTCTTTTCAGCGCTCAAAGCAGGATTAGAAGAACTGTAAGGTAAACTCATTCCTAATGCTTCAATTGCAGATGACATAGTATTTGCAGTGTACATTCCACCACAAGCACCTGCTCCTGGACAAGCATTTTGAATTACTCCTTTAAAATCTTCTGGCGTAATCGTGTTCTTAATTTTTTTACCTAAAGCTTCAAAAGCAGAAACAATATTCAAATCTTCACCTTTCCATTTTCCTGGGTGAATAGATCCTCCATAAACCATAATAGAAGGGCGATTCACTCTACCCATAGCCATTAAAGCTCCTGGCATATTTTTATCACAACCTGGAACTGCAATCAGACCATCATACCATTGTGCTCCCATAACTGTTTCAATAGAATCTGCAATCACATCACGAGAAACCAAAGAAAAACGCATTCCATCATTACCATTTGAAATCCCATCACTTACACCAATAGTATTAAAAATCAATCCAACTAAATCTTCTTTCCAGACGCCAGTTTTAATATCTTTAGCCAAGTCGTTTAAGTGCATGTTACAAGGATTTCCGTCGTAACCCATGCTCACAATTCCTACCTGTGCTTTTTTAAGATCCTCTTCCGTCAAACCAATTCCATAGAACATAGCTTGAGAAGCTGGTTGTGTTTCGTCTTGCGTGATTATCTTGCTGTATTTATTTAATTCCATTCTATTATTAATTTGTGTATTTTAAATTTTATCTAAAAAAAAAACCTCCCAAAATTATGGGAGGTTTTAAATATGTTTTTCACTTATATTTATACCAATCCCTTTTCATATGTGATAATCACAATGACACTTAGAACTAAAAGGACGTTGGTAATGCGTTTCATTTTCTTAATTTTTAACTCTGCAAAAGTATTAAAAACAAATCCAATAAAAAAACATTTTATCAACAAACTAACAGTTTTTAGTGATATACTGCAGCATTTTATGATTTTTACTAACTAAACGATAGTTGATTGTCCAATTTGAACATTATCGTTTTTGAAATACAAATCATCTTTACTTAATATGACATTTGAAATAAAATCTCCAACATCATTAGTCCCAAATCTTGAGCCTGGATTCAAATCAATTGTAACCACTTTATATTCAATAGCTTTTTCAACAGCTTCATATACTTTTTTGGCTTCTTTATCTAATCCAAAGTGTTCCAACAACATAGCTGCAGATAAAATAGAGGCAATAGGATTTGCTATATTTTTACCTTTTGCTTGTGGATAAGAACCATGAATAGGCTCAAAAAGTGCTTTATTATTTCCAACAGATGCCGAAGCCATCAAACCAATAGATCCCATAATTGCACATGCTTCATCTGACAAAATATCGCCAAATAAATTTTCTGTTAAGATTACGTCATATTGCTTTGGATCGGTGATTATTTGCATGGCAACATTATCAATATATTGACATTCCAATTTTACATCAGGATATTGAAGCGCAATATTTTTAACAACTTTTCTCCACAATCTAGAAGTCTCCAATACATTGGCTTTGTCCACCAATGTTACTTTTTTTCTTCTTCCTTGCGCTGCTTTGAATGCTCGATGCGTAATACGATTAATTTCGTTTTCAGAATACTCGCATATATCTGATGCGAAAGTTCCTTCATCATTAATTACTTTCTCACCATAATAAGAACCTCCTGTCAATTCTCTAAAAATCACAAAATCTACATTTTCGATAACTTCTTTTTTTATAGGAGAAGCATCCAAAAGATTTTTGAAAGGTTTTATAGGTCTAATATTAGCATAAAGCCCTAATTCTTTTCTAAGTTTTAACAATCCTTGTTCCGGACGAACTTTTGATTCTGGGTTGTTATCATATTTTGGATTACCAATAGCTCCAAACAGCACTGCATCTGTGTTCAAACAAAGATTCAGCGTTTGTTCCGGCAATGGATTTCTTGTTTTTTCGATGGCAGTAGCCCCTATTAATGCATCCTCAAAAATAAACTCATGATTATAGGCAACACTAATTGCGTACAATGCTTTTTTTGCTTGCAAAATAACCTCTGGACCTATACCATCACCTGAAAGTACTGCTATTTTTAAGTTCATTTTATTTATTTTTAAAAGTAATTATCTCCAGTAAAAAATTAATAGACAGTTATTTTACTTGCCTCAATAATCTGATGAATATCTTCATCCAAAACTTCTTTTTTGATATCGGCAAATTTTAAAAACTCAACATAAACGATATCCAATTGTACTTTTGTAAGTTCGTAGCCTACTTTTTTAGCTCTGTAAGCCAAAGCTGCTCTACCACTTCTTGCTGTTAGAATAATAGACGACTCATTGACGCCAACATCCAAAGGATCCATGATTTCATAAGTTGCTCTGTTTTTGATCACACCATCCTGGTGAATTCCAGAACTATGCGCAAAAGCATTAGCACCAACAATTGCTTTATTTGGCTGTACTATCATTCCCATACTTTCTGAAACCAATCGACTCATTTCGTTCAATTGTTTGCTGTCAATATCGGTATATAAATTCAAATAAGGATGTTGTTTAAAAATCATAACCACTTCCTCAAGAGCTGTATTTCCTGCTCTCTCCCCTATTCCATTGATTGTACATTCTATTTGACGAGCTCCATTTACAGCTCCTGCAATTGAATTGGCAGTTGCCATTCCTAAATCATTATGACAATGACAAGAAAGAATAACATTCTCAATACCTTTGACATTTTCTTTAAGATATTTTATTTTTGCACCATATTCTTCTGGCAAACAATATCCAGTAGTATCAGGTATATTAAGAACTGTAGCTCCAGATTTGATTACTTCTTCGCAAACTCTTGCCAAGAATGCATTTTCGGTTCTACCAGCATCTTCAGCATAAAACTCTACATCTTCAACATAAGATTTAGCATGTGCAACAGCATGTTTTGCTCTTGCAATTACATCCTCACGTGTAGTTTGCAATTTGTGAATAATATGAGAATCAGAAGTTCCGATCCCTGTATGTATTCTAGGTCTTACAGCGTGTTTCAAAGCTGCTGCAGCAACATCAATGTCATTTTCTACAGCTCTAGTAAGACCACAAACCGTTGCATTTTTAACAATTTTACATATTTCAGAAACAGATAAAAAATCACCTGGACTAGAAACAGGAAAACCAGCTTCAATTATATCAACCCCCATTTCATCAAGGCGATTAGCTATAACGAGTTTTTGGTTGGTGTCTAATTTGCATCCTGGGACTTGTTCACCGTCTCTTAAGGTGGTATCAAAAATTTGGACTTTCTCTCTATTCATTTTAATTTATTTAATGTAATTTCACATCTTAAAACAAAAATACTTTTCATTTACTTAGAACTAAACCTGTTTTTGAATAAATATACTACTTATAAAGTAAAAAATAACAACATAATAACCTATAAATCAATTAGTTAAATACTTTTATAATACAATGGCTAACCATCAAAAAGATTTTTTATTTGTATTAATAAAATCCCTTTCCAAATCTGAAAAAAGACAATTTAAAATATTTGCAAGTCGGCTTGAAACGAGTTCTAATACTAAGTTTATCGAATTATTTAACATTTTGGATAAGTCAGAAGTATATGACGAAAAACTGATATTAAAGAACGGTTTGATCAAAAAAGCACAATTATCAAACCTAAAGTCCTATTTGTACAAACAAATTTTAGTGAGTATTCGCCTGAATATTCCAAGTCAAAACATTCGTTACCAACTAAGAGAACAAATTGATTTTGCTGCAATCCTATATAATAAAGGGCTTTACAAGCAAAGTTTGAAAATATTGGATAAAACCAAACAACAAGCCATAGAAAATGATGAAAAATACATGGCTTTTGAGATTGTTGAATTTGAAAAATTAATCGAATCACAATACATTACCAGAAGTATTCAAGGTCGAGCCGATGAATTGGTTATTCAAGCCAAAGAATTAAACTATCGCAATACCATTTCTAGTAAATTATCGAATTTATCACTTCAATTATATGGCATTATGCTCAAAACGGGCTACGTGAAAAGTGATGAAGAATACAAATACATAGACGATTATTTTAATAAACATATCGCTCGTTTAGATCAATCTAAATTTGAGTTTAGAGAAAAATATTGGTTTTATAACGCCAATTTATGGAGAAGTTTCTTAGTACAAGACTTTCTTTCCTGTTATAAATACGCCTATAAATGGGTGACTTTATTTTATGATAATAGAAATATGATTTTCCTAAATCCTGTTTTCTTTCTAAAAGGAAATCATTACTTATTGGAGTCATTATTTATGCTTAAATACAAATCTAATTTCAAAAAGTATTTGGAATTATTGGAAGAAACGATCAATGATCCTCGTTTTCCAGTAAACGACAATATTGCTTCACTGTCATTTCTTTATTTGTATAATAATAAATTGAACTATCATATCCTAGAAGGTACTTTTGCGGAAAGCGAATACTTAATTCCAGAGGTTTTAAATAAAATAAAAGTTCACAGCGAACATTTAGATGAGCATCACGAAATGATGTTCTACTACAAAATTGCTAGTATTTATTTTGGAAATGAAAAGTATCAGGAGTGTATCATTTATCTGGAGAAAATTATCAATAATAAAAACCTTACCATGAGGGAAGACTTGATGTGCTTTGCAAGGATTTTATGCTTGATTGCGCATTATGAATTAGGAAGGGATTATTATTTGGAAAATCAACTTAAAAACACCTATAAGTTTTTAATCAAAATGAATGATTTACATGAGGTACAAAAAGAGATGATTCGTTTTCTAAAGAATTTAAGCAATTTGTATCCTAGCGACATCAAAAAAGAGTTCATAAAAATGAGAGAACGCTTTATAGAATTGGAAAAAAACACTTATGAAAAAAGAGCTTTCCTTTATCTTGACATTATTTCTTGGCTGGAAAGCAAAATTGAGAATAGAAAAATAAGTGATATTATTAAGGAAAAAGCGAAATTGATTAATCGTTAACTTTACAATTTATTCCAAAAACAAAAAAGCGATCAAAATGATCGCTTTTTTGTTAACATTATAAATCTGAAACCTAATCTTCGTGTTCTTCTGATTGTTTTACAGAACCATTGACCATTGTATTGGCATTTGCCCTAATTTCGGTATGACGGATTTCTCCTCCAGAAGTACCTACTTTTTGTACTAGAAACAATCCGGCAGTTGCAATACCCAATATCAAAAAGGAAACTAGCTTTGTCTTTGCATTATTTTTAAAGTTCAAATACAAACCTGCAAGGGATAATCCTGCTAAAACATAAAGCAATACAGCTAATTTTTCGGCCAATTCCTCATGTTCATGAATAATTTGTTTTCCAATATTTGGCATATCTTCAACCAATTCCTCTGCTCCTTCTCCTGTTGCCATACTGATCGCACCAAAAACTGCTGCGACAATAAATAATACAAAAGAAGTATTTATCAGTGTTTTATTTTTCAAGATCAACCCAACTATCAAAATACCAAATCCAAAAACTATACCAATAATTGGAAAATGGTTAACTACCATGTGTAAATGTGCATCGTTCATAACTAAATTAAATTTAATGGTTTAAATCCTAAATAAAGGTAGCACAATAGCTTACTATTCAAAAAGGCGAATCATTAAAATTAGCTTAATTTATTTTTCTAAGATTAATCAACACTTTAAAATATAAAAAAGACTGTAGTTCCTTTATTTACTTCACTTTCAATTTTGAATTCAATATTTAATAATTGTGTTATTCGCTCCACAATAGAAAGTCCTAAACCAGACCCTTTAATTTCAGGATGAAAAGTTGGATTTGACCTAAAAAACGGATTCACAATTTTATCTAAATCAGTTGGGGAAATTCCCATGCCATCATCGGATATGGAACAAATGGTTTTCGAATCGTTTTTGGAAATATTTATCGATATTTTGCCATTTTCATAAGAGTATTTTATGGCATTTGAAATTACATTACTGATAATTGTGGAAACCAAATAGTTATCGGATTCAACAAAATAATCTTCAGAAAAATCATAAGAGACCTCTATTTTTTTATTATTTATCTTATTTAAATACAAAGAAAGAACATCTAGAATTATAGCATTCAAATAAATTTTTTCTATTCGTAAACTTTGCTTTTGATTTTCGAATCGAGCCAATAAAAGCAATTGATCAACCAAATTATTCAAACGATTGACTTCTGAAATACTGAAATTAATTTTCTCTTCATATTCTTCCTGATTTCGTGGCTTGCGTATCAAAACTTCAAGTGTACCCTTTAAAACCGTCAACGGCGTCCTCAATTCGTGAGAAGCATCGGATGTGAATTGTTTTTCTCTTTCGACTGCATTTTCAATTCGATCCAGTAAATCATTAATTGTTTTAGAAAGCACAAATAATTCATCCTTATTTTGAGGCAAAATTATTCTGTCCTTTAGATTGTCTTTTGTTATTCTACTGGAGGTTTCTGTAATTAGGGTTACTGGCTTTATACTGCGTCCAGCAATAAATCTAGCAATAAAAAACAAGAGCACTAAAATTAATGGAAAAGCTATAAAAAGAGTATTTCTGAGATTAGTCAAAATCACTGTTGCCTCATCTAAAGACATCGCTACTAAAAGATATCCTATTTTTTTATCTTTATCAATAAGCGGAACTTGAATCTGTCTAATAGGACTTTCATTCAAATAACTATCAACAAATTGATTGTCTTTATCATTTTTATACAATTTAAGCTCGAATCCCATAAGATTGGGAGACTTATCTATTAATTTATGGTCATTATCCAAAAACTGGACAAAAACAGGGTTAACATGTACTCTATTATTGTCCCTTTCCCTCCATTGATTTACTTGAATCAGGTAGGTATTATTATTATCAATTTTAACCTCCTCTATGTATTCACTTGATTCTTCTAAAATATCATCATTTATGTGTCTGTTGATACTGTAAGACGTGATTACATAAATAGTACAAAACACTACGGAAATTAATAGTGCCGTACTGAGAATGTAATTGAAAGCAATTCTGTTTTTATAGGATAATAAAAGCATTAATCTAATTTATGTCGTTTGCAATATACCCAACACCCCGAATGGTTTTTATAAGATCTTCTTCTTTATTTAAATTGAGTTTTTTTCTAATGGCGTTCATAAAAACATCAATTACACCCGTATCATAGTCAAAATGTATGTCCCAAACATCATTAATTATTTGGTTTCGAGTACACACTTTGCCTTTGTTTTTTATCAAATAAACAAGTAATTCATACTCTCTTTGCGTAAGCGAAACCTCTTGATTATTTATCACAACTTGATGTTTTGAAAGTATTATTTTTATTTGTCCAAGCGAAAGCAAATCATTTTGATTTTCATTTCTGAAATGAATTTTGATGCGTTCCACCAATTCATCAAAGCTAAACGGTTTTTTAATATAATCATTGGCACCGGACTTCAAACCTTCAATGGTTTCCTGAACGGTATCTTTGGCCGTTAAAAATAAAATAGGTGTTTTCGAATCTATTTTTCGGATTTCCCTGCACACATCAATGCCTAACATTTGTGGCATAATCCAATCCAATAAAATAATATCTACTTTTTGATTTTGAGCTATTTCGAGTCCCGCCTTTCCATCATGAGCGACCACAACTTCATAGCCTTCCTCTTCCAAGCCTTGTTTTAGAAAATTGGCAATTCCTATTTCGTCTTCTACAATTAGAATTTTCATATTTTATTGAAACACAAATTTAAAACCAATAGTACCAATATTTGCTGACAAACCATCACTTCTAGTATAATGATTGAACCTGAAGTCAATATTTTTTAATCCAAAAGAAAACAGATGGGCTTTTGCGAATAGATCAGTATAAGAAACCCCAAAACCGTATTGATTGGCCGAGAAAGTCGATAAATCAAAATCCGAAGTATAGAATTGCTCTGTTGACAAATGGGTTTGATATGGCGAAAAATATTTGGCCTGGGTTTGCGTATAATAACGATACATTGGGTAAGCTGTGAATTTATCCGAAATTTTTATGGGAACTTCTATGTTGAACGTATGGGCATTTATATCCCAATCATCTGTATAATATCTATAATATGTTCTGATAATAAAGTGTTCATTGATATAATAATTGAAACGAGCGCCAATAGGTAACTTAAATCGGTTGTCAGGAAGCCTTTCAATATCATCAGCCAACTCATAAACGCCAACATTACTAGGACTTGTATATTCATTTATATATTGGGGTTGGCCAACGTAATAATGGGATTTATCAGCAAAATAAGTTCTGTGATAAGGCGACGACAACAGTCCTTGCTGTTGTAATACATCAAAAAACAAAGAAAGTTGGAAGTTCTTTGTCAATACTTGGGAAAAAGCGAATGAAGCCGAATATGAATTTCTGTCCACAGATGTTACAGGCGAGAATTTTGATGGCAAATATCCATTTGAAACAACTCCATTTTGGTCATAAATAGTTACTCCATTCAAAGCATTTTCTTCAAACTCTTTTGGATAAATTGGTTGCCATTTGTCAAGATATACATTGGCTTTTACACTTACTTCCGCATTCTTTTCATTAAAAAGCTTGGTAACTCCACCTCCAAAACCAACTGATGTATAATCGTATTCGTTTGAGAAAGAAACATCGGCATTCCAGATAAAATTTCGATTGTCGCTACTATGTGCATAAGTTGCCACTCCCGATAATAATTGATCATTACCAGAAGCTCCTGATGAAGCCTGCCAAGGCGTTGGATTATTTATAGACTCGAATGGATTAATATTACTAGACGAAGCTGATGAGTAAGCTGACAATCCCAAATCTACCGTCAAAACATCATCATCATTCAATGGCATTGCAACTACAATATTGGTTGCTAAATCATTCAGTTTTTCCGAACCAATTCCTCCCGAAACAGCAGAATGAGTTCCGTCCTGATCATAATAACTTAGCAAGAAATCGACTTCGGTACTTTCTAAAACTCTTTTTTTGAATACAACCGTTGAATCTTTCTCTTGTCCGTAAGAAATCATACTTACTAAGAAGATAAAAAGAAATATGGTTTTTGTAATTTTCATTTTGGATATTTTATTTGGTAATAAAGCAACTAAGATTCTGAGTTACTGAGATTCTAAGTTATTTTTTATGCCTTTTATTTCTAAACTTAAACCTTTACTTTTATCTTTTTAATTCGATGCTCAAATCTTAGATGCTTAGCATCTCAGTATCTTAGCAACTCAAAAAAAATCAATTACAACCGCAGCCTCCACCCGATTTACCACCATTAGCTCCGGCAGCTGCCTCTCTATACACTTGGAAAGTGGTTTCATACCGTTCTGCGGTTTTGGATCCCAATTTCATTTCGGGGTCATTGATATTCACTTTTTCGTACTCTTTAACCGTATTACAGGATTGCAAAAGAATGGCGATCAATATTAATACAACTTTTTTCATACTTTTTTATTTACTGTATTTTTTCACATCTATACCTTTGGAAGCAAATATTTTGCCTTTGTCATCAACAATGATGCATTCAATGCCTTTGAGCTGATTGACTAAATCCAAACCTACATCAACCCCCATCACAAAAATTCCCGTTGCCAGAGCATCTGCGATTTCCGTTTGTTTCGCAAACACCGAAACACTTGCAACTCCCATAGCCGGATAACCTGTTCTGGGATCTATAATATGTGAATATCTTTTTCCGTCAAAAATGACAAACTTCTCATAACTACCCGAAGTTTCAACTGCACTGTTTTCTAAAGGAAAGGTGGTAAAAACTTTATTTTTATTCAATGGATTTACTATTCCAACAGTCCACTGTTTCCCGTCAGGCTGTCTGCCCCATGCAAAAATATCACCAGACACATTTACCAATCCTGAATTACAGCCCTTTGACAGTAACAAAGCATGTATTTTATCGGCAATATATCCTTGTCCTATTCCGCCAAGACCCAATTTCATTCCCTGTATTTTCAAGAAAATGGTATGTTCTTTTTTGTCTAAAATAATATTTTTGTAACCAATTTTTTCTACCGATTTCTTAATAGCTTCAGGTGTTGGCATTTCTTTCATAGAACCATCGAACTTCCAGATTTTATCCATCGAAGCATAGGAAATATCAAATGCACCTGAGGTAATTTCCGAAACTTTCTTTGCCCTTTCCACCAATTCAAATACTTCAACAGGTACTTTTACAGGTTTTATCCCGGCGTTTCTACTGACTTCCGAAATCGGCGTTGTCGGAATCCAATCTGATATTTCATTTTCAATTCTTTTGACCTCACCCACCGCCATATCAATGTAAGCATTGCCTTCTATAGTATCTTTGGCAACAACCATCATCTCAAATGGACTCCCCAACATTGACAATTTTCGTTTATGGATTATCTGTGCAAAGGATGAGAATGCAAGAAATAGATAAGTTATGGTTAATGCTTTTTTCATTATTTTTCTAACGAATGAATGAGTTTAATATACTCTGGTGCTGATACATTTTTGAAACCTGTTATTCCAATTACTTTTCCTTTTTTATCCAAAAGTAAGACCAATGGAAAACTGCCATTCTTATTGTATTTTTCTGCCAATTTATTATTACTCTCTGTCAATTCTGGCGAGAGCTGATTGGCTTTTTTCTTAGGAAAATCAGCTTTGTAAATAACCCAGTTTTCGTCGGCTTCCTCTTGAAATTCTGAGGATTTCCAAACCGTTTTATCTAATTTCATACAAGGTCCACACCAATCTGATCCTGAAAAGACTAATAAAATTTTTTTATTTTCTTTTTCGGCTTTAGCCTTTGCGTCTTCAAAATTGGTGTTCCAATTTTGGGAATATCCAAAAAAAGTTATTAATAAAAATAAAAAGGAAATTAAATTTTTCATAAGACGCTATTTATTTTTTTTTTTTAGTGTAATCCCTCTCAAAGCTCCAACATATTGTTTTAGATTGACCACTGTCAACCATTAGTCACAATACATCTTTCTATTTCTAAAAACACTTATATATCAACACAAAAGTAACTTAAATAGTTTTGCTAAATCATATGAATTAATGTGTCTTAAGTCAAACTTAAGATTCAAAACAATATTACATAAATACTTAAATGTAATTTTGAAATGCTTTTTGAAGTTTCTCAAAAAAAAAAATACCACATGAATTTTCTAAAAAAGTTTTCTCCTTTTTACAATCTTGCAATTTTTTATATTCTTGTAAGTTTCGTTTTAAGAATAGTTTTAGCATTACATCCCATTACACAAACCTCATTTTCATTCATTGATAGCTTGAAAATTTTTTCAATGGGATTGATTTCAGATTCTTTTGTTTTTATGATAGCGGCTGGTTTCCTATGGCTATACCTCATTTTTATATCCAATTCAAAATACTACAAGCCCTATGGCTACATTATATTTGGATTCTTGGCGGCATTATTACTCTATATTGCGTCAGGAAAAACGATACTGAATGAATATGACGGAGCACTTCCCAAAATTGGGATGATTTTCGTTGGCCTCAAAACGCTATTATTTGGACTTCTTTTGTTCTTGCCAAAATATAGAAGCCAAATCAGATTTTGGCTATTCACTTTCATAATATTTTTATATGTTGTGCTTATCCTTCAAAACGGGGTCAGCGAATACTTTTTTTGGAATGAATTTGGAGTGAAATACAATTTCATAGCCGTAAATTATTTGGTTTACACTAATGAAGTTATTGGAAATATCATGGAATCTTACCCAGTGATCCCTTTGTTTTCGACGTTGTTTCTTGTAGCCGGAACGGTAACCTATTTTATTGTCAAAAGAACAAGAAACTACATTGATGAAATTCCAACTTTTAATGAGAAACTAAAATTATCAGCAATATATCTAGCCTTATTTGGTGTTTCCTTATTGGCCGTTCCATATTTGGCAAAAAAAGAAAACTCCCAAAACGTGTTTACTAATGAACTTCAGTCCAACGGAATATACCGTTTCTATTTGGCCTTTATGAACAGTGAATTGGATTATTTTAAATTTTATAAAACCTTGCCAGAAAATGAAGCATTTACTTTGTTGGATGAGCAAATACCTTTTATATCAGGAATATCAACCGCAAGAGAAATCCAAAGCAATACAACTGAAAACACAAAAAATGTTGTTTTAATCACCATTGAAAGTTTCAGTGCCGATTTCATGAAAGTATACGGAAACGAGAAAAATATAACTCCATTCCTAGACAGTCTGGCTCAAAAAAGCATGTTGTTTACCAATTTATACGCAGTTGGTAACAGAACCGTTCGTGGCCTTGAAGCTGTAACTTTATGCTTACCACCCACTGCCGGAGAAAGTGTGGTAAAAAGAGAGGATAATAAAAATAAATTCTCTACTGGTGCTCTTTTTAAACAAAAAGGATACAACGTGAAATTTCTTTACGGAGGAGATGCCTATTTTGATAATATGGGAGACTTCTTTTCTGGAAATGGTTATGATATTGTCGATAAAAAATCATTTACACCCGAAGAAATTACGTTCGCAAACGTATGGGGAGTTTGCGACGAAGATATGGCCAATAAAGCCATAAAAGTGATGAATGAAGAAGCAAAAACAGGCAAACCATTCTTTAATCATTGGATGACCGTGAGCAATCACCGTCCTTTCACTTATCCAAACGACAAAATCGACATTCCAGGCGATATAAAATCTCGTGATGGTGGTGTAAAATATACGGATTATGCCTTGAGAAAATTCTTTGCAATGGCAAGCAAACAACCTTGGTACAAAAATACCGTGTTTGTAATTCTTGCAGATCACTGTGCTTCTAGTGCTGGAAAGACTGAACTTCCTGTTGACAAATACAGAATCCCTGCCATGATTTATAGTCCAGGTTTTATTAAACCCCAAAAATATAACAAAGTAATGTCCCAAATAGATGTTATGCCAACGCTTTTCGGTTTATTAAATTTTAACTACCAAAGTAAATTCTACGGTCAGGATGTTATGAAACTCGATTATAAACCAAGAGCATTGATTGCTACCTATCAGGATTTGGGATTGATAAAAGACAATGTGTTGACTATACTTTCGCCAAAACAAACCGTAAAACAATTTCAATTGACATTAAAACCGGATCAAAAAACAGCAACCGATTTTCAAATCTATTACAATCAAGTTCCTTTAAACAAAGAAAGAAAAGATCTGATAAAAGAAACCATATCGTATTATCAAACGGCTTCTGAAATATTGAAGGAAAAGAAATATGAAAGTCTAAATTTCAAAATTTCAAATAAAAGCGTGACCAACACCGATTTGTAATAATATCACAAAATGCTAAAAAAGCCTGTAAATCTAAGACTTACAGGCTTTTTTATTTTCTTTTGGCTAGAGCCTAATCAAACTCATTCTCATTTTCCAAACCAAAAAGTTTTCCGTTTTTCCAAAGTTTCAAATCATTTTTCAAATTCTTTTTATTACGGTTCGTCAATTCATTAGAATCTAACTTATCCAAATTTGGTTTCCCTGCATTTACCCATGCTGTGTACCAAAAATTGGAAGTTGCAACAATTGCTTTTCTCATCTGGCTTTCTACCATTCCATTTAAAGCGGTGTGAAATTGTGTCACATATTCTTTAGAATATAACAAATCCCCGAATTTCCCTTTGGCAACTTTTCCATTTGCATCATGTTCATACATAGTCTCCTCGGTAAAGGTTGCGCGCAGATTTCTGTCAACCAACAAAAGAGGCTCTACTTGACTGTGCGAATCTTTTATCATATCCCAAGTCGCTTTTTCAACATTTTCAATATACTTGGCTTCACCGGTATAGTAATTATATTTACTACCAAACATTGTCGGAATACGAGATTCCCACATAGAATGAATACCTTTCTGGTTCGTTAGCTGTCCGTCATGATTTGCTGAAGTATGCAAAGGCATATTTGCATCGCCTATGTAATGTGCCAAATCACCAGCCAAAAACAAAATTTCATTTTTCCTTTTGTCTTTCATTGCCTTTGTCAACTTCGTCATTACTTCCTGAATATACCAAGGCAAAATACCATTATCGAATAAAAATTTCTCATCGTACTTTTTCTTTGCTTCATCAAATGGAAGCGGGATAGTTTCTACAGCTCCAAAATTCTCCATGTCAATATAATGGCGTGGATTTTCTGCTTTATCACGTAAAGTATATTTACGCAAATCCGGAACCGATGATTCCTGGGTTATAAAATCAATATGATTGTAAAAAAAAGTCTGCACTGGTTTTGGCAAAGCCATAACTGCTGCATTATTAATATGCTCATGTCCAAAAACCCCCCAAGACAAAGCAACAAAAGCGACACCAATCGCTGAAAACGTAAGTACTGTCTGTTTTAATTTGAAATTTTTCATTATATTTATTTAATTGAATTACAAAAGTATTTTTTTTAAAGATAATTTAAGCAAATCAGCTTTAAATTTATGTTAATCCAACAAAAATAAATTAAAATGTTTAGACATCAAGGCAGAAGCAGAACATCTAAACACAATTTGCGTCTCGCCACATTATTGTCATTTGTGGCTGGAATCGTAAATGTAACGGGAGTTTTGTCTGTCAAAACACTGACAACCAATGTCACTGGACATTTTGCCTATTTTGCCGAAGAGGGGACAAAAAACGACTACCGATCAGCCGCAGTATTTTTAATCTATACCTTGTTCTTTTTGGCAGGAGCTTTCACATCTAATTTTTTGGCTGAATTGGTTTCCAAAAAGAAAAAAAATCTTTCCCATTTACCCTCCATAACAATCGAACTTCTTATTTTGGTTTCTTTGGGGCTTTTGGACACACAACCTGATTTTTATTTATTGGACGGAAAATGGATTGCCTTTGGACTTCTTTTTGCAATGGGAATCCAGAACGCTCTGGTAACTAAAATTTCACAATCAACAGTCAGAACGACACACTTAACTGGACTTTTTACCGATTTGGGAATTGAATTGTCACAATTGTTTTTTTATAGAAAACCAGAGGAAAGAAAAACATTAAGAATCAGTATTTACTTGAGACTTTCCATTATTTCATTCTTCTTTCTTGGTTGCTTCATCGGCGGATTCATATATGGATATTTAGCACTTCGAACATTATTGATTGCCGCTGTTTTACTATTGATTGCTCTATATTATGATTATATTCGATTGCACTTAATTGCCATTAAACGCAAGAAAAAAAACATTTTTAGAAATATAGAATAGCCAATAAAGTCCCAACAGCAATACTTACCCAAAGCAATATGCCCTGCAACAAAGGAAACATTCCAACAGATTTCAAAACAGTACTATTAAGTCCTGCCCCTATCAAAAACATGGTAACAGTAAGTCCAATCTTTGCGATTGAAACAAAATGTGGAGCCACACTCGCAATTGGAGAAAAATAAGTATTGCAAACCATAGCCAAAATAAACAATCCAATAAAATAAGGAATCTTCACTTTGCTATTTTTATTTTTAAAAACCACTGCTGTAATCAAAGCAACAGGAATAATCCACAAAGCTCTGGCTAATTTTACCGTTGTGGCTACTTGCAAGGCTTCTGCTCCATATTTATTGGCAGCTCCAACTACAGAACTCGTATCGTGAATTGCAATGGCACACCACAAGCCAAAATCGTTTTGAGACATATTCAACCAATGTCCCACCAATGGAAATGCAAACAAAGCAATTGAATTAAGAATGAATATAACTCCCAACGCCACCGAAGTCTGCTTTTCATCAGATTGAATCACTGGAGCGATTGCAGCAATGGCACTTCCTCCACAAATGGCAGTTCCGCAAGAAATAAGATGTGATGTTTTCTTTTGAACTTTAAACCATTTTCCCAATAAAGTACCCAAAGTAATAGTGGCAACAATAGAACCAATAGTAAAAAGAAGACCTTCCTTTCCTGCTGTAACTGCGCTATGAACATTCATACCAAATCCCAGTCCAACTACCGAAACCTGCAATAATATATTGGTCGCTTTATGATTTAAATGTAAAAATGGATGCCCAGATACATTCGCTATAACCAAACCTAATACTAAAGCAACTGGTGGAGAAATAATAGGGAATAAACAAAGAAGAAGTATTAAAACGAAAATAACCTGCTGCACAACAACATTCATTCTCAGTATTTGTTGGATATTAACTATAGCCGTTTTCATTTGTATTGTTCATTTATAACACTACAAAGGTCACGATAAATCTACAGTGTTACCAATCGCAAATAATAATCCACTATAACTTTAGGTTATAATAGCTCGAAATGTTTTTAATAAACAATTCAGATAGAGAATCTGATTTTCCTTGTAAAGTAATGATGTAGAAATAACGCTCAATCGTCAAATTATCCACATCAATTATCTGTAGTTCTTTATTTTTCAGCTCCTTATCAACAGCATGAATCGACATAAAAGCAACACAATTCGAATTCATCAAATAGGATTTTATACTTTCAGTACTTCCTAGTTGCATTTCAATTTGCAATTGATCTATTTTGATATGGAAAGGTTTTAAAGCATATTCAATAACTTCAAGTGTTCCAGAACCTTGTTCTCGCACAAGGAATCTCAACGATTTAAGATCGGCTGGATCGATTTCTTTTCTTTTAACCAATGGGTTATTGGAATTACAAACCAAAACCAACTCATCTCTAATAAATTGAGTGTATTTTATGGATTGATTTTTGGATTGCCCTTCGACAATTCCAATTTCAATTTCTTTGTTTAATAAGGCATTTTCGATTTGCTCTGTATTGCCGTTTAGCAAATTCACTTTAACAGATTCCAATTTTTGATGAAAACGAGCCAATAGTGGTGGAATAATATATTGAGAAATCGTAGTACTTGCTCCCAATCGCAACAAGCCTTTACGTTCATTGATAAACGTACTCATATCAAAGTCGATTTCCCTGTAAATCTCAAAGATACTTTTGGTATGTTTCAATAACACTTCGCCAGCGTTGGTGAGTGCTATTTTCGGACCGTTTCTTTCAAAAAGTTTGATTTTGTATTCTTCTTCCAATTCCTGAATATGCTTGGAAATGGCGGGTTGTGTAATGAATAATTCGGCAGCTGCTTTGGTAAAGCTCAATCGCGTAGCGACAGTGTAAAATACTTTTAGTCTAAAATCCATAATCGTATTTTTGTCAAAATTAATAATTACAACATCCCGTTATACTTTCGAACAAACCATTCAGTTGAAAGGAAAACAGCAATCAAAACTAGTAACCATTTCCAGTCAATCAAAGGAGATTTAGTCACAACATCTTTTTGAACAGCTTTGTATTCCTCGTTATCCAAAAGTGTTTTTATCAGCACATCGATTTCATTTGGGTAAAAATCCTTTCCTTTTGTTTGTGCTGCCAATTGTTTCAATTTTTGAACATCTGGATTTACAAACTGCTTTTCAATATCAAAATCCAGGATTTCAAAATGACCAGAATATGATGTTTTCGAATTCAGTTCTTTTACCGAGAAATTATAACTTCCCGCCAAAAGCCCGTCTAGATTCACTTTGTAGGTATTGTTTCCTTTCAAAAGGTCATAATTCTTGGTTTGCTTCGTTTTGATATTGGTCACGTCAATAGTCAAACGTGCCTTTTCATCAAAATCATAGTTCTTGTTGAAATATTGAGCCGTGATTTCGATAGCTTCACCTGAGTTGTAAAAGCTTTCGTGATTGACAACCAATGATTTTTTGGCATTATTGGAAGCCAGATATTGAATAATCTTATTGATAAAAACATCATATTTTTCAAAAGATTGATTGTCGATATGGCTTTGTAGACTCCATTTCCAACTGTTTTCCCCAAACAAATAAGCCGCTCTTTTTCCTTGATTCTCCGTAAAAGATAATAAAGGTGCTTTGGTATCTATATTTCTGATTCTTGCCGAAAGCAAAACATTTACTTCTCCATTCGTTGTAATTGAACCATAATTATTCTGCAAAGGGGGAAAATTTTCAAAACCTAAATTATCCACTGCAAAAAGATTAAACTGAGAATCAAAATCTGCCAAATAATCTTCTTCCTGACTACTCATTTTAAAAACAAAATTGTTTTGCTCTTGGTTCAAAAATGTAAAATCGGTTGCAGTTCCTGTTATGATAAACGTATTTAAATTGGTTTTTTTATTCGCTTCAAAAACAGATTTAAAAGCCGTAGTTGGCTGATACAAAATAAGAACATTGTAATCCTCTAAAGACTTTACGTCATTCGGTTTCAATAATACCACTTTATGTTGCAAATTGGATTCAATGGCTCTTTTTAAAACACCGATATCAGGATGATTTAAAGTAGAAATGATAGCCACGGTCGTTTTTTGGTCTATAACTTCAACCGCAAAATTCTTGATGTTATTGAAAGTATTTTTTTCGCTTTCTTTCGATTCAATTTTAGCTTTATAAACTTGCAGTCCCACTTTGTTCGCTGGTAAAAGCACATTTACAATAGCCGTTTTCTTTGATGGAGAGAACGAAACGCTTTCCTTATGCAACACTTCATTACCTTGTGTAATACTAAAATTGGCTGTCACATTTTTATCCCCAGCATATTGCAAAAAAACTTCAACCGGAAATTTATTCTTCAAGAATGCATATCTATTAACGTTCAACTGATTGATTTTCAAATCAAAAACTTTGGTCGTGTCACCCAAAACCAAAGGATAAACCTTATTGTTTTCATCAAAACTATAAACGTAATCATTACCCGAAGTTTGATTCCCATCAGTTATGATTACGGTTGGATAAAAAGCATTTTTATAGATACTCTTCAAGTTTTTGGCCACCAAATCCAAATTGGTTTGGTTTCCTTTAAAAGTCAAACTATCCGATTGTCGAAAATCAGTATCAAAAAGATAGGATTGCACTTCAAATTTTTCTTGAATGGCACTATTTGAAGTTAATTTTTGGGCTAATTCCATTGCTTTCTCTTTGGCATTCAAAAAAGAAATAGAGCTTGAATTATCAACCACTATAGGTAATGGCGTTTTGATAATTTCCAGTTTATTGGTTGTGATAATAGGATTTATCAAAAGCAACAAAATCGAAAAAATACTCAGAAAACGCAAAAAAGTCAAAAACAAATACACATTCGATTTGTTTTTGACTTTGTATAAATATTGAAAAAATGACAAGCAACCCGCTATTATTAATAAAAGTAGAAGTAATAGAATTGTGCTTGCTGTCATAATTTTGATTAAAAGATTAAAAGATTTGAATATTTAATAATTGAAAAATTAACTGTCGAATATAATTTTTTAATCTTTAAATTTTTCAATCATTAAATTACTAAGTTAGCATTCCACCGCAAACATTCAAAACTTGACCTGTAATATAACCACTCAAATCAGAGGCCAAAAACAAACAAGCATTTGCAACATCTTCTGCAGAGCCTCCACGTTTCAAAGGAATACCTTCTCTCCATCCTTTCACAACATCCTCGCTCAATTTTGCAGTCATTTCAGTTTCAATAAATCCCGGAGCAATCGCGTTACAACGAATATTACGTGAACCCAATTCCAAAGCTACCGATTTAGTAAACCCAATTGCACCTGCTTTCGAAGCTGCATAATTCGTTTGACCTGCGTTACCAGAAACACCAACTACAGAACTGATATTGATAATAGAACCAGAGCGTTGTTTCAAAAATGTCTTTTGAATCGCTTTAGTCATATTAAAAACTGACTTCAAGTTAACATCGATAACTTGATCAAAATCAGCCTCAGACATTCTCATTAATAAATTATCTTTAGTGATTCCAGCGTTGTTAATCAAAATATCAACAGTTCCAAAATCAGCCAAAACTGCATCAACAAAAATTTGTGCTTCATTAAAATCAGCAGCATTAGATTTATATCCTTTGGCTTTAATTCCCAAAGCATTCAATTCATTTTCCAAAGCATTTGCAGATTCTACTGATGAGCTATAAGTAAAGGCAACATTTGCGCCGTTTTTCGCAAAAACTTCGGCTATTCCTTTTCCAATTCCACGACTTGCGCCAGTAATAATGGCTACTTTTCCTTCTAGTAATTTCATATTCACTTAATATTTATTTTATTAGGCTGTTATCCTTTGCAATCTGACGCAAATGAGCTTGATAACATTCGTCAAATATATAATAAAAATGCGGAATGAAAAAAATTACAATTTCAATTCTACCGTTTTTGCAATCGAGTCCTTTTATAAACTTGGAGCAGAAACATTTGGCTTTTCAGGAGGCATTGGTCCCGCTATCCGTTGCAATCTCCCGAAAAAAACGGGAGGATTTTCACTGCTATCGGGGCTAAAGGCAGATATTTTGCTTTTTTATCATCATTCAAAAAAGGGAAAAACTAAAAATGGCTGTCAGAAGCTCGCAAGAAGCTGTCAGAAGCTCGTTTGATTGAGTCCGAAGACCATTTGATGCAGTCAGTAGATCATTTGATGCGTTCCGAAGACAGCTTGAAGCACTCCGAAGATCGTATCAGGCACTCCGAAGCACGTATCAGGGCATTATTTTATCTTCGGACACCCTATTTTACTGAACTGAGCATAAAACAGTTGAAATAACCAAAATTCACCCTTTGCAGGATTGTGAGTATTATTTTTTATCTTTGAAGGAAGAACAAAAAGAAGTAAACCCCTGATAATCAAGTATTTTTTTTTTTAGATTTATAATAGCTACTTTATAGCGAGTATATACGAGTTGTGTGTCAGCATGCAGCACCACACCTAAAAGCAGAAACTTTTAAAACTTTGGAATATGAAGACAAAAATTATTTTATCGCTTATAGTTTTTTTGACCAGCAATAGTTTTACTTATTCTCAAGTATCAGATCACCTAGTATTTAAAGGTGTCCCTATTGATGGAACACTTGACGAATATGTTTCCAAAATGAAAGAAGAAGGTTTTAGCCATATAGAAACTGAAAATGGCACAGCATTATTAAATGGTGATTTTGCAGGTTATAAAGACTGTATTGTTGGTGTCTCTATATTAAAACAGAAAGATTTGGTATACAAAATAGGAGTTTTATTTCCCAACAAAGAAACATGGTCAACCCTCTCAGGAAATTACTTCGATTTGAAAGAAATGCTAACCGAAAAATATGGAAAACCTTCTGATGCTATTGAAAAATTTGATGTCCCTTCTTATTCACAACCACGTGACGATAATGATAAAATGTATAAAGTTAAATTTGACAATTGTAAATACTATTCAATTTGGAAGACAGATAAAGGAGAAATTCAATTGTCAATTGAACATGAAAGCGTAAGACATTGTTTCGTTCGTTTATCATATTTTGACAAAATAAATAGTAACATAATTAAAGTGAAAGCGAAAAGTGATTTATAACAAAATGCCGAACGACCACGATATCACGGATTTGCAATCTGTGCCCACAAAGTAAATCGACAAAGTGAGAGCAGCAAAACATGAATTAAAAAAAACAAGTTAGACTTGACGGTTGAAGAGAGTGCGGATTTGATAAGCCCCAGATAGCGCGGATTTGCAATCCGTGCCCAAAAATACATCGACAAAGTGATGGTAAAAAAAAAATGATAAAAAACAAGTTGGACTAGACAATTGAAGCGGGCACGGATTGCAAATCCGCGCTATCGGATTGTCAAGATAAAGTGTCTTATGAAAATGAAAGTTATCTAAAAAGATTTATTAATAATCACTCAAATCATCAGTTCGTGTTAAGTTAAAACAAAAAGTTAAAATAATGAGAATGAGATTTCGTATAGGTCCCTTTACTTTTGGGGATGGCGGTACACGCCTTAGCTTATGGAGTGGAGGAACAGGCTTTTCAGTACCAATCTTCAATCGCAATGCTACATCTTTTGGCAAAATAAAGCTTGGAATTTTTAGTTTTCTTTTTAATAGTAAGTCAAAAAGTCGGAGCCTTAAAAAATCTGATTATTCTAAAATAAACATCATAAAAAAAACTCACACACAAGCGTACGAGCCTTGGTCGTCCGAGGCTGACGAAAAATTAATTTTGCTATTTCGTCAAGGCAAAACAGTTAAAGATTTGAGTGAAATTTTTGGAAGAACAAATGGAGCTATCCGTTCTCGAATTAATAAACTTTTATTAAAATAAAGATATCAGCTCACAGATGGCAATTAAAATTACTGCTTTGATTTTAAATCATATAACGCGAATTTGATAAGCTCCGCTCCTCTTTAATATTTTCACAAACAAACTTAATTACAGAAAAGGCATGGCAACATTAATTAAGCTTTTTCGAAATACACTATTATTGTTTTGCATTTGTCTTTATGCTTTTTGTTCCGCAACAAATACAAAACCTGAAATTGTATTAATTGGCAGTACTCCTGGAGACGAACTTGTCAAGACTATGCTGGCAATTCCTTCCGAAGCAAAAATTGATTTTATACGATGGAACCTAATATTAAATGAAAACAATTCTTTTATATTGGATATTAACTATGGAGAATCCCAACCCAATGCATTAGGCTTCAAGGGAGATGAAAAAAAGACGACTATTAAAGGAACTTTTTCAGTTTCGGAAAGTAGTAATTATAAAGAAGTTTATCATTTAAAAAGTGCTGACCTTTCTATAAAAATCCTAATTGCGAAACTAAATGAAAATATTTTTCACCTGCTGACATCTCAACATCAAATGATGGTTGGAAATGGAGGATGGAGCTACACTTTAAACAGAAAAGAACCTATCCCTAATGAGGAAATCTCAATAACTTCAACTATTACAGATTACAAATCTTTACAACTTGTTTATGACGGAAGAACGCCTTGCCAGGAAATCGGCAATGAACATCCCGAAATGAAGGTAACACCATCTTGTTTTAAGATTAAATGGCGACTGATTCTTAACAGAGATGCTGTGACTTACAAACCTACAACTTGCTCTATTCGCAATATTGTGAATAATCAACCTCGTGACATTTCAGGAAAGTGGGAAATTATTAAGGGAACGAAAACCAATCCCAATGCTATTATTTATAAAATCATAGTTAGCAACCTTGCTGAACCCATTTTATTATTCGCAGTTGATGACAATGTTTTGTTTTTTATTGATAAGGACAAGAAACCGATGGTTGGAAATAAAGATTTTAGCTTTACATTGAACAAAAAAAGTCAGTAATGAAATCACTTAGTTACGTTCCTTAACTTAGATTATTTCAACTGGGAAATCACTATAAAAATAACGGCAATCAAAGCCAGTAAAAGACCTGTTATATTCAATTTGGTTACTTTTTCCTTAAAAATAAAAATCCCCACAAGACTGCCAATCATAATAACTCCCATATTCATACCTGCAAAAACAGTTGAAGGATTTTGGGCAAATGCCTGATGCGCCTTTAGATAAAACAGAATATTCCCAAAATTAAAAATCCCAACCAAACCTCCAAAAATGATACTCTTGAAATCCATTTTAGCCTTTCTAAAAAGTATTTCATAGGCAATAAAAAGTATCATTATAACAAGTGCTATAGAAAAAAGAACAAATAAAGAAGTGGTAAAAGGAAGTGTAGAAGTCAGCGCAATTTGTTTAAAAAGAAGGTCTATGACTCCAAAACCAAGCAATACAAGTGTTGGATAAATCCATTTATTCTCTTTGTTTTCGGTGGGTTTATCCAAAATAAGGATGATTGCCGGAAATCCAAACAAAAGAGCAGTCAATTTAAGTCCACTGAATTGCTCTCCAAAAAACAACCAAGCTCCCAAAATGGAAATAATCAGTGATAATCGTTGCGCGACATCCGTTTTTACAATACCCATATGTTTTATGGAATTCGCCAGAAAAAGAAATACGACGGGCAACAAAATACCCAGTGAAATGAAGACTCCCCAAGGCGAAGAAGCGTCCAAAACCTTTAAATCAAGACTAAAGAACAAATAACACAACGCTAAAGCGAATACATAATTATAAGCCACAATTTGCGTGGCAGATACTTGATATTTGCGAGCAATTTTGAAAATCACTCCCACGGTCACACTACAAATAACAGACAGAATAAGAAATAACATAGTTCTATTTTTATTCCTGCAAAAATAGTGTTTAAACATAGAATGCGCATTAAATTCTTGCACCAACAATTTTATTCCATTTATTTTTAATCAATTTTATACTATTTTTAATATTATTTAAGTTCTATAAAACTAAATTGCACTAAAATAAATTGAAATGGAGAACATAAAAATACTTTGGGTCGATGATGAAATCGATTTGCTGAAACCACATATATTATTTCTGGAGAAAAAAAATTACAGCGTTACCACTTGCAATAATGGTCGTGATGCCATAGATATTTTTGACGAAAACAATTTTGATATTGTTTTTCTTGACGAAAATATGCCCGGAATGAGCGGTTTGGAGACATTATCTGAGATGAAAGAGAAAAAATCTTCCATTCCGATGATAATGATTACCAAAAGTGAAGAGGAATATATAATGGAAGAAGCCATTGGTTCCAAAATCGCCGATTATCTTATCAAACCCGTAAATCCAAATCAGATTTTGTTGAGTTTAAAGAAAAACTTAGACCATTCCCGATTGATTTCTCAAAAAACGACTTTGGATTACCAAAAAGAGTTTCGAAAAATCACTATGGAAATGGCAATGGTGAACTCCTATGAAGACTGGGTGGAATTATACAAAAAACTTATTTTTTGGGAACTTGAGCTAGAAAACATCGATGATCAAGGAATGATTGAAATTCTTGAATCCCAAAAGATTGAAGCCAATTCACAATTTGGAAAATACATTGAGCGCAATTATGAAGATTGGTTTGCACCAAAAGCTGACAAACCGATTCAATCCCATAATTTATTCAAAGAATTAGTCGTACCAGAAATTCTAAAAAAAGACAAACCAGTTCTTTTTATTGTAATCGATAATTTACGTTACGATCAGTGGAAAGCATTTGAAAGTGTTGTGGGCAATTACTACAAACTCGAAAAAGAAGTTCCTTATTTCTCTATACTTCCTACGGCTACACAATATGCCAGAAACGCCATATTCTCTGGATTGACGCCACTTGAAATGGAAAAACAATTTCCGCAATATTGGAAAAATGACCCGGAAGAAGGAGGTAAAAACTTATATGAAGCCGAATTTTTAACTGCTCAAATTAAACGCCTACGACTGGACTTAAAAGAAGATTATTTCAAAATCACCAATTTGGCCGGAGGAAAAAAACTCGCCGAAAGCTTTAAATCACTAAAAGACAATGATCTTGTAACTGTGGTTTACAACTTTGTTGATATGCTTTCACACGCCAAAACCGAAATGGATGTGGTAAAAGAACTGGCTTCTGATGATAAAGCCTATCGTTCCTTGACTTTGAGTTGGTTTAAAAACTCTCCATTGTTGGAAATTATTCAACAGGCACAAAAATTAGGATTTAAATTAATTCTAACTACCGATCACGGTACAATCAATGTGAAAAATCCATCGAAAGTAGTAGGTGATAAAAACACCAGTTTGAATTTACGTTATAAAACAGGACGCAGTTTAACTTACGAATATAAAGATGTCTATGCGGTAAAAGAACCTAAAAATATCGGTTTGCCTGCCATAAATATGAGTAGTTCTTATATTTTTGCAAAAAATGATTTGTTTTTGGCTTATGTAAACAACTACAATCATTATGTGAGTTATTACAAAAACACCTATCAGCACGGTGGAATCTCATTGGAAGAAATGATTATTCCTTTTCTGGTTTTCAATCCGAAATAAAAAAAGAAGGCAGTTTTCAGTTATTAGTTAGCAGTTATTATGCTGAAATAAAAATTGAAAACTGCATTTAAAATTATAATTCATAACTGAATAAAAGAATGACAATCACATTTTCTATAGAACAACTTGCAGAGGTTGCTCAACAAATTTTAGATCAAAATCCCAATAAAGTAATCCTTTTCAATGGAGATATGGGCGTTGGTAAAACAACACTAATCAAACAGCTTTGTAAAACATTGGGCGTAAATGATGCAACCAGCAGCCCTACGTTTTCTTTGGTCAATGAATATCAAACAGACAATAATCAAACAGTTTATCATTTTGATTTTTACAGATTAAACAAAGAAACGGAAGCGCTGGATATGGGTGTAGATGATTATTTATACTCCGGAAATTGGTGTTTTATTGAATGGTCTGAAAAAATTGAGAATTTGATTCCGCTACAACACACCGTAATTACAATCGAATTACAGCCAAATGGTGAGCGTTTATTAGAATTAAAGTAATTGAATAATGAGTTTAGATACCAATAAAGTCGAAATCATCCCTTTTTCCATTGAATTAAAGGAGCCTATAAAAATCTTAAATTTAGAATGGCTTCATAAATATTTTAAGGTCGAACCTAAAGATGAAAAAGTATTATCTGATCCTCAAGGCGAAATAATAGACAAGGGCGGAATGATTTTTTATGCCCAATACAACAATAATATTGTTGGGACGGTTTCTTTATTAAAAATAGATGATGCTACATTTGAATTAACAAAAATGGCTGTTTCTGATGGAAATCAGGGATTAGGCATTGGTAAAAAGCTGATGGAACATTGTTTGAATGAGGCAAAAGAGAACGGAATTCAAAAATTGATTCTGTATTCCAATAGAAAATTACTTCCTGCGATACATTTATATGAAAGTTTTGGTTTTACTGAAATTCCTGTCGAAGAAGGTGTTTATGAAAGAGCCGATATCAAAATGGAGAAAATATTATCTTAATTCTGCTGTTTTAAGATAATCAAAATAAGTTGCAAGACAAACACAGGAGTTCTATACCCCTTGAATTTGGTACTAGTAAAACATAATACTTTGAATCTTTTTTGTAAATTGTACCACTAATTACATGAAATCAATGTCTCTAAGTCCATTCACAAAAGAACAATTACTGCCTCAAGAAGAAAAACTAGAAATAGCTAGACATAAAAGCCAACTTTTTATAGGAATTCCAAAAGAGACCAGTTACCAAGAAAGACGCATTTGCCTTACACCTGATGCCGTGAATTCTCTTACCTATCAAGGACATAGAGTAATGATTGAAGCTGGAGCTGGTGTAAGTTCCAGTTATACAGACAAAGAATATAGTGAAGCCGGTGCCGAAATTACTCAAGACACCAAAAAAGTTTTTGGCTGCCCAATGCTTTTAAAAGTAGAGCCACCAACAGTTGCCGAAATCGAGATGATGAATCCAAAAACAATTGTTTTATCTGCGATTCAATTAAAGACAAGAAAAAAATCATACTTCGAGGCTTTATCCCGAAAAAAAATAACCGCACTTGCTTTTGAATACCTAAAAGATACTGATGGCTCATACCCTGCCGTAAAATCATTGAGCGAAATTGCAGGAACTGCTTCAATATTAATCGCAGCAGAATTAATGATTACCAATGAATTCGGAAAAGGATTATTATTTGGTAACATTACAGGAGTTGCCCCAACCGAGGTAGTGATTCTTGGAGCCGGAACTGCTGGAGAATTTGCAGCCAGAACCGCCATCGGACTTGGAGCAAGCGTGAAAGTTTTTGACAATTCAATAACTAAACTTCGTCGTTTACAAAACAACTTAAACCAACGTATTTTTACTTCAACCATTCAGCAAAAAGCGCTACTCAAAGCTTTAAGACGCTGTGATGTAGCTATTGGTGCTATGAGAGGAGCAGAACGATGCCCAGTTGTAGTAAGCGAAACCATGGTCGAGCACATGAAGAAAGGTGCCGTAATTGTTGACATCAGTATTGACACTGGAGGATGTTTCGAGACATCTGAAGTTACAACCCATGAAAAACCAACTTTTATAAAAAATAATGTTTTGCACTATTGTGTACCCAATATTCCTTCTCGTTACTCCAAAACAGCTTCGCTTTCCATAAGTAACATTATCACTCCCTATTTATTACAAATTGCTGAAGATGGCGGTATCGAAAGTGCTATACGCTGTAACCCAGGTCTAAAAAACGGTATTTATTTATATCACGGAATACTTACCAACAAAGCCATTGGCGATTGGTTTGATTTACCGGATAACGATATTAATTTAATTGTTTTTTAACTAAACTTTCCCATACCTTTGCGCAAAAATTAAAACATGAATTTCATACAACGTTTTGCTTACTATTTGGTAGGTTTGATAATGGGTTTATTTGTAGTTGCAGCTATATTCAGCGGAAAAGATACTCGTTGTAATTATTTCCCAAATGCCAGAGTTTTGAAGGATTTAAGTAGTAAACCTTTTTTCTATTCCGATAAAGCATCTCTTATCTTATCTCAAAAATGGATTGACACTACTGATATTAAAAATACACTTAAACTTGGAGACGTCGATTTTGACCAAAGTAATGTTCCCTACAAAAAAGGAAAACTATACATTATTGAAGGCAAAACGAGAAAAAATCAAGAAATCATAATCAAAGTGATTAACTACGAGAACAAAGCTGTTCTTGAAGACATCAATAAAAAATAAGCATATCAAACTCTTCCACCCGAAGAGTTTTTTTTTGCTCAAAACTTTTATTCATAAAAAAACCATAATTCAAATCAATGAATTATGGTTCTATATTTATCGCTATTTAGCGATTTAACTTTAATTATCTTTGTGCCAAATAAGCCAAAACGTTTTTCTCAATTCTTTCATTAATATTCGAGATATCAGCTTTTACAAACTTCTCGCCAAGAATATTTTCATACAATTCAATATATCTATCCGAAACAGTTTCAATATATTCATCAGTCATATTTGGAATTTGTTGACCTTCTAAACCTTGAAAACCATTTTGGATCAACCAACGTCTTACGAATTCTTTAGACAATTGTTTTTGCTCTTCCCCTTTGTCTTGTCTTTCTTGGTATCCTTCAGAATAGAAATAACGAGAAGAATCTGGAGTGTGAATTTCATCAATCAATACAATAACACCATCTTTAGTTTTTCCAAATTCGTATTTTGTATCCACCAAAATCAAACCACGACTTGCAGCGATTTCAGTTCCTCTTTGAAATAAAGCACGTGTATATTTTTCTAAAACCAAATAATCTTCTTCGGTAACAATTCCTTTAGCCAAAATATCTTCGCGAGAAATATCAGCATCGTGTTCTCCGTTATCCGCTTTTGTAGTTGGTGTGATAATCGGTTCTGGAAATTTGTCATTTTCTTTCAAACCTTCAGCCATTGTCACTCCGCAAATTTGTCTTTTCCCAAGAGCATATTCACGCGCTGCATGTCCAGAAACATATCCACGAATCACCATTTCGACTTTGAAAGGCTCACACAAATGACCAACAGCAACACTAGGATCTGGTGTGGCAATTAACCAATTTGGTACAATATCTTGAGTCAATTCCATGAATTTTGTAGCAATTTGATTCAAAATTTGTCCTTTGTATGGAATGCCTTTTGGTAAAACTACATCAAATGCAGATAGTCTATCAGTAGCTATCATTACAAGTAAATCGTCATTGATATTATAAACTTCCCTTACTTTTCCGCGATACACTGATTTTTGATTCGGAAAATTAAAATTGGTTGTGGTAATTGTATTGCTCATTAGTAGTGTGTTGTTGTTATTTTTATGGATGCAAATTTAAAACTAATTAATAGAGAACGCAAACAAAACCAAAAGTTCTATTTACAAGCCAAAAGCCCATTTGTATATGAACTGATTGAAGCTTTCAGCCTATTTAGAAGAAACACTTAATCCTTCCAAAATTTCAGTTAAGTACTTGGCTACTCCATCTTCATTATTGGTTGAAATCACTTCTAAATGAGGTAATTTACTTTTTAAATTTTCTGGTGCATTACCCATTATTAATCCAATTCCTGTTGCGTCCAACATTTTCTCATCATTAAAACCATCACCAAAAGAAATGGCTTCTTCAAATGAGTAACCTTCTTTTTCAAGAATCTTAGCAATTGCAACACTTTTATCCACCGATTTATCCATAAACTCTAAACAAATAGGTAAACTAAAAGCATGACTAAACACATCCGAATGATCTTCAAGAATTTTATCTCTCAAATCCACTAATTTCTGATGGTCATCATGGGTAAAAAATATTTTTATAGCGCTATAATCATCCAATGCTGCAAAATCAACCACCTCTGGAGGATATGCCAAATCTTTTTGGAAAGCATTTAGTTTTTTATTCGTTTTTGAGGTTTGCCAAACAGTCTCCTTGAATAAAACCGTTGTAATCTCTGGATCTATATCCAATGATAAAATCGATTTGACTGCATCTCCTTCTAAGTTAAAAGAATACAAAAGTTCTTTTTTTGGTGAATGGATTCTTGCTCCATTTGAAGTCACTAGATAAATAGGGAGTTCCAAACTGCTAACTATTGCCATAGCATCCATGTGATGACGTCCTGTTGCCACAATAATCAAATAATTTTGCTCATGCAGTTCTCGAAAAACAGATTTGGTATAGGCTGATATTGTATGATCTGAGTTTAGTAATGTTCCGTCTAAATCACTAATTACTACTTTAATTTTTTGTTTCGACATTTTTTGTTTCTTTTTCATTTTTTAGTCTTTCCAAATTTATTGCATTTCAATAAGATACCCAAAAAGTTACCCACATATAAACCGCTTTTAACTTAATTATATCGATATGCTAACTTTAATTGAAAAATCAAACACAGAACTAAGAATCTTCTTTATTTCACAAAGAAAAAGGAGAAACTCTGTAATTGAGTTTCTCCTTTTAATTTGATTATTACTTTTCATCATTAAATTTTAAACTAAAAAGTAGTCTAACTTAATAATCATTGTTTTCAATTTGTTTGTAAGCATCAATCACTTTTTTCACCAATCGATGACGTACAATATCCTTATCATCAAGATAAATAATCCCAATTCCATCTACATCTTTTAAAACCAATATAGCTTCTTTAAGTCCGGAAATTGTTCTTCGAGGTAAATCTACTTGACCAGGATCACCAGTAATCATAAACTTGGCACTTTTTCCCATACGAGTCAGAAACATTTTCATTTGCGAATGCGTTGTATTTTGTGCTTCATCCAAAATTACAAATGCATGATCTAAAGTTCGTCCACGCATAAAAGCCAAAGGTGCGATTTGAATAATTCCTTTTAAGATATAATCTTCCAATTTTTCATTGGGCAACATATCTCGTAGTGCATCGTATAAAGGTTGCATATAAGGATCTAACTTTTCTTTCATATCACCGGGAAGAAAACCTAGATTTTCACCAGCTTCAACTGCAGGTCGGGTTAGAATAATACGCTTGACTTGTTTTTCTTTTAACGCTTTTACAGCCATCGCAACACCCGTGTAGGTTTTTCCGGTACCAGCTGGTCCAACGGCAAAAACCATATCATTTTTTTCCATAGTATCCACCAACAGCTGTTGATTGGGTGTCATAGGTTTAATGATTTTTCCACCTACGCCATGAACTAGAATTTTGTCATGACCAAAAGTTTTTCTGTCGTCCTGATCGTCACTTTGAATCACTCGTTCGATTACATTATCATCGATAGTATTGTATCTAGTGAAATGCAACATCAGGCGCTGAAACCGCTTTTCAAATTCATCTAAAACATCTTTGTCTCCAAAAGCTTTAAGAGTAGTGCCTCTTGCGACAATTTTTAGTTTTGGATAATATTTCTTAATTGACTCTAGGTGTGAGTCGTGAGTGCCCCAAAAATCTTTTGGAGCAATGTCGATGAGCTCGATGATTCTTTCGTTCAAAATAAGAAGTTTTTAAGTTAATTAATTGAGTTAAATCAATTTCAATATTTACGCTGCAATATTTATATTACAGTTTTTAATTTCTAAATCGGTAAATAACACTAAAAAACATCTTTCTAGAATCTGGGTCGTTCTAGTTCTAAATTATACGTTAGCTTTTAATTTTTTTAACATAGATTCATTCAAAAAATCGGAAGCTTTAATACATAAAATTTCACAAAGATTGTCTTTAAAAAGTAATTCAATCTCAGTTCCATTTATATCCATAGCTATAACAGCTTCAATTTTTTCTTTTTCAATTTCGCCTGATTTACCTGAAAAATTCGATTTATCTGTTGTGGTATTTGACAAATCGTTCTGGCTAAAACAATGCAGGCTACAAAAGAAAAGAAATAAAATAACAATAAACTTAGGCATAAATTTTTGTTTTTAATTCTAATTAAATTCTGTTCAAATAAAGTATAAAATACTTTAGCTTTGCATTTCTCAAATTTAAGAAAAAATAAGTTTCAGACGCTACAAAACCCAATAGTTATAAACAATTTTATGTCAATAATTACCCTTACTACCGATTATGGCTTGAAAGACCACTTTGTTGGTGCTTTGAAAGGGAAAATATTATCTGAGTATTCTGACGCTACAATTATTGACATTTCTCATTACATAGATCACTTCAATACTGTCGAAGCCAGTTATATCATTTCGGCCTCCTATGACAGCTTTCCAAAAGGAACTGTTCATATAATTGGAGTCGATTTAGAATCCAACAAAGAGAATCAACATATTGCAATGCAATGGAATGATCATTTCTTTATTGCAGCTGATAATGGAATTTTAAGTATGCTTTCGCAAAAGATAATTCCTCAAAAAATAGTAGCAATAACCATTCATGATCGGCTTCATAATGACGCTACAGATTTGGATGTTTTTGTCAAAGTAGCTTGTCATATTGCAAAAGGAGGAGTTCTTAACGTAATTGGGAAAGAAATTAAAAGCTTGAAACAAGTAACCGATTTACAAGTGACTCTTTCCGATGACGGAAATCAATTGAAAGGAAATGTAGTTTACATTGATCATTTTGGGAATGTGGTGACCAATATTTCTAAGAAACAGTTTTTGGAATGTGCCAAAGGACGAGATTATGAAATTGAGTTCAGAAACCATCCCATCACAAACATCTTACCTTATTATTCTGCCATCGCCAGTTCGGATAAATATCCCATAAAATATTATGAAGGAAAAAAATTAGCCATTTTCAATGAAGCTGGCTTTCTTGAAATTGCCATTTTTAGAAGTAATCCATTAACTGTAGGTTCTGCAAGTACATTACTCGGACTTAATTATAGGGATGTGATTTCGATAAGGTTTAAGAGTTAGGATTACAGGCTTTAGAATAAGAAAATAGAATGTCGTTTTTTAAAATTGAGATCATATTTTTTGCATTAAATAAAATATAAACATGTTTGTACGAATAGTAAAACTGAGTTTTCACGAGGAAAATATTCCTGCTTTTCTTGAAAACTTCGAATTAATGAAAGATAAAATACGAAATGCTTCCGGAAATCGTTTTTTGGAACTGTACCAGGATAAAAACAACAAAAGCATTTTCTTTACTTATAGTTATTGGGAAACCGAAGATGACTTAGAAAACTATAGAAATTCAGAGCTTTTCAATACTGTTTGGACATTTACTAAACAATTGTTCAATGCAAAACCAGAAGCCTGGAGCGTCGATAAATTAGTAAGTTTACAGTAAGTAGATTTCAGTTTTCAGACTGCAATTTCAGATTAAAAAACTTAGTATATTTGCGCCTTTGTGGCAAATAAATGATTAAACAAAAAATAAATGAAGTCAATCGTATTTCGCGAAATAAAATCCTTTTTTGGTTCACCAATCGGATATTTGGTAATTGCCCTTTTCTTAATTGGAAACGGATTATTCCTTTGGGTTTTCGAAGGAGATTATAATATTCTAAATACAGGTTTTGCCGATTTAACACCATTTTTCACCTTGGCTCCATGGATTTTAATTTTCTTGATTCCAGCAGTAACCATGCGTAGTTTTTCGGATGAAAAAAAACAAGGAACACTTGAATTATTGCTTACAAAACCAATTAGTCTTTGGGAAATTGTAAACGGAAAATTCTTAGGAGCTTTTCTATTAATCATAATGGCAATTATTCCAACTTTCATTTATGTGAAAGTAGTTTGGAATTTAGGCTCACCCGAAGGAAATCTTGATTTAGGAAGTACTCTTGGATCTTATTTCGGATTGATGTTCTTAATTGCAGCTTATTCTGCTATTGGAATCTTCACTTCATCTGTTTCAGAAAATCAGATTGTATCATTTATCATTGCTGTTTTTCTATGTTTCTTTTTCTATTTTGGTTTTGAAGGATTGGCTACAATTTTACCTAGTTTTTCTTCTATTATTTCCTATTTCGGAATGCAAGATCATTACAAGAGTATGAGCCGAGGAGTTATAGATACTAGAGATGTAATCTATTTTATTAGTATTGCTGTTCTTTTCCTTTCTTTCACAGTCTTTAATTTAAAATCTATTAAATCGTAATGAAAGCATTCAATATAAAAAACGCCAAATCTTTATTGATTACTGTTGCGGTTGTATTCCTTTTGAACATCATTAGTAATTTCTTTTTTCATCGTTTTGATTTAACTCAAGACCATCGCTATACCCTATCCCCTACTACCTTAAAGATTCTGAAAGACGTAAAGAATCCTTTATCTATAAAAGTGTATTTGCAAGGAGAATTGCCTGCGGAATTCAAAAGACTGCAATTGGAATCCAAACAATTGTTAGAAGAATTTCAAGCCTATAATTCTAATATTATCATCGAATTTGTAGATCCTTTGGAGAACAAAGACGAAAGTATGGATAATATCAAAGAATTGTATAGAAAAGGCTTAACGCCAATAAATATAACTGTTGACGACAAAGGAAAACAATCCCAATCAATGGTTTTTCCTTGGGCAATTGCTGTTTACAATAATAAAGAAGTCAATATTCCGCTGTTGAAAAACATCATGGGAACAAATACCACTCAAAAAGTAATTGGATCTGTTCAACATCTTGAATATTCGATTTCGGATGGAATCAATAAAATTTCCAAAGACAAACAAAAGAAAGTTGCCATCATAAAAGGAAATGGAGAACTTCAGGAACGACATATTGCAAAATTCCTGATGCAAGTACGTGAAAGTTATTTCATCGGTCCTTTTACCTTGGATTCAGTTGCAAAAAATCCAGAGGGAGCTTTAAAGTCATTGCAAAATTATGATTTGGCTGTCATTGCCAAACCAACCGAAGCTTTTACCGATGAAGAAAAACTGGTTTTGGATCAGTTCATCATTCACGGAGGAAAAACCCTTTGGTTAATCGACCAAGTCAATGCCGAAATGGACAGTCTTTACAATCCTTCGGGATCGACATTGGCATTTCCAAAAGACTTAAATCTAAATGATATGTTCTTCAAATATGGAGTTCGCATCAATCCTGATTTGGTCAAAGATGAACAAGGAAGTCCTATAAAACTTGCCAGTGGAGAACAAGGAAGCGGAACACAATATCAGGATTTCAACTGGAAATTTGCTCCTCAGGTATATCCTATCAGCAAACATCCAATTGTAAAAAATCTGGGAGGTGTCAAATTTGATTTCGCCAATGCAATGGACACTTTGAAAAACGGAATTAAGAAAACGGTTTTATTACAGTCTTCTCCTTATTCCAAAAAAATAGGAACTCCCGTAGAAATCAGCCTGAATATGGTTTCCGAACAAACTTCCCCAGCTGATTACCTCAATAAAGGAAATATTCCGATGGCCGTTTTGTTGGAAGGCGCTTTTCATTCCATGTTTGAGAATCGCATTTTGCCTTTTGAAGAAAAATCATTTCAAGCCAGTGGAAAAGAGAACAAAATGATTGTGATTTCTGATGGTGACATTATAAAAAATCAATTGGATAAGACAGGACAACCTGTAGAATTGGGCTACGACCAACGATCTGGGAATTTATACGACAACAAAGATTTTATGATGAATTGTGTCAATTATCTATTGGATGATACCGGACTTATTAACATTCGAAGCAAAGATCTTGATTTACCATTATTGGATAAAGAAAAAGTGTATGAAAACTATACCTTTACTCAATTCATAACTATCGGGCTTCCAATCTTAATTTTGCTTGTGTTTGGCCTCGGATTTACATTCCTTAGAAAAAGAAAATACAGCAAATAGATGTTAATAAAAAATTTGCAATACTAGAATAGTTTACAATATATTTGTAAAGTGTATTCTAAATTTTAGTTCAGAAAAAGCACACCATTAAAAACAAAACAATACAGATGAAATTTATAGTATCGAGTTCGTACTTATTAAAACAATTACAAGTTTTAGGTAGCGTTATCAACAGTAACAATACTTTACCAATCTTGGATAACTTCTTATTTGAATTAAATAATAACGAATTAACTGTTTCGGCTTCTGATTTAGAGACTACTATGTCTGCTACATTGGCCATCGACTCAAAAAGTAAAGGAAGTGTTGCAGTACCTGCAAAATTATTATTGGAAATCCTTAAAACCTTTCCAGAACAACCCTTAACTTTTACAGTTGAAGAAAACAGCACTATAGAAATTAGTTCCAATTCAGGAAAATATGCTTTGGCGTATGCTCCAGGAGAAGAATTTCCAAAATCAGTAAACTTAGAAGAGCCATCAGTAACTTTGGTTCCTGCAGATGTTTTGGCTACTGCTGTCAGCAAAACCATCTTCGCAGCAGGAAACGACGATTTACGTCCAGTAATGTCTGGAGTTTTCTTCCAATTTTCTCCAGAAGGTTTGATTTTTGTGGCAACAGATGCACACAAATTGGTAAAATACGCCCGCACTGATGTAAAAGCATCTCAAGTTGCAGAGTTCATTATGCCAAAAAAACCTTTGACTATTCTAAAAAGTATCCTAAGCACCTCAGATGCTGAAGTAAAAATAGAATACAACGATTCGAATGCTACTTTCTCTTTCGACAACTACATTTTATTATGTCGTTTAATCGACGGAAAGTACCCAAATTACGAAGCGGTTATCCCAAAAGAAAATCCAAACAAATTAATAATGGATCGTTCTCAATTCTTGAGTTCTGTGCGTCGTGTTGCTATTTTCTCTAACAAAACTACACACCAAATTCGTTTGAAAGTTGCCGGAGCTGAATTGAACATTTCTGCAGAGGATATCGACTATTCAAACAAAGCTGAAGAAAGATTGACTTGTGACTACCAAGGAGACGATATGCAAATCGGTTTCAATTCCCGTTTCTTGACAGAAATGCTGAACAATCTACAATCAGACATGATTATGCTTGAAATGTCATTACCTAATAGAGCTGGAATCTTAACCCCAATAGATGGACTAGAAGAAGGCGAAACAGTAACAATGCTTGTAATGCCAGTAATGTTAAACAGCTAGTTACCTTAAAATACTAAACTAACCAAAACCATTTTTATATTTGAAAAGACCAAAATTCTTAACCGAGTTTTGGTCTTTTTTTTGAACTAAACCTGACTGATTGCTTTATTAATCCTTTTTCTTGCAAAGACGCGAAGACGCAAAGTTTAAAATCTTTTCTTTGCGTCTTCGCGTCTTTGCGAGAACCAATTACGGAAACTTCTAAATCACCCCCATTTTCTTCATCAAGAAAGTGGCGCTTTTATTTTTGCAAATGCCGTCGCGAAGGGTGTAATCAAAATGCAGTTCGTCATTGCTGATTTCGACTTCAAAACATTTATTGGTAAGAATATCTGGGAACTCATTCGTAGTTAAACAAACTTCAATATCGTGTGTGGCGATGGCTCCGATTGCCTTTTTTGCAATTACTTTTTTGACTACTTCGATAGTTCCATTTCGTTTATCATCCGAGTTTGTACCTCGCAAGATTTCGTCCAAAAGAACAAACGCAGGGTTTCCTTCTAGCTCGTCCATAATTTGCTTCAAACGCTTGATTTCTGCAAAGAAATACGATTCACTATCGGATAACGAATCTGAGAGTCGCATAGATACTAAAACTGGCAAAGGATGCACATTGGCCTGACTCGCACAAACAGGAGAACCCATTCCAGCAAGTACCATATTTATTCCCAAACTACGCAGGAAAGTACTTTTTCCAGACATATTCGAACCAGTCAGAATCATAAACGATTGTGGCTGAAACTTCACCTCATTCCCTACTCTAGTTGCTGGATTTAATAAAGGATGACTTAAATTGGAGAAATCAATCTCATAATTGGAATTCAACTTTGGATACACAAAATCGGAGTTATTATAGGCAAAATTTGCTAAGCTATTGAGCATTTCAAATTCTCCTATTACTTCCAACCATTCTTCTAAAACTTCAGCATGTTCTTTTTTCCATGCTATCATGGATTTCAAGACGTGAAGATTAAAAAGAAAAGTACCATTGAACAATATAGATGTTACAAAATTTCCAATACTGTCCATCTTTGAAAATAACTCGGCCAACTTCTCAAGATGAACACTCGCTTTCTGATTTTGAAAGTTTAGTTTTTGCTGTAAAGCGATTAATTTTTCAGATTGGAAGCTTTCATTTTCAATTTTTCGCACCAATAAACCGTATTGACTTATAATCACATTGATATTATCAGCCTGAGCGATTTCCATTTTGATGCGTTTTACAAAACTCCCTAAAATGGTCAAATTACAAACAAACAAAAATGAAAAATAAGAAAGGAAAATAATACTTGAAGTTATTAAATACCCCAAAAAGGAACTTAAAAGCAATGCTGGAAACAAATAGGAAATAAGCACAGCTGCTTTTGACAAAGGCTTGCTGTTAAAGACACTCCATTGTAATAAGGTTTTATAAAATGTTTCATTATCCTGTCCAACTTTGGCAACAGCCAAAAACTCCTGACGCCAATCTAACTTTTCTTTTAGTTCTTGAACTGCTTGATGATTTTTTAGTATTTCTTCATTTGGCAAAAGTGTTAACAACTGTTTTGCTAAGGTTTTTTTACCAATAAATGTGGCAGTTCTATTCAGATTTTGAAATAATGAATGGTCTCCAAAAATATCCAAATCATAAGCATACGGATGATGAAAATCATTGAATTCCAATCCGTTTTCAAAAGGAATTGATTTTCGCTCCAAATAGGTTATTTCGTTTTGGTTGATTTCAATCAAAGCCTTTTTTATCTTTTTCTGAAAAGATAGTTTCGAGTGGATTCGCATTAAAATAACAAAACCAGCGAACAATACAACTGCCGAAATGGCAAAGACTGATTCACTGGTTTTTATGTAATAAAATAAGCTTCCTAAAAAAAGTAAAACACTTATAAGCCTTATAAAACTAATACTATTATATCTCTTATTGATTGCCTTTAACTGCTCAGAATAATTTTGACTATTGCCTTTGTATATTTCCATCGTTTGTTTTAATGATATACAAATGTAGGGAATATCAATTTCAATGGCAATGCAATTTCAATAGCAATAGCAATGGTAATTTCAATAAAAATACAATCTAAGTACTGAAATCTGAAATCTGCCTTCTGAATTACTCTTCCTCATGCATTGCTAATACTGGCACAATTGAAATATTTGATAATTTTTGGGTCAGACTTGGGCTGAACAACTCGGAAAAGAAGTTTCGTTTGTGGGTTATCATTGCCAAAATATCGATGTTTTTATGGGATACAAAATCCATGATGTTTTCTTTGACCAGATCACTATTGACAACTGAAAATTTAACGGGTTCATTTTCAAACTCTGTTTTCCATTGATTAATTGTTTCCTCTGAAACATCTGACTTACTAGTTTTTACATATAAACATTTTACAACAGCAAATGTTTTTTTGGCAATTTTAATGACTTGTTTTAATGGCTCTTTGTCTTTTTCCCTAAATCGGGTTGTGAAACCAATGGTTTTTATTTTTTCAAATTGGGCTTCAGCGGGAACGCTTAGAACGGGAACCTCTACAGCCGAAACGACTGCCCCAGTATTAGAACCTATAAAAAAAGATTCCCAACCTGTCGCACCAGAAGTCCCCATTACAATAAAATCGATTTTTTCTTCCTTGATGACTCTTTTTATCGCATAAATCAAATCACCATCCATGAGTTTGTGACTTAGCTTAATATGGTCTAGGTGTTTTTTCTTGGCCAGTTCCCTCAGTTTAGGAATTTCTTCTTTGAACATATCAAATTGTGCCAATTGCAAAGAATCGAAAATATCATAATAGTTATCAGGAATAAATTGATTGTCAACAATGGGCAATTCGAAAGTATGCAGTAGCAACAGTTCTCCATTTACAATTTTTGCAAATTCTAATGCATGGATAAAAGCATTATTGGCGACTTCAGAAAAATCGGTGGGGAATAAAATCTTTTTCATTTCTATATGAATTAAGGTTTAATTTTTTGATAAACGATTCTGCTTACTAATTCAATACTCTTACAAAACTAACTGCATGTCTCTTCTTTTAAGTAGTTATCTCTCGTTTTGCAGTTTGCGTGAGGGATAGCAGGAAGCTACCGAAGTAGCCCGAATAGCCCGACCCAGTTGAGCAAAGGGGCGTATAAGCGGCTCTATACATAAGCCCCTTTGCTCAACTGGGGCACGCCCAAATTATTTTACAATTGATAATTTTAATGAACGGACAAAATTGGAATACTTATATTAAATGTCAACTTTTTTGAAAGACTTATCTGAAAAAGTTTGTCAAAAAAACCTCTGTGTCTTTCATGAATGGCAATCATGTCTATTTTATTTTGATCTATGAAATTTAAAATTGCGCCTTCAATATCATTACCCAAAACGGAATGAAAAGCAACATTATGCTCTTTGAAAACGTTTTTGAAATCGACTACAAAATCGTCTGTATAGACTGTGTGCAGTGGCTTTACGTTCAAACAATCTACGTGTGAGTGAAACACATTGGCCAAAGCCACCACTTTTTTTAATGGTTCTATGTCGTCCATATGAAATCTTGTATTAAACAATATTTTTTCAATAGGTGAATAAATGCATTTTTCTGGAATGGCCAAAACTGTGGTATTGCACTCATTCATTATTTTTGTGGCAATTGTCCCTAAAAACACTTCTCGCAAATGAGTTATGCCTTTGGTCCCCATAACTATAAAGTCAATATTTTCCTTTTCGGAAAGTTTAACCACTTCCTTCACTAAATAACCTTGTATAAGAACGTTTCTCATCTTTATATGTCCCAGATTATTTTCTTCGGCTATATTTCGCAAAAGAGGAACCTCGTCTTTGTAATTTTCGAAATCATTTAGCTCTTCATATTCATAAATATCCTGCAAGTAGATCGAAACATCCAAAAAAGCAGGTGAATCTAATTCATAAACATGCAAAGTAATAATTTCGGCATTTATGGCATCGGCTAGTTTTAAGGCGTAAATAAAGGCATTTTTCGAAACTTCTGAAAAATCTGTCGGGAACAATATTTTTTTCATACACTTAGTAATTTACTGAATATCAATAATCTATATAAAGTTACAAAACTTATAAAAACAAAGTATGATAATTGTCAATTTGATTCCTATTTAATAAAAAAATAACATAAAATGCATTGATTTCGAAGACTTGTAGGGTGGTAAGATTTGCTTACTTTTGCATAAATTTTTTGTTATGATCCAAAACGATTCTATAGTTGCTCTAGCCACTCCTTCTGGAGCAGGAGCCATTGCCGTAATTCGAATTTCTGGCGAAGATGCCATTACTATAGGACACTCGGTTTTTCGATCCATAAAAAACAAAGATTTAACAAAGCAAAAAACCCATACACTACATTTGGGTCATATTGTTGATGATTCAAAAACGCTTGATGAAGTTTTAGTTTCAATTTTTAAAGGCCCAAATTCTTATACAGGCGAAAATACTATTGAGATTTCATGTCACGGTTCTACCTATATTCAGCAGCAAATTATTCAGTTATTATTGCGAAAAGGATGCCGAATGGCGGATGCTGGTGAATTTACCCTTAGAGCTTTCCTTAACGGAAAACTAGATTTATCACAAGCCGAAGCCGTAGCCGATTTGATTTCGTCAGACAATGAAGCTTCGCACCAAATTGCAATGCAGCAAATGCGTGGTGGTTTCTCTAACGAAATTGCTAAACTGCGTGAGGAATTATTGAATTTTGCTTCGCTCATTGAACTCGAATTGGACTTTGCCGAAGAAGATGTAGAATTTGCAGACAGAACCCAATTTCACGAATTATTAAACCGAATTGAATTTGTCCTTAAACGATTAATCGATTCGTTTGCCGTTGGTAACGTAATCAAAAACGGAATTCCTGTGGCTATTGTTGGTGAACCGAATGTTGGAAAATCGACTCTGTTAAATGCTTTATTAAACGAAGAACGCGCCATTGTTTCGGAAATTGCTGGAACTACCCGCGATACGATCGAAGACGAATTGGTGATAGGCGGTATTGGTTTTAGATTCATCGATACAGCTGGAATACGCGAAACTGCTGATGTGGTTGAAAGCATTGGGATTAAAAAAACGTTCGAAAAAATCGAGCAAGCTCAGGTTGTAGTTTTCCTTTTTGACAGCTCTGAGTTCAAAGTTTCTGGACTAAAATTAAAAGTAGAATTAGAAAAAATAAAGAATCAGTTTCCGTTGAAACCATTAGTTATTATCGGTAATAAAGCGGATAAACTAACTGATGTTGAAAGCAAAAATATCAAAGCCGAAATTCCTGAAATTTTACTGATTTCTGCTAAAGAAAAACTAGGCGTTGATGAACTCAAGAATCAACTTCTTTCTTTTGTAAACACAGGCGCTTTACGTAATAACGAAACCATCGTCACCAATACCAGACATTACGATTCACTACTCAAAGCATTGGACGAAATTCAGAAAGTAAAATTCGGACTTGAGACAAATCTTTCCAGTGACCTTATGGCACTTGATATTAAAGAAGCTTTGTACCAGTTCGGTATGATTACTGGACAGGTTACAAATGATGAGTTGTTGGGGAATATATTTGCAAATTTTTGCATCGGAAAATAGCAAAACAAAACATCACAAAACAAGAACAAACAAACGAGTTAAAGTATTGATAAACAATATTTTAACTCGTTTTTTACTTCCTTTTTATCTTGGATATTATGTAATGTTTTGCTTAAATTTGTACCTCTATTGTACCTCAACATTTTGAGGTACAAAAAATATTTTTTTTGGCCAAATTATGGCACATGTAGACACACATAGTCACAGTGGGACACTTAAAGTCACATTTCTATGAGTACAAACATTAGGATTGCCCGCATTTGTGAATTCTGTAAAAATGAATTTACAGCCCGCACCACAAAAACACAGTACTGTTCGCTAAAATGCAGTAGCAGAGCATACAAAGCAAGGACAAGACAGTCAAAAATTGACGAAAGTAACAGACAGACTGAAATTGCCCAACATCCACTTCTTGAAGCGGTAAAAACAAAAGATTTCTTGAATATAAATCAGGCCAGCCTTTTGTTCGGAATAAGTAGAAGAACAATCTACAGGATTATTTCCAGAGGAGAGCTCGATATAGCCAAATTTGGATCGCGCACAGTAATCCGCAGATGCGATATGGATAACTTTTTCTCTCTTCCGCTGGAGCAGTCAATGCTTCGTCCCGTTCAGGAATTTCCAGGGCTAGAAAAATGTTATACAATTACACAGATACAACAAAAATTCGGAATATCTCCTGGAGCTTTGTATATGATGATTCAAAGACATGGAATAGCAAAATATTCTGTAGGTAAATTTAACTATGTAGCCAAAAAAGATATTGATATTATATTTAATGCAAGAGAAGATGAGAAAGAGTAATGTAACCTTAAGACAGAAAGCATTGTCAACGGGAAAAATATCCCTGTATCTGGATTTTTATCCACCTATATTGAATAAGAAAACAAATCAATACACAAGACGTGAATTTTTGAAAATATACCTTTATAAAAAACCTAAAAATCAATTTCAAAAAAATGAAAACGTTCAAAACCGTAATAATGCGGAAATGATTTATATACGCAGGCAAAATGAGTTAAGCAAAGATCAAATATATTCTACATTTGAAAAAGAACAACTGGAATTGCAAAGGATTGGCCTTGGTTCATTTTTAAAATATTTTAAAAAACTGGCAGATAAAAGAGAAGGCATTAGTTTCCAAATTTGGAATTATTCCATTATTCACTTCGAAGCCTTTTTAAAAGGACAAGATATTTGCTTTAAGGATGTCACAATAACATTTATCGAAGATTATAAAGACTATTTATTGACTGCTAAAAGCCTTAAGAAAAATGGCAATACTTTGTCAAGAAATACAGCATTGTCGTACCACAATAAAGTTAAAGCAACTCTAAAAGCTGCTTATAAAGAAGGAAAATTGAGGACTGACATTAATGCTGGTGTTGATTCTATAAAAGAGCAAGAATCACAACGTAACTTTTTAACCATTGAGCAGGCAAAAAAGCTTTTTAGTACACCTTGTTCTAATGAAATTATTTATAAAATCTCAAAATTTTCCCTTTTAACAGGCAATAGATATTCCGACATAGCGAAATTAGAATGGTCTGAAATTGAACATATTGAAAATGATGGACATTATGTACGGTTTAAACAGAAGAAAACTGAAGGTCTGCAGACAATGCCTATATCGGATGAAGCTTTTGAAACCTTAGGAGAAAGAGGGGAACCACATGAAAAAGTCTTTCATGGTCTGAAAAAATGGGACATGTATAGAGTCCTACCTGTCTGGCTAGCACGTGCTGGGATTATTAAACATTTTACTTTTCACTGTTTTCGTCATAGTTATGCAACTTTACAATTATCTGCCGGAACTGATATATTCACTGTATCGAAAATGCTAGGACATAAAAACGTAAAGACGACGCAAATTTATTCGCATATAATTGACAAGAATAAAAGAGCAACCACTGCTAGAATAAGTCTTAAATAAATACACAAAAAAAGACATCACTTTTTAGTGATGTCTTTAATTTAATTATATCATGACTGATTTACTTTGACAATTGCTTAATCTCAGCATCATACTGTATCTCAACAATCGTTTTAATACGGCCGGATTTAACCCAGTCTAACAATTCTGTTTTGCAAAAATAGAGTCTTTTCCCTTGTTTGTTAACAGGAATTTCGTTCTTGCATACTTTGGTGTAAATTGTAGCAACTGCTAGCTTTAATAGTTTAGATGCCTCTTCAATAGTTAAAAGATCATTCTCAATATTCCTATTACTTTGGGGACTTTCTCTAATCAGCTTCTCAATGTTGTCGATTTTGGCATCTAATTTTCCAATAATATCGGGAAGATCTTCAAATGTAAATTGTTTCATAAGATTAATATTTTCAAAAATTGAGCTCCCTATTTTAGTTAAGTATGAACAAAATAAATCTTACTGCCTTGAGTTTTTCTTAACGATGGTTCATACTTAATGTATCCATATTCACTCAACTCACGAACACATTTGTAATAGGTATGTGCAGAGGAAATCCTAGCAATTGGAGTAACTTCGTGTTTAAATACTTTTATGGGATTTATAAAACCCTTACCTGCCCTATATTGAAGTAAGGCTGCATATATTGCAATATGGGTCGTACCAATACGGAAATCTTTTTCAATGGCTAAAAAAAAATCTGATAAGGGTTTTAAATTATCCATAGTTAGTTATATTGAATTGGACTGTTTTTTTCTTTTGGTTTTGGTCTTCTCCCCTGCTTGGGAGGGTTCCGAATCAATGTCATTTTTTTGCTTTTCCCCTTTTGAGTTGGACTCTTTTTCAGATTCACTTTTTTTTTGGTCTTTACTCTCTCGATTATTGATTCTTTGCAACCCTGCATCGTAAACATTAACTGTTTTGAAATGGGGATTGGCTTCGACATATTGTTTCTTATCAATGCCATCAATAACAAAGGTAACAGACTGCACGTTTCCCTTTTTGAGCGAATTCAACAGATCGCCCTTGTACTTTTCGTTTTCCAGTTCTTTAATTGGGTGTTTTCCTAGACTCGCTTCAAGGTCATAGCCATAATTTTGATGGTAATGATTCAGCTTAAAATTACCCTTGTCATCAGCCTCCTCCTTAAAGTTCATTTTAATCCAGGCGTTGTAAAGTTCTCCATCTTTATTTTTAAGATCCTTATTTACCGAACGGCCTTCCATCAAATTGTAAGCTTCCTTAGCGGTAATATTATTGTCTTTATTGATATAGAAAGTTTGACTCAATGCTTCCTTAGACTGTTCTTTCTCAAGAGTAATTTTAAAGGAATTAAAAAAATACATTTCACTCTGATCAGACTTCTTAAAATTCAATATGGCAGACACAGTGTCATTCCCATATTTCACATTATGATTAAGTGTGAACTCCGTTTCTCCTTTTTCAATTTTTTCCTTTAATGCATTTTCCATTCCTTCACCAAAACCAGTGAATTTAATTTGATCTTTTAAGTATTCGAAATTTTTCTCGTTCATGATAATTATTTTTTAAATTAATTCTCTTTCTATAAGCTAGTCAATACCTCGAAATGGTCCAGTTCTCCATTTTTAACATCAAGCTCAATGTCTCTTCCTCCGTTCTTTTCAATAAGCTGAACAGCAAAGTACTTTTTTTCTGGAATTGTAAACTTGGGCAATGCAATTACAACAGTAACCTCCGACTCATCAGGGATTGTCTTCACATCCGATGTAGCAAACAAAGGCAGGATTTCTATTTCTTGGGATGCCGTTCGTTTGGATTTTTTTTGATCACGAATAAAGAAACGCAACTGATCAATATCGTAATTAATTCTTGATGCATTACAGAGTACTAATCTGAAATACATAACATCTTCATGAATGAATATACCATTGACCTGAAGCCTGACGTAGAATCGATTCTCATTTAAACCTTTGATTTTTTTCTTCTTTGACAATGCCAAGGAAGCATACTCTTGAATTTGCTTTTGGTTTTCCTTTTCAGATAAAAACAATACCTCTTGATTAGAATCTTTTGACCTGCCTTCAACAATATTTAAAATCGGACAATGTTCCTCATAATTTAAAACATAGCTATACAGTTTACCATCCGCTGTTACAACTGTGAGATTCGTTTGCGCAAAATTTGGTTGCCCCGCTTTTATTAGCAAAATATTTTCAACTCCCTTGGCTTTTTGAACCAAAACTTCCCCACTACCCCTATCCACACTTTTAATGGCATATGGAAAAACAATGCTTGTTGTTTTAGAATACCCAATTTGTAAATCGCTGGATTCAATTGTAGAACGTTTATCATCTTTGTTCTTAAACTGTGCAAATCCCGAAAGTGTATTCAAGATAAGACAAGCCATAAACCATAAAATACTATTTTTCATATTTTTATTTTTTAGAGTTATTTAGAATTCTTTTGTTTCTCATCATAAAGCAACACTTGATACCCCGCTTTTACAACTACTTTAATAAGTTTGACCTTTTTACTCATAAGGCTTTTAGCCGCCTCGATACCCATTCCTGCAGCCTGTGCTCCCCAAGAATCATCTAGACTTGCTACTCCCAAAGCCTGTATGGAGCGATCAGCTGAAGCTTTGGCTACATCCCTGTTAATTGCGCCTGGAATATATATCCCACCAATACCATCCATGTCATATACGGATAGCTCTACTGGGAATAAGGAGTTCTTATATTTTATGTTACTAATTTTAATTGCCAATCGTTCTCCTTTTAAAGAGGCTATACCAAAAAGAAAACTATTCTTTGGAATTTGTACCCCTCCTACGAAAACATCATGACTCAAACGTAATTTAATGGTAGCACCATCAACTATAGTTTGCGTTTCATGGACAACAGCCTCCAACGCATTTTGCGCATCTGTGGAATTTGAATCTTCTTCAAAAGAAAAAAAAAAATTATGTTTTACTGTGACTCCTTGATCACGACTACGAGTTTGAGTAGATCCCTGCAGTAAAGAGACATTATCTTCGCTGTGTTTTTTATCGACTGAAAACTCATTATTTTTTTGATTTATGGAAGACTGCCTTAACTTTTCTTCAACACGGGCAGGATGTTGAATGTCTAATATATTCTCGAGCATCCCCCCTAATTGCTTAAGTTCTGGGTCAGGCTCTTGTGGTTGATTCATGGCTGTCATCATTTGCTCTAGACTTTTCACATCTCCTGATGGCATACTTGAAGATCCAGAATCTTCAAATTCACTCATATCTTGATCTTGCCCTATTGGAGATGGAGGCTTACTGATTGCCTCTTGAAGAGCTCGTAATTTTTGATACACCTTCTCTTCATTTGGATCTTTAAAGGAATTTGTATTTAAAGCGCTTCTACCCCGCTTTATTTTTTTATAATCAGGTAAGCTATCAGTACTAAATGATTCCTCCCCTTTCAAAAATGTGTCTTCCGAATAGTTGGGATCTTTCCTTATTTGTTCCTGCAATTTCATAGAATCTTGTGCAGCCTGGTCGTAGTAACTCATCTTATCTAAATCGGAGTCGACCTTGAATTTGGGTTCGGGAAGATCAATGTTAAAACCTCCTTTCTCTTCAGGACCTGCACTAACCAAATTTATTTTTCCTCCGCCAAGAGTCCAAAATAAAAGGGTAATAAAAGGTAATGTCAACGCGGGTAAAATCATAAGCATCTTACGCTGCTTTAATTCTCTTAATGATACTGTTTTTTGTTCCATGTTTTAATTTTTACAATTCGATTTATAATAATTTTCAATAAAAACAAGGCTGTCCATTAGTCCTGGTCGTAACCCAATAATACTGTCGAAGGCCCTCTTCCCAATTGGGCTTCTGCCGAGACTGTCCAAATACATTCTAAACCGAGCGATTCTTTCAAATTCCTTTTGGCTTATTGGAAATGGTTTAGGATTAAGAACAAAGGATTTGCCAATTGCATCCATAGGTTCAGAAATGGGGATGATCTTGATACAGTCTTTGGCTGTATTAATAAAGCTTCTTGAAATACCATAAATGCAAATACCTCCAGCTAGAATTACAAATAACCCTAATGAACACACCAACTTTTTTTTAGAGAGCCTTGATGCTATATCACTCATCTTTTTAGACCATTTGTCTTGGACAAACAAATAGAACTTCATGGGTATATCAAACCTGCTATGGCTATTTTCAACACTAATTATTGGTTCTTTTTTGAGCTTTTTAAATAGAGTCCACATCATTGTATTATTTTCTGTTTTCAACCTTTAAATCCCTGTTTTCAATGGTATTCCAATGTTCTATTAAAAACCCATGCGGGTTATTATCGCTTCGGGAAACATTGCGTAAAGCACCTTCAGTGATAAGACTACGGTCTAAAATGCTGGTAGTACGTATAATTTTCTGCTTGGAGTAACATTTAAAGTGATACGGATATTTGTTAATATCAAAATTGATACTGTCAACAGTAATCGTCTGACTGATGTTCCCTGAAATGATTCCTGAATAGTATCCGTTCTCTTTTAGGTTATCGTAAATTCTTTTGGCACTCTCATCTGCCAAATAAAGAGCTTTAGTTACATTATCCTTTATTACTTTATCATCCGGATCAAGGGTGAAAAAGTATTTATGAAAAGTCATTACATGATCTCTTGCCTCAACAGGGATATTGTCTTTTCGGTCAGAAGAATAAGCTTCAATTGCTTTACCGTTCGCTAAAATATAAACCCTATCTTCCATCACCGTTAGTGCACTAAAACTGCTGTACAATGTGTAACAGCAGATAATAATACACCCAACAACAACCAACATTGTAAATCCTCTCACATAACGGAACGCCGTATCTATATTTTTCATTTTAGTAAACATGTCTCTATCCGTTTTAGTTTATTTAGTATTCCCTTTTAGTCTATCTCCCATATAATTTCCTTTATCTTCAAAATATGGGGAAGCTTGAGAAGAAGAAGACATACTTTGGGACATTCTCCCCGCTGCATTCCCCATCGAGTCCAGCACCATGCTTGCTCCCTGAGTGGTTCTGGCGACTACAGAAGTGGTAGAACTACCAAAAACACTGGTTACTTTCTGTCCTAAGGCTCCACCACCTGCCGCATGGACAATATAATTTGCTACAGAAGGAACCGTAAAATAGCCTACAATACCAATAATCATAAAAATGAGATAGGCCATGTCTGTTCTACTGAAAAATGTATCACCATAATTATTAACTTGCACTATATCAATCTCCAGCATCTTCTCTTGTATTTTTCCTATAATACTTCCGAAAATATTGGCCACTGGCAGCCATAAATAAATATTGATATATCGGGCCAGCCAGACCGTCAGTGTGTGCTGGAATCCGTCAAAAACAGCAATCCCAAAAACAAGTGGTCCCAAAACAGAAAGTACCACAAGCTGAAATGTTCTTAAGGTATCAATACATAAGGAGGCTGCTTCGAAGAGTACTCGCAAGACCTCACTCATCCATTCTTTTACTGAATTTCTAAAACTATATGAGGCCTTTGACATAGCAAATTTGATATCGTTTCCTACTCCATCAATCATTCCTTCTTCCTGCGGATCCGCATTATCGTGAGTATACTTGTACCAACGATCTTGATTACCATCACCCGATTCTCCAATGTACATTTGCCAGGCATTGGTACTTTTAATGGCTTCCTCTTTTCTTTGAAGTAATAAAGCAATTGCCTTATTGGAACCATCAACCATTGCAGCTGTTGCCGTCACTGTCGGTTTCATAACTCCATTAATCATATAAAGCACCGATGGAAAAATCATAATACAAAAGCCAATCACAAAAGGGCGGAAAAGTGGATAAAAATCAATAGGTTCCGCATTGGCAATATGCCTCCACACTCTCGAACCGATATACCAAATCGTGGCAAAACCTGCAATTCCCTGTCCCACTCCCAATAAATTATTACACAACGGCATCATCTCATCATAAAGCTGATCCAATATCATATGAAGACTGTTCATTTCATCCCCTACACTTTGTGCATGGCTCGCAATAGGCAATAGTAGTGCTACAGAAGCAAAAGCCACTGTTTTAATAAATTTTGACATGTCTTGGATTATTAGTTTTTTAATTCATAAATACCACTCAAGGCATTTACGTCATTACGCTCTTTAGCACGCTGTATAGCTAAAATATTGGAAGATTCATTAAATTTTTTGAGGAATAACAACTTGTCCTGCATCTCAAAATAGATAGCATCGATAGCCTCCAATCGCTCATCATCAGACATCCTGAGTTTATTAGCAGTAATTATTGTTGCTAACTCGTCCAAATTCCTGAGACTTTCTTTGAATAAATTATCATAGACCTTTTCAAAATAGGCGATTTCCTGCTCCGTAAAACTCTTACTGCTGACAAACCGCTTCAAAGCGATTTTACTTTCCTTTATCAATAGAATTTGATAATTGATAATATCCCCAACTCTCTTATAGTTTTTGACAGTCGGACTTACCTGCATCAAAGCGTCTAGAAATGTTTTATGCAAATTAAAATTACCCTCGGTCATATCCTTAACGGCTTTGTAACCTCCTGTTAAGATTACGTATCCCTTTTTCATATCAGACAAAATCTCTTTGAATTGAGCCAATTTTTCAACATTTAACAGTAGCTGTTGCATTTCCTGATATTGTGCTGTTACCTTGACAGGTGTCAAGACCATCATAAGAAATACAACTAGTAGTTTTACCTTTTTCATCTTATACTGTTTTACAAACCATGCAAAGCATGAGCCGATTTAACATCATTAATTTCCTTTGTCCTTGACAAAGACAATATTCTTACATCTTTGCAAAAGCTTTGACAAAATGAATAATCATCCATCATCGTCTTATATAAAGTATCAATATGCTCTAACCTTTGATCATCTTTCATTTCAAGTTTAGCATCGGTAGTAACTTCCAAAAGTTCATTTAAGGTAGTATTGCAATTTTCAAGTAACCGATCAAAAGACCGCTCTATATAATCCAGTTCATCCCCATGAAATAAATCATCATTTTGCAATTCTTTCAAAGTCTTTTTGTAGGTTTTAAAAATCTTAATTTGCAAAGCAATAATCTCTCCTACTCTTACATAATTCTTGATCTCTGGATTTACTTTCTTTAAAGAAGTAAAATAATCAGCATGTAAATTGACTTCGCCCTTTTTCACATCTCCTATAAAATTCAAACCTTTCTTGACTACTGCATACCCTCTTTGACCATATTCTATATACACCTTAAGTGCTGCTATCTGTAATAACAACATCTTTTGTTGTTTCCCTTGTGCTTGTAATTCTCCAGTAAGCAGATTGGCTATAAATAGTAATACAATTATCCTTTTCATCTTAATTGCTTTATTTACGGAATACCGTAGAACTTCTTGACAGCATTCACATCGTTACTCGTTTTAGCTCTCTGCAAACTCAACAGTACATTCTGCTTATTGAAAAGAGCCAAGTCATCATAGTTGGAATCGATTTGGTCAGCAGCCGCATCAATGATTTCTAACCTCTTAAGATCACTCATTTGGGTTGTAAAAGAATCCAGTATAAGAAAGATTTGATCTATATTTTTTACGCTTTCTTCCAAAATACCGGAATAGACCCGTTGCATATAATCCAGTTCATCAGCATTAAAATGCTTGTCTTTCTGAAATAAATGCCAAGCTCTTTCGTACTCTTCAATCAGGTTAGCCTGTTTTTGGGTAATATCTTTGATCCGCTGATAATAGGTAATAATTGACTTTACTTTCATCAACTCCTGATAATACTCTTTATAGAGATCACGCTGTTTCTGTGTCCATTCTGAAATCTCATCCAGTTTAAGTTTAGACAAGATATTCTCGATTTTTTTCTGTGCATTTTGCAACCAAATGGTTTTGTTCTGCAATCGCTGTATGCGAAGATCAACAGCTTTAATTGCCGCAATTAGAGCCGCCCTCACAATCTCCACTATTGGAAGACCCACTACGCTTTCAGCTGGTTTCATTGGAACGCTTACCAGAAATAAACACAACATGCAGGTAACCATTTTTGTCTTTGTTTTCATTTTTCCCTTTCATTAAATTCACGTTCTACAAATATTCCCATGTATCGATTCTATTTTGGCACTAAAGCTTGCTCTCGCAAGTCTAAAGCCAGTGCTGCAATTCCCTTCTTTATATCACCACCAAACTTTTTAGAGTATGCATGTACCTTTACTTTCTCGGTCTCTTCTGTAGTATATGCCAGATACTCTTCTAAAGAGACTTCCGTTCTGTAGACCTTGGATAGCATGCCACCAAGTGATATAAAAACCTCTTTGTATTTTTTACCAGGTTCATTGGCTTTATTAACGGAAAGCACTAATGCTTTTTCCTTTTCTGTTAATCCCAGTAATTCTTGGATCACATCAAACTTATTTTGGTATTTACTTTGATCAAGTAATATCTTGCAGTCACTATTGTTAATGATAGCCTGCTTGACTACAGGGGATGAAATGATATCTTCCACCTCTTGTGTCACCACGATGGCCTCTCCAAAGAACTTCCTGACTGTTTTAAATAAATATTTAATATACTCGGCCATTCCTTCCTTGGCAATTGCTTTCCATGCCTCTTCAATTAATATCATTTTCCGAACACCTTTTAGTTTACGCATCTTACTAATGAAAACTTCCATGATTATGATGGTCACTACTGGAAAAAGTATAGGATGATCTTTAATGTTATCCAATTCAAAAACAATGAATCTTTCTTTTAATAGTTCCAGATTTTCAGTTGCATTTAGTAAATAATCAAACTCCCCTCCTTTGTAATAAGGGCGAAGAACATAAAGAAAATTATTGATGTCAAAATCTTTCTCCTTTACTTTATCTCCTTCCAAAATGGGAACAAAATCATCTTTCAAAAATTCATAGAAACTATTAAAACAAGGAAACAGAACTGTATTGGTTTCCAACTTCTCATAATACAATTGCAAGGCATTTGACAAAGCGACATACTCACTGCGATTGAAAGTCTCATTATCTTTTTTCCATAGAGCCAGCAAAAGAGTCTTAATGCTTTCCTTTTTTTCCGTGTCCAAACTGTCTCCCTCTCCAATATAAAATGGATTGAATCTGATCGGATTCTTTTCATCGTATGTAAAGTAATAACCGCCTACCATATCGCATAATCCCTTATAACTATGACCTACATCAACCAAAACAATATGTGTTCCCTGTTCATAGTAGCTCCTTACCATATGATTGGTAAAAAAAGATTTTCCACTCCCTGATGGCCCCAATATGAACTTATTACGATTGGTACAAATTCCCATATTTACAGGTTCATCACTAATATCAACATGAACCGGTTTACCAGTAAGCCGATCGCCCAATCGAATGCCTATAGGACTAAGGGAAGAGCGATATCCCGTCTCCATATTTAAAAAGCAGACAGCTTGCTCAGTAAAAGTGTCAAAAGTATCATTCATAGGAAAGTCTGCTTCATTGCCAGGCATACCCGCCCAATAAATTTGGGCGGCACCTACGGTTTCCTGCTTCGCGACGGAATCCATTTGAGCCAACGCTGACGACACCTTATTTTTGATATCCTTCAGAACTTCTCTATCCTCGGTCCAAGCAAGTACATTAAAATGCGCTTTTATGGGGAGTCGTTGCTGTGAAATGGCTTCATTCAAAAAATCATTAGTAGCATCTCTTGCAATGAGATTCTCTCTACTGTAGGCCGATAGTGATTGCAATCGAAGTCTTTTGCTTTCCAGTTTTTGAATTGTTTTTTGGGCATCATCAATGAATAAATATTGATTGTAGATATGATTACATGATAGCAATTGACCCAATGTTGAAGCGAACCCAATACTGAACTTTGTTTTATCGGTGGAATACCGGTCATAATTTATTCTTGAACCACATAAGGCAGGGAGATCGGCAGCATCCCCCAAGGTAAATAATTGACAATGCTTATTTCCGACCTGCAATCCTTCGTTAAAAGTCACATCTCCAAAAACAAAAGAACTTTCTCTTTCTGATAAAAAGCAATACTGCTCTATAAGTCCAATTTTACGACTTTGACTACGCAAAGCATTATTTCCAAGTCTGCTGAGTTTGACAAAACCACTATCTTCCAAGATCCTTTTAAATTGCCCGGCACTGTCGATAAAATCTTGAAGCAATTGATCCTTTAAAGTTTCTTCTGGCACCGGTGAACTTCTAATCAAATTCGAAAATAACGAACTGGAATTCTTTCTTCCCATCGGCTTTTTGGTAAGCATAATATAACACGAATGGTCCAAAAAAGGTCGTTCATTAAAAAAACGCTCGCTGCTTCTGGTTAAAAAACTACTGTCATCATTGGCGAAATCAGCCTTATATTTACTCTCAATGAACCAATCCTGTTTGTGAAAAACACAAAACTTAGGAAGTATCTTTATAGCCTTAATCCAAGACTGATGAAAAGCCTCATATTCTTGATCCGATAAAGTAAAAATCTCTGGAAGCTCAACTCTAAACACAATTGTTACATCTCCCTGCTTGGACAAAATGCAATCATGCTGCACATCCATAATCGGTAAAATATCATCCATCCTCTTTTCCATCACTTTTACTTTATATCTTTAATTTTATAGCTATCCCATCATAAAAACTCGTCTACTGTACACTTTAATACTTTTTGGAATTTGCTTTTTTGCTAAAGTTTTCATTAAACCATACTCACCATACTTATTACTCATCTGGTAAATTTTCACAATTAATGCTGTCCCCAGGCCCCCTATTAATGCAACACAGATAAAAGAAGGTAAACCCATAATGTACATCATCGCAAAAAGGATCATTAGTACAACTACTCCTCCACCTAAATACCAGATATATTGAGCTTTGAGACCTTTAAATTCAATACTTTGATTAATACCTTTGTTGATTTGATAAACACTGTTACTCATCGTTTCTATTGCGCATTTGCTTTTACTTTTTTAGTTAAAATAGATTTCTATATCATTCTAAACTCCAAAGAAAGATTTGATCACAGTGGCCACCACCACCAAAAAAATACAGCTCCCAAACCAGGCCGCGGCCACTTTTCCAGTATCAGGATCGCCTGCATTCCATTTTTGGTAAACCTTTACTGCGCCAATTAGCCCCAGCAAAGCCCCAACAGCATACATCAGTTCTGTCCCGGCATCAAAGTAACTTCTCACCTTTTGATTCGCTTCATTAATACCCGCCACTCCATCTTGGGCGTGAACAGAAAAATAACATGCAAGCATCATCACTAAACCAAAAAACAATCGCATTTTTCCCTTCCCCAAATTCTTTAATTCCCAATCGCATTTTTTCATAGTACATCATTTTTAAGTTTGAATTTATTTTTGATATAAAGCAGAGGAACACCGCTGTTACGAATCTCTATTTCCTGTCACATTAAGCCATACCGCACCAGAGCAAACAGGGATAGTCCCTCCACTATATTCATTAAATGGTCTCATCCCACAAACCATCCACCTCGGCATAAGTTAAAATTAGCTGTGGGTGCTTTTCACATTCTGAGACCATAAGCGTGTTTATTGTCGAACGAAAAATAGAATCTTTAGCATCCGGATAATCATTAAGGATTAGCTTTAAGTACATTTGAAACTCCTCTTTGGATAAGTTTCTTTCCTTGCTTTCTATGATTGCATTTAGAAGTATGCTTGTTAGTTCGTCTATCACTTTTGAAACTCCAAAAGATTCTGAGAACAATGGAGACGAATCGGAGTGTGACTCAATACAAGATTGTTTTTTCTTTATGCTCCGCATGTTTGGAAAATTCAAATCTCGTTCTCCTGAGACAATTTGTTTGAGTTCCTTATAATAAAAACGAAACCCTAAAAATGTATACCAACCCAATAATAGTACGCCAATTGCTGTACAATAATTACCCCATGAAATATTCGTAAACATAACTTTCTTTATTAATTGTTAATTCTCCTTTCACCTTCTCCATAAAAAAGTGACCATGTGTAATGATTTATTTTACAAGTCAAAGGAACAATTAGAAACCGCTGTCTACAAGTACAACTTTTACCTGTACCCTTTTGTACCCCAATGTTCATCACTAAATACTGATGATTAATACAAGTTATATTTTTGGTTTTAAGAATGTTGTTAGTAGGTTTTAATCTTTTTAATGATCTTCTCTAAGGTCTGAATGGCAATCTCTTTATCTCTTTCTTCTGCATTATAAGATTTACTCCTTACCGATTGATAGGATAGGTCTTTCTTATAGGGAGTTGATAGATGAGGCACAATTGTTTTGAATATTTGACTCATAGATCGGGCTTTTATAATTCTTGATTCATCTGTTGCCCTTAAAATCAAACCCATTTGATCCGTTGACAAAACACACTCTATTTTATTCTCTTCAGATACGGTTGTACTGATTTGTTTTGATGTGAAGTCAGATTTTGTTTCCTGGGTGAATTCCATCCCTCCTTTCAAATAAGCAATTTCATGCTTAAACCAATTATTTAAAACCTCTTTTATATTTTGCTGACTAGGCTCAAACATAATTTTCTCATTTGAGTAAAGTTGACTAAACTCTTTAAAATGCCACAGTAACTTACTTCTTTTTTCTGCAATTGTTTCTTGACTGTTTAAATCATTTGATATTCGAGTAATCAAATAATTAATATATTCTATATTATTGAAATTCAAGCTTATTAACAACACATCAAATGTGCAATAGATACTGGACATACTTTCAGAATAGTTAAGGCCATCCACCAATTTTAAAAGCTCTTTCTGATAGAGAATTTGTCTGTAAGTCACTTTATAACCCCGTTCTTCTTTTACTATTTTATAAAGGATATCCAATACGATTTCCATCACATTGCGATGACACTCATTGGTTATTTTCTTTTTTTTTAGATTATCCAATTTTAACTCTACTTCTTTCTTGGTGACAATAAGATAAGTGATCGGTACTCGTTCATCAAGGCTTAAATAATTTGAGAAACGGGTTTCGACAAAAGAAAGTAGCTCGTCCAAGCTATCAATTATGGTATCGATTGTTCCAGAGAGATCGGAGGCTTGAAATATGCTATTTTTTCGATTTTCGATTACATTATCCAAAAGGAAGGTAAGAGTGGAATGATATTTTCGAACTAAAAGGCGAATCTGTCTTTTCTTTCGTAAAGAGAAAACCTCATTCTTGAGTTGAATCTGAATCTTTTGAGATTCTTTAAAAATATCTTGCGAAATAAGGGATAAATCACTCTCCGAAATAGAATTAACAGTTGTATTTTTTGGATTAAAAGTTTGCAGTATTAAAGAATCTAACCATTCTAAAGGGTATACTTTTATCATCATGCTATTGTTTTAATTTACATGCAACGAAAACTAGCGATTCTTAAATCTTTCGTTCGTATTCGAACGATATTCCGATGGTGTGAAAGAGGTGTGCCTTTTAAAAAAAACACTAAAACTTGAAGCATTACTGAATTCTAATTCTTCAGCAATTATGGCAATAGGGAATTGCGAATCTTCCAGCATACTTTTAGCCTCAGCTATAATAGCTTCCGTTATTAAAATTTTCACAGGTTTGGCTGTTACTTGTTTTACTATTTTATTCAAATGGCCTGAAGTGACGAATAAAGTTCCTGCATAAAAAGACACACTATGCTGTCTTTTACAATGAATAGCCAATACAGTTAGAAACCGAATAGTTAATCTTTCTTTTCTACTGAAATTCAATGAAGTCTCAGAGGTATATTTTGCATAGATAAACCGCAATTCATGCAAAAACAAATTAAAACTGATACGCTGCAGTTCACGTTCTAAGCCATGAATTTTTGCCTCTTTGTTTACGAAATAAATAAGTTTGTAGATAAGGGATAACACTAAAAAATCTTTTTCATCAAGCCTGATTTTTATGGAAGGCTTTGTCGTAAAAAGGTAAAACACATCCACTAATTCTTTTTTAAAACAATTTTGAAATGCGAATTCGGAAGTAAAAGAAACCAAATAAAATTGTAGCTTATCCTGTATTTCCAGTAAAGTACAAAATGAATCTTTAGGAATTACAACCAAATCCTGTGCTGACAAATCCTTGGCAACTTCCCCTAATTGAATTTTAAACTTCCCTGACTTAATCAATAAAATAGAAAAATTATTGATATTAAATGATTCATTACTTTTTGTAGTGATCACATACTTTTTGACAACATGAATGTGCATGCCTTCAATGGGAGTATCTTTTAATTCGATATTTATTAAATCTTTAATCATACTTTCATAAGTTCAATGTAGAGTTCAAATAACTCAAGGCCAAATCATCTATATTTTATCTTTAAAAGTGTATTCCATCAGTGATATAGACAAAAAGTATAAATTTGACAATGAGGTCATAAAAAACAAATAAGCCAATTTCCTTGTACTATCTATTTTTTTTCCACCATCAATAAGATAACCTACTATTTCATCATAGCTAAATAGTACTATGATGAAATAAAGGCTAACAAGATTAAAAATAATCAGCAAGAGGTAAAGAACTACTCGTGGTTTCATTTTACAAAATGGATTATCAGTAATCAAAATATACTGTATTAAACAAACTTTCTAAATAATGCAATCATGGAAACAATGGTAGTCTTATAGGAATTGAAACTTTTTTGGGCTTTTCTATTAGCAACCAAAATTTCCCAATCTCTGTCTTTATGTTCTGAATCAGCATAAAGTGCATATCTTGAAACAGATGATACTGTCAAAATAGTTTCCTTTTCGTTCTCCTCCAACGTGGTACTTTCTATTACACTGGCTTCGTACATTACTATCGCATCGTACACCTCAGAATATTCTTGACCTTGCTGTTCTAATAGGACCTTGATAAAACTGATTAAATCTTCTTTTGCCGCAGCACTCAAAGCACAGCTGTCGATGATTGCCATCAATTGATTCTCAGGGTCATTCATTATCAAACTAACCTGTTCAAGAGTTATGGTTACAAGTCTTTGAGTACTAAGAGCTGAACTAACATAGTTTTTAGATAAAAACTGTATCTGATCTGTCGTTTCTGTAAGAGTCTTTGCCCTAGTGTTTTTTTGGAAATAAATAGTTAGCACGTCATAGTACTCCTTCCCCTTGGCATCAAAAGGGTTGGCTTTATTTTCTGGAATTTTAGAACTAGATTTTAGCGCAACTCCATTAGAATTGCTGTTTTCAGATGGGTTAAAATCTGATTCAGTTGAACAGGAAATTACAAGAAATGTCAAAACGAAGCATAATAGAAATTTTTTCATGATTAATGTTGATTAAATGTGACCGAGACTTATCTCTCAGTTCATTTCACCCGGGTAAGCAGAACTTTTATTTAGCACTTTGCCAAACATTTTGCTTTTGAATTCGAAGCAAATCTATTGCCTCATAAATTCTCCCGCAACACTAAGGATATGGGTTTCCACGATTTTGACTATTGATTTCCACGAAATCCACACCTCATTTTTATAAATAATTACTTATATTTAAATAGTTTGTACTAAATTTGAGTAAGCTTTGATAACATATCCTTCACATAGTCTTCACATTTGGATTATTTAACAGCAAAGTATACTACCCCTCAAACTACCTACGTTATGAACCAAAATTATTTACTTCTGTTATTACTAATAACAATGCAATTCATTACAGCACAAAAAAATGGATGTAAAATACCTGATTCACTCCAAAACAAAGATTTCAATTACCTCGATCAAAGAATTTATGACTTAAGAAAAGATAATTCTAAGACAGCGGTCTACATCGACACTTATATTGCAAAGGCTAAAAAAGAACAAAATTGGAAAGAACTGGTAAATGGATATCAAAATGCTATGCATCAATCAAACGATCGATTAAGATTGATATATTCAGATAGTTTGGTTTTTGCTGCAAAAAAAGCAAATGATAATGCTCTAATTGGATCGTCCTACCTTACCAAAGGTGCAGTGTTTTACAGCCAAAAACAACAAAAACAGGCCTTAGACAATTATATAATTGCCAATAATTATATTTCCAGAACTAATGATGACTACTTAAAATATAAAGTGAAATATTGTATAGCCCAAGTCAAATACTATTTGGGATTTTATGACGAAGCTATTTCATTATTAAAAGAATGTCTAATTTACTTCAAAGCCGACGACTCTAGACCATATTTGAATTCCTTACATTCATTGGGACTTTGTTACAACAAAATTGGAAACTATGGATTATGCACTGAAACAAATAGCATTGGTGTATCTGAAAGCAATAGATTAGACACCAAAGAAATGCTTCCTTATTTCAGGCATTCTGAAGGAATCAATGAATACTTTAAACAAAATTATCAATTAGCAATCAAGAGCATTGAATCTTCACTTGGTGAAATAGCTGAAAATAAAGATTTCGCCAATGAATCAGTAGGTAATTTTTACATAGGTAAGAGTTATTGGGATCTTAAAAAACCAGAGTTGGCACTACCCTATTTTAAAAAGGTGGATCAAGCGTTCAAAGATAAACAGTACATGCGACCAGATCTTAGGGAAGTTTATGAAATACTTATACAATACTTTAAAAAAACAAACGATCTTAAATCTCAATTATATTATATAGATCAATTACTTAAAGCCGATAAAGTCCTAAATGAAACCTTTAAATATCTCGTAAGTAAGATAAACAAAGAATATGACACTAAAGAACTTCTTACTGAAAGAGAAAAAATTAAGGAACAGCTTATTAGAAGAAAATACAATGATGCCATCCTTGTAGCAATTATTATACTACTTTTTATCATCTTGACATTCTTCAGCTATAGACACTTTAAAAACCGTAGTTTATACAAGCAAAAATTTAATGAATTAATGCTGAAAATGAAAGACGAGAAGAAAGCCAAACCAAAACTTGAAAAACCAGAAATATTGGATATCAATGCTGATGCAGTAGCAACTGTTTTACGACAATTGGAAAAGTTTGAGCGGGACAAAAAATTTCTTGAGAAAGATTGGACTTTGGTTAAACTCTCTGCTGCATTTGATTCCAACACCAAATACATCTCCAAAATAATATCTCATTACAGAGATAAAGGTTATACGGAATATATCAACGAACTTAGAATAGAGTATTTAATTTCATTATTAAATGATGACAAAAGAATAAGAAACTATACCAACAAAGCCCTGGCAGAGGAAGCTGGTTTTAGCAGTACACAACGTTTTGCAAATGCTTTTTTAGCAAAAACAGGGATGCCAACCAATTTTTTCATTGAAGCACTAAAAGAAGGACAGCAGTAAGTGTATCAAATATTTACGAAAAGCAGAATGGTTTTTCAAATGCCATAAAATAAAACATCAGTAAATTAAGATAAATTTTAACAACTATTTATTCATATCTCTACAGCAAAATTCTATTTTTGCGACTTAATTTAATACAATACGATTATGAAAGATTTAGTTGCAAAAATCAACGCCGAATTCGAAGCATTCAAAACAGAATCAGAATCACTTATCGAAAAAGGTGTCAAAGCTGCAGGGCCAAGAGCTCGTAAATCAACTTTGGAACTTGAGAAACTTTTAAAAGAATTCAGAAAAGTTTCAGTAGAAGAATCAAAAAAATAAGATTTCAACTAATAGCCCTTTGGATTTTTCAAAGGGCTTTTTTTTTGTCTTCCTCTAAAACATAAGATGCAGTATTCTGTCCCGTTCTGAAATAAATGTACAGGTTTATTCATTAACTTAAAATATATTTTGTAATAAGATTTTTAAGCATTAAAATACTATTTTTTACTGCTGTGACAGTAAATTATATGTAATTTATTGAAAATGGACTAAAAATAGAGATCCAATTAATGTTTTACTGTTATAGCGGTAATTCAAATATTGTTAAATTGTGGTCGTGCTAAGATAAGAGCGTTATGCAAAAAAAATATTGCATGAATTTTCAATAAAAATATATGCAATTAAATAATATTAACTAACTTTGGCTCATGAATAAGTTACAGGAATTAAAAAAACATTTAAAACGAGGAAAAGTATACCGCAGGGCTGATTTATCCAAGTGGTCAAAATCCGTTGACCGTCATTTGGATGAGTTGGTACAGGAAGGTACTTTACAAAAGTTATCTCAAGGGTTATACTATTATCCCGAAGTAACAGTCTTTGGAGAGACACCTCCCGAAGAAGAAGTATTGGTGCGTTCTTTTCTCAAAGACAAACGTTTTCTAGTAACTTCCTTAAATGCTTATAACTCATTGGGCGTAGGAACCACTCAACTATACAACAGTAAAACTGTTTACAATCACAAACGCCATGGGGATTTCGATCTCGGCGGTAAGACATTTTCATTTAGGGTAAAACCTCATTTCCCATTAAAAGCCTCACCCGAATTTTTATTGGTTGACTTGTTAAACAATCTCGACCAATTAGCTGAAGACCCAAAAGAAATAGTGTCAAAAGTGTGTTCCAAAGCAAAAACAATGGATGCTAAAAAACTTAGAAAATCACTTCAGGAATATGGTAGTGCAAAAGCAAAAAGAATGTTGGAATCAGTTTTAGCAGCATAATATGTCTAATTACTTACACAACCACAAAAACTTCCGTGATCTACTCCGCATTGTAGGGGCAGAATTAAATATTGAACCTGGGCTTATCGAAAAAGACTATTGGATTATGCATGTACTATACGGGCTAAAACAGCAAGGGTATCAATTTGAACTCAAAGGAGGTACTTCTCTATCCAAAGGGTATGAAATCATACACCGCTTTTCCGAAGACATCGACATCCATATCAAACCACCGGCTGAAATGGAAATAAATGAAAACCCAAACAACAATAATCCCCGAAATATTCAAAAAAGAAAAGACTTTTATGATGGATTGACAAATGAAATAAAAATAAATGGAATCATTGCTGTAAAAAGAGATGAAGCATTTGACGACCAAAGACAATATCGTAGCGGTGGTATAAGATTACATTATGAAAGTATGACAGAGGTCATTGAAGGAGTAAAAGAAGGAATTTTACTGGAAGTAGGATTTGACACGGTAACACCAAACAATCCGCTAACAATATCGTCTTGGGCATACGAAAAAGCAATACTACAAAAAGTAGACATAATTGACAATCGGGCTGTAGGCATTGCCTGCTATCACATTGGCTACACCTTTGTCGAAAAATTACAAACAATTGCAACCAAATTTAGGCAAGAACAGGAAGACAAAGTAGAAAGGCAAAATTTGATGCGTCAGTATTATGATGTCTACAGCCTGTTAAAAGACGATAAGGTTAAAGCATTCATAGGTACAGAAGAATACCAAAAACACAAAGCAGCTCGCTTTCCACCCAAAGACTACGAAATACCCATTGCTGATAATGAAGCTTTTTCATTAAAGAACAAGGAACTTAGGGAACGATTTATAGAACGATATAAAAAAACTGCAAAATTATATTATAAAAGTCAACCCGACTTTAACGAACTACTTGCTGAAATAGATAAATGGGTTGAAAAATTATAATTTTTAAAATTAAGTTACTCAACTGCAGTGATTTACCAGTATTTAGAATTCATCATTCAAAAAATAAAATAGAATTTTATAGCCCTTTGGATTTTTACAGAGGGCTTTTTTACTTTTCCTCTGCCCTATCATAAAGCTCAATCTTTAGTGTTTTCAGCAAAATTCTTTACTTTTCTTTGACCACTAGTTTCAGGGAATTGATATAATCCGTATCAAATTCTATAACTCTTATTTTGTTGAGCTTAAAACTCATTTCGCCTTCAAACTCTCCTTCAGTTCCCATAAAATCTATCACCAGTTCTTCCTCATTTAGTTCTATGAGTTTACCAAGATAAACGGCTTTATCTGATTTTTTTGCAATCTGAAAAATCTCATATTTGTCGGCTAGAAAATTTATAATTGAAGACAAATCTTTTAACGGAATTATTTCTTCAGCGCTAGTATTCAAACCTTTAAGTTTAATTACTCTTTCTGTGAATTCATGATCCTTGTCTTGAATAATCGACTTTACATTCTTGTTTCTTAATATTGTATAGCCATCAATGATAAAATCAACAGGATTATTTTTCAGTAAAATCCAATCCTCAGTCCAGTCAATAAGAAAACCGCTAAAGATATCTTTCTTATCATCAAATTCTATTGAAATTAATTGTCTTAAGTATTTTTCCATTATGTTTTTTTGTTTTTAGTACACTTTGCTACTAATGGCAGGTTTTCACATCCTAAAAAACTATACCTGTTATTAAATAAATCCTAATATAGTTTATACAAATATAATCCTTAACTTACTATACAACTATTTTTTCATAGTTACTTTTTTTTAATGTTCAATCTTAAAATAAAAATACGGTTTCCCATCAAGAAATTTCAATCTATTGCAAAACTTTGTCTTTGAAGAATTTTCTTATTCAAAAACCCTGTATATCTCCAAAAGAATAGCTTTTTTCTCTATCTTTAAAATCTGACTCCAAAATGTAAGTCTATTTAATAATAAACTTCTAAGAGGAAGAAAATTGATTCAAAAAAATAAATGATGGAAAACCATAGTCTTGCAATAAAATATTCATTTAATGATATTCTAAGAGATGAACCCTTGGGGGATAATCCAAATGACTTTATAAACAAAATAGAATTTGAAGCCTATATTACAGACATTTATGGTAAGTCATCCGAAGTAATTGCAAAAGGTAAAATTAGTCAAATCCTTTTCGGTTTAGCTATAGATCATGGTTATCCGCTTTTTGATGTTATAGATGCTTCAGAATCAATTTTAGATATGTGCAGCGTATTGTTTGAACTTGAAGAAGGGAAAGATTTTTGGGAGAAAATAGAAGCTAATTTTATAGATACTATTCCAGTAAACTACACAATCTGCTATCTGGAATGTTTAGAAATCGTGCCCAATTATAGAGGAAAAGGAATTGGTAGAATGATTATCAAAAGTATGACAGAACGATTTTATGATTCCTGTGGTTTATGGGTAGTAAAGGGATTTCCAATACAACACAGTGGAGTTATTAAAAAAACAGCTTTTGAAGATTTGGAACAATGGGATAAACAAATGGACTATAATAGTTTTGAAAAAGACTTTGAAAAATCACAATACAAGCTTTTTCAATATTTTCAAAAATTAGGTTTTCAAAACCCAGTAGATATAGAGTATTTTATTGCTCAACCCTTTCAAATTATTGATAAAAAAATATAGCTGACAAATGGTCAAGAGCTCAAGTATGAACTGAGATTTAATTAACCTTACTCATTTCGGTGATAATCTCGGCTGTTCTTCTGTCGGCATACATTCTATTTAAGGAACGAAAGTAGTTTTTTTTAGTCTTGCAGGTAACGTTTCGCCGCTTCAATGCAGTTGCAAAGAAATAACTCAAAGAATTGAATATTAAAAATTTATGCAAACATTATTGGCATGTCGAACAGTCAATTGCCATCTGCCATTTTGTTTCATCCAGATATTTGTATATCTACGATTTAGTTTCTTTTCGGCATTTGGCGCTCCCTTTGTTGGCACAACAATTTCGCTTCCCATTACGACAACCATATCTTTGTAAAATAGAAATTGTTCAGGAGTTCTTTCAAATGACGTGTATCGAATTGTCCCTTGTTTAATTAAATTAAGCAATTCTTTTTTTTCTTTAACAATTCGATTCGTTGGATGGTTGACAGTTACATCATTATTCATCAAACTATCCAAAGCTACGGCGTCGCCCTCAAATATAGCTCGAGCATGAGCCAGATCAAGTTTTTTGATCTGCTCTTTTAGAGTTGGATTCTCATAAATATTTTGTGCAGTTGCTTGAGATGATATTGTAATAATTGCAATACAGATCGGGATAAGATATTTTTTCATATTACTAAATTATGAATAATTTTCATAATTACGCAGATTTTCACAGCTTGCTGCCAATGTTCTGGAACGACAGCAGGTTTGGGATTAAATTAAGCCTTGTTTTCGGATTTACCACCCGAGCGATAGCGAACAGGCGAAGCAAATCACCCCAAATACAAAACCAACTTCCCATTAGGCCAATTGCCCAAATTCGTTGTAGTAGCTGTTATGCGATGTATTTTTATTTAGACATACTTAATTTATATTCCTCAATTATTTCAGTTAACTCCTGATATTCCTTATCTCTTGGATAATGCTTGTGAATAATCCCGAACATAACATAATTTAATAAAAGTGCACAAATCAAATTAAAACTAATATATGTTAATTGAAATATTTCTAATTCTTTTTCATCTGAGGGTTGTTCATTTTCGGGTTTAGTCATTCCTCTAGCGAACAAACTACCGTACATTGTTCCGTGGATTATTTCAGAAGAATGTCTGTAAATAAAAAATAAATTGATAATTAAAATCATTCCTATATCATTTCCATACTTTTCAATTATCAGTTCAATTTTTTTAAAAACATTTTCTCCCGTCCAAGATCTAATTTCAAAACCTTTATTATTTGTAAAAAAGTCTAATGCTTCTTTTAGTTTCGCATCTATTTTTGTCTTATCAATATCTTTGATCCCTATTCCAAATTTCAACCCTTTAATTTCGATTTCTCGATCTAAATCTCTAAATGCTTTTTGGTGATAATGCTGAAGAGATAGTTTTACAGCACTTTCTCCTTTTACCCCAAAATATCCTAGATTTAAAGTTAAATCAAATATCATTCTTGATAAAGCGTAGCTGTCTCTTAATTTCCCTGCATTAGATAAAATAAGTAGAGAATGACTTGTTTCTAATATTGGACCTGCCATTAAAGAAAATGACATTGAAACATCATCTTTATGACTTGGTAAATCAATTATTGATTTGTCTATTAGGCCAATAGTTTTGTTTAGTGTAGTTTGTATCTTGCCAAGATATTCAATAGTTCCTAATTTACCCATATGGTTTCTATAATATATCGCATAACGTTTTGACGCTTGGCGAGGTTGAGGAATAAAGATCCGAGATTTTTCGGTTAAATACGAATTTTTAAAATACAAAACCATTCTTAAATTCAGCCTAAAACCCCAATCTCGGCAAGCTGTTATAGACGGTTACTTTAGATTAAATTTATTATTTGGTTTAATCAACATTCTTATGAATATCATCGTTAAACCAAAAATAAACTCAACTTCGTGAACATTATTTATTCCATCATTGTGTTTAACATTTTCATTTTGAAACTTATTGTAATATTCTAAAGTTTTTTGGAATGTATTTCTGATTTCTTTTCCAATTCCAAGTGACTCTTGATAATTACTTATATTTGAAATTTGATTTTCTAAACTTTTTTCATTTTGAAGAAGTTCTTTTAATAACATTTCTAAAGATAATCTTAAATTATCAACACTATCTCTCAAATCTCCATTAGAATTGTAATATTCAACTGCAATTACAAATCTTGATTTTGCTTTTGGGAAATTTTCCATCCAATAAAATGTTTCAGAAATCAAATCTTGTTGTTGATGATTTTTTACTGCAAATCTGTTAATTGTTTGATAGTTTGAAAACTGATCTAAATCATCAAAAGTAAAAGGTGATTTGATATATTTTTGGACTAGTTCAATATCTCTTAATTGACTATTTCTCCATTTCGAATATATTTCTTTTTTTGCAAAAGGCATTATATTCATTTGTATTTCTTCAAATTCATAAATCTTCGCATCGATTTTTTGAATAAATAGTTCAGTAAATAGTTTTTTCCTAAAAAATATTATTTCAGATGAAAGCCTCGCAGTAACTCCTTCTAATTCTAATTCAATTTGTTCGAATTTTGCATATTGAACTAGACTTTGAATGTCGACATTATGGATTTTACAAAATTCTTTTACCGTATTTTTTTCGTTAAATAGTTGTGTGTTTTCTTTTGTTATTTGTTCAATTATCGCATCGTCTGTTAGTGATATTGTTAGAAAATTTTCTTTTTCTTCAATCATTAACTTCCAAATAAGCTTTGACCAAGAATCAGTTAAAAAATTTGCAGCAAATGAAATTTCTCCTAAAGTATAATCTATAATGTTAGTATAGTAGCGATTTTGATAAAGTTCTTTCTGAACTTTATTTTTATTATCAGACTTTTGTATTAAATTTTCCTTTATAACCAGAGGTTCTATCTTAAAATGAATTGGAATTATCGAAATGCCTTTAATAGTATGTAGTAAATTTCCACTATTTGAAATTTCTGTATCATTGTAAACTGCTTTAATAGTCAAAGTTTGTTTATCTAAAAGAAAATTTTCCATTTTATGCAGTTTTTTGGTAATTGGCTATAACGTTCTGGCGCTTGGCGAGGTTGGGCAATAAAGATGCGAGATTTTTCGGTTAAACACAAATTTTCCAAATACAAAACCATCTTTAAATTCAGCCTAAAACCACAATCTATCCGAACGGCTGTTGTGCGCAGCGCTTATTTCTGTTTAATCTTTTCAAAAAAATCATTCATTTTTCTTTGTGCTTCTATTTCTTGAGCTTTCTTTTCATCATTTGTGGGTGAAGTATCTTTTATTTTTAGGCAGTTTATTCCAGATTTGCTAAAAATTAAGGTCTCTCTATTTTTATTATTGTAAAGAAATAAATATTCATTTGTTTCTCCAATAAAGTTTAAACTGTCGGATTTTGTATTGTATGCAATGCCTTGTTCTCTGAATTCTATTTGTTGTCCATTCTTACTGTTTTTAGTAGTTGTTCCATCCTTGTAACCCCAATACGCAAAACATAGGATAAATGTAAAGGTTAAAAGGCCTAAAAAGAATTGATTTAACTGAATTTGCATTTCTCCCTTTTCTTTAGGAGTGATTCGGTATAGCTTAATTATAAAAAACGGAATAAATAGCGAAAAAATCAATGCCTTTTCATCACTAAAATATAGTAATAAGAAAGTAATTAGTACTAATAAGAAAAGCGTAGTGCCTTCTATGTTAGCGGAGTAATATTTTTCATTTCTAAATTTCAGGTATTTCTGAACTCTTGGGTTATTACCAAGTTTTTTTAAAAATTTGCGTTTAATAAATATTTGGAAAATAGTATTAAGAATAAAAATTCCAATTATATATAAGCCAAATTCTACGAATAGATATGTCAATATTAATACTACTAGGGAATTGATTGCTGTAAAGAGTATATCTTGCAGATTAATGTAGTTTACTATTGAAATATCAAATTGAAAATAATACATAGCTAGATAAGTATAGCCTAATACATAGAAAATTAATGTAATTACCGTCAAATTGGATTTAAAAATTTCTAAGTATTTATGCATTTTTCATATTGGTTTCAATTTGGACGGATTGTTTTTTTGCATTGCCCACAACGTTCTGGTGCTACATGGGGTTTGGGACTAAATTAAGCCATTCTTCGGATTTGCCAAATCTCCCAAATACAAAACAAACTTTCTATTAAGCCTATTGCCCAAATCCGTTGTAATTACTGTGGTGTGTTGCATAAACTTTCTTCATTTACTTAAAAACACTTTATTCATAACTTTTAGTAAATCATTTTCATCTGGTAAAATAAACCATGTTGGATTTCCTGGTCTACAAGTTGGATAGCCCAAGTCAGGATTGTTTTCATTCCATTCGTTTACATTATATCTCAAACCATAGCAAGTATTACCATTTTTAAGCTCCAATTTAGCAATTGAAAATTCATTTGGTGAATTTACTGTTCCATCGTGTAAAACTTCTATAACTTTTTTAATACGATTCTGCGGAAAAATCACGTCGATAGGTCTAAATGGTGCCATATATTTTTGTTTTAATAATTTAAAATATCAATTTTGCCCCCTTTTTTAAGACGAAAGCTTTTCATAGGTTTATACGACATCGTTCTGGTAATACATGGGGTTTTGGACTAAATTAAGCCCATTATTCGGATTTGCCAAATCATCCAAATACAAAACCATTTTCCCATTAAGCCAATTGCCTAAATCCGTTGTAGTAGCTATTATAGGCAGTATCTCATCTTGAAAATTCATTCATTTTGGCGCTCGAATGGTCAATAGTCCCATGTATCCATTCGTGGAATGTAACAGATCTTCTTAAGAACAAGAAAGAGGAAAAACCAATTACAAATAAATCTAAGCATTGTTCATTAAAACAATTTGATTGTATTGCCCTAACTAATACAGTAAAAAAAAGTAAAATAGTTGCTACAAATAGACTATAACACATTGAACGAAATACAAGCCAAGTATTAAGTGTACTAAAGTTTTCAGGCGAAAAGTGTCTTATCATTACAATTTTAGCTTCTAGTTTACCTATGCTTGTTTCTTTTCCAGTAAATCTATTTTTCCATATGTTAGGGGCTAAAATTTTAAAGACTTCGTATGAAAAATATTGATTCAAAAAACCAATTACATAAGAAACAGATAGAAGAATTGCTACTTGAAATATTGTATAGTTCTTTGAGCAATTAAAAATATATTCGGCATAATATACATGCGGATTTTTAATTAAATCTAAGCTTATTAATATTATTGCTCCAGGTAGTATATATACGAAAATGTCAAATAGACCTATTTTTATTTTATCCATAATTACTTCTGATAAGTTTTGTTGGTATTACTCAAAATGTTCTGGGATTCGAGACTAAATTAAGCCCATTCTTCGGATTTGCCAAATCATCCCAAATACAAACCAATTCTCAAATTAAGCGAATTATCCAAATCACTTGTAGCATGTCTACCAACCGTTTATTTTTGATATATTAAATTAAATTCTTCCATTTCTAATAGCTCAAAAGTTTCAGAGCTTGGATTAACATTACATCTTTTTAAGTATCCAATTGAAACTTTGTTATCTTTCTTTTTAATATAGCATTTATTAACCATGATTAATTTTAGTTTATCTGCTACTCTTGGATGTAAGGCAACACACAAACCAATGCCCGCGCTTCTGACACTTGGATAAAGTACACCATCAACTCCCGTATTGGAAATTATTTTTGTAAACAAGGCTGAAATATGATATTCGTGATTGTTTCCTGATTTTACATCTTTAGAAAACTCAGTGGCTAAAAATTTCAAATATGCTAATCCCTTTTCTTTTAAATCTGGATTTCTATCAATACTAATCAGATAATCTTGTTTTATTTCATTCAAATAATCTAGTTCATAATCTTTAGTAGGGTCAAAAATAGTTGCTAATGTTATAGGCTCTTGAACTTGCCATGTCCCTAAAGTAATAATTCTTTCACCTTCTGGAATTTTGTTATCTCTTAAAAGTTCACTGGTTTCACAACATGCTGTCATTCTTGTATATCCAACATCATCTGTCGTGTAATGGTCTTTTAAAACAGAACCGTAAAACATTGTATGGTCGGGAGTACTTGCTCTTAAATAGTCTTTGTTATTTTCTTTTGGAACATAAGACATTCTTTTTACAGTTGTAAAGTCAGGCTCTTCATCCTTGTTCCTTTGTGCCCGATCAAAAATTTTTCCTTCACTGTATTCTGTTCTCATAATTGGCAAAGGACCAATATTATTTAGAAGTTGATCAATTTCTTCAATTGAACATGAATTCAAATTTAATTCCTGAAGTTTCTTTAGATTTTCCATGTGGATAAAGTCGATATATTGATGAAGTTTATTTAAATGGATGGTAACGTTCTGGTACTACAGCGGTGTTCTCCCTGTCGAAGATAAACTTTCTTCGTGAAACTACAACTTCCGGTTACCGAAATCTCGGAGATTTGATTACAGGCTGTTAAAGGCAGGTCATCCTATCGTGCTTGCTCGAGATATTCCATTACAGTTTTTAATTTTCGCTTACTTAGAGAGTTTGTTATAATTGTTTGATGATTGGCAATCAAGAATGCTTCAATTTCTAATCTCCTAAAATAGACTTCTATAACGCAACATATAACCCTCTCAAAAGTTGTGAATAACTTTACGATGCTTTACATAGGAACTGCTGTTGGTGGCAGATTTTTAAATTAGTGAAATATTCTGTCTTCTCCTAGCATATCCTTTATGTTCTCAACATGCTTTTCAGTTATTTTTTCACTATTTCCATTTTCGACAGCAACGGATAAAATATTAACTACATCTCGCTTACTTTTATATATTGTAGATTCATTCTCTTCAATAATCTTTTTCACAACTTTTATTACTCTTCGTGATTTCGTAAGAAAAGTATTTTTTGGAATAAAACTGACATCTCTAAACTCGCAATCTCCAAAGAACACAACGACGGAAAAAAATGGTATGTTTTGGAAATCGGCAAGTTTCGTTTTTAGATTTTCTACGTGTTTTTTATTTTGAAGTATTGGATTATAAAAATAATATTTTTGTTTACCATAAGCTAAAACTTGTGTCCACTTGTTTTGATTTCCAAAACCAAAAATCCAACCACTGTATTTTTTCACTTCAAAAACAATTATGCCAACTTTTGTTGCAAGTACTAAATCAATTTGAGAGTAATTTCCATATTCATTTTTTAAATATAAATCATGAAAAATTGTTTGTGCTGGAAATCCTGCTTTTAAAAGTTTAAGTACTAATTCTCTTTCTGTTTTTGTTCCTCGATGGGATTTTGTAACAGTTTCTAATAATTTCTTTTCCTTTATTTTTAAAAGAATAAAAATTGTTAAAATCACTAATGAAAATATAACAATAAAAATCATAAGATGTCATTTTGAAATTCTAATTTTTCGGTGTTCCGCGGAATTTGCCACTAACGTTCTGGTACTACAGCAGGTTTTGGACTAAATTAAGCCCATTCTTCGGATTTTGTCGATCCCGATAGCTATCGTGACCAAAATACAAAACCAACTTCCCGCCCAAATCTGTTGTAGTAGCTGTTGTAGTAGCTGTTGTAGGCAGATGATTTTAAAAATACCTGTTTTCAAAATCACTTCCAAAATTTTTATTTGGATTTAATTTTTTCCATATTTCATTGGCAGCGATAAGTCTACTTTTGCTATACTCGATTAATCTTTTCATTAACTGAATCTGCATTTGAAAATATTCTCTAGGAAATTTTTCATTTAAAACGCTATAGTGTTTTAACATTTGGTGATAGCCATCGTACAAAGGTTCGTCAACTCTCAAAATTGTAATTGCTGCATTTAAACTATCTTGACCATAAAAATTTTCAATAATGTTGAGGATTTTCATCGAAGTCTTTATCCATAAGAGTTAAGTATCCCGATTCGGTTACTAATTTTGTAATTATTTTATCATACTCGATATTCAATTTAAGCAATTCTTCTAATTGGTCAAAAGTTTGAATGTCAGCTCCTGAAATATCTCTAATACCTTTGAAAATATTGTTATGGATTTCAACTTGATTTTGCAATATACTTGTGCTTTCTGCAAATTCTATTTCTGCTTTACTAGCTTCTCGAGTTATATCTAAAACTTCAAATAGTTCTTTTGAGTTTAATAAGTCATCAGGTAGGCAATAATTAGGGTTTTCGGTTAAATTTATTCCTGCTGATTGATATGCTTGAGACACAAACCTCGTGCAGAATTGTCGATTAGGTTCTTGTGCTTCAAGGTCAAACGAATCTTTAAGTGCAGTGAAAGCTTCTCGAAAAGAATATTCAGTTCCAATTTTTGTTCTTGCGAAATTAGTAATGTGAATTAATTTGTCTTTTGAAGAAGAATCCTTAATTCTTAAAACTTTGGCATCATCACTTGATTCGAATAACTTTCGCTGAATATTGTTTGCTTGTACACCTTTCCCATCTGAATCAATATAGGATGATAAACCTACATAAAGCATAGCGTGAGAAAACTGACTGCCTGACAATTTTCTTACGCGTTCACTTACTTCGCTATTTGATTTGATAAGAATTATATCTCCATATTCGAGCAATTCGGTTTTAATTTTAAACATAGGTCGTCATTTTTTGGATGTTTTTCAATTGCCTACGACGTTCTTGTACTACAATGGCTTTGGTACTAAATTAAGACGATTCTTCAGATTTGACAATTCATCCCAAATACAAACCCAACTTCCCATTAAGCCAATTGCCTAAATCGCGCTGTATTAGCTGTTACCGGAAGTTATTTATACAATAGTTATTAATCAATTTGAAACCTTTGTTTTTCCAAAAATTCTCCGCTAGATTATTTTGATTTGTATATTCAATTTCAATGTAGTCTACAATTCCAAACCATTCTACCGCTGTATCTAATAATTTACTACCAATATTTGAATTTCTAATATTAGAAGAAACATATAAACCATCAATTCTTCCTTTTGTTTTTAGTTTAAAAATCCTAGGTCTTTCAATCTTGGTACAAATTATATATCCAACAATTTGATTGTTAATTTCCGCAATGAATATATCAGAATTATTTTCGTCTATGTACTTATAAATTAATGGGTAAATATGACTAATTTCGTCGTTGTCATATTCAAATATTTCATTAAACGTCGAATGATATTCCATTATATTTAAAAATAATGGTTTGATATTTTCTACATCACTATATTCTGCTTTTTTTATTTTTACCATTTTGTTTTCTGATAATTGCAGCCAACTTCTATATACTCACTACAAAGCTACTACTAGATTCTCACTATTGAGTGGCGGATTTAAAACAAATATAGATATAAACTTTTTATTACAAATAATCAAAAGGACTTTTATTTGAATACCCAACTGACATATATGCTACATCGACACAAAGCAAAAAAGACACCTCTCAGCATCTTTCTATCTCCTCCTTCTATTTCTCCAACTGCCACTATAATCTCTATCCCTCATTGCTGATAAAATTCTCCTTTCAGGTAAAGCCCACAAACCACAATACAACATGCCCTATTATTTCATACCATACCTCAAATTATAGAGTACCTAGAAAGTGTCCTTTTCATCATTTTCGCGGTTACTCCGATACTGACAGCTTTTAATCCCGAATTGGTGTATCATTATAAAACAAAAAAAAGATGCTTAAAAGCATCTTTTTGTAGTGGTATTTGACGAAGATCAAATTTTATTTAAGTCATTTATTAATCAATTTAAAAAACTCTGAAAGTTTTATATTTCTAGCCTCACAAATTTTATTTAAAGTATAAAGAGTTATTGTATACCCTTTATCATTAGAAATCCTCCGAGCTGTTTTTTCGTCAATATTATGATTTAACGCAAACTCTGTTTTGGGTTGATTCTTTCCAATCCACTCAATTGCAATATAGTCGCATATTTTCCTGTTTAAATCACTCATGTAAACAAATTAACATACTAACAATTAAATTTAATCGGACAGATGTCCGATTGTAAGAAACTTTTCGTATATTTGTTTTGAATTTATATATTTGCGATTCTTCATATCAAAATATTTGAAGCATTCGCTTAGAATCTAGCTCTTGAAAACTGGTAATTTTTGCAACTAGATGATAAGTAAGATGCTCACGTCCCATGGCGTGGGCTCACTTATTGTTGCACGGTATACCAGTACCTCAAGAGCAGTAAGCTGAGTTCCATGCCATTATTTATGCCCAATATTTAAGCTAAACTCAACTTCATTCTTAGCGGTATCCATTCACTTGCAAGCCTCGCAATGCATTATTTAAATTATTGATTCAAAAGTTAACACTAATCAACCCTACCGCACGCCTATGATTGTATAAACTCATCCTTAATAAAAACACCTGCACCGCACGGTTCTTTGAACAGCACACCTATCTATTTTTAATTTTGAATTTTTTAATAATAAAGGTGCAGGTTAATTTTTTAAAATATAGAATGTCCATTACAGATGGCAGAATATTGAATGTAGAGTAAAAAATGATTAAAAATTAAAAAAATGAGCCTATGATATAACCTAAAAAATATACAATAAAAAAGATCCTCTACCTCGTCGACAAACTTAATAGAGGACCAAAGTCAATTGAACTATTAAATAAAATTAACCAACCCAATATTATGAATAATTTTTCATTTTCTATGGGTGGAAGGGCGTTTTGTTTCCTATTTTTAACGGGAACGATGCTGTCTTTTTCGCCTGTTCAAGCCACGAATCCTTTGAGGCAATCTACTATCCCTACCCAACAGCATCAAATACAGGGAACTGTGACCGATGGAGTTAATCCCTTAGCGGGTGTCTCTATTTCGATACAAGGGAAATCCAATATTGCCACTGTTACCGATTATAGTGGGTACTACTCCCTTTCTGCCTCACCGGAAGACATTTTAATTTTTAGGTATATCGGATACCAAACGATGCAGGTTTCCGTGCAGGGACGCAGCACCATTAATATCAGCTTACTGGAAAATACGACCAAACTGCAGGAGGTAAAAATCAATGCTGGCTATTATTCTGTAAAGAACAGTGAACGCACGGGAAGCATTTCTAAAATAACCGCCAAGGACATCGAAAAACAGCCCGTTACCAATGTGCTAGCCACTATGCAAGGACGTATGGCGGGTGTCGATATCACGCAGGACACTGGAACTCCCGGAAGCGGTTTTCAGATAAAAATACGAGGACTCAACAGCCTGCGCCAAGAAGGAAATGACCCGCTGTATATCATCGACGGAGTTCCCTATTCTTCGGAAATCATTGGGTACAGCAATACAAGCAGTGGCATACCTACCCCCACGAGTCCCTTAAACAGTATCAATCCCAATGATATTGAAAGTGTAGAAGTCCTCAAGGATGCCGATGCAACGGCTATCTACGGTTCGCGCGGAGCCAATGGAGTGGTACTGATAACTACCAAGAAAGGCAAGGCAGGAAAAACCAACGTAACGGTTTCTGCCTCCTCGGGAATTGGGAAAGTCACCAAAATGATAGATCTTATGAATACCCAGCAGTATTTGGAAATGAGAAGACAGGGTTTTGCCAATGACGGCATTACGACTTATCCCGATTGGGCGTACGATATTAATGGGACATGGGATCAAAACAGCGATACTGACTGGCAAAAGGAATTGTTGGGAGGCACTTCCGTAATTACAAATATGCAGGCATCCGTGTCGGGTGGTTCTGATTTGACCCAATATCTTATAAGTGGCACCTACCACACGGAAACAACAGTACTTCCTGGAGATTTTGAATATGACAAAGCAGCAGTACATTTTAGTATGAATCACAGTAGCGAGGATAAAAAATTCAAACTCACGTTTTCAACCGGCTATACGTCCCAAGACAATGTACAGCCTGAAACCGATATCAGTCGAACCGCTCGAAATCTGGCTCCCAATGCACCTCCTCTTTATGCCCCAGACGGCAGTCTGAATTTTGAAAACAGCACCTTTAGAAATCCTCTGGCGGCACTTCGCGCCATCACCACAGCTAAAACAAATGACCTTGTGGCCAATACTGTGCTTAGTTATCAGATAGCACCCAGCTGGGAGATCAAAGCCAATTTGGGGTTTACGGATTTAAAGAATACAGAACAGCGGCTATTGCCTTCCACGATGTATGATCCTGCCTACCAAATTGGAAGCAGCTACTCATCACTGTTTTCTAACAATACCGATAGGCAATCCTGGATTGTGGAACCACAGCTACGCTGGAACCATGACTTCGGTATCAGTAAAATTGACATTCTGGTGGGTGGTACCGCGCAACAACAAACTTCCTCCCGACTCTATCAATTTGGCCTTGGATTTGCTAGCAACAGCTTGATTACCGATTTGGCTTCCGCTACGCAAAAATCTATTTATGTGAGCGATGAAACCCTGTACAAATACCAAGCCTTTTTTGGAAGGATTAATTACAACTGGGATCAAAAATATATAGTGAACTTAACCGGAAGAAGGGATGGTTCGAGCCGATTTGGGCCAGGCAAACAGTTTGCCACTTTTGGGGCTGTAGGTGCAGCTTGGTTGTTTTCCAAAGAAAGTTTTCTAAAAGAAAGTACCGTTTTGAGTTTCGGAAAGCTTCGGGCAAGCTATGGGAGCTCAGGCAGTGACCAAATAGGAGATTACCAATACCTGGACACCTATAGCTCTTCGGGTCTAAACTATAACGGTATGATAGGCTTGGATCCCACACGGCTGTACAATCCGGATTTCAGTTGGGAAACCAACCAAAAACTCGAAGCTGCAATAGAAGTCGGTTTCTTCGAGGATCACCTGTTCTTTACGGCAGCTTGGTATCGAAATCGATCTTCTAATCAACTGGTGGGAATTCCTTTGCCCGGCACCACGGGATTCAGTTCCATAAATGCAAATCTGAATGCAACGGTTCAAAATTCGGGTCTGGAATTTACGCTGCGAACCATAAACTTAGAAAAAAACAATTTTAAATGGTCCACCAATTTTAATATTTCCGCTTCCAATAATAAACTTCTCTCTTTTCCGGGACTCGAAGGCTCCACCTATTCCAATAAATACGTTATAGGGGAATCCACGAGCATTGTAAAGACCTATCAGTTCAAGGGTGTCAATCCACAAACGGGACTCTATGAAGTGGAAGATGTCAATAACGACGGGATGATTACCTCCTTAGGGGATAAAAAAACAGTTATGGATCTCACTCCAGAGTATTTTGGAGGTCTGGAAAACCAGTTTCAATATAAAAACTGGCAATTGGATTTTCTGTTCCAGTTTGTAAAGCAACAGAATTACGATTACAATCCCAATGTCCCCGGAGGCAGTTTCTTCAATCAGCATTCGGATATGACAAATGCATGGCAGCAACCTGGAGATCAGGTTCCTTTTCAGATGAATACTACTGGGGAAAATGGAGATGCCGTAAATGCCTATTACAATTATCTGGACAGTAATGCCCCTATTGTGGATGCATCCTACATCCGCCTTAAAAACATTGCGCTAAGTTATGACCTGCCATTGCAGGCTTTCACTGGGATACACTGCAAACTGTCACTATTGGGACAAAACGTATTGACGTTCACGCCCTACAAAGGTGGGGATCCCGAATTTAAATATACTGCCTATCTGCCACCGCTAAAAATAGTTACCGCAGGAGTTCAGCTTACTTTTTAATTTTAACAAATACAGCCATGATCAATAGACTTACTATTTTTAAAAAGCTACTTCATAAAAGTGCTAAATATTTGAATAACAATAGCCGTTTTCTAATAGCCTTATGTCTAACATTGGGTTCCTGCGACAGCTTTGTGGAAGTGGATCTTCCTGCTTCGCAATTGACAACCAAAACAGTATTCGAAGATGCGGGAACGGCCAAAGCTGCAATGGCGGGCTTGTATGCCAAAATGAGAGATGGCGGGATATTGGCTGGAAATTCAAACGGTGTATCCTGTAATCTTGGCCTCTACGCCGATGAATTTGATTATTACTACCAATACTCTGTGAGTTATTTTTATACCAATTCGCTATTTCCCGGCGATCTTGGGGTAAGCGATATCTGGAACAGGAGTTACAGCCAGATTTATAGTGCCAATGCAGTTCTTGAAGGATTGGATATTTCCACTGCCATAACGGAAGCGGATAAAAATCAATTGCAGGGTGAGGCCCTCTTTATAAGAGCCTTACTTCATTTTTATCTTCTGAATCTCTATGGTGATATTCCCTATATCAACACAACGGATTATACGCAGAACAGTAAAGTGTCAAGACTGTCTACCGAGAAAGTCTACAACCTAATCGTAATGGACTTAAACAAAGCTATTGAATTATTGCCTGAGGATTATGTTTCGCCTGAGCGTATTATTCCCAACCGCAGTACTGCCAATGCACTTTTGGCACGGGTTTATTTGTATATGGGACTATATCCCGAAGCTTCCAATGCTGCCTCTGCCGTCCTCAATGATCCACAATATATCTGGGAAACGGATTTGGATAAAATATTCCTTAAAGAAAGCAGTACGACGATCTGGCAATTTATGCCGAACACTGCCGATAGCAATACCGCTGAGGGGAGTTTTTATATTTTTACTTCAGGGCCTCCGCCGAATGTGGCGCTTAAGTCTGACTTCGTGAATGCTTTTGAAGAGGGCGATCAGAGAAAAACACATTGGATTACCGAGGTGACAGATGGAACCTCCACTTGGTATCATGCCTCTAAATACAAACAGGCGTCGACCACCCCAAGCTCCGTGGAATATTCCGTTGTGTTTCGTCTGGCCGAACAATATCTGATTCGATCTGAGGCCAGAGCCTATCAGGGCGATCTGATTGGTGCCAAAGAAGACCTAAATCTGATTAGAACTACTGCGGGACTATCGCCTACAAGTGCCGTGACTGGGGAAGAAATCATAACCGATGTCCTTAATCAAAGGCGTTTTGAACTCTTTACTGAATTTGGGCAGCGTTTTTTTGACCTGAAACGAACCGGAAAACTCGATGAGACTTTGTCCGCTTCGAAAGCAGGCTGGAATACCACCGATGCCCTATGGCCTTTGCCGGCGCTTGAACTCAATTCGAATCCCAACCTGAATCCACAAAATCCGGGATACTAAAAAATCAGTGTAAAAGCCATGAATATATTCAAAAGAAAAATGGATTTCGAAGGTTCAAGCCTAGTCTTGGCATTTCTTTTATTGTTGCTGTCCTGCCCCTGTATAGGGCAGGCACAACAAAAGAAGCGATTGACTGAAAACTATTATGGAAGATGGGGAACGCTCGAGGTAAAAGCCATTTCCGATCATGGAAAATGGGCGAGTTATGCGATGCGCTATGAAAACCACATTGATACTTTATTTGTGCAAAGCACTGACAAAAATAAACGTTACGTCTTCCCGAATGGGAGTGATAGCCACTTTGGAGGGGAACAGATTTTTGCTTTTCTAGCTCAGGAATCCAAATTAAAAGTATTACAGCTTCGCAAAGGCAAAATTGCCGTATTTGAGAATGTCAAGCGGTATGAATTGGCAAATAAAGGACAATATATAATCACCCTGAACAAAGGATACGGTGAAAAAAGCCTGATGAATATCCGCGATTCAGATGGGAAGGTCATTGATAGTATTGGCGGTGTTTGTGAATATATATTGAATAGCAACAAAGATGCGTTGGTATATGCCAGCAGTCAGTCGGGACATCATCAATTGGGGATTATTCATTTTACGCCATATTCGCGTGTGGTGGTATCAACAGCAGACAACGGTTCTTTTTTTAACCTGATGTGGGATAAAGACACCAAATCAGTGGCTTTTTTACAGGAAACAAATTCAGTTCACAAAGCAATTTTCGTGAAATATTATAGAATTGCCGATAAAAAACTTTTCTCACTAGATTATGCTGCCAAAGCAGATTCAAAGAATATGGAAGTTTTCAAAAGTACAAGATTCGCTATTTCCGATGACGGGACAAAAGTATTTTTTATGCTAGCCAAAAAGAAGGCCCCTAATGCTACAGAAAATCTAAATGTCACCGAAATTTGGAACGGCACCGATAAATGGCTTTATACAGACAGACAACGTCAGCAGGTTGAGGGAGATATTCCCAAAGTGGCTCTCTGGTATCCTGATACGGGTTTGTATTTACAGATCAGCGACGATGAGCTGCCGGCAATTATGTTGAGCGGGCAGCAGCAATGTGCCGTCTTATATAATAAATTTTCCTACGGCCTCCAATCCAAATATTATGAGGAGGCGGATTTTTACCTGACCAATCTAAAGGATGGTTCCAAGGAGCTGATACTCAAAAAACAATCCGTTGATCCTAACCAGATGGGCTTTGACCCCTTCAGTAATAAAATATTGTATTATCGCCAAAGCAATTGGTGGATGTATGATCCTGTGGCAAAAACATATATTAACCTGACCAAAAAGGTTACAACCCGCTGGGACAACTACAGTTTAACCGATGCTCCCCATCAATTTGAGGCCTATGGCAATCCGGGCTGGAGCTCTGACGGCAGGAATGTTTTATTATATGATGCCAATGATATCTGGCAGGTGGCTATTGATGGTTCTTCCTGTATCCGACTAACCAAAGGACGAGAGAAAAATATGGTTTACAGAATAGCACTAGCTGAATATAACCGGCGTTCGCAGACTAACTACGACGGAAGAGAATCAGTATTTTTTGATCTGTCCAAAGATCTGCTGCTCGAAGCGAGAAATACCCAAGACTGGTCAACAGGATATTTTATTTACAACAGTCAATCAGGAGAAAAACCTCTTGTATATGGGGCTAGTAAAATCGATGAAATCCGCAAGAGTAAAAACAGTGATTATATTTTCCAGAATCAAACTTTTAACCAGCCACCACAAATTGAATTCAGGAAAAAGGATGATCTTGTTGCCAAAATTCTGTTTCAATCCAACAAACAGCAAAATGAGTATTTCGTTGGAAAATCAAAATTGCTTTATTACAACAGCAAAGGGCAAAAATTAAAAGCGGCTCTGTTTTATCCAGCCGATTATGATCCTACGAAAAAATACCCGATGGTGGTGCATATCTATGATGTGATGTCCGATGAGCTATTTCAATATGTCAACCCCAGTTTTTTGAATCGGGATGGTTTTAATATAACCAATTATACCTTGAACGGTTATTTTGTGTTGATGCCCGATATCATCTACCGAATGAGTAATCCGGGAAGTTCTGCCGTTGATTGTGTTACGGCCGGGGTCAATGCCGTTGTGGGGAAAGGTTTGGTGGATAAAAATAAGATCGGTCTGTATGGTCATTCTTTCGGGGGGTATGAATCCAATTTTATCATATCGCAGACCAATATTTTTGCGGCTGCCGTTTCCGGAGCCGGAGTGAGTGATTTCATTTCCATGTACTTTAATATCAGTAAAAATGGTTATTTCCAGTCCGATATGTGGCGATTTGAAAATCAGCAGTACCGCATTGGAAAATCGCTGTATGAGGACAAAGAAACATATATCAGTAACTCTCCCATTATGCACGTCGAAAATGTGAGAACGCCGCTTCTGCTATGGACCGGGAAAAACGACAGGGTCGTTCCCTGGAATCAGAGTATTAGCTATTATTTGGCACTGCGAAAATTGGAAGTTACAACTGAGATGCTGGTTTATCCTAACGAAGACCATTCACTGGAGAATCCAGATAACCAAAAAGATCTCAGCAAGCGAATGATGGCCTGGTTTGACCATTTGTTGAAAGGGGATCCTGAGCCGAAATGGATATCGAAAGAAATTCCAGTTGACTGACAAAAATTATATAAAAATAGTGCAATTTCTTTTTTAAGAAACTGCACTACTTTTCATTAAAAAAATGATTTACCTAATTGCGTTGCAATTGTACATTACAGGAACTTTCACTTCCGCCATAGAGTGTAAAGGCCCCACTAAGACAAGCAGGACCAGTACCTGGGCTACAATTCACATCCTTCACTTCCTGACAGTTGTCTACTGGTGGATTGTGGATGTAAGCTGTAATCAAAACATCAGTTTTACTTACATCCGAAGTGTTGGTACTCACTGCACCAGCACTGGCTAAAGCAAATGCTGCGATTGGCAACACAAATGCTCTTAAAATGGTTGTTTTCATAATAGTAAAAATTTTAATTAATAGAATTTTGATCTACTCTTTTTTACAGGTTTTCGATCGTTACTCCTGTCACCGGCCGGTATTTTTTTAATGGTATTTATAGGGCTTTATTAAATTTTTGATTGGATTCTTTTTCCGTATCCGTATTTGAGTAGGTAGTGCCCTGAAACAATATATAATGCTGAGTCTGCAGCGAAAAAGTTTTTCATCTTCCCTCCTTCTTCTTCATACACGTAAAAACTTAAAAGATAAAACTGTTTTGACAGATCATAAACATCTACTACAGTAGCGTGATTCCAAACTTCATCCCCTTCGTATTTGCCTCGCAACTGCGAATTCACAAAAAGTAATTTCCCCTGAACGCTTGTATGACGGTTAACCATATACGGTGGTGCTGCCAATTTTATATCCCCTGATTGCTTCAACCTTACTGTCTTCAGTTTTGCTTTGGTAGTGGTGTCAATAGTATTGGCACGATGATCTACTGTTAGATTTTCATTTGTAATAATGTATTGGTTGCGGTAGTAGTAGGTATAAATCAACTTATGCAATGTTTTACTATACTGCAAAGTACCATCAGTATCAAAAATTCCGTCCATCTGTTTTTGCAATACTAGTGGATTATATTTGATTTCCGGATCATCATTGCCCGAGGAAGCCCCCAGTATATTTTCTCCTGCGGGAGGCTTTTGGGTTCGAAAAGCCAGTTGCTTATCATTGATAAAGACTATATCTGAAAAATAGAATTTCTTCTCACTGATAACATTCGCTTTCCAATCGGAAATCAATCCTCTGTAAATAACAGGGACTGTTCCGTCAATCACATAAAAATAAGGAGCGTTTACCCGAACCTCGACTGCCTTAAAATTAAAATTTTCACGATCAAGCTGTATGGTGTATTTCTTTTTCCTCTTGAGATTGGAATCGATTTCAAGAATCTGGAGAGGTGCCAAACGGTTGGCTAAATAGATTTTGTTTTTGTCAGTACCGGCAACGTAGTACGATGGATTTCTCAAATCAATACTTGCCACTTTGGCTGCAGTAGCTTGTGGAAAACGTCGGATAAACGGGTTTTCTTTTTGCATGATATCTTCCGAAAAAAGAAACAATCCTATAATAACCAAAACACTTCCTAAAACTAAAATCAACAACTGAATTAGAATGCGATTGTTTACTGATTGCAGGAGAATAGCAACTATTGCTAAAAACACAAATCCTATATTAAAAATTAAATGTTGTGTCCATCCTAATTTTTCCAGAATACCACCACAGGAACAGGGAACAAACGAACTGAAATTTAGTATAATTATAATATATGTTGTAAACATGCTCATTAAGGCAAGCGTTCCCCACAAGGCTATGTTTCGTAATTTTGGAATACATAATAAAAAAGCGATAATAAATTCAATAAAAATTACGACAACTGATACAAAATTGGCAAAGGGACTTAAAAGAGGAGACTGTCCCAATTGTGCCTGAAAGTTTTCAAAATCCAATAATTTGCTAACTGCAGCATAAACAAACAAAAGAACATACAAAAGACAAACTAGTTCTATAATAATACTCTTGGTTTTAGGTCTCATAATTCTAAATTTTAGCAATCCCCAATTATTTAAAAATGAAATTATTCATCCAGTAAATCGAAACAAATTTAGATGGGATCCTTTCAAAAATGAGTGTCAAAACCAAGCCAAAACTTTTCAGAAATAAGCCATTTACTATTTTGCATAAAAAATGCTTCCCAAATAAGATATATATCTGGAAAGCACTAATCTCTTTTTAGTAATTCTCTAGCTATTTACAAGCTTCACTTAAGGTCGTAAGCTTTTGATTTAATTCAACAAGGCCTGCTTTTTGAAGACATTCCTCGGAAACATTTCTAAGCTCTGACAAACCATCTTCAGACAAGCTCCCCAGCAAACCAGGAGTATCACTTTCCATTGCCAGTCCTCGTTCAATTACATGGTTCAATAACAACACATTTTTTCGTGAAATTTTCAAATCAATCTTCACTACCTCATTCATCCCTGGGATACTCAAAACGGTATCAAATACCTTGGCCACATCATTTGTTGTAATCATAATTTCCACTTTTAAATTAATGTTTTATAGTGTAAAGGTATAAACCCATACTGAACTTATCCTAAGCGAAATATGTTCATGATGGGCTGCACTCAAAAGGCTTACATATCTTAGCCTTACGTAAAGGTTTAAGTAATATATAGAGAATGTTATAGACACTTCAATTTTTTGAAGACAGTAACAAAAACCTTCCCAAAAGCGGTCAGGACTTTGTTTCTTCAGAATGTTTTTTTTCTTTATAAAGAGCACACTTGTTTCTACTTAATTGATATAGAAATTGGATTCGAGTTCTATGCATCAATAGACCAGGAAATCATCAGCGTGCCCTTTCCTAGAGTATTTAAATTCGAAACATAGCTTTAAAATGAAATTTTCAAAATGGATAAGGAATCAATTTTTGAAGAATACCAAAAGATCAAAATTATTTAAAATCACCAGAAGATTGCCACGTTCCTGCAATCGGCAAGATGTCCGGTTGTATCACAACCGATATCTTGCTGCCCATTTACTCGGAACTCGTGGGCAGTGACACTGAAAGAAATAGTTTGCAAAAAATGAAAAAGATATATGATGGAAGAGCAAAACAAAAACAGAACCAGATGGCTGCATCTGCGATTAACAACAGAGGAATTTGAAGTACTGCACAAACGTTTTAAGAAATCAACCTGCCCCAAAATAAGTGATTTCGCAAGAAAAAATCTTTTGCAAAAACCTGTTGTAATGAAATATCGCAATGAGTCACTCGATGAATTAGTAATGGAATTAATACAACTCAGATGCGAGCTAAATGCCATTGGAAACAACTTTAATCAAGCGGTAAAAAAACTCCATACCCTTACACAAATTCAGGAATTTAAACATTGGATCATTACTAATGAATTGGAAAAAAAGGTACTGTTTAATTCCATGGACCTAATTAAAAAACACATTCAAAATCTCTGTGAGAAATGGTTGCAATCATAAAGACAGGACACTCGATAAGGAGCATTTTTAATTACAATGAAAATAAAGTTTCCAACAGTATCGCACAGTGTATTGCTGAAGGAAATTACCCAATGGATTTAGATCAAATGAGTAGCGTTTTTAAATTAAACTTTCTTCAAAAACAGTTGGAACTCAATGAAAATGTAACTCGAAACAGTGTGCATATTTCACTAAATTTTGATCCTTCAGAAACTGGTTTGTCAAAAGAAAAACTTACGGAAATTGCTAAACTCTATATGACTAAAATAGGCTTTGGTTCGCAGCCGTATCTGGTCTACCAACATCACGATGCAGGACATCCCCACATCCACATTGTTTCAATAAAGGTCAAAGCGGACGGTAAGCGAATAGACATGCAGAACATTGGAAAGAACCAATCTGAAACAGCCCGGAAAGAAATTGAAAAATTATTTGGATTGGTTAGGGCTGAGGCCGGTCAAAAAAAGAACAATACAGAACTGTTGCCCATTACTATTGGTAAAATTCAGTATGGACAAATTCAGTCAAAAAAGGCAATTGCCAACGTATTAGGGAAAGTGCTTTTCACCTATGCCTTTGCAAGTCTTCCCGAACTCAATGCCGTATTACGACAATACAATGTTTACGCAGACAGAGGAAGCGAAAATTCACGAATATTTAAAACAAATGGACTGGTATATCGAATACTGGATTCACAAGGCAAACCGATTGGCGTTCCAATTAAGGCAAGTGATTTTTACTTTAAGCCTACTTTGAAATTCCTGGAAGAAAAATTTAAGGCAAACAAAGTCAAATCACCAACACACGCTAAACGAATAAAAAATGCAATCGACCTAGCTTTTTTAAACAAAAAAACAACTCTTGCAGAACTTACAAAAGACTTGGAAAAGCAAGGTATACACATCGTTTTAAGAAGCAATGACCAAGGGATTCTCTATGGTATAACCTATGTGGACCATACCACAAAATCTGTTTTTAACGGTAGCGCTCTGGGAAAGGAATATTCAGCCAAAGCCATACAGGAACGCTGCGAAACTGTGAAATCATATTCACCCAAAATACTTTCAGAGAAAAAGCAGGATCTTCCAATATCAAATAATGCACTCGCTAAGTTAATCGATGAGCTACTTCAGATTGAATATGTTGGAAATTATCTTCCAAACCAATTAAAGAAAAGACGAAAAAAAAGGAAAAGAAAAGGACAATCCGATAATCAATAAAAACTGAAATTATGGGTATGCAGACAGGAGAAAACGAGCAGGCTTTGAGAAAAATTTTGGATATGACACGACTTATAAGTATTGTGCTTTTAGGTCTTCATTTCTACTACTATGGCTATATCGCTTTTAGGCATTGGGAATTAGTGAGCGAATTCAGTGATACTATTTTAGGCAACATTTACAAGACAGGATTATTTAGCCATTTTTATATATCCAAGATGTTTGCTCTTGGTTTTCTAATTATTTCCTTACTAGGTTCCAAAGGAAGAAAAGATGAAAAACTAAACTACAAAACAGCTTTCCTCTATATAGGGCTAGGCATATTTATCTATTGGATAAGCTATGTTCTATTGATGCTTAAAATAGAAATATCAAATGCATTGATTTTGTATATTTTGGTTACTTCAATTGGATATCTTCTTCTACTCACGGGAGGTACTTTACTTTCGCGTATCATTGGTAGGAAACTCAACGATAAAGATATTTTTAATAAAGAAAATGAAACCTTCCCGCAGGAAGAAAGACTCTTGGAAAATGAATATTCCATTAACCTGCCAGCCCGGTATTATTTGAAAGATAAAGTGAGAAACAGTTGGATCAACATCATTAACCCTTTTCGGGCATTGATGGTTTTGGGCACTCCAGGATCGGGTAAATCCTATTTTGTAATCCGGCACGTCATTACCCAGCACATCCGCAAGGGCTTTAGTATGTTCATCTATGATTTTAAGTTCGATGACCTTTCCAAAATTGCTTACAATACCTGGCTAAAATACAAGCACCTCTATCCTATTGTCCCAAAATTTTATGTAATCAATTTTGATGATCTAACCCGCAGTCACAGATGTAATCCATTAGATCCATCGTCTATGACCGATATTACCGATGCGTCCGAATCCGCCCGCACAATTCTGTTGGGACTAAATCGAGAATGGATTAAAAAACAGGGAGATTTCTTTGTGGAATCACCAATAAATTTTCTCTCAGCCATTATCTGGTATCTAAAAAAATATAAAGACGGAGAGTTCTGCACGCTCCCCCATGTCATCGAACTCATGCAGATGGATTATGACAGCCTGTTCACATTATTACGGGCCGAAAAAGAAATAGAAGTATTGATTAATCCTTTTGTCAATGCCTACCTCAATGATGTTATGGACCAATTGGAAGGCCAGATTGCCTCCGCCAAAATAGCCATGGCAAGGCTTTCCTCCCCCCAACTCTATTATGTTTTATCAGGCAATGATTTTACATTGGATATCAATAATCCCTTAGAACCCAAAATTGTTTGCATGGGGAATAACCCTCAAAAAATACAAATATACGGAGCTGTTTTATCGTTATATGTAAACCGTTTAGTCAAGCAGGTAAATCAAAAAGGCAAGCAGAAAAGCAGTCTGATATTTGATGAATTCCCAACTATTTATCTCAACAATATGGATAGCTTGATAGCGACAGCCCGTAGTAATAAAGTAGCAACTTGCTTGGGAATTCAGGACTTTAGCCAACTCCGAAAAGACTATGGCCGCGAGCAGGCCGACGTGATTATGAATATCACCGGAAATATCGTCAGCGGACAGGTAACCGGTGATACCGCAAAACAACTATCGGAGCGGTTTGGAAAGATTATGCAGGACAGACAAAGCCTTTCCATTAATAGTGGGGATACTTCTATTAGCCGTTCCAAACAATTGGAATCAGCCGTCCCTCCTTCCAAAATTTCTGCTTTAAGCTCAGGAGAATTTGTGGGCATGGTGGCTGATGATCCCCATAGTAAAATTGAATTAAAAACGTTCCACTCAGAAATAGTCAATGACCATGAAGCTCTTAAAAAAGAAGAAGAGAATTATATCGATATTGCCGAAATTCGTAAACTGGACAATGCTATGGTACAACGAAATTATCTGCAGATAAAACAGGATATTCAAGATATCATTCACTCTGAAATGGAAAGGTTATTGAATGATCCAGCGTTGGCTTATTTGGTGATAAAAAAATAGTTATACTATTCTTATTCGATACAGATTTTAATCAATTTCATCGGATTTAAAAACATTCTAGTTTACAATTAATTCATAATATCGAAAAATGTGGTTAGACAATAAGTAATTTAAACTATAAAGTTAGAAATTTAAAACCTCATAGTAGAGTAGTTAAATTGAACCCAACGTTCTGGTACGACAGCAGGTTTGAGACTAAATTAAACCCTATTTTTGGATTTGCCACCCGAGCGATAACGAACAAGCGAAACAAATCATCCCAAATACAAAACCAACTTTCCATTGCGTCTATTGTCCAAATCCGTTGTAGCTGTTATGCAAAGTATTGACATAATATTAAAAATTTTGTATGAAAAGCAAATTCATTTTATAGGTATTTATTTGCGTTTTAACTAATTTTTATGATATATTTGGTTCAATTAATAATGGGTTTTAAATCCTGTTATCTGGTTGATTTTATTCAACTAAAGTAAAAAATAATTATAATTCATATAAAACCCCTTGCATTCATGATTAAGTATTTTATTGTATTACTCTTGTTCTTCTTCGTTTCTTGTGGTTCCAATAAAAGCAAATTGTCTGATAACAATTATTTTAACAGAAATTATTTTTACAATGATTCTTTGAAAGTGGGGATTGATTTTGATAAAAATGTTCAATTCAGAGAAATTTCTTTTGATAAAGAAAAAGAATTTAGACAATTATTAAAGAGCAATAAATTATCATCTAAAGACCTTTTTTTAGTTGCTGCTGCCAAGGAAAAAGGCTTAGAGATGTACTTTTTCTACCAAAATGTTCCGTCATCGAGTGTTAAATCAAACAATATTAAAACTGTAATATCTGATACGGTAAATAATACTTTATTTTTAGAAAAGCAAAAGGGGAAAAGAAAAGTTTTAGGATTGGTAAAAACCACTTCTGCTAAGGACAACAACTCTTCGATATTCGTTAATGATTTATTGAATAAAATAGCTATCGACTCATTGAATACAAGGAAAATATCATTTATATCCATTTTTATGAATAATTTTCCTGATGTTCATCCCAATCCGCTTTTTGCAAGTAAAAAGTTGGAAAGTGCGCCTATAAAATCTGTAGGTGGAGAAGATGATAAATTCCAATTCCTGTCAACGGTTAATGCGTCTATTTCTAATAACAAACTATATGATACTTTAATTGTAGGTTACGAAAAAGAACGCAAAGAAAAATTTAATTCTTTGATTATCGATTTATCGAACAAAGATGACGTTTACAAAGACAATGCTGTTTTTGGAAAGATTTCCGAAATTGCTAAAGAAAACCAAGTGATTATGCTTAATGAAGATCATTATTATCCAAAACATAGATTGTTTGCGATGGAATTATTAGAAACGCTTAAAGGGAATGGATATAATTATTTATCATTAGAAGGATTTAATAGTAAAAGCTCAGAAAAGGAGTCAACTCCAAACTATAAGAATGGTATTTATACAGATGAACCCTATTTTGCTCATTTCATCAGAAAGGCAATCGCATTGGGCTTTACTGTTTCAGGGCATGAAAATTTTGATAAGGGAATTGATAGGGAATTGGGCCAGGCAAAAAATGTTATAAAGATTTTGGAGAAAGATCCAAAGGCTAAAATTTTTGTTTATGTGGGGCATTCCCATATTGAAAAGAAAAATGAAAAGAAAAAATGGTTGGCAGAATATTTTAAAGAACTGTCCGGAATAAACCCAATAACTATCAATCAAACTGTTATTTGTGCAGATACCAAACAAGACTTGACCTTAATGCCTTGTAAATATTTTAATGATACAACGAAAGTAAAATCCTCTGCGGATTATTTTTTGGTTAACAATATGAAGCCAAGTTTGAAAATAATATATCCCAATGCTGCATTCAAAAAAGCAATTATAAGGGGAAGCAAATTCTCTGACTATAAGAATAAACAAGTCTTAGTTGAAATAGTTGATTTTAAAGAATTTGATTTAATGAAGAATTTGGCAATTCCAATTGAAAGTTATTTGATGATTCCTAAAAATGGAACTATAAATTTTGAATTACCAACCGGTAAATACCACATTTTTATAAAAACAGAAGACGATGAAATAATTTATGATGATGACTTAATCGTAGGTTAAAAAAATACAAAACCATTTTTCCATTAAGACAATTGCCCAAATCCGTTGTAGTAGCTGTTACCTGCTGTTTTTTTATTTATCTAGTTGTCTTTACAGATTATATTGCAGTTTTCGAGCGATCGAGATTATATTTTTTAAATTCTTTCTTTAATATTTTCTCCAATTTATTTAAATCACAATTCAATAAACTTGATGAAATTGTAATTGGAGTACCATAGATTTTAATATTTGATTTTATAAGGAATGCCTGGAATTTGCTCTCTGCTTTTTCAATGTATTTTTCAGGGTTATTCACATCAATTAAAATCAATCTGTTGTTTATTTTAATTTCTTCAATGTCTTTCCATTCAATTAATCCAGTCTTAACCAAATTTGAATTGTCTAATATTCCAAAATCATCAACTGTGAGGCTAATTTTGTTTTCATATGCTTTGAAGATAAGAACTAATGTCGCCCAGCCAAGCAATAAAAAACCAATAAGTCCAATGATTTTGATAAAAAATACATTTCTAAAAACAGATGAAATAAAATAAGTGGGATAAAAATATAATGGAATAAATGCTGAAGTAAGAATAACACAACCTAAAATCGATAAATAAATCTTCTTACTACTTTTAAATTCTATTTTGCTCATGTATTCAATTATTCTTGCTCTTAAAAATGTTTTTTTGTCTCCTTTGCTAGACGGTCTTTTTATTGCAAAATAGCAGGTAACGTTCTCGTGCTACAAGCAGTTTGGGATTAAAGATGCCAAGTCTTCGGATTTGCCAAATCTTCCAAATACAAACCAATTTTTCCATTAAGCCAAATGCCTAAATTGGTTGTAGCGTGTGTTAGCAGTCGTTATTTTTTAATTATTATTCCATTTTCAAAATTTTGAACATCCAATAGATTGCCGTTCAAATCATATGAATTCAAGCTTCCATTTCCACTATTTAAGGTGCCTTTTTCTAAAATATTTCCACTGCCATCAAAACATGAAATAATTTCGATTAGTTTTCCGTCTTCGTAAAATCTTTCTGTATAAATCTTACCATTCGAATGATACCATACCCATTTTCCAATCATTTTACCAGATGATAAATTACCAATTCCCTCTTTATTTCCGTTGTCATGAAAAAAAAGCCATTGACCATCTTGTTTGCCTTCTTTGAATTTTCCAATTTGCCATAAAATCCCATTCTCATGATAAATTTTCCAAAGACCAATCTCTTTATTATTTTTGAACTTACCTATTTCATAGATTTTTCCACTTTTATAATAATTTCTCCATTGGCCATTTTTCAATTTATTAACAATTCTAACTTTAGTTTCTAATTCGCCGGTTTCATAGTAAGTTTTGGAGGATTTACAGGAAATTAGTGAAATAAGTATAAAAATGATTAAGGAATATTTTCTCATTGATTTTCTATAGGTGTTTTAATGACTGCTAACGTTCTGGTACTACAGCGGGTTTGGGACTAAATTAAGATTTATTTTTCGGTTATCACTAAGCATCCAAACACAAAACTAACTTCCCATTAAGCCAATTGCCTAAATCCGTTGTAGTAGCTGTTGTGTGGCGTTTTTTTTTATTTACACATTGTATTTAAATAAAAACTTAAGCTTTGCCCGCTTTTTCTCCAACCATCCATTGCTTTTTCTCTAAAAAATCCAGTTTCAGTGGCTGACATTGCTGTAGAAATCCCAAAATATTTACTTCTTTCATTTGCTTTTTTGCTTTCAACCCATTGAATTGTAATTGCAATATCTTCTTTTTCTTTGTCCAAATAAATTTCATAAGGTTTTAAGTCTAAGCTGTACCAACCTTTAAATTCATCTTTAATTTCAAAAACAATATCTTTTTCAACAATTAATGCAGTAGGAAATCCATTTTCAATTTTATAAAAGTTCAATCTAAATTTTAAAGAACTAAATTCATTAGAAGTTATGTTGAAATTTAAATCATTTATTTTGCAATCTTTTTTAAGTTTGAATTTCATTCCAACTTCTTTACTTAATCTATCATCTACATCTTTTTCGTAATATGTGTAAAAGTTGCAATGCATAAGTCCTAATCCTTTTGAATTTCTACCTATTATTTTAGGTTTTGGCTTTACAAATTTGACTACGACTTCCTCTAATTGTTTTTTTTCTGGTTCTAATTCAATTACGTTATTTGATAAATTAAGTTTTGATAATGCTATGCTTTTGGTTCGATAACCAACATAAGAGAAGGAGACCATATCATTTTCATTAATTTTTTCATCAATTTTTAAAGAAAATTTACCGTTAGAATTTGATACAGTACCTATGTTTTTATTAGCAATACCAATATTAGCATATTGTAAGTAAGTTTTATTTTCAGAATCTTTTATTTCTCCGCTTATTATTTTCTCTTGTGAAAAAGAATTTAAAGTTATTGCTAGAAAAAGAAAAATATATAATCTCATATTTGTTTGTTTTGTTTCGACAAAATTCTAACTAACGTTTTTTTATGTTTTGAAAATCGATGACTTTTAATCAATGATTTGTCCTAATATTTATTCAAATCCCTACTTTTTTTTGTTAGCTGAAGGTGTCAATTTGGTGCGAATATGTGGAATGACACACAACGTCTTGGGACTACAGCGGGTTTGGGACTAAATTAAGCCCATTCTTCGGATTTGCCAAATCATTCAAATACAAAACCATTTTCCCATTAAGCCAATTGCCCAAATCCGTTGTAGTAGCTGTTGTGGGAGGGTTTTTCGGTTGCTATGATTTGTGCTTTAGGAATCAATCATAAAAGTTGTGGAGAAAAATTAAAAAGTCGATTTTTGTAATTCAAAATTATATGTAATTGCAAAATTCTTTTATAGACTTTCTTAAGTTATTATTGCCCGAAATATAATAGTGAATATTTTGAGCTGACTTCTTATCAAAAGTGAGAGAAGATACTGCATTCTTAGTTTTGTCGACAAGTAAAAGTTAGCAATAGTGTTTGTTACTTGTCATGCTTGATTAAAACCAATATCATTATCATTGCAACTATAATTGCTATTATAATAATGTTGTCCGGATCTGCATAATTAGAATGCCATCCCAATTCCTTTGGTTTTCTTGGAATATAAGATCTTTTGTCTTTCGGATTATAATAAAACATTCCCCAAATCCAGTTATCTGGGTCATTTTCCCACTCATTTTTAGTTTCTTCGCTGGGTTCATTGTAGTCTTTCATAATCTTTAATTATGTAGTTTGACTTTCTTTAGAATACAAGTAAAGTTAATTTAAATATTTTACTTTAAGAATAGTCTATTTTTTTCTCCAGCATAATCAAATGTTAAATGTAATATTTTGAAAGTCTAATTTCAAGTTTATAATTCTTCAAGCCATAAGGGTAACATTAGGTTTGACTAAAATTTATGCGTAATTTTTGCTACTCCTCAGGTTTTCATATTGATCCGTTTTTAGAGCATTATTTTCGGTTTCTATATTCCGCTTTCGGCGGTTCAGTTTTAAGTTTTATTTTCAAGTTTCTGCAAAATATCGACTGATTCACTTTTCTGCTTTATCAAATCCAATTTCGGATATCAGCGTAAGTTTGGCAGATTGAGTTTTCACGTTTCTGCAAAATCTCGCTCTCAAAATTACGTTTCAAATTCTGTGTAAGTTTGGCAGATTCCAATTTTCCAAATTCGTCGTTCTGTCTCCGTTGTGTTTTTCAAGTTTCTGCTTTTATTTTTGATTGAAAACGAAAGAGTCAATTCGGAACGAATTGGCTGTGAAACTCTCCCACAACGTCTTGGTACTACAGCGGGTTTGGGGCTAAATTAAGCTCATTCTGCGGATTTGCCAAATCATTCAAATACAAAACCAACTTCCCATTAAGCCAATTGCCCAAATCCGTTGTAGTAGCTGTTATATGATGTGCTTATAATGTGTTTTTGTACAATTGACCTAAATTATTTAATTTTCGTCCTATTATTTTTTCTGCATCTTTAGGTGCGTTTTCAATTTGCGCTTTTGATAAATTTTTCTCAAGCTCTTTAATTTCTTTAATGGTCTCATCTTGCTGTATAATACTGAAATCAATTTTATATTCATTATAAATCAAATACCATAAATAACTTTGGTAATTGTCTTTTTCAATATACTTTCCGTTTCTATAAAAATTTGCTAATTCCAATCTAGCAGAAGTTATATTTCCACTTAAAGTAAGATTCTCAGGATTTGGAAGTTTTGCGAGCTTAATAATCCATTCTTTAAATTTTGTAATATCAGCTTTTACACCGTTTCCAGTTAAATAACAATTTACAACATTCCACATACAAGTTGTGTCATTGTTTACTGCACACTTCATTGCATATTCAAATGCTTTTTCTGAGTTTTGTTCGATTCCTTGTCCGTTTCCATAAGCCATCATCATTGCATAATGGCCATCATTAAAACCATTTTCAGATGATTTTTTATACCATTCAACAGCTTCTTTTTCGTTTTTAACTCCGGCTACTCCGTTTTGCAGAAAATATCCTAAATTATACTGAGCTTCAGCATTTCCTAATTCAGCAGATTTTTTTAAAATTGGGAAGGCCTCATTGTATTTTCCTTGTTGCACTAATGCTTTTGATTGTTGATTTAATTCATCTGCACTTTGTGCAAATGTTAGTTGGAAAATCAAAAGAAAAATAAAAATCAAGAAGTTTTGTTTCATTTTAGCAGAATTTTGTAGAAGCATATCATATAACGTTCTGGCGCTTGGTGTGGTTGGGGAATAAAGATGCGAGATTTTGCGGTTAAACACAAATTTTCCAAATACAAAACCATCTTTAAATTCAGCCTAAAACCCCAATCACGCCAAACGGCTGTTAGTGGTAGTGCCATTAGTCAACGATATTTTTATAATTCTGCTCTCCTAATTTTCCAAATCGATAATAAGTTCTAAGTTCATCTGAAAACATTCCTATATTTTCTGTTTTAGTCTGAAGAAAAAAATATTTTTTATACTCTCCATCTTTTTTATATATCTCGATATAATTTTTAACACCATTTGATTTTTTGCGTTCCCAAGCTCCTGTATTCCCGTTAAATTTTCCGTGAAAATAATCACTTAAAATGCTTATTTTTTCAATTTCATGAATTGCATAAACATCAAGATTACAAGTAATTTTTTCGGAATCTATAATCAAGTTGCCACTATATTCTCCATTTGTGGTTTCGCATAAAAAAAAGTTGCTTATCATAAAATAAAGAAAATATAGAAAAGTAATGATTACAAAAACAAATCCAAGTAATTCCAGATTCTCTTCATTTGAAGGAAATTTAGATTTCGTTGAATAGATTAAAAATACAATAGACCATAAAAGTAATAGACTTAGTAAACGCTTATCAACCTTAAATGAATTGTTTGGAGTATATATTCTGAGTTTCTTTTCCATTAGGATTTGTAAAATTCCAAGTAGGCTTTTAAGTTATGAATAGTTCTAGTTTTCCGACGCATTACCGCTAACGTTCCCGCGCTACAAGCAGTTTGGGACTAAATTAAGCCCATTCTTCGGATTTGCCAAATCTTCCAAATACAAACCAATCTTTCCATTAATCCAAATCCCCAAATTGATTGTAGCGTGTGTTAGCGGTAGTTTTTGTTTAATATATTATTTCGGTATTAGGCAATTTTTTCTTTAATTCAATGATCTTCGCTTCTGATATTTCATTTCCTTTAATATTCAATCTTATTAGATTTTTTAAATTTTCAATACTTTTAGGTAAAAATTTTAATTTGTTATTCTCCAAATTCAATCTTTTTAAACTTTTTAAATTCCCTATATCTTCAGGAAGATATTCGAAGGCATTATTAGATAATAATAAATTTTGTAAATTTTGTAAATTATAAATTCCCATTGGCAGAGTCTTTAAATTATTATAATCAAGGGCAAGGACGGTCAAATTATTTAAGAGTCCAATTTCTTTAGGGATTTCCTCGAGATTATTTTTTTCTAACCCTAAATATTTTAATGATTTGAGATTCCCTATTTCTTTTGGGATGTAATCTATTCCATCAAATTTGTAAATAACACCTGCCATACTATAAGTACTAGCAGTTCCATCAATACTTAATCTCTCGAGATTACCTAGAGTAGCTATTGCTGTGGATACCTTTTTTAGGGGCATTCTTGATAAGTATAGTATTTTTAAGTTTTTTAATTTTCCTATTTCTTCTGGGATTATTGTAGTAAAATTGCTGTCATAACTAAAAAATGTTAAATTATCTATATCACAAAATCCAATTGGAAATTTGGTTAAGCTTACTTTACTAATGGATATGTATTCTAGAGATTTAAACTTTTTTACCTCTTCAGATAGATTTTTTAATTCAAATGAATTCTCGATTGTTAGACTTTTTATGTTTTTATTTATATTATATATATTATCTAATGGAAAATTTTTAATTCCATTCAATTCTAATTTACCCGTAAGTAATTGTTTCTCCAACAATTGCCTCTCCAATAATTTTTGCTCTGATATTTTGGAAAGATCTTCAACATATAGTTCTACTTTGCCTTCTTGTGCTAAAAGCGAGTTTGTATTTGTGACAAAAAGAAATAAAACTATTATGAATCTAATATTTTTCATTTAAAATGATATTTGTGATTAAAATTACCACTAACGTTCTGGCACTACAGCGGGTTTGGGACTAAATTAAGCCCTATTTTCGGATTAGCCAAATCATCCCAAGTACAAAACCAACTTTCCATTAAGCTAAATGCCCAAATCCGTTGTAGTGGCTGTTGGCAGTAGTTGTTATTCGTTCAGTTAAAGTCCATCTACTCTTTCAGACAACCAATTTTCATACTGTTTTTTGTAAAAGTCTTTAGTCTGTATATTTTTAAAAACAAAATCAATTCCACCATCATAAGGTGCAACGATTATGCTTTTGTTAATTGAAATAAAAAACGCTCTCAAATTGTCGTTTGCAATTTCTTTAAGCAATCTGTCGTGTTGATTTGAATTCCAAATTGTTTCGGCAAAAGCAGGCTTGTAAAAGTCTCCTTTATTGTAGTCTTCCGATTTAAAGTCAAACAAGTCAATATTGTCAAGTAATATGAAATCATAAGGTTTAAAAACGGCTTCTTCGTCAGCATTAAAGGTTGCATTTTCGTCCCAATTATATTCGCCTGTTACGAGTAAAATCTTTTCGTTTTCGCCAAAAATATCAGTGATTATTTGATTTTGTCTTTCCAATAAAATTTTCCATTCATTTTCACTTTCAGCATATCTTTTTGAATCAGGCAAACTATGAATTCTAAACCATCTTTCGGAATAATCTTTTTTAAATAAATACGAAATTGGTATCGTGTCAGGATACGTTAAAGTCCAAAATGTTTTAAATTCTTCTTTAGTCATTTTTCGGTTACAATTACTGCCAACGTCTTTGGTACTACAGCGGGTTTGGTACTAAATTAATCCCATTCTTCGGATTTGCCAAATCATTCAAATACAAAACCAACTTTCCATTAAGCCTATTGCCCAAATCCGTTGTAGTAGCTGTTATGCAACGTTATTCTACCGTTAAACTTCCGTCTTTGTATTTATAAAATTCGTCGTCAAGTTTATTTAGTTCGGCGTCTATTTTGTCGTCATATAATTCTTCAACTTCTCTTTTTCTTAGCTTTTCTATCAAATCATTTTCAGATATATGATTCGGATTGATTAGGTTAATTGCACTTTCAAGAAGTTTGGCAGTTTCAACTTTTCCATTTTTCTTTAACGCTTTTAAAGTTTCATAACAATTTTGACCAGAATTTATAAAGTATTGATTAAAGCCTCCATTATTAACTTCCATGTCTAATTCTTCAATGTTTGCTTTTGGATTTAGTTTTTCAACTTCGGTTCCTTTTAGTTGACTTTTTACATTTTCATAAGTGTCTACTTTTCCGCTTTCAGATGAATTCTTTTGTGCGCAACTTGATAAAGTTAATAGTAAAAATAAAAGTTGAATTTTAATCAAATGTTTCATAAAAGCAGTTTTTTATAATGTTGCATAACGTTCTGGCACTACAGCGGGTTTGGGACTAAATTAAGCCCATTCTTCGGATTTGCCAAATCATCCCAAATACAAAACCAACTTTCCATTAAGCAAATTGCCCAAATCCGCTGTAGTAGCTGTTATGCGTTCGGTTATTTTATTTAGGAGGAATTAAAAATCAAAAGTGATTTTGGACTTTCGGTTTTCCGATTAGAAACGTATCCATAATCACGATAAAAATGTTAGATTATTTGTTCAATAAATCGATTGTTTGAATGAATTGTTTATTCCTAAATAATAAAATATAAACTGAATTATGTTGCTTAACAATGCTATCTCCAATTTGTAAAACAACTTTTTGTTTTGGGAAATAATTATAAATTTCTGTTCCGTTAGAAAGTTTAATTATAGGTGATGCGTGCTCTTTATAATCTATGTATTTCTCAGTGATCGTACCGTTAAATTCCTCTTTTAAAACTTTATTTCTGACGTCATCATCGAAATAACCACTAAAACTTAGCACAATTATTAAAGTAAAAATAAACAGTATTAAGCCACCAACAATTATTTTGTCTTTTTTACTTAATATTTCATCAATGTTTCCCGTCATTTTTTTAAATTTCTTATTGGATGCAATGTGGTTTTATCTAACTGACGCATAACGTTCTGGTACTACAGCGGGTTTGGGACTAAATTAAGCCCATTCTTCGCATTTGCCAAATCATCCCAGATACAAAACCATTTTTCTATTAAGCCTATTGCCCAAATCCGTTGTAGTAGCTGTTATGCTTGGTGCTTTATTTATTTTTGATTCGATTAAGAACTTATCCAAAATCTTTTACTTAAACTCAAATTAGCGTAGTTATTTCGGTATTCAGTTTCATTTACCGATTCGATTATTATTCATGAGTTTCAATTGTTAAAATTACCCATTTGCTTCTTGTATTTCTAATTCACATTTTGGAATGATAAATTCTTCTACAGAGTTAATAAATGAAAAAAAAGCTAAAATATAGAGTATTAAATAAATCCGCAGGGCAATGCCTAATTTCAAAAAAAAATTAACTCTTTTTTCGCTCTTAATTTCTTGGATACATTTTGATAAAAAATAAATAAAAACAAAGATGAAGAAACAAATAAAAACAAAAGAAGAAAAAAGCGCTATGTAATTATTTGACTCATCTTTAAATTGATTAATAATTAAAAATTTTATTAAGGAATAACTAAAAGAAAAAAATAGAGCGGTAATAAAATAATAACTCCCCCATTTTAATTCTGATTGATATTTTCTTTTTGTTCTCTCAGTTTCCATTTACAGTTTTCTATGAATAGTTTATTAATATTTCTAATGCAATTTGAGTAGCATCGAGCATAACGTCTTGGCACTACAGCGGGTTTGGGATTAAATTAAGTCTATTCTTCGGATTTGCCAAATCATTCCAAGTACAAAACCATCTTTCCATTAAGCCCAATGCCCAAATCCGTTGTAGTGGCTGTTGTGCGACGTTACTTTAATTCACGAATATTTCTTGTTGTATTTTTTTTCTTAGTTTTAAATGCTTTTCCAATATCGTGTAAATTATATAATCCTCTTTTTGTTGAATTTTCTAATTGAAATCTTAAATCAGAAATAAGCTGATAATATTTTTTGCCTATATCTATTAGCTGAGCATTAGATTTTCCAGCAGTTTTTATATTTAAGTTGTAAAAAAGTTCGTTTAACTTTTCCAAATTCTCAGTAGTTTCATCATCTATCCACAGACTAAAACTAATAGCCATAACCATATTTTTTTGGAAATCGAAAAATTCAACATCACTATAAGAAAACATCATATGATAAGGTTTATTATCACTTTCATCTAGTACAACTGTTTTAAGAACTGCCAATTGACTTTCTATATATTGATATGCAACTAGTCTTTTCTTTAATATTTCTTTATAATACTCATTTTTGAAATCGAGTTTTTTGAGTTTAATAGAAATGATGTATGAGACAAGTACCGAAACTATTCCGGACACAAAAGTACTAGTCAAAATTAATTGGAGATTTTCCATATTTAGTTAGATTTTTAACCGTAAAAATTAGCAATGTCGCACAACGTCTTGGTACTACAGCGCGTTTGGGACTAAATTAAGCCCATTCTTCGGATTTGCCAAATCTCCCAAATACAAAACCATTTTTCCATTAAGCCTATAGCCCAAATCCGTTGTAGTAGCTGTTATGGGCAGTTGTTTTAATATTTTATCAAACATTTTTCATACACTTAAAACTGGAAGAAAAATCTAGATTAATCCTCATTATATATTCATCTTCACCAATAAATTCATCCAAGAATCTTTCAGAAAATCCGCTTCTTCCAGAACCCCTTGCTTTAATCAAAACATTGACAAGAGGATAAAATGTGCGTCTGTAACTACCCAAATTGCCAAGACGTTCATCATATTCAAGAGCTTCCTTAGTATCACAAATAATTAAAAAGCCACTACCTTTACTCATTCTTCGTACACATTCTAGTCGTCCAGTAAAACTTGCAATTTTACCGTTCTTACTAACTCTTCGGTCCGTGCGAAATAAAATAGGTCTTGTTGTTGGTAGATAATCTTTTAAAACAATATCCCAGACATCGAAAAAAGCTTTTCTTTTTCCAGCACGACCAGTACTAATCCATTCATAAATAAATGTTACTGTAGCGTCAAAAATGTCCGCATCTTTCTGTAAAATATCAATTAGATTTTGAGCTATTTCATTCTTTTGATTTTTTGATAATCGATATTGAAGTTCATCCATTGTTTCTTGATTGAGCGGAATCTTTTTTTACAATTGCCTATAACGTTCTGGTACTACAACGGGTTTGGGATTAAATTAAGCCCTGTTTTCAGATTTCCAAATCATCCCAAATACAAAACCAACTTTCAATTAAGCCAATAGCCCAAATCCGTTGTAGTAGCTGTTATAGCCTGTATTTTTTTACTGTTTAATGTCATAACCCTCTGGTAACTTTAGCGCAAAGCTTTTCATTTTCTCACGACTAATTTTATTAGTTATTTTATAATTTTCTTTTTCGAGAAACTGGATTAATATTGGATACTTATGTTTTTCATTTACATTAATAAGCTTTCCATTTACTAAATTGAAAAAATTAAAATTCCAATAACTGTGGTTTTGATAACTCGATAACTTCATTGTTATGATTTCGTAATTTCCATCATTATCAAAATCTCTTTCGCTACGATTATCACTTTGTTTATCATCAAATGAAACTTTCAAAAAGTTTTGGTTTGGCTGTTGAAAAAGATAAATGACTTTGACATTCATTAATGCAGTGCCATTTCCCATATACGGAACAATAATTTTTATATCACTCAATCCGTCTCCATTAAAGTCAGCAATTCTAACACTATCTAAAGCAATAGGATTGAAACCTATGTTTTCTGTAAAATTTTGAGTTTCTATATTGTTTTTGGAAATTTTGATAACAGAATTTTCAAACCAATGTTCTTTGAATGAATTCAATTGTATTGTTAAAGATTCGCCATTTTTAAAAAAGTCAGAAAAGGATATTGAGTTTTCAGCTTTTTTATCAGTTTCATTAGTTTTCCAATTGTTATAAGCTTTAAATTTTATAGCTGGATATTTTTCAAAGTCATATTGTCCGCTAGCAATTAACGGAAATAAAATAAAAAATGTGAATTTTAATACTTTGGTCATAAATATAGGCTATAACGTTCTGGCACTACAGCGGGTTTGGGGTTAAATTAAGCCCTATTTTCGGATTTGCCAAATCATCCCAAATACAAAACCATCTTTCCATTAAGCGCAATGCCCAAATCCGTTGTAGTGGCTGTTACCTGCAGTATCTCTTAGGTGATTATTTTTTGTTTTCTGTTATTATTCCGTTTTTAGTAATACTAAAAGTCCTTTCTTCAAAAATAGATTTCATTATTAACCAAACTTGATCTACTAACGAAAATTTTAAATCCGTGTTCCTTTCTGTTAATACACCTGTAAAAATTATCCCTTTAATTTTTACAGATGTATTAGTTCTTTTATTTAATAAACTTCCTTCTGAAATTTTATAACCTTTCATAATCGGTTGGAATATTCTCTTTTGCTTATGCAGTTCTTGTTGAAACATTTTTACATAATAATCGAAAGGAATTTCATCGCCATTAGATAAAATAATAACCGTTTTACTTAATTCAATTGTTTCCTTTTCTTTTTGAACTTTGTCAATTGCATCGATATCAATGCTCAATATTTCAGGACGAAGTAATGTAGATTTAATTTGAAAATCAATACCCATATCAACAGTTTTAGGTAATTTTTCATACAACAATTCTTCAGTTTCTCGCAATTCAACAAGCCCAATATTTTTATATTTGGCAAAGCTAATTCCATCTTGAGTAAATCCATTTTTGGAAACAATTACACCTTTGTTAATACCAGCATCTTCAATAATCTCTGATACTTTCATCACAATATCTTTGGTGATTTTTTCTTGCCAATATTTACATTCAATTGCTGTCTTGTAAGTATGAATTCCATCGGAAAGTTCTGTTAATACATCGATTTGATGGCTTACTCCAGATTTGCCAATAACTTTACAATTATTACCGTAGCCCTTTATTTTGACACCAGATTCTTTACCTAGTGTTTCATAAATGTATTTAGTAATCGCCTCATATTTTTTCCAATCTAAGTTATTGGTTTCAGACATTGTGTTCTAATTAAGATTTTGGTTATCAATATATTGCAGGTAACGTTCTGGTACTACCTTTAGATTTGCATAATAAATTATTCATAAATTTAAATTAACTTTCCATTGAGCCGATTGCCCAAATCCGTTGTAGTAGCCTGTTAGCAGTCGTGATTATTGATAAGTTTGAATTAGAACATCAGTTGGAATATGTAGAACTTTGTGTAGTTTTCTAATCATTTCAAGAGATAGCTTTCTTTTACGATTTAGAATTTCGCTTGCACGGCTTTTTAGGCCAACAATGTTTGCCAAATCATTTTGATTATAGCCCATCTGTTCCATTCTGAATTTAATAGCTTCTATTGGGTCTGGCAAACCAATTGGGAAGTGCTCATTTTCGTATTGGTCAATCAAAATCCCAAGCACTTCAAGTTCATCTCCTTCTGATGTGCCATTTTTTGCATCAAAAATCATTTCAAGTCTTTCAAGTGCTTGATTGTAATCTTTTACTGTTTTTATAGGTTTAATTTCCATAGCTATTAAATTTCGTTAGCGTTAATTTTGTCATACTCTGAATGCGTCCCAATGAATCGAATCCAAATCATTTGATAATCATAATTTATTTTGACGATTAATCTATAGTTGTTTCCTTTTATGTTGAAAACGACTCGACTATCATTCAAAATACTCGCGCTTGGGTATTCTTGCTTTATCTCATTTGGATTTTTCCATTCAGCTTTACTGGCCTCTTGAAACCAAGCCTTTAATTGTTGTTCACAATCTGCATGGGATTCCCAAAAATCTCTCAATATTTTTTTTGCAATTACTCTCAAGCGTTTCTATTTTTTTACAAAGATAATAAAAGTTCCCAAAACGGGAAGTTGTTTGGTGTTTTTTTTACAATGGGCTCATGACTACTATCGTCTTGGTACTACCTTTAGATTTGAATAATAAATTATTTCTTCTTTATACTTTCTTTCACTTCAAAAATATCCCTCTTTAATTCCAAGAACATTTCTGTTACATTTACAGGTTCTGAAATTTTGATTTTCCTGTCGTTTTGCCCAATATTGCATTTATACTCCCAAATCTCTAATATGTCTGAGGCTTTGACTTCATAGTTGGGATAAAGCCGATTGTCGGATTCCAAAACAAGTACGTTCTTTTTGTTTTTGTTTAAACGCTTGTAAACCATTCCCTCATTTTTAGTAATGAATATGTAGGTCTTGCCATCAAGTACTTCGCCTAGTGATTCTACATAACGACCAATAATAATAGAACCATCCTCATGGGGAGGCATCGAATCCCCCTCCACCGGAAATCCCCTGTGCTTGCCGACTCCTAAAAAAGGAAGTGAGATTTGCTGCAGGCTTTCAATATACTCGGGATCGGCATATCCATTCAAATAACCAGCCTTCACTTTTTGAGTAACGACTTCTATAAAATTCTCCCCTTCCCTATCCACCATAATGGGAAGCACCAATCGATTATTTTCCAATTTCAATAAATCCTGGGTGTCAATTTTCCGTACATCCACCGATAACAATAAATCAATACTGATATGGTAATAATGCGCTATTTTCTTTAAAATATCATACGGAGCTTCTGAGGTGCCATCTTCATACTTCACATACCTACCCCTTGTAATGCAAAGATTCTCGGCAAGTTTCTCTTGCGATATCTTCTGCTTTACCCGTAGGGTTCTGATGTTGTCTGAAAATAAGGACATAACGATTTTGTTACAATTTGTAACAGCAAATATATTAAAAAATGTTACAACCTGTACTAATTTTGTTTTCTACAAAAACAAAGACAAAATGATACGGGCAATTGTACACATGGATTTGGATACCTTTTTTGTATCCTGTGAAAGATTGGAAAATTCCCAATTAGAAGGGATTCCACTAATTATTGGTGGTGGTGATCGCGGTGTTGTAGCCTCCTGTTCTTATGAAGCACGTCATTTTGGTGTGCGCTCGGCAATGCCCATTAATATGGCGATGAGACTCTGCCCACAAGCCAAGATTGTCAAAGGGGATATGGAATTGTATTCCAAATTATCCCATGATGTAACCCAAGTGATTCAGGAAAAAGCACCCATAATGGAAAAGGCCAGCATTGATGAGTTCTATCTTGATATCACTGGTATGGATAAATTTCATGGCAGTTATAAATGGACGAATGAACTGGCACAATCCGTAATTAAAGAAACTGGATTGCCTATTAGCTTTGCATTGTCTGTCAATAAAACGGTTTCTAAAATAGCCACAGGGGAAGGCAAACCAAGAGGAAATTTAGAAATATCCGAAAATGATGTACGGTCTTTTTTAAACCCTCTATCCATCCAAAAGATCCCCATGGTGGGTAATGTCACTTTTCAGCTTTTATCCCGAATCGGAATTCGCACCATACAAACACTCTCAGAAATGCCAGCCGAAGTGCTCCAGCGCATGATTGGCAAAAATGGTCTGGAGATTTGGAAAAAAGCTAATGGCATTGACAACAGTCCCGTAGAACCCTATACTGAGCGAAAATCCATTTCCACCGAGCATACTTTCTCCCAGGACACTATCGACATTACAAAACTCAAATCGGTATTAATGGGCATGGTGGAAAAGCTTGCCTTTCAACTCCGTTCCGAACAGTGGCTAACCTCAACGATAGTGGTTAAAATACGCTATGCCAATTTTGACACCGAAACCAAACAATGCAAAATAGCCTATACCTCAGCAGATCATATCCTAACCAGAAATGTAACCGATCTCTTTGACAAACTCTATCAGCGCCGCATGCGTCTTCGTTTAATAGGCATCCGTTTTAGCGGACTGGTCAGGGGAACCTATCAAATCAATCTCTTTGAAGACACTCAGGAAATGCTGTCCCTTTATGCCGCCATGGACAAAATGAAGAGCCGCTATGGTTTTGATGCAGTCATGCGTTGTGCCGGTGCATCCTTTAAACCCAACACCAAAGACGAAATTTTAAAACGTAAATCTTAGCATTAAAACATAAATCCAGCCCATGTACCTCAACTGTCATTCTTTTCATTCCTTACGGTATGGCACCATTCCCCTTGAAGAACTCATTGGGCAGGCTGTCAACTGTGGAGTTAAGGCCATGGCTCTTACCGATATCAATACCGTAACTGGAATATATGATTTCATAAAAGGATGTAATGCCGTAGACATTAAACCCATTGTAGGCATGGAGTTTCGTTGTGGACACCAATTGCGGTATATTGGTCTGGCCAAAAATTCCAATGGACTCGCCGAAATGAACCGTTTTCTTACTGCACACAATTTCAGTGGAGAGCCCTTGCCTATTACCGCACCTGAATTCAATGATGTATCTATAGTGTATTCTTTGGAACAGGCCCCTGCAACACTTATGGAAAATGAGTACATTGGAATTCGACCTGAAGAACTTCCCAAGCTATTTCTGTTGGAATGGAAAAACAAAATTTCGAAAATGGTTATCTTCCAACCCGTTACTTTTCGAACAAAAAGAGAGTTCAACCTGCATAAGATTTTGCGTGCTATAGATACCAACAGCATCCTATCCAAACTGACTTCGTCTGATTATTGCAAAACCTCTGAAGTTATGTTACCCTTGGAGTCCCTTTTACAGGCCTACGAAGAGTATCCCGAAATTATTTCCAATACTCAAAAAGTAATGGAGGCCTGCAATTTTAAATTTGAATTCAATACCCCCAGAAATAAAAAGTTTTATACCACCAATCAGCAAAGAGACTTGGCTCTATTAACCACCCTGGCCTACCAAGGACTTTTATGGCGCTACGGCAAAGAGAACATTCTGGCAAAGGCAAGAGTTGAAAAAGAACTTAAAGTAATTGACCAACTGCAGTTCAGTGGTTATTTTTTAATCACTTGGGATATTATTCGATACAGCAACAGCCGTGGATTTATGCACATTGGTCGCGGTAGTGGTGCCAATAGCATCGTTGCCTACTGTTTGGGGATTACAGATATCTGCCCACTAGAACTTGATCTATATTTTGAACGCTTTCTGAATCTCAACCGCAAAAGTCCTCCCGATTTTGATATTGATTGGAGCTGGAAAGAACGTGATGTCATTTTAGAATATATTTTTAATCGCTATGGAGCGGACCATGTGGCTTTTTGTGGCACCAATGTGGAATTCAAATACCGATCTATTTTTCGCGAAGTGGGCAAAGTCTTTGGATTGCCTAAAGAAGAACTCGACAGACTCGCCAAGAACCCCATGAAATTACACGACAGCAACAGTATTGTGAAATTGGTGCAGGAATACGGTATGTTGTTAGAAAGATACCCAAACCAACGAAGTATGCATTCCTGTGGGATTATAATCTCCGAAGAGCCCATTACCAATTATACTCCATTGGAAATGCCTCCCAAGGGATTTCCAATTGTTCTTTTTGACATGCACATTGCCGAAGATATCGGCTTCGAAAAATTTGACATCCTGAGCCAGCGCGGTATCGGACATATTGATGACAGCATGAAACTCATTGAGAAAAACAGGGGAATCCGAGTGAATATCCGTGACACTTCTCTCTCTAAAGACGAAGCTTTAGCCAATGTTTATTTGGCACAGGGCAAAACCATTGGATGCTTTTATATTGAGAGCCCAGCCATGCGTGGATTACTGAGACGTCTCAAATGCGATAATTACAAAACATTGGTCGCTGCCTCATCCATTATTCGTCCAGGTGTGGCACAATCCGGTATGATGAAAGAATATATTTTCCGTCACAACCATCCCGACAGATTCGAATACTTTCATGAAGTATTTAAACAACAGCTTGGGGAAACCTATGGCATTATGGTCTATCAGGAAGATGTCATTAAAATTGCCCTTCACTACGGTGGTCTTCCCGCTGCTGATGGCGATATTCTGCGTAGGGCAATGAGTGGCAAAGGACGCTCCAAAGAGGCGCTGCAAAAGGTAAAGGACAATTTCTTCGCCTGCTGTGCTCAAAAAGGACATCCCTTGGCTCTTAGTGAGGAAATATACAGACAGATTGAATCCTTTGCGGGTTACTCGTTCTGTAAGGCGCATTCTGCTTCCTATGCCGTGGAAAGCTATCAAAGCCTGTATCTTAAGGTTTATTACCCTATTGAGTTTATGGTGGCCGTAATCAACAATCAGGGTGGCTTTTACAGAACCGAAGTCTATGTGCACGAAGCGCGTATGGCCGGAGCCACCATCAATAATCCTTGTGTAAACAAAAGCGAATACGAAACCACGCTCTATGGCACCGACGTTTATTTGGGTTTTATGCACCTGCAAAGTTTGGAATCCAAAATGGCATATTTCATAGTATCGGATCGCAACAAAAATGGTGACTTTCAGTCTTTAGAAGATTTTATTAACCGTATCCCAATGGGCATTGAAGGCATTAAAATATTGATTTTTATTGGGGCTTTTCGCTTTACTGGTAAATCCAAAAACCAGTTGTTGGTCATCGCCAGTTTACTCTTAAACAATTTTAAACCCGAAAACAGAAACCTATTGTTGATACAGGAGCCAGTCAAAGAATACAAACTCCCAACTCTGGAGCGTTCTCAGTTTGAAGATGCTTTTGACGAAATTGAACTACTAAGTTTCCCCGTTTCCTGTACCCCCTTTGATCTCTTGCAGACTAAATCACGCGGAGACATAATGGCCAAGGATCTTCTCGCCTGTCATAAAAAACAGGTACGAATGCTGGCCTATCTCATTTCAAGAAAACAGGTGCCTACCAAAAGAGGAACCATGTATTTTGGAACTTGGATTGACCATGAAGGTTCCTATTTTGATACGGCTCACTTTCCCGACAGTCTAAGTCAATACCCTTTTCTAGGAGGTGGCTGTTATCTGCTCCTGGGCACAGTAGAAGTGGATTTTCATTTTCCCACCATTACCATAACCAAAATGGCCAAAATGCCTTTTATCGCCGACCCTAGATATATGGATTCCAAAGACCAGTTCAAAACACAAAGCCAAATCAAGGAAGATGTCAGCAGTACCCATCGTGCTCCTTATCCACAGGGACATGAGATTAATATCCCTAGGCATAAAATGCATTCTTGATGTAATTTTATAAACTATACCCTGATTTTTTTTGTAATTTTATTAATAACTTTATTTTCAATAAATACTATCAAAATGGCTAACTCTACTACTACTTTAATGCGTTTTTTAGAGGCACAAAACAAAATGTATCTCACCGCTTTTTCTGAAATTGAAAAAGAAAAAAAAGAAACTCATTGGATGTGGTTCATTTTTCCCCAAATAAAAGGATTGGGTCACAGCGATACTGCCAATTATTATGCAATTAGCGATCTAAAAGAAGCCGAAGAATTTCTGCAGCATCCTATATTGGGTAAACACTTTATAGAAATTACAACACTCTTACTTCGTTTGAAACATAAATCTGCGGAAGCAATATTTGGAGATTTAGATGCTCTTAAATTACGCTCTTCCATGACTCTTTTTGCTTCGGCAAAAAATACAAATCTTGTATTTCAAGAAGTATTGGATGCTTATTTTGCCGGACAGTTTGATCCCCTTACTTTATCCATTATTAATTCAAAATTAAATAGACCTATTGAACAAAAAATGTAATAATCTAACCATTATATCTCAATAGAATATTTAACAGCTGAATTAGGTCAAGAGTTCATTATGGAATCGAGATGGGATTAAGAAAAAAATACATAACCTAGAAAAGAAAAAGCATCAGTCCTCCAATGTTCCTATAAAATCAATCATATCAAGTTTAATGAGTTCCCAGTGTCTCCCCCTGAGACACAGCGGTTCAAAATCATCATCAGCTTGAGTGAAATCTGTGAATTTCTCTATCAGCAACTCTCTTTCATGGGTATAAGGATACCTTTTTTCATGCAGGGCAAACATTTCATTGATGGTAAAATCATCTTTTAACTGATCAATATCCTAAAAGTCTTTTTTCCTTCCTGTTCTTTGCACCACATCGAGTTTCATAGCAGTAATCTCTTTTTTACTTGCTAGCCGTAGATCTTCCGCCAGCATCAAATCCTCTAAAATAGCTTTCAAAAGCGTTACACCCGTATTAAAATGTATCGCCATAATTATTGATTTATAATCTTATAATGGCATTAACGGTCTTATGTCCATAAAAACGGATAACCTCCTTTTTTTCAGTTTCATTCCCGCGCTCAAAAACTCTCTTAATTACCGCCTTTTTTTGTTTGTGCCAATCTATCTTTTTGATGTCTGTATCCCAAAAAAGAACGGAACGAAGCTGTCCTAGATCAGGATGTTCGTTTTCTATATCTTTATTTTCTTTCTTCTTCTGTTGCTCTATATCATAATATACCTGCAGAACCATGAAATATCCCTCCTCCATAGAGAGCAGCTTTTCAATCTTCATTGCCAATGCTATATTCATTCTTCGCCTGCCTTTGGTAATAGCCGTTAAGGTCTGCGGAAATTCTCCCATTGAAATCGCAAATTGTCCTTTGCCAAGCTTACATTTCCTAAGCTCACGCTCCAGAACATAACCCGGATGAATTCCCTTAATAGTGTCAAGTGTTTTTTTCATAACAAAAAAAAATTGTATTCAATCTTATTTTAAAACTTTCATTTATGTTTGTTTTATTTCATTCTTTCAAAAACCAAAAAACAAGTACACCAACTGTTTACCTTAAGATCATTTGCAAAAAAATGCAGACCACAATACAACTGACTCAAAATAAACATCTTACAATTTCAGCATCTTATTTTATTCATTACGATTCAATGCCTCATAAAAAGACTACTTATTAATTAAAAACACCTGATTTTGAACTTAAAAGGGGCAAATTTATTAATTCCTTAAAATTTAGTATTAAATTTGCAACGTTTAAAAGTAAATTATATCGATAAAATACATTTTTTATTAAAAATAATAATCTTTAACCTATAAAATGTTTTATTTTTTTATTATAATTAAAGAATAAAACAAACAGATTTTATAAAAAGAATCTACAAAATAGATAAAATGGGTAAAAATACAAATACCGGGCATTACAGTATTCCAACATTTCTAAATTCAACAACTAAAATTGTTGTCAGTACAGCAATACTATATTTTCTAATTGCCAAATTATCCCTATATATATTTGTTACCGATATTAATATACTTCCTTTTTTCCCAGCTATTGGTTTTGCAATAGCCGCATCCCTACTTTTAGGACGAAAAGCAATTTTTGGAGTGGTAATAGGCTGTCTTATGTTTTCCGCTAGTTTATATAAAAACGATTTTCAAAATGCCTCAACATTTGATGAACTTATTAAACCTTTGTCCTTATGTATCATAAGACCAATTATAGCCTACCTAAATACGTTTCTTGTTTCTTATTTGACACAATTGTGGTGCAAAACCAAATACCCTTTTGATAGTGCAAAAAATGTCATATTTTTTACTTTAGCTGGTTTACTGGGAACTTTTACAAGTGTTAGCATTGGTTTTATTCCACTTGCAATGACATCCTTTTTCTCATTGGATAATTGTATTTTAATTTGGAGCAACATTCTCAGGGGAAATACTTTAGGCATTATTGTGTTTACCCCATTCGTACTCTCTTTATTATATAAAACGAAAGATTTTATCACATGGACAGCAGCAAAAAAAGCGGAAGCCTTTATCCTGATTCTTTTTACGCTATTCGCAACAATATTTATTTTTGAAACACGTGCCAACAACGAATCCATTCTTTTCTTTTTATTGATATGGGCAGCCTGCCGATTTGGGATGAAAGTCATTACACTAGTGACCTTAATTATCACAATCATAGCCACATATTGTACAGGCCATCTGCTGGGCGGATTTGTTTTTAGTGGTTGGAATAGTGATTTATTCATGTTGCAATTGTTCTTGTTTGTAAATATGGTCTCTGTCCTGTTTTTAAAAGCTATTTTAAAAGAGAAAGAAAATAAAGAGACTAATTTAAAAATAAGTCAGCAAACACTCAATCTAAAGAATAACATTTTAGAAACCACAATCGAAAGCCCAAAAGGCATCTTTATCTATTCCTTGGATAAAAATTACAGAATACTAAGCTGCAATTCCCTCAAAAAAGAGGTAATGAAAAAAGCATATTCCGTTGAGTTAAAAATCGGAAAATCAATACTCGAATGTATAAAAGACAAAGCTAACCAAGAACGCTACATTAATTTTTGCAAATTGGCTTTTTACGGAAAAGATGTGATTTTTGAAGACCAATTTCCAAATCAGACACAGTATTGGCAAATAAAAGTAAGCCCTATTTATGATGACCAAAAAAAAATAAAAGGAATAACAGTCGTAGGTATTGACATAACCGAACGAATAGAAGCCGAAAATAAGATAAAAGCAAGCCAAGAGAAGCTGGGCCTTAATAACAGCATTCTTCAGGCAACCATTGAAAGCCCGAACGGAATCAGCATTTTCTCATTGGATACTAGTCTAAATTATATAAATTTCAATTCGACACATACGCGTTATATGAAAAACGTACAAGGAGCCGAAATAAAAATGGGTGACAATCATCCTGAATTATTTTCAAACGCTGTCCACAAAGAAGAAATCACCACAAGATTTCTGGAAGTGTTAAAAGGTAAAACGTACTCTTTCGAAGAAAAACATTCAGAAGAAGAATATCTGAACATTTCTAACTCCCCAATCAAAGACAACAAGGGTAAAATTATTGGGATTACCACCATTATCACCGACATTACCGAATTAAAATTAAAAGAAATACAGTTAGAGAAGAATAACTATTCTCTTAATGAACGGATTAAAGAACTCGGTTGCTTATTTGATATTTCAAAAATCATTAGCAACAAAGTACTTTCTAAATTGGAAAAAATGGAGGCTTGTGTTCAAGCTATCCCAAAAGCATTACAATTTCCTGAAATTGCCAATTGTCATATCCAAATGTTTGGAGATGAATATTTTTCTGCCAATTATCAACAAAGCGATTATTTCCTTAAAGAAACGATTACCGTAAATGGGGAGAATTGTGGCTATATCAAAATTGGTTATTCTACTACGGAAGAACTAAAAAAAGAAAATCTTTTTTTAGACGAAGAAATTAAATTGTTGGAAGCATTATCCGATATTCTTTCCAGATCGATGGAAAGAAAATTGGCCGAAGAAAAGCTAAAAATAAGCGAAGAGAAATTCCGTTCTATTTATGAATCTTTTGATGATGTCTATTTCAAAAAAAACATAGAAGGTACCCTATTAGACGTAAGTCCCTCGGTAGAGAAACATTTCAAGATGAGCAGGGAGTCTGTGATTGGCCAAAACGCTTACGACTTTTATGCTGACCGCGCAGAGGGTGAAAGCTTTTATAAAACTGTCTTAGAAAAACAGGAAGTCAATGATTATGAAGAGCGTTTTTTAATGCCTAATGGTGAAATTATCTATTTCTCTGTCAATGCAAAAGTAATTTACAATTCCGATGGTGAACCTGCCTACTTTGAAGGAACCATGCGTAACGTAAACGAACGAATCCTCAATCGAAAAAAGCTGCTCGAAGTAACCGAAAAAATCAAGGAAAGCGAGAAAAAATACAGAACCATTTTCGAAAGTGTGCGAGACACATTTTTTAGGGCATCGGCCAAGGATTATAAAATAATAGACATTAGCCCGTCTTGCACTTATTTTGATTTAAAACAAGAAGAAATAATAGGGAAATCAATTCAAGAATTTTATCATAATCCGGAAGACCAGCAAATAGTTCTAAATGAGCTTATGCAAAATGGGGAAATAAAAAATTATGATGCTAAATTTTTGATCAATTCCAAAACATATAATGTTTCCATAAACTCCAAAATTTTATTGGATGAAAACAATAATCCCGAATTTGTGGTTGGATCTTTCCGAGATATTACAGCTCGTATTCAGGCAGAAGAAAAACTAAAGATTAGCGAGGCAAAATTCCGATCTATTTTTGAAAATTTTGAAGACGTTTATTTTAGAACAACTATGGACGGAACGGTTCTTGATGTCAGTCCTTCATTTGAAAAACATTTTCTTAGACCTTGCTCATACGCTTTAGAAAATTCAGTTTTTGATTTTTATTATGACAAACAAGACAGAAAGTCTTTATTGAATAAATTAAAAAATGAAGGGCAAGTTAGGGATTCTGACATTCGATTTATAGATGGAGAAGAAAACATAGTGTTTTTTTCAGTAAATGCCCGTTTAGTATATGATGAAAATGGAAATCCAATTTTCATAGAAAAATCCATGAGAAATGTTAATGACCGTATTGGGACTCAAAAAGAAATTTTGATAAAAAACAGACAACTAGAATTTCAAAATATTGAATTGGAACAGTTTGCCTATATTGCATCACACGATTTACAGGAGCCATTGATCACCGTAATTCAATGCATAGATATGCTTCAACAGGAACTTGTCGAAAATTTAGATGAGGACCAAAAACAGTATTTACAATTCATTAATAGCTCAACATCCCGTATGCAATTATTGGTAAAAGGACTATTAGATTACTCTAGAATTGGGAAGGAAAGAAAAACCAGCAGTATTAACTGTAATGAAATTGTTGCCAATGTCCTTTCGGATATGAACTCCAGCCTAAAAGAAAGCAATGCCATTATCGAATATGAAAGCCTGCCTATCATCGAAGGTAATACTACCGAAATAAGGCAACTGTTCCAAAATATGATTAGTAATGCCAATAAATTTCGAAAAAAAGATCAACAACCAAAAATAAAAATAGCGGCTGTAAAACAAGAAAATAACTGGCTGTTTTCAATCGCAGACAATGGAATAGGAATTGAAGAGAAAGATATTAATAAGGTATTTGTGATTTTTAAACGATTGAAAAATCGCAATGACTATCAAGGAACTGGAATAGGATTATCACATTGCAAAAAAATCATAGAACAATATAAAGGAAAGATTTGGGTCGAATCGGAACCTAATCAAGGAAGTATATTCAAATGGACATTCCCTATTGAACTACATTAATACCACACAAGAAATAACTTAAATACAAAAACAACTATCAAACAATGGAAAAAATGGAAAAAAAATTAGACTGTATCTTATTGGTCGATGATGATTTTGCCACCAATTTCATTAACAAAAGAATCATACAAAAAATCAACATTACTGAACATATCCAAGTAACATTAAATGGTAAAGAAGCCATTGACTATCTTAGCAAACAAGGTAAATTTGAATCCGCAGTTAATGAATTCCCGCTACCTCAATTGATTTTATTGGATATCAATATGCCTGTTATGGATGGCTGGGAATTTATACAAGCCTATAAAAGTTTGGATTTGGAAAACAAAGACGATATCGTTGTTGTGATGCTCAGTAGTTCATTTAACCCTGCGGACAAAGCCAAAGCAGAATCCATAGCAGAAATCGCAGATTTTAAACAAAAGCCTATAAGTAAAGAGGCTCTTATTGAAATTATTGAGACCTATTTTCCAAAATTAGTTAAACAAGTGTTCTCTGAAAAAGTTTAATTTATCAAATTACTACTAAGATCTAAAGACACTATAAAGTTATTTTTAGAAAACCTTCACTAATGCGTTTGTATCAACTCAGGATAAACCTCCCTGCAAATACAAGTCTTATTTTTGACCTAAATGGATATTTGTCCACGCAGAGCAATAAAATACGCTACTAGCGGGAAAGCAATTGAAGGATGTATGATCCTCTGACAAAAACACATACCAACCTTACCAAAAAAAGTAGTAACCCGCTGGAACAACAACACTACTACCGATGCTCACCATCAATTTATCACTTATCGCAATCCGGGTGGGAGCTCCGATGGCAAGAATATATCATTGCGTGACACCAATGATATATGCCTAGTGCATTGATGGTTCTTCCTCCTTGCTCCTGCATTAAATCCTCTAAAATAGCTTTCAAAAGCGTTACACCCGTATTAAAATGTATCGCCATAATTATTGATTTATAATCTTATAATGGCATTAACGGTCTCATGCCCATAAAAACGGATAATCTCCTTTTTTTCAGTTTCATTCCCGCGCTCAAAAACTCTCTTAATTACCGCCTTTTTTTGTTTCTGCCAGTCTATCTTTTTGATATCAGTATCCCAAAAAAGAACGGAACGAAGCTTTCCCAGATCTGGATGCTCGTTTTCTATATCTTTATTTTCTTTCTTCTTCTGTTGCTCTATATCATAATATACCTGCAGAACCATGAAATATCCTTCCTCAATGGAGAGCAGCTTTTCAATCTTCATTGCCAATGCTATATTCATTCTTCGCCTGCCTTTGGTAATAGCCGTTAAGGTCTGCGGAAATTCTCCCATTGAAATCGCAAATTGCCCTTTGCCTAACTTACGTTTCTTAAGCTCACGCTCCAGAACATAACCCGGATGAATTCCCTTAATAGTGTCAAGTGTTGTTTTCATGATGTAAAAGTAAACAATTTTGTTTACACAGTAATGTTAAATGTTTGATAATAGGTGAAATGAAGAAATAATTAGGATAACATTTTCATTCGAAACGGCATAAAAAGGCAGCCAAGATAGTGCCCGAAGTATACTGCATGCGCATAATGGCTCCGCTTCGCTTCCCCACCCTTCGGGACTTATAGCACTCCGTATCCTCCAAAGCGGCCACTTGGTTCTTGCTTTCTTTTTTACCGTTTTTTCTTTTGAAAACATTTTTGCAAAAAACAAGGAGAAAGAAATTTTAAAAAAAGTAATCATTAAAATTTTGAATCATGGAAATCACAGGACGTATTACAAAAGATGCCACAGTGCATAAAATCGGAAATGAAAAACAAGTGGTTAATTTCTCCATTGCCATCAATGACAGTTACAAACCAAAAGGGAGCACAGAATTTAAAGCCATTGTAACCTATGTGGACTGTTCCTATTGGCTAAATGCTAAATCTGCTGACTGGCTTAAAAAAGGAGCGTTAGTTCAACTCTTCGGGCGTATTGGACTGAGTGTGTACAGCTCTAATGACGGTAAGGCTTTGGGCAGTTTGACTTTTCACATCAATAGCCTTAAAATTTTGGTCTTTGCCAAAAAAGAACCCTCCGTTTCCATTCCTGTAAACTTCAAACAGCAACAGTCCTCAGAGAATCCCGACGACCTGCCTTTTTAATCTTATGTATCAATTTTTAAAACATCAACGCCAAACAACAATAGTATGAAAGCCTTTAAAAAATCAGCCTACCGAGAATATGAAGTAAGCGCCGAGTTTAACGAAATAATTTTAAGCCACACAGAAAGCTACAACGGTACTAAAAAAGAGCAGTTAAAATCGTTCTTCGAAGATTTGCAACATAGTGGTTGCATCAGCGGTATGATAAGCGAATTTATATATCATAATGACTGCAAAGCATTTTACATTAAACACCTCGAAGATTTAGAAGCCTTTAAAAATGATTTGGAAGAGTCATTGGGAGAGCCTATTGCAAACCGTTACAAACTGCCTCACTATACTTTTTTATGTTGGCTTTGCTTTGAAGAATACTGTTATGACATCTATAGAAACACTTTCGAATAATTATTTTTTTTAAATCAAACACTTCCTATTATGAAAGCTTCTGACCCTTTTAAATCCATTTTAGAAAATTATCTGCAAGAAACTGCGCTAAGCGACACTGCCTTTGCTTCAAGCCTTAGCAAGGTTTCCAAGAACATAGACAACTGTCTAAATTATATTTTCAACGAAGTAAAAAAAACCGGCCTATGTGCCTTTGCAGATTCAGAAATCTATGCCTTGGCGGTCAAATATTATACTGATGATTCTATTTCCTCACCCGCACCAATGAACTTCAAAGCAGTGATAAAACAGTCTGAAAAGGCTGATTTATTCACTCCTGTAGCGACCACTCAAAGCATCGTGCACGAAACTGCAGTAAAACAAACAATAAAACCCGCACAGACCACCCTAACACTCTTTGACTTATGAAAGCAAATACTATCGCAGAGAAGCAAATCACTGCCCTAAGCCAATCCCTTGAGCCTATCACATCAAAGATACAGAGATGGGCAGAGCAGAAAATTTTTCTTAAATGGGGCGTTCTCTCAAGAGGAAAATTTCATTGTCTTGACTGTGCGCATTCTTGGAAACCTGAATCTGAAAAACAATCAGTGAAATTTATAAAATGTACTGCCTGTAATGGAAAACTAAAAATGCATGGATGCAATCAAGTGCATTTTAAAGAAATAGAATATTACGCAGTAGTGACTACGGTATCTGAATTTCAAGTAGTACGCATAATATGCTCACACAAACAGATGAAAAAAAACTGTCTCCCTACCTATTGCCATAAAGAAGTAATGCAGCATTGGATAAACCCAAAAGGAGAAGTACGAACAATGTCACTCAGTACCAATGCGTTTTCGCATGCTTATGATTCATGGCAATATTATGCTTCGCTTGAAATTCGCCCAAAGGATTTTAAGAATTCGCAAAAATACCGTATCAATCCATATAAAGTGTATCCACAGATTAAAGTACTACCTATCCTAAGACGAAACGGTTTTAAAAAAGCATTTTATGATATAGCACCTCAAGTTTTGCTTACAGCACTTTTAAAAGATTCCTGCGCTGAAACGCTGCTAAAATCTGGGCAGACTTCCCTACTCCGCTATTATCTACAGTCTCCGAATCAACATATCCAACGCAATTGGCAGGCGGTAAAAACGGGCTTGAAAAGCAACTATGCCGTTTGCGATTTTGGTATTTGGGAGGATTATATCGACCTACTACGATGGTTCAAAAAAGACCTCAGTTCTCCACTTTTTGTATGTCCGAGTGATTTAAACGCAGCCCATGATAAATTGGTGCAGAGAAAACAAGAGTTGCAGAGAAAAGAATATCTTATAAAAATGCGCTCCGAAATGGAGCAGGCACAGATTCTATACGCGCAGGAAAAAAAACAGTTTTTCGGGCTTTCTTTCTCAGAAGCAGACATCACTATTACAGTACTTGAAAATGTAACGGAATTTATGCAGGAGGGAGACAATTTAAAACACTGCGTATTCACTAATGAATATTTCAAAAAGAATGATGCCCTGCTGTTCTCTGCCCGTATAAATAATCAACCTATTGAAACCATAGAGGTCTCTCTTTCTAAAATGGAAGTAACCCAATGCCGTGGAATGAAAAATAATAATTCAAAACATCATAAGGTCATTCTGAATCTTATGAAAAAAAATCTCTACCAAATTAGCTCCCGAATGAAGAAGGAGAAAGTTATAAAAACCTAAAAGCGGAAAAACCGAAGTTTCTTCGGTTTTTCCGTATAGCATGATCCAGAAACTATAATGATTGCTTGCTTCTCAAAAGATTTATTATTGCTGTTTTTATTTAATATATAATATTTAAGAACACTTTATCCTCTGTAAAGAGCTTGGAGTTCATACCTAAAATGGACACAGAAACACAAGATCTTTAGCGTTTGGAATAAAAAAAATACAAAAACCAAGGCAATGTACACATTAGATATCAGAACAACAAAGAGGTGGCTGTACCCCCCTTCAGTTGCAGCTTTGAACTAAAAAGCTATTAACGAATTTAATAAACTAACTAATTACAAAGCAATTGGTGCAGCAAGGCAACTTTCAGGAATATCAAACCCTTTTACTAAAGAAACTGCATCCGGCCTTATTTCCCAGCAAAGCTGATTTACCATTTTACGAATGGCCTTTGTTTTTACAGCTTCCATATAGCCATCTTCAAGATACCAGCCTTTATTTCTTTCAATCTGCGAGAGTGCATATAATTGACTCAACTTCGATACTACTTCCTTACACTTCTTATCCTTGATAGATTTTATGGCAGTTAGAAACTGTTCAAGGATTATTCGTTCCAGATAAGCTTGGGAAACATCAGCCATTTGATGCTGTACCACATTGTATGCATCATAAGGCTCAAGTCCGCTATCAATCAGTTTTTTTATCCGTTTTGCCAATGAAGCCAATGTTGCTTTTTCCCTATACTCAAAAGCATTCAAATGAAACTCATTATCAAGTAAATGGTCATCATCCGTTTTTCGGGTTACAATCGGATTTTTTTCAGAAATTAGAGTCTTCGCATTCTCATAAACGTAATTAATAATCCCCATAGTACTCATTTCACCAAAAGATTTCCGGAACTCAGATAGGCGGCTTTTGGTTACCAATTGCATCAATACGGTATTGTCTCCTTCAAAAGTGGTGTAAATTTCAGTATCATTTTTTAAAGTATCAATACGATTTTCTGATAAATATCCTTTTCCGCCACAGGCTTCTCGACATTCCTGCAGAATATCCCTTGTACTCCAAGTTACATAGGCTTTCATTCCGGCAGCAAGGGCTTCGATTTCCTGCATTTCAGACTCCTTTCTGTCTATGAAACGATTGGTTACATATTGCAGCGCAAAATGTATCGCATATGTTTTTGCAAGCAATGGAATTAATCTGCGTTGGTGCATACGATAATTCAAGATTGGAACTTCAGATCCTCCTTCAGGTCCAAATTGCCTGCGCTGGTCACTATATATAATTGCTATTGTTAATCCTGATTTAGCTGCAGCCAATGCAGATCTCGGAATTCCAATCCTTCCGCCTACCAATGTGCCAAGCATGGTAAAGAACCGTCTGTTGTCACTTGGAATTGGACTTTCAAATTTCCCTTTTTCATTTATCCAGGCGAACCGATCAAGCATATTATCTTTTGGAATAACAACGTTTCCAAAACGGATTGTCCCATTATCAACGCCATTAAGCCCCATTTTCAGCCCACAATCACCAATAGTAATACCTTTCAGTATTTTACCGTTTGTATCGCGCAACGGAACGATAAAAGCATTAATACCATAATCATTACCCTCAATTATTAATTTTGCAAATACTGTAGCCATTTGACCATGCTTTGCTGCGTTCCCAATGTATTCTTTCTGTGCATTTTCATTCGGCGTGTGAATGGTAAATGTTTGGTCATTGTGATTATAGGTTGCCGTTGTTTCAAGTCCTTTGACATTCGATCCATGATGAGTTTCCGTCATTGCAAAGCAACCTGGCAATTTCAGTGTACCAATATCCTTTAAGTATTTACTAAAATGTTTTTCCGTACCAAGAGATTGTATGCTCATTCCCCAAAGTCCAAATTGTACGCCAAATTTGATAACTAAACTCAAATCGTGATAACTCAGAGTTTCCATGATCGCAAAATAATCAGCTATGTTTTCTCTTCCACCATATTTCTTTGGGAAAGCCCTATTTCCAAAATTTTCTTTGGCAAGGATTTTACACCAATCATATACTTTTTCTCTATAGACATCAGTATCAGTTGAAGTTTCATATGCAAATTCCGGTCGGCTGATAACTGATTTTACTTTCTTGATAATTGCAGCCTGTTTTCCATCCAGAATTTGTGTTAGTTTTTTTGTACTGAACCGATTTACAGACTGATAATTTGAAGTAAAAATATTTGTAGTTTCCCTAAAATTCCCAATAGCTTCTTCTCCTAAAATTCCGAGATCATTTTCAAGTTTTATAAAAGCTGGTTTCTGATCCTTTATGATTTTGTCATTTTTTGAAAGCACAATGGAAATACCAAGAATGGATCTGATTGAAGGTTTTAACTGAATTACTTTCTCGATTTCATATTTCCAATCCGTAAGTTCTTCTCGCGACGGCGGATCCAAAATATTTATTTTTGAAAAAAGTAATTCTTTTTCTTTTTGGGAAATCCAATTCTGAAAATTGATGAACTCTTGTAAAGTAAAAAATTCTTTTTGAGTTAAAATGTCATCTGACCATACGAGATAAAAAAAAGGAATGAAGGCCTTAAGTTTTGGATTTTCCATAGTTCACTCTAAATAAAAATTTAACCTCCGTTAAGTTACTGAAATTTAACGACTAAAGTTATGGAATATTACAATGGAATTATCTCTTGATACAGCAACTTTAGCGTGCATTTCAATTGTGCTTTGCTGCGCAATATGAAGTAAAATGCAAATAGAAAGAGAAGATTCAGAAGATAATAAACCAATAATTCTTAAAAATAGTAATTAAAACAAATAGTTATAAAAGATCGAACAGCCCTAACTTTCAAAGATTAAAAAACACAAAAATGTTTGTTATTATGAACATAAACACTATTTTTGTTCATAATAATGAACATTTAATAAGATGAGCAGAAAAAAACAAACCATTTTTCCTAAGCACCAAATGACATTAGAACAGATGGGAGAAAACATAAAGCTAGCTAGGAAAAGAAGAAAGCTAACTGCTGTTCAAGTAGCAGAAAGAGCAGATATTGTGAGGACTACTTTATATCAAATAGAAAAAGGTAATCCTAGCGTTGCTATTGGTGCTTATTTTAATGTACTAAGAGTATTAGGGCTTCAAGATGATTTTCTAAAACTAGCTGCAGATGACGAACTAGGAAGAAAACTGCAAGATCTTGAACTACTAAAATAATAGTGTCATACCGAGAACAGTCAACTAAACTCTAACCAACCAAAAATAGAACCATTCATAATGTCTACCAACAAAACCGACATCTACGTTTACGCCCATTGGAAAGAAATGTCCGAACCAAAAATCATTGGTATCCTATCGGCACAACAAGCTAAAGGTAAAAAAGCATTCAGCTTTGAATACAATAATGAGTGGCTTAAATCAGAACAAAAATTTATCCTCGACCCTGATATTCAATTATACGGTGGTCCACAATATCCAAACCAAAAAGAAAACTTTGGCATATTCCTAGATAGTATGCCCGACACTTGGGGGCGAACACTAATGAAACGTAGAGAAGCACAGTTGGCAAGAGAAAATAATGAAAAACCTAAAACGCTGCGCGACATTGATTTTCTTTTAGGAGTATTCGATGAAAGCCGTATGGGAGCATTACGTTTCAAAACCGATCCTAATGGAGACTTTTTAGACAACAATAAAACAGCTTCTACCCCACCATGGTCATCCATTGGTGAATTGCAAAACGCAGCGACTAATTTTGAAAATGACGATGATAACGATGAAGTAAAAAGATGGCTATCCGTTTTAATGGCTCCAGGTTCCTCCTTAGGCGGAGCAAGACCAAAAGCCAATGTCTTAGATGCTGACAAAAGTCTTTGGATTGCCAAATTCCCATCTAAAACTGACACAACAGATAAAGCAGCTTGGGAATTCTTAGCTTATCAATTGGCAATAAAAGCTGGAGTAGAAATGGCTCCTTGTCGTGTAGAAAAAATAATGGGAAAACACCACACATTTTTCACAAAACGCTTCGATCGGGAAAAAGGTGAAAGAATACACTTTGCATCCGCTATGACAATGACCAGAAATAATGAAGATACTATCCGGGATAATCCAGCAAGTTATTTAGATATAGCTGAATTCATTAGCAACTATGGAGCAAACATTGAAGCTAATTTACACCAATTATGGCGCAGAATAATCTTCAATATTGCCATTTCTAATACGGACGATCATTTAAGAAACCACGGTTTCATACTAACAAAAGAAGGTTGGATACTTTCACCTGCATATGACCTTAATCCATCTATTGATAAAGACGGTTTAGCTTTAAACATTGATACCGAAAATAATGATCTTGATTTTGAATTGGCAAAAAGCGTTGGTGAATATTTCCGTTTAAACAAACAACAAATGGAAACTATCATACAGGAAGTGCTGAAGGTAACAAGCAACTGGAAAGCTACAGCCAAAGAAATAGGAATTTCAAGAAATGAGCAGGAATTGATGATAAAAGCATTTCATATTTAGATATTTAACATGAATAATTATGATTAAAGAAAACATCAAAGAAGTCTAAAACATAATAATAGATAAGCATTGGATTCGTGAAGTCCTTGGTCTAATAAAAATACCTGACGCAGTCCAAAAAATTACATATGATTTGAACAAAAAATAAGTTAATAAACAAGAAGTCCTCTTTCTTCAAGAATTGCATTGAGTTTTATTATACTTTACTTGATTATTGGGTTGATATTAAATTTTTATCCAATTATAAAAATGAAAAAAACAAAAGCCGAGGCTAAAGGTTTGGCAATATCAAAAAAAGCTTTTGACGACATCCATACTCCACATAAATTAAAAAAAAGGTCAAACTGACCACCTCTTTCCGGTTTTAATTGACTAGCACAAATTAACATGATTCTAAATGTAAATAATTAATCATAACAATAAAAGCAAAGTTTTTTTTAATATTGTAGTATTTTTATTTATTTTTGAACCATATTCACATTTAACTATTATAGAAACAATCACTAATTAAAATCGTTAAAATTTACACCGCCAACAACCAAAACCTCGCAAAAAAATCATGAATTTCATAAAATCAAGTCACTATACTTCAGCCAACCTGTATCAAAAGGTGCTATTTCAATTTCTATTTTAGAATCTACAATCTTGCTTACTTAAAAAACAAATTACACAACAAGTGCATTTTATTTCTATTTTTCAAAAAAATAGAATAGAACTATTATGCCTCTTTTCAAAAAACCACAACCAATTAATGAGACAAACAATTCTATTATTATGTTGCTTTCTTTTTTTATCAAATATTCTACAGGCACAAACATCAGGCACAGTTAAAGGATATATAACAGATACTATAAACAATTCTACTTTAACGAATGCATCAGTCTCTTTGTTAAGAGCACAAGATTCCATTTTAGTAAAATTTACCCGAGCCAAAGAAAATGGTTATTTTGAATTGAATAATATTAAAGCCGGTAAATTTATTTTGCTGGTTTCTTATCCCAAATATGCTGATTTTGTAGATCAATTTTCTGTTGATTCCACAAAGTTAATCCAAGATTATGGTACAATTAATTTGGCTGATAAAGGAAGATTACTATCCGAAATAATTATTAAAGGTAATAGAGCCGCCATGAAAATCAAAGGTGATACGTTAGAATTTGATCCAAAAGCATTTAAAATAGAACCTAATGCAAAAGTGGAAGATCTGATAAAACAATTCCCAGGAATACAAATTGATAAAGATGGAAAAATTACCGCTCAAGGCGAAACTGTAACCAAAGTTTTGGTTGATGGTGAAGAATTTTTTGGTGATGATCCCACTTTAGTTACAAAAAATCTACGTGCTGACATGGTTGATAAAGTACAATTGTACGACAAAAAAAGTGATCAAGCCGCTTTTACAGGAATTGATGATGGTCAGAAAACCAAAACTCTAAATGTTAAACTTAAAGAAGACAAAAAAAATGGTCATTTCGGTAAAGTAGAACTCGGAGGAGGAACTGATAATTTTTACAAAGGCCAAGCCATGTTTAATAAGTTTTGGGATAAGAAAAAATTAGCAGCTTATGGCATTTTAGGTAATACCGGACAAGTAGGATTAGGATGGGGAGATAAAGATAAATATGGCCAAAGCAGTTATCAAGTAACTGATGACGGCGGTATTAATTTTTCAAACAATGGAAATGATGAATTTGAAAGTTGGGATGGACAATTTAATGGTGAAGGAATTCCAGTAGCTCAAACTGGCGGAATACATTTTGACAATAAATGGAACAACGATAAAGAATCTATCAATGCAAATTATAAAATTGGCGATATCAAACTTTCAGGAAATCGCAATGATATTAACCAGCAAAATTTAAGTTCTAGCAGCATTTATAATACTTCAGACAAGAGTTTTGAAAAAAACATGACTAAAAATAAACTTGATCTAGCTTATGAAATTAAAATTGATACTACTTTAACTTTAAAATTAAATGTAGATGGATTATTTAAAAACAGTAAGTCAAATGAAGCAGAAATGCGAAAAGGTACTGACGAACAAGGTAACCAATTGAATAATTTGAACCAGACCACTACAAACGATGTTGATGATAAAACATTTAATATAAATACTTTATTAACCAAAAAACTTAAAAAAACGGGCCGAACATTATCTCTTAATTTAAGCCAATCAAGTACAGATAGCAAAAGTGATGGTTATTTAAATTCTAGAGCTGAATTTTTTACAACATCCGTAATTAGTCCAGATAGCACCAAAGTAGTCGATCAAAATAAAGTCAACAATATTAGCAATACAGCTTTTAAATCAAATTTAATCTATACCGAACCCCTATCCAAAAGTCTATCTGCAATTCTTAATTATGGATTCAACGCTAGTAGCGGAAAAGCTGATCGTAAATCTTTTAATCAGTCTTCAAATGGCGATTATAATGTTTTGGATTCCATCTTTAGTAATAATTATGAATTAGACCAAACGATAAACCAACTTGGAGCGATTTTTAATTACAAAAAAAATAAAACTGTTTTTTCTTTTGGTTCTAAATTTAGTGGTGTAAACTTCAAACAATATGATGTTTATACAGATAGTTCTTTTAAGCAAAAATTTATCAACTACATGCCTCAGATAAACTATCAATATAATTTTAAACAAAGAGAAGTACTGCGTCTATCGTATAACGGAAACACCGATCAGCCAACATTAGAACAAATACAACCGATACGAAATAATCAAAACCAATTAAATACGATTTTGGGTAATCCAAATTTAGATCCTTCTTTTAGAAATAATTTTAGAGGAAATTATTATTCGTATAAAGTACTTAGCAATCAATATTTTTCGGTTAATGGATCGTATAATTTTACGCTAAATCCAATAATAAGTAATGTGTTTACAAATGATAGAGGAGAAAGTATATCACAATTTGTAAACCTAGAAAACAAAGCTACAACAAGTTATTTTTTGAATAGTAATTTTGGCAAAACAATCAAAGCCATAGACATGACAGCAGGAATTGGTTTCAGCGCCAACAAAAATGTAGACTATAATTACATTAATACAAAATTGAATCAAACTAAAAATTCAAGTTATTCCTTTAATTTAAACTTATCAAAGTATAAAGAAAAAAAATACAATTTTAATACCAGCTTCGGACCTATTTACAACGTTGCTGATGCAAGCATTAACGAAAATAGTGATAGTAATGGTTGGGGTTTTAATGGAAATTTCTGGACCAATATAGAATTACCTTTCAAACTAGAAATTAGCACAGATGGTAATTATCAATATAATGGAAAAACGCAAGTGATTCAGGAAACTTTTGAACGTTTTATTTGGAATGCATCTATCACCAAAAAATTCTTAAAAACCGATAATTTAAGAGTTTCTATAACGGGAAGAGATCTTTTGAACCAAAATGTAGGATTTAATCGTTCTGCATTCAATGGAAATATCAACCAAAGTACTTATACCACTATCCAAAGATACTTTATGTTCTCTGTAAGCTGGGATTTTAGCAAAATGGGCGGAGGAGAAATTAAACAAAACTAAAACCATGAAAACAATAATAAATCGCATCTTAATTTTAATAATTGTATTGACAAACTGCAATACTTTTGCACAAAATGACCACTTTGTACAAAATGGCGTAATCGAATTTGAGAAAAAATCGAATATGTATGCTTTGATTACAAAAAAAATAAAAGGAGAAACTGATAGTTATTATCAAGCTGCTTTTGAAAGTTATAAAAAAACCAATCCACAATTTAAAACTACAAAAAGCATTCTCAGTTTTTCAAAAAACAAGAGTTTATACAAATGGGATGAAACAAATCAATCAGCAGGCAACAGTTGGATTGGTGACGATGCAATGGCTAATTTAAAAAATGTTATCGCCACAGATCTTGATACAAGAACCAGTATTACACAAAAAAATGCTTATGATGATTTATACTTAGTTAAAGACAGTTTACGCAAAATTGATTGGAAAATTACCGATGAAACAAGAGAAATTGCAGGTTATGAATGCCGCAGAGCAAATGCTATAGTTCTCGATTCTGTTTATGTTGTTGCCTATTACACTATTCAAATTCCATTTGCTGGCGGCCCTGAATCTTTTACAGGATTACCTGGAACAATTTTAGGATTGGCTATGCCACACGAAAATATGACATGGTTTGCTACAAAAGTTACAGAAATTCCAGTTTCTGACAAAGATCTAGCCCCACCAATTAAAGGTAAACCTACTGACAATAAAGGACTAAACAAAATACTTTTGGATGCTTTGAAAGACTGGGGAAAATGGGCAAAAAAAACATTACAAGCCTACTCTTTATAACTAGCTATTAAAACTTATTTCTTACACAAAGACTAATATAAATGGTTCCTGAGATTTCCAAAATATATCAATGGAGCCAGCAATAGTATAGAAGTCACAGAATTGCATTTATCAGAATAAATATAAAGTAGAGCTCATACCAAAATATGGAAACAGAACACACGATCTTTCTTTTTTTAAAACAGAAAATTGGAAAAACAAGGATAACTTTACATAAGTCATAACTACAAAACATTATTTCTCAACAAACTTATTTTCAAGTCAATATATTGCAATTGAAGGCTATTTTTCAAAACTTCATATTCTGCAGAAAGAAATTGGTTTTTCACGGATGAATATACAATGGCTTCTATTTTTCCACTGGCAAATTTGGCTTGGGTAGTGGTTAAAGAAGCTTTGGCATACTGCAGCTTCACAATCCATTTATTCTGAATCTGCAGATAATTCTTTTTATTTTGCTCTTCCAGAGCAACCTGCTTATCCAATTGCTGTTTTTCCTGTTCTATGACAAGTTTTGATTTTTCGCTTTCAATTTTGGAGGCATCAATTTTTTTGTTATTCCTAAAACCGTTAAAGACGGGAACATTCAGCTGCATACCTACTTGTTGGCTTTTATTGTCGGCTAATTGATTTTGAAAGCTATCCGAGTTTGAGTTTTCCTGATTCAGCGTTTTATAATAAAAAGTAGAGAATCCATAATAAGCTGACAATACAGGCAAATTATTAGCTCTCTCCACTCCTATCGATTTCAAACTGCTTTGATAATTAAGTTCTGCAAATTTTATTTTAGGATTGTAGGACGCATTTTCAGCAATATCGGCAGTTATTTCTTTTAAATAAGGTTCCAAAACTATATCATCAGTTGCTACATCCATAACATTCATCAATTGAAACAACTGTGTCTTTTTAATTCCATATAACTGCTCCGTTTCTAAATTTCGGTTTTCTTCTTCCGAAAAGCTTAGCTGCATATCATACAAATCACTTTTAGGCTTACTCCCAATGGTTACTTCTTTGGTTACTCTTTCTAAGTTGAAAGAAGCCTGCTTGAGCTGTTCTTTTTGGATTTTCAGTAATTCCTGAGTATAAAGTGCCTGATAATAACTTTCCAAAATCTGCAGTTTATATTCATTTTCTATAACTTCTTTTTCTGCTTTGGCTAATTCAATATTGATCTTATCTTTTTTTGCATTTGCAAAAGCATTAAAATCAATCAGATTCGTTTTGGCATTGAGATAGAAATTATCATTTTGAAAATTAGAGCTTACCCTACCGTTAGTCGAAGGGTCAATACTTGATCCAAAATTATAGCCTTGCTCCCCATATAAATTGGCAACAGGCAACATCCGGTTTAAAACTGAATTTTGCAACTTCTGCGTTCTTATAATTTCGAGCTGTCGGATTTTTATTTCGATATTATTCTGCAAAGCCATTTCCATACACTTTGTAAGTGACCAGGGATTCTCCTGGCCGCTTACTAAAGCACAAAATATTAAAAAAGCTGCCGTTAAAAAGTTTTTATTATTCATATTTTAAATATTTCAAAACATCAGTTTTCGTTGCCTGATAAGCTCTTGACAGAACAATTATCAGTGTTAAAACTAATAGTATTATGAAACCAAGAATGAATGGCAATGCCGTTATATCTATTCTAAAAACAAAATTTTCCAGCCATTTGTTGAGTAAATAATACACCGGGAATACAGCAATCAAAAATCCAATTACACAAAAAACTATGTATTGTTTTGATAGTTCTTTTAGCAAAACATTGGTTTCTGCACCAAGTGTTTTTCTAATGGCGATTTCTTTCATTCTTCTTTCTATCGAATAGGAAGCCAAGGCGAATAATCCGAACAAGGCAATGAGAATAACCACAATATTTAGCAATGAAAACAGATTTTTTTGATTTACAAATTCCTTGTATGTCCACGCATAAGCTTTATCAACAAAGTCATAAGTGAACGGATAATCAGAATCTATGTTTTTAGCCCAGAATTTTTCGAGGGCAGGAATGGTATTTTCTATTTCATTTGGATTGACTTTCACAAATATGTTATTGACATTCATGTTCATCCAATCTATTGTTTTGAGGTGGAAAAATACCATTGGAGGAATTTCAGCTTTTGGTCCCCATAAATTGAAATCTTTCACAATCCCAATAATCTTCAGTTTGTTGCTGTTCCAAGTGACAGTTTTTCCAATTGGATTTTTTTCTTTCATCAATTTCAAAGCTGTTTCATTAACCATTACTGCATCAATAGTATCTGATGAAATGCGGCTGTCTAAATAACGTCCTTGAGCCATTTTTATCTTTAACATTTCGAGCATTCCAAAATCAACAGCCATATTTTGACCTTGAATATTGATATCATGATAAGTAAAACTTGAAGATGAATTATCACTGTTACCAAACGTGAAAGCACCTGTGGCTACTTGTGTAACACCATTAATCTTGGCAATTTCCTGTTTGAGAGTTTCGTACCTGGTAAATAATTTTTCTGATATTTTTTTTTCCCTAAAGTCAAAATCGGGTTTTCTGTATTTTATTTGAAGTACTTGTTCTCCTTTAAATCCTAATTCTCTAGTGCTTAAAAAATGTACTTGCTCGTATACAATATATGATCCAATGATAAAAAAGGAAGCAATAGCAAATTGAAAAATCAGCATTCCGTTGCGCAGCCAAACACCTCCTTTACTTCGCCCAAAGTTGCCTTTTAATACTTTCAAAGCTTCAAAATTAGAAACATAAATGGCTGGAAATATTCCAGCAATAATCACTGTCAGAATAAAAATAATTATTAATTCATAATAAAACTGACTGCCGTAGATTACTAATTTTTTATCTAAAAATTCATTGTAATATGGCAATGATAATTCAACAATTACCAAGGATAAGAGTAAGGAAAAGAAAGTAATCAATACAATTTCAAAAAGAAACTGCAGTACAATATTGCCTTTTGATGCACCTGAAATTTTTCTGACACCTACTTCTTTAGCCCTTTTTATCGCATTGGCAGTCGCTAAATTGACATAATTAAAAACAGAGAGGATTAATATTAAAACAGATAACCCCATCATAATCATCAAAAACTGATAATTTCCTCTGCCCTCTGCATATCCGTCAACTACGGAATGCAATCTTGCGTCTTTTAAAGGTTCTAATATTATTTTTGTGTTTTCTGAACCATTTTTCTTTTTCCATTCTTCGGGAGTAAGACCTTCTTCTTTGGCCCATTTTAGCACTCTATTCACATAAAGCAACTGTTCCATTTTTCGTATAACAACAGCTTTATTATTTGGATTTTTAATTTTAAGCATTAAACCATAATTAAAATTTCCCCACTGGTCGTAGTCTTCTTTTAATCTTGTATCTAATAAACATGTTAAAGCTTGAGGAGCAAGGGATGATTTGCCTGGAATAGTATAAACACCTCGAACTATCAGCTTTTTATCCAAATATAAAACTTCCTTTCCTATTGGATTCTCTGTGCCAAAAAGCTTGACTGCAGCGTCTTCGGAAAGCGCAATGCTATTTTCATCATTTAAAGCAGTCTTACTGTTTCCTCTTATAAACTGAAAAGGAAAAAAATCAAAAAAAGTCTTTTGGGTATTGGTTATTGTAAAAATTCCTTTTTTGTCTTTGTGCTTAATGATTCTATTTGAATACCAATTTTCAAAATAACAGTATGAATCGAGTTCCTTAATTTCTTTTTTAAAATAGGGCTCATAACTAGCAACGTTATTAGGCCAAATCATGTCCTTGCCAACTATGCTCAACACCTGATAAACATTTTCTTTTTCAGGATTCCAATCGTTGTAATTGTGTTCGTCATTCCAATAAAGAATCGCGAAAATCAATCCTGCGATTCCAATGCTTAAACCCAAAATATTCAAAGCCGTAAAAAGCTTATTATTCTTGATATGGTAAAGAAATATATTTGTCCAATTTTTTATCATGGCTATTCGTATTTTAGGTATTTTAGAACATCTACTCTCGTGGCTTGATATGCTCTCGAAAGCACCACTATTAAGGTTAAGGCTAGTAAAGCAATAAATCCAATTATAAATGGATAGATTGAAATATCAATTCTATAAGCAAAATTCTCCAACCATTTGTTGAGTAAATAATAAGTTGGAAATAAGGTAATTAAAAATCCAAATATGCAGAAAACGATGTATTGTATTGACAATTCTTTCAGTAACACATTGGTTTCAGCACCTAGAGTTTTTCTTATGGCTATTTCTTTTATGCGTCTTTCGATAGAAAATGAGGCCAGACAGAATAAACCAAAAAGCGCAATCAATATCACCACAATATTTAATATCGAGAATAGATTTTTTTGCTTTACATAACTGCTATACGATCTTTTGTATTCTTTGTCAACAAAATCATATGAAAATGGATAATCAGGATCTACCTTTTTTAGCCAAAAATTTTCCAAATCCCCTAAAGTTTGATCCATAGTTTCTGAATCTGCATCAATATAAATATTGTTTAAGGCAAAAGTTAACCACGAATTTGTTTTAAAATGAAAAAATGACATTGGAGGAATGGCTTCGCTTGGATTACCTATGTTGAAATCTTTTACAACTCCAACGATAGTAATCTCTTTACCATTCCAACTCACCTTTTTTCCAATTGGGTTTTTCTCTTTTAATAATCTCGCTGCAGTTTCATTTATTAGCATTGTATTAATAGTATCCTGAGCAAATTTCGGACTCAAGTATCTCCCTTTTACAATTTTTATCTGCATCATTTCTAACATTCCAAAATCAATCGGAATATTATCTCCATCCACACTTAAATCTTTATATTGATACGCTATTGTTGATTTTGCAGATCCTCCAAAAGCAAAACCACCTGCTGCAACTTGTTTTATACCAGGAATGTGTAATAATTCATTTTTGATTGTTAAGTAGCGATCAAATCTAAAATTATCCGTTATTTCTTCTCCATATACATTACGATAAGAAATACTTAAAATTTGATTGGCTTTAAAACCTAAATCTTTTCTATTCATATAGTCTATTTGCTGATAAACAATATAGGATCCGATGATGAAAAAAGTTGCAATTGCAAATTGAAAAATCAACATTCCATTTCGTAACCAAACTCCACTTTTACTTCTTCCAAAATTGCCTTTCAAAACCTTTAAAGTTTCAAAATTAGAAACATATATTGCTGGAAAAACTCCTGCCAAACAAACCGTAATAACAAATATTATAATAAGTTGTAAATAAAATTGACTGCCTTGTACAATGATAGTTTTATTTAAAAAATCATTATAATAAGGTAACGACAGTTCAACAATTACAAGAGCAATTAAAATTGAAAACAGCGATAGTATTGCTGTTTCAAAAACAAATTGCTGAATTATATTAATTTTCGAAGAACCTATAACTTTTCTTACGCCAACTTCTTTGGCACGTTTTATAGCATTTGCTGTGGCAGAATTGATATAATTTACAATTGAGAGCAACAGAATTAAAATAGATAATCCAACCATAATCATCAAAAACTGAAAATTACCATTTTCCTCGATTAGTCCACCAGTTTTAGTATGCAGCCGAATGGTAGACAAAGGCTCTAAAAAGGGTTTTGTAGCTCCATATTTTTCAATGTATTGCTCTGGAGTAATTCCATTTTCTTTAGCAAATCGAACCGTTAGATTATCGTAATAAAGTTTTTGCAAATCATTTTCGACTAATGAAACTTTACTAGGATTATTAACTTTAAGAAATAATACAAACTGAAAATTCCCCCATTGGTCAATAGATTTTCTAAGTCTTAAATCTATAAAATTAACAACACAGGAAGGATTATAAGAAGATTTTTTATCCATTTTATAAACACCTCTTACAATAAGTTTTTTATTCTGAAAAAGAACTTCTTTCCCTAAAGCAGTTTCTTTTCCAAAAATCTGCGAAGCTAAATCTTCTGATAAACTAATACTATTTTCATCAGGTAAGGCTATTTTTGCATTGCCTTCTATAAATTCAAAAGGAAAAAAATCAAAAAAATTCTTTTGAGCTAATACGATTTTGTTCGATTGCACTTTTTTATTTTTAAACCGAATTATATCGCTTTCATAATTTCCACTTAAATAACAATACGATGTTACTTCTGAACTTTTCTCTTTTATTGTAGCTCCTATTGGTGCTGAACTTGAAGCCCAAAAAGTTTCTGCGTCCATTTGATTGGCAACTAAATAAATGTTGTCTTTATTGGGATTCCAAGCGTTATAACTCTGTTCATCATTCCAATATAAAGTGGCGAAAATCACTCCTGCAATACCTATGCTCAATCCCAAAACGTTGAGAAAAGAAAACAGCTTGCTTTGCTTTAAGTGATAAATAAATATTTTAATCCAGTTGAGAATCATACTTTTTTGATTGATTAAATTTTGATTTGATTGATGAGACGTTTGATATGCTTACAACAGTATTTTGTGAAGCAGCTCAATAACGGCTGTAATGATTGATACAAGGATATTTAGCATTTCTATACTTTAAAAACTTCTACATTACGACTATTCGCTTTTTCTGAAAGTATTACTCCATCTTTCATGTGAACTGTTTTTTGGGAAAAAGAAGCATCATAATCGGAGTGTGTAACCATCAAAATTGTTGCTCCATTGGCATGCAGATCGGTCAGTAATTCCATCACTTCGTTTCCGCTTTTACTGTCCAAATTTCCTGTAGGCTCATCGGCAAGAATAATTTTTGGATCATTAATCAAAGCTCTTGCAACGGCAACACGCTGCTGCTGTCCTCCAGAAAGCTGCTGCGGATAGTGTTTCAATCGATGTGAAATTCCTAATCTGTCGGCAATTGCTTCTACTTTTTTCTTTCTGTCAGAAGAAGGAACTTTGTTGTAAATTAATGGCAATTCGATATTGTCATATACTGATAACTCGTCTATCAGATTGAAATTCTGAAAAATGAATCCAATATTTTCTTTTCTGGCTTTCGATTTTTCTTTTTCTTTCAGCCCAATCATTTCTTGATTAAGCAATTGATAACTACCGCCAGTGGCACTGTCCAGCAATCCTACAATATTCAATAAAGTAGATTTTCCACTTCCTGAAGGTCCCATGATGGAGACAAAATCACCTTGATTAATGGTTAGCGAAACTTCACTAAGTGCCATTGTTTCTACTTCTTCTGTTCTAAATACTTTTGAAAGGTTTTTAATTTGAATCATAATATTATTTGTTTTACTCTTTATTCTTGTTTCTTTACTCTATGCTCTTTTTCTTTATTCGAAATTCAAGACTTCTACTTCCTTATAATCTTTATACGAGGAAGTAATTACTTTTTCACCTGCTTTCAAACCGCCGAGTACTTCATAATACAGCGGGTTTTCTCTCCCTAGTTTGATTTCTCTTCTTTCAGCTTTGTTTCCGCTGACGACAAAAATCCATTTCCCGCTGGTCTCTTCGTTAAAACTTCCTTTCGAAAGAACTAGCGTTTTTGTTTTCTCCGACAGATTTAATTTCACGCCAAAACTCAATCCTTGTTTCAAATCCAGTTTTTCAGAGGAAACAAAATCCAATTCCACTTGAAATCTTCCGTTTTTAACTTCTGGAATTACTTTGGTTATTTGGACTTCAATGGCTTTATTATCAAAATCAACTGTTCCTTTTTGTTTCTCAGCAATTTTATCTAAATAAAACTCATCAATATCAGCGACCAATTTATAGCCTTTCCTGTCATCAATAGAACCAATACTGGTGTTTTGTGCATAGGTTTTACCCAATATTGGTTCGAATGAAGAAAGCCTTCCGGAAATTGGCGCTGTGATTAGGAAATTCTTTTTGTTTGTTCTTAATATATCCAAACTTTTATTCATAAAACTAATCGACTGATTGAGCTGTCCAATCTGAACTTGATTTGCTAGCTTTTCTTTTTTGACACTTTGCTTGATGATGTTCATCCGCTCTTTTTGAAAACGATAATTCTCTTGAGTCTTTTCCCATTCGTTTTTAGAAAGTATCTCTTTGTCAAAAAGTTTTTGGTTCAATTCGAATAAACTTTTAGCATCCAGATAATCGTGTTCTATTGCAATCAAATCTTTTTCTAAATTCAATTCCTGATTTCTCAAATCAAGTTTGGCTTTATTCAAATTATTGATTTGTTCGATAATTGCTGTTTCCTGTTGCATATAAGCCAATTCTGCATTAGGATTATATAATCTTGCCAGCGGTTGCCCTTTTATGACCATGTCTCCATTTTCTACAAATATTTCCTGAACCGCTCCACCTTCAATGATATTAACTAACATTGAATTTAAAGGAACAGCTTTCGCCTGAAAAGACATAAAATCTTCGAAAAAATCATTTTCAACTGTTTTGATGGTGATTTCGTCTTTCTTTATTGTAAGACTTCTTTTCTTAGTTGCCGAAGTAAAGATGACATACCCAAAGATTAAGATAATTGGCAAACCGATTAAAAGATACTTATTTTTGTTAGTTTTACGTGTAATTATGGTGTCCATTGCTGATAATTTGATAAACCTAAAGGGATTATCGTGCCAGAAATTTAAACATCGTAATCCCTTTATTTTTAAGGCTATATTTTTAATTAAATTTTTAAAGTGTTCGATAATGAACACCTTTTGTCCGAAACCGAACAACAATGAAAAAGACCAACGCCTCTATATTAATCATAGATGATCAAGAAGATATTCTTTTTGCTTCCAAAATGCTCCTTAAAAAGCATTTTGAAAACATTTTTACACTCAATAACCCCAAAAATGTGGTTGAGTTATTGGCAAAAAACACCATCGACGTGGTTTTACTGGACATGAATTACAGAATAGGATTTGAGGACGGCAAAGAGGGTTTGTATTTATTAAAAGAAATAAAAACACTTTCGCCAAGAACCGTTGTTATTTTGATGACCGCTTTTGGTAAAGTCGAAACGGCCGTAGAAGGATTAAAATCAGGCGCTTTTGATTATATTTTAAAACCTTGGGAAAACGAAAAACTGCTTAGCGTTGTCAAACAAGGCGTTGATAAAAGCCGAAAAGAACAAAAGAAGCAAATTAATGTTGAGACAATTGAAGAATTCTTCGTTGGCAATTCAGATGTTATAAAAAAGGCATATTCCCTCGCAGATAAGGTAGCCAAAACCGATGCTAATGTTTTAATTCTTGGCGAAAATGGAACAGGTAAATATGTTTTGTCACATCATATCCATCGACAATCAGAGCGAAAAAACAATCCTTTTATTCATGTTGATTTGGGTTCCTTGAACACCAATATTTTTGAAAGTGAATTATTTGGTTATGTACAAGGAGCTTTTACTGATGCCAAAACCGATACTCCCGGACGCTTTGAAATGGCTCAAAACGGAACCATTTTTTTAGATGAAATTGGGAACGTTCCCTTGCATCTGCAGTCTAAACTTTTGCAGGTCATCCAAACAAAAACAGTGACCCGATTGGGAGAATCGAAGGCAAGACCTTTAAATGTCCGCATCATAACGGCTACCAACCTGAATTTGAAAGAGGAAGTAACCAATAAAAACTTTAGGGAAGATTTATATTATCGTATTAATACCATGGAAATTGTGTTGCCACCATTGCGGGAACGAAACGAAGACAAAATTCCTTTATCACACTATCTTTTGGAAAAAATGATTGAGAAGTATGGACGCGATGAAATTACTTTTGATGAAAAAGCATTAGAGCAAATTGAAAAACACGCTTGGAATGGCAATATCCGAGAAATGGAAAACAGAATTGAGCGTGCCGTAATTCTTTGTGAAAACAACCATATTACCGTTTCGGATCTGGATTTGGAACAAATAACTACTTACGAAGAAAATCAAGAAGATATTCAGCTTTCAGCTGTTGAAAAATCGGCCATCGAAAAAATACTGATTAAGAACAATAATAATATCAGTAAAACAGCTGAAGAATTAGGATTGTCAAGAGCTTCATTATACCGACGATTAGAAAAATATAACATCAACACTAACTAATATGTTTAAATCCTGGAAAACCTACCAACTTCTTTTTCTTCGATTGATTCTAATTCTTTCCGGTATTGGAATTTCGATCTTTCTTTTTCAAAAAGGATTGGTTTTTACGGCAATATTCGGTTTTCTCATAATTTTTCTATTGATCCTTGAAATGTATTTTTATGTAAAAAATGCCTTTTCAGTTTATGACAGAACAATTACTTCTATTTTGCAAAATGATTTTACATCAGATTTTTCAAAGCATAAATCCTATCAAAACTATTCAACCTTATTCAAATTGTATGAAAATCTGAAAAACAAACAAAATGAACAAGTTTCAAAAGACATTGTTTATAGTTCAATTTTAAACAATATAGAAACAGGGATTATTATTCTGCAAAGAGGAGAAGACGATTGGAATATCTTTTTAATGAATGATTATTTTTCCAAACATTTTGAGGTTCCAAAGATTTCCAAATGGAATTATCTAAAAAACCATCTGCCTTCTTTATGTCAAATTATTGAAGATCAGGATTTTAAAGAAATAAAACAATCATTAGAAATACGTGTTAATCAACAAGATACACAAACGTTTGTGATGCAAACTTCTAGGAGTCAAATATTTAATCACGATTACTTTATTGTTTTATTAGACTCTATTCAAAATGTAATTGAGAAAAAAGAGAAAGAGGCTTGGATTAATTTAATGAAAGTTATTTCACATGAGCTTTTGAATTCGATTACCCCTATTCGATCACTTTCTCAAAATCTACAGGATTTAGTTCAACAGGAAGACATTTCGGCAGAAGATTTAGATGATATGAAAACTAGTGTTGCCACGATGTTGAGGAGAAGTGATCATTTGCAACAATTTGTAGAGAGTTATCGCAAACTAGCCATGTTGCCATCACCACAAAAAGAAAAAATTGAATTGTCGCAATTGATTGAGAATAGTTTACAGATTATGGCTCCTATCTTCAAAAAGGAGCAAATAGTTGTCATAAACAATATTGCTTTTGACCGCCGACTGAATGTTGATCCTCTACAAATGGAACAGGTATTAATCAATCTCTTGACAAATTGCATTCATGCCTTAGCTGATACTGAAAAAAAACAGATCGTAGTTTCAGCCGAAGTCAAAGAAAAGAGAACATTCATTATGATTACCGATAATGGAAATGGTGTTGAAAATGAGATAGAAAGCAAAATATTTTTGCCTTTTTTTACCACACGAAAAGAAGGTGCTGGAATTGGACTTACTTTATCCAAAAATATCGTGGAAGCCCATGGAGGTTATCTGGCGTATAGAAATGAAGATAATAAAACCATTTTTGTGATTTGTTTAGTTGATAATTAAATGGAATAAAAAAATGAAGCCTTTTTAGGAAAATGTAACCCCCACAAACTTTTCAATTTCTTGAGAAGTTTTGTGGTCCTTACGAACCTGTTTTCGAACCATTTTGTTCATGATTTGAAAAAATTAAGTAAGTTATAAATTCAAATTAAATTAGCTTCAAATCCCACCGTGGTCTAGCAACTAATCTTAAATAAGTAAACAATCTCATGAGAACGTTTTTTACTCTATAATATCATCACTCCTAAAAATTAATGAAATAATTCTTTATTTACTTATTTGAGTAAACATTTACCAACCAACCATTTACAGGCTCCATAACTTTCTCCTAGATAATAATCTTTTTGAAGAACAATACTTATCCCATCAAAAATGTATTTTAACTAATTGACCAGTAGATTAGGTATTATTACTTATCACTAAAGTGCAAAGTTTAAGCAGCTAAGCTTTTCAAAAAAGAAGACAGGGGTTAAAAGGCCCATCGCAGTACAATTACCCTATATTGACTTGATATTCTAATAAGACCAAACCGTTTAAGTTCTCTCATAAAACCATTTGTATGATTGAAAATATTTAATTACCCTTTTTCATGAACATCCAAATATGACAATCTCTTATAGATTACATTTTCAATATTTACTCTGATATCGCTTCCTAAAGTCGTCATCCTGACAAATACATCTTGAACTACTTGGCTTTAAAACCATCTCATTTAGAAACTCTTTTACAGGACTTAAAAGGTCAAGTTTGGTCACATTCTCCAATGGCGTTAACCTTAAGTTTTCGTTTTCAATAATCAACTCGGCAGCCAACAGAATTCCGGCCAATGCGGACTGAAAGGCCATAGGTGTCTCTGCCTGTTTATTCACCTCGCCTAACATTATTCCTCCACAAACCACTTTACTATAAAAATCCCTGACAGGTGCATTAACATAAGGGACTAATGCCTCCAGTGGCATTGACTTAGCCTCAGCAATTTTACTTATCCATTTTTCATCGATTGTATCATTATTATATAACATTTGTCTAATTAAGACTTCTTCATGGGGCAATCCAAATGATTCCGCCATCAAAAGCGATTCGGACTTAATCCCCGCTGCAGGAGGATATAAACATCCCAAGCAGGCGTCCTTTTCAAAATCAAAATGCCTTGAAATCCCAAGATCATCAGACTGGGTCCACGCATTAATGATATGCTTAGGTAAGGAAGCCTGTATGCTAATTCTGTGTTCAGCACTATCAACTGCCACTAATACCATATCAACTTTCCAATTACCTCGATTGTTCAGAAAATCAGCCCAGTCACCGCGATGAGGAACTAATGTTAACCTGGAATTTTCCAGTTGTGTCATTACAAGATCCGTTTTATATTTTTCTATATCGCCTTGATTTGCAAGAACATACCTTTGAATATTAGATAATTCTACTTCCTCAGGATCTATAAGATACACTGTCCCTTCCAATAATGCTATTTTTGAAAGTGCCCATATTGTTCCATTCCCGATTGCCCCAAGCCCTATTAAAGCTGTTTCTTTTAAACAAATTTTCTTCTTTCCTATTGAAGACCCATTGTCACTTCCACTACGTTCCTTTAATTCATAGTCTAGTAGTGAAAGACTAAAGTCAGTATCATATTGTGAGTTCTTCAATTGGTCTTTAAAGACATGTCTGAATATATTAGCTGCTCCGTAGCATGCTACCGCACCAGCTGCAAAGGGATTTTCTGACAATCCTGATCCTACAGGCTTTGCATCGGAAAAATTAATAGCCCAGTTATCTGAACCAATGTAGAAAACAGGTACATCACGTTCAATAGCAGTATTGCCTATACAAACAGATGCAGTTGGCTGATCGTTGGAAAGATCTATGTGAGGATTTATGCCTTGCGCCATACCTTCCAATTGCACCCGATACGTATCAACATCTATTCCAATCCCTGTTATTATTAGATTGGGATACATCCTAGCTAATAATTTTATTGTCATTTCTAATGTTGCCTTTCCCTCGTTTGAGCTTATAGCAGCATAATCGTAAACTATTTCAACGTTAGATTCACCTAATCTCCGTTCAAAGTCCGAACGGTCATAGTTGCTCAATACATACGATGCCGCCAAAGCGGACTTATCAAAAAAATTTGCTAAAGCCATAACCAAAATTTATACCATTTAACTGACACCTGTTTCGGTGCTGGGATATCATCATTAATAACAAAAAGCTTTTCTTTTTGCTTACCATTAATCTCAGTCCATCCTGTATTTGGGAGCAACCTGTAAATTGCCCATTCTGAAATTTTTACGCCGCCCATTGCAAAGTTTGGCACGACTATAGAAACTCCGCCAAGAACAGTAACGATTGGAAAGGCATCATCTGTTTCGGAATGGTAAGCTGCGCCAGGGTGACTGTGTATTTGTGCAAATAATTGCAACCCATTATCATAAAGCTCTAAGCCTATACGTTCCAATTCCTCGCCTGAAACCACATAGATCAAGCCATCTTCAACAGAACCTGCCTTTTGCAAGGGAATAATAGTTTGAGTTATAGTGAATGTATTTCCTTCTCTAACTCCGGCAAACAAAGCAACACCCTCCACACCACGTGTCCCGGCTCTATAAAGCGCTTCAATTGCTATTTGGGCACAATTTTTTGGCAGGTACACCGTTTCAATATCTAAAAATCCTACCTGTTTCATAAAGGGATGCGATTAGGGTCAATACTAGCAACAATCCCTATAGCTTGTATTTGCAATAGGCCATTCTGCTGCTGCACATTATAGTTCTTATTCATATATACTACTATGGGATCGGTACCATATTTATGTAGTTGATCAATAAGAAAGCCCAGAGTGCCTTCACCTAAGCCACGGTGCGTCAGCCATGGGTCGTTCGAATGCGCCGGATGGTTGTGGTATTCCTTTACCCCGGGCAAACACAAGAAAGGCTTCATGTGGGGTGGATGCGCCTGTATAAGAGGCGCGCCTAAAGTAATATTTACCTGTTGCTGATCCTGCTGCCCACCTGCAACTTTCCTTGGCATGTGGCTTAGTAGGTCGGTAAATAAGACAGGTGCTTCCGTAAGGGCATCTACAAACTCGACTGACGGAGCTTCCAGGTCATAATTGGTGAAATTAATTTTAACGCAAAAGATGATCACACGCGGATGGGCATTGGCTGCTGTAAATGCCAGCACTATATCCGGAAACGTGGCACGAATTAGAATAATGCCCCGTTCACGGTTATATGCTGCATTAGACATGAACTGGTTAAGTTCCCTCTCAAATTTAATTTTTGAGACTTCCGGATCTGCAATCTGCAAAGCATTACCTGGAAATTTCGAATCAGAAACCATTGTCACACCCTCCAACACCCGCCTGCAGGCTCATTATTATCTGGTCACCATCTTTAAAATAATAGTCTTCAACGGTCCTATCTAAATCAAGCACCTCTCCCTGCCTAGTTTTTACAGTCCAGTCGCTCAGTGGTCTCGCCGTATTGCCTGTTTGCTCTAATGCTTTTTGGGCAATAACCTTAATCTTCTGCTTTGGATTTGCCTCAACCTCAGTAGGCGTTCCACTAACAATCACCGTTATGGAAATTTTCTTGTCCTCTTTAGGCCCGTTACCATTGTTGCCGTTGCCATTGATTGTTGACGGATTCTCACCGACTTCATTTTTTTTGTCTTTATCATTCATGTTTCAAATATTTTACATATAATTGTACTACTACTATTACTACAAAGCGTGACATTAACATTTTGTCACGCTTTGTAGTATAAATTAAAACACCTTGCCAATTAACACTCAAATAAATCTTCTTACCGATGTGGAATTACTGGAACAATTGTGCTCTAGTAAAGACGACGATTTGTTGTATAAAGAGTTTTTGAGAAGGTTTCTACCTGAAGTTAAGTCAAGGTGTGAACTTACATGTAAACAGCGTAAACTAGACAAACATTTAGGGCTTCAGATTGCACATGATACCTTTGAAAGGTTTAGAAAATACAAAAGTTTTAACATAGAAAAAGTTAAATTACATGATAAACGCAAAGCGATTATCGTATATTTATGTAAGATATCAACAAGTTTATTCAATAATTTTCATAGGGATGAAAAACATGAGGAAAGCAACTACAAGACCTATTTCGATGACATTTTAGAATCAGTGGATCCGACAGCTTCAAGTATAGAATCGCTGAAAAACAAGAAAGATTTAGCAGTTTTTATATTCAGCAAACTGAATAGTAAGGAAAAAAGAATAATTTTGACGGATCTCGAATATAAGAGACATCATAAATACCTACCGGATACCGTTATAGAGGAACTGGCGAGGGATCTTAGCCTAAAACCGGCTTCCATCCGCAAGGCGCGGGAACGAGCAATTGAGAAAATAAAAAAAGCCATAGATGAAATCAATCAATAAAGAATTGGGTTTCTCCTTTGAAGATTTTGAAAAAGGACTAATGTTGGCTGGATATATAATGCCCAAAAATGTTCAGGAATATAATGAGCGCGAAGCATTAGAAAATTATGAAGAAGAAAATAAACCCAAAAATGTCTACTTTAAGAGGGTTGTCCTTGCAGCAGAAATAGCATACCAATTAAATAATGAACCGACACTGGGCAGGATTAAATTCCAGAAACTAGTTTATTTATGTGAAAACGCTGCAAGGATGAATTTGGAGGGGCGTTACCAGAAGCAGGCTGCAGGTCCCTTTGATAATAAATTTATGCATACAATAGCAAACGAATTCAAAAAAAATAATTGGTTTGCTGTTGAGGAAGTACTAAATACAGGTTATAAACGAAGTAAGTATGTACCTTTAGAGAACTCTGAAGGATACAAAAAATATTACGAGAATTACTTTGGTGCTACCAATGAAAGAATCCAGTATATAATACAGCTTTTTAGAAAGATGAGTACAGATAATACGGAACTAGCAACTACGGTATTTGCTTGTCATCTTGAATTAAATGCAAGAGGAAGCGAAATATCATGGGATGAATTAAAGAGCCTTTTCTACAGTTGGTCCGACAAGAAAAGAAGATTTCCTGAAAAGGATGTTTATGCCTCTTATGAATGGTTACGTTCCAAAGGTCTGCTTTAAAAATATAGTAACTTGCCTAAATATTCCTAAATTAAAATATCTTTAAAAAATAGACTTCCAAGTTAAAAGGTAATTTGTAGTTTTTTTTATAGATAATATTTTATTTATATTTCTCAAACCATGGCGTTTGTATTACCAGCATATGTCAAATATTTCCTTCTGTTTCTCTTTTAATCACTTTAATTCCTTACTGGAAGGAAATACTGATTTCCAAAAAAAATGTTTTTAAAATAAAAACCTGCATAAAATAGTTTACAATTAGTACCATTTGTACAATCTTATACATTAGCTTCTATTTTTTTAATAATATCTTTGACTTAGTCTCTATAGCCCCATACTTATATTAAAATAAATAATACAATATTGACAGGTTACTGCTTAATCCCCTCCAACTCTTTACAAAATTATTGCAAAAAAGATTAATTTTCTCCTACCAATAACAAGTTCAGATCTTCATAAAATTGGTTCGAATTCTGTACCAGGAGGATCACTTTAATTGCCTGTTTACAGGACTTAACAGATGTTTTACTTAACATCTACTTAACCAGCATTGAAACGCTCTATATTTTAGAGTGTTTTTTTTTGCTATTTCATTTCAAAAGTTCTCAAACTAATTTAAATAAAAGGCAAACCGTAACGACTCACCTTGTGTTTATATATTCAAATAAAAATCCTCCCAATCAAAACCATTTCCAAAGTTGATTTGCTCTATCAATTCACTAAATGTTATTTTAAAACCAATTTCATTTAACTCACTCGCCTTCTCCGGCCAATCAGAATGCCCTCCTTTATCAGGAAACAATATAATATTCCTTTTCTTTATAGTTTTAAATAATTCAAACTTCGAATTTTGTTTACTTCCTGTAGTTGACATAATGAATCACTCCTTTTGAATCAAATCTTGTAGCTGCCAAGTTCAATTTCTAAAAAAAACAATTTTGTATCTTCTTTATCAAGTCATAAATAAGTGTATCGTAATAAATTTGAAAATATGATATTTTTTCTCATCGATCAATATTGTAGTAATTATGTAAATGTTTTTTTCTTAATAGTTTTGAATAGTAAAAAAGAAGATTAAACACAAGTATCACAATATTAAATTAAAATGTTACAAAAAAACTATTTTTATTTTTAATGCTATTTTTTTTGTTAAATTTATTAAAATATTTTTCAACAAAGTTAAATTGTGGAGATTATCATGTTAGTGGATTTTAAGGTAACATTCTCAAAATAATATTTATACATAACTAAAACTCAATGTATGAAAACAAAATTCCAGTTATTTTTTATTTTTGCTTTATTTATTAAATGCATTTTTATTTATTCCCAAGATACAAGTACCCAGAAAAACTCAGTTAATGTTTCTATTGACTCTAATCAAGATAGTAGTAGTCAAATAGATTCTGTAAAAGTTTCTTTTGATACAAATATTAATTTTTCTGCCCCATCAAGTAACTCTACAAAAGAGGCAACCGCAGGTATCGGCACAATAGGTTTAAAGTTCGAAAGAGGCCTTATATATGGAGATGTAAATTTTACAGTTTATTCACAAAACAAAGAAATAATAGCAATTGATTCTTCTAATACAACAATATTTGGTTCAAATCTATTAATACCTGAAAATAGTTCTAATAAAATAAGTAATTTTTATATTAGATTAGGAACAAAGAGTTTTTATAAAAATTTTGGAGACAATCTACCAACTTTCAGTAAAAAAAGAATTGGATTAAATTCAAGTTTTAGAGTTAATAATACAACTTGGATAAAAGATACATTATCTGTGCCAACAACAATTAATTCATTTGAATTAAATGTAGACTACTTGTTATTAAATACTGTATTGTTTAATACCAACGAAAAAATAAAATTAATAATGTCATTTGGATTAGCAACGAGAAGATTAGGTGGAGATTATGGTCTAGATAAAAATACTGAAATTAGAAATGAATTTTTAGGAACTGAAAAATTAGCTTTTAATGGAACTAATTTTGGAGTGAGACTAGAAATCTCTAAATTTTATGGAGAAATGAATTTAACTTCATTTAAAAGAAGTCAAAATATAGCTGGATTCAGTGGAAATCAATCAATTATTAGTTTGGGTTTGAGAGCAGATTTGACATTAAGTGGTAAAGAAGTTTACCCAAAAAAAAATAAAACAAAAGAGCCTAAAGATCCGACAGCAACAAATAAACTCAAAAAGGAGAAGTTAAAGAAACAGATAAAACTTGAAAAGAAAGAGTTGAAGGATCAGAAAAAAATAAAAAAACTCGAAGAAGAGTTGAAGAAGTTGAAGAATGAAAAATAATATAGAATACTGTTCTAAAAAGTGTATAAGAAGATCTTTTCTCATACTTTAATGTCTGCAAAAAGACAAAGTAATGATTACTATTTTCTTGAAAATTTCTTCAAATCATATCCAAAAGGGGGCGAATCATAACGCAAAATGAAAATCATGAATATCTATTTAAACTTAATTTAAAATCTTTAAATCTTCCAATAAAAGGTTCGAATTCTGTACCGTGATGGTCCCTTTTTTAATCACGATAGAGTAAATATTGCATGCTTATATTCGACTGTTCTAAATTCAACACTAAATATTTGTATTTCTTATTTCATATAAAAGATTTAATAGCTCCTCTATTTCAGTATAACTATTTAATTGTTTTCCTCTATGCGCAATATCATTTCTAAGTTGATTAAGCATTCCAATTTTTTGAAGGTAAACATCATCTTTTCCTAATCTAAAAGCGCATACCGCAGAAACTTGCACCAATGCGGATATTTTCTCCTCTTGAGTTATTATTACATTTTCGATCTTAAAATAACTTCCAGTTCTATTAAATACATACTTTAGCATCCATGTTGATGAATAAGCCGGTGCAGGAGAAGTAATTTCAATTATTTTAATAAGAGCACCAGAGCTTTCAATCATACTATTATCAGAAGATCGCCATTCACTTTCACCATACTTTTCAATAGCTTGATATAGTGATAAATAAGCGTAATTTAAATTACCAGAAACCATTAATCCCCAAGCAATTTCAATGGATATAGCTGATTCGGAAATATAATTACTATTACTATAATTTGTAGCGTTTTTTGCTTTTTGCATTAATTGCCAAATGCTGCGATGCTTTGTTTTGCTCAATGCTTTTTCAACATGTTTCTTTAAAAATTCGATGGATTTTTTTGCATAATTGGTTTCAACATTTAATTCTGGCGCCTCTTTAAGAATAAACCCGTTAGCTCCATTCTTTTGTAGCTCTAAAAGATTCCAAATTTTACTAGTAGCACTAAAAATAATAATCTGATATCCAGGATTCAAAGCCTTAATCGCCTCCAATATCTTATACCCCGTAAATAATTTTAAAGTATTATGTGTAAAATCATTGTCATTCAAACGCAGATCTAAAATAATTAAATCAGGGTTTTCACTAATGATAAAATCTTTTACAATTCTTTCAATATCGCAAGAGGTTTTATCTTTAAAATTCTCTTCTAAAACAGAGAAATCAATTTGTTGACTAAATGAAAAAAACTTTTCCAATACAGTCTTCCATCCCTTATTCCATTCATCATCAATATAAACAACTTTTCCTCTCCCCGAACACAAATAATTTGATACTATAGTAATTGATGGCGGATATTTATTTTGCAGATACTTAAAATATAATAAACTTTCAACATTTTCTTTTACTTGAGTTATTTTCTCATCACTGACTTTTAAAACACCTGCCCATCTAGAAATTCCCCATTCATTAGCAATCGAATGATTTGATAAATAGTTTTCAGGTGATGAAAAATTTATCTTATTTACAAAGATTTTAAAATCATTTTGACTTAAATCCCTAAGTTTACCTGTTTCAATTAAAGCTACAAGCTCAGCTTCATTGGTTTTTAAAAGATAACTTCCATTTGCATATAATATCTCACATAAATCATTTAATTTCAATAATTCATTCAAATTAATATCACTTAAAAAAATTATTGGCTTATACTGATTCTGGGTACTTGTTAATCTTATATGATATGCTAATCTTAAACCAACAAACTCTAAAAAATTTACAGTTAATGATACTGGTATGACAATTAAATCGCATTCAATTTTTGATATTTCATTAATTACTCTTTTGCAAATAAATGAATCAATATTAAAATCTGAGGATTCCTTAGGATCAAAAGAAATAGATGGAAACGAAAAGTCAATAATTTTATAATTTTCATTATTAAAAATCGTTTTTATATTCTCTGGATTTATATTAAGTATTTTAGTCATTAAATCTCACTTTTTCAGTTACTATCTTTTCAATGAGTTCTTTTGCATCCTTTACAACAGTCAAAGTTTTTAAAGGATTATCAGCATTATCGTCATCAAACCAATCGAATTTATTTTTCAAAATATTCATTATTAACTCATTATCAATATCGTAAGCTTGAACAAATTCATCAATTACACAATCCTCTTTAAGTAATTGCAAGGCATTAAAAAATGACAATTTATATGAAAAAGTTAATAAAATATTTAATTCATATTGTTCTCCAAAAGCTAATAGTCCTAAATTATCCTTTCCATTTTGTTTAAATTCCTCCAAAAACATAGTTAAGTTTGAAGAATAAAACTGTTTAGAGTTTATAGTTAAAAAAGAAAATTTATCATTGCCCTGAAGGTTAGTTGAAGAAATTCCTCCTGAAAAATATACTAGATTAATATTATTCTTGCTACAAAATGCAAATATTTTGTTCACTATTTCTTTTGAAAATGCCGATCTATGTACAATTACACAAGCGTAATCTTTTAAGAAACCATATTGATCTTCAACAGCTAATTTCTGTTTAAATTTTTCAAACGTGCTATCCTGTAGATTATCTACTAAATCACTATACTTTACAAAAAAGTCCTTAGCTAAATTACTATCATTTAAAAAACTTTCTTGCCTTTTAATTCTATCATCTAATATTAGAATTTTTTTCATTACAAATAAAATCTTAAGAGAAAGGTAAACCCTTCACATTTATTAACAACCGATATTTTGTCTACACCAGTTTTTGAATCAATATAATTAATTCTATATGACTTTCCGTCGCTGAAATTCGACTCTATAGACCAATCACATAAATTATTAAAATATTTATTCAAATCTGCAAAGTCTCCCGTATTGGCAAACAAAATTTTATTATCATGTATTGGACGGTTGCAAATCGAATCCACATGAATAATTCTAATTTCAATTGATCTTTCCAAATGTTCAACAACAATTTTTACTTTAGGGAATTGTGGTCTTTTTTTTATCCCTTCAAAAATTTTAACTATCGCGTTTCTTAAAGTGTTAACATCTGTAAAAAATGTTATCCCTTTTGTATTTACAGGAATTAATTTAAAATCATAGCCTAAATGATTTTTTCGTAGTTCCATAAAAAGATTATGCAAATGGTTATTCTCTTCCCTAATCTCGATTTGACGTTTAAATATTTCTGTTATATTATAAAAATAATTAGTTTGAATTCCGTCAAAAGATACTTTTCTGTTTTCCGGTATTGGAAAATAAAATGGTGACTTTTCTGGATTATCATGACACCATTTAACAAGAGATTTACTTTTCCATCCAAAATATATTCTTTCATTTTTATGCATTGATCCCCAGCCTATATCCTCAACCTTATCCGAATCTAAAAACATATCAATTTTAGCTGCAAAAGTTTTCTTTAATTGAAAAAGTTCTTTTTCAATTTTTTTCCAATCAAGGATAAGTTTGTCAATAAATTCATCATATAATTCATGTTCCTCCCAACTATGAGTCGCATATTTCAAATTACTTCCTGCTGTAAAATTACTTAATAATGCAACTAATTTTTGAGGTTGATGATGCATCGCTTTTTGTTGCAAATTAAAATTTTCGATCGTAAAATTTTCAATTCTTTTCTGCTTATTTAAGTTTATCTGTAAATTGCTATTCGCAGAAACAAGTTCTTCGTAACGTTTTAATAATTTTAAATATGTTAAATTATTTGCCCCTTTTACCATTTTCAGAAAATCCAACTTCCCTTTTATAACACTAACCATTTTAAAAGCCCCCTCAATACCCTGTTTTTGTCTATATGATTTAAATTTTACTGAAGCTTTTATTAAACCATAAGTTTCCCAAAAAAACAACCACATCCGTAATTCCTTAATGTATTTCTTTGAAACATTTACGTTTTCATTGACTACTAATCCAGTTACTACCTGTTTATATGTAATTTCTTGCAATCTAGTTTTTTTACTATTAATGACGAAATTTTCATTCGTAATAATTCTATGAATCTCTAATATAAAAGGATGGTTTTCATTATAAATATTATGCACTGAGCTAAATGTTATATCATCAGCATAACGTGTAAATTTTGCTCCAAATTTTTTTGCAACTGCAGAAAGATAAAAATCAAGTCGATGACAAATAATATTGCTTATAACAGGGGATGTTGGTGCTCCTTGTGGTAAAACATTTTTCTCAACGGTCTTCCACTCATTATCAACAAAACGTTTTACTTCAAGTTTATGACAACATAAATGCGCGATAATATTAGCAAGCTGTAAATTGCCATTTTCATTATTAAGGTTAAAAGGAGGGTGCTGTAATCTTCCCCAAAATCTTGCTTGATCGATACTTGGAAAAAAATCTTTTAAATCTATATTAAAAACATAATTACTTCCAATATGAACTTTGGCATTATCAACTATAGATTTACCTATTACAAAGCCGGTTGCGGAAGGATGAGATTTGTAAACAGCTTGAAATACAATATTTAAACATTTTTGAAAAGACTTTAAAACACTATTAGGAGCATGAATTATTCTATCCTTACCTGATTTCTTTTTAATCTTAAAACTTTCATACTTATCTATCTTATAATTATTTATATGATAGTTTAAATTATTTACAGTAAAAAAATAAGTCTTTTCACCATATATAAGAGGTTTTACATAGTTTAGTAAAGCTAAAAAATCACTCTTATCTTTCATTTTTTTAAATGAGTCGTTAATGAATGATATATCTGTTTGTGTTAATTTCATTATATAAAAATGTCTTGATTATCCATTAATTATATTTTCTTTGTTTGTATAATTAAAGTGTAAATTAAAAATATTATAGAGAAAAAGCTAAACCCTCAAGGAGTGCCTCCTAAACCTCTCGTTTAATTAGAAAACTAATTAAACAACTATCCGATTTTATATTTCATAAAAAACATAACAGATAGCACAGATCAAAATTTTAAAAATGAATAATCAATGACATGTTACAAAAATAGCTATTTTAAAGTAAAATTATAATTTTTTAGGAAATTTACTTATTTATAAGGTAATGTTTAATATCCTCCCCTTTTATTTTAAATAGTTTTGATATACTTCAGTCAATTTTCTATTTTTTTATTTCAGTTTACTAAAGTATTTTATTTCTACCCATTTTTTCTCAAATTCATCTTCATTACCTTTCTACGTCGGATACCTATTTCTCATATTTTAATGTGCTTTGAATAATATTAATATAATATACCTATTTCGAAACAGTAACTTAGAAAAGGTATTTTATAGTTTTTTGGGTAAAATTGTTTCAATAATTACCCTGTTAGGGCTACTAAGACAAAACTTTAGAAAATATCACAACTCTTTGTTTTATGATATTTTTTTTAAAGTTTCCACTTCAATAGATAATATAAAATCATTCTTTTTTCGAATTACGAAGAGAGTAATTCAATCAAAAGAAAAGTACAAAAACATAATCCGACTCAATTAGATCTTGGTGCTATCTCCTAAGAATATCCCGAAATTGATATAATAATCGTTCTGCTAACCTTAAATCTTCGGTTATAATCTCTGCATTTCCTGACATTTCCTGCTGAAATGGAATAGTTTTATGATAAGATGTTTCTAGATTTTTGGGTAAAACTACATCAACCCAGAAACTGCCATCTTTGTCTGGTGCTAAAGATATATTCTTGATTATGCCATTTAACATTCCATATTGACTGTCAGGAAAATTAGTCAGTCGAATATTTACAGCTTGGCCTATACGTATTTTTCCCGAATTAAGAGCTGGGGTTTTCAATTTCCCAATATATCCTTTTTGCAATGTTGGAATTACAGCAAAAATTGCATCACCAGAACCAATCGTTTGATTTGCTGCCCAGATTTGTAAAAAAGTTACTTTACCAGCAACAGATGATTGTAATACAAAAGATAACTCCCAATCTTTTATTACTTTTTTTAGTTGATAAAAAGCTTGAATTTTGTTATTTTTTAAATTAACGTTTTCCTTGACACTATTAATTTTAATACTTTTATTGTTTTTAGAATTGTCAATAAAAGCTGATTTTAATTGAGAAATATTGCTCAACAAATTTCTATAATTTTTTTCCGCTTGTAAATATTCTAGTTTTTTATTTTCAAAATCTTGAGCCGAAATTACTCCTTTATTAAATAGACTTTCGAATCTATTTATATTGCTTTTTTGCAATAGCAGTTCACTTTCATTCAAAATTTGTTGTTGTTGCGAAATAGCTAAACGAACTGAAATCTGAACACTTTCCGATTTTTGGGCATTTCCTTCTACCTCGTAAGGCTGCAAATTATTGTTAAGTTCGTTGGTTATATAAGCAGTATGAAACCATGCGTAAGAACTTTCTATATCGCCAAGCTGTGCATTTTCAAGTTGCTTAAAATCAAAATCATTCCCATTAACATGTTCATCCAACAATCTTTTTAGCAAAAAAACATCGTGGTAATTTGCAGTGTTTTTAATAATAGCAAGAGGAGTATTTTCTAAAACAATTGATTTGTTCTCCACCAAAATAGTTTCAATTTTACCAGTAGTTTTCGCTATAACTTTCTCTGGGGGGATGTTGGTTGTTATTACGATTTGTGCAGAAACTATATCAGGATATTTAATAAACCATGTCATAGAAAGCAACATGAAGATTACCCCAGACACTACCACTATACCCCACCTAATCATCCAATTAGGGATTTGAGTAAGAATTTCTTGAACTTCCTCACTACGGAGATATAACTCTTTATCTTTTGACATCGTTTTATTTTTAATCTAAAATTATTAATATACTGTACTAATTACCTAACTGCAATTGATTCCGTACCAAGTCATAATAACTCCCTCTTTGTTTCTCTAATTCTTTGTGACTACCAATCTCTATTATTTTCCCTTTTTCAAGAACTACAATTTGGTCAGCATTCATTACTGTACTTAATCTATGGGCTATAACAACAACTGTTTTATTCTTAAAGAATATATCTAATTTCTCCATAATAACAGTTTCATTATTGGTATCTAATGCCGATGTAGCTTCATCAAAAAACAACATTTCTGGATTCTTATAAACTGCTCTGGCAATAAGTAAACGTTGTTTTTGTCCCGTACTCATCCCTAAGCCTTCCATTCCTATTTTTGTATTATATCCCAAAGGCAATTCATTGATATAACTTGTAATATTAGCCACATCTGCAGCATAAATCAATCGTTTTTTGTCAATTATATCAACTCCAATGGCTACATTATTTGCAATTGTGTCATTAAAAATAAATCCTTCTTGCATTACTGCTCCTATGTGATTTCTCCATGACTTTTGACTGATATTTTTTAATTCAGTTCCTCCTACAAAAACTACTCCTGTATTTGGTTCATAAAACTTTAATAATAGTTTCATTAAAGTCGTTTTTCCACTACCACTTGTTCCAACAATTGCAGTCACTTTATTTGCCGGAATAATTAAGTTTAGGTTTTCTAAAACTGCAATATCTGAACCAATGTATCTAAAACTTAAATCTTTTATGATAATATCACTATCTTTAGGAATATCGTCCGTTTGGGTAATACACTCTTGACTCTCATCTTTTTTCTCGTGAATTTCGGAGAGTCTTGCAAGTGATATTTTGGCATCTTGCAATTCATAGATGAACCCAATCAAACTAGAGATTGGCCCATTCAAACTACCCACAATACTGCTTATTGCAAGCATCATGCCAAGTGTTATTTGCCCATCGATAACCAGTTTAGCGGACAAAAAAATGATAAATATATTTTTGAGTTGATTGATTATTGAAGAACCTATCCCTTGTATTTGTCCAAGAACTAAACCTTTCATTGAGACCTTGAACAAACGTGCTTGTATATACTCCCAGCCCCAACGCTTTTGTTTCTCGGCATTGTGGAGTTTGATTTCTTGCATACCATTTATAAGTTCTATTACCTTACTTTGTTCATGGGACACTTCCATAAAACGCTTATAATCTAATACTTCCCTGCGTTTTAAAAAAATTAAAATCCAAAGAAAATATAGAAAACTCGAGAAAAAGTAGACAGTAAAAATCTGTAAATTATAAAATGCCAAAATAGCTCCCATAATCACCATATTGATAATAGAAAATAAAACGTTCAGCGATGATATAGTCAAAATACGTTCAATTCGATGGTGATCGTTAATACGTTGCATAATATCTCCGGTCATCCGGACATCAAAAAAGGAAATGGGCAGGTCCATCAATTTGATAAAAAAATCCGAGATTAACGAAATAGTAATTCTTGTAGAAAGATGTAAAATAATCCAACTCCTAATAATTTCTAGAGCTGTACTTCCAAAAAATAGACCTAATTGCGCAAAAAGAATAAGATAAACAAAATGGATATCACGATTATTAATCCCAACATCTACAATACTCTGAGTCAAAAATGGTATGAAAAATTGGAGTAAACTACCTGTCAGCAAACTGATACTTAATTGTACCAAAAACGACTTATAGCGTATTACATATTGAAACAGTATATTAAATCCAAAAACATTCTTACCATCGGTTTTAAACTCCTTTTGATAAAACTTAGGAGTAGTATCCAGCAAAAGTACAATACCTTCATCCGTTGTTTCATCAGCATTATTACCTATCCAGAATTTTACGAATTCTTCTTTCGAATATCCAATAAGTCCAAATCCGGGATCGGAAATTTTATACGAAATATGTTCGCGTTTTTGAACTATATCATAAAGCACAACGAAGTGAACTTTGTTCCAATGCAGAATACATGGCAAGGGAAATTTTTCTAATTTTTTGAGGTTCGTTTTTACACCTAAAGATCTAAAGCCTATTTTCTCGGCAGCATCACTCAACGACATAAGGCTACTACCTCCCCGCGTCGTTTCGGATAAATCTCTAAGTTCTTGTGTATTAATAATTTTGCCGTAATATTTGGCAATGATTTTTAAACAGGTCGGCCCGCAATCTTTTGCTTCTGTTTGTTTATAGTTAGGAAAAGTTTTCAATTATAACGCTTGGCATTTTAAAATTTTATACTAAAACTCGAATTGATTTATTATGAATTGCTTTTTTGATTTTTTTAAAAATTAACATTTCAAATTCAGTTTTTGACTCTTTTAAATCGACCTCATCGAAATATGGTTTTAATTCTTCTAGTAGTGTTGCCACAGTTTTTGCGTTTTGCAAAATCTCTAAAACTACCAAATCTAAGTCATCAAGCGTAGAAACCGAAAACCCGACAGCATCACATTCAGGTATTATCAAGCTATGAATTACAGCTATTACATTGCTTGGCAAAGAATTTATATTAAGACTTACATCAGAGTTTTTTTCAAAATAATAACTCCAATCATAACTGCTTTCGATTATTTCAAAAACATTATCAACAACTATTTTTTTTAAATAAATATTTTCTTTGTCTTCAAATAATATTTGAGAATACTTTGTCTTATTCAGATCGCGACCATACAAATAATCGGCAGATAGTAAAGAGAACTTATTACCTACAATCTCATCTATCTTTTGACAAAAAAAAGCAAAATCTTCCAGTTGTATTTCATCAAGCAAACTTTTTGAATTTTCATTTATTAGAGTATCAAATGATACATTTTTAAAATCTATTTTTTTTGAAATTTTGTGATGTTCTCGGAAAGAATTATTTAAAAAGCATGATTTTAATTTTGAATCACTCAAAACCAAATCTTTTTGCAAATACATATCAAAGAAATAATAGTTCTTGTACAACGGAATCTTATTTTTCTTGAACAATGCTATAATTCGATAGTAATATTCGGGGTAATCCTGTCGTAATCTATTTGCCAATTCATCACACATATATTCACTTTTCTTGTAATCGCTCAATAAATGAAGATATTGTTTTTCAAAAGGCACTTTGTCAAATTCCCCAAAACCTTTATATTCATTGTCTTTTACAATTCCGGAAAACAACACCGTTACTTTTTTGTTTTGGACTTTGGCAAGACAATAAAACAAATATTGCTCAAAAAAAAGATTAAAATCAGAAACCCTTATTTTAGAAAGATCGTGAATATTCTTGTCTACAAAAGTAAAAGCTTTAGTAGTGTATTCTTGAAAAAATGAAATATCCGAACCACCATATATACCTGCATTGTAAGTTTGGATTGGATTTTTTGATTGTCGTTCTTGAATAATTTCTCTTGGAAAATAAGCAAATGCCAACTCTAACAATTGCATTGTATTCTCAAAATCTGATATTTGATCTTTGTTTTGTGCTATCAAACCACTTTTCAATAAAAAATCGTCAAATTTTTTCCAGACATACACATCACCATCTATATGCAAAAAAGGTTTGTCTTGTAGCGAATAGGCTTTTATTTTAGACAAAGCCCACAACTCAGGATTATAATTATTCAGGACATCTAAATTACAAACTACTTCGCTATATGGTAGTTGCAGTTTATCTATAAGCATTTTTGCGCCCACACTATCACAATACAATACCACCTCCGGGTAATACTGCCGTAGTTGCAAACAACTCAAAGCCCAACTCATAAGGTTATATTCTGGCGATAGCCAACCCATATTATTTTGTAATAAATTGGCAGTATTTGAAGTCCAAATACTTTGTATAATACGCATATTTATGAAACTTTTTAATTATTTATTACGGTTATATAGATGTTTTGAAGGTTTCGAAATATCTTTTTTTCTTCCTTTTTTAGTTAATTTTTTATAATTGTTATTAGCACAAAAACAGATTAAATAACTTCTCATACTATAATGATATTTTATAATAAATCTCCAACTTAATCCAAAATTCTCATACTTAATGTGGTATAAAATTTAATATTACGATCTTGATCTATCACTCTTTTTGAATTGGACAGGTGTCTCTTGAACTCAAATTGAGTTAATTCCTCCATAGCATCCATTTTTTTTAGCAATAATCTCCCTTTGTCTGTTTCTATAAAGTCTAACAAAACAGTTACTTTATTGTATTTCCATTGCGATTCGAATTCAAATCCAGATTCAGATGAAATACCTTGATATCCCCAACTGTAATAATCATAAGGTTTCGTATTTTTAAAAGCAATTCGTATCAAGTTATAATTAATATTATTAAAAGAAAAATAACCACTATAAAACCTAGTAGCTATAAAAGTTACGGTAGTTACATCTCCTTCTTTTGATATTTTATACTTATAATCTCTACTCATATCAAAAAAATCAAAATCATTAACATGCAAACTGTTATAAAAAATAGATAATGATAGCAAGTGATCATTATTAGATATATTAGGTTCAAATCTAGCATAAGGAGAAGTATCGATGTCAAAAGATTTTTTTGGATCATCTATTAACATTGAATGAATGTTAAATTGACTTAAAACTTTTATCTCTAATTTTTTTATCGTTTTGCTATTTACCAAAGTGTCGCTATCGTCTTTTATAGAAAAATGATTCATCAAATAATTAATACTGCCTAGATTGTAGTTTTCTCTCAAATTATACTTTATTTTTTTGATAATCGCTTTCATCTCTTTTCTATTAGAGCCTTTTTTTATTAAAACTTCTTTAAGAGAAATAGTATCCTTATTTATTTCATTTTCTTGACTATAGCAAAATTGAAAGGCAAAAATTAAAGCAAACAAGAGGAATATTTTTTTCATAAATAATATCTTTTCAAAGTTATTACTGTTAGTAAATACAGAAATAACTGTTTACCTAGAGTACTTAGACAGTTTAATCAATTTTATTATCGTAATTCATTAAATATCTTAATTTCCTTTAAAGTGAGTTTGTATCTTTTAAATCTATTCTTTTAGGTTAAAATAATAAGTGTTAATTACATCTATTAAGACGATATAACTAACACTTATTTTCTTAATTAAGGTTTTGCATATGATCCACTTCCATTAGAGCCAGTACTAGCTGCATTTATATAAGTATTAGCACCTGTAGTAGAGCTACCCCCTGTAGTAGAATTATTCCCTGAAGCAGCACTACCATTAAGCCCAGCTCCATAATTAACGGTTGTTGCATAATTTGATGTACTCCCATTGGTTATACCAAGATTTGTGTTTTGGGCACCTGACAAGGTCGTCCCTGCAAGTGTGCCTCCAACATATCCTCCTCCATTAGTAGCACTCTGATATGCATCTCCACCAATCACAGCTTTCATATCCTCCCGACGAAGCATTCCTTTAATGTTCTCGAATTTAATTTTTGTTTTCATAATTTAAAATTTTGTTAAAAAATATTAGTGTTGAAAATTCCCCCATAAAACTTTTTGAACTACCACGTGCACATAGTACTTCAATTAATTAAAATAAGATTTATAAAATTACTTAATAGATATTAAAATTCCTATGCGAATTTATGCAAGTTTCATAGGTTCAGTACTTTACTGTAAAATATTATTTAAAGATTATCCTTATAATTAATATTTCATAATATACAAATTAATATATTTGTAAGAAAAGAATAAAAATGATAAACATTAAGTTAAGAGAAGTAAGACTAAATAAAGGGTTATCTCAACAAGAACTTGCAGATTTAATTGGTATGACTCAATGTAATTATAGTCGCCGAGAAAACGGAAAAAAAAGTATTTCGGATATTGAATGGACTAGAATAGCAAAATCTTTAGAAGTAAACAGAGAAGAAATTTACGAATCGAACATACATAAAACAAACAATAACAACATTACAAACCTACACGAGTTTTATATACCGAGTTTTATACTAAATCACTTAGAATTCTTAAAAAATGAAAATGCAGTGCTTAAAGAAAGATTAAAAGCTTTTGATGTCCATTCTAAATAATCCAAATATTGGAGTTCCTACCTTTTTTGCTACAAAAACTTAAGGCACTCTCAAAACAACAAAAAAGTTTAAAAAAGCCGCTGCCTGGAAAAACCGGTCAAATTGACCACCTCTTTCCAATGTAAATTGACCACCAGTCCCGGAGCAAACTGACCACCTAATTTCGAGGTAAATCGATTATTAAAAACTACTGCCTTTTTCATGTTATTAGAACCATACCTTCATTAAAAAAATACGGATTATGGCAAACAAAATAACAGACATGAGTAAAATTAGAAAAGTAATTAAATTCTATTGTGATGAAAAGAGTAAGTTATTTATAAGTAGCTACATATCCCTTTCCAGGAATACGGTAAAGAAGTATAGCTCTTTAAAAAAGTAATTCAAGATAAAATAACTGAATTAAAAACTAAATCATAAAAAAGGGTCGTTATCAAGTAAACTAAAAAAAATATTCCCACAGATCAACAAAATGCTATTCTTCAATTGAAATAATGGATAAAAGTTTGTTTGTTTGTTTGTTTTTATTATTGTCTTAATCAGATTGGTACCTTATTTGTACCTCTAGATCTGTACTCCTCCATTAAAAACTGGCCTGCAAATTTCTGCATCAGAAATATAACCTAATTTATCGAAGAGGGAGACAGCTTAAAACACTGCGTTTTTACTTATGGATATTTAAAAAAGAGAGATTCTTTTATGGAAACATTTTTATGAGGGTATCACAAAGCACGCGGATTTTTTCATAATCTAAAAACATTTTGCTCACATCCCCTTGAATGCTAATTGGCAGATAAATATCATAAAGCGCCTATTTTCATATGAAAATTGGCGCTTTATCTTTTATAAATTTAAATCTCAAATAGTTTTTATATATTTTTATTGCGAAGACCTTTTCTCAATATTTTTTATGGCCCCAATAGCATTTCTTCCCAGGGAAGCATCATTTACTATTGCTTTAAGTGCAATAAGATCATTAATTGTGCCATAGAAACCAATCTGATCTACCGCATATCTGTAAATACCCGTTGAATCATTGTTAAATTTATAAATAGACAGAGCATCCCTTGATTTTAAACAGGAGCGGCAGGCTGATAAAATACGGTCAGCAAAAACAGATTCAACCGTAATTGTATCTTCATTGAAATATTCCCGTAAGGATACCTGTCTTAATCCGTTACTAAACACTTTGATACTATCAACTAGATAAAGCGAAGAATTCTCGAAAAGAATACTTATTGCAGGGGCACATTTTTCCATTATGTACTTATTGTCCAAATCCTTTCTATTGATCCAGTAAAGAACCTCCGAAAGAGATACCAAAAGCTTTTCACCATCTTTTCTGGTTTCAATTAAGCTGACAAAATCATATTTATATTTTGCCAATATTATGCACACTACAATATGATTTTTCATTCTTTCCTGTGACATTGTTGCCTCAAGGATTGGCTTATCTAGAATTCTAAGCAGATCATCACAGCATTGCGCTCCAAGTAATTTTTCAGCTGATAAAATTAGTAAGGATAAAAAAAGATCAAATTCTTCTTCATGTTTTATTGCAATTGAATAAAAAGCTTTCTGTTCAGTTTGATCAAGACTTTCTATAGCATTATAAAAGGCGGAACTGTAGGGGTGGTCAAACTGTGCATTAAAGATATAAGCGGCCTGCTTCCAGGAATCTTCATTGTTAGGTTCTGCTAATACTTCATGGATTTCTGCCAGCACTGTTTGCTCATAACTTTCAGCATTAGATTCAAATGCTCCTAAAGTACTTAGTGTTTCAAAAAGGTTGCTAGACAGCCATGGGTCAGTTAATGTTGTTTTTGATTTAATCTCCGTAATTGCTTCAATCAGTGACTCGCGTTCTCGCTCAGTACTATGGCAATATGGAGCAGCTTCCGTAATTTCGATTTTAAGTCTCCGTGGCAAATATTCCCATTGATTTGTTATACAATGCAAAATGATCTTAAATAAAGCCTGCGACCTTTCATCAAAACGAGATAAAAGAAGCAACAGGTACAATTGCCCTGTCTTTATATTACTGCGCTGAGTCATTTGCGCTATTGCACTAGATTTTATTTTGTTTTCACTTTTAATTGACATAAATCCCGACGCCAGGCAGGAAAAAAAATAAGACATGCCAGACACGGTAATTGATTTTCCACTGAGAGGACTGTAAATCGACTCAAACAAACCGCTTCTTAAACCTATTTTCTTTTCACTTGCCTCGCTCTTCATTTTGGTAAACACCTGCTCCAGATGGATATCCATATCCCACACAATTGAAAACATTTCCTCTAACATTTTTCCACCAAAAATTTGATGAATTATTATCTCAACAAAGGCAAGTTCATCGTTTCTCCACTCAGGTATGGAACCTTTTTTAATCATAACCTGAGGATGCTGCTCAGCTTCAATTACAAATTCTATAGTATCTATATCTTTACGTATCTTCAGAAGAATCACTTTTATCTTTTCAGTTGCCCAGAGTCGACAGAATTCGCCAGCTTCACCCTCCAATATTAAAAGAAGCAGATCTGTATCTTCAATACTTTCAAGTATTTTTTCCTTAAGTACATTGTCTTCTATGGAACCTAATATTAGCAATCTTTTCTCATCGTTCTTAGGAGCGTTAAACTCTTCGATTATCGCAAGAGAGTCTTCATTAAATCTGGCGATGCCTTCTGCAGTAAAAAAATTCAAAAGCATTTCGTGACTGAAACTTACCCTGGCAAAATCCTTAACCAAAAGTTTCGCACCTATGCAACTCTCAAGAACAGCTGTTTCAAATTTTCTGTCATTCAAAATGCTCTCAGCCTGCTTTAAGGAAATACTAAAACAAATTTCCTGAGACATTTTTCTGGCAATGGCAGAGAGTAAATAAATGCCATCTTTCTCCATAGGTCCAAGTTTTCTGCGCACATAGAGTTCAAATAGGCTGTATCTGCTAATTCTCTCAACACCAAAAATTCCAATCTCACCGACCATTCTGGCTTCCATGCATGTGAATACCATATCCAAAATGGGTTTAAGCTTATTTACCGAATTTGAATATTTTCCAGCAATAGCAGCCTTCAATTTAGAATCAGGCTTATACACTTTTATGGTTTGGACTTCCAGTGCTTTTAAACTTTCTGTGAGCTGCTGAGTACTTATCAAAAAAAGAATTTCATATTGACAAGAAAGCTGCGTAAGCTCTGCAACAATTCTTTCCGCAGACTCACCGATGCATTCATTAAGCCCATCAAGTACAAGTAGTATTTGCTTCCCTGAAGTCCTGCAGGCATTTATTAAAGATAATCCAGAAGTAAAGCCATATTCTAAAGCTATCTTCTCTACAGAGGCCGTAAGCCCCGAGCCGCAATATTTAGCCTCCAATATTATCGGTACAACATCTTTATTACACAGACTCATAGCCCAGCTTCTGATCAATATTGATTTCCCGTCTCCTGACTCTCCGATAATTACTGTCCCCCTCCCAGCAAAGGATTCCTCAAATAACATCTTAGTATTAATCAGAGAATTATCTCTGCCTACATCAAAATGAACCATATTATTCACTTCAGCTGCATTGCTTTTTTGTGCAACTTCCAAATAATACTTTACCTTATCAAGCTCATCGGCAAAAATAAGGGCTGGTGCTTCTTTACTGGAATTTCCAAATTCGAATTTTAAAAATTCTTTTATCTCAAAAAAACGCTTTTGATCATTCAAATAAATTGCATCAATCTCCCTGATAAGGTCAGATAAGTAAAGAATATCCCTGCCCGTTTCAAAAATATCCTCATAACCCTCGATAGAAGTTCTGCTTTTCTTTTTGCTATGCAACAGTAAAAATTTTATGCCACCTGTAAATCGCTTATCAAGATTATACTCCTTAAATTTTTTAAGAGATTGCCTTATCTTGTTTTTTGTAGTATTAGAAGTTATCTGAAAAGCAATTTTTGATGAACTACTGTTGCCCAGATCAACGGCAGGGAAATTTTTCTTCTCCTTCTCAAGATCCTCCAGTTCATAGCCATAAATTAGGTTGAGTAGCTTCAGACAGGTGCCCTCAGATACCTTGTTAATGTCCGTATAACTTAGTGCGGTGGAAATTTCAATCTCCAGCAGCCATGACTTTATGTAACTGTTAATCTCCCTGATTTCTTCCTGCTGTCTAGGCATTTATTAAAATTTTACACGTAAAATTAATATATTCCCGCTCATTTGACATCTTTATCTTATTTTATTTTACAGTGATCACAATGTACGCTTTTTGTATAAATTTTCATTTAAGGATGAAATTCTCAATTTTGAATTGATTAATAATTACGTACTTTTACCTTAATCACTTTTGATATTTCTCATTCCAACACAGCACTTAAATGTCCCTTGTAACTTACGAAATTCCGAATCTCGATGACCCGAAAAACGAATATGATAAGCCCCAGCCTCTGTCTGGCAAATCATTTCCATATAATGATCTGGGTGACAGAAGGTTCGAAGAGCTCCTCTATAGCATATACAGGCCAAAACTAAACAGTACAGACTTTTCATTTGATAATATAAGTCTCATGTCTGGTGTCAGAGACAAAGGCAGAGACTGCTCTTTGACGAAAGACGGAATAAACACAGGGCTCATACAATGTAAAAAATACGCTTCCCCGTTAAAGAAACACCAGTTCGCAGAGGAAATAACCAAATATATTCTTTACAGCCTCATAGAAAAGGAACTATTGCCTGATGCTGATAACTTCTGCTATTATATTGCTGTATCATCTGGATTTTCCTTGGAATGCAGTAATTTTATAGATGATTTTAACCGTCTGGCCCCCATTGATACCGATCTTCATAAATGGGTTGCCAAAAACATTAAAAATCCTACCATTGCAAGCCTGGGAATACAAAATGTAAATCCACTGGTTAGTGAAATTTTCTCAAGAATAAAGGTTCAAAAAATAATCCCGCAAGATCTGGACATTATGCTTTCGCAGCCTCAGGACGTGAGTTTAATCAGCTTATTTTTTAATGTACTTACAGTTGTAGATAATGCTGAATTAATAAAATTACAAAAGCAACTAAGTACTGTTTTAGATCCTGAATTGGATCTTGAAAGGATTAAAAACGAACTCCAAAAAGGATCATCAAGTTTGAAAATCGAAAAAAATGAATTTGATGATATTCCTGATTCTCACATAGAACGTATAGAAACCCAGTTACTTTATGATTGGATCTCACAACCGGCACAAACAGACAACTCGGATCGACAGCAAAACATATGCCTTCTTGCAGGAAATGCAGGACAAGGAAAAACGGTCATTCTTAAAGATCTTTATGACAAATTAACTATACAAGGAGTTCCGGTGCTTGGATTGAAAGCCGATAAGCTCCAATCCTTAAATCTGCAAGACTTGCAGCATAAAATTGGACTTTTCTTACCAGTAGTAGAGTTTGTTGATATCTGTAAAGAAAAATATGAAAAGGTAGTAATTCTTATCGACCAGATTGATGCGTTGTCACAATCTATGTCTGCTGACCGACATTTTCTCGATGTATTTAAATCCCTTATTGAAAAGTTTACATATGATCCCAATGTAAGGATTATTATATCGTTACGAATATTTGACCTTCATTACGACACTTCATTAAGGGTCTATAAAAATTTAAAAACAGTTACTGTAACTCCTCTTGAAGAAGAAGATGTTCTGGATCAACTCGAAAAATTAGGCATTCAAAAAAAACAGGTAAATGCAAAACTTCTTTTATTACTAAGAACTCCAAATCATCTTAATATCTTCTCGAGAATTGCTAAGTCCACAAAAAACATTCTATCTGTTAATTCGCTCCAAGATTTATATAATGAACTTTGGCGAATCAAAATTACAGGTATTGCACATAAACATCCTGCTGATCACAAAAATGTAAAAAAGCTTTTATACAAGATAGCAGAAAGAATGTTCGAATTTCAGAGAATTTCTATTATTGAAACACACTTTGACAAGTATGCAAAAGAGCTGAGTTACCTTGAAAGTGAACGATTAATAAAAAGGGAAGAAAACCATATTCAATTTTTTCATCAGACTTTCTATGACTTTACTTTCTCAAAAAGGTTTGTGGAAAAAAAACAAAAACTAGTCGATTATATTAAAAGCCAGGAACAGTCCATCCTTATAAGATCTGCTGCAAAAATGATCTTTCACTATCTTAGGGAATACAATCCTACTTTGTATCATGCGACATTAATTGAGCTCTTTTCCGATAATGAAATAATGCATCATATTCGGCACATGATTTTCTGCTGGCTCACCATTATTGAAAATCCATCAGACCAGGAAGCTGAACTTGTGGTAAATATCTCTTTGGGAAATATTGATTTTAATATTCTTTTTTTAGAGCATGCCAAATCAGACCAGTGGCTGAAAATTGCGCTGGAATCAAATCTTTTAGATTTTATTATAAATGAAAATGGACAAAATAAAACCATAGAACATCATAAAAAATCTAGTACTTCAGATCGCGATCATTATCATTACCAAAGAAGATGCTGTGAATACTTTCTTGCCTCATATACCAGAAAAGACAATTCTATAGTCTGGGAATTCCTCGAAGGATTAAAAGATGAAAAAATTCTAGCCGAAGTAATTTATCACATTGAAAAGTGGAATAATCCGGCCGCTTTCAGAATACTGGACCGCTGCACTTCTTTCAATGACATGAAGTCCTGGAAATACCTGCAGGTACTTCAGAGCATTGCCGCTTTTGATCCTCTGTACTGTTTGGAAAAAATGGAACAGTACCTTTTATCTACTGATTATCTTGATAATGATGATATTGATTTTCAGGTACAATCCATCTTAAAAACACTATCAATTGAGATACCTGAGAAAATGGTTCCATTACTGCAAAAAGCTGTATTAAATTATTTGACAGATTCTGGTGAAGAAACTAACCATTACAGCATGGTGTCACTGCAAAATGTTGATTTGGATGACCAAGATACGCTACGGGGAATAGAATTATATTACAGGATATTGGCTGTCTGTCTTAGAAACTGTAATGAAGAAAAATCTTCAGTCCTTTTGGATTTTATACAAACACACAGGTATTCAACCAGTGATCCCCTGCTTAGACTAATTATATATGCCTTAAAATCAAAAGAAAAAGAGTATAAAGACACAATCTTCAATTTGTTCCAACATTTTAGTGACCATTTATTATTTATTACTTCAAGTGATCTTGGCCTGGAGTACAGAGAAATTTTTGAAGTGGCATTTCCTCATTTTGACTCAAGGAAAAAGGAAAAAGTTTTTTCCATAATAAAAGCAATAAAACTTAAAAATGAAGTTATGTTTTTTAATAAAGAAAAGTTAAAATATAAATTGCCCTACTTAGGGACATGTCAGCAACTTTTACTTCAGAGGATTCAAAAGAAAGAAATTTTCAAAGACCCAATAATGTACCGCAACTACACGGCACTTATGCGCAAATTTGGAAATATCGAGGAAGAACATCATTCAAGAAACATATTATCCTCAGGATCAGTTCCTCCCATATCCAAAGAAAATTTTGATAAAATGACTAGTGATCATTGGATAAGTTCCTTTAAAAAATACGCAAACCCCAGAGACAGGTCCAACTTTGAGTCAGCAAAAGGTGGAATTTACGAACATTCAAGGGCATTTCAGGAATTTTGTAAAACTGAACCTTATCAATTAAAGCTATCTGTTATTCAAACAGCATTATATGATTCGGAAATCGACAAAATTTATCCTATTCTGGGACTTTATTCACTTGCCGAATCATCTTGCGATCCGACAGATATATTAACTGTTTTTAGGCAAATTATAACAGAAATTGAAAATGAAATTCATAGAGAATATATCATTAAGATTGCAGCGACTCTTATAAAAAAAGGCTCCTACGATCAAAACACCCTTCAGTTACTCATCAACGGAGCTTTAGATTTTAACTCTGTAAAGAAATATTATATAGATACAAATAAAGGTACTGGCATCGAAGGCATTCTGACCAAAGGAATAAACAGCATATCTGGCACAGCAGTTTCAGCGTTGATCCATACAGGAATTCCTGAATTGGAAAATACTATATTTGAAACTCTGGAAAAAATACTTCAGACTGGCCCCCTAGAAGTCCGAGGATTCGTCCTTTACCATTTTGCTTTCCTTAATAATCTTAATAAAGATCGTGCCTTTAAATTATTTGTCAAAACATTATTAAGTGAAAATGATATTCATGTACTAGCCTCATCTATTTGGTCACTGCAATTTATGACAGGTATCAATTTTGAAAAATTAAAACCCGTATTTACTAAACTCATACAAATCACTGAACTTGGCGATCTTGATTCACAATGGCTTTTCTCAATATTATATTTTTCATATTTATTCGACCGTCAGGATGCTGAAGTATTATTGCACGAATTACTAAAATTTAATCCATACAGCCGAGCTTTTGCTGTTAATCAAATTTCTAAACATTATTATTACAATCAAAATTCACAGCTAAAATCACAGTCTTTACTCATGCAGGTACTTGATTATGTACTTGAGACAGACAAAATCAATATTAACTACCATTATATGGATCTTATAAAACTTCGTGATATATATCCATTTTTAGAGTCATACGTTGAAAAAGATAATTTTGAACTATCTGATGGATTAGTCCTATATCTTACAATGCAGTGCAGTAGTTTTCCTTTCCAAAGCACCAAACTTTTTAACAGGGCTCTGCAAAAAAAAGAAAGTAAGATCAATAATCTAAAAATATTCCGACGAAGTGATGATGTAATAAAGTTTATTGCAGTAGCATTTACCGTCATCAAAGGAAATGATTCTAAAAGTAAGCAAATGCGCCACGTGTTATTAGAATCGTTTAACTTAATGCTTAAAGATTACAAATACAGAAATATATCAGAAAAAATACTTGAGGAATTTTAGTAAGGCATCAAATAATTTTTACAGCACCTTTTAATAGAAATTATTTAAAGTAATATATAAACAGAAAACAATATTGGGCTCATGACATACTAAATTAATACAAAAGCTTCGACTTTTACAATATCTATAATATTCATATCATAACAAATCGTTATCCTTTAAAAACTTGCCAATAAAAAAGCGACACATACCTGCATAAACAGCTTTCGCATCTGCATATTCCATTAACCTTTGGAATTCTTTTTCGAAGATATCCTGCTGACCGTTATCAGTACTGTCTCTATTAAGTCTTCCAAGCTCACGTGATACGCATTCCATTTGTCCAAAAAGTCGGAGCATCTGGATTTTTCGCTCTTTCACCAGATAAGGTCGCTGCAGCACATAAACTTGCATAGAAGTTCTGCCTTTAGGAGTTAGTGGAATTATTACTGCTTCCGTATTTTCGTATTCGAAATGCTCCCTTGGATCATCCGTGCAGGGATCAATCAGAAGTCTGGCTTCTTCTTCATCCTCTAATACTGAGTGAGGATTCTGAAGACGAAGCTCTTCTGGATCCAAAGGAAATTGGTCCAGCTTACCGTAGCCATTCTCTTGGGTGTCGCCATAAAGTATATGTCTTCTTCTCTGATTGCAATGCTGGCATGCAAGAAAAAGATTTTCCCAACTATTGGCTAACCAGTAATACCCTGGAGTCGCAGGAATTTTTTCTTTGACACGACCTTTAGGTCTGAAATGCTCAACATCACCATCATATACTGCTCCGTAAGAACTTTCGCAGTAAGCGCATTTTACAAATATTTCCTTTAATGCGTCTTTTACCCTGACATCATTGTACAGCTTGAATTCAAATGATCCCTCAGCACCACTGCGATAGTGTTCAATAGCCCTGTCGGTTTCCTGACACCACCTGCCGGCCGGATCTTTCAAAAATTCCGGAGCTGGGGTTCTTTCTATTTTAATCATAAAATATCTTTGTAATTATCTTGTATTAGTCCCTTTACATAATCTACTGTTTCTTTTTTAAGGGTCTCCTGAACTTTGAATCCGTCTTCTCTTATTTTTTGGGCAATAGTAGTATCAATGGCTTCGAAGAGTACCTGTTCTCTGAGCGTATTTCCCAGAAGTTCCTTTGCCTGTAATTCGCCTTTGAGGCCTTCAATTTTTAACTTCTCATCATCATTTAAAGAATCCTTTCCTCTGCTTAAAAGCTCATAATACTCTTCAAAATTTTTTTCCACGTCGCTGTCCATGACATCTATGAGTCCAAATAAATCTGAAGTCAGCAATTGTTCTATACTCATAGCGCTATGATCAGGAAGAAGTTCCTTACCCAGGCATCTAACTTCATGTATTTTATCTCTGACCATTACAGCCACCTCACCATGAGAAAGTCCCCGCAAGCATAAGGGTTCATGTGTAGTTACAATAAACTGCAGCTCAGGAAATGCATTTCTGAGAGCTCCAACAATTTTAGCACGCCATCTGGGATGCAGATGATTCCCTATCTCATCGATGAAGACTATACCATTAGTATTATGATATCCTGCAAGATCACCAGAGAGGGTCTGCATAATATCCGAAACTAGGGCGACTACCGTCTTATAGCCATCACTGGTATCTTCAAGTTCATTATCTATATTACAGTGACTTATATTAATTCGTCCACCAGTTCTATGAAGTCTATCATCACCACGCAAGGCAAGTACATCATAAAAAGCTGGCACAACCCTGTTTGTGAATTCATCATCATTAAGACTGCTAAGCCAAATATTTGGGTCTTCTAGTGAAATAGTGTAATCAAACAAATTTCTTACGTTTGTAAAGGGTTCCTTGTCAGGGTCAGGTACAATAAGCTTTTTAGGAAGCAGTCTTGTTGAACCATAAGACATGATATAAGTTAAAGGGTCAGAAATACTGGTTTTAAATCCTGTTTTATCAAAACTGAGCTCAACCGGAATCTCACTTTCATAACTATGTACAGTAACGCTTCCATTATCTTCTCCTCTTTTTAAAAAATCCATAACCTCAAGATCAAGCTTTATCAACTGTTTTTCACCACACAATGCCAAAGTTAGTGCCTGTAATATTGAACTCTTTCCGATACCATTATCTCCCAGTATTAAGAGCCAGGATTCCCTATGCTGCTCTTCAGTTGTGTTATTGGTGGGCAGTATATTGATTTCAAGTTTTTTTATCGATTTAAAATTTACAATCTTAAAAGATTTTATGGAAAATCTTTTAAATTCCCTAAATGTTTCGCTGATCGCTGACAGATTTTCATCGCTGACAGCTTTTTGCTGTCCAAATCTGGGTACAGTAAATGAGATATTTTTTGTATTATTCTTTAAACGTTCCCAATTAAAAATATTTTTTTCATACCATTTTGAGAATACTGCCTTTTGAACAGCAGAATATTCTAATTCGGTTCCTGATAATAGTTTGTTTATATGAAAAATAAGAGATTCGGCCACTGAATAATCAATAGCCTTTTTTTCAAGGGTTCTGAGCTTCAAACGAAGATCAATTGCACACTCTTTTCTTTCATATATTAATGGTTGACGGTTTAAACCCAGAACCTCTATGGTTACCTGTCCTTTAGGAGTGAGAGCAGAAACAAGCCCGTCTTCACTAAAAGACAGATGCTCTTCAGGATTTTCTAAACAAGGATCAATCAGCAATGGTTTTTCATTTAATAATTCCATCCCTTTGGTTCCAACTGGTGCTCTCAAAATTTCATCTTCCAAAGGAAAAAAATCTCTTTTATACTTCAAATTGCAGGTACTGCAACTCAGCATCATGTTGTCCCATTCATAATAAAGCCACCAGTAATGTGTTGACGCGTACTTTTTTTGATCAAGGCCCCTGGCTCCGCTTCTGGGGCGAAACGGATCCATCGTCCCTTCATCGGAAACGCCAAGCTTTGTTTCACAGTACATACATTTCCGATGAAAATTTTCCATTAGATATGCTTTAATCCGTGGAATAAAACTAACATTAAATCTCAGTCGCTGTTGTCTTTCACTATCATTAAAATCTTTCTCAAGTTTATTTATGGCATCCATAAACTGTGGGCTCTCAAAAAAACTTGGAACCGGTCCCCTCTCTAGCTTTATCATTTATTAAACGTTTTTCTTAAGGAATAATTCCGGGTTAATTCGTGCAATCTGATCAAAATCTTCTTCAGTCAAATTTTTAAGTATTCCTGCCAACATATCTTTTTCAGAGCGGTGATTTCGAACAACATAAAAATCAGTTCCAAAAAGTACTTTTTTTCTAAGACCTTCATTGAGTAATGTTTGTTTTAAAAGAGGTTGTATTTCCTGACTATGAATGATGTAACTCAAATCTGCATATACATTCTCATACTGAAGCATCATACTACTTATAATTGAATACCAGTCCGCATGTTTCCACAATTGCTCTATCTTACCTATTGAAGGTGCTCCATCTATTGTCTTATTGAAAATTATACCTGCCGAAGGATGTTTTGCCAGTTGATTATTGTGATCATAACGGTCTGATTCCAAGTATTTCAACCATTCATCGTCTCCTCCGTAATGCCCGAAGCATAATTTCAAATGAGAAAGGTCATATTTAATAGTATTTGATTCTTTATCATAACCGAAAACTTCTCTAATACGATCATCTTTAGCGTTAATTACCAGTGCCTTTAATAACTCACAATCCAAAAGACATAGGTAATTTAGTGGATGAGTAAAGTTATTGATGAAGTCACTGTTTTTTATCTCAGGCAGCAGCATACTTTTATAGATGCCTTCACCAAAAGATTCTACAAACAAAGGATGATAATCCCAGTCCTTTTTCTTTGACCCGCGATAAAAGATAGTTCCACGTATGCAATGGGTTAAAATAGGCAGACCAGCATCTGCGGCATATTTCCACAATGGCAGTAGTGTTTCATCAAATGGATAGTAACCTAAAGCTGGATAAATCTTAAAACCACTGAAACCTTTTTGCTCAATATATTCTTTTATAAAACATTCCTTAAGTACTATTTTGTCATGATTTACTTCGAAATCAAAATGACTGATACCTTCCTCCCTCATACGTCTTGGTTCCGCAAATACAAATGGAAAAGCTGTATCTTTATTATTCTCTTTTATCTCAGCGAGCTGTTCCATCTGATCTGCATAACGCTTCCCACTCTTAAGACTTCCGGCTTCCATATATTCCATATCCATAGGAAGTAGCACAAAACCAGTGCCTTGCGGGTATTGTCCTTTAAGTCTGCCAAAAATATTAAACTGATTATCATACAGAGCAAATCGTACAAGGTTTAGATATCTTTTGGCCAGTTTCTTGCTTTCACTGCCCATGAATACTCCAAGAAAAGACCATATTTTTGAAAACAGAAAAAATAAAAAATTTCTTCCAGGCTTATAAAAAACTATCAGACACACTACAACAAAAGTTTTGCCTAAAAAAGAATCCGGAATTATCAGCAGCCCCTCTAAATCTTTATAAAGACTATCAACACAATTTTTGCTTGGGTTTCTAGCACTTTCGAAGGAATTGAAAATAATAAAAAACACATCTATTGTCAGCCATAAACCTACAATGGTGCGCAGTGTTGATAGAATAGTGTTGCGTATTATAAAAATTTTTGCTTTATATAAATTGGCACTACATTTTTTATATAATGGTTTAAACTGCAGCCTGTAGGGGCCATTATACCAAAACCTGAATAACTTGACTAAGGGTGTAAGAGGTAAAAAGTAATAGAAAGGCCATGGAAGAAAAGTTTTAGCCAAATACGACGGAACATGATCGCCTGTAAAAACATGAGCGTGACAATTAATGATCTTGCTTTTCTCCATAGTATTTACTTTTAAAATTACATAAGGTCTTATTTTCTATTCAAAATAAAACTTTAAGATATCATCAAATTTTTATCTTTTTTTTGACACTCTGCAAATTACAATTTAAAGTGACCACCTAATTCCATAGTAAAATAAACACTTTCATATTTTATTAAATGCTACTCTTTTTCATTTGCTAATTAGTATTCAAATATAATTAAAATATTACCCTTTCTTTATAGCTCTTTTCTTTTTCATAGATTCTCCATGGAATTGGGTCGGCGAGATTGATGGATAGGTATATCCAGAATTAATTTCTATATGTAAGTGTCTACAATTTCGAAGGTAATAAGAAGTTAGAACCATAACTTTTATAAAAGTAAACGACTTAAGTGGGATCCATAAAAATATAAAAATGTATAACAAAATTTTATAACTTTGCTTCAACCACTGGATTAATGTGTTCTTAAAAAAGATGTTATTACAGTTTAACAAAATTCTGCATTCCAATTGAAAAAATGAATAAGGTTTGTTTGTTTTATTTTGCGATATTTTGTTCAGATTTGTACCTCATTTGTACCTCTAAATCTGTTAAGCCCAGTAAACATGGGACTACTATTTTCTGCATCGGGAAGTAATTCATTAAAAACATCATAAAAGGCGTTAATTACATTATGAATTAACGCCTTTTATCATATAATTTAATTAAAACATTTCACCTCTTAATTATAGTATCCCTAATTACTTAACAATAATAAATTCGCTTCTTCTGTTGGCTTGATGTTCAGCTTCCGAACATTTTGCGCCATCTGAACATTTATTCAATAACTGAGATTCACCATAACCTTTGGCTGTCAAACGGGTTTTATCAATTCCATTTTTTACTAGCCATGCCATAGTCGATTTGGCTCTTCTATCAGACAGTTTTCTATTATATTCTGCAGTGTTTCTGCTATCAGTATGAGACCGAATATCCACTTTTATATTTGGATTTTGTTGCATAACATCCAAAATTTTAGCCAACTCTATGGCAGCATCGGGGCGAATATTGGACTTATTCAAATCAAATAAGATCGTTTTCAATTCTAAAACTATTGCTAAATCGTCACCAAGTTTCAATTCTTTAATGGCTTTGTCTAACATCAACGGAACGAATGTTGTTCCGGATTCATTAGCGATAACCACTGGTACTTCAATTGTGCTGTAAGCTACTTTATCTGCTCTGATGTAATATTTGGCATTGCACTCAATTGGTCCAAAATCAAACTCCCCTTTGTTATCTGCCATAACTACTTTTAGCATTTTGTACTCACTGTCAAACAAAGTCACTTTTGATCCATCCAATGCTATTCCCGTTGTTTTATCCGTTACTTTACCAGCTAAAAATTGTTCGCAGGGATATTGGATTTTTTTAAGCTCTTTAAACTTATAGATATCATCATTCCCCACTCCTCCATCTCTATTGGATGTGAAATAGCCCAGCTTTGTGACCGTGTTAATCAAGAAACCAAAATCATCTTTTGAACTATTCAATGTTTCGCCCACATTCAATACTTTTTTATACCATTTTGCATTTTCTACTTTATAAACAAATACATCCAGTCCCCCCAATCCCGGATGTCCATCTGAAGAAAAATAAAGTTCATTATCTTCTGTAACAAATGGAAATGTTTCTCTTCCCTCAGTATTAATAATATCGCCTAAGTTCTCTGGAGTTCCAAAAGTCCCATCTAAATTAATGGCAACTTTATAAATATCAGATTGTCCTAATGTTCCAGGCATATCAGATGCAAAATATAAATATTTCTCATCAGGACTTAGAGCAGGATGGGCTACGCTGTAATTATCACTATTAAAAGGCAATTCGGTTATATTTTCCCAAGCTCCTTTTTTCAATGTTGCTCGATATATTTTCAAATTTATTGTTCCGTTTTTATCTTTTCCTTTTTTTTCCAAATAATTGTTTCTGGTAAAATAAACGGTTTCTCCATCTCTGGTAAAAACAGCCGTTGACTCATTGTATTTGGAGTTAATGTTTCCAGAAACACGTTCGGCTGCAGAAAGTGCTCCATTATCACTTTTAGTGGCTATATATAGATTTGTGAAACCTTCGCCTGTCCAGGAATCCTTTTTCTCATATACTTTTCCACTGGGTCTGCCTGAAGTAAAAACGATCTTATCTCCAAAAAAAGAACTTCCAAAATCAGAATTTTCAGTATTGATTCCAGCGTCTTCAATAGCATATCTCCCAGAATTTTTCTTGATTATGGCCAAATAGTCTTTTTGTTCAACTGCCAATTTTGCTCTCCTATCATTAATATTCATTTGGCTAAATTTTGCCATCATTTTATCCGCGGTATCGTATTCTTTAATCGCCTTTAAAGATTGTGCATAACGATAATAATATTCTGGTGTTAAATCAGGTGCCAATGAATATAATTCACCGTACCATTTGGCTGCATTTTGTAAATCTGCTTTGAAATAATAGGAATTCCCTAATTTTTCGAGCATTTCTGGAGATTTGTATCCTTTCTCAAATAATCTTTCATAAGTATTTATGGCATCAACATAAGCAAATTGACCGTACTCTTTATCTCCTTTGGCTAAACTTGACTTTTGCGAATATACATTCATCACACCAATGATAAACACTATAAAATAGGTAGTTATTTTTTTCATAATTGTCTCGTTTTTTAGAAAAATCTTGGTGATACAACTCTCTCCTGTTTTTTGAACAACTCAAAACGCAAAAATATTTCGTGCGAACCCGAATTATAATTGGCCAATTTGGTAGTTTCTAAATCATAACCATACCCAATGTATAGGCCTTGATTGATTTGAAAACCGGCCAAAAAGCTCATGGCAGCATCCCATCTCCAAGCCGCACCCAAAACAAATTTTTCATTGAATAAAAAATTTGCAGATAAATCAACCTGCAATGGAGCCCCTTGGGTTGTCTTACACATAAAGGCTGGTTTAAATTGAATACTGGAACTTAAATCAAAAACATATCCTCCTATTAAATAGGTATGCATACGCTCTAAGGAAGTAGCAGTTGCATTATCGTTATAACTATCGGTTTCCAAGAAATTAGGAACAGATAATCCTAAATAAAGTTTATCTGAATAAAAATAGATTCCCGCACCTATATTGGGTGAAAATTCATTATCAACATTATTTTGAAATCTAGGGTCATTCAAATCATATCGATTTAGTTTTGAATAATCAACATTCAATAAATTAGCAGTTCCTTTCAATCCTACTGACAATTTATAATCACTAGAAGTTTGAATGGTATAAGATACATCGGCAGAAATTGAAGACTCATCTGATGCCCCAATTCTATCATTTACAAAAGACAAACCAATGCCTACATTTGAATTTTGGATTGGAGTATTTACGGAAAGCGTATTAGTTACCGGGGCTCCATCAAGTCCCACCCACTGGGTTCTATGCAAACCAAAAATGCTCGTTACTCCACGGCTACCTGCGTATGCCGGATTGATGTTAATTGTATTATACATGTAGTTTGTATATTGTGCGTCTTGTTGTGCATATATCGATATATTCACTAACAATAAAATAATTACTAGGTTTTTCATATGTAGGTATTTATTGTTTTTTTTATCTGAAGAAATAATAATGATGACTCGAAAATTTTCAAATTAATCTCTGCTTAAATTCAGATAACCCGATTTTTCAATTCCGTTACCACTAAAATCTTCGTACTTTACAATATAAAAATACGTCCCGCTTGGTAACCCTTCAGATTTATTGACCGTTACCCTTCCTTCAGAAATACCGTTAAAAATTACGGTATCATTATTATACCCGTCGGCCTCATATACCTTAACTCCCCAACGATTAAAGATTTGCGCTGTGTTTTTTGGGTAACATTCTATACCTCGAATACGGAAGAAATCATTTAAACCATCACCATCAGGAGATACTGCATTAAAAACTTCCAGACTACAACCCTCAATACCCAAAACTGTGGGTTCATCCTGTAAAATACTATCATCATCTGACATATCGACAACTTCTGTTCCAGATGGAGTTATTCCTTTCACTATAGCTTGATTGCTTACAGTTCCCCTAATAATATCTTGCTGAGTTAAATGATAAATACCATGAAACGATGTACCATCAGTTGCTCCTGCGGCTAAGTTTATTGGACCACCTGTAATCACAATTCCTGGTAAAGCATCAGTAACTATAACATTTGTAAGTGGTAAATTACCAGTATTCATAACCGTGAAAGTATAACTTATTGTTTCTCCAATTACTGCATACCCATCTCCATTATTATCATCAAATACTGCTTTTTTTACAATTGCGATTGAGGATACTTGAGGGATAGCTGTAATTGTACAAGTCAAGCAATTAGAATTTGTTGGACATAAAACACATGGAGTAGGATCTTCAGATAAAGCTGTAACTGTTGCGTTTGCAGAAGAAATTGCTGATGCTAAAGCTGAATTATAAACATATCCTAATGCTATATCCGCATCGGTAATTGGATACACAGCTGTGAAAGTGATACCATCGGAGGCACCTGCGGCCAAAGCACTCAAAACTCCTCTAACTGCTGGAACATTATCATCCTTTATTTTAATATCTCCCAAAACACCATTACCTGTGTTCGTTATCGTAAACGTATAATTTACAACATCTCCTATATTCGCTATACCATCGTTATTTTTGTCTTCATAAACACCCTCTTTCATGATTTTAATACTAATCTGTGAATTCAGTGTAGTTACTGTTGGGATGTCGTCAGTAATTGTAGTTCCCGAAATATCAGTCACTGTTCCGTTTGTTGGGGTAGTTCCCGTTACCGTAGCACTGTTGGTTACTGTACCCGTATTCAAATCGGATTCTTTGATTGTATAAGTTGCAGTCGCAGTTCCAATTCCGTTTGGCGCCAATATACTTGGGCTTACCACCAGATTCACACTATTAGTCAAAGCATCATTGACAACGATATTACTCAAGGTGGTATTCCCTGTGTTTGTCACCGTGAAAGTATAGGTGATTAAATCTCCTTGCTTTCCAATTCCACTCACTATTCCAGTTTTCACAACTGCAATACTTGGGCTTTGAGTCAGTATCGTTACTGTATCGTTGTCGTTCGTAATTGTTGTCCCTGATGTATCAGTCACCGTTCCATTCGTTGGAGTTATTGCTGTTACGGTGGCACTATTGGTCACAAACCCTTTGTCAATATCTGATTGCGAAATTGTATAGGTTACTGTTGCAGTTCCTATTTCATTTGGTGACAATGAACTTGGGCTTATCGCCAAATTCACGCTATTAGTCAAAGCATCATTGATGACAATATCCTTTAATGTGGTATTTCCTGTGTTGGTCACCGTGAAACCATAAGTGATTACATCACCTACTGCAACCGTTCCTCCTACTACACCTACTTTTACCAAAGCAACACTCGAACTTGGAGTAAGCACAGTTTCCGTAGGGTCATCAGTAGTAATTGTTGTTCCTGATGTATCAGTCACAGTTCCGTTCGTTGGAGTTGTTGCTGATACCGTGGCACTATTGGTCACAAACCCTTTGTCAATATCTGATTGCGAAATTGTATAGGTTACTGTTGCAGTTCCTATTTCATTTGGTGACAATGAACTTGGGTTTATCGCCAAATTCACGCTATTAGTCAAAGCATCATTTATGATGATATTACTTAAAGTCGTATTTCCTGTGTTGGTCACCGTGAAACCATAAGTGATTACATCACCTACTGCAACCGTTCCTCCTACTACACCTACTTTTACCAAAGCAACACTCGAACTTGGAGTAAGCACAGTTTCTGTAGGGTCATCAGTAGTAATTGTTGTTCCTGAAGTATCAGTCACTGTTCCGTTAGTTGGCGTAGTTCCAGTCACTGTAGCAGTATTTGTCACTTTTCCAGCATCAATATCTGATTGCTGAATTGTATAAGTTACAGTCGCAGTTTCTGTTGCATTTGGAGCTAATATGTTAGTTATCAACAAATCCACACTATTAGTTAAAGCATCATCGATTATAATATTGCTCAAAGTGGTATTTCCTGTATTAGTTATAGCGAAAGTATAAGTAATCAAATCACCCACCGCTCCTGTTCCGCCTACCGCTCCTGTTTTTACCAAAGCAATACTAGGTTTTTGAATCAAAATATTTACAGTGTCGTCATCGGTAGTAATCGTTGTACCTGAAATATCGGTAACTGTTCCGCCCGTTGGAGTTGTTCCCGTCGCAGTGGCACTATTGGTTACTTGCCCTGCATCCATATCCGATTGTTGAATAGTATAACTGGCTGTTGCCGTTCCTGTGGCATTTGGAGCCAATGTACTTGGACTTACTGCTAAATTCACACTGTTGGTTAAGGCATCATTTATAACAATATTGTTCAAAGTAGTATTTCCAGTATTCGTAACTGTAAAAGTGTAAGTAATCATATACCCTACTTCACCAGTTCCACCTATTACTCCCGTTTTCACCACAGCAATGCTTGGACTTGGGGTCAAAGTAGTAACTGTGGGGTCATCAGTAGTAATTGTTGTTCCTGAAGTATCAGTCACTGTTCCGTTCGTTGGTGTAGTTCCAGTCACTGTAGCGCTGTTGGTTACTTGCCCTGCATTTACATTAACTTGTTGGATTGTATAAGTTGCGGTTGCGGTTCCTACTGCATTTGGTGCCAGTGTATTTGGAGTTACAGTTAAATTCACACTATTGGTCAAAGCATCATTGATAATGACATTAGTTAAAGTGGTATTCCCTGTATTGGTTACAGTGAAAGTATAGGTAACCATATTTCCTACTGTCCCAGTTCCACCAACCGCTCCAGTTTTTACCAAAGCAATGCTTGGAGTTGAGGTCAAAGTAGTAACTGTGGGGTCATCAGTAGTAATTGTTGTTCCTGAAGTATCTGTCACTGTTCCGTTCGTTGGCGTAGTTCCAGTCACTGTAGCACTGTTTGTTACCTGCCCAGCATTCACATCAGCTTGCTGAATTGTATAAGTTACAGTCACAGTTTCTGTTGCATTTGGAGCTAATATATTAGTTATCAACAAATCCACACTATTAGTTAAAACATCATCGATTATAATATTGCTCAAAGTGGTATTTCCTGTATTAGTTATAGCGAAAGTATAAGTTATCAAATCACCCACCGCTCCTGTTCCGCCTACCGCTCCTGTTTTTACCAAAGCAATACTAGGTTTTTGAATCAAAATTTTTACAGTATCGTCATCGGTAGTAATAGTTGTACCTGAAATATCAGTAACTGTTCCGCCCGTTGGTGTAGTTCCCGTTACAGTGGCACTATTGGTTACTTGCCCTGCATCCATGTCCGATTGTTGAATAGTGTAACTGGCCGTTGCCGTTCCTGTGGCATTTGGAGCCAATGTGCTTGGACTTACTGCTAAATTCACGCTATTAGTCAAAGCATCATTGATAACAATATTATTTAAAGTCATATTTCCAGTATTCGTAACTGTAAAAGTGTAAGTAATCATATACCCTACTTCACCAGTTCCACCTATTACTCCCGTTTTCACCACAGCAATGCTTGGACTTGGAGTCAAAGTAGTAACAGTGGGGTCATCAGTAATAATTGTTGTTCCTGAAGTATCAGTCACTGTTCCGTTAGTTGGGGTTATGGCTGTTACGGTAGCAGTATTGGTCACTTTTCCAGCATCAATATCTGATTGGGTAATCGTATAAGTTGTAGTCGCAGTTCCTATTCCGTTTGGTACCAATATACTTGGAGTTACGACTAGATTCACGCTATTAGTCAAGGCATCATTTATGATGATATTATTCAATGTGGTATTTCCTGTGTTAGTCACCGTGAAACCATAAGTGATTACATCACCTACTGCAACCGTTCCTCCTACTACACCTACTTTTACCAAAGCAACACTCGAACTTGGAGCAAGCACAGTTTCTGTAGGGTCGTCAGTAGTAATTGTTGTTCCTGAAATGTCAGTTACAGTTCCGCCTAATGGTGTAGTTCCTGTTACGGTAGCAGTATTGGTCACTTTTCCAGCATCAATATCTGATTGCTGAATTGTATAAGTTACAGTCGTAGTTTCTGTTGCATTTGGAGCTAATGAGTTAGTTATCACTAAATCCACACTATTAGTTAAAGCATCATCGATTATAATATTGCTCAAAGTGGTATTTCCTGTATTAGTTATGGCGAAAGTATAAGTAATCAAATCACCCACCGCTCCTGTTCCGCCTACCGCTCCTGTTTTTACCAAAGCAATACTAGGTTTTTGAATCAAAATATTTACAGTGTCGTCATCGGTAGTAATCGTTGTACCTGAAATATCAGTAACTGTTCCGCCCGTTGGTGTAGTTCCCGTTACAGTAGCACTATTGGTTACTTGCCCTGCATCCATATCCGATTGTTGAATAGTATAACTGGCCGTTGCCGTTCCTGTGGCATTTGGAGCCAATGTACTTGGACTTACTGCTAAATTCACACTGTTGGTTAAGGCATCATTTATAACAATATTGTTCAAAGTAGTATTTCCAGTATTCGTAACTGTAAAAGTGTAAGTAATCATATACCCTACTTCACCAGTTCCACCTATTACTCCCGTTTTCACCACAGCAATGCTTGGACTTGGGGTCAAAGTAGTAACTGTGGGGTCATCAGTAGTAATTGTTGTTCCTGAAGTATCAGTCACTGTTCCGTTCGTTGGTGTAGTTCCAGTCACTGTAGCGCTGTTGGTTACTTGCCCTGCATTTACATTAACTTGTTGGATTGTATAAGTTGCAGTTGCGGTTCCTACTGCATTTGGTGCCAGTGTATTTGGAGTTACAGTTAAATTCACACTATTGGTCAAAGCATCATTGATAATGACATTAGTTAAAGTGGTATTCCCAGTGTTTGTTACAGTGAAAGTATAGGTAACCATATTTCCTACTGTCCCAGTTCCACCAACCGCTCCAGTTTTTACCAAAGCAATGCTTGGAGTTGAGGTCAAAGTAGTAACTGTGGGGTCATCAGTAGTAATTGTTGTTCCTGAAGTATCTGTCACTGTTCCGTTCGTTGGCGTAGTTCCTGTCACTGTTGCACTGTTTGTTACCTGTCCAGCATTCACATCAGCTTGCTGAATTGTATAAGTTGCGGTCGCAGTGCCAATTTCGTTTGGTGCCAATGTACTTGGAGTTACCGCTAAGTTTGTACTGCCAGTTAATGGGTCATTGATAATGATATTGGTCAAGGTAGTATTTCCTGTATTAGTAACTGTGAAAGTATAACTAACCAAATCGGTTACTGCTCCAGTGCCCCCTACAGCTCCAACTTTCACCAAGGCTATGCTTGGAGAAGAGACAAAAACTGTAACCGTAGCAGTATCACAATTTGAAGAATTTAATTTTTCGCAAATAGTATAATCTATTGTATAAGTCCCACCTGGAGTATTTGGAGCTACTAATACGCTGCCATCTGTATTTACAGTAAGTGGTCCGTTAGGTAAAGAAGTCAAGATAACATCTGATGGAACTACAGGAATACCATTTAAAGTATCATTGGCATAAACATTAATTCCTGTATTACCTCCAGTCGCTCCATAAATTGTTGTGCTATTACTGTCATTTGTTGCATCGATAACCGCTGACGTAACCAAAACCGTCACTGTCGCCGAATCACAAGTCAATGAATTCAATTTGTAGCAAATTTGGTAAGTAATTGAATAATTACCACTTGGAGTTCCTGGAGGAATATTTATAACTCCTGTCAAAGGATCTATAAAAGGTACAGATGCCCCAACTGCCATTGGTGTTGCTGGAGTAATTACTGACAAGTTAATTTCATTAACGGTGGCTGGATTTCCGTTTAAAGTATCATTAGCCAATACATTACCTGCATTAGTGTTGCCAACAGCACCAACAGTAGGAGAAAGAACATCATCAACAGCATCAATGACGGCACAATATAATGTCCCTCCACTTGTATTTGCTGTGTTAACAAATGCTCCATATACATTAATGTCATTTATTACACTTGCAAGTGCACCAACACTAATTCTGATTTCGTCAAAAGTTTGAGTGGACTTGAAACCTACATTATAGACACCAGAACCAGAACCAAAAGGTGTCAATAAAGATAGATTTAGTAACTGCGAAGCACTTTTTGACTCTCTTAATACTCCATCCAAATAAGTAGAAATTGTTAAAGAGCTGAATAGATCCAACTGAATTAAGCTATTTAAATCCTTTATGGTAAATCCGGCATAAGTACCTACAGGATATGTAGATAATTGATCCAAAACAGCTATAGAAGCTGGTGAAATCACGCCTGCTGTCACCAAAATTGTGGCAAAATCGGTAGTGCTTGCTGTTATAACATTATTTGTGTTATTCACAGCACAAGCTACACAGGCCAATCCATCAACACCTGTTTTACCACTATCAATGACTACAGGAAATGTTGGATTTGTCAACGCGTACGTTTTGTTACATTCTAAAGTTACCGGACATAATTTTTGAAAAACTGCATTATATACATTCACTACACCCAAACTTACCGTTGCTGTATTTGTTATAGTAATTCGAGCTTCATCAAAAGCTTTAGTTGATACAAAACCAATTGTATGTTTACTGCTTCCTACCAAAAGATTAGTGCCAACTGTAGCCAATGCAGAATTTCCAAATTTAATTTCCTGAAGTACTCCATTAAGATACGTTCTTATAGTAATAGCATCAAGGGCATTCACATTCAACAATGAAGGATTTTCAACCGTAAAACCAACAAAAGAACCTATCGGATAATCCGTTATCTGATCTTTTACCGAAATACTACCACTGTTTCCAACACTTGCTGTTAAATTGATTTGAGCAAAATTGGATGTGTTTTGGTCAATTAAATTCTCCGAATTATTTATAGAACAAAGTGCACAAACCAAACCGTCAATACCTGTATTTACACCATTAATATAAACCGGATAAGTTGGAGCAATCATTCCTGTTTGTGTGTTACAAACTAAATCAGGTCCAGCACAGAAATTTTCGAAAACAGCACTGTAAACTCTTGTTGAACCCAAATTCAATGCCACCGTTTGATTAATCGAAATTTGAACTTCATCAAAGGATTTTGTTGACACAAAACCTAGTTTATATCGACCTGAATTATTTAACAAAGTACCATTTACAACTAAATTATTTCCAAAAAACTGATCTTGTGGTGCACCATTTAAATAGGTTGTTATACGTACATTCCCCAAAGCGGAAACACTTAGCAAATTAGAATTTTCTATTTCAAAACCAGCATAAGTTCCTGATGGGTAATCTGTAAGTTGGTCTTTTACTGAAATACTTCCTGAACTTGCAATACCTGCAGTTAAAGATATTGTAGCATAATCCCCTGTATTGGAGCTAATCACATTTTCAGCATTATAAATATTCCCAACAGTAATTCCCGAAACGCCTGTGTGAGATGCTTCTAAACTAACAGGATATATTGGGAGATTCATTGCGGTTGCCGTATTACAGCTCAAAGCTGGACCTGTACAATAATTTCTTATTACTGGATAATAAACATTAACCATATTCAACAAACCAACTAAGCTTCCTACTGAAATTTCAATAGCATCAAAACTTTTTTTCGTATTGAAACCTACTACATAATTATTGCCAGAACCATTGAGTAATCCCACACCCAAAAGCGAAGAACCCGTAGATGTTTCTCTCAGGACACCATTCAGATAAGTTCTGATTATAATAGAACTCAACAAATTCACACTCAATAAACCACCAGTATCAATCCTATAACCCGCATAAGTACCAGCGAGATAATCTGTATCGTTATCTGTGACTCTATAATTTGCAGAACCAGCAACGCCAATAGTAACAGTAGCAGTTGCAAAATTATTTAAATCTGCATCAATAAGTCTAGATTCATTAAAAGCTGAGCAAAGTAAACACACACCACCAAGACTACTTGTTGCCGACAAATTCCCAAAAGTGGAGTTAATAAAAGGAAGTGGAGTTTCAGTATTGCATTGAGCCGAAATAGTCGTCGTAGCAAACACACAAAATATCATAGAAAACAATATTCTTTTGAACACTCCTTTAATCAATATTTCTAATACAGTAGATTGATCTAATTGATTAATCGAAAGGTTTGGGTATTTTTTTCTCATAAAATAAAGGATTAAACTTTTTAGACAAGACCTGATTCCTAACTCTTTTCATTTTAACAACAAATCGACATTAGGTCATAAAAAAAACATTTAACGAAATATTTATTACAGAAGTAATTTTTATAAATAACGTTGAATAGTGACTCAAAGAACTTATTAGCAAAGTAAATTTATTGTATTATAAAAGAGTAGCTGAAAAATTACTGCAAACAAAAACCGATAGCTGCATAGAATTAATACTAGAGGAAAATTAAATTAGTACTATATTTTTAAGAGAATTGATTAATATTACAAATACAGACCACCCTTACTTACTTGATCTTGAAATAGTAATACGCAAAAAACATCCTTATGAAAGTGGCTCCAAAAAAGGCAATACAGGAAATATAAACTCATGATAATGCTCAGTACTACTGCCGAAAAGAAGGAATCTGTTGTTTCCCAGTTAGGATACGAAAAGTGACGTTACACCTACCAAAACTTGGTTCAGGCTACAATAATTTTAGACAAAACTTCATGATTAAGAGTTCAGCGAACTAGTGTATACCTGATTTTAGAATTAGACTTTGACGAAATACTGTCCAAACTCTCAAATTCCAACATTAACAAAAAAAGCGACAAACGTCTGATTGTTTGTCGCCTTAATAAATGTCTCGAAATAGATTTATTATAATTAGTTAAATCAAATTGGAAAGACTTAAAACTCAAAATTTATTCTATCTATTTCTTTTTAGAAAAAACTCCTGTAAAAATTCCTTTTTTGATTTTATCCTTATCATCTTTTCCAGTTGCTATAAGATGATCTATATATTCCATATAAGTCTTTTTTCGTTCTTCTAAAAAACCAATCAAATATTCCTCAGAAGCTTTAAGTCCACTAGCTTCTTCTATATGTATCAGCTTTTTATATAGAGGTTCAATAAACTTCACTATAATATCTTCAGAAACTGATTTTCTAGTTCCAAAGAATCCAGCAATGGAACCATCAGAATCTGTAATAATTTTAAAATCGGTAATCACCCAATAATATCTGCCTGTTTTTGACATGTTTTTGATAATGGCATGAATGTTTTTATTGGCTTGAATACTATCCCACAGAAATTTAAAAATCACTTTTGGCATATCAGGGTGTCTAATAATATTATGCGGTTGACCAATCAGTTCAAACTCATCATAACCTGACACGTCAATAAAATCTTCATTGGCATATAAAATTGTTCCTTTGGGATCTGTTTTACTTAACAGTACTTTACTTTTGTTCCAATCGACTTCCCTGTCAGATGGAGTTGGGCGTGTAGTTCTTATTTCCATAAATATTGTTTTTTGTATATAAAATGAATTGCTTTTTATAAAGCATGTTGGCCGAAAAAGACCTAATAACTGTTTTCCTTTGAATGTGATTCCGAGTATTTCTTCAATAAATCATAGAATGATTAATCACGAAACCCAACGACCCTACTAACTGATTTACCGCGAATATCATTTACTAAAACATCAATTTTTTGGGTATTTTCTTTAATCAAATCAAAATAACTCAAAAGCACTTCATTGTCAGTATGTTCTTTTGATACATCAATAAGGTCCAATACGGAGTTTAATGGTGATTTCAAGTCCTGCGCTGTTTTATGAATAAAAGTATTAAACTCATTTGTAGCTGCTAAAGAACTATATTTCTCTGATGCCAACTTGATATTCTCCAATTCATATTCATCAGAAATCTTAGAAATATGAACTTCACTATGCTCTTTAAAATAATAAGACCAGTATCCATTCATAAAGAAAACAACAGCTGCCAACACAACATGGACAAGAAATGTTTCAACATCAAAATTAACTTGAGAAAAATATATTTGTGGCCCATTCCTATCAGTGTAAACAAAATTCTGTAAATAAGCCATTCCACCATGATGCAGAACCACCAAAAGCGTTAGCGGAATTTGCAATTTCCAATTTTGATAAATAATCAAAATTGTACTGGCAATAAACACTGTGAAGTGCATTTCAAACATACCGTGCATTTGATAAATATACTGTGCCATAAATACCGCTAAGATTATAGATAGTACATATTGATATAGTTTTGATTTTTTTAGAATCCATTTTGCAGAATAATAAGCGATTAAATTTAGACTTCCAACGCCAATACCAATTTCCCAGGTATCATATTTATAAGACAATACTATTCCGAGAAGAAAATAGATTACAAGAACATAATTAATAATAGTATCTGATTTTCGTGTCATTGTTGACATAAAACTGTGGAGGTAATCTTGTTCATTCAAACTTGCTTTTGTTTTCATAGTAACTAATTAATGGTTAAGGTTAAGGTTTATTTGATACATTTGGGTAAAGAACATCCGTAAGATCTTAATGCTAAAGCATCAAACGAAGGAGTAATATTTTGGCTTAGTAAAGAATCTATTGCCATTTGTGCATAATTACTTTTTGCATCAGTACAATATCTTGTTTTGTTGTAGTTCCCACGATAATATAAATTTTGGGTGGCATCAATAAGAACGGCTTGCGGAGTAGAGAAAACACCGCATTTTTTAGCAATTTCTTCATCAAAAAACACAGGTACGGTGGCACCAAATTTATTTTGGATTTCAGCCACAGTAAAGTCCTTTTCTTTATTAAGAACTACAATTTTAAAATCTATTTTGTCACCATATTTTTTAATTAATTCACTTACGTGTGGCACATTGAATCTCGAACATGGGCAATCAGGATTAAAAAAATGAATAAAAACAGGTTTGTCCTTTTTAACATCCCTTTTTCCTAAATCAATATGTGTCCCCATAGCAACATCATGGTGATTTTTAGGAATGGGTGTTGGCAAGCTGTATTTGTATTCATTCTTCCAAAATAAAGCTGAAATTGCAACGAATAGTAATGAAAGCCACAAGCCAAGAAATAATTTTCTTTTCATAATTTGATTGGTTTTTGGTTGAAAAATTAAAAAAATTAACATTTATAAATCAAAATCAACATACAGCAAATAAAACAGATAAAATATGCTGAAAAATTAACGACAAAACTTGTTTCTTTTCATTTTCTTCAAAATCAAAAATTTAAACAACTCATTAATTAACTAATAATCAACAACTCCCACATTACACCGCCCTCTATAACTTATATTTATATATCATAATACAAGGCAAGGATTCAAGCATTTTCCATTCATACAGCATCTTCATCTCCTGTATTATCCCTGAGAAAAGAATGCCTCCACAAACGACCTCTTAAGCCAATTCAAAATCTATAACTACACAAACATTCTAACCTATAAAAAGTAAAAAGCTATTTCTATAAATTAGAATATATCCTTTTACCAAATTCCTTAACGCAAATTGGTTTATTTAAAAAATCCGTGACATAAACATTACTTTTGAGATTTTCAATTTCATCAGTATCTAATGAAGAGGAAAGCATAAAAATTTGAGTTCTTCTTTTTAGTTCATCTTCTAATTTCTCATACTCAAGCAAAAATTGAGATCCATTCATAATTGGCATCTGAATGTCCAATAGAATAATTAGTGACTCGTTAATTATTTTCCTATTTTCACACACCCATTTGATTCCTTCTTTACCATTGTTTACAATATTTATTTCGGAGATATCTAGTATTTTCTTAAATAATTGTTTTGTAATAAACTGATCAATTTGATTGTCTTCTATTACCAAAAAGGCATAATTAGTTTCCATATAGATATAAATTAGGTATTGTTATTGTAAACTTACTTCCTACATTACTTTCAGAAAACACAGCAATCGTTCCATTAAGTTTTTCTAAAGTTTCTTTAACTATATAAAGACCTAAACCAGAACCTTTATTCTTATTAATCGCAAAAAACATATCAAAAATATGATCCTTATATTCGTCTTGAATTCCAATCCCGTTATCTTCAATTTCGATTTTATGAAACACTCCTGAATTATACGTTCTGATGGATATTGTCATTTCTTTTTTGCTCTCATCAAGATATTTTATAGCATTAGAAAGTAAATTGTTTAAAATAATTTTCAACCTTAAACTATCACTTCGAACTTCATCAACAAACAAATTTTTAGTGATAATAATTTTATCCTCATTCAAATTGTGGTTATGAAGAATGATAGCGTCCTCTATTAGTTTGTTTAAACTTACTGTCTTTACAATTATTCCTATTCTTTTGTTTTTTGAATAATCAACAATATCTCTTATAAACTGGTCTTGCTTATTAAGACTTTGACTCATTAGCATCAAATAGTAATTAATTTGTTCTAAATCATCTTCTAGTTTCGCTACTTCAATTAAGCCTTTGAGTGAAGTAATAGGAGATCTCAAATCATGGGAAACACTGTAAACAAAATTATCGAGCTCGCCATTAAGGATAATCAAATTTTCGTTTTTAACCTCAATTTCTTTTTTTGAAGCAATAAGCCTTTTAATCATTATGGAATAATAAAAACTCACGCTACTTATGATAATCAGAATAAAAAAGATGTTTATATTGATTAATAAGCCTTTTATGATAAGTGTTCCGTCTCCGAGTGTATTGGAAAAATTGCGTTCATTTATTGTTAATTCATTACTGAGAAGACCAATCTCAGAAAGCATTTTTTGTTTAGTTACAGAATCGAACTTCGAGGTTTTAATCTTCCTTTCGGCATCAATACCAATCACTGATAACTGATTAATGTATATATCAGCTTGCTCCCATTCCTTAATGGCTTTTGCCATAAAAGAAACGTTTTTAAAATTTCTGAACATCCAAATTAGGTCATCCAAATCTTCTTCTTTATTTCGACCATCCAAAAATCCATTTCTAATAACTGCATCAGATTTATGATTCAAAAGTCCAACCCTGGCAATACCGTCACCTTGAGGAACTTTCAATTCTTCTTTATATAATTCCAATTCTCTATTATCTCGTGTGTATATATAGACTATAAGGTGCCGAACAGCATCTTTCTGTGCTTTTGAATAATGAGATTCTCCATTAACATACGCTCTGCTTGCTGATAAAGTTTTAATTGTAAAAAAATTAATTATAATCAACAATGCACAGGATAGAAATACAACTATCAAAAGAATGAAAAGATTGGAAGACCGTAGTTTTCTAAAAAAAATGAGTTGGGACATATTTTTTTATTTTAAGTCTAAAAAATTATACTTTTCACAAAAGAGGGCTTGTAGATTCTATTGACACCATTCAGATAAATTCTGATTTCAAGCAAAATTCCCGCATTGAATTGTGTTAAAATTGCTATTGACGCTCTCAAATAAAATATAAAAAAAAACAATTTTCTTCTGAAGATTCCTTGAATCAATGTTTCTAGTATAGCAATCTGATTAAATTGATTAATCGAAAAATTAGGGTAATTTTTTCTCATAGACCTTATGTATTAAACATTAGAAACAAAACAGGATTCAAGGTTTTATTTATTATTTTCGAAAAACCAATAAAAAAGAGTTAATAGTTAAAAATCAATACTATACATTAAAAATTAACACAATATCCATTAAAAAACATTATCCAAAGTTTAAAATGATGTAAAAAAACTAACACTTATGTAAATCTATCCTTTTACAAAAAGACAAAAGCAAAATTTAAACAAACAAAAACCTAGAATCGTATAGAATTAATTCTAGAGAAAAATCAAATTAGTACTAAGCTTTTTTGTAAGAATTAATATAAAATAAAAAACAGCAAATTCTTGCTAATTAAAACCAAAAACATTAACTAAATTTCCTAAATTACACTCCAAACAACACAAAAAAATGGCCGAAAGAACAAATATTCCAAAATCAAAAAATCACAACATAATCATCCTTTATGTAATACTGTTTCTTTCATGCAACTCATTAATTGTTATAAATTATATCACAATTAGAATTTTATCGGCATCAAGAGCATATGTAAATGGGGAATCCCATTACTCTAAAGGTCAAAATAAGGCATCTCGCCATTTGATCACCTATTTATTTACAGAGAATGATAAAAGTTGGAAATCATTTAATGAAGAAATAAGTGTTCCTCTAGGAGACCAAATAGCAAGAGAAGCTTTGACTCAAAACCTTAACGATAGTATCGCTGAAAGAGGATTTAGGGCCGGGAGAAACAAAGAAGAAGATTTTGATGATTTAATCTGGGTTTTTAAAAACTTCAATTCTGTACCATTTCTTAAAAAAGCAATCTTAGAGTGGTCTAATGCTGATCAATCAGTAAATCAGCTTCATGAAATAGGCATTGAAGTTCATAAAAAAATAAAAACAGGTAAATTAGATAAACAAACTAAACTTAAACTTTCATCCGAAATTAGTTTGATATGTGAAAGGCTAGGTGCAGCTGCAGATAGATTCTCTAATATTGTTGGTGATGGAACCCGAGAAATCAAAGACAATTTAATCATCATCAATATTTTCTTCATATTAATAATAATTAGTAGTGTAAGCGTTTATTATGTTATCACTTTGAAAAAAATAATTGCTTCAGAAAAAGACCTAAAAACAAAAAAAGAGCAATTACACAACATTATAACTGATTTAGAAAAAACTAAAATCGAATTATCCACAGAAATTGTTCAACATAAAAAACTGATAGGAACCATAAGCCATGATATAAAAAGCCCTCTTAAATATTTGGCAATGACCAATAAATATATCTATGAAGAATCTAAAGTCTATGATGATGAAAAGTTTAAAAAAATGACAAAATCTGTCTATTCTTCAACTCTTCAATTATTCAATTTTATCGATAGCCTATTAACTTATTCCAAAATTTTCTTTGAAGGAAACTCTTCTGAAAATTCCAGCTATTTTCTAAAAGAACTGGTGCAAACAAAATGCAATTTATTCCATGAAATTGCCGAAGCTTCGAATAACATTTTAATAAATGAAATCGATAATAATGTTACCACAAAAATAAATAAGGACATATTATCCGTTATTCTTCATAACATCCTTGACAATGCTATAAAAAATACTGAAAATGGAGTAATTAAAGTATATAGCCACATTAAAAACAAAAAACTATATCTGATTGTGGAAGACACAGGAAAAGGGTTTAAAGAAGAAGACTTACTATATTACAACCAATTGAGCAATCAACAGTCAACCGAGAAATTAATGCTGAGAAACAGTGGAATCGGGATACATATGATTATTGAATTAATTCATATACTCAACGGCGATCTAAAATTTTATAGCGAAGACGGTAAAGGCTCTAAAATTGAAATAATAACAGATTTAAACTAATCAACCTTGAATTTTTTAAACAATTCAGATAATTCAATAATATTGGTGATATGTGTTTTTTTAAAAATATTTAATTTGTGGGTGCTTACCGTCGTCATTTTTATATCCAATTCGTTGGCAATCTCAAGATTACCATATCCTTTTACAAGAAATTCAGCAATTTCAAATTCGCGATGAGTAAGATCGTTCAACGGATTATTACTTTCTCTTTTGTTTTGAGAAAATGCAATAAATTTATCCAAAATATCAGTTGAAATATATTTTCCACCTTCTAAAACTGTTTTTACAGCTTTTACAATGGTATCACTATCGCTCAACTTGTTTAAATACCCATTAGCTCCTGCTTGGATATATCGAAAAGCATAAATTTCCTCGTCATGGGCAGAAAATATTAATATTTTCACATCCTTTTGCAACTCTCGCAGATCGTCTACCATATAGCATTTTTTTCCGCCAGGCAAATTGATATCTAATATCACTAAGTCAAAGCTAGCCTTCCCACATTCAGCAAGTGCTTCCTGAAAATCATTGGCACCAAAAATCTGAACTTCGTCAATTTCATTTTCTAATAAAAGTGACATACCTGATCTTACAATAAAATGATCATCAACTATAAGAATTTTTTTTATCATAACTAAAAACTGAATTAAAAACTATTAAAACCAATCACAAATCATACCATCACAATAGTTTCATTAAAAAAAGACTCTGTGGAAAATAAAAACTTTATACAAAAATGATCTCTTAGAGAATACCAATATAATAAAAAACACGCAAAACTGCAATAATTATCTTAATAATTATATTGTAATAAAAAACAAACTTCCTTTAATATGTCTTTAATTATTTACAATCCAAAGATTTGTTTGAGTCATATCTCCATATTTTAAAAAAGCCCCCATTTCTGAGTACCTTTTTCTGAATGATTAATAATCAAGTCATCGGATTCTAAAATCAATCAATTACACTTAGTTAGTTGAACAAAATTAAAAATATCTCATAATCAGAAAGCCTCAATGAGACAAAAAACAAAAGAATAAAGCAATATAAAAGAGACAACTATTTTCGAAGAAGTAAACTTATTAGATAATTAAAATACTGGTTAACTTAATTTGCAGTTTTTATCTATTCATCTAATAAAACAAATCACTTTATTCGTAATTTTACATTCATTATTACCAATCGATTATGAGTAAAACTACATTTACAGAAAGCCCATTCAAAACCCTAATTTCCTTTCATAAATTGATCGAAAATTTAGAGGAAATTGCTGCAACCAATGTAGATTATCGCTCTAATTATGCGAAAGCACTACTGAAAGAAATCGCTCCTTTCCCAGAATTTAGGGATGGGATTGAAGATTTAAACTTCATTAAACAGCATGAAAAACTAATCCATAATTTACTTGCAGACCTATTCCCTACCGCATTAACACACAATGAGATTAAAGCTATTAGCATCCCATTTCAGAATATAACTTTTAATTATACGGAAAGATTCAAAGAAATTCTTCAAAATGCAGGAATGACTTTTGATATGGAGATACGCGATTTTGAGGATGATCAATTTTACATCTTTAATAGTATCTTAATTTTAAACGCTCATTATGGTCAGCATTTTGACTTTAATAAACCATTATTCTATGATATTCCCAACAAAAATGGCATCATGAACCATTACCGCATTTTGTATAATGCAGATTTTATAGAAATTATTCCAACTCAAGATGCACCTAAACTTTCTCAAGACGACATCGATCTTTTGATGAATAACTACGACAACATTAACCTTTGGAAAGAAAAATTTCCAATTGAAAGTTGGATTTTAAAAGGTTTTGGAATAATAAACCTTATTGATGTTACCAGAGAAAATGCCATATCAAACTTAAAGAGCAATCTTTTAAAACCAGAATCATCAAAAACAAAATCTAGTTTAAGTTTTGAGTCAATTTTTAGATCAATTTTTAAAATTTCCGATTTAAAAATTGGTTTTACCATTTACAATGAAGAAGAACAAAAATTCATAAATCCATCTCACGATGAGAAAGAAATGAATAGTTTTATCTTAAACAACTTAGAGGAAACTGATTGTAAAAACACCATTTACGGTTGTTCACTTGATGCAATTTTACAAGACAAAAAATCAATCATAATCTCAGATATAAAGGAATTTTCTAAAATTCCAGGAAATGAAAAACTAGCAGCTTATTTAACCAACCAAGACATTCAGAGCTGTATTTTTGCACCTGTTATAAAAAATGACACCATCCTCGGAATCATAGAATTGGTTTCGGCAAAGCCAAAGGAACTCAACAGCATCAATGCAACAAATTTGGATTTGGTTTTACCCTATCTCGTTGATACATTGGAACGCTATAAAATCGATATGCAACACCAGATTGAAGCTATTATTCAAAGAGAATATACCGCCATTCACTCCAGTGTGTATTGGAAATTTAAACGAGAAGCACTCAAATATTACCAAACGAACAGCCCCAATAAAGACTATATTTTTAAAGAAATCATATTCAAGGAAGTCTATCCACTTTATGGTCAAATCGACATTAAAGGCTCCTCCGAACATCGAAATGAAACGGTAAAAGAGGATTTAAAAAACCAATTAACAACGCTTATACAACTCCTTGAAAAGCAAAAATCAAATGAAAGCCTTGTTTTATTGGAACAACGAATATTTGAATTGCAGTCTTTTGACAAAGAGCTTGATTCGTCATTAAAAGCAGATACCGAGCAACAAATCCAGAATTATATTGAAACTGAAATTCATCCTATCCTGAGAAACACCAAAATGGATGTTGATAGTGAAACGGCAACGAAAAATTATTTTGAAAGTTTGGACGAAAAAACAGGAATGTTCTATGAAGCCCGAAAGCAGTTTGATAATGCTATGTCTGTAATCAATAAAAAACTAGCGGCAGTATTGGATAAAAAACAAGTGGAAGCCCAACTGATTTATCCCCATTATTACGAACGATTTAAAACTGATGGCGTAGAACACAATCTCTATATTGGCGCATCAATTGCTCCCACAAAACCATTCAACATACTTTATTTGCAAAATTTAAGATTGTGGCAACTTCAAACTTTATGCGAAATGGAGATGGAACACCACCTGCTCAAAGCTACTTTACCCTATGAATTAGATGTTACTTCGTTGATTTTGGTGTTCAGCTCCCCTATTTCCATCCGTTTTAGAATGGACGAAAAACGATTTGATGTAGATGGAACCTACAATGCCCGCTACGAAGTGGTCAAAAAACGCATCGATAAAGCCAATATTAAAGGAACCAAAGAGCGAATTACTCAAAAAGAGAAAATCACTATTGTTTACTCTCACAATTCTGAAGAAAACGAATATTTGAAATACATCAAATACCTGCAATTCAAAAAATTACTGGAACCCAACATCGAACAATTTGAAGTTGAAGAACTTCAAGGCGTGTCAGGATTAAGAGCTTTTAGGGTAAAAGTAATCAACAATAATCTTGAAAATTATGCTCAAAACATTACCTATCAAGATATATTAAACGAACAAAATTAACCTCCAAGCGCTTTAAAAGCCAATACAAAAGCGATTACCGACAATACGATTCCAATCATAAAAACATTGTAGGCAATTCGCAGTAATCGATACTTTTTCTCCAAAACGATTCCCAAATAATACAAATCCTTAATCATTGAATTGTATAGATATTCCCTGTCTTTCATCATTTCATTCATCGCCCACTTATAATCCTCCAAAGGCATTTTGTAAAAATTACCAAAGAAAAGAAGGTTCACTTTCTTGTCTTCAATGTCTTTTTTTGTAAAAATTCCTTTGGTCACTTTTGGTCGTGTCGAAAGAATGGCAAAAATAATGGTAATTACACTGGACATCAGCATAATAAAAGTTGGAATAATCAAATGTGCATTGCTTGGGCTGTCTAATTTCGGAATCAATGTAGAAAGCGCTATGGAAATAATAATCGCATTTACGGAAAGTAAAATATTTGCTTTACTGTCGGCAATACCACTCAAACGGGTATGATTACCTAAAGTAACTCTGAATAAAGTGTCTATACCGCGTTCCGGTTTTTCTTCTTTCTCTTTTCCTTTTTTCCCTTTAGGCAATTCTTCATTCATTTTCTTTATTTTTTTTTGAAGTCGTTTTATGTTTTTTTCTTTCAAAGAATTCCAATGTTCAATCGCATACGAAGTATAAAACTGGTGAATTTTTGACAAAAAGAATTCATTTTCTTTGGCCCATTCTAGTTCTGTGAACAACTTGCCTTCAACATTTTCCCATTCTTTCCGCAAGCCTTCACAATTGGAAACATAATCATCATCTAGAATGTGATAATAATCTGCATCTTTTATTATTTTCTCCAAAAGTGTTTGAGGTACGTATTCCTTAGCTGTAGTTTTAATTAAACTGGAAACTTTATCAATATATTCCTCAGATTTTCCTTTTTCTTTTAAAAATTGAGCTGCGATTTCAACACTAGAATCTTCGTGATTTTTACAGCCATTTGTATATCCAATATCGTGAAACCAAGCAGCAACAAGCAAAATTTCTTTATCAGAAGAAGATACTTTCTCCTCATCACATAATTTGTTCACGGCAATGACAACACCAGTCGTATGATCCAAATTATGATACGTATATACACGGGAGAGTTTACTTTCCATTAAATTGGAAACAAAATCCTGAACTTGATTTACGAGACTCATATAAAAATTTTATCCGTCTAAATTATGAAATTGTTTTTTAAAATCATTTTATACTGAAGAATAAATAAACATTAATATCTTTCTGTATATCAATATTTTAAAATATTTAAAAGTAAAATCGATTAATCACTTACCTTTACTTAATATCGTTGAAAAATTATTGCGAAACTCGTCATTTCGCTAAAATCAGAATGACTAAATCTTCAATCAGTTGCTAATAGGCATAATCCATCAAAGGTATGATTGTTGTATTTATATAAAAAAGAGGGCTTATCTTTGACCAATAGCCAATCTAAAAACTAACCAATTTAAAGTGCAAAACATGAGATTATTTTCAAAAAAATGTTTCATAAAAGGGAGTCTAATCAATTTTGCCTTCATTGTTTTGGTCTTGATACTACAATCTTGCGCTACACACCACGCCCAATATGGCAAAAACATAGAAAATCATACGATTCAAAATGAAACAGATTCCTCAAAAATTTCCCATACGTTTTTCTTGGTTGGAGATGCTGGAAATGCCAATGAAGACAAAGCCCAAAAAACACTTTCATTACTTGAAAAAAGATTAGAAAACTCCAATAAAAAAAGTACACTATTATTTCTTGGCGACAATATTTATCCCAAAGGATTCCCAAGCGGAAAATTCCCAGAAGAACATGCTTTAGCTCAAAACAAACTCACAAAACAGTTAGAATTATCCAAGAACTTCAAAGGAAAAACCATTTTTATACCCGGAAATCATGATTGGTATAGCGGTACTTCGGGCTTAGAACGTCAATCGAAATTTATAACCAATTATTTAAATGATAAAAAAGCTTTTCTACCTCAAAATAACTGTGGTATCGAAGAATTGAAAATTGACAAAAACATCACTTTAATCACCATTGACAGCCAATGGTTTTTACAAGATTGGGATAAATATCCAACTATAAACGACGATTGTACCATCAAAACCCGTGAAGATTTTTTTGACGAGCTGGCAAGTATTTTAAATAAAAACCAAGACAAAACAGTAATTCTTGCGCTTCACCACCCGCTGATGAGCAATGGCACACACGGTGGACAATTTTCTCCAGAAAAAGAACTTTTCCCTTTGGAACAAAAAATTCCGCTGCCTATTATTGGTTCAGCTATCAATTTAACTCGAAAAACATCGGGAATCAACCCAGAGGATATCCAAAATAAAGTATATCTCAATTTTACAAAACGGGTAAAAACACTGCTGCAAAATCAAAGAAATGTCATTGTCGTTTCGGGTCACGATCATAATTTACAATACATAAACAAAAGCAATATTCGACAAATCATTAGTGGTGCCGGTTCAAAATCAGAGGCGGCAAAAGCGGTCAATCCGAATGATTTTTCATACGGCGACAACGGTTATACAGCATTAACACTTTATAAAAATGGAGAAACTAAAGTGTCTTTTTATGGCAATGAAAACCAACAAGAAAAACTACTTTTCGAACAAACTATTATAAAAGTTCGGGATACGGTTGCTCCAACTAATCTGCCTACAAAATTTGCATCAACAACCACAACATCGATTTATTCTAAGGAAATGACCCAAAAAACTATCTTTCATAAATTCCTTTTTGGCCTACATTACCGGAAGTATTACAGTCTGCCGATTGAAGCAAAAACGGCAACTTTGGACACGCTTTTTGGTGGAGTCAAACCCACAAGAGAAGGTGGAGGACACCAATCAAGATCATTGCGACTGGCTGATGCAAATGGAAAAGAATATGTGATGCGTGCCCTTAAAAAAAGTACCTCCCGTTTTTTACAATCAGCAGTATTTAAAGATCAGTTTGTTTCGAATCAGTTTGATGACACTTATGCCGAAGGTTTTTTATTTGATTTTTACACTACCTCCCACCCTTACACACCATTGGCCGTTGGAAATCTTGCTGACAAAATTGGTGTTGCCCATACCAATCCTCATTTATATTATATCCCGAAAGAACCAATCTTGAAAGGCTTCAATTATAATTTTGGAGATGAACTGTACTTGGTAGAAGAGCATTTAACAGACAATCAAAAAGATGCTAAAAGTTTAGGCAAACCATTGGACATTATCAGCACTGATGATTTGATGAAAAATTTGCATAAAGATGAAAAATACACCATCGATGAACCTGCCTACATCAAAGCCCGATTATTTGATATGCTTATTGGTGATTGGGACAGACACAGCGATCAATGGCGCTGGGGCGAATACAATGAAGATGGAAAAATAGTGTACAAACCCATTCCCAGAGATCGTGATCAAGCCTTTACAAAATATGACGGGGCGCTCTTATGGTTTTTAATGAAGATGCCGGCATTGCGCCATATGCAAAGCTTTAAGGAAGATATTCGCAACGTAAAATGGCAAAATCGTGAACCCTATCCGCAAGATATTAAGTTCCTAAAAACAGCTACTGAAAAAGAATGGATCGCTCAGGCTATATACATTCAAGAAAATCTTTCTGATGCTGACATTGACAATGCTTTTTTTAATTTACCCAAAGAAGTTCAGGACGAAACAATTGAAGATATCAAACACAAATTAAAAATAAGAAAAACCAAACTACAGCAGTACGCCAAAGAATATTACAGCATTTTACAAAAAACGGTTCTGATTGTCGGAACAGACAAAAAAGACAAATTTACCGTTACACACACCTCAAAAAACATTACTGAAATATCAGTTTACAGACTCAAAAAAGATGGTGATGAATTACTTTATACCAAGAGTTTCAATACTGATAAAACCAAAAATATTTGGGTTTATGGTTTGGATGACGATGATGTATTTGAAGTAAAAGGAGACTTTAAATCGGGTATAAAAATTCGGTTGATTGGTGGGCAAAATAATGACAGCTATATTGTTGAAAACGGAGAAAAAATAAAGATATACGATTTTAAATCCAAACCAAACACCTACACTTTGGACTCAAAAGCCAAAACCTTCTTGACGGATGATTACGAACCAAATTTCTATAACTACGAAAAAGTAAAATACAATGCTATTGCAGGATTCCCTTTTGGAGGGTACAATCCAGATGATGGAGTAAAATTTGGCTTCGTGGCAAGCTACACGGTAAACAAATTTCATCAATATCCATACACTCAAAGACACACATTAGTTGCCAATTATTTATTTGCCACTAGCGGTTATGAATTTATTTATAATGGCACTTTGCCAAGAACTTTTGGTAAATGGGATTTCGATATAGAAGCAAAATTTACAAGTCCAAACTTTACCATTAATTATTTTGGTTATGGAAATGAAACCGTAAATGATGATGATATTTATGGAATGGATTACAATCGAGTTCGATTGAGAACGCTAAAAGCTGCGCCTTCCATTAAAAAAGTGGGACGTTATGGAAGCGAAATTAAGTTTGCCACAACGTTCGAAAAATTAAGAGTAGAAGAAACTACCGGTCGTTACATCAACATTCCTGGTGCCGTAAACCCAAATGTTTTTGATAACCAACAGTATGTGGGAGCCTCAATCAAATATAGTTTTGAGAACTATGATGTTCCATCGTTGCCTACAATGGGATTTGGATTTTCGGTGGCAGGCAGTTGGAAAATGAATATTGACCAGACACAGACTAATTTTCCAGCATTAGATGCAAAAATTAATTTCAATCATAAAATTGATCCAAAAGGTCAGCTAGTTTTAGCCACTATTTTGAAATCAAAAGTACTGTTCAATAACAATTTCGAATTTTATCAAGGAGCTACGTTAGGCGGTGATTATGATTTGAGAGGTTTCAGAAACGAACGATTCTTAGGAAAATCCTCTTTCTACCAAAGCACAGATCTACGCTGGAATATTGGCAAAATCAAAAAAAGTGTCATACCAATGTCCTACGGAATTTTAGGCGGTTACGACTACGGAAGAGTTTGGCTGGATGGTGAGGAGTCCCATAAATGGCATCAATCCATTGGTGGAGGAATATGGATAAACGGCCTCAATGTGATTACTGGACGAATTACTTATTTTAAAAGCGGTGACGATAAAGCCAGAGTCGCTTTTGGTTTAGGGTACGGATTTTAGTTTTGAAAGACTCACTTCGTAAACATTTCCGCCAATTTTATTGGTCTTTTCGTCAGCAATAATGAGAGTTTCACTGTTTGTAAAACAAACCGCTTCTTTTTGGGAAAAATGATTTAATTTCAATAGCGACTGTTTTCCTTTCAGAAAATTATCTCTTTTAAAATTGTCCAACAATATGATTTTATCGTGGGTTAAAAGAACTACTTTCGAAGCATCTGGGCTAATCGTGGCACTGGTAATCGCACAATGATTATAGTTATCGCCACTATTTAATTTTCCAATTAAAACTGCTTGATGAAAACCCGCTTTATTTGGAATTTTATAAACTAAAACGGTTCCATCAAATCCTTTACTTCGGTTTTTGGTAAAAAGGTAAAAGTTATTTTTGTGTTCAAAAAAACCTTCTACATCAAAGAATAATTTTGTTTTTTTGGGTGGAAACTCTTTTTGTTCGGGATAGGAAAATGAAATTTTGTACGATGGGTCAGCATTTTCTTTATTCAATGAATTTTTATCTATTTTATAAATGCATAAATCTTTTCGATCATTATCATTGTTGCCAAAATCACCTATGTACAGATTTCCAGCCTGATCTTTTGTGATGTCTTCCCAATCTATATTTGAGGCATTTTCTATGGTTATCGACTTCTCAATTACACCGTTTTTGGCATTCAATCCATAGATTTTATTATCATTACCACTGTCTTCTAAAGCCCAAAATAAATTACTCTTATCGGCATAAACAATCCCCGAAACTTCTTTTAACTTTTTTGGTAAGCCATAAAGTTTTGTTAGTGTCTCGGAACTATTTTGACAAGCTAATAAAATGAAAGCGATTACAATAGAAATAGAATTTTTCATAGATATCTTGAATAGGCACAAAAATAACTTATAATATCTTATCATTTTTTGTATCAGTGATATTTTTAAAAAACAAAGCCCATTCCTTTCGGTTTGGGCTTCTTGCTTCAATTTTAGTCTTACAGCTCTTTTTTTTTTTATTCTTTTAATTAACGCCAACAACAGCTTTCAATTCAACATACTTTTCAAGAGTTTTAAAATTATGTCCCTTATCTTTCATGGATTTAATAAAATCAGGTGAAACTCCCATTGTTTTAGCGCCCACAATATTATCCACATTCAAGTCATTAAAACCTAAAGTTTTGTATTCACTTATTAAATCTGGAGTTATATTCTGTGATTTCAGAGCAAACAAATCATCTGGTTTGAGGTCTTTATAACCTATCTTTTCAAATTCACCTATATATTTTGGAGTAATATTTAAAGATTTTAAAGCAAACAAATCATCAGGTTTGAGATTTTTATAACCTACCTTTTCAAACTCATGGATATATGCTGGAGTAATATTTAAAGATTTCAAAGCCAAAAGATCATCGTTTGAAAGATCATTATACCCCAATTTTTTAAAAGAATCAATAAATGCCGCATCGATATTCATCGATTTAAATGCTATAATATTGTCCCCAGATTCATCATCGTCTTTGCCTTTAGTAGAATTATGAAAATCAGTAATAAATTTACCATTAACGTTTTGAGATTTTAATGCAATAATATTATCCGCAGTAATATTTTTATAGCCAGCTTGGCGTATCTCATCAATGTAGGCTTTGTCTATTCCCAAAGATCTAAAAGGAATCAAATCATCCAAATCAAAATCAGGAATATTAGCCTGCTTGATAGAATTAATATACTCTTCATTAGCATCTAAAGCCGCCAACGGAATCAATTGATCCTTATCAATATTCTTGTAACCGTTTTTCTTTAGCATTTTTACATACGAAACTTTCACATTTACCATAAAGAAAACCATGATATCACTGTCATTGGCAACAGTAACACCTTCTTGAGCCATTTCTTTAGTGAAGTTTTTGTCAGCAATAAATTTATAAGTTCCCATTCCGTTGTTTCCTTCAAATTTTCCTTGAAAGTTCATAGTTCCCGCTTCACGTGTCAATGTAAACTCACCTTTCATGTCCTTTGTCAGTCCTTTCAATTCACTCAACTGAAAAGTACTTGACGAATTATTTTCCTCACCATTTCTAAATTGAATATTTACTGTATTCCCTTTGATAACAGCAAACCAGCTGCCTTCTGTTTCCAACCCATTTTGTATGGTTGAATGTTCATTAGCCTCTTTGGACTCGTCTTTTAAATTTAAGTTTTGACCTTGTGCCACCGGTTGATTAAAAAGGCAGGCAAACAAAACCAATAAAGGCAACAAGAAAAAATATTTCCAAGTTGTGTGAACGCTTGATTTTTTTGAATTCATCATAATGATTCGTTTTTTGATTAATGATTGATTATAATTAGTTGTAAGACTCAACGGAAAATGGGGTGCCGCCACTTTGAGCAGACTGAACTGATAACTCTCTTTTTCAACAGTGTCCTGCTGCAGCATTTCATTATCAGTCAAAAATTCAAGATTGCTCTCCAATGCTTTTCGCCATTGCCATGCAAAAGGATTAAACCATTGAAAAATAAGAACAACCTCCGAAAGTAAAAGATCAATGGTATGTTTTTGCTCAATATGAATTTTTTCATGCTGCAAAATTTGAGTATACGTTTCCCATTCGTATTTCTCTGGATTGATAAAAATATTGTTGGCAAAAGAACAAGGAGCTTTGTCACCTGTTATTTCTACAATGCGGAATTTCCCATCCTGAATTGCCGACAACGAATACGCTCTATACAACAGCACACAAGCCTGCATCAAAAAGTTAAGCGCAAATATAAATACGCCAAACCAATACAAATAAACCATCCATTGCAACAACAAGTCAACATCAAATGTTTGTTTCGTTTGCTCAACAAAAACTTCCTGAACTGGCGGTGATTTCACCTCCATCACCTGACTTTTGTCGGCAGTTGCTTTCGCTACAACAATATGCTTTTCAGCAGTGTCTTTCCTCAATGATAATTGTTGTGGAACCGGAAGCAATGGCAAAATAAAAGCCAAAACCATGCAACCAAGCAAGACAAACCTGTTCAATCGAAAGAAAGTTTCTTTCTGCAAAAGCAATTTATAAAACGCCAGACAAGCAGAAAGAATAAGGGCTGTGTACAAAATATAAGGTATCATACTTTATCATTTTTAATGATGTTCACTATTTCGTCAAGTTCATTTTCGGTAAGCTTTTGCTCTTTTGCAAAAAAAGCAAGCATTCTAGGGTACGAATTATCAAAATACTGGCTAACGATATCCTTCAGTGCAAATTGCTGATACTCTTCCCTACTGATAACCGGAAAAAAGCAATGCATGTTCCCAGTCGTTTCATGATTCAGAAACCCTTTTTCCTCAAGAATTTTTACAATCGTCGCCACACTGTTATAATGGGGTTTTGGATCTGGCAGCAATGGAATTATATCCCTAATAAAGGCTTTGTTCAAATCCCAAAAGACCTGCATAATCTGTTCTTCTCGCTTAGCTAGTTTTATCATAGTCAGAAATATTTCGACAAATATAACTACTAATTAATTAGTAGCAAAACTAATTGATTAATATTTTAACTAATTATTTAGTGGAGATCCTAATTTATTAATAATACAGTCAAAAAATGAAGACCAAAATTAGGATGCCAAAACAGGCTTTTCACTACAAGTCCGTAGTCATCGCCTTCTGGCTCGCGTTTGTCCATACTCTCTGATGCCCGTCTGCATCCGAGTACCTACTTAAACTTAGAAAGTAAATTATAGCGTTTGCAACGTGAGTAAACTAAAACAAGAAATTTACAGTAACCGAATATAGCTATCGAAAGAATAAAGCTAATGTATTAATCTTATTTTCTGCTGATGCGATACAGTCTGCCGCCATCAGTAATTGCATACAAGGCATTATCCACTCCTTGGGTAATATCCCTGAAACGTTGATTTTCGCTGGAAAGCAATCTTTCTTCACCAACAACACGGTTGTTTTCAATTACCAATCTCAAAATATGCATGCCACTTAAAGTGCCTATAAACAAATTGTTTTGCCATTCAGGAATTTGATTGCCTTTATAGAATGTCATCCCACTTGGAGATACAACAGGATCCCAATAATACACTGGTTGCTCCATTCCGTTTTGCTGCTGAATGTCACTTACAGCTTCTCCGCTATATTCAATACCATAAGTAATAGTTGGCCAGCCATAATTGGCACCTGGCTGAACCCGGTTGATTTCATCACCTCCGCGAGGTCCATGTTCGCTTTGCCATAAATCACCTGTTGTTGGATGCAAAGCCAAACCTTGAGGATTTCTGTGTCCAATACTATATAATTCTGGCAATGCACCTGTACCTGTAAATGCTGGATTACCTGTTGCCGGTAAACCACCTGTAGTGATTCTTACTATTTTACCGATAGCTGCCGTTACCGATTGGGCAAATGGTCGTGTAGATTCATCTGACCGTTCGCCTGTACTTACTAATAAATTTCCTGAAGAGTCAAAAAGTATGCGTCCTCCATAATGCAAAGTACTATTGGCTGCAGGATTAGCTCTGTAAATTACAATTGCATTTTCTATACTTGTCTCGTTATCAGAAAGCCTTCCTTTAGCAACTGCCGTTAAAGTGCCTCCAGTTACATTTTCAGAGAAAACCCAATACACCATCCGGTTAGATAAAAATTGAGGATCAATGCATAAGCCCAACAAACCTCCTTGTCCATCTGAATTGACAGAAGGAATACCCGTAATGGGTTTTCTTGTGGCACCTGTATTGGTAACAATGCGCATATTTCCTTCTTTTTCTGTTATCAGTAAACGCCCATCAGGAAGATTGGTAATTCCCCAAGGTCTCGATAAAGCATCCGTTATAACAGTTGCCTTATATGGAGTGACCGTTTTTACACCATTGATACGGGTTTGTCCTGCAAATGCAGGTTTGTATTTAGCATTAGGTTGATTAGTTTCTACCGGGTTACCTGCAACAGAAGGATTGGGATCATTATTACCGTTTGAATTATTCTTGGAACAGCAAGACAACACTGTTACCCCACTGAATAAAATAATTAAAAGTCTTTTCGTTATCATACTATTGAATTTTTAAATGAATCGCCCTGAAATAGGTTGACAAGTTTTACAATAAAGCTCTTTATCAATCAGATTTTCTTGATTTTTTTTCACCTATAAAGTTAGGCTTTTTCATGTCAACACTAAGTTTGCATCTTATATTTTTTCCAGTCTACACATTGATAACCAATACAGTAATAAATTCCCCGATTATAGTTCTATATATAAATCTAATTTCAAGAATTACAATCAACAACTTCTCATATACTATATTTCGTAAATGGAGTTTGAAGATTTACCATATATCGCAAATTATGTTTTTCAAAAATTTCAAAAACCCATATAAACTTAGAAATTACAAATTGGCACGCTATTCGCCTTTGAATAATATAGTAGAGAAGTGTAAATCTTTTTCACATGGTACCAATTATCACAAACGATACGATTGACAGCATACTAAATACCTATCGATCCGAATTGGGGGAAAACTATGCCCCTTACAGAAATCATGTTTATAGAGTCTATAATTTTGCACTAACACAACTGGGACCATATGAAGAATTGGAAAAACTATCCATAGCAACCGCTTTTCACGACATTGGCATTTGGACTCATAAAACATTCAACTATTTAGAACCCTCTGCTGAGTTAGCAAGAAAATATTGCAGAAAACAAAATATAAGTTATTCTGATACAAATGAAGTTGAAATGATGATAAACAACCATCACAAATTAAGTACTGTTGAATCATCCACATTAGCAGAAATTTTCAGGGAGGCCGATTTAATTGACCTCACTTTGGGTTTAGTGCCTAAAGGCCGAAAAAAAGAAGATATCAGATTAATCAGGAACCTGTTTCCTAACAAAGGGTTTCATCTGTTTCTTATAAAATTGTTTATTAAAAATCTAATAACCCATCCAGCCCACCCATTTCCAATTTTTAAATCATGAATTACTTTGAAGTGATTTGTAGCATTCATTTCTTGTTCTAGTTCAATGACTTGGCTTTTTAAACGACATAAATTTGCTATATAAATATTTAAAACTTATATCATGGAAAATAAAATTTTAGGCATTCATCATATCACAGCAATCGCAGGGGATGCCCAACGCAATTTCAATTTTTATTCAAAAATTTTAGGATTACGATTTATAAAAAAAACAGTGAATTTTGACGATCCTGGAACTTATCATTTTTATTTTGGAGATGAAGTTGGAAGCGCCGGAACCATATTAACTTTTTTTCCTTGGGGTGAAGGAATACAACAAGGAAGAAAAGGATCTGGAATGGCTACAGAAATTGGTTATTCTGTACCAAAAGGAAGTTTGGATTTCTGGGTAAACCGTTTGGATCAAAACAATGTAATTTACAACAAACCTTCAGAAAAATTTGGAGAGAGATATGTTTCCTTTTTGGATCCAGACGGATTGAAACTGGAACTGATAGAATCCAAAACAGAGGACAATCGAAAACCTTGGGAAACTGATGAAATAAAATCAGAAAACGCTCTAAAAGGCTTTCATAACATTACTTTAACTCTTACAGATATCAAAGCTACAGCAGCAATTTTGACCAATGTATTTGGATACGAATTAATCGACCAAAATGTGAATCGTTATCGTTATGCTACTACAGCTGTTGAAAATGCTGCCATAGTAGATTTAGTAGAATTACCAGAAGAAAAGAAAGGTCATGTAGCCAACGGTTCCGTACATCACGTGGCTTTCCGCGTAAAAAATGATGAAATTCTAATGCACTTTCGTGAAAAAATTGAGGCATTGGGAATAGGAATTACACCTCAAATTGACCGACAATATTTTCATTCACTTTACTTCAGAGAACCAGGAGGTGTTCTTTTTGAAATAGCCACAGATAATCCTGGATTTACAATCGATGAAACTCTGGAAGATTTAGGAAAAGGTTTAAAATTGCCTCCTCAATACGAAAGCCGCAGAGGAGAAATAGAAAACCATTTAGCAAAAATTAATTAATTTACATTATGGATTTTCAACCCTTGCACTATATTTTTAAAGGCACAGGAAATACAAGCGCAAAAACACTTTTGCTCTTGCATGGAACTGGCGGAGATGAAAATGATTTAGTACCATTGGCAAAAAACTTTGGTAATGACATCAATATTTTGAGCCTTCGCGGAAACGTAAATGAAAACGGAATGCCACGATTTTTCAGAAGACTGGGAATGGGCATTTTTGATGAAAAAGATTTAGAATTTAGAACCCATGAAATGGTTCATTTCCTAAAAGAAATTGCTAAAAAAGAAGGTTTTGACAGTACAAAAATAATTGCTTTGGGCTATTCAAACGGGGCAAATATTGCTGGTGCCACTATATTTCTTCATCCTGATTTTTTGGCCGGAGCAATATTATACCGCCCGATGCAACCTTTCAAAAACATTTTGGATGGCAAAAGTAATAGCCATACACCCTTGTTTTTTTCTTCAGGAAAAAATGACCCAACCGTAAATATTGAAGACACCAATAAATATCTCAAAACATTAAACGACAACAACTTGGATGTTACTTTTTATGAAATAAATACGGGACATAATTTAACTCAAGAAGATTTAAAACTGTCTGTTGATTGGTTCAAAAAGAACTTTTAAAAGTTTTGAAAGTTAACCGAAAAGTTCGCAAAGCTTTGCGTGTATAGCGCTTACTCTTGCGAACTTTGCGGTTAAAAAAAACTCTCAAAATCATAAATAATAAATCCAAACAATTCGATAAGATGGAATACTATGCAATAACACGAATATTTTCTGATGATGCTGGAGAAAGCCATTTTGAAGATATTAAAATTCCACTTAAAGAAAGTGGCGAAATTGGGTTTCTTTCCGAAATACAAGGGGTTTCAGGAATCATTTTCAGGAAAGTAAAACCACAGTATGACTATGATTTTCATCACGCTCCAGCTCGGCAATACATCATTTTGCAGGATGGCGCTATTGAAATTGAAACCTCTTTGGGTGAAAAAAGAACTTTTGAAGCCGGAAATGTTTTGCTAGTGGAAGATACTTTTGGAAAAGGACACCGTACCCGAAACTTGAAAGAGGCCGTTAGGTCTTCAATTTTTGTCACTCTGAACTAACACGATGATTTTCTTTACGAAAAATGGCTGTGTTTTATACCCAGTTTTTTAATTTTAGAATTGAGTGTTGAAGATGGAATATTTAAAATTTCGGCAGCTCCGCCTAGACCCGAAACTTTTCCCTTGCATCTTTTTAGGATATAAATAATATAATCACGCTCATTGTCATGAATGGTTTTGATTGAGAACTCCTGTTGTTTTTCCTCGTCATGTTTTTTTGCAAAAGGAAGCTGTATTTCTTTAATTGTATTTCCATCGCTCATCAAAATACTGCGTTCAATGACATGTTCCAATTCCCGAATATTCCCAGGCCACTCATACGAGAGTAATTGCTGAAGCACATTTTCCTGGAGCAAAGGTGCTTTCAACCCCGTTTTTTCGCTGAATAAAGTAATAAAATGAGCTGCTAAAATAGGAATATCCTCCGCTCTTTCTCTCAAGGTAGGCACGAGTATTGGAAAAACATAAAGCCTGTAATATAGATCTAAACGGAATCGTCCCGCTGCTACTTCTTCCTCCAAATTCCGATTTGTTGCGGCAATAATCCGAACATCAATTTTTATTGGTGAACGACCTCCTACCCTTTCAATTTCTTTTTCTTGCAACACTCTCAATAATTTCACTTGAAGATCTATGGGCATTTCCCCTATTTCATCCAGAAAAATAGTACCTCCGTCAGCCATTTCAAATTTTCCTATGCGTTTGTCCGCAGCTCCGGTAAAAGCTCCTTTTTCATGGCCAAAAAACAAGGATTCTGCTAAATTATCTGGGATAGCCCCGCAATTGATAATAATCAGTGGTTTATCTTTTCTATTGGAAAGATTGTGAATGCTTTGCGCCACTTTTTCTTTTCCGGTTCCGCTTTCTCCCAACACTAATACTGAGGTTTCAAAAGGAGCCACTTTCTTTATAGCATCAAAAACGGTTATCATTTTTTTGCTGTTTCCTATCATGGATTCAAAGCCTTGGCGGGAATTTCTTGAAATGTTCAAAATTACTTTTTCCTTACCATTTAGTTTTTTTTCCGTAATATACATTTCACTGACAAACTTGGTCAATACGTTTTGGAGATTCGTTAACAAACTTAAATGCTCTTCTAAATACATTTCAAAATGTCTACTGTAGAATGAAAAATTAAAAGTCCTGCCATCAATAATCAAAGGAATCACGATAAAAGATTTGATTCCAAAAGTATCCAACACCAATCTCTTAACTGGGAAATCCTGACTCACTTTTGCAAAATCCGCATCCTGATATATTCGAGGACTTTCCAATTTTAAAGATTTGGAATATAGATCGATTAACTCTTCTTTTTTGAAATTTGTTATTTTAGAAAATTTATCAATGTTAATTATTTCGTAAACATCAAAATTTCTTCTAAACAAGCCAACAGCATTAGAAAACTCATTAATAAAACTAGCTCCCATATAATCAAAGGGAATATAGGTTTGAATCGCTTTTCCCAATTGTAATAAAGCCTGCTCCCATTTTAGGGAAGAAAAGGTAATTTCATTAATATTTTTCTCTAAAATTTCCTCTTGCAGCAATTGTGTTTCAACACCATGTTTATGGCGATAACAGGCAATGTCTAAAGTTATCAATATATCCTGCTCTCGAAATGGCTTAACAATAAATCCATAAGGCTGAGTTTTTTTGGCTTCATCCAATATGCTTTTACTTGAATTTGCCGACAGATATATGAATCCAATATTTTTTTCTTTCAGTATTTTGGCCAAATCAATCCCCGTTTCTTTTCCTTTGAGAAAAATATCAACAAAAACTAAATCTGGGGTTTGTTTTTCAATAAATTCCAATGCTTGGGCAACCGAACGCATTAGTCCCATCACTTCATAATCAGCCTTCTCAAGAATCAATTGCAAATCATGCGCTTCGATAAATTGATCCTCCACTATTAGTATTTTCTTTTTTTGTGTTGGATTTTCGTCATTGGACATTATTCTCATCTGAAATTGGTTTAATAGAATCAATTAATCACTTAAAAATCAAATATATAAACATAAATACTTGATATAAAATTAGTTATTTAAAATCAAACTAAATACACTAAATCCAGAAATAAGTAATAATTATATTATTTTTTTAAGCAATTTAAAAATGAAGCCATTTTACTGATAAAAATTTAAAATAAAAACTTAATTTTATGTATATATTTACTATACAGATAATTACATAATAACTAAAGACTTTTTTATGATAAAATCATTACTTCTTTATTTGTTTTTGAGCATATCCATTGGTAGTTTTTGTCAAGCTCCCCAATTCAAAAGCTATGATATCAAAAAAAAACGTTTGTTAGTCAAAATAACAGGCGTCTACATATACTCCATTAATCAAGGAAATATAGATCTTGACAGCGCTATGGTTATTGCCTGTAATGCAAATAAAGTACCTGTTTCATTATCCTATGACGAGGGGTATAACGATGGAAACTATTTACCTGGAAGTGAAATGGTGGATGACAATAATATAACGGCTGCATCAAAAATACTTGCCAAATCACAAAAGACCGACCGCATCAAGTTATTATTGCAATTAGGGAGCCATTATCTTTTTAAACCAGGAAACAAAAAAGAAGATCTTCAAAATGCATTTCTTTATATAAAACAAGCAGTCAATCTGAGCAATCAACTGAAAATACAAAAATGGATACAGCAGAGCAATATACTCTTAGGCAAGTACTATTTTCAAGCAGGAAATATGGCAGAAAGTCAATCCCTTTTTTCGGCAGTTACAAAAAAATGTCGAGAACTGAATGACAAAAAAGCTTTGGCCGATGCATTGGAAAACCAAGGAACTTTTCTTTTGGACAACAATCCTGATAAAGAAAAAATATTGAACGAGGCAATGCTTTTATACAAAGAAACTGGAAACAAAATAAAGGAAGCAGAAACATTAATGAAACTTGTTTCAGTACATTTCTGGACTGGCAATCTGCCTCTTGCCAAAAAAGAATCCATTCAAGCACATAATTTTCTAAAAAAGATAGGCTTTCCATATACTCATTACAACGCCGCAACCATTGCGTATATTGACTTTGCTCTAAAAGACCAGCAAGAAGCGCTTTATTATGCAATTGATGGAGTAAAAACGATGGAAGCTACACAGGATTTGGTTGTCGCCGATAACTTTTATATGCGGTTAGGAAGTATTTACCATCAAATGGGGAATATTCAAGAGGCAGCGCAATTGTTTAAAAAAAGCATAGAAATTGGACAAAAAAATCTAAACAGCCGAAGCTGGTATAAAAATTTCATTAGCTACATAGGAGCTTTATCCCATTTAGGCAGAGACAAAGAAGCAATTGATTATTTAAAAAAAACAACAGAACAATATCCTCCCGACAATACATTTGACAAATTACTTATTGCTCGTACTGCGGCTATATCCTATAATAAAATAGGTAATGATAAACTTGCCGAAAAAAATTATGTTCTTATTGAAAAATACATACCTCAAATACTTAGTCCGCAAACAGCTTTTGATAGTTATATAATTTACACCGAAATGTCTTTATTTTATGCCAAAATGGGTCAGACAGCTAAAGCAAAATATTGTTTAGATCAAGTATTGTCTATTAAAAGCAAATATAAAATTAAATATAATTTCGACCTTTTAGACCTTACTTTATTTAAAATTGATTCGCTTTCAGGAAAATATTTATCAGCAATTGCACATTATCAAAAATTTAAAAAGAGTAGTGATTCGGTAACAAACTATTCCAAGCGCAAAGAAATTGAAAGACTGCGATTTGAATATGAAACGTCACAAAAAGAGCAAAACATCAAATCATTACAAACACAAGCAAAACTACAACAAAGTAAACTGGATGAATCCAATCTCTTAATCAAATTATCTATCGCTTCAGTGTTGTCATTGCTTATAATCATTGGATTACTGTACAATCTGTATCGAGTGAAACAAAGAAACAATAAAAAGCTGGAGATAAAAGAAAAAGAAATCATCCTGAAAAACACTAATCTGCAGCATCTACTTGATGAAAAAGAATGGCTGATGAAAGAAATCCATCATAGGGTGAAAAACAATCTGCAAACGGTAATTAGTCTACTTAACTCCCAATCTGCTTATGTTGACAATGATATGGCGCTTTCTACCATAAAAAGCAGTCAGCACCGAATTCATTCTATGTCACTGATTCATCAAAAGCTGTACATGTCCGAGAATATTTCAACTATTAATATGCCTGTTTACGTCAAGGAATTGGTTGAATATTTAAAAGATTCTTTTAATCTAAAACAACGCATCCGTTTCGAAATAGAAATAGAACAACTGGAATTAGATGTTGTACAGGCCGTTCCATTGGGATTAATTATAAACGAAGCCGTTACCAACTCTATAAAATATGCATTCCCAAATGATCAAGACGGAATCATTTCCATTACATTAATTGCCACTGATACGAACAAACATTTACTAAGTATTCAAGACAATGGAATTGGAATTCCATCTAAATTTAAAGAGAAAACAAATTCATTTGGGATGAGTTTAATCAAAGGATTAAGTGATGATTTAGAAGGAACTTTTTCCATCGAAAACAATAATGGTACGTTGTTACAATTATCTTTTGAAAAAATTATTTTACACAAGAAAAACAAAAAAAACATAATCAATTCTAAAACAATAGTTTAACAAAACCTTTCTTGTCCTAGATTATGATTCGCTAAATATTTGTGTTTTAAATTTGCATTAAAACTAAGAAATCATGAAAAAACTAGAATTTTTAATACTCGGCAAAAATGAACCCATTCTTGAGATTCTACTTCGTCTTGTGAATGCAGACGAAGATTGGCATGCAGTTGGTTTTAGTGACGAAGAAACTGCTAAAGATTATTTTAAACAAAACCTTCTAGATATTGTTCTATTAAGTTCTGGCATTGAAGCAGAATCTGAAAAAGATATACAATACTTTTTTAAGGCGGAGCAACCCGAAATTGAAATTATAGAACATTACGGTGGTGGAAGCGGATTGCTGAAATGTGAAATTTTGGAAGCTTTGGAACGCCGAAGAAAAAGAAAATTATCTGAAAAACAAGCTTAAGTTTTAATCCTTTAATTCCCCCGATATGTTCGAATCAATCAATACGAATGTTTGCAAAAAAAATGAATTTACATCCGAGGAAATTGAGTATTTCAATACGATATTACAGTATAAAGAAGTACCAAAAAAAACTTTGTTACTACAGGAAGGCGATATTTGTAACTTTGAAGCTTATATTCTAAAAGGCTGCATTCGCAAATATTACATCAATGAAAATGGGTTCGAAGTAATTGTGCAATTTGCAGTAGAAGATTGGTGGATAAGCGATATCGCAAGTTTTCATGAAAAAAAACCAAGCAAATTATTCATAGAAACACTCGAAGATTGCCAACTATTGATCTTGACTCCTGAAACCAAAGAGATGCTTTTGAGTACTGTTCCAAAATTTGAACGCATTTTCAGGTTATTGATACAACGAAACCTTTCGGCAATGCAGAATAGGCTGATTGATACCATTGCCAAATCGGCACAGGAAAAATATCTAGAATTTATAAAACTTTACCCAACAATACCTCAACGCGTAGCACAGCATTACATCGCTTCCTACCTTGGCATTTCAGCAGAATTTTTAAGCAAAGTCCGAACGAAACTCGCCAAGCAGTAAGTTTCATTTCTTGTCCTAGTTCAATGCTTTACAATACTTTCCGATCTAATTTTGTATCGGAATTATTGTAAAGCATTTTTTTATTTAGAAAAATCAAAACAATCATTTCTTGTCCTAGTTCAATGCATAGGAATTGAAACCGACCGAAATTTGTACCATAAAACTAAATACTAACAGCCATGGATAGAAAAGACTTTATTAAGAAAGGAATATTTGGAACAGGAATGTTTGCAGCAACTGCAGCATTTGGAAATATTATGCAAAATGATATTGATGAAATTCAGCCTCTTGAAATATTAGGATTCAATCATTTACCAAATTCTGAGTCACTGCTAATGGAAAACACCATTTTGCATAAAGCTGAGACAAGAGGATTGGCAAATCATGGTTGGTTAGAAAGTCATCAGACGTTTAGTTTTGCTAATTATTATAATCCAGAGCGAATGCATTTTGGCGTCTTAAGAGTTTTAAATGATGATCGCGTGGATGCTAGCAAGGGTTTTGGAACACATCCTCATGACAATATGGAAATTATCAGTATTCCATTAGAAGGCGATTTGGAACACAAAGACAGTATGGGAAATACCACTGTGATCAAAAAAGGTGATATCCAAACGATGAGTGCCGGAACTGGAATTTTCCATAGTGAATTCAATAAAAATGATGATCAGTTGGTGAAATTTTTACAGATCTGGGTGTACCCGAATAAAAAAAATGTAACACCACGATACGACCAAATCACATTAAACACAGAAGAAAGAAAAAACAAATTTCAACAAATTCTTTCTCCAAGTCCAAACGATGAAGGTGTTTGGATTCATCAGGATGCTTGGTTTCATTTAGGAACATTTGATCAAAATATAAGCACTGAATACACTGTAAAAAAACCGAACAACGGAGTTTATATCTTCATCATAAAAGGGTCGGTTACAATAGCAGGACAAAAATTAAATCCCCGTGATGGTTTAGGGGTTTGGGATACCAAAGAAATAACCATTACTTCCACTGAGGATAATACCGAAATATTACTGATGGAAGTACCGATGTCAATGTAATATCACGAATAATAAAAACAAATAATAACAATAAAAAAACAAATAAAATGTCAACAAAAACAACTTGGGCTTTAGACCCATCACATTCAGAAATTGGATTCAAAGTAAAACACATGATGTTTACTAATGTATCCGGAAATTTTACACAATTTGATGCAGCAGTAGAAACAGATTCAGACAGTTTTGACAATGCTAAATTCAGTTTTAAAGGAGTAACAGATTCGATTACTACTGGAAACAAAGATCGCGATGCCCATTTATTGAGCCCTGATTTCTTTGACGCAGCTACTTTTCCTGAAATCACTTTCGCATCAACCGGTTTTTCAAAAATCAATGAAGGAGAATATGAATTAACTGGAGATTTAACACTTCACGGAATTACAAAACCTGTTCAATTGAGCACTGAATTTGGTGGTTTGGCAAAAGATCCTTGGGGAAATACCAAAGCGGGACTTTCCATCACTGGAAAAATCAATCGAAAAGATTGGGGATTAAACTGGAACTCTGCTCTAGAAACTGGAGGAGTTTTAGTTGGTGAAGAAATCAAATTAAATTTTGAATTACAATTCGTTAAACAATAATTTTTTTAGGAGGGGTTAGGGGTTATTTTTGATTGAAAAAGCGCAGTAAGTATCTTAACAAATACGAACGGCGCTTTTTTTTAATCACAAAAACAACCAATTTTTATGTGAAAATCTGATTTCGATTAATACAAAACTTATCTGTAAAATATAAATTTTCCTGCAAGGTATTTTTTGATATCATTTAAGCATTTCTATCATCGTAATCTTATCGACAAGGTTGAAAAAAAAATATTTTTGTCTTTTACTTAAAAGTTTTTTTTAAAATTCCCCTTCTTTCATATAAGGTTGCCCCCAAAGTATTGTTTGCAGAAGTACTGTTTTTAACCAAGCATTGTACATTTTTTCCACATCATCAACATTTGCGCCTTTACTAGCTAAAAATGGTTTTAAAGTTGCTGTGACAGGGATGGTCAATGCAGGAATATATCTGTAATTTACAATAGGTACAGCAGTAGCATTATCAGTTTTATTCTTTTTGATTGTATAGTGTCGTAATCCTATTTCATACTGATAATTTAACCAATCTTGATTGTAATTGGCTTCAGCTGTTTGCAAAATCCACAATTCAAAGCGCGCCCGTACTTTTGCCAAATAATCTCCTTCGGGTTCTCCTGTAGATTTATTTCCAAAAAAATAAACTAGTTGTGGAGTTGAACCTACAAATCCGTACCATACATCCAAAATTGCATTTGTTTGATCCTTTAGGATATCATAACTCATTTGCAAATATTTTATATCGTCATCGTTAAATAGCATTGACTGTTGCAAAAGTTTTAGGTTTTCTAAGCTAAATGGTGATGTAGCGATTTGGCTTGTTCCATAAGTGTAACCTGCTGCTGTTTTTTCCATGATTTTATTTTTTTAGTTGTTTTTTAATTAACTGCTTGTTGAAATTTATTTCAAAAATTGCTTTTATAAAGTTCCCGAAAACACAATCCCAATTCCGCCTATGGTATGAATTTGATTATAGTCAATCATAGCATCTCCATATCCGTGAAAAAATTGACCATACCCTTTTAGGTTTTTATATATCGGGAAAGTCCAATCTAACTCGATGCTACCATGATTATCGTCGCCAAATCGCAAAGAATGCTGTGCCTTCAATGTCAATAAATGTTTCTTTATCCTATAATTAAAGAGAATACTTGCTCTACCCATGTAATCTTCGATATCCGGGTTTTCGCTAGTATCAATTGCATACCATGTCCTAACGATTAAACTCCAATCATTGTTTTCAAAACCAGCATGCAGGATAAATCGATTCCAACTTCTGGTAAATTTGTGTCCTTCCCTCCCATTTGACTGGTGGTTAAATGCAAACCCAAGCATTTTCATCTTCAAAAAATCAAATTTTACTGGATAGTTAAAAATAATTTCTGGTTCATAATTGGTTTCTCGAAAAGGTCTTGAATATTCTGCATTATAAATCTGCCAAAATGATTTTTGGGTATACCCCAGCCACAATGTCCCTCTTCTAAAAATTCTTTGAGCCAATTTGGTTTTGAAACTGAACTGCATTGTAGCTTCTATATTATCCAATTGGATTTCTTCATCGGGATTAAAGTCTTCAGCAGGTGCTTGTTCAAAAGGTACTTCACGTCTATGGCTTGAAAACCGGAACGGCATAATGTAAATAGGCTTATATGCCGTTAATAAGAAGGTCTGACTAGTGCTATCTGTTTCCAATTCCCACATTTTATCTAGCGTCTGATAGGAATCCATTCTCCTGAAAATCGAGGTTGATTGTCCCATTAAAGAAAAAGTTGCAAGCAAAGAAAGAACCAGGATTTGGATTGTTTTTGAGAAATAATTTTTCATGATTTTTTATTTATATACCTTAAATCAATAGTGACAATCTTTTCATAATATATCGCCTTCTGTGCGACAAATGTTCTAGATGTAATTACTAAATCTCTATAATTTATAACTGTGAATTAAAATTCACAGCTCAATTGTGCTTCCTATTTTAGGCAAATAAAGATTAATGCCAGCTTTTTCGAAAGCTTCCTCCGCTTTTTGATGATCTAATACAATAAAACCAAATGTATCATAATGAACACCTAAAACTTTATTTACACCTACCATTTTGGCTGCTTCAATTGCTTCTTCAACACCCATCGTAAGTCCATCCCCTATAGGGAAAACAGCAAAATCGGGTTGAGTCCATTTGAGGATTAATTTCATATCCAAAGTTAGAGCCGTATCTCCGCTATAATAAAAATTTCCATCTTTAGTAGTCAATACAAAACCTGAGGCAATGCCACCATAACTACCATCAAAGAAACTGCTTGAATGCTGTGCCACCACACACTTAACAGTTCCAAAATCAAATTCATATTTTCCACCGGGATTTATAGGATGTGCGTTTTCAATTCCGTTTTTTAGGAGCCAATTGTATATCTCAAAATTCCCCAGTACTTTGGCTCCAGTGTTTTTAGCAATCCTAACAGCATCATTAATATGATCAAAATGTGCATGAGAAATAAAAATATAATCAGCTTTAATTTCGTCAACATTCACATTCTTTGCTAATGTGTTTTCAGTAATGTAAGGGTCAAACAGTATTTGTTTTCCTTTGGCTAATACTGAAAAACACGAATGTCCATAATAAGTTATTTTCATAATGTTATGGCTTTAGAATTAATAATTATGAAGTATCATCAGTTTAATATCTCTTAAAACTTAAACCCAAATTCCCGACAGCGCTTTACTTTCAATATCCTTGGCAAATAGTGGCGTTTCTTCTTGATTATGTGCTGATAAATTTTGCTCCATAATGGCTTTAACAGGATTCAAATCGGTAATGCCGGCGGCTTTTAGTAAGGATGAAAATTCATCTGTCATTAAGACCTTCACTTGGTTTATGAATTCACAACTACTATCGGTACGCTTTTCTACTTTGAGTTCCCAGATTATCCCGAGTTTGGTCTTTCCCGATGGAGAAAAGGAATCGGATATTGAGTTTACCCTACAATGATTTTTCTCTCCAACTTCTTCAATGTAATTTTGTACCAAAAGATTATCAGCAACCTGTTCAACATTTATAGACATACGTTTACCATTAGCAGAAATAGAACTTCCCGCAGCAATATGTGCCTGTGAACAAGCCTGATATTCATGGCTTTTTAAAGTGAATAGCCACTCCTTGAGATCAATCGTTTCTAACGCTGCATTAATGATTGCCGACGCACTACTTTCTGAAATCACTTCCATGATGCTACGATTTTGGAGTACTTATAAATTCCTCTGTTGAGAGCATTGCGTGTCCATAATTTGGAAAAGTAATTTCGGTCGTAACTCTTATTTCTTCCCAATTGAATGCTGCAATACCATCTTTAATCAAAGTCACGTGATAACCCAATTCCACGCCATACCTAGCAGTTGAATCGATACAAGTATTTGCTCTCATTCCAGCAAGAACAATATGGTCAATGCTATGCATTCGAAGAAGAAAGTCTAGATCAGTATTAGCAAATCCGCTTCCAGTCCAATGATTTTGGGCAATAAGATCTCCCAGCTCCGGTTGAAGTTCTGGATGAAACTGTGCACCCCAACTGCCTCTTTCAAATAAAACTACACTCTTGCTCCCTTGATGAGAAGGTGACAGAAATCGCCAGTTTAAATAATCACCTTCGGCTGTGTGATGGTGAGGAGCATAGATAATTTGTATTTTTCGTTCTCTGGCTCCCGCAATCAACTTTTTAAGGTTTTGCACCAAAGAAATGCCTTCAACCGTTTCTTTCGTAAGAGAATATAATTTCCCCCCTTCTGAGAGGAAATCGTTAAACGGGTCAACCAATATCAACGCCGTTTTTGAATAGGTGCTTGCATCCATTTTTGTTTGTTTTTAGATTTTAAATTAGATGCTAAGCCACTAAGTAGCTAAGATTCTGAGTTCATTTTATAAATGATATTGTATTAATTCTTCAATTATTTAAAATTTTCAGCTAAAATCTTAGAGACTTAGTGTCTTAGAATCTAAGTAACTATTCAATAATCATGATTTAATAAAATCCAGAATATCTAAATTAATTCTTTCTGCATCTGTCGTTGGCATACCGTGGCATAAACCTGGATAAGTAATTAACTTTCCATTTTTCAAAAGCTCAGCAGCCTTTAAAGCGGTAGTGGAATATGGAACAATTTGATCGTCCTCGCCATGCAGCACTAGTACAGGTATTTCAACACTTTTTAGGTCTTCGGTAAAATTGGTTTGCGAAAAAGCCTTTATGCAATCATAATGTGCTTTAATACCACCCATCATTCCCTGACGCCACCAATTGTCCTGAATCCCTTTTTTTATATTAGCTCCTTCTCTATTATACCCGTAAAATGGAAAAGTAATGTCATGGTAAAATTGTGATCTGTTATTGGCAGTATTAAAACGAATATCGTCAAACACAGCCAAAGGAACACCGTTTGGATTGTTTTCGTCTACAATCATATAAGGAGTTACCGCACTTATAAGCACCGCTTTTGCTACCCGATTCTTTCCATATTTTGCAACATAGCGAATGGCTTCACCACCCCCGGTTGAATGTCCTATGTGTATAGCATCTTTTAAATCCAAAAAAGCTGTAAGTTCTGCAACATCTGCCGCATAAGTATCCATTTCATTTCCTGTATAAGTTTGGGTAGATCTTCCGTGTCCGCGTCTGTCGTAGGCAATTACTCTGTAACCCTGATCTAAGAAAAACATCATTTGTGCATCCCAATCGTCTGCGGACAATGGCCAACCGTGATGAAAGAAAATAGGCTGTCCCGTTCCCCAATCTTTATAATAAATTTCTGTTCCGTCTTTTACTGTAATTGTGCTCATTTTAGTTTAGTTTAATGGTTATTAATAGTTTAAAATTGAATTTATCTTATATGGGATCGTAAAAACCAAGCCATTTTCTCGTGATCCTGCATCAAACCTGTGATAAAATCACTTGTGCCCAAATCGCCTAAATCGTCGGCAAAAAAGTTTATATTTTCCCTTAAATGAATAATAATGCTTTCGTGGTCAGATAGCAGTTCTGTGATAAAACCGTGGCTATCGTTTTTAGACCGGGTTTCTTCCGATAAATGTGTTAAGCTTAAAAATGTTTTCAATGTTGCCGACGCATAATGTCCCAAAGAGCGAATACGTTCAGCGATACTGTCTATAATATCGTCTAACTCTTCAAACTGTATTTCAAAGAATTTATGCTTGTCATAAAAGTCTATTCCTTCTACATTCCAATGTGCACTTCTTGTTTTTGTGTAAAGCACAAATTCATCAGCCAATATTTTTGACAATTCGGTTACGACAGCTTGTCGGTTACTCTCTGTTATTCCAATGTTTGGTACCATTCTTATTCTTTTAAATTATTGTAAATGCTTTATAGTTTTTCGTACCAATCCAAAATATAGTCAGCCACTGTTTCCCATCCAGCTTCACCGCATATAAAGTGGCTTTTTCCTTGAAAAATCTTCAAATCAACCTTGCTTTTTTTGTCTTTGTATTTGTTTGCTAAAGTTGTTGTAAGAGATGGCGGAAAGATATTATCGCTACCGCCGCCAATAAATAAAATCGGCTCATGTGGTTTCCCAAAATCGATATTAGAAAAAGAGTTTAACACCAATTCACGGCTCACTTTATAGCTTTCGGGCACTGCAAAACTTTCAAAAGCTTTCCCTCTTTCGGATAATGGCGTTGTATTGAAAAAACATTTGTCATACCAATCGCGACTTCCCATAAAATATTTGCTTGAAGAGAAAAATCCAAAAGCCGGCAACACAGCTTTTAATGTTGCAAATGGAGGAAATACATTCTTTGGTGGAGCTCCGTCAATACTTACCACTGCTGCTACCTTACCCAATTCCAATAATTTCATTGCTGCCATTCCCGCCATTGAATGTCCAATAATCAATGGCTTTTCGGGTAACGTTTTAATGAGTTCTACAATGTTTTCAACCACATCAATAAAACCGGTTTCAACAAGATCTGGATGAACTCGGTATCTTAAATCAATGGGATTTCCCTCGTGTCCAGGGTTCGCCGGCGTGTAAACCTTATAGCCCTTTTCTTCATAACGGGTTTTCCACTTTGCCCAACTTAGGTTGTTTACAAAGTTTCCGTGTATGAGAATGATGGATTTTGATTTTGTCATGATATTAAATATTTTAAAGGTTGATAGTAGTTTATAAAGTGCACATCTCTTGATTTTGAGCTGTTTTTATCAGTTCAAATTGTTATTTGTAGAGCCATTTTTTTATTAGCCTAGTATAAGGAGGCATTAACAGATATATCATAATGAAAACTATTATTCCTGAAACAAAAAATGAATCGATATAGCGATTTTGGGGAAAACCAAAATTTCGCAATAAAGGCAATAACAGCATTGGAATAAATGTTGACAACGGGTATATTGCCGACCAAGTCACGAAAAATTGTTTCCAGCGAACGGGTACTTTTACATTCTCATTTTCTGATAGGAAAAGAAAATCCAAACCACTTTTTATATAATATTTGTCATCCTTGGCAAAAAACGGCAAAGCCTTCTCAATCAATATTTTTCGTTCTTTTGATTCTATCCAATTTTTAAGATTTTCAATAGTGTCAAATCGAAGAATAACCGTAAAAGTATAAGTCAGATTAGGAATGGGACGAATGATTTGCCAATCTAAAAATCCAATTGCTTTTTTACTGATCGGACTAATTTCATTTAGCCAATTTTCATATTCCTGCTGTTTCCCTTCCAAAACATTGTGAGTGATTACAACTGTTGCTCCTTGATTTTCCATTTATAAAGAGAATATGATTATACAATTCATTTGCAATTATCATAAAGCTGATGCTAACTTCTGGCCTTGTTTTATTTGGTCGTCAGCTCAATGAAATTAGTAATATATTTTGCCGTTAGTTCAGGAAACTGATGTTGCGGAGCGTGGCCAGTATGAGGAAACACAATTATTTGCGTTGTAGGCAGCTCCCGAAGCAATGCAAACCAATTTTCGACAGCAAATGAAATATCATGATCACCACAAATGGCCAAAATCGGTGTTTTTGTTGTTTTTAATTGATCCCTAAATTTTAATTTATCTTCTCTCAAATCTGCTCCTCCGGCAAAATAAAACTGGAAAACATCCATGGTGCTTGGGATTTTAGAAACATCAATTCTTTTATGAATCCTATCGTGAGATAATTTGGCTGCTTTTACACTAGCCTCCGAATCGGGTTCAAAAAACAAAACAATCTCATCATCAAAATCATTAATTGGTTTCAGGGCATGATCCAAGAAAGCTTGTTCCAACGGAATTTCATTATTCCCAGGAGGATTTGTCCCTACTAAAATGGAATGCGTAATCAATTCAGGATATAGCAGTGTGGCAACTTGGGCGACCAAACCGCCATAAGACCATCCTAAAACGGAAATACTTTTTAGTTCAAGGAATTCTGCCAAATCTTTAACATCTGTCGCAACATCCACAATATCGGTTGGCAAAGTCCCGGATGACGAACCAATACCGGTGTAATCAAATGTCACCACATTAAAATTTTCTGCGAGGCTATCTAGAAATAATGGATCCCAAGTGTCCAATGTGCCACGAAAGCGATTTACTAAAATAATTGTGTCTCCATTGCCAATGGAACGATAAGCAATCTTTTTTCCTTTTGTTTCTGCAAATTGAGTTATAGAGTTAACAGCATCGTTTGCGTCGGTTTGTGTTGTTGACACGGTCAAAAAAATATTAACTGTTTTCATAATTTTGATTTTATTTATTATCCATCGTATTTAATATTTTGAATGAAATTATCAATATAATCGGCTACCATTTTGGGGTATTGATGATGAGGGCCGTGACCAGCCTGCGGAATGATTATAAGCTGAGTGGTTGGTAATTTATTATTCAATTCAAACCAGTTTTCAGGAGGAAAGCATACTTCGTGGTGAGCAGAAATAACCAATATTGGAATATTTGTGCTCATTATTTTTTGCCTTGAGTTATAAGGATCATTGGCGTAATCATCATGGCACTTACCGTAAAACTCCCATAGTTCTGGTTTTACTTTAGGATCTTTCTCTTTTCTCTCAGTTATTCTTTCATGGCTTTGTATAGCCGCTTCACTGCTTATTTTAGACTTTGGCTCAAAAAACAATATTGTTTCATCTTCAATTGTATAATCAGGTTTATAAGCGGTATTTATAAATATTTCTTCAAGAGGATATTCAACTTTTCCAGGTGGTTTAGTTCCAATAAGAATAGTGTGTAAAATCCTTTCTGAAAATTCCGTTGTCACAATTTGTGCTACCCAGCCTCCCAACGACCAACCTCCAACAATAATTTTTTTAAATCCCAAAACATCTGCCAAATCCACAACATCTTTTGCAAAACCTAAAATATTACTATGTGGAGCACCTGTAGATGATGCCAATCCCTTATAATTGAAGGTTATCACTTGATATTTTGTCGCTAATGCATCCAAAAAAGCAGGATCCCAATCATCAAGATTACCTCTAAAACGTGAACAAAGAATAAACGGTTCCCCTTTACCAACAGAACGATAGGCAATTTTATAATCCTCTATTTGTGCAAATTGTGTTTTAGAATTAACAGCTTGTGTTGCATCAGTTTGCAATGCTGTTACGGTCAAAAAAATATTAGCTCTTTTCATAATTATAATTTTTAATTATTATTCTGATACTTGCTGCTCTGATATTAAATCAACATACTTTTTATGTTCTTATATTATTCTTCGAAAAAATAAACCAATCATTATGCCTAAAACAACAAACCCTTTATTTACAGCATATCCAATGGTTTTCGATTTTATTTATTAGCTACATTTCGCTAATTGCAGTTGTACATCGTGATATTTAGAAGAAATATTTGTTCCTAAATTATTTTAACCGCAAGGAACGCAAAGCTTTACACCCCTTGCGGAATACTGATAAAGCAATAAAAATCATAGCGAACTTTGCGGTTATTAATAAATAATTCTAAGTTTAATGCTTTAGCATCGCACGTGCATATTGTACGCCCACACCATAACCGCCAGCATACTTAACCACTAGATCATTTACAGGCTTATATGTTGCCTGTCTTGCCCAATCCCTTTGAAGTTCTAAAAGATATTGAAGCGAAGTCATAGGATGTGCGCCGGCCTGAACCATACGAGTTATGGCTTGATCATGCGCCTCTTTGCTCACATCTCCGCAGGCATCAGTAATTACATACACATCATAACCTTCGGCAATTGCAGATAATACTGGGCCGACGATACAAACACTTGTCCACAATCCCCCTAAAACTAGTTTTTTCTTGTTTTTTCCGACAATGGCTTTATACGCATTGACATCTTCCCAAGTATTCATCGTCGTACGGTCGACATAAGTTGATTCTGGATACAATTCAAGAATTTCTGGAAACACCGGGCCACTAAAAGATTTTTCGGCTACTGTCGTAACCACCGTAGGGATTCCAAAAATCTTTGAAGCTCCAGCAATTATTGCGGTATTATTTCTTAATTGATCGATGGGTATATTCGCGGTAGCAAAAGCCATCTGCCCTTCATAATCAATAAGCACTAGTGCATGATTTGTAGGATCTAATAAAGCTGGTCCAGGTTTTTGTGCAAATCCTGAAATGGCAGATAAAATTAATACTGCCGTAAGTGAAAAATTTTTCATGGTTAATAAAATTTAATGGTTAATAATTATTTTTAAATCAATACGCATAATTTGATTTGGGTTTAAAAATTCAACTGAACAGTAATTCCCGTAAAGAAGATGTCTTTCCCAGTCCCCGAAGCTTTGATATAATCTCCCGCTTTAAACCAAGTCCCTTCAACTCGGAAATAGAGATATTGGTTGGGCTGCCACACTATTTCACTAGCCAGCTGACCACCAATTTCCTTACTCTTTGTTGTGTCTCCGGGATAAATCAGCGAAACGTTTGGAGCATAAATACCATCCTTGCTGCTGTATCTCCAAAACATATCGTAATCAATTCCCCATTCAATATTTTTAGCAAGTTCAAAGTTTAACGAAGGATGAAAATCAATAAGATTTGAAGGACCAATTACGGATGCCAACCCAAAATAAGAGCCTCTTGGAAAAAGTGGATTAAAAGTTTCCAATCCATTATCTCCCATTTTCCTATCTCCGCTTATCACTTCTACTTTACAGCCAATTTCAGGATGAAACTTTACCTCATTCAATCGATAACCAAAATTGAGTGAGGCTGTCCAAGCATTAATGTCTTTAGAATCAAAATCACCAAACTGATAAAGTGTTTCTCCGTCGTATCGCCAGTTTTCAGATTTCCCCCAAATTCGGGTTCCAATTGAATGTCGGTTTTCCCTGCCTGCCCCGTCGTTAAAAACTGCATTGGCTCTTTCGTAACCTAGATAATACACATCAATATTTTTGAAAAAAGGAACTTTATTGATGACCAGATAACTTCCCCATAACTGCTTGTCGTTATTTGAATCATCGTCAAAAATCCCATCGTGAGCAACAACGTAATGGCTATAAAAGAAATCGGCAGAATAGTTGTTTTTTGAGGCAATCACTTTAATTGCATCAAAAGACTGGCGATTGTTTGGTCCGTCTCTCAAAGCAACCAAACGCTGTGATCCATATGTCAATTCCTGTCTTCCTACTCTCAAAATCAACCTTTTATTGGCTTCATTTATAATATTAAAATCAGTAAAAACCTGATGCACTTCAAGCGGATTCTGATCCACTGGACTTGGGTCAATTCTTCCGTCTGCCAAACTGCTTTGGGTTTGAATGAATGTTCTAAAAAATTTCCCAGCGTGAAAATCGGCGTGAAATAAATACCTGCTTAATATATATCCATCATTGTCTTGTGGATCATCACCCCAAGTTTCATTTTTGGCATAGAAATATTGATATCTGACACTTCCTCCAAAACTGATATAGGTGTTTTTTGAAGAAGAGAGCGGTAATAACTTCATTGTTCTATACCAGTCCTTTTTCACAGTGTCCTTTTTTAAAAAACCATAATTTTCATCAAATCTCAGTGATTTAAAATTTGGATATCCTTGACCCAGACAGGATAATGAAATCAATAAAACCAGTAACAGTATTATGTTTTTCATATCTAAATTTTTAATCATTCCTCTTTCTCCAGATGATTATTTAGTCCCGTTTTGCTTGATGTCCTTATAAGCGTTGGGAACATTGAAATTAAAATGCAGCCAGTTAAAAAGTTCGTATCCTTTATTGAACTCTTTCATTGTGACAGTTGCTTTAGTTTCGTCAAGCGTAAGTCCTTTTTTAACCGCGTTTTCAACATTGGTTTTCAAAGCCGAAACATAATCGATAGTGTATTTTATTCCCGCCTTGTTTGTAATGCGTCCGTGTCCGGGAATCACAATATCTGTATCCGAAATCATATTGTAAATAATGTTGAGGTTATTTACAGGTTCTAAAAAATAACCGTCAAACAACCACGGAATAGTTGGACTCTCAGCAATAAATGGATTTCCAGCCCACAATACATTTTTCGAAGGCGACTTTAAAAACACAAAAAGATCAGCGGGTGATTGGGCAGTTCCAACATTAATTACCTCCACAATGGTGTTATTGCCCATATCAATTTTGAGGCTCTGATTTTTTGAAATCGTAATGTCAGCAGCTCGATAAACACTTTCCTCAATTCCTCTTCCTTTGCCAAAAAGCATAATCATAAACTGCTTGATATTGTCGAAGTTTTTGGATAGGTTTTCTTTGGCAAAATCGTTCTGGATAATGACTGTTTCTTTTGGAAGCAAATAATTCCCAAAGCAATGATCGCCGTGATCGCTTGTGTTTATGGCATAGACAATCGGTTTGTTTGTTACTGATCTAATTAATTTATAAAGTTGATCGTAAAGCACTTTGCTGAGCAGCGTTTCAATAACTAAAACTCCTTTTTCACCAACAATAAATCCAGCAGAAGTGGCCTGCGGAATACCTTTGGTAGTTTCGCTATCGACAGTGGAAGGTAAAACTGCATATGCATTCTCCGTAATCTTGTGGAGTTTTAAAGTTACCTTATTGGCATCCCAAATAGGAACATGATCCGGCATGGGAAATTGTGCATATCCAACAGCATTTATAAACAAACACAAAACGATTGTAATTCCTGAAAATAATTTATAATATTTCATGATTTTAAGTTTATTAGATAGTCTTAATTAAAGTTTATTTTTGGTATCCTCCGAAATATTTAACAGGCGACCAATCTGGAATTACAGGGGGAATTGAAGGATCGAGTGCTTTAAAATCTCCAGCACCATAAACCACTTTCCCATTTACAATTGTCAAATCCGATTCTATATTTCGCACGTTATCAGTGGAAATAGCAAAATAATCATCTGATAAAATCGACATATCGGCATACATTCCTTTTATCAGTTTTCCTTTTTCATTTTCTTCACCCGAAAACCAAGCGCTTCCTGAGGTATATAATTTCAATGCTGTAAATTTGTCAAGAATCTGATCTTTTGGCCAAAACTGCATTCCACCTAAAGTTTTACCTGTAATAGCCCAATGAATCGCCAACCAAGGATTATAAGATGAAATACGCGTAGCATCAGTTCCCAATCCAACAGGAATTCCCATTTCAAGCATTTTTTTTATCGGTGGCAATTGTGTTTTTGGAACGCCATATAATTTCTCATACAACTCCCCTTGAAAATACATTCTGAACTGAACCGCAATTCCACCATTGAGTTTTTTGACTCTTTCGAGTTCTTGGGGTGTAATTGTTTCGGCATGGTCAAAAAACCAGCGCAAGCCATTAAACGGAATCTCTTTGTTTACTTTCTCAAAAACATTCAACATTCGGTCAATGGATTCACCATAAGTTGCGTGTAATCTAAATGGCCATTTGTTTTTCACCAGCAAACGAATAATGGGTTCGAGATCACCTTCCATTTGATCCGAAAGAACAATTCTTGGTTCAAGAAAATTTTCAAAATCTGCCGCGGAAGCCACAATGTTTTCTCCTGCTCCTTCTTCGGAATAACCATTGGCAACCAAAAGATTGTCGTTTTTGTTAATCACAGTTTCGGCAACCCATTTTTCATAATCCTGAAGTTCTTTCCCTTTTTGCTGGGCAAATAAATAGTAAGAGATTCTTAGATTTAATTTCCCCGCTTTCGCCAATTCCATCGAAGTTCCATAATCGGAAGGAAAATTTTGTCCTCCACCTCCTGCATCAACTACACTTGTCAAACCAAACCTGTTCAGTTCCCGATTGAAGTGCAGGGAACTGTTGATTTTTTGCTCAGCCGTTAATTTTGTAGTCAAACCTAAGGTTGTATAAATCGCTTTCGGAGTTTCTTTGGCAAACATTACTCCAGTCAGATTTCCGTTTTTGTCCTGTTCCAAAACACTGCCTTCGTAATGTGTGTCTTTGGTATAACCCAAAACTTCAATTCCTTTTTTGTTCAAAAAAGCTTTACCGTATAAATAGGTTATAAAAACAGGCTTATCAGGAACTGCTGCATTTATTTCATCAATCGTCGGCTGTCTTTTTTCTTCAAATCCGTATTCATTCCAACCGCCTATGACTTTAATCCAAACTCCGGGAGGTGTTCGAGCTGCCTGCTCTTTGAGCATTTCCATAGCTCGTTTTAGGGTTTTCACGCCATCCCATCGCAACTCCGCATTGTAATTAAGTCCTTCACGGATTACGTGAATGTGACTGTCATTTAGTCCAGGTATTACGGTTTTACCTTTTGCATCAATTGTTTGTGTGGCTGCGTTTTTATAACTTGCCAAAATACTTACTGAAGTTCCAGTTCCCAAAATAATTCCGTTTTTTACAGCAACTGCCTGAACAAATTCACCAGATTTTTGCATCGTGGCGATTTTTCCATTGTAAATAATCAAATCCGCTTTTTCTTGTGACTGCATCAACAGGCTGAAGAAAAATAGTAGTATTAAAAATATTCGTTTCATCGTGTTCGATTTAATTATATTCTTTGTTTTATTCTGAGTGCACTATTTCGCCAGGAAAAATGCCAATAGGTCTTTTTGCACCTGAGCCGTATTTTCTTGAACCAACCAATGTCCAGAGCCTGCAATTTTGGATTCGGATACATTTACTGCCACAAGTTTAGAATGCTCTTTAAGGAACGCTGCCGCAAAAAATTCTCCACCCATTGCCAACAAAGGCATTTTTAATTTTGTTTTAGCAAATACCAAATTGTCTTTTCCGTCCTGAGGAAAGTTTCCAAACCATTTAAAGCTTGACTTCGCACCATCTTTAACCGCATAAGCTCTAACAAATTCGGCTGTTTCTTCGGGAGTAAAAGGATCTTTTACATGTCCCACCATGGGCCAGAAATTGATCAAAAACTCTTTTTCTTTTCCTTTGACAATGTCTCCGGAAGCTGGCCATGCAAAAAATCCAAACCACCAAGCCGAAGCCGAAACCTGCGACCACACCGGTTCTATACCAGGAAGCAAAGCATCCAATAAGGCTATTTTCTTAACTTCGTTTCCGTATTGAGCGGCATAGGCATAAGCCACCATAAGCCCGATGTCGTGTCCTACAAGATTTATATTGTTGTAACCCAATTTCTTCACGAGTTCATGAATATCCGTGGCCATCGTTTTTTTGTCATAACCGGATTCTGGTTTGTCAGATTCACCCACACCTCTCAAATCGGGTGCGATAACCGTGAAATGTTTTGAAAGCTCCGGCAACAATCGGTTCCACATATACCAGTTTTGACCAAATCCGTGAACAAGTACCAAAGGCTCCCCAGTTCCACCAATGACATAATGAATGTTAACGCCATTGACTAAAGCTGTTTGGTGTTTAAAATTTGCTGGCGGATCAGCTGGTTTTACTGCTGGAGACTCAGACACTTCTTTTGGTTCTTCAACAGCTGTATTTGAAGGTTCCTCACTTTTTTTACAAGCGGTTAGAAAAAAAAGATTAATCATTGCTAGTCCTAAAAAAACTTTTGCTGTTTTGTACCATGCATTATGGTTGGCAGTTGATTTCATGATTTTAAATTTTAAATATTGTTACTATCCTTTTTTTTGTTTTTCAAGCCATTCTAAAATATAAATTGCAATTTCCTCCCAGCCTGGCTGACCTAATACAAAGTGATTTCTGCCTGGGAAAATTTTATAATCCGTAACCGAGTTTTTATCGCTGTATTTTTTATAATTATCATAATTCAATTGATGCGGTATCGTGTGATCCATATCGCCTGCAATCAGTAATAAAGGGCGATGCGGTTTTTTAAAATCTACTTTTGCCACAGAAGTGATCGTATCACGAACAACCAATTTTGACTCAGGAATTGCCAGTTCTAGATATCCTTTTTCTTGTAATTCAAATTCCATCCCGTTGGCAAAAGCATATTGCCAATTAGGAAAGCACATTAAAAAAGTTTCTTTTGTTGATGTAAAAAAACCAAGTGGCCCCCAACCTGCTTTGAAAAATGAAAATTTAAAAGTAAAAATTCCTTGAGGTGGAACAGAATGAATCGCAACAACTGCTGATGCCAATCCTTTTTGATTCAAAATTTGCACAATCAATCCTCCTATTGAATGGCCTATGATGATTGGCTTTTCCTGAAAAGACCTTGCAATTTCTTCAAAATGCGCTATGAGCTGTGCTAACCGAATCGATGCTACTTGTGGATCTGGATGACGACTACGAAGTACTGCTGTAGGTGCGTCTTTGAAAGGCCAAGCGGGAGCGATAGTTTTATAACCTCTACTTTCATAAAAATCTTTCCATTCTTTCCAAGATTGATTGCTCACAAAAGCTCCGGTTATAAAAAGAATAGATTTAGAATTTTCAGTTTGCATGATTACATTATTCAGCTGTTATGCAAACACATAGGCCAGAATCGTGCCTTTTAACACAAACCCAGTAAAATCAATATTTTGGGCATTATTTCATAATAAATAAACAACGACATATCGTTTTCAACTATAAACAATTGCGATATAACACTAAAGAGAATCTGCTTTTACGTCTTAAACATTTTATTCGAATAATGGTTTTCCTTAATTAAATCCATAAAAAAACCACCCTAAAAAGGATGGTTTACTATTATATTTTCCTTTTTTGCCCCCAAATCTGAGACCAATAAAAAACCGACTTCTTTTAAATTGCTTTAAAAGAAGTCGGTTTATATTCTTTATATACGTTTTATTTAAAACAGTATTTATTTAAAGGATAATTTCTTTGTTAGTATATTGTCTTTAAAATAATAAGCTTCATAAGAATGCATACCTATTGAATACACAATCTCAATAATTAATTTATCTGTACCCTTTGCTTCACCAAATACTAATCTTTTTTGGTGACTGGAAAGTTCTTTTATTGAAATAGTTTGCTCCAATTCTAATCCATTATCATCCTCATAAAAAGATTCCACTGCAAAATTATCGTTATCCCATCTATCCCATACCACTTTTGATGTCATTTCCTTAGGCATTGTGCTGGCAATTCTATTTTCGTTGTTTGCAAACAACAAATGAGAACCTGACTGAAATAACATAGCAAATCCAGAAAAGACCATTGCACCATAGCCAATTTTTCTAAAAGAAACTTCACTTAGTTTTGGTAAAATCCATTTCATCGCCCAAGTTGCAATTACAGCAGAAATAGCAACAATAACCCCTATCGAAACAACTTTTATGGTAATTAAACCAAAAACAAAATATAAAATGATTTTTAACAAATGGAGAATGATTTCATTAGCTGCTCTTGTGGCAATAATTTCTTCTTTAGTAAGTCCGTAACGCAAATAAAATCGATTAAAAAGCAGTCCTACTGCACCAGTTAAACCAGATATAAATCCAGCAGCAAATCCAATTAATCCCAATACAAAATTGGATGATTTTTCAGTAGCTGTTACTTCTTTTGATTTTTGAAATAATGCCGACAAATTACTCACTAGAAAAAGTCCCATTACAACTTCTAGATAAACTGGATTTACATATTTTAATAACCAAGCCCCAAACCATACTGCGGGTAAAGCCGCAGGAACAAAGTATTTTACAATATCCCAACAAATATTTTTTCTAAAAGCTACAAGCCTAGAAGCAGAACTTGTAAATGTCCCAATCGATAAGGCTGCCGGAACCTGACTCACAGGAAGCATAAGACCAAGAACTGGAATAAGCATTAATCCAGCGCCACCTCCACAAATTACACTTATTGAGAATGCCAAAAAACTAACTAAAAACACTACAACTAATGTACTAATCATTGTCTTTTACTATATTTTGCAGGTATAGTTTTAATTATACTAAAAAGCCGTTTTATAAATATGCTTCAATCTGCATCAAAGCAGCTTCAATAATTAACTCCTATTTCGTTTTTTAAAACTAACCTACACTGATTAATAATATAAAGTAATCTTCTTTTCTATAAGCTTATGTGTTTAATCTACATTTAAATTTTGTTTTCCATATCAACTTCCGTGCCATTTAAAAAAATTGCAAAAAAAACATAGAATACCAAGCGTTTTTTTTTTACTATTAGCCTGAGTACGATTATTAATTCTAGGAGCAGAAACATATATATTTCATCAACAGTTGTCCCGCTATCCGTTACAATCTTATATGCCGAACAACGGCATATAAGGATTTTCACTTCTATCGGGGCTAGGAGACAACTTTTCTGCCTTTTTGTTATTATCCAAAAAAAGGAAACCCAAATAATTGAGTTCAGATTATTACTTTAAATTCTAAAGACATTCACGGAAAAAGTCGGGAGACTTTCATTATGTTTACAACTCTTGTAACATTTAAAAAAAAGTCAAGTCCTTAAAGATTTCAGGATTGCGGAGCGAGGATACAATCATCACACTAAAATCAATAATCACGATCATCTAAAGAATAATCTATGTCACATTTAAAAAAAATCTTTACTTTCTACACATTGGTTGCTAGTATTGCAGGCATTGCCCAACAACAAAATCCAATCCTAAACGGCTTTTGGATTCAGGAAGGTTATGGCCGCATCCTAGCGATAAAAGATTCGACATACGCCTATTATAATCTGGACAATATGACCTGCAAAGTTCTCGTTGACGGAAATTTAGCGGGAAGATTTACCGTTGTTTCTGCAAAAGAAAATCTTTTGGTTTTAAACCCAGGCGGAATCGTAAATTATAATTTTAAGCGTGCTGCTTCCCTACCTGATATTTGCAGTACACCAGCGGAAAAAAACACGTCATTTGAAAAAAACTTCCAAACATTTTGGGACACTTTTAATGATAACTACGCATTTTTTAAGGAAAGAAATATCAACTGGCAACAGGTTTACAGCGAATACTTTCCAAGAGTCAAGAAACTCAAGACGGAGCCGGAATTTGCTTTATTACTCCGCGAAGTTGTCGGGAAGATCAATGACGGTCATATCCGTCTCGAAATCCCTGATTCCTTGATTCCAAAAATGAATCAGATTACATCAAAACCCACAAAACCCAAGTACGAAATTATTTCAGACTTGCAGAAAACATATGTCGAAAAAATCAAATCTTACAATAACGGCGTTATACAGTGGGGACTTCTAAAAAACAGCAAAACTGGCTACATAGTTTTGACAGACATGAATAATTTTGCCGATTACATTCCCGAGGCTGAACAGGATTCTAAAGATTTTCGAAAAAAATACGAAGCAGTCAGCGAAACAAAAACGCCCCTACAAATGTTTGCTGACGAACTACAAGGTGTCGACAATGTCATGAAGATTATTATTGACGATTTTAAAAACACTGAGTCTGTTGTCATCGACCTCAGGTTCAATGGTGGCGGTTATGAAACTGTCGCTTTAAAATTTCTGAGTTATTTTATTACTAATCAGAAAAATATACTTTCCGTAAAGGCAAAAACCAAATACGGTTTTTCAGAAAGTCAGAACTACACTTTGATTTCGGCCAAAAACTCTTATCGCAAAAAAGTATACCTTTTGACAAGCCATAATACGGCCAGCGCTGCAGAAATATTTGCCTTGGGTTCGTTGAGTTATCCAAACATAGTCCGCATCGGTTCTCCTACAGCAGGAATTTTTTCGGAATTACTCTGGAAAGAGTTACCTAACGGTTGGGAATTCAGTTTATCAAATGAAGTATATTTTGATAGCAAATCAAAGAGTTATGAAGGCATCGGGATCCCGGTTAACTATGATATGAATTACCATAAAGACCGTTCCGCTTTTCTTAATGACTTTTACAGCAATGATAATTTTGTTGACAAGGCACTGGAGAAAGTCTACAGCTTAGAGAAATGAATTGAATTACATTATTCCCATAATACTTAATTGGAAAAAAAAAGTTTTTAGATCTTTCTTTTTATGTTTCCAACCTGTCTGAAAGTGAGATTAATTCTAGGGAGTACATCTCTGGCGGTTTTAGGAACTTGATGTTCCCAAAAACTATTTGTTTTTCCTGCCATTAACAAGAAAGTGCCGTGATGCAAAGGAATCTCCAATTGAGGAACATGTTTTAGAAGTTTATGACGAAGCCTAAACATTCGGGTTTCCCCAAATGTAACCGATGCTATGTTCATGTCTTTATTCTCGCTTTGCGTTTTATCGCTATGCCAAGAAACTCCGTCCTTTCCATCTCTATATAAGTTCAGTAAAACAGCATTGAAGTTTATATGGATTTCATTTTCAACTCTTTCTTTTATGGCAATTAATTCCTTTGGCCAGTTAGATTTATCAAAATCACCATCAATATCATCATACCAAGAAATCATACGCGGAGCCGTAACCATTTTATCATACATTGGCATTTCGTATTCACGCCATGGTGTATCGTTTAGTAAAATATTATAATAATTGTCTGATTATTCTTTGGTAAAAAAACTATCAATCAGCATCAGATCAGCATCAGGCACGTCAAATATTTTTTTGCCGGCTGTGCCTTGTGAGAACATTTCGGTGTCATTAAAGAGAATCATAAATATGGAATTTTATTTTTATGTTTCTATCGTTTGAAAACGTTTTACTTTTCCCGGGTATTTCTCGGCATAAGTATAAATGAGATGCATGATGTATTGGTTGCTTCTGTAAGGAGTGATATAGTCTTTTAACTCCGATAATTCAGTAAATCCATTATCTGACGGAATATATCCCATTCCATAAAAGTGTCCATTTTCGACCCAGATGCAACTGTTTTCCTCTATAGATATTCCTTTATCTATAATGGCAAAACTAGCTCTGTTCCCTATCAAAAAGGCAATGGCGTTTTCGATTTTCTCGTTGTGAAGTGCAGCATCAGGCAAATTTGTCAAATCCTTTTTTTGAAAAAATTCTCCAGTTGCCGTATTTCCGTATTCACAGAATCGATGATCAATTTTAAACTGCTGAACAAGATTCTGCAGTACATTTATTCCGTCATATAAGCTATTGAACTCCTGAATACACACCTGAAACTTGGTTCGTTTTCCAATTGCCAAATATTTATATCCATTTCGGGCTTCATATTCATACAAACCGTATTTGGATTCAAAGCGTTTTAATGCCCTATTATAAGCAGGCCACAACTTTTTAATTTCATCACATTCTAACAAAAGTGCCATAAGTTCGGTAGCACAGACTTCATATGAAATTCCGTAGATATCTTTCAAGAAATTCTGCCTTTGTGCATTTACATTATGACCACTAAAATGAGAAGCCACACGCTTTTTTAAATTAACCGCTTTCCCAACATACACAACCTTTTTTAACTGATTATAAAAATAATACACTCCAATTTTTTCTGGCAATTGCTCAAAGTCCTTAGGAGGCAAATTAGGAGGCAAGCGCTGATCCTGCGCCGTTTTTTTAATCATTTTATCCATTTCTCCTTCGCTGTCCCATTCCAATAATTTAGAAAATAATATGGCAGTCGCATCAGCATCGCCACCTGCGCGATGCCGATTTTCTATACATATATCTAACGAATTGCAGAGATTTCCTAAACTGTAAGAACCTAAACCCGGTTTAATTTTTCGTGCCGCACGAACGGTACATAATTTTCTGGCTGTCCATTTAAATCCAGACTTTTCCAATTGATGACGAACAAAAGAATAATCAAAATTTACATTATGCGCCACAAAAATACGGTCGGTAAGCATCTCCAAAACTTTTTCGGAAATATCATCAAAAATAGGAGCATTACGCACCATGTCGTTATCAATTCCGGTAAGAGCAAAAATTGCCAGAGGTATTTCCTGTTGCGGATTCACAAGTGTTTCCCAACGGTCAATAACCTTCGTTCCATCATGAATAACAATGGCTATTTCTGTAATGCAGCTACCTCTGGCATTGCCCCCGGTAGTTTCTATATCTACTATGGCGTATTCCTGCTTTTTCATATAGTATCTAACGTGAATATTATTCTTGTTCTTGTAACTACCTATCTTAGTTTTGATCTAAAAACATTTTTACAAAATTAGGACGATAAATCACTTTAATACTTATATTTGTAGTGACTTAAAATCCCTTTAACGTATGTTGTATATTTCTGACAATCTAAAATGGCTGAGAAGTAAGCGAAATTTGTCTCAACAAGAAGTGGCAGATGGAATGACTCTGCCCCTTGATCGCTATAAGAAATATGAATACGGAAAAAACACGCCACCTGCAGAAACGCTAGTAATTATCTCAAGGTATTATCATATCAGCATCGATTTAATTTTAACGGTTGATTTACGTAAAATTTCCATTGATAATTTAATGCAATTGGATGACAATCGAATTGTTTTGCCAATAACTGTCGACCAAGACGGTAACAATCTCATCGAAATCATTCCACACAAAGCGCAAGCTGGATATCTTAGTGGTTATGCAGATGCTGAATACATAGAAAACCTGCAGCAAATAGCACTGCCTTTTTTAGGTCCAGGCAAAATGAGAGCATTTCCCATCAATGGCGATTCTATGCCACCACACACAAATCAGTCCATTGTGGTCGGGAAATATGTAGATAATCTGGGGGAAATTAAAAAAAATAAAACCTACATCTTAATCACTTCCAGCGAAGGTATTACCTATAAACGCCTCGGAGATAAAAAAGATGATTCCCTAACCGTAGTTTCAGATAATATTATTTACAATCCATATGAAATCAAGCTTTCTGATATTTTGGAGATTTGGGAATATGTATGCCATATTGGAAGAGATGATGCTAAACACTTGACCTCTGAATCCGATACAGTAAAAGAGATGTTTCTCGAACTGAAAAGAGATATCAATGAAATAAAGCAGAAAAAATAACAGTTCTCCTGAATATTTTATTAACTAAAAACTGCTAAAACTGAACATAAAAAAACCACCCATAAAAACGGGTGGCTTACATCTATAATCGAATGTTGGAATACTATAACACAGATAACAAAACCTTCAGTACATCATCGAAAACTTGTTTTGGAGTTCCTGTTGAACGGGCCAAAACTCTTATGCCCGAATAGTTATTGAATATAAAACGAGCTAATAATCTTGGATCAGTTGCCGATGAAATTTGATTTAGCTCCTGTCCCCTCTTGACAGCCAGAAAGAAAACCTCTTCCATCTTTTGTCTGTTATCATTGACAACTTTTTCTATTTCAGCATCGTGAATCGCCAATTCAACGGTGCTATTGACCATAAAACATCCTTTTGTGATTTTATCTTCAAAACTTTCAAGGATTGCCTGCACAAACATTTCTTTGATCGTTTCTTTGATATTTGTCGATTTCTGCAAAAGACTGCTTACATCGTCATATGATTTCTTTTGATAACGTTGCAACGCCTTAATAAATAAAGAATGTTTATCGCCAAAAGTGTCATAAAGACTGGATCTGCTTAAACCTAAATGTGTCACTAAATCTTGTGCTGATGTTCCATTGTAGCCTTTATTCCAAAAAATGGCTATTGCTTTATCCAAAGCATCTTCTTCGTTGAATTCTTTTAATCTTGCCATAATCGTAATAATTAAAGATTTACAAAGATACTAAACAGGAACGTTCATTCCTAAATTAGAGCAAAAAATTATACTACTGAATTTACAGTAAGTCCACCGTCGACAACAATTTCGGTACCTGTTATGAATGAAGAATCATCAGAAGCTAAAAACCCAACTGTTTTTGCTATTTCAGAAGCTTTTCCAAAACGTTTCAAAAGAATTTTATCTCCCAAAACAGAACCAAAACCTTCAACTTCTTCTTTACTCAATCCCAATTTCCCATAAAGCGGCGTTTCAACTGGGCCAGGAGAAATAGCATTAACTCTAATATTTCTTGGTGCAAGTTCCGTAGCTAATACTCTGTTGAAAGACAAAATAGCCCCTTTGCTCGCTGCATACACACTTGAATTTGGCATACCAATATTGGCGTTAATCGAAGTATTAAAGATTATGGAACCACCGTCATTCAAAATTGGAAGTAATTTTTGAACCGTAAAATAAACTCCTTTTACATTTACATTCATAATACTGTCATAATGCTCTTCAGAAGCTGATTCAACCGGAGCAAATGAAGCTGTTCCTGCGTTTAGAAAAATAATGTCTATTTTCCCAAATTTAGATTTTACTTCACTCACCAAATTATCAATTGATTTCAAATCGGCTTGATCTGCAACAAATCCTGTTACGTTCAATTCAGTTTCTGCTTTTATCAAAGCTTCCTTGTTTCTTCCTGTGACAATAACTTTGGCACCTTGTGCAGCTAATTCTTCGGCAGCTGCGTACCCAATTCCACTATTTCCTCCTGTTACTAGGGCTACTTTGTTTACTAATTTTGACATTTTTTTTACTTTTAAATTGTTATTGATTTATTTATTAAATTATTTTTTATCCAAAAAGAAGTCCAACAGACCTTTTTGAACGGCTGACGTATTTTCTTGAACCAACCAGTGACCTGAATTAGGGATGTTTGTTTCGCTTACATCATTAGCAACAAGTTTAGTGTGATCTTTTAAAAATGCAGCTGCAAAATACTGACCTCCCATAGTCAATACTGGCATATTCAGTTTTTGTTTCATCAATTCAACGTTATCTTTTCCATCTTGCTTGAAAGCGCCAAACCAATGAAAACTGCCGGTTGTTGCACCTTTAACAGAATAGGCACGAATAAATTCAGTTGTTTCTTCTTTTGTGAATGAATCTTTTGCAAAAGCAACTACTGGCCAAAAATTGGTCAAAAACTCTTTCTCTTTACCTGCTACAATGTCACCAGAAGCTGACCATCCAAAAAATCCAAACCACCACGCTGAAGCCGAAACCTGTGACCAAACTGGTTCAATTCCCGGAAGCAAAGCATCCATTAAAGCTAGTTTTTTAACTTCATTTGGATATTGAGCCGCATAAGCATAAGCAACCATCAGTCCAATATCGTGTCCAGCCAAATTGATTTTGTCGTAACCTAATTTTTTTACTAATTCGTGAATATCGGTTGCCATTGTTTTTTTGTCATAACCGTCGGCTGGTTTATCAGACTCTCCCACTCCTCTTAAATCTGGAGCAATTACAGTAAAGTGTTTTGAAAGTTCAGGCAACAGTCTATTCCACATATACCAGTTTTGACCAAATCCATGAACCAATACCAATGGCTCTCCTTTTCCACCAATTACGTAATGAATGTTTACGCCATTTACATTTGCTATTGCGTGTTTAAAATTTGCTGGCGGATTTGCAGCTTTAACATTTTGACTTTGTGCTTCAACTGAAACACCGAATAAAATAGCTGTTGAAAACAATGCTACTTTTTTAATTAAATTTTTCATGATTGTGTTTTTTAATATTTTATGATACAAAGATATAATAACGGAACGATCATTCCGTTATTTGTATCGTTAAATTTATGTTAATTGTATTTACTTAAAAATCAAGTAGTTTAAAATACTCAATCAGCACTTATTGATGCTGACAAATAGAAAATTAAACTTTGTAGAGAGAAAAATTGCAATGCTAAAAAACCAAAACCCACTCAATAGTAAAATGGCTTTTGCTTGTATTACTTAATTTTCAATTACAGATTTTAAATTTTTCTTTAGTTTATATTTCTATTCTAATGAACTATAAAGAGTTCTTGGTTAGAGAAAGTTCATTCAATCTTATTCTATACAAAAAAAGATAATTTCTGTAACGAAACATTTAAAAAAAAAAGGGGATAATCCATGAAAACCTTTCATCATTAATTTAAGATTAAGGTGTAAAAATACCTGTGCATTCCTAATTAATTACTTATATTTGCGCCGTTTTAAAAGCGAATTAATTCAATCGTAAAGAGATTGTAATTCAGCCGTAATTAAAAACAAAAACAATCAATAATTTTAGACCAAATACCTATTTGGCCATCTTTTTAACAGCATTTAAATTCTAAAATGAATCTAATTAAAACCATTTTATACGCCTTTACAATCTTCCTATCTGGAAATACCATATTCGCTCAACAAGCAGAACAGTCAATAAACAATCAGAATCAGTTACCACAATCTATTTCCCAAAACACTATTGCTTATTCTGATTATCAAAAAGAAAGCACAGAAAATGTTACTCCTTACAACTATAACATACTTTCTGTGGCTGATAGCACATTGGTACTGCAAAACGGTACTGCATATCCTCCAACTAAAAGAGATTACAGAAGATTAGGTTATGATACAGCTATGTATTTAGGAGCAACAGTTATTGCGTTTGGAGTTCTATATGCAATGCCTGAAAGTGTTACTAATTGGGATAAAGAAGAAATGAAAGAAAAAGGAATTGCCTATAAATGGAAAGAAAATGTAAAGGCAGGTCCAGTTTGGGATGAAGATGACTGGGTTTTAAACTGGATTACACATCCTTATTCTGGAGGAATTTATTACATGACAGCCAGAAGTAGTGGTTTTAATATATTTGAATCCTTTTTATATTCGGCTTTGATGTCCACCTGTTTTTGGGAATATGGAATTGAAGCGTTCGCCGAAATACCATCCAAACAGGATTTAATAATCACGCCAGTACTTGGCTCTGTTGTTGGAGAAGGTTTCTTTTATGCTAAGAAAAGTATTTTAAGACACGACAGAAGAGTTTTAAAATCAAGGTTTCTAGGCTACACCTGTTTAACTCTGATGGATCCTTTCAATACTATATTGGATAGTTTTGGTTATAAAGAAAAAACTAAGACACAGTTAAATCTGGCTCCCGTAGGTTTTGACAAAGGTGCCAACAAAGCCATCTGGGGATTAAATTTCAATATGCAATTTTAATACTTAAGATTTTTCAACAATCTGACAATCATTTTATTAAATCATTTCTTTCAATGAAAATTTAATTCAAACTGATGCGTTAAATTTTAAAAATAAACCAGATTTTAACATCAATGAGAAAAAATAATTGCTAATTTTAACTCATGCTAATCATTATTCTATAGTAAAACCAATGTTAGTTATTAATTCAGATTAGCACGGAGTTTTCACTGATTTATTAACCTAAAAAATGATTTTTTTGAGTAAATTTGAAATTATTGTCGCTTCTATTTTTATGGTTTTAAATTATATAATTTGCACAAAAACTATTTTAAAATATAAGCAAATAAGTGAGATGTTTGCCCAAACAGTAATTCATAGAAAGTAACACCTAAAGGTTAAGTAAAAGATTTACAATCTGACAATTTTGTGTAAAACAAAATAAATTGTTTCAAAGAAAGTAAACTTTAAATGTATAGATAACCAATGGTTCTAATGTGAAATTTATACTTTACTACATAAGTAAATGTTTTGATTTATAGGCAAACCATTTAATAAAGTAATTTACGCTTTGTGATTACTTGTATTACATATACGTTAAGTATATAAAGTGCTTGAAATACTTTTGAAAATGTACGAACATGTTTTATTTTTGTTTATATCTATAGGGTACAAACAAAAGTAAAAAGAGAAAGGCTAATCAAAATGATTAGCCTTTCTTTTTTATTCCTTAACTAAATAGATTCCATCTTCTTTAATCTCGATTAATTTTTCCTTATATAAAGCTCCTATGGCTTTTTTGAAGGTTTTCTTGCTCATTTTCAAAACCGTTTTAATGTCTTCGGGGTGTGAATTATCCGTTAGACGTAAAAAACCTCTACTAGCTCTTAGTTCGTCCAGAATTTTTTCCGCATTTGGCTCTATACTTTGGTATCCCTGAATTTGCAAAGAAACATCAATCTTGTTATCAGGTCTGATATTTTTTATATAACCACGCATACGATCTCCTGTACGAATTGCATCATCATAAACTTCATCTTTGTACAACAATCCTTTGTGTTGCTCATTAATGATTACATTAATACCCAATTCAGTAATATGGGAAACAATAAGTTCCACCTCTTCTCCTTTTTCAACGGTAAGATGATCATTTTTTAAAAATTGGTTCAATTTGCTTGATGCCACCAAACGATTGGTCTTTTCATCCATATAAAGATAAACCAAATAGCGTTTTCCTTTTTCCATAGGGCGCGCCTGTTCTTTGAATGGAACCAAAATATCTTTCTCCATACCCCAATCCATGAAAGCACCAATTTGATTGATATAATTCACTCGCAAAAGAGCAAATTCATCCAATAATATATAAGGTTCCAAAGTCGTAGCAACTGGGCGTTCTTCGTGATCCAAGTACACAAAAACAATAAGCTCCTCGCCTATTTCAAATTCATTGGGTACATATTTATTGGGTAAAAGTATATCATGAATTCCTTCTGGATCTTTTTCTGGGTTACCCAAAAACAAACCAACTTTGGTATCACGCAATATAGTAAGCGTATTGTATTTTCCTATTTCAATCATTTTTATTGAGATTCTAAGTTGTATTTCCAACTAAGTTTAAAGCGCAAAGGTACGAACTTTGAAAATGGGATTATAAAAAACATTATCAATAAAAAAGCGCCTGTTAAAGACGCTTTCATAATAGTTCTATAATTTTTTAATTATAAACACTTTCTCTTCCAAAATGTAGAGCCAATAAATAATAAACTACTGCTCTATATTTACTTTTATTAGATTTTCCATATTTTTCCAAAACAACATCAATTCCTTTTTGAAGTTCAGGACCATCAGTCAAACCTAATTTCTTGATTAAAAAATTATTTTTTACTGTCGTAATTTCAGATTGTAATGTTCCGGCAATAATCGAAGAATCTGGATTGTATATGGACGGACCACAACCTGTTGTCACTTTGGTTAGTAAATCCATATCTGGAGTAATCCCGCATTTTTCTTTTAAATCGGCTGCATACTTTACAATTAATACTTCTTTCGCACTCATAAAAATATATTTAAGGTTTTATGCTCGTTTTATAACATCCTCAAATTTAGCAATTTATTATTAATATGTGCGATTTTTATTCAATAATTTTTAACAACCAAATTAAAAATTTGACTTTATAATAGAAACCTTTTCTACCAACCTATTTAAGCCAAAATATAAATTAGAGCAACTCCTTAAAATACTGTAATAAAACACTATTATTATCCAATGTTGGAGTAAAAACTTCAAGAATGCTCGGTCTGTCATTTTGAGCATATAAGGAATCTAATCCTTTGGACAAACTTTCCTCATCATTGGCTGTCCAATAATTCAAACCATACATTTTTGCCAAATGTTCTGCAGTCAAGTTATGGAAAGTTTCGAAAAAAGTATTAAAAACAGGAGTTTCTGAGTGTCCTGGCAAAATCCTGAAAATACCCCCTCCTCCATTATTGATCAAAATGATTTTAAAATTTTTCGGGATATAATTGTTCCAAAGTGCATTGCTGTCATATAAAAACCCAATATCTCCGGTAATGAAAACCGTCGGTTTGGCATTGGCTACAGCTGCTCCAATAGCTGTTGAAGTGCTTCCATCGATTCCGCTTGTTCCTCTATTGCAAAAAACTTCAATAGATGGATCTATGGGAATTAATTGCGCGTAGCGAATGGCCGAGCTGTTACTGATTTGCAATTGGCTGTTTTGCTGAAGACTCTCAATCACTTTTTCAAAAACTTTAAAATCCGTAAAAGGCATCTTGGAAAGGTAGCTATCGTGTTTTACTTTACGGAGTTTTCTAAGATCATCCAATTGAGCAAAATAATTACTTTCAACTTTTGATGTCAATGGCAAAAAGGCATTGAAAAAAGTATTAGGATCCAGCTCGAAATGTTTCGTCAAACAGCCAAAAGTGTCGTACGCTCTTAATGTATCAATATGCCAGTGGTGTTTGGGCTGATACTTTCTCAAGAAGGCTTTAATACGTTTGGAAACAACCATTCCTCCAAAAGTGATTAAAATCTCTGGACGATAAGCTTCAAAATCTTCAGCAGTAAAAGGCGTAATGATAGTATCGATACTGGTAATAAAGCTTTCGTGTGATACATTCGAAGTATTTTCGGTCATCACCGCCACTGATTCTTTTTGGGCTAAAGCTTCGATAGTTCCTTCAGCAATTGCATTAGGCTCATTAACACCTATCAAAATTAATTTCCGAGAGGCTTTGTTCCAAACATTGGCATATTGTTTTAACTCTTCTATATCAACAGTCTGTGGTACATTTGCGGAAGCGAAAACAGTACTGTTCACACTTAACTCCGAAACCGTTTCATACAAAGGTTCTTCGAATGGAGCATTGATATGAACTGGTCCTTTTTTATCAATAGATGTATTGATGGCTTCGTTTATTTTTCGATCGTTTTCTTCTGAAGCGTCTTCCAATAAATTAGCATTGTACAAAGAATGATTGGCAAATACATTTTCTTGGCGAATGGTTTGCCCATCTCCAATATCGATTTTGCTCTGCGGTCTGTCTGCCGAAACCACAATCAATGGGATTTGGCTATAAAATGCCTCCGAAAAAGCCGGATAATAGTTCAATAACGCCGAACCCGAAGTACAAACCACCGCCGTGGGTTTCCCTGTTTGCTGGGCAATTCCCAATGCAAAAAAAGCAGCGGCTCGCTCGTCGGCGATGCTATAACATTGAAAAGCCGGATTACTGGCAAAACCTATCGTAAGAGGTGCATTTCTTGAACCGGGAGATATAATGATGTTGGTGATTCCTTTTGCTAAAAAAATTTGAAGTATGCTTTGTGCTAAAGGTATTTTGGGATAAATCATTTAAAAAGTTTAATAGTTGAGAAAATATTAGGCAAATTTTGTGCCAAACAAATTCCGTAATGTTGTTTGACAAAGTTACAAAGTTGCCAAGGCTTTTCAGCTGATTTAAGTCAATTTTTCATAATTTTGGACAACAAATAATCACAAATGAAAATCATATTAAGACCATATCAAACTGAAGACACTCAAGCAATATTGGATATTATCAATTATAATATTCTAAATTCAACTGCAATATACGATTATAACATTCGAACCTACGAAATACAAAAAGGTTTTTTGGATGACAAAATCAAAAAAAAATTCCCTGTAATTGTAGCTGTTGATGATGATAAAGTAGTCGGTTTTGGGATGTATGGCGAATTTAGATTTCGGGAAGCTTATAAATACACGGTAGAACATTCTGTTTATGTGAGCAATGAACATCAGGGAAAAGGAATTGGAAAACTGTTGTTGCAAGAATTGATCCAATTGGCCAAAAAGCAAAATCTACATACCATGATTGCCGTGATCGATGCCGAGAATCAAAGCAGCATCGATTTTCACGAGAAATTTGGTTTTAAAACAGTTGGAGTCATCAAAGATTCAGCTTATAAATTTGACCGTTGGTTGCATTCGGTTTTTATGCAATTGATATTGGAGTAATAGACGTTGAATGTCATAAAGTAGAAAGTTTATAAAGTCATTGCAGTTAAATCATCTGATATGTTTATAATAAGAATACTTTCGACTTATAACTTTATAGTATCTTTGCATTTTTATAAATACTATGAGCTTTACACTGCTTTCTTCACCCTTACAAGGATTTACAGATTTTCGTTTTCGAAACGCCATCAACAAATATTTTGGAGGGATTGATACCTATTATTCCCCATACATCCGTTTGAACGGAAAACTAGTCATAAAATCATCTTACGAACGAGACCTACTTCCTGAAAATAATGTTGGCCTTGAGGTTATTCCGCAAGTTATCACCAATGATGCAGAAGAGTTTTTATTTGTTGCCAAATATGTTCAGCAATTAGGTTATAAAGAATTGAATTGGAATTTAGGATGTCCTTATCCAATGGTTACCAAATCAGGTATGGGCTCTGGCCTTATCAGCAATACCGAAAAAATCAATCATATCCTTGACAGAGCGCACTCAGAGACCGACATTATTGTTTCCATGAAAATGCGTCTGGGATACGACACTACCGAAGAAATTCTTGATGTACTGCCTATTTTGGATAACTATCCCATAAAAAACATTGCCATACATGCGCGTATCGGGAAACAGCTTTATAAAGGAGGTGTTCATCTGGATGCGTTTCAACACTGTATCGATAATACTAAGCACAAATTGTATTATAACGGCGATATTACTTCGGTGGCAAAATTTCACGAAATGCAACAACGCTTTCCTTCTATAGATCATTGGATGATAGGAAGAGGATTGATTGCCGATCCATTTTTGCCAAGTATGATAAAAAGCAATGCTTTGGAATATCCTAAAAACAAAATGGAATTATTCGGTGCTTTTCACGATACTCTTTATGAAGGCTACAGTGAATCATTATCTGGACAAACACACATACTTTTGAAAATGCACCATTTATGGGAATACTTCTCGGTTATTTTTTCGAATCCGCATAAAGTCCATAAGAACATTAAAAAATCAAAGAGCATTAAAAATTATGAGGCAACGGTTAAGGAAGTTATAGCCAAGGGATAGATTGCAGAAAGCAGATTCCAGTATACAGTTCTCTGTATTCTACAATCTGCTTTCTGATAACTCTTTTTTGTGTAAAAACTATGCTTTAATCCAATTCACCACTTCAGGGTCTGTAGGCAAAGTTTTTGGAGAAATAACCTTTTCCAATTCTCCTTTTTCATTGATAAGGTATTTTTGAAAATTCCATTTTACTTCTGAATCTTCTAATCCATTTTTTGATTTTTGAGTTAAAAACTGATAAACGGTACTCATATCATCCCCTTTTACGGAAACCTTACTCATCATTGGGAACGTAACTCCATAATTCAATTGACAAAAACTTGCAATTTCTTCATTGGTTCCAGGTTCTTGCGAAGCAAAATTATTAGCTGGAAAGCCTACAATCACAAATCCTTTGGCTGAATATTCTTTATACAAAGCTTCTAAATCTTTGTATTGCGGAGTTAATCCACATTTTGAAGCGGTATTCACAATCATTACTTTTTTTCCTTTCAGACTAGCAAAATCAAAAGTCTTACCGTTTAAATCTTCTACTTTGAATTGATAAATGGTTTGTTTCACTTGTGCTTGAATTTGGATACTAAATAAGAACATTGCGCAAATCGCTATTACTATTTTTTTCATAGGGTTTATATTTTTTATAAAATTAAAACAAATAGTCTTTGCTTTAAAAATTTATTTACACGAAACCGAATTTAAAACAAAAAGCTTGATATCTCAAATGAATAATTTAGACTAACGTATAAGTAAAAAAAAAATGCCCCCTTTGAGAGCATTTTTCTAACTAACTAAATAATAACCAACCATTAACCATTCTTAGATTCTTATATGTAAATTAACTTTAAACCTAACCTATAAAATTTAAAAATTTACAAAATCTAATCAAAATCATCTATAAACAACATTTCAAACACCATGCCAAAACAGAATTAAAAGCAAATTAAATCTTTGAAATACACAATTTTATATTAAAAATAAGTTTTTTATTACTTATCAAAAAATCTAAAAATTAATCACTCACACATTATAAACAGTAATCCAACAAAATTTAATTGTTTCATATACCAAAAGAACATCTAAAATTTAATAACCAAATTCATTACCGAGATAAAAAAAAGATGCTCCAATAGGAACATCTTTTAATTAACTAATTGTAATTGATAACTTTTTTATAGATAATCTGTAAAAACTAAACTACTAACCTATAAATACTTAGGCTAACTACACCTAATTAAATCATCTATAATTGACATTCCAAACACCATGCCAAAACTCAATTAAAAGCAATTAAAATCGACAAAATATATAATTTTAAATAAAATATAAGTTTAGTATTATATTTAAATAATTTGAAAATGATTTTCACGTTTCAAGGATACAAATAAATTAAAAAAATGCGAATTTGGCAGATTTCCACATCATGAAAAATTTACTGATTTTAATTCATTGTATTACATAAAAAAAAGATGCCCTTTTGGAGCATCTTTCTAACTAACTGTAATCGATAATTCTAAAGACATTAATGTGTAAACCAACCTACCAACCTAATCTACAATATCTTGGAATATAAAACTATCTATAATTACCTTTTCAAACACCGTGCCAAAACTCAATTAAAAGCAAATTTTATCTATAAAATACATTGTTTCTAATTAAAAGTAAGTTTTGTATTATTTTAAAATAATCAAAACACCTATTTTGACATAAAAATAAAAAAAAGGTTCAGCTTGACACTGAACCTTAATCGATTATATATAATTTAAAAAAATTACTTCTTATAAAACTTTCTGTATTTTGGATATGTAATTGCACCAATTAAAGATATTGTACCTAATGAATACCAAATCCAACTCAATGAATGTGCTTCTCCACTAGCATAGGAATGTAATCCAACTAGGTGAAAGTTTACTCCATAATAGGTAAACAAAATGGAAATAAATGCAAACATACTCATTAAATTGAAAAACCACTTCCCTCTTAACGAAGGTACAAATCGAGCGTGTATCACAAAAGCATAAACCATAATACTGATTAATGCCCAAGTTTCTTTTGGATCCCATCCCCAGTAACGCCCCCAACTTTCATTAGCCCATTGTCCTCCAAGGAAGTTTCCGATTGTTAACATGATCAAACCAATTGTCACTACCATCTCATTGATATACGTGATCTCTTTGATATTCAATTCCATTTTGGTTTTGTTCTTTTCATTGGTGAAAAAGATCAAAACAAGAGAAACGAAACCAAGTATCATTCCCAAAGCAAATGGCCCGTAACTAGCCACAATAACCGCCACGTGAATCATTAACCAATAAGAATTAAGTACAGGCTGCAAATTGGCTATTTCTGGATCGAGCCAGTTTAAATTTGCGGCCCAGAAAATCATCGAAGTTACAAAGGCTGCAGATGCGACGGTCAGTTTTGATTTTCGGTCGAAAGCCAATCCGAAGAACATCGTAGCCCACGCTACATATACAATTGCTTCGTACGCATTACTCCAAGGAGCATGTCCTGAAATGTACCAACGAGCAATTAAAGCAAGTGTATGAAGCGCAAATATTAAACCGATTAAAATGTGAAAACCATTTACTGTAATGCGTAAAAACTTTTTCTCATAGAAAATACTGAAAAGTGTAAATATCAGCATAAATATTCCCGAAAGAGAATACCAAGAAAACATTTTTGGCAAAATATTGTATTTATTATACGCGATTTCAAGATCAATTTTATTTTCGGTTGGTCTTACTTTACTTCCGAATTTCTTCTGGAAGCCGTTAATGCTTTCCAATAATTCATCTGCAGTTTTATAGTTTTTGGACTCTATGGCATGATTTAATGTTCCAAAATAAAGTGGCAAAATACTTTTGGTATAGGTAGAATCCATTCCTTTCATACCGGCATGTTCCAGTTCCAAATATGAAATCCATTTATTTCCTGCGTCGTTCGGGATTGGAAAAATTCTCAATATACTTCCGCTCAATGCCGACTCCATTAAGTTTACTTTCTTATCCGTTTCAATAAAATCTTGTTCAAAACTATTTGGATTTCCCGCTTTATAAGCTGCATCTAAATATGGTGCAAGTTTATAATTACCCTTTTCATCAAAAAACTTTATAAAAGGCGCTAGTTTTGCTTTCCTGTCAATGCCAATAATTTTACGAATACTATCATCTTTGGTATTAATATAGATAAGCGGAATCTCAATCCACAATTGCGCACTTTGAGTCATCGACAAAAATACCTGATCAGAATTCATTCCTTTGTAAGTATCAGAATGGCTCACTTTTCTCAACAATTCAGAAGAGAATGTATTAATTGGTTTCATCCTTCCACCCGCGTCCTGAATAATCAGTCTACCAAATTTTGCAGCATGTTCAGGTGTAACAGTATAAGCAGTCAACACCGAATCCAATTGCTTTTGTGTTGGTTTTATCCTAACATGCCCAGTGCTTTCAGAATGTGATTCACTTGATTTTTTACTTGATTTTTCAGTTGAATGGTCATGACCATGATCATCATCGTGTTCATGATTATGTTCTTGCGCAAAACCTGTCAAGCTCATAAACAAAACCAAAATCGTGATTAATTTTGCTTTTTTGTCTTTCACAACATCTAATTTTTTCTTCAAATGGCCAAAACGAGAATGTTTGGTAAAAAGAAGTGCAAGCATACTAAAAAACAATAAAAAATATCCTAAGTAAGTAATCGTAGTCCCCCAGTAATCGTGATTTACAGACAATACCGTTCCTTTTTCATCTGGATCAAATGAAGACTGGAAAAAACGATAGCCCTCATGATCCAATACATTATTCATATAAATTCTAGCATCAAATGGTTTTACCGAATCCTGAACAGTCACCTGACTTTCAAAAGAAGAATAACTTTTCTCCGTTCCTGGGTATTTTTGAGCAATAAAATCATTCAGTTTAATCTTAAATGGTAAAACATAGGCTTTACTACCATAGAAAAAAGAATATTCATGTGAACCAATTTTGACTGTTTTAGAATCTCCTGTTTTTCCTTTAGATCCTAATAATGTTATTAATTCTTCTTTACCATTTGCGGTAAGCTTCACTACAAGAGCATCTTCATGATTTTTTTCTTTAAAATCATTTTTAGTCTCATAATCAATTACTCCTGTGATTGCCGGTTCTGGAAAAACAAAACGGATTTCTCCAATGCTATACAAAGAACGCATCATCAAAGGCTGAACAATATCTTTCACTACTTTTCCTTGCAATTTATCAGCCATTCGCATAAAATCACCTTCAAAAGGCATTTGAATACTATAACTTTCTCCTGTTGTATTGATATTGATTGCACCTTCAGTAAATTTATTTAAGGCAAAAAGAACATTATGAATATTTTGAACTTCTCCTGATTTTAAGAAATGTTCTTCACGACCACCATCACCAGCTTCAACAAGTTTTAAATACAACGAACCTTTTGGATCGGCCTTAATGTATTCTTTGGCTCCCATGATAAAATTTTGATATTCTACTTTAAAAGGATTACCTGCAAAATCACCTTTCATCGTAAAATCGTTATCGGTAACTGGCGACAACAAAAGTGGTTTCTCAAAAACTCTGCGTTTCATTTCGCCTTTGTATTCTCCGTCAACAAAAAGAGTCAGGAATGTTTTATCCGAATAAAATTGATTTTCGGCAGCGCCTTCGCGAATAGGCATCATTCCTTCAAAACTAATGTAACGCGTGATAAAGGCTCCAGCTATAATAAACACAAATGATAAATGAAGTAGCAACGTCACCCATTTTTCTTTTCTAAATAATTGATAACGCTTGATATTTCCAATGAAATTAATCATAAAAAATCCCATGATAGCTTCAAACCACCAAGTATTATACACTAAAATTCGAGCTGTATCGGTATTGTATTTGCTTTCTATAAAAGTTCCTGCACCCATTGCAATTGCAAAGGTTATGAATAGTAAAGCCATTAATCGGGTAGAAAATAGGACAGAGAATAATTTTTTATCCATTTGGAAGTAGATTTCGTTTTAATAAAGTGTCGCAAAAGTACTCAAAAATGTCCACTTGTTTAAGTACTTAATTGTTAATTAAATCCAAAAATAAGGTACTCAATTTAAAAAAAAAGGACTTAAATCTTTTACTGAAGAGGTAATTACAAACTCAAATAAAACAAATGAGACTGACCAAAAAGAAAAGTCTCATTTGTTTTATTTTCTTTAAATTTCTTTTGCAAAATATTTTCTCCGAAACCAAAAAGCAACATTTACCAATGCAATTAATGCAGGCACTTCGACCAAAGGACCAATTACACCTGCAAATGCTTGCCCACTATTGATACCGAAAACACCTATGGCAACTGCTATGGCTAGTTCAAAATTATTACCTGTAGCCGTAAATGCGATTGCAGTTGATTTTGAATAATCAGCACCAAAATATTTACCTATGAAAAAACTTAAAACAAACATTACAGCAAAATAAATAACCAGTGGAATTGCAATTCGAATTACGTCCATTGGAATTTGCACAATTAATTCCCCTTTTAGGCTAAACATTATTAGAATTGTAAATAATAATGATACTAATGTTATTGGCGAAATTACAGGAACATATTTCATTTGAAACCATTCTTCACCTTTCAGTTTGATTAGTGTATATCGGCTAATTATGCCGAGTGTAAACGGAATCCCTAAATAGATACCTACGCTTTCGGCAATTTGTCCTATGCTAATATTTACTTCAAAACCTGTATAACCAAAATAAGGAGGTAGGATTGTGATAAAAATATAGGCATAAACACTGTAAAGCAACACCTGAAAAATACTGTTTAAAGCAATTAATCCGGCTCCATATTCCCTATTTCCATCGGCTAAATCATTCCAAACTACCACCATTGCAATACAACGTGCCAAACCAATTAAGATTACTCCAATCATATATTCTGGATAGCCTTTTAGGAAAAGTAAAGCCAATAAAAACATTAATATTGGACCAACAATCCAATTCAGTAATAATGATGCCCCAAGAACTTTTGTATTTTTGAACACTTCGCCCATTTGCTCGTATTTAACTTTTGCCAAAGGCGGATACATCATTAAAATCAATCCAATTGCCAAAGGAATATTGGTAGTTCCGCTCGAAAATGAATTGATAAAACCGCCGCTTGATGGCACAAAATAGCCAATTAAAACCCCAATTGCCATTGCTAAAAAAATCCAAAGTGTTAGAAAACGGTCTAAAAAGCCTAATTTTTTTCTTTCTACGACTGGTATACAATTATTTGCCGACATAGTTATTGTTTAATTTGTGAGAAAACATAAATCATTTCGGTTGCGATCTGCAAACTTCTTTCTTCGTATTTTTCAGTTTGTTGCGGGGTGTTATCAAATGCTTTTGGATCTTCAAAAGTTATTGGAATACGCTTTTCAGCTCCTGCAATAAACGGGCAGCCACTATCGGCTTGCGAACAAGTCATTATAGCCGCAAAATGACTTTCTGGATTAAAATCATCGTCATAGGTTTTAGAAAAGCAAATAATTGAGTGTTCATTTTGGGAATATTTAACGCTGTAAACTGGATTATTTCCCTCAGAAATAGTTTTGATTTTGAAACCTTGACCTTCCAACGTTTTTGCAACCAATGGAAACATTGCTGTTGCTTCTGTTCCGCCTGAATAGCAAAAAACATTTTTTACATTAAAATAAGCCGATGCCGTTTGTGCCCATATTTGCGTCAAATGGCTTCTTCTCGAATTGTGCGTGCAAATCATATTTAGTCTAATTTCTTGCTGATTTGCAACTTTAATTTGGATAAAATCGATTAGTGATTGTAAAACCTCTTTACGTTCTTCTGAGATGTTTTCAATGTTCAAATTCTTGATTATATTTTCAATTTCCGAAAACATAATTGATTGGTTTGCAGTCATTTATTTTTGTATTATTTGTTTTTAGTTTATTAGCAACAGTTTCCGTCTGGAGTACAACAAGGCTCATTATTTATATCTGACAATCTCACTTTTTGTTTTTCTGATGGACTGCAGCATTGATCTTGCGCTAAACAAGCCGTTTGTTTGTTTACCAATTCAAAATTTTCTCCATTGAATTCTAAATCGTATTTACCAATTGTTCTATCTTGATATTCAACTTCAATTTCTAAATCTTCTATCCCTAAAACTTTTTCTGACAATTGAATAATGTCTAAAAGTTTTTTGGGTTTTAGTCTGTGTTCAAAATCGTTTGCATCCCAAAGTTGGAAATTTACAACCGTTTCTTTGCGAACAGTTCCGCCACAATCGATAAAGTTTTTAGTTATCAAACCAACTTCCGTAACGTGAAAATGTTCTGGAACAAATGTCCCATTTGGCAATTGAAAACTTACTGTTTCAACTGTACCTAATAATGTTTTAATTTGTGAAAGTTTCATAATCTTAGTTTTTTAAAATTTAACAACAATCTGTTTTATTTTTTTCAATATGAGTGTTTACATTTTGAAAAAAGCTTTTAATTTTTTCAAATCCTTTTTCGTCAACGCAATAGCAAATTGCATTTCCCTCGACACTTCCTTTTATCAATCCTGCATTTTTAAGCTCTTTCAAATGCTGCGAAATCGTTGGTTGTGCCAATGACAATTCATTAACAATATCTCCGCAAATACAAGAATTAACCTTTAGAATATATTCAATAATTGCAATTCGTGCAGGATGCCCCAATGCTTTGATTAAAATTGCCAATTCGTTTTGATTATCTGTATAAAAGTCTGTTTTAGTTGCTCCCATTGTTATATATCTATATTGCAATATTACGATATTATTTAAATTAAAAAAAGAAAAAGTAATTATTTTTTTAATCATCCCAGCTTAATACCCTAACAATCAATTGTTTCTTATAACATGCATTGTTGTTAAATCAGCATTAAAAAATTGAAACCAACTCTTCATTTTTTTTGCTAATTTTGCGAAATGATTAAAATAACGATTATCGGCTCTGGAAATGTTGCACAACACTTGATTGATGCTTTCGCAAAAAGTAATACGGTAGAAATTATTCAGGTTTTTTCAAGAACCCAAAAAAACATTTCTGTCAATCTTAGTTCCAGCAAAATAACCAATGATTGGAATGCATTGACACAAGCCGATTTATACATCATAGCTGTTTCCGATGACGCTATTTCTAGCGTTTCATCACTATTGCCTTTCGAAAATCGACTGGTCGTTCATACATCAGGAAGCGCTGCTCTAACTTCGCTAGACGATAAAAATCGAAAAGGGGTATTTTATCCTTTACAGACTTTCACCAAAGGAAAAGCAATAGATTTTAAAAATATCCCTTTTTGTTTGGAAACCCAATCTGAAAACGATTATGAACTATTAGAAAAAGTAGCACAATCCATTTCAGACAGTATTTACAAAATCGATTCACACCAACGAAAAGCTTTGCACGTTGCAGCAGTTTTTGTCAATAACTTCACTAATTATCTTTACCAATTAGGAAGCGAAATTTGTCAAGAAAACAACGTTTCGTTCGATATTTTAAAACCTTTGATTCATGAAACCGCAGAAAAACTCTTGACACTTTCGCCAAAAGATGCCCAAACTGGCCCTGCAAAACGCAATGACATTTCGACTATTGAAGCGCATGAATCTTTTTTATCGAATGAAAATCAATCTACTATTTATAAAATATTAACCCAATCTATACAAAATCATGGCAAAAAGCTATAAAGAAATAATGAATGATATTACTACGTTTGTTTTTGACGTAGATGGTGTACTTACAGACGGTTCTGTTTTTGTGACTAATGAAGGAGAAATGCTAAGAACCATGAACATACGTGACGGTTATGCAATGAAAGCTGCCATCGAAAGTGGTTACCATGTATGTATTATTTCTGGAGGAAGCAATGAAGGCGTAAGAGTAAGACTTCGCAATCTAGGAATTACAGATATCCATTTAGGCTCTCCAGATAAAGTAGAAACATTTAAAGAATACACCGATGTTTACAGCATCAACCCTGAGCAAGTTTTGTATATGGGTGATGATATTCCGGATTATCATGTTATGAAACTAGTAGGATTACCTTCTTGTCCTCAAGATGCAAGTCCAGAAATAAAGAATATATCAAAGTATATTTCACATATAAAAGGTGGCAAAGGTGCCGTTCGCGATGTGATTGAGCAAGTAATGAAAGTGCAGGGAAAATGGATGACTTATTTTGACGGAAAGTTTGATTAATTATTAATGATTGATTGTTAATGGTTAATCAATTTCAAATTCACAATTCATCATTTATAATTTATAATTAAAAATGAAATACCTTAAATTAATACGTTACCAAAACCTATTGATGCTTGCTTTGATGCAACTGCTTTTTCGATATGGTTTTTTGAATTATCAAAGCATTCCTTTGGCACTTACAGAATGGCAATACTTTTTATTGGTTTTTGCAACGGTTATGATTGCCGCTGGGGGTTATGTGATTAACAATATTATGGATCAGGCCACGGATAATGACAATAAACCTAATCAAGTAGTTGTAGGTAAAAGCATCTCCGAAACCAATGCTTACAATGCTTATTTTGCTTGTACCGTTTTGGGGGTTGGCGCTGGATTCTATTTATCAAATATTATTGAGAAGCCAGGTTTTGCTGCTATCTTTATTATAATTTCGGCTACTTTGTATTTGTATGCAACGAGTCTGAAACAAATGTTGCTTATAGGAAACATTGTAGTTGCCTTTTTGTTGGCTTTCAGTGTGCTTATCATTGGAATTTTCGACCTTTTGCCGGCTATCAATCCCGGAAATAAAGTCGTTATGGCCGAGTTGTTTTCGATACTTTTGGACTATGCCCTATTTGCTTTTGTGATTAATTTTATTAGAGAAATTGTAAAAGATCTCGAAGATGTTAATGGCGATTACAACCAAGGAATGAATACCTTACCAATTGCTTTAGGTATCAGCAGAACAACTAAATTAGTGCTGATTTTGAGTTTGATTCCATTAGTAATGGTGATATTCTATATCAAAAACTACTTTTTTGCTTATAATTTGTATATCGCGACGCTATATGCATTAATATGTATAGTCGCTCCATTAATCTATTTTGCTGTAAAAATGGTAGATGCCAAGAAAAGCAATCATTTTCACCATCTTAGTACTGTTTTAAAATTGATTATTTTATTCGGATTGTTTTCAATTGCCATTGTTACTTATAATATTCTACACCATGCTTAAAGAAAAACTTAAAAACTACAAACTAATATTGGCTTCAGGTTCTCCTAGAAGACAACAATTTTTCAAGGATTTGGATCTGGATTTTGAAATCCGACTCAAGGAAATTGAAGAAGTTTTTCCACCCGAATTGAAAGCTGAGGAAATCACTAATTACCTTGCACAATTGAAAGCCAGTGCCTTTGAAGGAGAGTTGAAAAATAATGAAATTTTAGTCACAAGCGACACTATTGTTTGGCACAAAAATTGTGCTTTAGGTAAACCAAAGGACAATCAAGATGCTTTTAATATATTAAAATCACTCTCGAATACCACGCACGAAGTCATCACTTCGGTATGTTTTAAGACAAATTTGACTTCAAATTTAATTTGTGAAACAACAAAAGTGACCTTTAATGCGTTAACTGATGATGCTATTCTTTATTATTTGGAAAATTACAAACCATATGATAAGGCTGGAGCTTACGGAATCCAGGAATGGATTGGTTTTATAGGCGTTTCAAAAATTGAGGGATCCTATGCCAATGTAATGGGAATGCCGACAGATAAAGTGTATGAGTATTTAAATAATTTATAAACAATACAAAATTAATGGAGTTTTTTGAATACTATCTTAAACAAGAAATCAGTACCCTAATATTATTAGTGGCTGTGTTTTTGTCTCGAAAAATAGTTTCAAAATTAGTAAAACGATATGCAACTGCCAGCCAGATTATTGAAAAGAGAACCAATTTGGTTATCAAATACATTAATATTCTAATAACAATTTTGGCCTCAATAACCCTGATATTGATTTGGGGAGTACAAACCAAAGATATTTTTATAACAATATCTTCAATTACTACTGTAATCGGAGTTGCGATGTTTGCACAATGGTCAATCTTGAGTAATATTACTTCGGGGATTATTTTGTTTTTTTCGTTTCCGTTTAAAATTGGTGATTCCATATTAATTCATGACAAAGATTTTCCCGAAGAAGGCGAAATAGAAGATATTGGTGCTTTTCATGTAACCTTAAAATCCAATACCGGAGAATTTGTAATCTATCCTAATAACCTATTCTTTCAAAAAGGAATTTCAATTATTAAAAAACCTACTATCAACAATAATGAGTTTACCGATTAAAGGTCGATTCACTATTATTCAAAAGCTTAACCCCCAACTCAAATTTTAAATACAATGAAAACAATTAATTTTATTATTACTGGACTTCTGCTTTTTGCAGCGAGCACAACACAAGCCCAAGTTTCTGTTGATGTAAACATAGGAACTCCAAACGTAAATGTACACGTAGGAACTCCGCCGCCGCCGCCACCACCTTCTCGTCCTTCTCCTCCACCAGTTTGGGGACCTGTCGGTTATGATGAAGTAGAATATTACTACTTACCAGATATTCAAGTTTACTATGACATTAGATTAGCACAGTACATTTATTTTGGAAATGGTAAATGGGTTCGTTCCAGGTATCTACCTAGCCATTGCAGAAATTATGACTTATACCATGGCTATAAAGTAGTTTTAACTGATTATCATGGTCACTCCCCTTATTCTCATTTCCATGACCATAAAGTGAAATATTACAAAGGGTATAAAGGAAAACCTCAAAAAAGCAGAGGTGAATACAAAGTGAAATATGAAGATCATGATCATCATGACCATGGCAACCATAATCATGGTAATCACGATAAACATGAAGGAAAAGGTCATAACGGAAAAGGGAAACATTAATCCAATATTTTCTTAATCAAAAAAGCTGCAACAGGTCAAAGTGTTGCAGCTTTTTGTTTTAAATTAACTCTAGATTTATCCTCAAAAAAAATATCCAACCACTCAAAAATAGTTTTAAACACTAAATCCTGAGCTGGTTTTCTGGACAATACCAAATCGTGAATAGCATTATCAAAACCAATAACATCTTTACTAGGTGAATCAATAAATTTTGATTTTTCAATAATATCATCAATGTTCAGGATAGCATCTCCCCTGAACATTTCTTCACTCCACTTTAAGGGATAGACTGAAATTAAAGCATGTAATATTAAAATTGGGGTATTGACCGAAATTCCTTTTGCAATTTTCAAATGCCCTTCATCTATAGCATTTACCCATCCTGCATTGATAGATGGTGCAACGTGAGGTTTCCATAACAAATTATAATCCCATTCGCCAAAATCATTTTTGTGCAAACTTTTTCCGTAAAATTTTGAAAACCCAACTGGCAAAACAACATCTGGTTTTAATCTCCCCAAAAAAGAAAGTAGAGGAATAATTGTTTTCTTTTGAATCCAAGACAAATTAAAATCATAAAAAGGGCTATTACAGACTAATACATCAAAAAGTGCTTTCTCTTTTCGATCAGAAGCATACAAAGTAATAATCAGTCCGCCTGTAGAATGGCCATACAATACCGTTTCTTGACTTCCTTCTTCTTTTATTATTTCCAATGCTCGGTCGATATCTTCATAATACTCCCACAAACTTCTCACATTGTTTGACCTATGATTCTGCAGAATAGATCTGCCATATTTCCTTAAATCCAAAGCATAAAAATGATAACCTTTCTTCAAAAATTCGTCGGCAATAACAGCTTGAAAAAAATAATCATTAAACCCATGAATACATAAAATAGCTTTAGTAGCTCTTGAAGAGCCTCGCTTTCGTATTAAAGTAGCGGTAACTTTACCTTCATAATCATCGGGCTGAAGTATAGTTGTTTGTTCAAAACCATTCTTCAAAACGTCTTCCACATATTCCATACTCAGTTTGGTTTGGTTAATTCTAGACTAAGGGGTATTTCAAATTCTTACAAAGAAATTTATTATAACATTCTCAACTTTAGTTTTCTAAATTTAAACTATTTACTTTGAATTCTATTATTTATTTTACCAAAATTGCGAATCTTTAACCAATTTATTTTTCCAAAAAAATCTTTATAAAATCCCCAAAACATTATCATGTTTTTTTTGAATCAGAAATAAATATACCCGTATTTAATTAGTATTTTTGGAAATTAAAACCCTTTTTAGAAATAACAAAACCCCTGTCATGCGAAAAATTTCTTTAAATCTTTTTCTTCTTTTTTTTATTTCAGTACAAACAACATACGCCCAAAAACCTCAAAAACCTAGTTCAGCCGAAATCTACAATCAAATCCAGAAACTTAATTTTCTGGGGACTGTACTTTATATAGCCGCACATCCCGATGATGAAAATACCCGCCTGATTTCCTATATGGCCAATGAAGTTCATGCCAGAACAGGTTATTTATCTCTTACCCGAGGAGATGGTGGACAAAATTTAATTGGCCCACAATTACGCGAATTACTTGGAGTAATAAGAACTCAAGAACTCCTAGAGGCAAGAAAAATTGATGGAGGAGAACAATTTTTTTCCAGAGCCAATGACTTTGGATATTCCAAAAATCCGGAAGAAACATTACATATTTGGGATAAAGAAAAAGTGCTTGCAGATCTTGTTTGGGTAATCAGGAAATTCCAACCAGATGTCATCATCAATCGTTTTGACCATCGTTCGCCAGGAACTACTCACGGACACCACACATCCTCTGCGATGCTAAGTGTAGAAGGATTTGATTTGGCTAATAATTCCGCTTCTTTTCCCGAACAATTACAATATGTACAGCCTTGGCAACCCAAACGTGTATTTTTTAATACTTCTTGGTGGTTTTATGGCAGCAAAGAAAAATTTGATTCAGCCAATAAATCCAATTTAGTACCAATCCCAACTGGGGTTTTCTACCCTACTCTAGGAAAATCCAATCAGGAAATAGCGGCCTTAAGTCGTAGTAGTCATAAATCTCAAGGATTTGGAAGTACAGGAGCACGAGGAGAAGACACCGAATATCTGGAATTTCTAAAAGGTGAGCGACTCAAAGAAAAATCATCAATTTTCGAAGGTATCGATACGAGTTGGAACCGCGTAAAAGGCGGAAAACCAATCGGTGAATTGATTGCCGTTATTGCCAATCAGTATGATTTTAAAAACCCATCTGCTAGTATTCCAAATTTAGTAAAAGCCTATACTATGATTCAAGCCTTGGATGAAAACCATTGGAAAACAGTAAAATCCGAAGAAATAAAAAAAATTATAGCAGCTTCTTCTGGTCTGTATTTAGAAGCTGTTTCTAACTCCCAAGAAGCAACTCCTGGAAGTGTTATAAAACTGAATCTGGAGACGATAAATAGAAGCTCTGCAACCATGCAACTTGTAAGCGTTACGACTTTACCCGAACAAAAAACTACGGTTTTCAACACCGATTTAAAAAACAATACATCACAAAATAATGCTCTAATTTTACAATTACCGCAATCCATAAACTACACACAACCCTACTGGTTAAAAGAAAAAGGAACTGTAGGATTGTACACAGTTGAAGATCAAAAAAACATTGGAATTCCAGATATTATTAGGGAAGCCAAAGTGATTTTTAATATCAAAATTAATGATATTGAAATCCCATTTGAAAGAACAATTGTTTACAAATACAATGATGATGTCAAAGGTGAAATGTATAATTTCTTGGATATTGTTCCCGAAGTAACTACGACGATTCAAGATAAAGTATTGCTTTTTCCAAATACAAAGCCCAAATATGTAGGTGTAACTGTAAAGGCTGGAAAAAACAACCTTAAAGGCGATTTAAAATTGGATTTACCAAAAGATTGGAAAGTCTCTCCACAGTCTATTTCTTTTCAATTGGACAAAAAGGGAACGGAGCAAACTGTTTATTTTGAAGTTACACCTCCTGCTCAGATGAGTGAAATTGTTGCAAAAAGCATTGCTACCGTTGATGGAATAACATTTGGCATGGAACAAATCAACATTAATTATGATCATATTACAAAACAGCAAGTTTTAAAAAACTCTGAAGTAAAATGCATTCGATTTGATTTGAAAACCAACGGAGAAAGAATCGCTTATATTATGGGAGCTGGTGATGAAATTCCAAAAAGCTTAACCCAAATGGGCTACAAAGTGACCCTCTTAAAACCAGAAGATATTACTCCCGAGAGACTTGATAGTTTTGATGTTGTTATGATGGGTGTACGTGCTTACAATACTATTGACGCATTGGCAAACAAACAAGATATTTTATTTGAATTTGTAAAAGGTGGAAAAACAATGATTGTGCAATACAACACAGCCAATGATTTGGTTACACCAAATATCGCTCCTTACCCTCTAAAAGTTTCCAGTGATAGAGTAACTGACGAAAATGCCGAGGTTCGTTTTCTTGCTCCCAATCATCCAGCCTTGAATTATCCAAATACGATTACCCAAAATGATTTTAAAGGTTGGACACAAGAACAAGGATTGTATTATCCAAAGGATTTTGACAAAGCCTTCACTCCTATTCTGTCCTCAAATGATAAAGGTGAAAGTGCCAAAGAAGGTGCATTATTGATTGCTCCTTATGGAAAAGGTAATTATATTTATACGGGTTTAAGCCTTTTTAGAGAATTACCAGAAGGAGTTCAAGGAGCTTATAAATTGTTGTCAAATATGATTTCGATTAAACCTTCAGTAAATATTCCTAATCAAAAAATGAAACCTTAAAACAAAAAACATGGATTCAAAAAAACCTAAAATCTGGTCAAAAAACTACACTCTAGTTCTGGTTGCCAATGCCTTGTTTATCATTGTTTTTTATTTAATCATGAAATTATACTCTTAACCTATGCAATTATTTGACTGGATTGTACTGATAGTAACACTATTATTTATTGTAATTTATGGTGCTTGGAAAACAAAGGGTAGTAAAAATGTTGAGGAATATATACTAGGCAACAACGAAACGCCTTGGTTTACCGTAGGCCTTTCGGTTATGGCAACACAGGCCAGCGCAATTACTTTCCTTTCTACTCCAGGACAAGCTTATCATGACGGAATGGGATTTGTGCAGTTCTATTTTGGATTGCCAATTGCAATGGTGATAATCTGCCTCACTTTTATACCTGTTTACCACAAGTACAAAGTCTATACGGCTTATGAGTATTTAGAAAAAAGATTTGATCTAAAAACCCGTTCATTAGCAGCAGTTTTATTTTTGGTACAAAGAGGTTTAGGAACCGGAATTACCATTTATGCCCCTTCTATCATTTTATCTGCATTATTGGGTTGGAACCTTACTTATATGAATATCATTATTGGTATTTTGGTTATCATTTACACTTTTTCAGGGGGGACAAAAGCTGTAAATGTCACTCAAAAACAACAAATGTTTGTCATATTGGCTGGGATGATGATTACTTTTTTCCTCATCTTTGATTATTTACCCAACGACATGACTTTTGATAATGCCCTGCATATTGCAGGCGCCAATCAAAAAATGAATATTGTGAATTTCTCATTCGACTTAGATGAAAAATATACTTTCTGGAGCGGAATCACTGGCGGATTCTTTCTTGCGTTAGCTTATTTTGGTACCGACCAATCACAAGTAGGTCGATATTTATCCGGGAAATCTGTCCGTGAAAGCCAAATGGGATTAATCATGAACGGACTTTTGAAAGTACCAATGCAATTCTTGATTTTGTTAACTGGAGTAATGGTTTTTGTATTTTTCCAATTCAATGAAACCCCTTTAAACTTTAATCCAAACAATAAAATAACGGTTGAAAATTCAAAATACAAAGACGAATATCAAAACTTACAGAAAGATCTAAACAAATTATCCGAAGATGAAAAAGTTGTCAATCTATTATACATAGATCAACTAAATCAAGATTATGACAATCCTACCCTTCGAAAAGAGTTAGTTGATTTGGCACTTAAAGAAAAAGAATTAAGGGCCAAAGCCAGAGAAATAATTTCAAAAGCAGATAACAAAGCCGAAACAAATGATAAAGATTATGTGTTTTTCTATTTCATTCTTCATTATTTACCCAAAGGTCTTATTGGTTTGTTGCTTGCGGTAATCATTTCTGCGGCAATGTCTTCAACCGCTTCGGGGCTTAATGCATTAGCTTCTACTACAGCGATCGATATTTACAAACGTAATGTTAAAGAAGAAAAATCCGAAAGACATTACCTGAATGCTTCTAAACTTTTCACCCTTATGTGGGGAATCATTGCTATTGCATTTGCCTGTATCGCTACGCTTTTTGAAAATTTAATTCAACTTGTAAATATCATCGGTTCGATATTTTACGGTACTGTTTTGGGAATTTTTCTAGTTGGTTTTTATACCAAAAAAATACGTGGAAAATCGATATACTACAGTGCTATCGTTAGTCAAATCGCTATTTTCATCATATACTATTTCACCAACTTTATACATTCAAGTGGGGAAGAAAAACTAGGGTATTTATGGCTCAATTTTATTGGGGCATTACTCACTATAGTATTATCTTATTTATTGCAATTCACGGTATTCAAAACCGAAGAACAAACAGTATTAACGGAGGATACAGGTTCCTAAAAACTATTTGTGCCACAATCATTACCAAAAAAAATCCCGTTTAATGATAAACGGGATTTTTTTGTTAGTTACTTAAAGTGCATCTCTGCAAAACTTAAGGAATTATTTTTTACTCCACTCTGCAATACTTTCTCTATTCATTTTTACATAATCTTGATTCTTTGCAGTTTCTGCAGCTACAAGAGATAGATTTGCGGTTTCAATAGCACCTTTTTTATCTCCTGCTCTTGCTTGAATCAATGATTTTTGGCGAGTGTACCAATAAGGTTTTTCAGTACTCAATTCCATAGCTTTATCCATATAAATCATTGCTTTTGCGTTATCACCATTTGACTGATAAAGGTATTGTGCAGCTGAAAAATAATCAGCAGACGTTGGTCCTGCCAATACTTTTTCAATATTTGCTAATACTTCTTTTTGAGTAGGAACTGTAAATTTCATTGAAACAGAAGAGTTTTCCCAAGCCATATCCAAGGTAGCCGTATCTGCAGTCAAATTACCAATACCAATTGTAAAAGACTCTACTGATTTTTGCAATGCCTCTTCTTTTACTGAAGTTCTTAGTACGACATTAGCCTCATTCCATACTTCAGGATTTCCCCAATTGTTTGTGGTAGAATAAAAAATCACTTCCCAACTTTCTATTTTAGGAATTGTATACAAAGAGTATTTTCCTTTAGGTAAAGTTTTACCATCAATTACAACATCCTCACTAAAAGAAATAGTGGTGTTTTCATTGGCTCCAGTTCTCCAAACTTTTCCAAAAGGGACCAAATTTCCAAATACAGCTCTTCCTCTTGCTGCTGGTCTGCTATAAACTATTTCTACATCTGTCAATCCAACTGTTTGAAAAACTGTTGCTTTTGGACTGGCTTGAGGTGTTCTCAATTGAGCCTCAGTAATAAAGGGGGCTATAATGAAGGCTAAAACAAAAAGAATCTTTTTCATAGGTGTCAATTTATTGATTTTTAATTGTCATATGTAATTGACTTACTTTAATGGTGTTAAACCATTTTAAGTAAGTGCTTATTCCATATTTGTTAGGTTATCTATTTCTTCAAATTTACAAATTCAGAAAACTTTAAATGTTAATATTTACTTAATTCAAAATTAGTTATCAAACTGTTTTCTTCAAAGTTAACAACTACAAGAATATAAAAATAGTGTCTCAAGCTGAACTTTAAAAATCATATAAGCTTTTTAAAAAATTATATAACAAAAAAAAGATGTTCAGGTTTAAGTTTGTAATGTAATTGATTCATAAAGAAGTAATTCTTTAAAGCAATAGTCAACTTTATAAAAATAACTATTATGGAAAATCAAAAAATAATACTCGGAAAAATAAAATATCTTGTTTATAAAGGTATGTATTACTGTTTTGAAATTCGATATATCTTTAATTTATAAATTAATACTGCGACACTTTTTCAAAATTCAACTCATCAAAATGATTCACTACAACATCAGCTAATGACAAATCTTGGTCTTTAGAATGGAAACTGTTATATCCAACGCAAAAAATACCCGCAGCTTTGGCCGCTTTTACTCCATTGGTACTGTCTTCAATAACAATGCAGTTTTCTTTTGGAGCAGTTGACAAAGAAGCCGCATGCAAGAAAATTGCAGGATGTGGCTTGGACTTCGGAAAATCTTCACCACTTACTATATGTGAAAAATATTGGTGTAAATCAAAACGTGTAAAAACTCTATTAATCGTTTCTTTTGAAGCAGACGAAGCCACTATCAATTGCATACCATTTCGGTTAAAATCTTTAATTAAATTCTCCACACCTTCCAATAAAGCCAAATCTTCTTTACTATCAAAAGCATCATTGAAAATCGACCTTTTTCTCAAAATCAAATCTTCGACTTCATGTTGCAACTGGAAATGTTCTTTCAACTTCTGAAAAGTATTACGAGTCGATAATCCCGTAAAAGAAGTGTACATTTCCTCTGGAACCTCAATATTCAGTTCTCCAAATTGTTTGTAATAAGCATAACGGTGTACCAATTCTGTATCTACAATTACACCATCCATGTCAAAAATTACGGTTTGTATCATTTTTTTTTAGATTCTAAGGTGCTGAGTTCCTAAGATACTGAGACACCTAGTTTATATTTTTGTTGTTTTAAATTTGACCTCCTTAACCTTTTAACCTTTTAATCGATTAAACAATTCAACGATTCAACACCTTTACTCTTTCTTAAGTAAAAATCGAATCACTGTTTCTGCTGCATGCAAACCAAATAATCCTGGCATATAGCTGTTTGTTCCGTAAAATGATTTTTTAAAGTTAGAACCATCAGTCATTTTCAAACTGCATTCGTCTTGAATTTCAGAAGAAAAAACAACTTTCACTTTATTGATTTTCTCTTTTTTCAAACGCTTCCTGATTGTTTTAGCCAAATGACAATTTATAGTTTTGGATATATCAGTAACTTTCACTTTGGCAGCTTCCATTTTTCCTCCAGCACCCATACTGCTTATGATTCGGACTTTTTTTCTTCTGGCCGAAATAATCAAATTCAATTTTGGAGTTACGCTGTCAATGCAGTCTAAAACATAATCATACTCATTAGAAACAATCTCATAAGCACGCTCTGGAGAAAGAAATTCTTTTACTCGAATCAAATTCAATTCAGGATTAATATCCATCAATCGATCACCTACAACATCTACTTTAGGTTGCCCTACCGTAGAATGTAAAGCTGGTAATTGTCTATTTATATTGGTAATATCCACCACATCTCCATCTACAATAGTCATCGTTCCCACTCCTGCCCTTGCCAAGAACTCGGCTGCAAAGGAACCTACACCACCAAGTCCTACGACCATTACGTGAGCATTTTGCAAATTCTGTAATCCTTCTTTTTTAAATAATAGTTCGGCTCTTTCTGTCCACTCTGCCATATTAATTCGTTTTATTTTTATTCTTAAAGTTTCTTTTTGAAAACCGCTGCAAAATTACTCTTTATTTGTTGTTGCAGTTCATCCACGCTCCAATTTTTATATCGGGCTGCCAAGGCATACACTTCCTCAATTCCTTCTTCAACTGTATCGGTTTCCAGAAAAAAGCGATCATTAGGAATACTTTGAAAAACTGTTTCTAATTCGGGATTTCGCAGTAAATATTTCCCAAACGAAATATAAAATCCGTTATCGACAAGCTCCTTAGCCACTTGCTTGTTCTTAGAGAAACCATGAATCAACATTGGAACCGTAATTTTCAATCGCTTCTTCATTGCGATTACTTCCTGAAAAGCCGCCACACAATGAATCACAACAGGTTTGTTTAGTTTTTGTGCCAAAAGCAATTGTCTTTCAAAAACGATTTGTTGTAATTCTAACGGAATTTCGATTCGTTTATCCAATCCACATTCGCCTAAAGCGAGACAATTGGGTTCTGGTAATTTACTTTCAATAATCTGCAAATCGGTCTCCAACCTTTCTTCAACGATGTACCACGGATGAATACCTATGGAATAATATGGAATCGCTGCATCAAATTCCTGCGGATATTGATTGACGAGTTCCAAGACTGTGTCCTGATTCGTTAATTTGTGTGTATGCAAATTAAGAAATTTCATTAGTCATGAAATTTCTTAACTCCCGCTTTTATTTCTACTGCCAAATCGTTTTCCAATGGAACTTTTGGACATGAAAATTTATAACTGTATGCACAATATGGATTGTATGACTGGTTAAAATCAATAACAATCGTATTTCCGGCTGGAATCTTCAAATCAATATATTTCCCGCCTATATAACTCTCTTTACCCGAAGTCAAATCCGAAAACGGCAAAAACAAATGGTCTTTGTATTCTTCTTTTTTGGAAAGTTCAATATTGCGATAAATATTTAGTTTTAACTCTTTTCCCCCTAACTGAAAATGGGCTTCCCCATATTTTACATACATAGGTTTTTTGGCGCCAGTAGTTGGCATCACAAAAGGTTTTTCGTTCTCAGTTCTAATGAATTTTGCAACTACAAAGGCTTTCTCATTTATAGGATAAAAATCCAATGCCTTAAAATGAGACAAATCTTCAGGCAACAAAGGGCTTGTTTTAGCATCTGCAAATTCTACATTGAGGTCTTTTTGAAATTTTTCGACAACTGCCATATCAAATTTTTCTTGACCAAAACCCACATTAAATAATGCTACTAAAACCAAAGTCAGTATAACTCTCATATCTTTAAATTTTAAGCAAAAATAGTTTAAAGTTACAAAGCCACAAAGTTTATGCATAGAGAAACAAATATCTTGAAATACAATAAATGTCTCTCTAGCCCAGATTACTTCACTTAGAATTTATTTTCATAGGAGTTCAGTGAACTTCGTTTGAAACGAAAATCCTTTTTATTTTTCCTTCAAAATAAAAAGATTACTTAACCCGCTTTTATTTTTTTTGTGTTCAGTGAATACATTTGCAGTGTATAGCTGGAAATAGCTCCTAAAAAACTTTGTAGATTTGCAATAAACAAGAATTTACTACATGCTTAAAACTGCCCTCGGTCGCTATATTAACAATTTTAAAGGATTCACACGAGAAGTTTGGATACTTGCCCTAATCACTTTTATCAATAGAGCTGGTACTATGGTGCTGCCTTTTTTATCCAAATATTTAAAGGAAGATTTGAATTTCACCTACGGTGAAGTGGGATGGATTATGGTTGCCTTTGGTTTGGGTTCTATGTTGGGTTCTTGGATTGGAGGCAAATTGAGCGACAAAATTGGGTTTTATAAAATCATGATTTTTAGCCTTTTTACGAGCGGAATCCTATTCATTATATTACAATATATTACGAGCTTTTGGGGATTATGCTTTGGGATGTTTGTCATTATGGCAATTTCCGACATGTTTCGACCTGCTATGTTTGTATCTCTAAGCGTATATGCTAAACCCGAAAATAGAGTTCGTGCACTGTCTTTAGTTCGCTTAGCCGTGAATTTGGGTTTTACAGCTGGGCCAGCATTGGGCGGGTTGATTATTATAGGAATGGGGTACCAAGGCCTGTTTTGGATTGACGGAAGTTCCTGTATTATTGCCATTTTAATATTTGCTTTCTGCATTAAAGAAAAAAAGAAAATCCCAACAAATACAGACGATAATGTAGTACCAACCATCCCGAAATCCATATATAAAGACAAAGCTTTTTGGTTACTGCTCTTTATTAGTTTTGTTACTTTTATGGTTTTTCTTCAAATATTTTCGACTTTACCTTTGTATCACAACGAAAAATTCGGACTTACCGAATTTCAAACTGGAATGTTGCTTTCTATCAACGGGCTATTGGTTTTTCTTTTAGAAATGCCAATCGTAAGCAGGCTGGAAAGAAAAAAAACGAACAAAATAAAGAGCATTGCAATTGGATCATTATTCATTACGCTTGGTTATTACATTTTGTTACTCGATTCTTGGGTCGGAATTTTAATAATCAGCATCATATTGCTCACTTTCGGTGAAATTTTTTCTTTCCCATTTGTCAATGCAGTTGCCCTTAACCGTGCTCCAAAAGGCCAAGAAGGACAATATATGGGTTTCTACACCATGAGTTTCAGTCTGGCACATATCGTCAGTTCCAAAACAGGCCTAGAAATCATTGCTCATTATAACTATCAAATCAATTGGCTAGTCATGGGAACATTGGGCGCCTTATCTTTACTTTGCTGTTTTTGGCTCAATAAAATGGTACACAACGAGCAAAAATAAAATCTAACATTATAATTTGGGTGTGCCACCATTATGAAAAGGGACCAAATATGCTAAACCGCTGATTCGGCCCCTTCCCATAATGCTGTCGGGTCATCCGCGCTACTTCGGTAGCTTGCTTCTACCCCTCACCCGAGGACCACAACAGTTGTATTCCAGAAGACCTTTTGTGCTTATATCACCTTTTATATACCAATCAAAAAGTTTCCAAAACCTATAGAAAAGCCCATCTCAACCCAACAAAATCAATACAAAACTAAAATTTTAGTTAAATAACTATATTTTTAGTTTTAAAACTAGAAATATAGTTGTAAGTTTGTTTCAAATTAAATCATCATGCAAAAACTAACAAACAAAGAAGAAGAGATCATGCACATTTTATGGAAGCTCAAAAAAGCTTTTGTAAAAGAAGTCATGGCTGAAATTATCGAAGACCAACCGCATTACAACACATTATCCACAATTATCCGCAATCTGGAAGAAAAAGGATATGTAGATCACAATGCCTTTGGAAATACACATCAATATTACCCAATTGTAAGCATCGAAGATTACCGAAAAGGATTTATGAGTACAGCTATCGATAATTATTTTAATAGTTCTTATAAAAATATGGTTTCATTTTTTGCCAAAGAAGAGAAAATTTCTGCAGCCGAATTAAGAGAAATCCTTTCTATGATCGAAACCCCAAAGAAATAAAACTATTCCTTTAAAAGAAATGGGGTTCATGACAACCAAAAAAAATTAAAGGCTTCGAAATAAAAAAAACAATAAACAAAAATGGAAACACTATTCATATATATTGCAAAATCAAGCGGACTAATTGGAATGTTCTATATCGCTTATTATTTCCTTTTGCGAAAAGAGACTTTTTTTACGGCAAATCGTTGGTTTCTTTTAGCAGGTTTGTTCACCTCTGTAATTTTGCCTTGGATAGTTTTTACCACAATTGTATGGGTAGAACCAACACCAACCGATTTTGATTGGTCAAGAATACCCATGAAACCTGTCCAAGAGGAAAGTTTTGAAATCAACTGGTATCTTGTTCTAGCAATTGCATACATAACTGGAATAACCTTGTTTTTAGTCCAGTTTGCATTAGACTTTTATAACCTTAATCGCGTTATAAAAGGAAAAACCACACATCAGCAGGCAGATCACAAATTCATTGACCTGAAAGAAAACATTGCACCTTTCTCCTATTTCAACACCATTGTGTACAACTCATCACTGTACAGCGAAGCCGAAATGGAAAGTATTCTGGAACATGAAAAAGTGCACAGCGAACAATATCACACGATAGACGTCTTAATCACGCGTTTCTTTTGCATCCTTTTTTGGTTCAATCCCTTTATATGGCTATACAAAAAAGCCATTTTGCAAAACTTGGAATTCATCGCTGATAGTGAAGCCACAAAAAACATATCCGACAAAAAAGCGTATCAACTCACGCTTTTAAAAATAACAACACACGAAAACTGTGTTGTGCTTACCAATCATTTTTATCAATCATTAATCAAAAAACGAATCGTTATGTTAAACAAAAATCAATCAAAAAAATGGAATTCCTGGAAATATGCTTTAGTGCTTCCAGTATTAGTAGCCTTTGTATTTTTATTCCAAATGGAAGTCATCGCAAAAGAGAAAAATCAGAGCACTAAAATAGAAAAATCAACTACAAACGATGTAGATGTTTATAAAATCGATAAGAATACTACGGAGGCTGAATTAAAAGAAAAAGCCGAAATTCTAAAAGAAAAATATGATATAAAAACCACATTCTCTAAAATAAAAAGAAACTCAAATAATGAATTAATTGGTTTAAAAATTAAACTGCAAAAAGGAAAAGAAGCTGAGACAGTTACGGAAGTGAATAGCAGCGAACCTATAAAAGATTTTGCGATAGCCATTACCAAAAATGATAATGGAACCATAAATATCGGCATCGTTACTCAAGATAGCAAAGCAAATGATAAATTAACCCTTAGCAATAATGTAACCTCACATAACATCCATATTTCTGATGACACTCACATCTTTATTGATGGTGAAAAATCAGACAAAACCGAAATGGACAAATTAGATCCAAAGGATATTGCTACTGTTAATGTCAACAAGAATAATGATTCACAAGAAATCAGGATAATCACAAACAAGCAAGCCAAAATGGCTAATAACAATAACATTTACATCAATGACACAAAAGTAGATCAAAATGAATTAGAGCAATTAGATCAAGAAAAAATCGTATCAGTGAATGTCAACAAGGATGGAAAAACAATCCGTATTGTAACTAAAAATGGCTCTTATAATATAGATAGTAAAGACTTTCCTGCTCCTCCTACTCCGCCAGAAGCACCAGATTTTAAAATGAAAACTCCTGCTTATCCTCCATTGCCAAAAGCACCTAAAGCACCAAAAGGAGACCCAATGCATGGAGATCAAAAAGCCTGGAAAGAGTTTGATAAGAAAATGGAAGAATTTGACAAACAAATGAAAAAACTTGAACCTCAAATGGAAGCTTTCGACAAACAAATGGCTGAATTTGACAAACAAATGGAACCATTCAACAAAGAAATGGAAGCTTTTGATGAAAAAATGAAAGTTTATGACAAACAAATGAATGAATACATTTCTAAAGTAGAAAAAGAAAATAAAAAATAATTTCAAAATAACATACAAAAGACGGTCACTTATCAAGACCGTCTTTTTTTATATCTTTGAAAAAAATAAAAAACTATGTTTAAAATTCTAGCTCAAATAAACAAACTCATTTTACCAAGCTTTACCAAACAAAGATTAGATGTCTCCAAAGCCAAAAAATGGCAAATGGCGATTATTGGCTATCGCTATTATGTTACAACAAGAGCACTTGAGTAAATACAATCTGCAGATATCAAATTGGCAGTAATCAGTTATCTGCAAACTCAATTCTGCTATCAGTAAACTAATACGTTATTGCCGCAAAAATTTCATTTCCAGCGATTTTCTCCCTTCCGTTTAGGAAAGTGATTTCCATCAAGAAATTACACTGTACAATTACACCTCCTAGCTGTTCTACTAATTCACAAACTGCTTTTGCAGTTCCTCCTGTCGCCAAAACATCATCGTGAATAAGAACTCTGTCTCCTTTTTGAATCGCGTCAGTATGAATTTCAAGCGAATCCGTGCCATACTCTAAATCATAAGAAGCCGAAATAGTATCAAAAGGCAGTTTGTTGGGTTTCCGAACTGGGACAAAACCAGCATTCAATTCCTCAGCCAAAAGCATCCCAAAGAAGAAACCACGACTTTCAGCACCAATTACTTTATCAATTTTTTTGTCTTTCACTGCCGAAACCAATATTTCAAGACATTCTTTTCTGGCTTTTGGGTCAATTAGCAACGGAGTTATGTCTTTAAATACGACTCCTTCCTTTGGAAAGTCTTGAATATCACGTATATATTTTTTCAAGTCCATTTTTTTTAATTTTTATGCAATTTTAGGCTTGCAAGATACATATTTATTCCTATATTTGCACCCGCAAACAAGTTCAATGAACAAGTAAGCAAAAATGGCCTTGTGGCGCAACTGAATAGCGCACTTGATTACGGCTCAAGAGGTTACTGGTTTGAATCCAGTCAAGGTCACAAGCTTAAAGCCCATTTCTTACGAAATGGGCTTTTTTTTATGTTTTTTTCTCATTGTTTAAAATTAGGATGCGAATACAGCAGAAATTAAGTTTTATATTCTATTAAATTATTTCAATTGCTGTGCGAAGGCTAATAATTTATAAATATTATTTTGAGCAAAAGTTTTTACAAATACAAACCGGCTGATTTTACTCTACCGTTTGCAAAGTATTAAATTTAGAAGGTCAACCTTTGGTACATCCAAGTATATAGGTGTCTTATTTATAATAACATTCTTTCAGTAATTGTCTTATTTGAGGAAGCATCAATTCCGGTAACATCTGCATATTTTACATTTGGTACCCAAAAAGAACCTCCTTCAATGCGCACAAATATTTTTTCTACCTGTATTTTTTTCTGATTTACATTTACAAAAACATGATATTTTTGATCTGAATTTATCTTTTTCAAGGTTAAGGGTAACTTTTTATACGATACAAATTGAAGCTCAAACTCCTCATTATTTACCGTTTTACTCTCTATTCCATATGCAAATTTGCGTTGTATATAACTAAAATCTTTTTTTTCTCCTTTCTCAGCATATCGAATCCAATACGCTTTTATAGGATTGCTTTTGTTTATTTTTCCATTTTCCTGGTAGTTTATGGCATAAATTGCAGTGTTTATATTTGGGTCTCGCTGAATATAAAATAGCATATTGTCTATATTTTTAGGCGTTGGAAAATTTAATGCAGATGGATTTTTGGATTGTGCCAATAGATCTTCAGAAATTATATTTACTAAAATCGCTATAACGATTAGTAATTTTGTGAAATATTTAAATGGTAATTTATTCATAACGAAAAATTTATATACTAATTTGATTCAATTACATTCTGTTTTTCGTTTACCCTAAAAACCCAATATTTAATCAGTGGGTAATTAAAACCATAAGAAACAAAACTATCGGTGATTAATCTTCCGATTCTATAATCGATTTGAAATACATTTTGCAAAGTAAGCGTACCAAATGATTTTAAGGAAATGCTTCCCAATACAACCATCGCAAATTTAAAAAGCTGATTATTGATGTGGCTGCTATAACCAGATTGATCTTTAAATACCCAAAATCTATTGATGCTAAAATTGATAATGGCACCAACGGTTCCAGAGATTAAAATAGAAAAGGTAAAATGCAATTTAAAAACTTCTGTTAATAAAATCATTAATGCATAATCGGTAATGCCCCCTAAAAATGCCGCAACTTGTGCTTGTAGAAAAGTGAAAATGGATTTTTTCTTTAACATATCAGTCTTGGTTTTTATCTTTTAAATCGCCTAACTTTAAAAGTTTTATGCTATCTACAACATTGATTACAAGTAATATAATAGTGATAAAACCAGCTAAATAGGTAATTGACCCAGGAAATAAAACTTCCATAATTAAAATTAAAGCAATAATAAATCTAAGTTCTGTAGGACCAACAAAGCCAGAATCTATACTGTATTCATTTGTAATTTTATAGCGTAACTGACTGATGATGATAGACCAGCCATACAATGCTACAAAAGCAAAGGCTACTATTTGTGTGCCATTTTTAGCATAAATGTAGTAGCCAAAGCCTATAAGTACAATACCAATCCAATCGGCAATAATATCGAGTGCAAAACCGTACCAACGGCGTGGAATATTTCTATAATAAGCCAATCTTCCATCTAAAGAATCGCCTAACCAATTTATAACTAACCCGATAATACCGAAAAGCAAATACCAATTTGTTAAATAAGTACCTAAAACAAAAGCTAAAAAAACTAATCCCGAACCAAGTGTACCAATTAAAGTGAGTACGTTTGGCGAAATGAATTTAGGCACCTTTGGAAGCAAAAATACAATCGTTAACTGTTCTGCTCTTTTTAAAATATTAGTTCGCTTACGGTCTGAAAATGTTCTTTGTACAATTGTACTATAATCTGCAGTCTGTGTTTCTGTTCCCATTAATAGCCAAATTCCAGTTTTATAATTTTCAACTTTATTTTTCTTAGAGTATTTTTAAGAAAATCTGTTGTACTTTTTAGCTTACCTGATCTAACCAGATAACTATATGCGAGGACAATCAGCATAATTACTTAACAATTCCAGCGAAACGTTGATAAAAAACCGTTGGGCTATTCTCATCTTTAGGAGCATATTTTCCTGCTATAATTGGAATATAAATAACTCTCCTTCTGCTTTCTTCACCACGGATAGATGATTCTGCAACTCTGTGCCACAAACGGCCATCGTGAATCGTTAAATCTCCAGCTTCTGGAATGATGGAAACTTCTTGTGAATCGGGTTTATTATCTAAGAAGTACTTTTTACGGAAAAGCATTTGATAAATACTTTGCTTATGCGTACCCGGAATGATTTTAAGGCCACCGTTTTCGGGTTTTAAATTGCTTAAGTGGATACCAACATTTAGCATCGGGTTTAATTTTGCACCATAAAAAATATCTCTCAGACCATCTGTATGCCAGCCCATTTTAGTAAACTTACTTTCCGGCCCATTGATATAATGATTGAAAACCATTCCGTCTTTTTCTTCAGTACCTAATCTTGCACCTTCGCCTGCCAATGGTAATAAACTATTAAATCTTGGGTCAAGTAAAAGACCGCTTAAGGTTTGATTATGTTGATTGATAAAAGCAAAACGTTGTACAATAGGAGAACCATCTAAATCTTTTCCATATTTAATCGGAACACCATTTACTTTTTGAAGGTCATTGTCAATCCATTTTTGCTCCACTTGTTTTGATGCATCAATGATGGATGAAACCGTTTCTGGATTTATAAATTTTTTGAAATGGATGAAGCCATGTTCGTTAAAAAAGTCAATTTGCTCATTAGTTAATTGCTCAGTAAGGGTAAAAGTTTTATAAGAAGATACCATAGTATATATATTTAATAAATAAAAATAGTGTTTGAAATTTTATCTGAAAGATTAGCAACAGCAACAACAGCAACACATTCGCATAGTGTTGGCGTGCATTCTATCTTTAGTAAAATTAAATTCATTTCTCATATTATATATACTCTATAGGATTAGTAGATATTTATACAAATGTAATATAATTTCTTATTTGCCAAGAATATTTTTTTATTTTTTTTTTTGAAAAAATTAAATTTTATAAATCCCGGCTGCCGTTTTTTCGATAAAAGCCTTTGGTAGTATACGGTTGGCATAAACCGAAATGATATTGGTAAAACCCGGAATAACTTCTGATTTTTTGTCAAACATGGCTTTTACTGCCATTTTTGCAACTTCATCAGATTGCATATTAAACTTTTCAGCCATTTTGCTAAAAGCATCTAAACCAGCTCTTGAAGCAAAACCAGTATCAACCGGACCTGGACTAAAACAGGTTACTGAAATTGAAGTTTGGACAAGTTCGAAACGTAAGGCACGAGTAAACGATAAAACAAAAGCCTTTGTTGCTGAATAAACAGCTAGCGTAGGTACAGCCTGGTATGCAGCAGTACTCGATATATTTAAAATGTAGGCTTGTTTTTCTTGTGAAAGTATGGGTACTAATAAATGTGACAGTTCTACAACTACATTCATGTTAAGTTGCATCATGCCAAGCTGATCGGTTAAAGAGGACTGACTAAAATCGCCCCACACACCATAACCAGCATTGTTAACTAAAAACCCAACTGGATAGTTATTCCTTTTTATCCAATCGATTACTTTTAGCGATGCGCCATTTATCGAAAGATCAATCGATAAAATAGGAGCACTTATGCCGTATTTAACTTGAAGATCATCAGATAGTGCTTTTAATTCCTCCTCACTTCTTGCAACAAGCAATAGTGAATAACCCTGTTTAGCCAATTCATAAGCAATAGCTTTTCCAATGCCTTTGCTGGCGCCAGTTATTAAGGCATACGGTTTAGTTTTTTCGCTCATTTTATTAATTTATTCATCAAATATAAAGATTATTTGTAACCCATTGGGTGTACCTGGCAGTTGAGTGGTTATAAATCGTACTTGTGGATCCAGATCGAAAGCTGTTGACATAGATCACGCTATTAGTCCGTTTTTGAACGAATATCACAACCCTTTTTATTTTATCATAAAGATAAAATAAACTGCAGTCTGACTAAGAGAAACCACTGGCATATTATTTGAATATATTTTAAATAATCCAAATCAATTGATTGCATAAAAACAGCATAATAAGATTTCAGTAAAGTGCTGAAAACTGCAGTCCGCTCTAAAAACACAAACGAAAACAGATCTAATAGCTCCAAAGGAATGTATTTAACTCTCTTTAAAGGTGTTCTGGATTTACTATATTTCACAAATGCATATTATTTTTTTGCGAAATACAGCAGAAATAAGAAGAAAAAACAATCCATGTACTGATCTAAAAAAAAATTAAAGACCAACTGTAAATTTGTTTTACGCCACGAGATTAGGGAAACTACATTGTATTTTTAACTGTAATATCATTCATTATGCAAAACGACATCTATCAGATTAAAAGGTTATTAAGCACTAAAAGCGGAGAATTTTCATATTACAGTCTCGCAGAGATGCAACGCAAGGGATTTGAAATTGAGAAAATGCCATTTTCCATTCGAATACTATTAGAAAATGTACTGCGGAACTTCGACGATTTCGCCATAACTAAGGAAAATGTGGAAACACTGCTGGGCTGGAAACCCCAAGCATCAGACAAAGACATCCCCTTTAAACCTGCCAGAGTACTTATGCAAGACTTTACAGGTGTTCCTGCCGTGGTAGATATTGCCTCACTTCGTGCTGAAGTGGCCAGAAGAGGAAAAAACCCCGATACTATAAATCCCATGATTCCTGTAGATCTCGTGATCGACCACTCGGTACAGGTAGATTATTTCGGAACTGAATATGCTTATCAGCGTAACATGAATGAGGAATATAAACGTAATGATGAACGATATGAATTTCTAAAATGGGCCCAACAGTCCTTTGACAACTTCAACGTGGTTCCTCCCGGAATGGGTATATGCCATCAGGTTAATCTAGAATACCTCTCCAAAGGTGTTATAGAGCGTAACGGAGAAGTTTTTCCTGATACACTCGTCGGAACTGACAGCCATACCCCAATGGTCAACGGAATTGGTGTAATTGCTTGGGGTGTCGAAGGGATTGAAGCAGAGGCAGCAATCTTGGGCCAGCCTATAATTATTTAAGTTCGACACTCACCTTGTACTCGGGAATAATTTCTGGGGTTTTGATCTCAAGAAATTCTTTCGCCTGTAAAAAATCTGGAACAACATTTTTATCCAGATATTCTAAGTAAGGAGCATCCTTTTGCATCGGCATAAAATAAAAATACATTTCATTTTGCTTTAGGGCTGACTGATATCGTTTAAGCCCCAACTGCCATGCTTCACTTGTGTACAAATTATCTGTAGCAATTTCACCGTTAAGCATGCATACTCCCCTGTCGCCACGATAATCAAATTTTATAAAAACATCATTAAGTTTAGACAAATCCAGATCCTTAGCATCAAGTATAAAATGACGGTCATCAAATTGAGTAATCTTCAACTGTGGCACTATTTTAGTTGTTGATATATTCCATGATGCAAAGATTTTATCATTATTTTTCAAAGGACTTATCTTAGCCTCAGCTGATGTCACTGAAGCAGCTTTTGGATATGTCTCCAACTGCCATGATTCTGTTCCAGTACTGATCATGTCGAGTTTATTTCCATTTTCAAGTACAAGAGCTTTGCTGATAACAGCATATTGCTGTCCTAACTCTCCTGACAAAGTTGTATGGAGAGCCTTGTCAAAAGGAATGATTAGAAACGTACTCTCGCCAGCAGTAAATTCAAAACTAGTTCCATTCTCTCCTGAAATTACTGTATTCTCTTCACTGAATACTGATTTAGCACCTTTTACCTCAGTTTTCACATTCCCTTTCAATACCAGCTCAGGTTTTATTCCATCAACAGAGAAAAATACGTAATAATTCCTTCCTTTATTTACAAACTTTAAAAGCGGTTGAACCATAGCGGATTTAAATTCTACCCCTCCAAATTCCATATTAAATGGAAAAACAGCAGAAGCACCTGATTTCAAAGTAAAAGTGCCAGTATTAGGAAATTGAATATTTCCTCCTAACGGAGTAACATTTATCTGTAAATTCTTCAAATCCTTAGTTTGGACATGATCTTGGTAATTGTGCATAAATAAAAACCCTCTTTTTCCGTCACTTCTTACCGAATAGCGGAGTGTGGATGTGTCGGAGGATGCAATCTGGGCATTTGTCTGAGGAATTTCAGGATACAAAGGAGCAAGTTTCTCGCCAAAAAAATGTAGAAAATTATTCATCAAACGCAATTCATAAAATCCTTTGCCCGTATTACCAAATTCTCTTATTGGAGACTGATAATCATATGATTTATTAGAAAGTCCGAAACCTTCAGAATACATATAAAATCCATTAGAAGGAGTTGTTCCTCCATGATACATATAATAGCCTAAACCGTTGGAACCGCTTCCAATAGTTCTAACCATCATAGGAAGAAAACTTTCCCCCGGTACTCTTGGCCTGCGTGAATACAGCACACTCATACCTGTACCAAGTTCTGCCGCTATAGATGGATAATCTTCTGTAACATAACTCACCGGAGCGTAATCTGGACTTTTGTGAATGTCTTTAAACAGGTAAAATGGTGACGGTTTTATTTTGTCTTCCCAAAAAGGATATGCATACCCTGCCATTACTGGAATTGAACCGTTATTAATAATTGTAGCAAATCCCCATCCTGTAGCTGTATAAAGTGGGACATCCATACCTGCTTTTTTGGCCATAGTCTTAAGTCCCTTCATATAAGTCTGTCCATAGTCCTTAAACTCATTTCCCGAATCATTTACCCCAACACCAACCTGCGTAATTTTGCGGTCACGTCTTGCTGATGTATATTCTCTCTCAGCTCCCGAATATGTTATAGCCCAAGGAGCAGCAGAATGCTGGTATTCATTTTCAATCTGAATTCCAATTATTGGACCGCCGTCTTTGTAATAAAGCCCTTGAAGCTGTTTACCTATTTCATTATACAGATTCTCAGTATGTTTTAGAAATTCCGAATCGTTAGAGCGAACCTCAAAAGGACGTCCATAGAGCCAGTCAGGCAATCCCCCATTACGGATTTCTCCATGTGCAAAAGGGCCAATTCTTACAATTAGATCTATTTTGTTTTCCTTGCACAGCTGTACGAAACGACGCAGATTAAAATCATCGCTCCAGTTGAATACTCCTTCCTTCGGTTCGTGCATGTTCCAGAAAACATAAGTAGCAATAACAGTAATCCCTCCTGATTTCATTTTTTTTATCTCCTGGTCCCAATACTGAGATGGATAACGAGAATAATGAAATTCTCCTATAACAGGAATGAAAGGTTTTCCATTTCTCTCGAGATAAAAGTTATTTACCCCAATTGACTCATCCCCCAAACCTTTAGCACCAAGATCAAGATGGCCACGCTTAACCTCATAAGCAGTTCCGGAAACATCAATTCTATAGGTGTTCTGAGCAGATAAAATGCAGATGTTCCCACAGAAAATCAAAGCTGTTATCAGTGATAATTTAAAAAATATTTTTTTTTTCATAATGCGAATTTAAAACTATAAAATATGATAATTGCATGCCTTAAACAATTGACAGCTGATGTTTTTCAAGCATTTCCAGATGTACTTGAACGCCCTGATGATTGATATCCATTTTTGATGCCTGCTCAAGGTGCTCTTTTGCTTTCGCTGTGTTTCCTAAACCATAATACCCCAATCCAAGCATATAATGACAGTGAACCTTATTTCTAAAAGTCAAGTCATCATCCCAAATCAGAAGGTCGGGAAGTGATACCGCAAAATAATCAAGTTTTATAGTTTCATCAAGATGTTGTTCTCCAAATGAAATCAATGAATTAAACCGTTTTTGAGCCTGCTCAGGTTCTTTTAATTTCAGTAATGCAAGACCTTGATAAAATATTTTATCAGGCTTTTGGTCATTGTAAAATATTGCGGCCACTGGTTCTGTATTGCCTTCTTTTGCCAATTTCCAATAAATATTTGCCTTTTCATCCAACCCAAGGTATTCATAGACACACCCAAGCCAATAATGGAAATCATTCTCCTGTGCTCCTGATAATTTTCCTTCTCCCAAATTATGAGGATACTCAAGACATTCTTGTAATAGTTCAGCAGCTTTATGATATTCCTTTTGGGCAATAAAATCTTTTGCTAATTCAACTCGTGCCAGCTGAAACTGCGTAGGAACCTTACCTTCTCCTCCTTCCCAAGGATGAAAAATACGGCTATCAACAAAGGCCATTGCCTTGTCATAGTCTTGTGTCTGATTACACAATGTAACATATTCAAGATAGAGATCATCACGCTGTTTTACCAAAACAATATACTGCTCCAAAAATGCCTTTCGGACTCCATATGGCCTGCCTAAACGTTTATAGAGCTGATCAAGTTCCATCAATATACGTGCATCAGAAATGTCAAGCTGAAATGCTTTTTCCATAAATTGAACTGCTTTTTCTTCCTGCTCTAGTTTATTGAAATATGCCAATGCAAGGTTTCTAAATACAGTAGGAAAATCACCGTCCTTTTCTGCTGATTTTTCCCAGCATTCCACTGCTTGAAAATATTGTCTTTTATCATACCACAAATTGCCCAGATAATAAGACGCTTTTGCATCTTCAGAATTTATCATTGTTGCACATTCCAATGTCGAGATAGCTTCTAAACGATTTGGAAAACAATATTCTGATGCATGCGTGGCTGCAATTTTAAAAGCAGCAGTGCTGTCTCTTCCGTCAAGAGATAATGCCCATCCCATATAATAATACGTCATGGGTGTCGTTTCACAAGTCTGTGCGCCAATCTGGAGCAGCTGTATAGCTTCATCAAACATCCCTGCCGCAATATAATCTAACGCAGTGATTTCATAATTATGGATTTCACCTCGCATAACAGAATGCATTTTATCCAAAACAGAAGTTTCTTTTACAATAAGGTAATCTTCAAAAAGACAGCCAAAATTAAATAAATCAATTTGTAAAGAATCAACGATAAGTTTAAGTGCCTCTTTTTCCTTTCCTGATCGGCGCAATAAAGCTACTTTCAGAGTACGTGCTTTTTGATTATGCCAGTTACGCACCAGAGACTTATCAATTTCATAAAGCGCATTTGCAAGATTATCACCAGCAGATGAAATCTGTGCACATGCAAAATAACCTGCATCCTGCATGGCAGCATTCCAACATGATTTATAAAAAAAATCATAAGCCTGCTTATTTTTACCCTGATATTTTAGAGCTAGTCCCAGATTGTAATGCGGTTCTCCGTCATAAGGATTAGGGTTTCGCTGAAGATGTGTGTTTATGGCCTCCTGAAAATATTTTTCAGATTCTTCAAATCTTCCCCTACGCAAAAGCCAAAGTCCCATCGCATTATTATTTCTTACATCCGACGCATCACGACTCAAAGCTTCTAAATAATAATCAGCAGCATTATATGTAGCGTGACGGTACTGTTCCAAATGCAGACCTGTCAGATATAATTGCTCACAGGTTGGAGTTTCCTTAGGAGAAAAAGCTGGTTTAGCTGGTTCAGGAATAAGCTTATTCTCTTGCTCTTGAGGTATTATACTTAACATCACTTTTCCATTCTCATCATATACTGAGAGTTTCAATTCAGAAATCAAAGTAGGTCCCACATTGATTTCCTTTTCAAAAACCAATTCAGGAGATAGAGTAACTGTTTCTTCGTAAAAACCTTCCACTATTATTTTTACATTTTTAAACTTTGAGGTTGCAAAAATTTTTACAATTGCCTTTTGATAGTCCCCCTCTATATTCATCAGCAGATCCTGAGACGCATTTTTCACCATTCCAAGTTCGCGATAAGGCAGGAAATATTGTGTAAAAGTCTTTTCCTCATAAGGCTGCATCCAACTAAAATCAGGTTGATTATCAGTATATACTCCAGCCATCAATTCAATATAAGGACCATCTTCATCTGTTAAATTTCTGTCCCATGCCTTTCCAAAATCGCCATTACCCCATGTCCATTGTTTTTTTCCTGGTGAAGTATGATGATTTGATACATGCAGAACTCCTGCCCTAGAATCATTTTCGTAGCCTCCAACAAAATTAAATTCTGAATTGATAGCCATATACGAAGTAGGAACTGGTATATTTTTATAATTTGAAATATCAACTCCTGAAGAGTAATCTACCTTATAGTAAGTTCCTGTGGCAATTGGAAATGTAGAAACATCTCTCTTCCCATGATCAAAAACAGCATGTACATCAGGAGGAAAAACCGACTGATAATGTTCATTTACAGCTACTGCTGGATTTGCCCACCATAAAAAAGTCTGTGGTACAGGAGTAGGATTATAAAGTCTGCCTTTAATCTCAAGATAAGCTTTCCCAGGATGCAAAGTGAAACCCGCCATACCTTTCTGATGAAACATTTTCTCGTTTTCACTTACCCAAACAGTAATACTCCCGTCATCATTGTTTTCAATTGTATGATCAACAGGCAGGAAAGTACTAGGGCGATGATGCTGCGGCCAGTTAAATTCTATACCTCCTGAAATCCACGGCCCTGTAAGCCCCACCAATGCGGGTTTGATTACTTGATTGTAATAAATGAAATGACGCTGTTTAATTTTATCGTAAGCCATCTGAACCCTGCCGCCGAGCTCAGGAAGAATCATTACTTTAATATATTCATTCTCTAGATAAACCGCCTTATAAATTTTATCCTGTTTTTCATCTTCAATCTTTTCTATAACAGGGTAAGGATAAACTGCTCCACTGCTTCCTTGATAAACTCGCTTTTCGAAAAACATTGGATTTTTCTCAGGTTTTCCTATATTATATGTTGGAATTAATACATCTTCTTCCCAAGCTTTTACTGATAAATCATTCATAATTTTGTATTTTAATGTGCTGAAAAATGTTGCTCAACCTCTTCAAGAGTCTGTCCTTTTGTTTCTTTGACCTTTTTAAGAACAAAAATGAATCCTATAAAACAGATAGCAGAATAGAGATAAAAAGGTCCGTATGTTCCAAGCTTTTCTGCAAGTATTGGAAAAGTGAAGGCAATTATAAAATAGCCAATCCACAGGGATACAATAGCTACAGAGGATGCAAGTCCTCTTATACGGTTTGGGAATATCTCAGAGATCAGAACCCAAGTGACCGGGGCAAGTGAAGTTGCGTATAATGCAATCGCTATTAAAACCACTATTGAAACCATACCTGCTGCAGCTCCACTTTGCAGCAGATATGCAAGCAGAACATAAATTATGGACAGACCCAGCGAGCCTATAAGCATCAAAGGTTTTCTTCCCAATTTATCAACCTGCCACATGGCCACTATTGTAAAAATTAAATTTACAGCACCTATAACAACTGTTTCAAATAACTGCCTGTCAAGATCTGCTCCTGCGGATTCAAAAATTGTTGCTGTATAATTAAATACAACATTGATTCCGCATAACTGCTGAAATACAGCCAGCACAATTCCAACCAGCACTGCTGGACGCACTGACTTTTCAAAAACTGCTGCATACGATTTTGTCTGGGGTCCTGTAAAGGATTTTTCTATGTCGTTAAAAGTGTCCTTGACAAATGTTTCAGATCCGATTCTCCCCAGTACCATTCTCGCCTTTTCTGTCTTACCTGCCTGTAAAAGCCATCTCGGACTCTCTGGAAGCCAGATCAAACCAATTAAAAATAAAAGCGATGGTACCACTCCAAGGCCAAACATCCATCTCCAGACATCAGGTCCGTTATCTGATAAAAAATAATTTACCAAATTCGTAACAAGAATTCCAATAACAATAGTCAGCTGATTAATAGCTACATTTCTGCCTCTCATAGATGCAGGAGAAATTTCTGCAATATACATTGGACTTAACATAGAAGCCATTCCTACTCCTATTCCTGCCATAAATCTCATCATCACAAAAACTGTGAGATTCTGAGCCATTGCCATTCCTATTGATGAAACGGCAAAGATCAATGCTGATAGCATTAATCCCGGACGTCGTCCAAAACGGTCCGCCAGCTGGCCTGCAATCAAACATCCAATTATACATCCTAATGCAAGTGATCCTGTAAGGAAGCCTTCCCACCATGCATTTAGTTCAAAAGCTGTTTTCAAAAAAGGAAGTGCACCCGATATGACAGCAAAGTCAAATCCGAAAAGATAACCTCCCAGTGCAGAAATAAAAGAAATCCCAAGTATATAAGTATTATTATAAAGGCTTATTTGATTCTTCATTAAAATAAAATTTCGGTTAGTTAATTAGTGAGACAAAAATACATTTCACTGTTATGCAAAAAATGGATTATACATTGAAATAAATGGACTATCTTACGATTTTATTTCAATTTATATCGTAATAGTCAAATTATAATGAACAATATAACGGAAACCCGAATTAAAGACGGCTTTTTGGGACAAACAATGGTAGTGCTTTCACAAGAACAAAAATGCAAAATTGAGGCTAATCCTTTTTTTCAAAATCTTTTTGCATCTGCAGTTGGATATTTTCCAAATGCCAGAAATCACGACAGATCCAGAAAAAATGGCATAAGTGAATACATTCTACTATATTGCCTTGAAGGTGAAGGATGGATTACAATTAACAAAAAAACTATCAAACTGACTCCAAACACCAGTTTTATTATTCCTGAAAATACTGCTCATAAATATGGAAGTTCTCTTAATGCACCATGGAGTATCTATTGGTTACATTTCACAGGCAACTATGCGGAAACTTTTTATAAACGATTTTCTAAATATCAAAATGAACCTGTCAAAATTGCTTTTGACCAGACACGAATTACACTCTTAAATACAATAATTAAGCTTCTTGACAGTGATCTTTCTGAAGAGAAAACTGAACTTGTACATTTTAAGCTGACAACGTTTTTAAGCTCATTATGCTATTCAGATGTTTTAAATCTAAATGAAACAAATGACAGAATTAATCTTTCCATAATATATATGAAAGAAAACATAGGTAGTGTTCTTAGTATTGATCATTTGGCTGTTCAGGCACACTATTCGGTATCGAGATATTCTGAACTTTTCAAGCAAAGAACTGGATATGCACCTATTCAATATTTTATCAGACTAAAAATACAAAAATCCTGCGAGTACCTTTATTTTGGGAATATGAATATTAAAGAAATATGTAATGAAGTAGGCTTCGATGATCCTTTTTATTTCTCTAGGATGTTTAAAAAACAAATTGGAATGGCTCCCATGCAGTATAAAAAAACACACAACTGATAATTTATATTTAAAATTATTACATTTTATTCTTTTTCAAAGCTGATTATAAATCTAAACTTCTCACCTAGCCCCGATGGTAATGGTATCCCACGCTTTTTTTGCGTGGATATAATGGACAGCGGCACTACTGCTGTCCATTACGAAATGTCCTGCTCCTAAAAAATTGAATGCACTAAATACTCTTTTTCGCTGCAATTCTGCGTCTATAAGTAATAGAAATTCGTTTCTTTGCCGAAATTAAAACCCTTTCATGCCGGAATATTTTTTGGATATCGAATACAACAACCTCACGTATGGCGTGGATGAAGTGAATTTTAAGGAGTTTGAATGCTGTACGTTTAATAACTGTACGTTCTCGGCATGTAATTTTATGGATGTTACTTTCATCGATTGTGTCTTTAATGATTGCATTTTTGATGAAGCTAGAATCAATCATGTGGCTTTGAGAACCGTGACTTTTAACCGATGTAAAATCAAAGATGTTAATTTTGCGATGTGCAGCAAACTCATTTTTGAAGTGCGTTTTTATGAATGCATACTAGATTTTTCCAAATTTTATACGCTGAAAATAAAAGGGACTCCGTTTGTCAACTGCAGTTTAATCGCGGTAGATTTTATGGCTGCCGATTTGACCGAAACACTATTTGAAAATTGCGATTTATACCGTGCCGAATTTGCCAAAGCCATTGCTAATAAAGCCAATTTCAGAACTAGCTACAATTATACTATAGATCCCAAAACGACTAAATTGAAGAAAGCTATTTTTTCATTAGAAGGACTAAAAGGTTTGTTATATAAACATGATATCATTGTGAAGTAATTTTTTCTAAAAAGAAGAAAAATCACTACAGCTAAAAGAACTGAATCAAAACAAAAAATTCACATCAAAACTTTTAACTGATAAACTCAAGGTGGTTTCCTTCGGTATGCAAAATGTGTTTTGCTCTTTCAATCTCCTCTTTGGCTCCCTTTACGATAACCATAAATTTCCCTTCTTTGAGATGTTCTTCGCTTTTAACCACTTCTTCCTCTTTTATTCCTGTAAAGGTCAGAAGTGATATAAAACCACCAGCAACCAAACCCAAATCAAGTCCTGCAATGATTCCTACAAGAGCGCCGGCTCCATACAAAAAACCAAAACCAGGAATCGCAAAAACACCAATACCAGAGAGCAATCCTATCAATGTACCTGCTCCCATACCAACTAATGCAGGCGCTTTTTTTATTGTATCTAGTGATTTTATATGAATATGATCTTCAATCACTTCTGCCTTGCCCAACAACGAAACATTCCCCATGGAAAAATCTTGATGACTCAATATTTTGATAGCATTAACCGCTTTATCATGGGTGTCATAAATTGCAATTTGTGATTTCATAATATTAAATTTTTAAGTTATAAACAACAAATCAACATCATACTACACTTAATAAAGTTACGAATTTAAGCTGTTTATAAACAGATATTTAACACTGCATATACAAGAATTACTTTTCAATTAATCGTTTCAAAAAAGAAAGCTTACCCCTCTTTTTATTCACATAACATTTTATCAAATCGTCTTTGCATTTCCTCATAACTCATGTCTTCTTTATGCGTTGCTATCATCCATTTAAAGCCAAATGGATCCATTACCTGCCCTACTCGATCGCCATAAAACATATCATCTACTGCCATCACCGAAGTTCCTCCGGCATCGATAGCTTTTTGAAATGCGGCATCAGCATCTTTTACATACAATCCAAAAGACATTGGATTTCCGCCTAAACTCAAAGGTCCTTTAGTTCCCCAATCGGCATTCTCGTCGGCCATCATAAGCAAGGTCCCTTCAATATCTATTTCAGCGTGACCAATTTTACCATCAGGCATTAGTAATCGACCTTTTTCTGTTGCGCCAAAAGCTTTTTTATAAAACTCTATTGCGTCACTGCACCCATCGATTGTTATGTAGGCATTCAATGAGTACGCTCCCGGATAAATGTGTGATGTTCCCATGTGTCAATTTTTTAGATTTTTAATTATTTTAAATCAATAAAACAGAACATTAAAATTAATTATTTTACTGTATTACAGAATGTTAAATAACATTTTTTAACATATCACAAAGATTACCATCCTTTGTTTCAAAAAAATAAAAGCACAAAAAAAACCGAGGCTTGTTTGCTTCGGTTTTAGGTTTTATTTCAAAATAGTATCTTTATTTAATCGGTTTCTCCATTACATAATCTTCCATCAGATAACCGTGTTCCAATTCTATATTAACTTCTTCCACAATTTCAAAACCTATTTTTTGATAGAAGTGCAATGCTTTATTGAATCGGTTTACATTTAATGAGAGTGCAGCCGAATCGCTTTCTTTTGCAACATTTTCGACAAAATCAATTAACGTTTTTCCTATTCCTTTGCCTTGAGTTTCTGGCAAAATATAAATTTTATGGATTTTGGTTTGTTGCTTTTGATTGTAATGATGTTCATAGGAAGCAAATCCTAAAGTCTCATCTCCTTCTTTGGCTAATATAAAATGATGACCTTTATTGGCAACACTATCTTTTAATGCTTCTTCATTATAAAAAGCATCCAACATATAATCCAATTGCGCTTTCGAAAGGATTTCTCCATAGGCAATCGGCCAAGTTTGATGAGCTATATTTTGAATTGTTTTGTAATCGTGTGTTGTGGCTTTAACTATTTTTATCATTTATTCTGATTTCAATTCTCAATTCTAATTAACTTAAACTACCCATGAATTGTCTCGCCTTTTCCATAATTGGTAATGATCGATTCTTCATATTCTAGCCATTCTCTCCAACGTTTTTCGACATCGATTCCTACACCATATTTTCGGGCATAAGTGATAAAAGTAGTGTAATGACCTGCTTCACTTTCCATCAAATCCCTATAGAAAACAGCCAGTTCTTCGTCTTTAATATTTTCTGAAAGTACTTTGAAACGCTCACAACTTCTGGCTTCAATCATGGCTGAAAATAACAAACGTTCCACCAAACCCGAAACTCTGCTTCCATCACCGCTTTTTTTCATATACAAATACAATTCATTTACATAATCGTCTTTGCGCTCGCGACCAAGCTTCAAACCACGTTTGATAATGATATTGTGGACTTGCTCAAAATGGTCAATTTCTTCTTTGGCCAAAGCTAATAAATCCTTAACCAAATCTTGGTGTTCTGAATTATTGGTGATAATTGTAATTGCGTTTGTTGCTGCTTTTTGCTCACACCAAGCATGATCGGTCAAGATTTCCTCGATGTTTTTTTCAACAATATTTACCCATCTCGGGTCGGTTGGCAGTTGTAATCGTAATACGCCCATTTTTTTAGTCTTAAATTTTAAAAGTCATAATGTCATAAAGCAAAAATCGAAAGTCAAAAATTAGAACTTTTGACTTTCGATTTTAAAAACTTTGAAGCTTATTATTAGAAAACGAAAATAGCTCTTTCGCTCATCATTTCGTTTACTTCATTGGCCACTTCTTCGATAACATCTTCGTTAGTATGATCTACCAAAACTCTGTCAATCAAATCAACGATAGTTTCCATATCTTCTTCAACAAGACCACGAGTAGTGATTGCTGCAGTTCCCACACGGATCCCTGAAGTTACAAATGGAGATTTATCATCAAATGGAACCATGTTTTTATTTACGGTGATTTCAGCTTTTACCAAAGCATTTTCAGCCTCTTTTCCAGAAATTCCTTTGTTTCTAAGGTCAATCAACATCATGTGATTGTCTGTTCCTCCAGAAATAATATTGTATCCTCTTTTTACAAAAGCTTCAGCCATAGCATTAGCATTTTTTTGCAATTGCATCGCATAAGTAAAGAACTCATCTTTTAATGCTTCACCAAAAGCTACTGCTTTGGCAGCAATAATATGCATTAATGGTCCACCTTGATTTCCAGGAAAAACAGCAAGATCTAACAATGCAGACATCATTCTGATTTCTCCTTTTGGTGTAGTTAATCCCCAAGGATTTTCAAAATCTTTACCCATCATGATCAAACCTCCACGTGGTCCACGCAATGTTTTGTGAGTTGTTGTTGTAACGATGTGACAGTGAGGAATTGGGTCATTCATCAATCCTTTGGCGATAAGCCCAGCTGGATGAGAAATATCAGCCATCAAAATAGCACCAACACTATCAGCAATTACTCTAAAACGCTCAAAATCCATATCACGAGAGTAAGCCGAAGCACCTGCGATGATTAATTTTGGTTGTTCTTTAGTAGCAATTTCTTGAATTTTATCATAATCCAAACGACCAGTTTCTTGATCCACACCATAAAAAACAGGATTGTACAAACGTCCAGAAAAGTTTACTGGCGAACCGTGAGTTAAGTGTCCTCCGTGAGATAAATCGAAACCTAATATTTTGTCACCTGGTTTTAAGCAAGCAAAAAACACAGCTGTATTCGCTTGTGAACCTGAGTGAGGTTGTACGTTTGCATACTCAGCACCAAATAATTCTTTAGCTCTGTCGATAGCAATTTGTTCCACTACATCAACTACTTCACATCCTCCGTAGTATCTTTTGCCAGGATATCCTTCGGCATATTTATTAGTTAAAACAGATCCAGCTGCTTCCATTACTTCGTCACTTACAAAGTTTTCAGAAGCAATAAGTTCTAGTCCGTGAATTTGTCTGTCTTGTTCTTCAAGAATGAGGTCAAAAATTTGTTCGTCGCGTTGCATTTCTTTGATTTTCGTTAATTTGTCGCAAAAATACAAAAAAACGTTTGTTTAACCCTTAGATTATAATATATTTGACAAGTAATTTTCAACAAATAATTAACATTATCATGCCAATAACAGCCAACGACACTAGTAGAAAATCATGGTTAGAAGTACTAACAGACAGTGACTTCCCTATCCAAAACATTCCATTTGGAGTTTTTCTTACCAAAGAAAATATCGTTACAGTAGGTTCTAGAATTGGTGATTTTGCAATCGATTTGGGTGCATTACAACAATTAAATTACTTTGAAGGAATCGAATTGACAGACGATATGTTCATGCAAGATACCTTAAATGATTTTATATCAGATGGCCAAAAAACATGGAGATTGGTACGAAATAGAATTGCCGAAATTTTTGACGCAACAAATCCCGAATTAAGAGACAACGCAGAACATAGAGATATAGTGATTTTTAGAATGGAAGATGTTGAAATGCAACTTCCTGTATTAATTGGTGATTACACTGATTTCTATTCAAGCAGAGAACACGCAACTAATGTTGGGAAAATGTTTCGCGACCCAGAAAATGCTTTATTACCAAACTGGTTACACATTCCGGTAGGATACCATGGAAGAAGTTCTTCCATTATTCCATCAGGGATTCCTGTACACAGACCAATGGGACAAACCTTGCCGAATGGCGAAACTATGCCCGTTTTTGGTGCTTCTCGTTTAGTTGATTTCGAACTAGAGACTGCTTTTATTACTACCGATTGCAACATCATGGGGGAAAACATTCCTATCAGCGAAGTTGAAGATTATATTTTCGGAATGGTTTTACTGAATGACTGGAGTGCCCGCGATATTCAAAAATGGGAGTATGTGCCACTAGGGCCATTCTTAGCCAAAAACTTTGCTACTTCAATTTCTCCTTGGATCATCACAATGGATGCTTTGGAACCTTTTAAAACCAAAGGACCTAAACAAGAACCAACTCCTTTCCCTTATTTACAGCAAAAAGGAAAACACTCATTCGATATTAATCTTGAAGTAGCCATTGCTCCAGAAAATGCTGAGCCAACGGTTGTTTCCAGAACTAATTTCAAATATATGTATTGGACTATGAGCCAGCAACTGGCGCACCATACATCAAATGGTTGTCGTGTTAACTCGGGTGACATGATGGGTTCAGGAACGATTTCCGGTCCTACACCAGACAGTTATGGATCGATGCTTGAAATAACTTGGGGTGGTAAAAACCCAATTAAATTAAGTGACGGCACCGAACGAAAATTTATAAATGATGGCGATACCGTAATTATTAAAGGACATAGCCAAAACGGACAGGTTCGTATTGGTTTTGGAGAATGCTCCAGTAAACTCCTTCCTCCCTTTGTAAGACAATAGCCTAACAACTTTTATATCAACCGACAAATTTACATTTGTCGGTTTTTTTTTGAAATATTTTTAGCAAAATCCACTAAAGGAATATTAGATTTGCAAAAATATTTTAGCAAACGATTGACATAATTCATTACCCCCATAAAATGAAAAAAATTACTCTAATAATTGCTTTTTTTGCACTAATTACCTCTTGTGGTGTAAAACAAACCCAAAACAATTTGGCTTCCGGAAATTATGACGCCGCTATTGACATTGCGCTTTCCAATTTACGTTCCAATAAAGACAAAAAAGGAAAACAAGACTATATCTATTTACTCGAAGAGGCTTTCGCCAAAGTCAAAGAACGAGATTTGAACACTATTTCATTTTTGAAAAAAGAAAACAATCCTAGTAATTTGGAGAAAATATACAATACTTATTTGGCTTTGCATGACCGTCAAGAGAAAATCAAACCATTGCTTCCGCTAAAATTAATCAAAGAGGAAAGAAATGCTATTTTCCCTTTTGACGATTATAATGATCCGATTATTAGCAGTAAAAATGCTTTATCCAATCATTTATATACCAATGCAAAAGCTTTGATGCTAACCAAAGACAAAATGAATTACCGCAAAGTTTATGATGATTTAATCTATTTGGACAAAATAAATCATAATTACAAGGATGTTGCCGATATTATGGAAGAGGCCCAGATGAAAGGGACTGATTATGTAATTGTATCGACCAAAAACGAAACCAATATGATTATTCCTGAGCAACTTCAAAATGATTTATTGGATTTTCAAAGTTATAAATTGAATGACAAATGGACTATTTATCATTCTTCCAAACAAAAAGACACTTACTACGATTATGGAATGCTTATCAATTTCAGATCGATATTAATTTCTCCTGAACAAATAAAAGAAAGAGAATTCACAAAAGAACGTCAAGTGGTTGATGGGAAAAGAAAACAAGTTGACGTTAATGGAAAAATTGTTTTGGACAGACAAGGAAAGCCAATAATGATAGACAATCTAATTAATACTACAGTAAAAATCAACGAAGTTAGACAGTTCAAATCATGTCAAATTACTGCCAAAGTCGATTATATTGATAATAAAACTAACCAATCATTAGGCTCTTTTCCAATTACAAGTGAGTTTGTCTTTGAAAATATTTTTGCCTCTTACAAAGGCGATCCTCGTGCTGCCGATGACAACTACAATCCAAATTTTTACAATAAATCTGTACCTTTTCCTTCCAGCGAACAAATGGTTTATGATACTAGCGAAAATTTAAAAGAAAAAATCACTACGGTTATTAATAATAACCAGTTTAGAAAATAAGATTCTTACTATAACCAAAAAGCAACTCAATTTAGAGTTGCTTTTTTTTTATCTTAAAATTAACCGTAAAGCTTTGCAAAATGTTTCTTTCAGTTAAACAAACATTCGTCTTTTTACAATACCAATAGGGGTGCAATTATACCAAAACTAAGCTGCCCCGTTGTCCCATCCGTAACTCCAAAATTGTTTTGTGCATAAGTAGAATAATTGTTTTTCTTAGCCACATAACCCGCATAAAACTTAATATTTATATCCGAAAAAGGGGAATATTCCACCGTTGGGATAATACCATAAGAAGTCAATAAATAACTGTCTTTACCAGAATCAGGATTACCATTCCAATAAGAATTGTCATTCATGAGCGTAAGCAAAAGATTTACTTTTGGGCGAATCTGATATTCTGCTCTTATCCAGTTTTCGACATAGGAAACATCTTGTGCCGCATATGCGTACTTGCTTTTGATAATATTTGTCACCACACATTTTTGATCCAAATCCTCTTTGCTATATTGAAAATCATAAAACAACACCAATTTCTTGTTTTTGTATTTATTCCCTAGAGAAATGAAATTTCGGTTGGCATTGTTGGCATCCATAAAATAACTGTAGCTATAAGTCGTTTCCAGCTTTCCGCCAAAAAAGCAGCCTTTCCAATTCCCAACTGCCGCCAAAGGTGTTTCTGTAGCCGTAATTCCCGGAGGTACTGTAGCTCCAAATTGATCTTGAAACGTTTTGGTTCTGGAATTCAACAATTGAAAATTAAACTTATTTTTATGATCCGTTAATGCATACGAAAACGCGGCACCTGCCAAAAAATTCTCATTATAATTGTTAATCGTATTATAGGATAAAATTTCGATTGGATTCGACAAAAGTTCATAACCACCCCAATCCCCTATTATTTTCCCAAAAGAAAATTTTGTATGAGGAGTCAAATCAAACGTTAAATAAGCGATATCAACCGAACGGCTGATATTATCCACGGTATTAGGGTCAGCAATTTTTGTGTATCTGTTTCGGAATCGAAAAAACACTTTGTCGTGGATTTTTCCTTTCACTTCAAATCGCAATTGATTCAAAGAAAAAACGGAATTGACGTGGTCGTTATCAACAAAATAATTATCAAAAGCCATACGAGTATTAAAAATAACATCGACGTCTTTTAAAAGGGATAATTTTGAATTTGGTATTATTGGCGGATACGCTGTATTTCCTTCCTGAGTTTGTTTTTGTCCAAAAGAAAAAATGGGCAATAAAATAAGAACAAAATAAACAAAGCTTTTTTTAATCATGATAAGTTTCCTAAATTACTCAGCCTCTCTCAGGCTAATGGAATACAAATTTAGGCACACAAAACCACTCAAATATTGACTTTTATCATATTTGGAGGACTAATTTTATCTAAAAAAAATGTTTAAAATTATCAAACGATATAGTTGATAAATCGTTTTTAGATTATTTTTTTGGAAGAACTTTTACTCAGAAGCAACCATTAAACATTACAAAGGTTTCTAAATCATTTCGAGGTTTTATCAATACATTTCTGGTGTCAATGTGATTTTAAACAACTCTTTTTCATTGCCATCCTTGTAGTAATAAATCACTGTAGAACCATTGTCTCTAAAAGCTTCAAGACTTGGGTTCGTTTTGGAACTAGCCAATATTTCTGTTTCTACAGACTTTTTCAAAGCCTCTACATCAATGCTTTCTTTTTGAACACGCACCAGTGTGAAATCGTATTGTATCGTATTATGCGGCAATGTATTTACACTCTCCATGCGGATATCGTTACTAATCATCATGGGGCAAGCGTTGTTGTAATTTGTTACCAATGTCGTTAACTCTTTTCCTACTGATTTATTTTTGGAATAATAATATGGCACTACAGTAACCAAAGCAATAACAACAACTATTTTAGCTATTTTCCGAATAAGAACTTTCTTTTTTGTTTGCTTTTCTTCCATAACAAATGGATAATTTATTTTTTCTTGAATTTATCTTTTTAAACACTAAGATACATAATTATAAACCGCAAGACTATTATTGATGATCAAAACTCAAAACTTCTTTAAGTATCCATTCCTTATTTTCGAGTAAGTAAACATGAGTAAATCTTGCAGTAGCTGTATGTCTATCTTCCTTGTTGGGTTCTCTGATATAAAAATCATGGATTCCACTTTGAACAACTCCATAGAGAACACCATCATTATGCAACGGAAAAACTTCCAACGATTCTCTTCTAACTTTGCGTATTGGTTTTTTATTACTGTCGGAGCAAAGATTTTGTTTGGTCCTTTCCAAAAACGTCTTTTTATCTTGAATTCCACCTTGGTCATGATAAAACACAAGATCCTTGTGTATCATTTTTTCCATATAAGCGAAGTCACATCGATTAAAACATCTCTCAAAAAACACGCTATCATGTTTCTGTAAAGTCAAAAACAATTCAGAGTTTTTTGACACTTGCGCAAACGCAAAATTCACTGATATGAAGAATAAAATTAGTAGTGTTCTCATGTTTTAATCTTTATAATTTAGGATAGCTTTGAAACTTTTTTTAGTTATTTCTAAACACTCGTGCTCACAAAACTTAGAACACTATCAAACCAGCTTAATTCTTTTAAAAAAAAATTAAATTTAAAACATTCTGGGACTTATCTTCGGTTTTAAGTTTAATCTATTTTAAAATGATACGTAGTTTTAATATGACTTAAGCTTCAATAAACAAAACTTTTAATTATTCGCCATAATAATAATTTTTTCCATTTTTTAATTCAATAAAAACATCTCCTTTTGGAGCTAAAACCCTAGAACACCACCCAGAAACCTTTTGTCTATTACATCCAACTGAATTTGCAATTTCTACAGCCGACATATTATCTTCTATCCCTAACATGGCGATCAGGCCTAAAATTTTCACTTCAACTTCAGCAAAATTTCCGTCAGTGATTTCAAATTCTTGATGGATAATTTCATCTAATTTAGAATCATCCTCAAAACATCTTTTTACTTTTGCATGTGAAACTTCTTTCTCTTGATAAATTTTACCGCATTTAGGACATTTATAACTTATCAATTGCTCATTAGTAAAATAACCATCAAAATCAGAAAGAACATCATCATAAATGAATCTAATACCTGTATACTGATCTTTCGATTCAGCATATTTGATGTTTAAATCTTGACAAATATCATAATCTATAGAATAAAGATTATAATTTCCTCCATATTTTGACGATCGACTTTCTTCCAACAAATGAACAATGAAATTCTCTTTAAAAACATTCAAATAATGATTCCTTTTTGGATCAATCAATAAATGACTTGCGGGTCTATCGGGGTGCTTATCTTTTTCTTGCAAAGCTTTACCAATTAATGCATTCCACATGTCGTTATAAAACCCAGGTATTAATTTTCTTTTTACAGCCCCCTCATATTGCTTAAAATAAGTCTTTCTTGCAGCCCTTATTCCATAATTTACTTCAGACAATCCAATTGCGTTGTTTCCTATTTCAGCTTGCTTCCAAGCATTTTGTAGAATTAGGCCAATAGTCCGAGTAACACCTATAGATTCTCTTGCAATTCTAGAAATAATTTCATTTTTATTAGCTTTTAGAATTTCTTCAAAACTCAAACCAACCTCATAAGCCTTAAATCTTTTTTCAACTAATTCATGAATTAATTCCTCGAATTTTTTTAATGCAGGACTCAATCCTCCAAGTCTCTCAACATGTTCATTTAAATCCAACGGAATATGAAAAATGTCTCGTCCTATAATAATGTTATTTCCAAAATCGAATCTATCGGTAATAACTCCAATTTTGATAAATAAGTTGGTTTTAGATCCTAAAAAGCTTTTAATTATGCTAGATAAATGATTTTGTGATTCGCTATTTAAATCGGAATATTCATCAAGAAATAGATATACATAATCAATTTTTGCCTTTTTAATTATGTCTTTAATTTTGTTTAAAAATTCCTGAATATTTAGCCCTTGGGTTTGATTGTAACTTTTAGTTTGTTCGAGACCAGATTTATCTGAAATTTGCCCAGTCAAACTTAACTTCTCAGGAGATATTTCAAAGCCTAGGCTATCACTTTGCTCTGAACTCATTTTTTCTGTTGCCGATATGCTTTTAGATTTAGAAATTGTAACACCCTCAATTAAAAGTTTCTCAATAATATCCAAATCATCTAATGCAGCATTTTCTTTTTTAAACACAAGTAAAAACTTTTCATCTAAAACAGCCTCTATTTGTCGCTTTAAAGAATCAATAAGTTGCCGAACAAAATGTATTTCTAAAAGAGCTAAGTTGTTCTTTTCAAAAAGATCATTGCAATTACTAAGATCAATATATAATGGAAGTATTTTCTCTTCATAAAAATAATCAGACGCTTCATTCTTTTTAAGCGTTTTTAGGCACTCAAAATAACCTTTAAGTAAAGCTGTTGTTTTACCAGTTCCTCGTCTTCCAGAAATAAAATTATCTTGCTTTTGAAGTATACTGGAAATTGTATTAAAGGGGTCTACATAATAATCATTTAACAAATTAAGATCTTTAATTCTGTCAATAGATAAATAATCCGCACGTAAGATTGAATCAAATGCATCTTTAATTTTTATTTTAGTTTTATTTTCCATCTATATTATAATATTATTTAGCTTAGTATTATGAATAAAATAAATCTTCAATTATCTACTATTTAGTTTGTAGGTATATATCTAAAATAGTTTCAACTTTATTCACTTTTCCAAATATACCCAATATCACTTACAAATGTGAAAAAGAACATTTATTTTCATGCTCACATTACCCTTATTAAAACAAAATCTCTCGTTTTCCTTAAAGCTGTCTCGCGTGAGGGATTACCTCACTATACATTTATTTTCATAGGAGTTTAGTGAATTTCATTTGAAGCAAGCTACCGAAGTAGCGCGAATAGCCCGACCCCGTTGAGCGAAGGGGCTATATAAGCGGCACTACAAATAAGCCCCTTCACTCAACGGGGACACGCCCAAAATATTTTGAAAACCAATTTTGAATCCAGGCTACCCGCCTCTTGAAAAAGAAAAAATAACACTAGAAAACAGTCATTTGAATTGAAATTTTCTTTTTTATTACAAAAATAACCCGATTTGTTAAAAATTTGACTTTTACAAAAAAATTAGCATTTGATTTAAAAAAGAATTGTACTTTTGCACCAATGAAAAATACAGAAACATATAAAACAATTATCTCTCGGATAATTACACCTACGACTTCTCCCGAAGTACGGATGCTATAACTATAGCCTCCATAGTGTAATCGTATTATATTATTCATTTCTTATTTTTATCGTTTTGAAATTATTTCCATTTTTATTTGGATTAATACATCCTAAAAAAATTACCAAACAAATTTTATCTATCTGTAATTCAATTATTTGGATTGTTCTTTACTGCATTTATTCTATATTTGATAGTGCAAAACTAAAACATTTCAAACTTCATTACAGTACATTATTTAACCTAAAATATAACTCTTGAAATGAACATTTCTATTGTAGTAACTCAGGAAGAACATTATAAGTATGCGCAGGAAATATGCGATACGATAGAATCATCTGCCCTATTGAGAGGTACTGGAATTGCCAAAAGAACGCCGGAATACATCCAAAAAAAGATGGAGAAGGGAGATGCTGTAATTGCACTTAACAACGGAATTTTTGCTGGTTTTTGCTATATCGAAAGTTGGCAACATGGTCAGTTTGTGGCACACTCCGGTTTGATTGTACATCCTGATTATAGAAACTTGGGATTGGCCAAACAAATAAAATCGTTTGTATTTGACTATTCGTTGCAAAAATATCCTGAAGCCAAAGTTTTCGGAATCACAACCGGTTTGGCTGTAATGAAAATCAACTCGGATTTGGGGTACAAACCTGTTCCGTTTTCTGAACTTACGAATGATCCAAGTTTTTGGAAAGGGTGTCAAACCTGTACCAATTATGACATATTAAAAAGTAAAGATTACAAAATGTGTTTGTGTACTGGAATGCTTTATGACCCGGCCGAAAAGCCGAAAGACCCGCCAAAACATCCTTTTAATGTGAGGGTACTTAATAGATTAACAGCAATTAAAAAAGCACTTTTCTTGACAAAATTATTTTAGAGAAAATTTAAAAAATTATAACATACAAACAACTCGCAGCTAATAGCCAAAAGCTAATAGCCAAAAGCCTAGAAAATTATGAAAAAAGTAGTATTAGCATATAGTGGAGGATTGGACACATCATACTGTCTAAAATATTTGAAAAACGAAAAAGGATATGAAGTTCACACGGTATTAATCAATACAGGTGGCTTTGACGACGCCGAACTTAAAGCTATCGAAGACAGAGCTTACGAGTTAGGAAGCGCAAAACACGCTAATCTTACCATTTTAGACAAATATTACGATAAAGCGATAAAATATTTGATTTATGGAAATGTATTAAAAAACAATACTTATCCATTATCAGTAAGTGCTGAGCGTGTTTTTCAAGCTATTGAAGCCATAAAATATGCTAAATCTGTTGGAGCAACTGCTATCGCTCACGGAAGTACTGGTGCTGGAAATGACCAAATTCGTTTTGATTTAATTTTCCAAACAATCGCTCCCGAAATTGAAATCATCACTCCTATTCGCGACTTGAAACTTTCAAGACAAGAAGAGGTTGATTATTTAGCAAAAAACGGAGTTCACTATTCTTGGGAAAAAGCACAATACTCAATCAACAAAGGACTTTGGGGAACTAGCGTTGGAGGAAAAGAAACTTTGACTTCTGGTCAGCCATTGCCAAGCGAAGCTTACCCATCGCAATTGCAAAAAACAGGTGAAGAGAAAGTGACTTTGGAATTCAAAAAAGGGGAATTGGTTGCCGTAAATGGTGTAGCTGACAAACCTTCAAACAATATTGTTGTTTTAGAAAAATTAGCAAATGCTTATGCAATTGGTAGAGATATTCACGTGGGTGACACGATTATCGGTATCAAAGGAAGAGTTGGTTTTGAAGCTGCTGCTCCTTTAATCATCATCAAAGCGCACCATTTACTGGAGAAACATACTCTTGGAAAATGGCAACAATACTGGAAAGAACAACTAGGAAACTGGTACGGAATGTTATTTCACGAAGGTCAATTCCTTGATCCTGTAATGAGAAACATCGAGACTTTCTTGGAGGACACTCAAAAAACCGTAAACGGAACGGTAACTGTTTCTTTGAAACCATACCACTTCTCATTAGACGGAATTGAGTCTGCAAATGATTTGATGAATACTGGTTTTGGCCAATACGGAGAAATGAACAATGCTTGGACATCTGACGATGCAAAAGGATTTATTAAAATTTTAGGGAATGCACAAAACATATTTTCATCTGTAAACAACGAAACTTATGATTAATGTTGGAATAATTGGAGGTTCAGGATATACGGCGGGAGAACTCATCAGAATATTGATGTTCCATCCCAATGCAAAACTTGATTTTGTATACAGTACAACTAACGCTGGCAAACCGCTTTCGGTGGCGCACCACGATTTGTTGGGCGATATCGAAATGAACTTTACCGATACCGTAAATCCTAATGTAAATGTGGTTTTTTTGTGTTTGGGACACGGGAAATCAAAAACATTTTTGACCGAAAATCAGTTTGCAAGCCATACCAAAATCATTGATTTAGGAAATGATTTCAGATTGCACAAAGACGAAGTTTTTGACGGTAAAAAATTCATTTACGGCTTACCTGAATTGAACAAAGCGGCGATTAAAAACGCTCAGTTCATTGCCAATCCTGGTTGTTTTGCCACCGCAATTCAGTTGGCTTTATTGCCTTTGGCGGAAGCCAAATTATTGAACAGCGACGTACATATCAACGCTACAACAGGGAGTACCGGTGCTGGAGTTGGATTATCTGAGACTTCTCATTTTAGTTGGAGAAACAACAATATGTCGCATTACAAAGCTTTTGAACACCAACATTTAGGCGAGATTTCAGAAAGCTTGCACCAATTGCAGAATGATTTCACAAACGAATTGCTTTTCATTCCGAACAGAGGGGATTTCCCAAGAGGAATTTTTGCGACATTATACACTAATTGTAACGAAAGCTTGGAGGATGTTGTAGCAAAATACGAAGCATTCTATAAAAACCAACCTTTTGTAACCATTACCACAACTGGCATCAATATGAAACAAGTGGTTCAGACAAATAAATGTATTATTAGTTTAATGAAAAAAGGAAACCGGATTTTGATTACTTCGGTAATCGATAATTTAGTCAAAGGCGCCTCGGGACAAGCCATTCAAAACATGAATTTGATGTTTGGATTGGAAGAAACTACAGGATTGCATTTGAAACCATCTGGATTTTAGAAAAGTTTAATCGGTGAATCGTTTAATTGTTTAAACGAATTAACGATTAAACGAATTAAACGAATTAAACAATTAAACAACAACAAAAATGAACTTATTTGACGTTTACCCATTATACCCTATCACGCCTGTAAAAGCAGTAGATTGCACCATTACAGACGACAAAGGAATCGAATATTTAGACTTATACTCTGGTCACGGAGTAATTTCCATCGGTCATACCCAACCGGATTATGTGGCCAAAGTGAAAGAACAATTGGATAATTTGAGTTTTTACTCGAATGCCATTCAGAATCCTTTGCAAGTAGAATTAGCAGAGAAATTAGGAAAAGCTTCTGGCTTGACAGATTTCAGTTTGTTTTTATGTAGTTCTGGAGCTGAAGCCAATGAAAATGCTTTGAAAGTAGCTTCTTTTCACACCAATAAATCAAGAGTAATTGCTTTTGACAATTCCTTTCACGGAAGAACATCGGCGGCTGTTGCTGTTACCGATAACAAAAAAATTGTAGCGCCATTAAACGCACAACAAGTCGTTACTTTCTTACCATTGAACCAAATTGATTTGGTAGAAACCGAATTGAAAAAAGGAGACGTTTGTGCGGTTATCATCGAACCTATACAAGGTGTGGGTGGATTAGACCAAGGAACAACTGATTTTTTTCAGGCTTTAGAAAAAATTTGCGCTGCAAATGATGTCGTTTTAATTTTAGACGAAGTACAATCAGGTTACGGAAGAAGTGGAAAGTTTTTTGCTTTTCAACACCACGGAATCAATCCTGATATTGTAACTACAGCTAAAGGAATGGGGAACGGTTTCCCGATTGGAGGAGTTTTAATTTCACCAAAATTCAAAGCGAGTTACGGATTATTAGGGACTACTTTTGGTGGAAGTCATTTGGCTTGTGCTGCAGGTATTGCCGTTTTGGATGTGATGGAAGATAAAAAACTAATTGAGAACACAAACAAAGTATCTGAATACTTTTTTGAAGCCATCAAAGCCATTCCTGAAATCACAAAAGTAAAAGGAAAAGGATTGATGCTTGGCGTTGAATTTGATTTTGACGTGAGCGCCTTGAGAAAGAAAATGATTATTGAAAAACATATTTTCACGGGTGGAGCCAACAATAAAAACTTATTGAGAATCCTTCCTCCATTAACAATTACAACAGCTGCAATTGATACATTTATAGTTGCACTGAAAGAAAGCTTGGCTGAATTAAAAGCATAATTTTTAAATAAACCTTTGTCAAAGCTCAAAACTTTGACAAAGGTTTATAAACATATTAAGCAAAAGTTTATTCTTTTTTTAAAAGCATAAACGCTAACCAATAACCAAAAACCAATGAGCCATTTATTATCCATAGAAAAAAGAAACGCAGTTCTGAATCGAATGGCCGTCCTTTTAGAACAAGAAAGAGACAACATTAAAGCGATTAATCAACAGGATTTAAATAATTATTCTGGAGAGGATTTGGCTATGGAAAAACGTTTATTAGTTGATGATGCCAAAATTGATGGAATGATTTTGTCAATGCAACAATTGGCTAGCCAAGAAGATCCTGTCGGGCAAATCCGATTTGATTTTACTCACGAAAACGGAATGAAAGTAACCAATAAAACAGCTGCTTTCGGAACCATTATGATCATTTACGAATCCCGACCTGATGTAACCGTTGAAGCGGGAGGAATTGCATTCAAATCCGGAAATAAAATCTTATTGAAAGGCGGAAAAGAATCTTTGTTGTCCAATTTGAAAATTGTTTCGCTTTGGCATCAAGCCTTAGAGGAAAATGAGATTGACACTAATTGGGTAGAATACTTGAATTACAACCGTGTCGAAACTCAAGCATTTTTAGAAAAACCAACACAAAAAGTCGATTTAATCGTGCCTCGTGGTGGAGAACAATTAATTGAATTTACTAAAAAACACGCCACTTGTCCTGTAATAGTAAGCGGACGAGGAAATAACTTTGTTTATGTAAATCAAGAAGCCGATTTAAAAAAAGCTCTTGACATTATCATCAACGGAAAAACAACAAATATTGGTGTTTGCAACGCCTTAGACAAGGTTTTGATCGACACTAAATTACCTAATTGGGAAGTTTTTGCAACGGAATTAGTAGCAGAATTAAAAAAATACAACGTAGAAATTTTAGGTGATGCCACTTTTGCAAATGCTACTCAGGTGCCTACAATTGAAAACGAGGAAATTTGGTATGAAGAATTTTTGAATTATAAAATTGTTATTGGAATCGTAAATTCTGATGAAGAAGCGATTGAAAAAATAAACAAATATTGTGGAGGACATTCAGCTTCGATCATCACTCAAAATGATGTTGTGGCACAAGAATTCATGGAGAATGTGGATTCAGCCGCAGTATATCAAAACGCCTCTACCCGATTCACCGATGGTGGTCAATTTGGATTAGGCGGAGAATTAGCAATCAGCACGGATAAACTGCACCAACGCGGCCCAATTGGATTACAGCATTTGGTCACTAACAAATGGTATGTGTATGGTGATGGACAGGTAAGATAAAAGATTGCAGGTTGAAGAATTTAGATTGCAGATTGTTATTTTCAGATTCAAAAAAAAAAAAACTTAGGATCTTAGTAACTCAGAACCTTAGAGACTTTAAAAAAAATGGCTAAAAAAAGAATATTACTAAAGTTAGGCAGCAACACCTTAACCAAAGAAACCAATCACATTTCGAGAGGAAAGATTGAGGATATTGGAATTCAAATTGCCGCTTTACAAGACAAATACGAGTTTATTATTGTTAGCTCAGGAGCGATTGCTGCGGCCAAACAATTTGTAAAACTGGAAAATCAAGATGAAGATGTTTTTGTAAAACAAGCTTTGGCATCAATTGGTCAGCCACATTTGATGCGGATTTACCACGAAAACTTCAGCGATTTGGGACTACTCACTTCACAATGTTTGTTGTCATATTCTGATTTTGAGAAAGAACAATCCAAAGTCAATATCGTAAATACCATCAATGTATTGGTAAAAAACAATTATATCCCAATTATCAATGAAAATGACACTGTGGCTACAGATGAGATTAAATTTGGGGACAACGATAAACTGGCGGCATTGGCAGCTGTTTTATTAAACGTTGATATTCTGATAATTGCAACTAACACCAACGGTATTTACATCAAATCGTCAATTCACGATGAAGTGCCGGAAACGATAGAACTAGTAACTGATTTATCGCTTTTGCAAAAAGAAATTGGTGACAACAAATCCTCTCACGGAACAGGTGGGATGCAATCCAAAATTGATTCGGCTGCCATAGCCAAAGCTGCGAATATCGAAACTTGGATTGTAAACGGACTCGAAGATAATTTTATGTTGAAGGCTTTAGCTAATGAAATTGCTTTCACAAAGATTGTGTAAAAATATTCTTTCGGTTAATCGATTGAACAAATAAACGAATAAACTAAACAAAATAAGCTATGAACTATACTTCTATCAAAGAAATAGACTCGCTCAAAAAATGGGTAAAAGAAGCCTTAAAAATCAAAAAAAATCCGCTTAAAAACAAGAAACTAGGAAAAAACAAAACCTTAGTAATGTTGTTTTTTAATTCTAGTTTGAGAACACGTTTAAGTACTCAAAAAGCAGCTATAAACTTAGGAATGAACGTTATGGTAATGAACTTCGGAAGCGAAGGCTGGACGCTTGAATATGAAGACGGAACTATCATGAACCAAGGCGCTTCGGAACACATTAAAGAAGCGGCCGAGGTAGTTTCTCAATATGCCGATATTATTGCAATCAGAGCTTTTGCAGGTTTGGTTGACAAAGAAAAAGACAATGCTGAAACGGTAATGAATGGTTTCTTGAAATATGCCACTGTGCCTATCCTAAATATGGAAAGTGCGACAGGACATCCGTTACAATCCCTTGCTGATGCTATCACAATGGAAGAAAACAAAACCAAACACAGACCAAAAGTAGTTTTGTCATGGGCTCCACACCCAAGAGCATTACCGCAAGCTGTACCCAATTCATTTGTGGAAATGATGCAATTGCAGACCGAAATGGATTTTGTAATTACACACCCAGAAGGCTACGAACTCAATCCGGAAATCACCAAAGATTCTAAAATCGAATACGATCAAGACAAAGCTTTTGAAAACGCCGATTTTATTTATGCCAAAAACTGGAGCAACTATAAAGAATATGGAAAAATCACCAATTCAGACCCAAATTGGACTATTACTGCCAACAAAATGAAACTGACCAACAATGCTAAATTTATGCATTGCTTGCCAGTAAGACGTAACGTAATTGTGACTGACGAAGTAATCGACAGCGAAAATTCGATTGTGATACAACAAGCCAATAACAGAACCTATTCGGCTCAATTGGTTTTACAGAAAATATTAAAAAAAGTTGCTAAATAGCTAATATTATGAGTTACTAAGAAGCCAAAAACTTAAAAAATCAGAAACTTAGAATCTTAGCATCTCAGAAACTTTATACAAAAATGACTAAATTATCTATCATAAAAATTGGTGGTAACATCATCGACAATCCAACTGAATTAAAACAGTTTTTGACTGATTTTTCTAAAATTGAAGGATATAAAGTACTCGTTCACGGTGGCGGAAAATCGGCCACCAAAATGGCGCAAAGTATCGGATTAGTTCCTCAAATGATTGATGGGCGTCGTATTACAGATGCACCAATGCTGGATGTGGTTGTGATGATTTATGCAGGTGAAATCAATAAAACTGTAGTTGCTCAATTGCAGGCCAATAATACCAACGCAGTTGGATTTTCGGGTGCAGACGGAAATTTGATTTTATCAACAAAAAGAAATCACCCAACAATTGATTATGGTTTTGTGGGCGATGTACAAAAAGTGAATACTCCTTTATTGGAAACATTACTAAAAAGCGGGATAACGCCTGTATTTTGTGCCATCACACACGATGGAAAAGGACAATTATTGAATACAAATGCCGATACAATTGCCAGTGAATTGGCTATTGCATTATCTGAAGTGTTTGAAGTTACTTTGACCTATTGCTTCGAAAAACCAGGTGTTTTGTACGATGCTGACGATGACAGTTCTGTAATCGAACAAATCAATCACGAATTGTACGCCAAATTAAAAGCAGAAAAAGCTATACATTCTGGGATGATTCCTAAATTAGATAGCTGTTTCAACAGCTTGTCCAAAGGCGTCCAGAAAATAAAAATTGGACACCATAGGATGTTGCAAAATGCTGAAGTTGTCTATACAAGTATTGAATTATAAAAAAATGAAAAACATAGAAACCCTAACACAAGAAGCCATCGCGTTATTGAAATCGCTGATTGAAACTCCTTCCTTTTCAAGTGAAGAAGATCAAACGGCGCTTTTAATCGAAAATTGGTTTACTCAAAATAATATTCCGTTCGAGAGGGAAAACAATAATATTTGGGCTTATAATCAACATTTTGACAAATCCAAACCTACACTATTACTAAACTCGCACCACGATACCGTAAAACCAAATCAGGGATACACCAATGACCCGTTCAAAGCGATCGAAAAAGATGGTAAATTATTTGGTCTTGGAAGCAACGATGCTGGAGGATGTCTGGTTTCATTAATCGCAACGTTCACACATTTTTATGCCACTGAAAACCTATCACATAATATTGTAATTGTTGCTTCCGCAGAAGAAGAAAGCAGCGGTAAAATTGGCCTCAACAGTGTTTTAAAACATTTACCAGAATTAGAATGTGCTATCGTTGGGGAACCTACTTTAATGCAATTGGCTGTGGCCGAAAAAGGATTATTAGTATTGGATGTTGTTGTAAAAGGTACAGCAAGTCACGCTGCACACAACAATCCTGATAACCCAATTTACAATGCAATGCCCGTAATTGATTGGTTCAAAACCTATCAGTTCGAAAAAATATCTGAGGTTTTAGGTCCAGTAAAAATGACCGTAACTCAAGTTACAGCAGGAAAACAACACAACGTAGTTCCGGCTGAATGTCACTTGGTGGTTGATATTCGAGTGACTGATTGTTACAACAATACCGAAATTTTAGAAACCGTAAAATCTAATATTAACGCCGAAGTTACACCACGTTCGATGCACTTGAACGCCTCATCCATTCCCGTTTCACACGGTTTGGTACAAGCCGGAATCGCATTGGGAAGAACGACCTACGGCTCGCCTACCCTTTCGGATCAGTCGGTTTTGAGCTGTCAGTCCTTGAAACTTGGACCTGGGGAATCCCTGCGGTCGCATTCAGCTGACGAATTTATATTTGTAAACGAAATTGAAGAAGGAATCCAATTATATATCAAAATACTGGAAGACTTTTTAAAGAACTAAAATATTTTTTAGGAGCTAATCCCGCTATCCGTTGCAATCTTTTTATTTTTAAAGAAAAAAATAAAAAGGATTTTCACTGCTATCGGGGCTAAAAAACACATAACAACAAAAGTTTAGATCTAAAAATCTAACAATCCAAACATCTAAAAATCCAATTATGAAACTTTGGGAAAAAGGAATACCAACCGATAAACAAATCGAACATTTTACAGTAGGAAACGATAGAGAACTCGATTTGGTTTTGGCCAAATATGATGCTTTAGGCTCTATTGCCCACGCCAAAATGTTGGGACAAATCGGACTGTTGACCAATGACGAAACAGAATCCTTGGTTTTGGCCTTAAACGAAATCATAAAAGGCATCGCAAACGGAAATTTCGAAATCGAAGACAGCTTTGAAGACGTACATTCAAAAATCGAGTATTTACTAACGATAAAATTGGGTGATGCCGGAAAAAAAATCCACACCGCTCGTTCCCGTAACGACCAAGTTTTGGTTGACGTGAACTTGTACCTGAAAGATGTTGTCAAAGAATTGAAAGAGCAAGTAAAAACGCTTTTCGATTTAATGATGGAATCGGCAGAGAAACACCAAAATGTATTATTGCCGGGTTACACACATCTTCAAATTGCGATGCCTTCTTCTTTCGGAATGTGGTTTTCCGCTTATGCAGAAACCTTGATTGACGACATTACAATGCTTAACGCAGCTTTGAAAATTGTCGATCAAAATCCGTTGGGTTCTGCCGCAGGATATGGAAGCTCCTTCCCTATCAACAGAACTTTCACCACCAAGGAACTAGGTTTTGAAACTTTAAAATACAATTCTGTTGCTGCGCAAATGAGCCGTGGAAAATCGGAAAAAACAGTTGCTTTTGCAATGAGTAGTGTTGCTGCAACTTTGGCAAAATTCTCAATGGATGTTTGTTTGTATATGAGTCAAAATTTTGATTTTATCGGTTTACCTTCTCATTTAACGACGGGTTCAAGCATCATGCCTCACAAAAAAAACCCTGATGTTTTTGAATTAATTCGCGGTAAATGCAACAAAATTCAAGCTTTGCCTTATGAAATCACTTTGATTACAAATAACCTTCCAAGCGGCTACCACAGGGATTTACAACTTTTGAAAGAAGGATTGTTTCCTGCAATTCAGAACTTGAAAGCCTGTTTGGATATTGCTATTTTCTCTATCAAAGACATCACGGTAAAAGAAAATATTCTGAATGATCCAAAATACAATTACCTATTTACAGTTGATACCCTAAACGAAATGGTTGTTGCCGGAATGCCTTTTAGAGACGCATACAAAGCCGTTGCCGAACAATTGGAGAACGGAACTTATCAATCTCCAAAAGAAACAAAACATACGCATGAAGGAAGTATAAATAACCTTTGCTTGGAGGAAATAAAGAATAAAATGAAAACTGCTTTTTAATAAAAAACCAAAATTTATTGAATGCAAAAAACCTCATTTATTATTTTTAAATGAGGTTTTTTTTATATTTCAAAATGTATAATACTCCTAAAAAGAAAGAATTTTCAAAAGAGTTTTTTGTTTATTCGACAACAAATCAGTTAAAAAAATTAAATATCCTTTTCACTTTTAACTTACAACAAACTAAAATTCAAAACATTAATATAAAATCATAAAAAAAAATCATTTTTTTAACATTAAAATTTACTATGCATGCATAATATATTTTAATTTTACAGGAAATTTAGAACATACCCCCCATGAAATTAACCAACAAATTTGCCTTACTCCTATGTATTGGCTCAATGCTTTTAAACAGTTGCTCAAGTGACGATTCAACACAAACAAATTCGGTATCAACTGAAACTACAACATTAAAAACCTTTAAAGATGTCACCTTTTCTTTAGACCAATCAGAAGGATATGATGCTGGTTTATATTTCTCAACAGAATTGGGAAAATCATTTAAAACAAGCAAAATTGATGCTACTATTTTACCTAAAATTGACATCGCTTTTTATAGTGCCAATTATGCTTTAAATTATTTTATGAGCCCTAATAATGATGATTATGGAGTTAAAGGCGCCCCACTTACTCTATTTATTAATGTTCAAAAAGATTTATTGACAATAGAACAATTTAACAAAATAGAAAAAAGCACCGATTTTGATGCTATCAAAATAGATGCAGATGATGACGATTCTTTCCCAGATGATAAAACTCCAAATGTAGTATTGTTCAAAAATGCTGCTGGTAAAAAAGGTGCTATTTACATAAAATCTGTTCACAGAGTTGGTTATGATCCTAGAATTGTAGTTGATATTAAAATTCAGAAATAAAATTGCTTACTAATTCAATTATTGAAACCAATTTTTCTTAATAGAAAAATTGGTTTTTTTACTTTTATCAAGCACCTACAAGCCAGCAAACTAAAACAAATGCAGCTTTAACAAAGTTATCATCACCTATTAATTAGTACTAAAAATTCTATATATTTGAGAAATATCTTAAATAAATAGCATGGCTAATTTCGAAGAACAAGCAACCCAAATGCTTTTTGATAAAAATCATATTACAGAAGAACAATTCGAAGCTATTCGAGCGTATCGAGGTTTAAATTTGTTTTCTGTACATAACGAATTGAAATTCTTATTATACCTTTCAATATTGATGTTTACTTCGGGGATTGGGATTCTGATTTACCAAAACATTGACACTATTGGCCATACTGCAATTCTTGGATTGTTGCTTGCGGTTACAGTGACTTGTTTTTATTTTTGCTTTAAAAATCACGAAGGCTTCAAAAAAGAAGAAGTCCTCTTTCCCAATCCTCTTTATGATTACTTGGTGCTCACTGGCGTTATATTGAGCTGTACGTTCGTGGGATATTTGCAATTTCAATACCAAACTTTTGGAACCCATTACGGTTTGGCTACTTTGTTTCCAACAGTGATCGCTCTTTTTTGTGCCTATTATTTTGACAACAAAAGCGTTCTATCCATAGGAATCACTGGTATGGCGGCTTACTTAGGGCTCTCAGTAGATCCTAAACACGTTTTTGAAAACGAGATGATTGAGAATACCTACTTGAGTTATATAGGATTGGCTTTTGGATTGTCCTTGCTGCTTTGGGTTTTGTATGTAACCAAAATCAATTTAAAAAAGCACTTAAATCTGGTTTATCTGACTTTCTCATTACACTTGGTTAGCATAGCCTGCATAGTTAATTTATGTAATGATTACTGGCCACCATTTGGGTTAATATTAGGAATTGCTGCCTATTATTTTTATAATTTAAGTTTCCAGATAAGATCAATTTCACTGTTTATTTTTACAGTTTTATATGGTTTTATTGGAATGAATATCTTTTTTGCAAGGGTCATCGATTTTATTAATTTCAATGATATTTTCGAGGTATTCATTTTTACAACTCCATTTTATTTTATTGGCTCCATTATTGGTTTTATAAAATTGATTAAACACTTCAACAAAAACACTACTGATGATAGTATATGATAAAACACTTTTAGACAACGTTTATATAGACGAAGAAGCTAAACGATTAAAAAATTCGGGTTTCATTAGTAACGAACAATACAAATTTATTGGCAATCAATTACCGAGACTCAAAAGCCAAAACAATATCTTTATCCGAATTGGTTTCTTTATTCTGGGTTGCATGTTGTATTCGTCAATTTGTGGTTTTATATCGCTATTTGGGTTAGCTATTATGGAAAATGCTTATTTATTTTTTATCTATCTTTTTGCCGCAATTGGTTTTGGTGCAAAAGAATATATGTCTCAGAATATGAAATATTTTGGTTTTGGTCTTGACGACGCCTTTATTTTGGGAGCCATTTTAGCGTTGCAGATTGCCGTAGGACTCTCTTTTGAACAAAATTACAATCCAAACTATCTGCTTGTTATTATAGTAACGGCAATCGTTTCCAGTATTGCTTATTTACGATATCTCAATCTGTCTTTGGCTCTACTCGCCTGTTTTAGCATTACAGGAAGTCTCGCTTATATTACATTTGAGTATTTGATAATTGGAAAGCTCATTCTTCCTTTTGTGATGCTGGTATTTTCAGGTATTGGTTATTTTTTTTCTAAAAAAAAGCTACAAAACTTAACTGTTCCCTATTATTCTAGCGGATTGAAGCTAGCTAAAGGGTTCTGCTTAATTTTATTCTATCTCGCAGGAAATTATTATGTGGTAAGAGAATTAAATTTTAGCCTTTCAGGAGAGTATTATTATAACGGCGTGAGTCCCGAAATCCCTTTTGCTATATTCTTTTGGGCCTTTACGATTTCAGTTCCGGCACTCTATCTATTTTACTCTTTAAGAAACAAAGACCGAATGATGCTTTGGATTGGTTTTCTAGCGCTTTGCTTTGCTATTTTCACCATCAGAATGTATCATCACGTTTTGCCTCCCGAAGTGGCTTTAACAATTGGTGGATTGGTATTATTTGCTTTTACTTATTTTTCCATAAAAAAAACGAAATTCAACGAAACCGGAATCACGTTCAAAGAAGATCGATTTGCCAATCCAAATGCTTTTGCTAATCTTCAGGTTCTTGTGGCTACTTCACAATTTGGAATTAAACCCGAGGCAAAAGTCGAAGAATCACCTATGAAGTTTGGTGGTGGTGGATTTAGCGGCGGCGGTTCTGGAGGAGGATTTTAAAAATCTATTTCTCGCAAAGACGCCAAGTCGCAAAGTAAAACATTTTTTAAACTTGGCGACTTGGCGTCTTTGCGAGCTATATAAAACTTAACGAGAATTATTCAAGATAATAATCTACAATCTCTCCACCAAATCTCCCGCATCAATAGCGTCATGTGAAGCATCATAAATTGATTGACCGTTTTTGATCAGCAATAATTGTGGCGATTGGTGCACTACCTGAAAACGATTTGCAATTTCATTGGAAACATCACGATATTCAATCAAATCCAAGAAATAAGCATCTACATTATCTTCTAAAGCATATGCATTTTCAAATTGTTTAAGAGCGAATCTGCTAATACTGCAACGTGTGCTGTGCTTAAAAATCACCGCAGGCTTTTGACCCGAAGTAGCAACCATTTCATCCAACTGACTTACAGATTGAAGCGGAATCCAATTGATTTTGCTTGCTGTTACTTTCTTTTCTTCTGAACTACCAAATAGGGAATTAAATAGGCTCATTTTGTCTTATTTTATGTCTTTTTGTCTTTTTAATATGATAAAAATCATCACTAAAACGTCAAATTGTCCGTAAATTTATACTGGAATACCATTTGATGATTATTTTGCAAAGCTAATTATTAAATAGTAAAATCAAGTCATTAGTAAATAGCTTTAAGTGATTAGCCCATATTTTATAATTATAAGTCAATAAAATGAATCATAACCATTTAGCAAATGGATTTCAATTTTGACACTAAAAAAGCTAATTACGAATCACTGTAAAACATAAAAAAACCTTTAATCATGAACATTAATAAGTTTACCATTAAATCGCAGGAAGCAATTCAGCTTTCACAACAATTGGTTCAGAGTTTAGGTCAACAACAAATAGAAAACGAACATATTTTCAAATCAATTTTTGAAGTTGATGAAAATGTGGCTCCTTTTATTTTGAAAAAACTTAACGTCAATGTGCCATTGTTTCTTCAAATTTTAGATGCAACCATTCAGAGTTTTCCAAAAGTTTCGGGAGGCGAAATCCAACTTTCGAGAACAGCAAACACAGCTTTGAACGAAGCCGAAATCATTGCCAAAAAAATGAACGATGAATACGTTTCTATTGAGCATTTGATTCTGGCTATATTCGATTCCAAAAGCAAAGTATCCCAAATTCTGAAAGACCAGGGAGTAACTGGAAAAGGACTGAAAGCCGCCATCGAAGAATTGCGTAAAGGAGAGCGTGTAACCTCAGCATCGGCTGAAGAAAATTACAACTCTTTGAACAAATACGCCAAAAACCTCAACGAACTAGCGAGAACAGGTAAATTAGATCCTGTGATTGGCCGTGACGAGGAAATTCGTAGAGTTTTGCAAATCCTAACCCGAAGAACCAAAAACAACCCAATGCTTGTGGGAGAACCTGGTGTTGGTAAAACCGCCATTGCCGAAGGTCTTGCACACCGAATCGTGGATGGCGACGTACCTGATAACCTGAAAGACAAAATCGTATTCTCACTCGATATGGGAGCCTTGATCGCGGGTGCAAAATACAAAGGAGAATTCGAGGAACGATTGAAATCGGTGGTTAAAGAAGTAATCGCTGCCGAAGGAGATATCGTGCTGTTCATTGACGAAATTCACACGCTTGTTGGTGCAGGCGGTGGTGAAGGAGCGATGGATGCCGCCAATATTCTGAAACCCGCTTTGGCTCGTGGAGAATTAAGAGCAATCGGTGCGACGACTTTGGACGAATACCAAAAATATTTCGAAAAAGACAAAGCCCTCGAACGCCGTTTCCAAAAAATCATAATCGAGGAACCGGATACCGAAAGCGCAATTTCGATACTGAGAGGAATCAAGGAAAAATACGAAACACATCATAAAGTACAAATCAAGGACGACGCCATTATTGCTGCCGTAACGCTTTCGCAACGTTACATCACCAATCGTTTCCTTCCGGACAAAGCTATCGACTTAATGGACGAGGCAGCTTCGAAACTGCGTATGGAAATCAACTCCAAACCAGAGGAATTGGATGTTTTGGATCGAAAAATAATGCAGTTGGAAATCGAAATCGAAGCCATCAAACGCGAGAAAGACGAAAGCAAACTCAAAATATTAGGTTTGGATTTGGCTAATCTCAAAGATGAACGAAACGTGATTTACGCCAAATGGAAAGCGGAGAAAGACGTTGCCGATAACATACAGGAAGTAAAAACCGAAATTGAAGATTTCAAACACGAAGCCGAACGCGCCGAACGTGATGGCGACTACGGTAAAGTAGCCGAAATCCGTTACGGAAAAATCAAGGAAGCCCAAGATCGATTGGCTGAATTTCAAAAACAATTGGCCGAAAACCAATCGGGAACTTCATTGATAAAAGAAGAAGTAACCCGCGAAGACATTGCAGAAGTAGTGGCCAAATGGACTGGAATCCCCGTGATGAAAATGCTGCAGGGTGAACGCGAAAAACTCTTGCATCTTGAAGGAGAATTGCAAAAACGTGTTGTTGGCCAAGAAGAAGCTATCGAAGCTGTGAGTGATGCCGTGCGTCGAAGCCGTGCGGGGTTGCAGGATATGAAAAAACCGGTGGGAACTTTCCTTTTCCTGGGAACAACGGGAGTTGGGAAAACCGAGCTTGCCAAAGCCCTAGCCGAATATCTATTTGATGATGAAAACGCGATGACCCGAATCGATATGAGCGAATATCAGGAACGCCACAGCGTGAGCCGATTGGTCGGTGCGCCTCCGGGATATGTGGGCTATGACGAGGGTGGACAATTGACCGAAGCCGTACGTCGCAAACCATATTCCGTGATACTTCTGGATGAGATCGAAAAAGCGCATCCCGACACCTTCAACATCTTGTTGCAGGTACTCGACGAAGGCCGTCTAACGGACAACAAAGGACGCTTAGCCGATTTCAAGAACACGATTATCATCATGACTTCCAATATGGGAAGCCAGATTATTCAGGAGAAATTCGAAAATCTAAAGGGAAGTGTCGAAGCCGCAACCGAACTCGCCAAAGTCGAAGTTTTGGGATTATTGAAACAAATCGTGCGTCCCGAGTTCATCAACCGTATCGACGAAATCGTAATGTTCACGCCGCTTACCGCCAAAAACATTACCAAAATCGTAGGATTACAGTTGAAAAACGTCACCGATATGCTTGCCCTACAAGGCATCACGATGGACGCCACTCCCGAAGCTATCGCATATCTGTCCCAGAAAGGGTATGACCCGCAATTTGGAGCCAGACCCGTAAAACGAGTAATTCAAAGGGAAGTCCTCAACCAACTCTCCAAAGAAATCCTCGCCGGCAAAATAAAACCCGACAGCATCATCCTACTCGATGCCTTCGACAACGAACTCGTTTTTAGAAATCAAACCGAGTTGGTACACGAATAAATAAACTCAATTAAATCTTTAAAACTGCAAGGTCACAACATCTTGCAGTTTTTTGTTTTTAGGAGCAGAGGGTTTTGTGCTTTTATCAACTTCACTCCCACTGTCATTCCAATCTTTTTAATCTCAAAAAACGAGATTAAAAAGGATTTTCCCTTCCATCGGGACTAGAGGATGTTTAGTTTTCAGAAAAAATTAACTCTATTTTACATTATTTTAAAAACATAATTAAATTCTTATATTTATTTAAAATAAATGTATTTTATCGATTATTATTACCTTTAACTGATATTATAATTGTTTAATCATTACATTTACGCCGCTAAAAAAAAAGGTAATCATTTGATTACCAATAAAAAAATAAGCAAAAAAATATTGCCATAACTGAATGCGGATAACTAACAGAAAAAATCAAATAAATTTAATATGAGCGACCTTATCACTAACGGAACAGAAATAAAACAAAGAATTATTTCTGAAATCAGCATCGCAAAACAATGTATTTATGTAGCAATGGCTTGGTTTACAGACAGAGATATTGCAATGGCAATTATTGATGCAAAAAACAGAAATTTAACTATTGATATCATTCTTTCTTCAAATGCTCAAAACGAAACTGTAAAGTTAATGCTAAAAGGAGCTGACATTAGTGTTCACGCTTTTGACACAGGTGACACACGAGGAATAATGCACCATAAATTTTGCCTTATTGACAACAAAATTTCAATTAACGGGTCATATAATTATTCCTTAAATGCTAGTAACAACAACGTTGAAAATATTCAAATTTCAGACGACATTGCAATATATTCTCAGTTCTTATCAGAATTTGAACGCCTAAAATATAACATTGACAATAACATAGGCGTAAATGAAACAATCAAAATAGCTGAAGCTAAAATTCAACAAGTGCAACCAATAAATCTCATTGACTCTTTTTCTCAACAGCTTCACAGTCTTGTTTATTCGGCAGCACAAATTGACACAGGAAAATACAAAGAGAATGGATATGAAACTTCAAAAATTAGCGGAGGCAATATTGACATTTTCCGAACGGAATATAACCGCATAAAAGAAAAAATTAGAACTTATGCTACAGATGAGGGCTTAGGCAGTATGAAAAATGTTTTGACTTCTAATATCTCGATTGCTTTTGAAAGCACAAAAACAAATTTAGAAACAGAGAAACAAGAAAAAAGAAACATTGAAAAAAGAAATAATGAATTAGAAAAACGACAGATTGAGGATAAAATATCAGAACTAAAACAAGGGAAGTCTATTATAGAATCAGGTAATCAAAACACAAGCGAAAAAGGATTATTGCAAATCAATAAAGAAATTGAAAAAAACAAACTTGAAAGAAGAGCATTAGAACAGTCATTCGTTGTAAAGAAGTTTTGGTCTCTCGGTACAGTTCTCGTAACGATCTTATTAATTGTATTTGCTTTTTATCTATCACTATTTTTTGCTTCAGCAATGTATAAAATGTTTTTTGAAGGCAACATAATCCGCAACTCTTTAGAAGCAGGAATAAATCCCGGATTACCACAACTTGTTGATGCTAATGCTATCCTTAAAATATTTAATCAACAAGGGGCATTGTTCGGAATTATAGCTTCAATTTTCTTTCTTTTTCCAGTCCTATTATCGAATATAAAATTATTTGGTAGCGAGAAAAAAAAGGTAAATAACCTATTGTTTTGGGTTGGTTTATTAGTATTCGACATTGTGGTTGCAGCTATGGTTGCATTCAACACAGACGAAATAAATTCTTTATTAAAAGGTAAAGAACCTCAACTCAAAATTTGGGAAGTTGTCGGGCATGGTGAATTTTGGTTGATGTTTGTATTTGGAATGATGCCATTGATTATTACACATTTTGCAATTGATTATATAACAAATGCATATAAAAATTCGCATAGGAATATTGTTGATGGAGAAAAAAACAGAAAAATCCAATTTTTAGACGAAGAAATGCTTGACCTTAATGCAGAAAAAGAATCTCTTACGAACAAGGTTAAAGAAAAGGATGATTCAATTAGTGAAAACAACAAAAAGATTCTTAATCTGGAAACAGAAATCAATAACAGTCAAAATCAAATAGAAAATAGATATTCCGAATTGCAGCGACAGATTACAGCTATATTCGATGATTTTAAGGCAAAAATAATAAGTGGCAAAATCTTTACTAATGTAATTTTAGATAGTGTTACTTCAGCATATAAATCAGGGTTTATTGAGTATCTTCCCGAGTATTATTCATCAGATGAAGTGGCAAATAGAGTAGGTGAAATTGAAACCGTTATTACAAACAAATAATATAATCGCTGAGATGAAAAAAATATTAATCTTTTCCTTAATAATAATCTTATTCACTAAGTGTAATTGTGGTTCTGACCTACAAAATAAACATTTAACATACCAAAATATAATTATACTTTCAGACATGTCAAGTCGTATAGACAACAAGCTACCGAAAGACATAGATGCAATTCATACGATAATTCAATTTTTTAAGAACGAATGTGTAAAGCCAGGTAAAAAAATCGGTGATAAATCTAGTATTTCATTTTCTGTATTTTCAGAAAAAGTTTCCGCTTCTATTGATATAGACAAAATCAAAACATTAGGTGCAAAACAACAATTTATAAATTCAACGGGCAAATACAAGAATAACGGGCTAGATCAGCAAATTGAAGTTTTCGAACAGAAAATAAACAATATTTATGCTAATACAAGAAATTCAGGTTTGGATTTAATAAGTGTTTTGATTGAAAAAATCGAAAACGAACCAATTATTAAGCAAAACACAAATTTCACTAATGGGGTAGATACGACATTTGTCAACTACGATAATCATATTTATATTTTTACAGATGGTTATTTAGAATATTCAAACAAAAGTACAAATAGTCAATTTTATTTTGGTAGCCCTGAAATAGACAAAGTAAGACAGTTTTGTATATCAAATAATATAAATATAACAAAAGCACTTCAAACTAATAGTTCATTGTGCCTACCACTTAGCAGAAGTGCAAAAAATCAATATATCACTCTTCACATATTCGAAACACACGAACGAGATAAAAATGACAAATTTCAAACTTACAAGTATCCAAAAGGGCTAAGAGATAATGAAATTCTTGAAGCAGTGTGGCGAAAATGGGCAAAAGAAAGTGGGTTCAAGGATCTTGAATGGAAAAAATATTGACAAGAAACAATAGAGCAGCAGATAACACCAGCTCTGCAAAGTCTCCCGACTTCGTCACGCACGCTAAGTAAACAATACATATCACACCACACCCAATATTGTCATCCTGACGGAGGAAGGATCTCCACAATGCTATTCGACAAAGTAATTCATTTTTTTACTTTGAATGTGGAGTTACTTGCGGAGATCCTTCCTCTGTCTGGATGACAAGTTTGTGGATAATTGGGATGCTAAAAAATTCCAACAATAGGCATTTCAATAGTAATCCAGACAAATCATTGAAACGGATATGTTAAAAGGGATTACTTCTTTCTATACATTGACGGAGCCTAACTAGCACTCAATTACAAATATTACAACTCCTACCTAAATCATACGCTCGCCTACAAAAACTATAAGCACGCCTACCAAAAGTATAGGCGAGCCTACCTAAACCATAGGCACGCCTACATAAATCATATGCGTACCTACTAAAAGTATAGGCGTGCCTACCTAAACCATAGGCGCGCCTACCAAAATCATAGGCGTGCCTACTCAATATTATGGCGCGCCTAAACAATTAAGAGGCGCGCCTATCAAAAACGAAGGCGTCGCATACAATTTTAATAGGCGCGCCTATTAAAATTGTATGCGACGCCTACGAAAATCAAAGGCGCGCCTACTAAAATTGAAGGCTCGCCTATCAAAAACAAAGGCAACGCCTACCAAATCGATAGGCGCGCCTTTATATTATTATGGCGCAGCATTCCATAAAAAAAACCAAGCTATTTTTTAGGTAGCTTGGCTTTTAAAATTAGAATCAAGTTTTGTACTTAATTTACCTCTTCTGGAGTTGCAGGAACTTTAGGCTCTTCCTTTTTATTGGCATAACGCTTATTCCATTGGTCCACTTCTCCCATAGCAAGGTCAAGAGAACCTTCGTTCCCTCTAGACACTTGCAGGTTGGAAGCATATCGATCTACTAGCGTCATGATATCGGTAGCACCGGCCAACTGAATTTCTTCGATAGTTTCCATTGCTTGCAACAGTGCCATTCTATTTGCCTCCAAACTGTTGTAATAATCCAAAAGATTGGCAAGTTCTGCGGGAACATCGGCACGGCTCAATGAATTAGGAAATTGGTTTGCAATTCTGGAAATCAAACGGGCATACCCTTCTCTGCCTTCCGCCATGGAACGTGTTCCTTTTTTTTCCTCATCGGTCAAATTAATTTTGAAAGGATTCAAAGGAGTTAATGCTGAATTAACAGCAGTTGTAAAAGCAGTCAGCACTGCTGGAGCGGGAATAGTTGTAATCAATTTTGACATAAAATTTGATGTTATTTGGTTAATAAGAACTCAATTTAGACAAATATTTCTTACATCTGTTTTTCATTTCATAAAATAACACAATTTTAACATATAACTATTCTTACATAATTTAAGTAAAATTGTACGAAGTATTGCTATAAATATAATTTTAGCAAATTCCACTGAAAAATAATTGATATGCAGAAATCTTTTTCTTCAAAGTATCCTGTTGGTAGGACATTCGAGTTATCAGGCGTTTAAGTTAGTTTTTAAGCAGAAATTATCAAGTTCTTTCTTGTTTTTAAAATATGTTTTTTCCTATATTAGAATAAAAAAATTGCATTTTATCGATATTTTAATAAAGTTTGACTAATTTTATAACAGCCTTTTGAAGGCATAACCAAACTAAAAAACCAATAACCATTTGTTTTTCAGAGAATTTAAAACAAAAGGAATAAAATATAACTATACTATTATGAAAACAACATTAAACTTCTTAATTGATTTTTTTGCAACCCTTTATGATTTAGTTATTGAATTTTTTGCGTTGCAATATAATTTAGCTTCTGACTTTATAATTTTTTTAGGGGAGTATTTAAAATGGGTTACTACTAGCTCTAGCAACTCTACTGATTTTACCAAACATGCTGAGGAACCAATAAAAGTTCGCAATCAAAATCCTTTTGATATACTATAATTGTTCCTGAAATAAAGTTCGAAGGATTAATATTTTTGATTTAGAAGTAACATTGGTTAATTCAATGGAAGGCATTGCACATACTATGATCAATGTACTTTGAAACCGCTACTACCCTACTACAAATCTGTGAAGTCACCCTAAGCAACTCTCAAAATCTTCTCCATTTTGCGTCCTTTCGCCAATTCATCTACCAATTTGTCCAAATATCGCACCTGTTGCGTCAACTTGTTTTCGATTTCTTCTATTCGGTAGCCACAAATTACACCCGTAATTAGGTGTGCATTAGCGTTTATGGAAGCATTATGAAAGAAGGCTTCAAAAGTGACTTTTTCTGCAATGAGTTCTTGTAGTTTCTTTTCGTCATAACCCGTTAGCCACTCAATTACTTGATGTAGTTCTTCTTTTGTTCTGCCTTTTTTCTCAACTTTTACGATATAATGAGGATATACCGAAGCGAATGTCATTTTAGCGATTCTCTCATCGTGATGGCTTGTATCGTTCATAGCTAGTGTTTTTTTTTTATTTTAGTAGATGGTTTTACATTCCTGGCCAATACAAAATATTGAATTTGTGACCATCTGGATCAGCAAAGCCAAAAGTATAACCTTTTTCATAATCTTGAGGTTCTGCGAAGATTGTTCCACCTACTGATTTAACTTTTTCAACCCAATCATTTACTTCTTCTTTACTGTTGGCAGAAAGGGAAAATATTATTTCGTTCTCTTTAGGAATACCAATATTACCGTTTGCATCTTGTTTTAATCGCTGTTCAATGAAAAAATTGATAACAAATTTGTTTTGCCCAAAGAAAAAACTGGTTCCTTCATCCATTTTTCCATTCGGTTCAAAGCCTAATGCAGTATAAAATTGGGTTGTTCTTTCTAGATTACTTGAGGCTAAATTTGCCCATATAAATTTTGGTTCCATAACTTTTATTGTTTTAAAAAGATCAAGTTAAAGTTATGAAACTCTATTTAAATAATTAAAAGTTGTGTTTTTTTTAGGAGTATATCTTTACTAGAGTGGGATGCTCGCGTTGGTTAGGATTAAACGAAATAATTGAAATTCCAATTTAGTTTTTTTCTATTTTGCGTTTCGAATTTTAGTATTTTATCCATTATTGGCTTTTTATGTTCAGCTCCAATAAGAAATACTGCTTTAGTATATTTATTTCTATCACAATAGTTATAAATATTCTTAACCATTTCGTTTTCGCGCAGTTCAATAATATCCCTCCATCGTTTGTACGTTAAGAACCACTTCTCGTGATTTATATTTTTTAATATAATTTTCTCCAAAGAAATTCTCCGCTCAGATAATTCGCTGTATTGGTTGCTATTTAGATATGGAAAACCAACTAGCTGCGATAAAATATTGTGTTGAGCTAACAATATATTGTATTCGTAACTTTGTCTAAATATTTCAAACATTTCGAGGATATTATTCTTAAGATGTTTGTCAATTAGTTCAGTTTTCTCCAAATCTACTGGGAAATGAGAAATTGGATGTTCTTGTATATAGGACTTGATTGTATTTGTTTCTAAAGTATCTGAATTGATTCCTCCATAAATTTCAGCAAATCCAGTGGGAGAAAGTTCCTCGAAAATCACATCAGCTGCAATTGGTTCAATAAGTTTGTGCAACTCCTTCGAGTTGCAAATTCCATATTCTTTATGAACAGTAGCTATTAAAGTAATTTTGCACATAAGTAAATCAGTTTTGGTTACTATTGTCAAAAAAAATTATACCAATTTCTGAGTTTTCTAATGGGATACAACTTGGTATTTGTGTCACAGTATTGAAAACTTTGTATCATTTTACTAGTAAATGTATGTATTTTTTTAAACAACATAATACAGTAATAGATGTAATATCAGTTATTTACGATAAAAAGCTAAATATGTAGCCTTGCCTCGATAGAAGCAAAAAATCCTTTTGGGCTGGAATTTCAGCTCAAAAGGATTTTATAGACAGCAGGTGGCACAACACAAATGTTGGCCGCTGTTTTATTCTTTTGTGAATACGAATTGTTGTCCTCCTTGTTTTAAATTCATTATTTTTTCTGCGGGATTAAATTCCATAATAGCGCCTGCTAGTTCGAAAGAAAACTTGTCTTTATCAGTTGCAACGAGTTCAGTGGAAGGTTGTCCTGTAGCTTGTGCTATCAAGGTATTATTGTTTTTAGTGAATGTAATTTTTATAGGGATGTCTTTGCTTGCATAAACTCCTAAGTATTTGTCCAATTCCTCAGTGGTAACCGATATCGTTTTAAATGATGGCATCTCATATGGCTGATTATATACTGCACTTGCTAAAGTAATTGAGATATTGTTATTATTGAAAACCGAGCCATTACTTGTAAGTGCAATTGTTACATTTTGTTCGTCAAAATGAGCAAAAGCTGAAGTAAAATCATCTATTCCTCCAGTATGTCCATAGCCTTTTTTTTCATTAAAGGGAACTTGAAATAACCCCATTCCGAAGCCGTCTTTTAATATTTTTATTAGTTCAAGATTTTGGTCTGAAACTAATTTTCCATTAAATAATGCTTCTGAAAATAGTGTTAAGTCGCTTGGCGTGGAAACGATTGCACCAGCTCCCAAGGGAATTGACATATCGGTTTCGGTATGTTTTACCCAATTGCCGTTTTGGAGTGAATAGGAAAAACTTTCATTGTCTTTTATATTGGTAGGTTTTCCGAAATAAGTATTCTTTAAATGTAATGGTTGGACAATTTGTTCATTCAATAAAAGGGCGTAATCCTTTTTATAAATCTTTTGCAGTATCCATGTTAAAAGCACATAATTGGAATTGCTATATGAAGCTTTGGCATCAGGTTTAAAATCGCTTCCACCCTTTATGATTGTGGCTAATAATTCCTTTTCAGATGTCTTTTTTGTATCCCATTTTGAATACTCTACATCATCCGTAAAATTGTGGATTCCGCTTCGATGGTTGAGCAAATTGCTGATGGTTATTTCATTGGCATTTGGAACTTCGGGGAAATATTGATTTAGCTTGTCGGTCAATTTTAGTTTATTAGCTTCGATCGCTTTAAAAACCAAAACAGTAGTAAAGGTTTTTGAAATTGAGCCAATTCTGTATTTAGTATTGTCATTAGGTTTTACTTTATTTTCGATATCGGAAAATCCAATTTGCTTTGTATAAATGATTTTTCCATTTTGAGAAATTGCCGCACTTCCCATAAACTTGTTATTCGTTTCAAGCACATTGAAATATTCGTCCAATTTGGCTTTGTCAAAGTTTTGAGCGAATCCGGTTTGGATTAAAAATCCAGTTGCTAATAGTGTAAAAAGAAAATTTTTCATGTTTTTGGTTGTCCTTTTTGTTAGTTACTTACTTTGTCAAAATAGCCTTCATCTTATTTATTTGTGCCAACAATGCAGCACATCGTATCTAATTAGTTGGTTTTTGAATTATTATAGTAAATATATATATTTAATTTAAGAAACAAAATCTTACTAATCTTAAGTCGACATAATTTCTCCTGAAAAACTAAATATGTCGCCTAGCCCCGATAGAAGCAAAAATCCTTGTGAACCGGGGTTCGGTTCACAAGATTGAAGCGGATAGCGGGAAAACTATTGATGAAATGGCAAATACTTCTGCTCCAAAATAATTCCAGAAGAACTCATTTTAATAGTATCATTTCGGCATAGATTCCTAAGCGGTAATGATTAAATTTGTGCAAACTTATGATAAATATGAAAATTCCGATTTCCTTATTAGAATTAGCGATAATTACGCAAAACAGCGATGCCAGCGAAACGATGCAAAAAACGAAAGAACTGGCACAACTTGCCGATGGTTTGGGCTATAAACGTTTCTGGTTAGCAGAACACCATAATATGGCACACGTGGCGAGTACTGCAACGGTTGTTTTGATTGGTTTTATTGCGAGTCAGACGCAGAATATTCGGGTAGGATCGGGTGGAATAATGTTGCCCAATCATTCGCCGTTGATTATTGCCGAGCAGTTTGGAACATTGGGAATTTTATATCCTGAGAGAATCGACCTTGGTTTGGGAAGAGCTCCCGGAACCGATTCGCAGACGGCACAAGCGATTCGACCTGATTTTATTGCCGAATCGCAACGGTTTCCGCAGAATGTAAAAGCGTTGCAGGACTATTTTTCGGAAGCCAATGCTACGTCAAAAGTTCGTGCTTTTCCGGCGGAAGGTACAAATGTTCCTATTTGGATTTTGGGTTCGAGTATGGACAGCGCTTCGTTGGCAGCGGCTTATGGATTGCCGTATGCTTTTGCAGGTCATTTTGCACCTAGGCAAATGATTCAAGCTTTTGAGTATTATAGAGAAAATTTTAAGCCTTCGGTATATTTGGATAAGCCGAAAACAATGGCTTGCGTGAATGTAATTGCCGCCGATACAGATAATGAGGCCGAAGTTTTATCGACGAGTTTGTATCAAATGTTTCAGAATTTAGTTCAAAATACTAGAAAACCGTTGCAGCCGCCTGTGGATTCTTTGTCTGATCTTATGAATGGTATGAGCGAAGAAGCCCGTTTTCACGTAAACCAAATGACGGCTGGTTCATTTATTGGAAGTAAGCAGACATTGATCAAAGAATTAAAAGAATTCATCAACTATTCCCGCGTGGATGAATTGATGATTACTGCTCCAATCTTTAATCATCAGGATAAACAGAAGAGTTTGAAAATAACTAAAGAGGTTATTGATGGGATTTGAATTGTGAGTTGTGAATGATTCTATACCAAGTGCATTTTTTTATTTTAAACTCCAATAATCCATAAACTTGTCATCCCGAGAAACGAGGGATCTCCGTTGCTATATCGACAAACTAAGTCTATAGAATACGGAGCTTCTTGTGAAGATTCCTCGTTCCTCGGAATGACAATATTGGGTGTGACTTTTTCAAGGCAGTTTTTCCCTTTTTTTCTGTTCCGATAAAATGCCGTTTAAGTACGGTTTCGTTGTGCTTTCTATTTCGGCTATTGAAATATTCAATACTTTAGGATTTTGGATTAATTGCAGCCAGGGTTTTGGCGCATCAAAATCATATTTGCCAAAAACAATCACAGGAGTTCCTTTTACAAGTACATTTTCATCATCCTTTAATATCCATTGGTCAGCCCAAGTGTAAAGGTATTTGGCATCTTTTTCCTGAAGACGCAAACAGGAATGTGAAGCAGGATAGCCGGGCAATTCATACTGATGCCAGCCAACCCCTAATTTATTGGCAATATTAAAATTCCAACGCAAATCCCACTCATCGTTGAATGTGCTTGTTGTTTTTTCGGCTTTCCAGTTGGTGTAAAAAAGTCCGATGGGTGTGGGATCTTTTTTCCGCCCCATATTAGTTGGGCCAGTATAAATTAATTGACCATTTTCATAAGCGGCAAAAGTTTGCGTAGGGTATGAAAAAAAGATAATCTTATCGATGGCTTCTAAAGAAGGAACTTCTAATGGAAATGGAAGATAAAACTCTAAATCACCAGTCAAATCCTCAGGGATAATAATGGAATCCATTTTGGCAATATTGGTTTTGTCAGTTCTATTAACGGCAAGAACGATTCGAAGTTGTCTGCTGTCTGTGGTCTCTGCAAGCCATTGTTTAGCGTTTTCGAAATGAAACGAAATGCTTTTGGGTTGTTTTCTAACAATTGTTTTTTTAGACTTCATAACCCCCTGATTCTGGTCTTTGCACGAACAGAAAATCATAAGTAGCATTAGAATAAGGACTGTCTTTTGCATAGCTAATTTCTTTGATGTAAAATTGACAATTTTGGCTAAAGAGTTTGTTATATAATAACGGGGATTTGTTGTGTTATTATGATATTTTGGAAACAAAAAAGCCAACAATTAAGTTGGCTTGCTATTATAGCTTATTCTATTTGGATGCAGTAAAAAATAAAGCGACCAAACACTTACTCCATATACTCCAACAAATCTCCAGGTTTGCAGTCAAGAGCTTTGCAGATTGCTTCAAGGGTGCTAAAGCGTATTGCTTTGGCTTTTCCGGTCTTTAGAATAGAAAGATTAGACAAAGTCAAATCTACCTTCTCTGAAAGTTCGTTTAATGACATTTTCCTTTTTGCCATCATAACGTCAAGATTTACTATTATAGGCATAATTTAGATAGTTAAGTCGATTTCAGATTGTATTTCGATTCCTTTTTTGAAAATCTGCGCTATGATGAATATTACTCCAGCGAGAAAGATAAACTCTCCAGAAATCCAATTTTCGGATGTAGGTAAACCATTTTGAAGTAACCATTGATGATTGACATTGGCAAGCATGGATACAGCCCAAATTATAAATATCACATGGCTGACTTTTTCTATTAATAAAGCTACATTCATGGTGAAAGGATGTTCCAGATTCATTTTTGATAAAATTTGGATTACCAAATATGAGGTATAAGCTTTGAGCCCCAATAAAGCAATTATTAGAAATGCTGTGACGGAATAGTTCAAAAAATCCAACTTTCTGAGTGAGTGCAAGTTTAATCCCATATACAGGTTTTTGGTTACTTCAGGATTGATAATGCTAATAGAATAGGAAACAATAAGGGCTCCCGTTTTAATTAGCAATCCAATGAATACAATCCAAGTTAAGACATTCATTGTTGTCAAGATACTTTCTGTTTTTGTTTTCATAACTCTTAGTATTTAATAAATAATAATCAAATATAGATAAATATTTATTGATAATCAATAAATATTTATTTTTTATATTTACTTTAACTTTGGGAATAAAAATGCTTAGAGGGATTCATAATTATTTAGACAAATGGAGTTAAGGTTTTTTGTGTGTTATTATTGCAGTCTATTTTAATTTTTTGAATCCAATAGTTGTAATTTTGCATTTCAATTTTAGAAAGAAATATGAAAATATTATATACCTACATAAAAAACCACAAGCCTTTATTATTTTTAGCGCTCTTTTTGGCAGCAATCAATCAATGTTTTTCCCTATGTGACTCCATTATTATTGGTAAATTATTGAATCAATGTGGTGTTGGAGTGGCCAGTTTCAATCATAATTATGCAAATTTCACCAAAGCAGTTTTGGGTTGGTTAGCTTTATCACTTGGAGCCGCTATGATGTCAAGAATTGCAAAAAATTTCCAGGATTATTTTACCAATATTATCATTCAACGCACAGGTGCAAAAATGTATACCGATGGTATTCAAAAAGCACTTGAATTACCATTTCAGGATTTTGAAGACCAACGAAGCGGAGAAACTCTAGGGAAGCTTCAGAAAGTAAAAATAGATTGTGAAAAATTCATCACTTTGGCCATTTCGCTAGTTTTTCAAACGCTTATCGGGATTGTATTTGTGATGGGGTATGCAATTAATATCCATTGGTTGTTGGGACCTATTTTTTTGGCAACCGTTCCAGTTATTGCTTTTATCAGTTCTTTTTTGGGGACAAGAATCAAAAAAGTGTCCAAAGAAATTCTAGGCGAAACAACTGCTTTGGCAGGTGCAACCACCGAATCGTTGCGCAATATTGAATTAGTGAAAAGTTTAGGTTTGACAGAACAGGAAGTAAATCGTCTGAACACTACAACTATAAAAATCCTAGGATTAGAATTAAAGAAAGTTCGTTTTATCCGTTCGTTGAGTTTTATTCAGGGGACTACGGTACATTTCATGAGAACCGGTTTGGTTTTTGCATTATACATGTTTATTTTTCAAGGAATCATCAAACCAGGAGATTTGATTACGTTAATGTTTTTCTCCTTCTTTTTATTTAATCCGTTGCAGGAGCTTGGAAATGTCATAGCTACTTATAATGAAACCAAAGCTTCGATGGATAATTTTGGTACTCTGATGAATGCCAAAAGTGAAGAAAGACCTTTGTTTCCAAAAACAATTGGGTTCATTAATAATTTGAGATTTTCAAACATTTCATTCAAGCACCAAACAGCTACTTCTTATGCTGTCAAAGACATTTCTTTTGAAGCGAAAGCTGGAGAAACAATAGCTTTTGTCGGGCCTTCGGGAAGTGGTAAAACGACTTTGGTAAAAATGTTAGTTGGTCTGTACACTCCAGATGAGGGTAATATTTTTTACAATGAAAAAAATTCTAAAGATATTGACTTAACCGAGTTGCGTCAGCAATTGGGATTTGTAACCCAAGATGCACAATTGTTCTCTGGAACGATAAAAGACAATTTACTGTTTGTAAAACCCAATGCAACCGATGAAGAAATAAATGATGTCTTGCAAAAATCGGCCTGTCAAAATTTATTGTCACGCGCCGAAAAAGGCTTGAACACGACTATCGGTGAAGGCGGTATTAAAGTATCTGGTGGGGAAAAACAGCGTTTATCAATTGCAAGGGCATTATTAAGAAACCCTAGATTATTGTTGTTCGATGAAGCGACTTCGGCTCTAGACTCCATCACCGAAGAAGAGATTACGCAAACCATTCGAAGCATCTCTTCTAAGCAAGATCAGATTACGGTATTGATTGCGCATCGTTTATCCACTATTATGCATGCTGATAGAATCTATGTATTGGAGCAAGGTGCAATAATCGAACAAGGAAAGCATCAAGATTTATTGAATGAAAAAGGCTTGTATTATGCGATGTGGAGACAACAAATTGGGGAGAGAAAAATAGTGGAAGTATAAAAATAAAAGCCAAACCCAATCATTATAGTTATTGGGTTTGGCTTTATGTGTAAAAACATTTCCTTACTTTTTTCCAAACATCATTTTAAATAGATTTACTATCCCCAAAACAAGCAACCCAATTGCAAGTCCAATGATAAATTCTTTCAAGAAAGAAGGTAATTGAGGCAATACATGATGCAAGAATTCAATATTATGCACAAATATTCCTCCTGCCACTAAAATCAAGGCTATCGTGCCAATTACGGCTAAGCTTTTAATAACTTTTGGCAAGGCTTGTACCAATAAATTACCAATGATTTTTGCAGGACTTTTTTCTTTGTTACTCATTCCGATGAGTTTGAAACCGAGTTCATCCATTCTTACAATTAATGCAACAATGCCATAAACACCCACGGTAGCCAATATTGCGATTAAGGAGACAACAACAATTTGAGATGTTAGCGTTTCTTCAATAACGGTTCCCAGCGCAATAATTACGATCTCTACCGATAAAATGAAATCAGTTACTATTGCTGATTTTATTTTTTCTTTTTCAAATGCCAAAATTTCGATTTCCGTGAACTCTTGGATTTTGGTTTCTACTGCTGAATGTTTATGGGGAAAGAAATATTCATATATTTTTTCGGCGCCTTCATACGCTAAAAAAAGACCTCCAAGCACCAAGATTATTATAATTGCCAAAGGAAAAAAAGCGCTTAGCAGAAAGGCAATTGGTAAAATGATTATTTTATTGATAAAAGAGCCTTTTGCAATTGCCCACAATACTGGAAGTTCCCTTGAGGAAATAAATCCGGAGGCTTTTTCGGCATTGACAGCCAAATCATCGCCCAAAATACCGGCAGTTTTCTTTGCTGCAATTTTACTCATTACTGCAACATCATCCATAAGTGCTGCGATATCATCCAATAGTGCGAAAAAACCTGATGCCATTTAATTTGTTTTTAAAAGTGTATGATTTTGGTATTGTTTGTTTATGCGAAACTAATACATTTTGGCTGAATTTATTTGTGAAATCAATGTTTTGAAATACTAAATTTCTGGTTTAGCCCCGATGGGAGCATGTATCCTTTTATCTCTTCCTCAAACGAGATGAAAGATACTGCGGACAGCGGGAGTAAATCTGTTATGAAAAACTATTGTTGTGCTCCTAAAAAAAAACACCAGCAATTTGACTAGTGTTTTCTTTATGATTACTTGTTGAAAATAACATTTTCTTGTTCCAGAACCCGAATAAAGGTGGTTCTTTTGGTCAATTCTTTCAATTTGGAAGCTCCCACATATGTGCAGGTGCTTCTGATACCGCCAAGGATATCTTTTAAGGTATCAATGACATTTCCTTTGAAAGGAACTTGAACCGTTTTTCCTTCACTGGCTCTATATTCGGCGACACCTCCAACATGTTTATTCATGGCAGTTTCCGAACTCATTCCATAGAACTTTTTATATTTTTCACCGCCAATTTCCACCATTTCGCCACCGCTTTCGTTGTGTCCTGCAAGCATACCGCCAAGCATTACGAAATCAGCACCGGCACCAAAGGCTTTGGCAACATCACCCGGAGTGACGCATCCGCCGTCGCTTATGATATGACCTCCCAAACCATGCGCGGCATCGGCACATTCGATAATAGCAGAAAGTTGGGGATAACCTACTCCCGTTTTTACTCTTGTGGTGCAAACCGAGCCAGGGCCTATTCCCACTTTTATGATATCAGCTCCAGCCAATAATAATTCTTCGACCATTTCGCCAGTAACCACATTTCCGGCAATTATCACTTTATCGGGATATTGGTTGCGCGCTTTTTTGACAAAACTCACAAAATGCTCGGAATATCCATTGGCAACATCAATGCAAATGAATTTTAATTGTGGACTTTGCTCAAATATTTCTCCTATTTTGTTGAAATCATTTTTACCGGTTCCAGAACTCACCGCAATATAATCAGTAATATTTTCGGGTGCATTTTTCATAAATTCGCCCCATTCCTCCAAAGTATAATGCTTATGAATGGCCGTAAAAAGGTTTTCCTTGGCCAATGCCAATGCCATTTCAAAAGTACCTACTGTATCCATATTGGCTCCCATAACAGGAACTCCAGACCATGTGACGGAACTGTGTAAAAACTTATATTCTCTCTCCAATGAAACCTGTGATCTACTCTTTAAGGTAGAGCGCTTGGGTCTTATCATTACGTCTTTAAATCCTAATTTAAGTTCCGTTTCTATTCTCATGATACTATTAATATGTTACACACAAATGTATCGATTTAATAAAAAAAAGAAATACAAATAAGAGTTAAAATGTATTACATACAATTATTTGGATTACCCAAAATAAGAAAAGCTTTTGTTCTTTATTGCAAGATTTAAGAAAATACAACTTCTAAAAAAAATAATTTAAAGTCAATTTTTAATTCTTATTTTTACAAAAGACAGGGAAAATAAAGTTAACTCAAAGACATATTGGTAATTATGAATATTAAAAATATACTCAGATTTGTTTTATTGATGACAATAGTAGTTGCAAGTTTTGTTTGCTGTAATTCTGACGATCATAAAACTGGTGTTGATGATGTGACAGATACTGTAAAAGACGGAACTTGGAGAGTTAGTTATTTTTACGATTCTGGAGCGGATAAAACAGCAAATTATCTGGGCTATAGCTTTGTTTTTGGTGGAAATTATCTATTGACTGCAACCAAAGAAACCAATACCTATAACGGCCAATGGTTTGTATCCAAAAGTACCAGTGATAATGATCTTTACAGTACGATTTTTAAAATTTCAATTGGTCCCAATGACATCTTTGAAAATTTGAATGCGGACTGGAAAGTAATGAGTAACACAGATGCTACTTTAACACTAAAAGATGATAGCAAGGGCGAAACGAATATTGATTATCTGACTTTTGAAAAAATAGTTCAATAAAAAGTATATTGGAAATAGCTGGTAAATCAGTCTTTAATTTATAATTTAAAAATAAGATAGACTACCAGATCATTTGTTTTTGTCGAAAAAATGCCTAACAAGGTTACTACCAATTGTCTTAATAGTATCTGAATGTTTTGAAACCAAATTTGCTATTGCAAATTGAACAGCTGTTCCAATAATTCTTTTCACAGGACTATGTGGATTGTCTCCAAAAAGTTTTTTGGAAAGAAATCCAGCTCCTAAGCCAAATGCATTGCTGACCAAATCATTTTTTATTTCGGGTGAAGCGGTTACTTCATGAAATACGCTTTTAATTAGATTGATAGGCTTCAAACTTTCGTAGGCAACATGAAATTGCTCTTTTAGGGCATTCAATTCATAATCATGTTTCTGTTCCTGAAGAATTATCAATTCATTTAATGAATCCGTTTCGTTATTCTTTCTCATAACGTTTTCTCTTTTAGCATTTGTTTAATAATAGAATTGCTAACAGGATATTTTAGCCATTGCTTACGAAATAGGTGAAGAATAATTGCCATAAAGACATAAAAGCCACCAACTACAAAAAAGCCGTAAGAGCTATCAATAAACAGTTTTCCTAGCCATAATGCCACACCAATACTAATAATTAAGACTGAGAATACAACGGTCATAATCACTGCAAGTCGTGCAACAAGAGATGAAGCTACATCGGCCGATTTGTCTATGGCATTTAGCTTAAACAACTTTAATGTTGTTTTACTGTAATCTTCTGCCCGCTCAAAAAGCGTTGCAATAGGTGTTGTATCCTCAGTCATAATATATTTGTTTAGTATTAATAATTTGAAGAACTGCTATTTACATCATTTTTTGCATCATCAAATTTTGTTTTTGCTTCCTGTGTTAAATCCTGTGCAAATTCTTTTGTGCTTTGGATTTTATCTGTAATAGAAGCAGCTAAGTCGCTAAATTTGGATTTTAAATCATCTGCATAATCACATCCTTTATCTAAGATTTGCTTGCGGGTTACCGAACCTTTTTCGGGAGCAAATAGAATTCCTAAAATTCCGCTAATGGCAAGACCTGCTGTTGTTCCTAATATTATTTTACTTGTGCTCATAACTGTTTTGTTTTAGTTTATTTATATTTTTTTATTGAATGGAATTTAATTTTTTAACTGCATTGGCCCAAAAGCACCCAAATAATTATAAAAACTAAAATTGTACCGAAGCATCCACCACCCAGTTTTTTTGCTCCATAGCCTGCTAATAGCCCTCTGAAAATATTGTTCATGGTGTTTTATATTTAAGTTGTTTGTTGTTAATTTTAGTTCAATTATGGGGTTGGTTTCAATTATGTAAAGTTGAGGTTCTTATTTGGAGATTGTTTTACAATACTTTTGAAAAATGTTGCATCATTTACAGATTGGCATGAAATTATTAGATTACAATCCGCATTCGATTCTAAATTTTAGAGCAGAAAGATTAGTTTTTTTTTTGCTGGCATGGTTCCCACTATTCGCTGTTTTACTCTTTGCATATTCAAATAAACACAACAAAACTTTAAGTTTTAACGAAAGTCAAAATTCACATTTCAGTTGCATATTTCCTTTATTTTTATAACTTTATAATTCATAACCCAAAATAGAGTATAATGAAAATAGCAATTTTAGGAACTGGAGCTGTTGGTACAACAATAGCAACCAAATTGATTGAATTAGGTCATCAAGTCATGATAGGTTCCCGTAGTAAAACCAATGAAAAAGCCATCGAATTTGTGAATAAATTTGATAAAAATGCAAGTAATGGTACTTTTGAAGAAGCGGCAACTTTTGGAGAAATCATCTTTAATTGTGTCAAAGGTGAATTTGCAATTGAGGCATTAAAGCAAGCTGGTAGCGGAATCACCAATAAAATTCTCATTGACGTTTCTATACCTGTTGATACTAAAAAAGGAACTCCTTTATCATTGATTCCTGAACTTTGCAACACCAATTCATTGGGAGAAGAAATCCAAAAAACCTTTCCAAATACCAAAGTGGTAAAAACCCTAAATACCATGTGGAGCACCCTGATGATAGTTCCGACAATGCTACAAGATGGAGACCATACCAATTTTATATGCGGTAATGACGAAGAAGCTAAAAACAACGTAAAAAGCTTATTGAAAGAAATTGGATGGAAAGAGCAAGCTATAATGGATCTAGGCGACATAACAGGCTCACGTGGCACAGAAGGTCTTATGCCGCTTTGGCTAAGAATTTGGGGAGCAACGATGGGTACTTTCAGCATTAAAGTTGTTAATTAATAAATAGCCTTTAATCATTAGAAATTAAAACTTAATTTGAAATGCCTCCAGAAGCCACAAACTTTTTGGAGGCATTTTTCTTTTGCAATCACACAAAACAACCGTCTTTTTAACTTTAAAAAAAATCCAAAAGTCAGTACTGATACTCTTTTAAAAAATAACTATTTTTGCAGTCTAATTTTTTTACCATGTCAAAGAAGAAATACAAAATAGCGGTGATTCAATTGAATCTAAACGATGTTGCCGAAAACAACCTTAAAAAATGTTTGAGTTGGGTACGTGATGCCGCCAATCAAGGGGCTGAGGTGATTTCGTTACCTGAGTTATACAGCAGTCATTATTTTTGTCAAAGTGAAGATGTCGACAATTTTGCTTTGGCAGAACCATTGTACAGCACTTCATTTATTGCTTTTAGTGCTTTGGCAAAAGAATTGGGAGTGGTAATTATTGTTCCTTTCTTCGAAAAAAGAATGGCAGGAATTTACCATAACAGCGCCTATATTATTAATACTGATGGATCAGAAGCAGGATTGTACCGCAAAATGCACATTCCGGACGATCCACATTTCTATGAAAAATTCTATTTTACGCCAGGTGATTTAGGTTTCAAGGCCTTCCCTACCGAAAAAGGAAAAATAGGAACTTTAATTTGTTGGGATCAATGGTACCCAGAAGCGGCTCGATTGACAGCCTTACAAGGTGCCGATGTGTTATTTTACCCAACAGCTATTGGATGGCATCCACTTGAAAAAGAACAATACGGTGAAAACCAACACGGAGCCTGGATGAACGTAATGAAAGGTCATGCCGTTGCCAATGGTGTGTATGTAGCAGCTGCCAACAGAATTGGTTTGGAACAATATATTGAAGGAACTGCAGGAATTCAGTTTTGGGGATCATCATTTATTGCGGGACCACAAGGTGAAATTTTGGCGCAGGCCACACACGATAAAGAGGAAATTCTGATTGCCGAGGTGGACTTGGATTTACAGGAAAATGTACGTCAGAACTGGCCTTTCTTTAGAGACAGAAGAATCGATGCTTTCGGAGATATCACAAAAAGAGCAATTGATTAGTTTTAAAAAAAGACGCTAAGACACTAAGTGTCTGAGATTCTAAGTTTCAAAATAATCTTAGAATCTCAGTATCTTAGTAACTCAGCAACTTCCCCCTAATTCAACTCCGGTTGGTAAATTTTAATCGAACCATCTCCTTCGCTACTTACTACAACCAAGCTTCTTTTGTTTGGACTTTTGGAAGCCGGAATAAACAATAAACCTTCTGGAGCATCGCCTGTTTTTAGCGTTTGCAAATATTTTGGTGCTATTGGATTACTCACATCATATACCATAAAAGCATCAGCTCGTTCCAATCCCACAAAAAGAATTTGCTTGTTCCCCATTTTTGTTACATAAACGGCTTCAGGTTCCACAGATTTATCGTCACTTCTTCCATCATCATAGACACCAAATTCTTGTGCTTTTTTATCCAAATCGTTTTTACTATCAAAAACCAATTGGCCTGTAACTCCATTCCAAATTGAAAAAGAACGAGCTCCAAATCCAACTAATTCATCAAAATCTCCATCTCCGTCGATATCTCCCATCTTAGTATTGATATTCAATCTTCCCATACTTGCATCGGCTTTTAGTGTCGCAGCATTTGGAAAAATAGTTGGATCCAATATAACAGACGAATGATTGATTCTTCGAACATCTACAAAAGCGGAGTATTCACGAGCATCCCCTTCATTTGCAGTAACTACATACTGTACATTATTCACTTCAAAACTGCTAATGGCATCTGGTTGGAACATCCCTTTTAATTTCCAAGTATTAAAAGTGACAGCACCGTCTTTATCATTTATGTCCAATGCATTTTCAGCCAAATTGTAATCCTTGTAACCTAAAGGAAAAATTTGTGTGATTTTTTTGGTTGCCAAATCAATTTTGGCAATACCGTTGTTCTCCTGCAGGGTAACCCAAGCAGTTCGGGAATCGGAGGAAATAGTTAAGTATTCCGGTTCGATATCGGCAGCAAAATTATTTGTTGGACTAGCTATTCTAAAACCTTTGGATTTCAAATCTGCCAATTGACCACTAAAACTTCCAAAAGTCAAAGTCGTAACTGCATAATTGGAAGCTACATCAATAATAGAAACTGATCCATCCGGGTCTTGCGAATACGTATCATTTGGTTCACCCTCGTTGGCCGTCAGTATAAATCTTCCATTATGAGAATAAGTAATCATATCTGGCAATGCTCCTACCGTAACTTCTTTCACAAGAGCATAATTAGAAGTATCAAAAATAACAACTTTACCTAAATCCTGTTTGCTTGTTTTAGATTCTAAGGCTACCGCTAATTCTCCATTAGAAGTAGCTACACTATTGGCCGCTCCATTATATTCAGCCAAATCAATGCTGGTAATTAAAGTCGGTTTGGATGGATCCGAAAGATCAATTACATCAATTTTATTGGCACTGCTGTTATTTACGGTAAACAGTTTTTTGCTAATCTCGTCGTAGGCGCTAATCTCGGCTGCTCCTGTTCCTCCAATGGTCAAAGTACCAATTTCTTTGAAAGTTGATGGATCTTCATTTACTGTTTCTTCAGAACCTCCGCCTGAATCAATTATGTCATCACAACCCACGATTAAAAATAACGCTGCAAGTACAGCTAAACTTTTTTGTATCATTTTATAAATTTTTAGTTTTTATCAAAATTACTTTTCATATTCATAACACTCATTATCATATTATTATGAAATGTTTAACATAACTATTCACATGAATTTGATTTACATCCAAAAGAATAAAATGTAACCATCAGAATATTTATTAATTCTACTGTTTGCTTATCTTTGCACACATTACAATTAGCATTTACTATGACTACACTTACAAGAAGTTTCCCTGCAGAATGGGAAAAACAACAAGGAATTTTATTGTGTTTTCCACATAATGGAAAAGATTGGCCAGGAAAATACGAAGCAGTACAATGGGCTTTTGTTGAATTCATTAAAAAAGTTGCTACATATGAGCAAGTTTTTTTGGTTGTTGCTGATGAAAACCAAAAAGATAAAGTAGCCGAAATGCTCGAAACTGCTCACGTGAAAACGAGTAACGTTTCTTTCATAATCCATAAGACCAATCGTAGCTGGATGCGTGATTCTGGTCCTATTATTGTAAAAAATGGTACAAAAAGAGAAGCCTTAAATTTTAATTTTAATGGCTGGGCCAAATATAAAAACATCAATTTGGATAAACACGTTCCTGCCAAAGTGGGTGAATTTCTAAATATTCCAGTAACACAAGTAATGTATAAAGGAAAACCCGTAATTGTTGAAGGAGGCGCTATCGACGTAAACGGAAAAGGAACATTGTTAACTTCTGAAGAATGTTTAATGCATCCCGATATTCAGGTTCGAAATCAAGGATTCACTAAAGAGGATTACGAAGCTGTTTTCAAAGAATATTTAGGGATTACCAATGTGATTTGGCTAGGTGACGGAATTGAAGGCGATGATACACACGGCCATATCGATGATTTATGCCGATTTGTAAACGAAGACACGATTGTAACCATAGTGGAATTGGATCCAAACGACAACAACTACAAACCATTGCAGGAGAATCTGAAAATACTGCAAAATGCCAAACTCGAAAATGGAAAAGCTCCAATCGTAGTTGCGTTACCAATGCCAAAAAGAATTGATTTTGAAGGATTGCGTTTGCCTGCCAGTTATGCCAATTTCCTGATTTTAAACAACTGTGTTTTGGTACCAACTTTTAATGATGTTAATGACAGAACAGCATTAAACATTTTAGCAGAATGTTTCCCTGATCGAGAAATTATCGGAATTAGTGCAATTGATTTCATTTGGGGATTTGGAACGTTGCATTGCTTGAGTCAACAAATTCCCGAGTAAATTATCGCAAAAAATAAACTCATTTGAGTTGTAGAAATAAAAAAAGACTTGTAGAAAATAATCTACAAGTCTTTTTTATTGATGGAAGAAACTCTTTTAATCCCTTGTGAAAGGTAATTTTTGATTTTCACTTATAATCATGTCAAATCCATTCTTTGCTGCGTTAAACTCAAATACAACACCTGCTTCTTTGGATTCAAATTTATCTTTGCCAATTGATTCCAGTGAAAATTTTGGGTAATCGGTAATTTCAGCATAAAGCACGCTGTTTTTCTCTGTAAATTCAATTTTATATTTTGAAGCCTTAGAAGAGAATTTACCTAAATAGCCATCCAAAATAATATCTTTCTCAACCGCTCCACTACCAGATTTCCAAGTGTTATTACTTTCGTTCACATCCGGAAAAGCATGATCAGGATCAATAACCACACTCTCGATTTCTTCTGTAGTATTCACCTTAAAAGACCAATCTACATTACGTTGCCAAATTTCCACAGGTAATTTAACACGTGTTACTTTTCCGCTTTTAGTTTTTATATCCAAAACAACTGGCATAGCCATTTTTTCAAAATTTTCAATCGTGATTATTGCTCCTTTAGTAGCGTCATTTTTCACATATTTAACCGAATTAACACCTTGATCCAAACGCCAATTATTGACAAACCATCCTTTCCAAAACCAGCTTAAGTCTTCACCCGCCACATTTTCCATCGTTCTGAAAAAATCGTCTGGAGCTGGATGCTTGAAAGCCCAACGTTCAGTGTAAGTTCTAAAAGCCAAATCAAAACGTTCTGGACCCAAAATTTGTTCTCTTAAAGTAATCAATCCGGCACTTGGTTTGAAGTAACACAAAAGACCAATATTTCTTTCCTTCATATTATCTGGAGAACTCATTATTGGTTCGTTCTTTGGATCGGTAAAGTATTCCGCGTTTTTATGGAAATCAGTTGGCTTAGTTTTATATTCGCCATTATTAAAATCAACTGAACTAATTGAATTAATAAAGGTGTTGAATCCTTCGTCCATCCAAGCAAATAAACGCTCATTCGAACCTACAATCATCGGGAACCAACCATGACCAAATTCATGATCTGTAACTCCCCATAAATCCTCCCCTTTAGATTCCCAACTACAAAAAACAATTCCTGGATATTCCATTCCGCCTTCATTTCCGGCTACGTTTGTTGCTACTGGGTAAGGATACTCGAACCATCTTTTAGAATAATTTTCTATTGAAGTTTTAGTATATTCGGTAGAACGTCCCCAGGCTTCGTTTCCAGCACTTTCAACTGGGTAAGCAGATAAAGCAAGTGATTTTGCACCACTTGGTAAATTTATTCTAGCTCCATCCAATATAAAAGCTGGTGAAGATGCCCAAGAAAAATCACGAGCATTTTTGATTTTAAAATGCCATGTTTTTTCAGAAGTAGTTCCTGCTTTTGATGCATTAGCTGCTACTTCTTCGGCGGTACGAATCATCACTGTTTTTTCACTTTGTTTGGCTTGAGCAACTCTTTTTTGCTCTTCAGCAGAATAAACAGCAGTTGGATTCAATAATGCACCCGAAGAAACTACAACATGATTGGAAGGTACAGTAATATTTACATCAAAATCCCCATATTCTAAATAAAACTCAGAAGCTCCCAAATATGGATTGGTATTCCAACCTCTCAAATCATCATATACACACATACGAGGATACCATTGTGCAATAGTGAAAATTTTACCGTTTTTGGTTTCCAAAACTCCCATTCTATCCGAACCTTCTTTTGGTGAAATGAATGAGAAATCAATTTTTATTTTCACAACTCCACCTTTTCCTTTCAAATCATCTGGAAGAAAAACTTGCATTCTACTGTCTGTGATGCTATATTTTGCTTCTTTTTCCACCGATTTACCCTTGGAAACAGTAACAATTTTAACCGATTTTATTTTATGACCTCCGTCAAAAATTTCACCTCGAGCGCCATTACGACTACCCGTTAATGGAATAAGTGCATTTCCTCTGGAATCTGATTTGAATAAATTTTGATCCAAATGCATCCATACAAAGGACATTACATCATTACTATTATTAGTGTAGGTAACTATTCCCGTTCCAATGATCTCATTCGTTTTTTCGTTCAGTTTGGCAGTCAATTTATAATCTGCTCTATTTTGCCAATATTCATGACCAGGTGCTCCGCTTACTGAACGTGTCGAAGAACCATTGTTTGTATAAAAAAATGGGCCAAATGCATCATGATAATTATACTTTGAAGTTGGAGTGTTATTGGACGTACTAGATCCAGAAGTATCTTGACTCCATGAAGTACTAAACACAATTAATAAAGTCAGCTGAAAAAGGACTCTAAAACAATTATTTCTCATATTTAAATTTTTATTGATTTTTATTCTGGGTAATAAATAATTAACGCATCTGTAAACTATCATTGAAAGCAGCTTCTTTATATTTACTTCATAAAAGTAGCATTTACAAAACAAATTAATGGAAAAAAAATCAATTTTCAGCTTAAAATTAAGAATTTGATTGATTTTAAAACCTAAATATAATTTCTGTTTTCTTTCTTAAAACAAGAATTAAAAAATATCTTTACAACACTAATTTTAACAACAAAAAACAACTATTATTGTGACCACAACTATATCCAACTCGATTTTAACCGCAGAAATAAAACATATTGGAGCCGAATTGTGTTCCTTAAAAGACAATTTCAATAAAGAATATATTTGGGGTGGAAATCCAGCCTTTTGGGGAAAGCATTCTCCTGTTTTATTTCCAATTGTAGGTACTCTAAAAGACAATTCCTACCAACAGAATAATGTTCAATATCAATTATCGCGACATGGTTTTGCTCGTGAAATGGAGTTTGAATTAATTGATAAACAAGAAGATAGCGCGACTTTTTCATTAGTTTCATCTTCAGAAACCAAGGAAAAATATCCATTCGATTTTGATTTACACTTAATATATACTTTGGAAAACAAATCCTTAAAAATTGAGTATAAAGTCTTCAATAATGGAAATACAAAAATGCCGTTTTCTATTGGAGCACATCCAGCATTTGATTTGCCAGGAAATTTTGAAAATTACAGTTTGGCTTTTGAGAAAAAGGAAACCTTAAACTATTATTTATTGAAAGATGGTTTAATTTCGGATACTACCGATGAATTACATTTGGACAAAAGTGAATTGCATTTAAATTATGGACTTTTTGCAAATGATGCTTTGGTTTTCAAAAACATAGCGTCCAAATCTATAACCATTTTGGAGAAATCCAAACCGTTTTTAAAAGTTAGCTATTCCGATTTTCCCGATTTAGGAATTTGGACTCCATCAAATGCGCCTTTTATATGCATTGAACCTTGGTTTGGCTATTCTGACACTGTGAATAAATTTGGTAATCTTTTTGAAAAAGAAGGCATTCAAATATTGGAAGCAAACGCAACTTTTCATTCTGCTTTCAGTATTGAAATTCTCTAAAACTAAAACAATTGAACTTTATGCTAGAAATTAATTTTTTACCATTTCCAATATTAAAAACCCAACGTTTACAATTACGTCAACTCGCTGCAAATGATGCGGAGGCTATTTTATCCTTGCGTTCTAATGATGAAGTCATGAAATACATTCCAAGACCTTATCTCAAGAGCAAAGAAGATGCTTTGGAACTTATCTCCATGTTTGATGATAAAATAGAAAATGGCATAGGTATCAACTGGGGCATTTATTTTCTTGACGAACCTGAAAAACTAATTGGAATTATTGGTTATTACCGAATGAAACCGGAACATTACAGAGCCGAAGTTGGCTATATGATATTCCCAAAATTCAACGGAAAAGGAATCGTATCGGAAGCATTACAAAAAGTGGTCGAATATGGATTTAAAGACATGAAACTGCATTCCATAGAGGCTATTTTGGATCCTCAAAACAAAGGTTCGGAAAATGTTTTGTTAAAAAATGGTTTTATAAAAGAGGCTCATTTATTGGAAAATGAATACTACGAAGGCCGTTTTCTTGATTCAATGATCTATTCCCTTTTGAATAAATAATTTTGAATGTCTGCTAATGTATAATTGCTTTAATTAAAAAAAATGGAAATCAAAGAAGCAAGTACAAATGACAATGAAGTTTTGACCGAAATAACAAAAAAGTCAAAAGCATATTGGGGATATTCTGAAGAACAAATTTTAAAGTGGAGTGATAATCTAACCATTTCAAAAGATTATATTGAAAATAATTTCGTTTTTAAATTGGTAAACAACAATGAAATAGTTGGTTATTATTCTTTTATCATTAAAGAAGAAAAGAATATAATACTTGACAACTTATTTATTTTACCCGAATATATTGGAAAAGGATTTGGTAAATATTTGATGATCGATTTTTTAAATCGAATGAAAAATAAAAATTTTGAAAAGATAACTTTAGATGCTGAACCAAATGCTGAGAATTTTTATATAAAAATTGGTTTCAAAAAAATCGGAGAGTTCGAAACTTCAATAAAAGATAGGTTTATGCCAATTATGGAAATGAACCTTTAAAAAACTGCCACAATGGATTTAGATAACCAAAAAGAATATTGGGACGAAGTAGCAGAAATTAAAACTTTTACACATCCGATAGATATTGAATTAATAAATCAATTTTTAAATAAACAAAGTATAATTGTTGACTTTGGATGTGGATATGGAAGGATCGTAAAAGAATTGACCCATTTAGGTTTTGAAAATGTTTCTGGATTCGACACTTCCAAAGAATTAATTGCGAGAGGAATATCAGAAAATAATTTATCCCTTTACCATATTGAAAATCCAACTGATCTAAAACTTGAAGAGAATTCTGTTGATTGCATTATTCTTTTTGCTGTTTTAACTTGCATTCCTTCCAATGAAGGACAAAGGAGTTTACTAAATTTACTTTTGTCTAAACTTAAAAAAGGGGGAATAATCTACATAAGCGATTACTACATACAAGAAAAATCAGTTGAAGTTGAACGATATGAGTGTTTAAATGGAGACGAAAACAATTTTGGCGTTTTCAAACTTCCAGAAGGAGCCACTTTTCGTCATCATACAAAAGAGTGGATTAAAACATTGACGAAAGATTTTGAAATTTTAATAGAAAACCCTCTAATTGTAAAAACAATGAATGGTAATATTGCTAATGGATTTCAAATAATAGGTAAAAAATAATCGTTCCTCGTAATACACTAATCATTCTTATAAAAACCAATGCCTTAGCCCAGATGGAAACGTCATCCTATTGTCCTGGGGTTCGGGACAACAGATATAGTGTACAGCTGGAAATAGCTTCTAATTATTTGGATTGTACTTTTTTAATAGTTTTTATGTACAACTCTTCAACTTGTTTTCGGGCCCAATCGGTTTTTCGTAAAAAGGTGAGACTTGATTTTATACTTGGGTTTTCATTGAACGATTTAATTTTAATCAGCTCTCCCAAGGTGTCAAATCCATAATATTCGACTAATGTTTCTACTATTTTTTGGAGTGTGACCCCGTGAAGCGGATCTTTTGATTGTTGTTTTTCCATGATACAAATTTATAGCATTTTCCTAAAAACAATTGGTCTTTCATTAATTAGTTCCTAAATTTGCGCAACTATGCAAAAAACCGTCAACATACTCAATAAAAGAGCCCGTTTCGATTATGAAATCCTTGAAACCTTTACTGCTGGAATTGTTTTGGCTGGAACAGAGATCAAATCCATTCGATTAGGGAAAGCAAATATCACCGAAAGTTTCTGCGAATTTAGCGGCAATGAACTTTTTGCAATCAATACTTATATTGAAGAATATACTTTTGGGAATCAATTTAATCATAAAGCAAGAAGTGAACGTAAATTGCTTTTGAACAAAAGAGAATTGAAAGGTTTACTTAGAAGTGTTCAGGCAAAAGGTCTTACTATAGTTCCGTTAAAGTTATTTACCAACGAAAAGGGATTGGCTAAATTACAGATTGGTCTTTGTAAAGGTAAAAAAACATACGATAAAAGAGAATCGCTAAAAGAACAAGACACTAAAAGAGACTTAGACAGAATAAAAAAAGCATATTAAAGCAAATCAGGTTAAAATTTAACCTCTTTTCATAGTTTTTATTTTCAAATTATAATTACTTTTACTTACATTATAACGAAAAACAAACAAACTATGAAAAAATTATTTGTCATTTTAATCTCTGTATGCTTAGCAAGTTGCGGTAGTAACACATCAATTGTATCCAGTTGGAAAGACCCTAACTCTACACTTGCAAAAGAAAACTTCAAAAAAGTTTTGGTGGTTGCCTTAGTAAAAGATGAAAGTACCAGAAGAACAACTGAAAACAGGATTGCTTCCATAAACCCACAAATTCTAAATCCTTCCTACAATTATTTAAACCAACAAAATTTAAACCTTACTCAGGAACAAAAAATAAGTATTGTACAATCAGAAGGTTTTGATGGAGTAATCACATTGCGTTTCATTAGAGCAGATAAAGAAACTCAATACGTTCCTGGAACGGCAAACTACTATGGCGGAATGGGATATCCTGGTATGGGATATGGCTATGTAGGCGGTTACGGAATGGGTTACGGCGCAGGATTTGGCGGTTGGTACGGTGCTTACGCTCCTGCTTACTACACTCCTGGATACTATCAGGAAAACACCTATTACTATATTGAAACGAATATTTTTGACTTGAAAAACAATAAACTTGTTTGGAGTGCAACCACAAAATCTTTGGATGTATCACACGTGGACACTACTGTTGATGAAATCATGGAAGCTTGCGTACAACAAATGAGAGCTGATGGTTATATGGCAAAAAAATAAAAACATCGTTCCTTTTCATTCAAAAGATTAAAACAAAAAAGCAACACTGAAAATTTAGTGTTGCTTTTTTTTTATATCATTAGGTTTTCTTTTAATTTTTATCTTCTAATAAAGGAACAAAACGAAATTCACCAAATTCATGTTTTTCAAATTGCGTTTCATTGATGCGAATTAATAGTGTCATAATTTGAACATCTTCTCCCAACGGAATAACAAGCCTTCCACCTATTTTTAGCTGTGCCATCAAAGGCTGAGGAATTATTGGAGCACCTGCTGTTACAATAATACTATCAAACGGAGCATGATTGGGTAATCCTTTATAACCATCTCCAAAGGAAAGATGTTTGGGACGAATTCCTAGTTTAGGCAATAATGCAGAGGTTTGTTTGAATAACTCATTTTGTCTTTCTATACTATATACTTGAGCACCCACCAAGCACAAAACTGCCGTTTGATAACCAGAACCTGTCCCTATTTCCAAAACTTTATGCCCTTTTTTAATTTCCAACAGCTGTGATTGAAAAGCAACGGTATAAGGCTGGGAAATAGTCTGACCTGCAGCGATAGGAAAAGCCTTATCTTGATAAGCGTAGTCTTCAAAACTTGAATTTAAAAATAAATGACGAGGGATTTTTTTAATAGCCTCCAAGACATTCTTATCAGTAATCCCCTTTTGTTGCAAAACGGTTACTAATTGATTTCGAAGTCCTTGATGCTTGGCTGTATCTTTCAAAATTTAAGGTTTTTATTATGGAACAAAAATAGAAAACTAAATCAATTTCCAATCCAAAATAAAACCTAATTCACATTCAAAATAATAATACATATCAGCTGAATTTAGCATTTTTATAAATTGGAATTTCTTAATTTATTACTATTTTTGTGGAAACAACATTATTATGCTGAAAATTGGAGTATTGGGTGCTGGGCATCTTGGTAAAATACATTTGCGTTTATTACAACAATCTGATAAGTATGAATTAGTCGGTTTTTATGACCCCAATCAAGAAAACGCTGAAAAAATAAGTAAAGAATTTGGATATAAAAATTTCAGCACTATAGCAACATTGATTCATGCAGTTGATGTTATTGATATTGTCACCCCTACTCTTTCCCACTATAAATGTGCCAAAGTAGCCATCAAATCGGGTAAACACGTTTTTATAGAAAAACCCATTTCCAATACGGTTGAAGAAGCTGAAGAAATCATAGCACTTGCCAAAGAATACAATGTAAAAGGACAAGTTGGACATGTTGAAAGATTCAATCCTGCATTTATTGCTACCAAAAACATGATTGAAAATCCCATGTTTATTGAAACCCATAGATTAGCCGAATTCAATCCTCGAGGAACCGATGTTCCTGTTGTTTTGGATTTAATGATACACGATATCGATGCTATCATGAGTGTAGTTCAATCAAAAGTGAAAAATATCAATGCAAGCGGAGTTTCTGTAATAAGTGATACTCCAGATATTGCCAATGCCAGAATTGAATTCGAAAATGGTTGCGTTGCGAATTTAACTGCAAGCCGCATTTCAATGAAAAACATGCGTAAATCACGTTTTTTTCAAAAAGACGCTTATATCTCAGTAGATTTTCTGGAAAAAAGATGTGAAGTGGTAAAAATGAAAGATGCACCAGAAGTTCCAGGTGATTTTGATATGATTTTACAAAATGCAGAGGGAGTAAAAAAACAAATTTATTTCTCTAATCCCGATGTAGAACAAAATAACGCCATACTTGACGAATTAGAATCATTTGCTAATGCTATCAATAACAACACTACACCAGTGGTTACATTGGAACAAGCTACTGAGGCTTTGAGAGTAGCTTATCAAATTATTGATTGTTTTAAAAAATAATAACTAAAAATACACATTTAAAGTTTAAAGTTTAAAGTCAATCATCGGTCTTTAAATTTTAAACTTTTTTAACTTTAAAATACAAAAAAATGAAAATTATAGCTGTGATTGGAGCAGGAACAATGGGTAACGGAATTGCTCATACTTTTGCCCAAAGTGGTTTTACCGTAAAATTAATTGACGTTTCCGAAAAATCATTAGACAAAGGAATGGCAACAATAGCAGCCAACTTGGACCGAATGGTTTTAAAAGGAACCATAACCGAAGAAGACAAAGCCAAAACAATTACCAATATTATTACCTACACCGACATTAAAGATGGTGTTGTTGGAGTTGATTTGGTAGTTGAAGCAGCAACCGAAAATGTAGAATTAAAACTGAATATTTTCAAACAATTAAACGAAGCTTGTTCGCACAATACAATTTTAGCAACCAATACTTCGTCAATTTCCATTACTCAAATTGGAGCTGTTGTGGCACATCCGGAACGCGTAATAGGAATGCACTTTATGAATCCGGTGCCAATTATGAAACTGGTAGAAATCATTCGTGGTTATAATACAAGTGATGAAGTGACCAACATCATCATGAAGTTATCTGAAAAATTAGGTAAAGTTCCGGTAGAAGTAAACGATTACCCGGGTTTTGTTGCCAATAGAATTCTCATGCCAATGATTAATGAAGCAATCGAAACTTTATACAACAAAGTTGCGGGGGTTTATGAAATTGACACTGTAATGAAACTGGGAATGGGCCACCCAATGGGTCCTTTGCAACTAGCAGATTTTATTGGTCTTGACGTTTGTCTTGCCATTTTAAATGTAATGTACGATGGTTTCAAAAACCCAAAATATGCTCCTTGCCCGTTATTGGTAAATATGGTGAGAGCAGGAAAATTAGGAGTGAAATCAGGTGAAGGTTTCTATGACTATAGCGAAAGTAAAAAGACTGAAAAGATTTCGAAACAGTTTGTTTAATCTTTAATAATCAGTGCCATGTCCATTCAACAAAACCTCCTAGATATAAAATCCACTCTTCCAGAGCATGTTACTTTGGTAGCTGTTTCCAAAACCAAACCCGTTTCTGATTTGATGGAAGCTTATGATGCCGGTCAACGCATCTTTGGTGAAAACAAAATTCAGGAAATGGTCGAAAAATGGGAACAAATGCCAAAAGACATCGAATGGCACATGATTGGACATGTACAAACTAATAAAGTTAAATATATGGCTCCGTTCGTAAGCTTAATTCATGGAGTGGATAGTTTGAAATTATTAGAAGAAATCAATAAACAAGCCCTAAAAAACAATCGAGTTATCGATTGCTTACTACAAATATACATAGCCGAAGAAGAATCAAAATTCGGACTTGACGAAGAAGAACTGTCAGCACTACTATCTTCAACTGTTTTTAAAGAGATGAAAAACATCCGAATTATCGGTTTGATGGGAATGGCGACTTTTACGGATAATCAAAGCCAAATCAAAAAGGAATTTTCACATTTGAAATCTATTTTTGATGATTATAAAAATCTGAAATCTATTTCCATGGGAATGTCAGGCGATTATCAATTAGCAATTGAGTGTGGCAGTACAATGGTTCGGATTGGAAGTAGTATCTTTGGAGGTAGATAAATATTTTTTTGATCTCAGATGATAAACTGAATACTAAAAACTGAATACTGAATTTTGTACGCAATACTCGACATAGAAACCACAGGAGGACAATTCAACGAAGAAGGAATAACGGAGATTGCTATCTATAAATTTGATGGTCATGAAATCGTGGATCAATTCATCAGTTTAATCAACCCTGAAATCCCCATTCAGCCATTTGTAGTCAAACTTACAGGTATAAACAATGAAATGCTTCGCGGTGCTCCAAAGTTTTTTGAAGTAGCTAAACGCATTATCGAAATGACAAATGACTGTGTCCTTGTGGCACACAATGCCTCATTTGACTATAGAATTCTCCGTACCGAATTTCGTCGCCTTGGGTATGATTTCAACATAAAAACCCTATGTACCGTAGAATTATCCCAACGATTGATGCCAGAACAACCCTCCCATAGTTTAGGAAAATTAGTTCGTGCATTAGGAATCCCAATGGCTGACAGACACAGAGCAAGCGGTGATGCCATGGCGACAGTCAAACTTTTCAAGATGCTCTTGGACAAAGATCTTGAAAAAACCATTACAAAAGAACTCATCAAATTTGAAGTAATCAAAGGTGTTTCTCCAAAATTATTGGATATTATCGAAAGCCTACCTTCAAAAACGGGAATTTATTACATTCATCGCGAAGATGGTAACATCATATTTATTGGCCAAAGCAAAAACATCAAAAAAAGAGTCAATCAGCATTTTACTGGTATAACCACAAGTTCCAAAAAAATCCAAGCCGAAGTATTTACCGTAACTTTTGAAGAAACTGGAAGCGAATTGATTGCGCTATTAAAAGAATCGGAAGAAATAAAGAAAAATAGTCCTATTTATAACAGAATGGCGCGCAAAAACACTTTATCGTGGGCTATTTATGCCGATAAAGACCCGAATGGATATTTGAATTTAAAACTTCAAAAAGCCGATGGCCGTAAAAAAGAAATAACCGCATTTGCCAACCAACAGGAAGGGAAAAGTGCTCTTAGTCGCATTACTTCAAGCTATCAGTTGTGCCCAAAACTAACTGGGCTTTCTACTTCAAAAACTCCTTGCGCCCAACATGAGAACAATCAATGCGATGGCGCTTGTATCGGGCAAATAACTTCAGAAGAATACAATTCTAAAGTTCAGGTTTTTATCGACAAAAACCTTTTCGATAACAAAAACATGATTATCATTGATAAAGGAAGGAAAACAGGAGAACACAGCGCCATATTAATCGAAAAAGGAATATGCAGAGGTTATGCATTTTATGATTTAAATTATCAAATCATAAACCCCGAAATCTTAAAAAACATCCTAGTGCCAATACCTAATAATAGAAACACCAGAGGTTATATTCAAGCCTATTTGAGAAAAAATAGGGTTCTAAAAATTATTAATTTTTAATAATCATAATTGGGGAAATTTAAATCAAAATATGATATTTTCAGGCAACAAACTCGAATCATAGTCCACGGCACAACTACAAAAGCCGGCCGAATATTTGATTTGATACTTTTGGGCGTCATCCTATTGAGTCTCTTTTTGATTATAATGGAAACTGTTGAAGGTTTTGATGCAAAATACCACAGCCAACTCGTTTTTTTAGAATGGGTAATTACTATTTTCTTCACCATCGAGTATATATTGCGGGTAATTTCCATAGACAAACCTGTCAAATACATTTTTAGTTTCTATGGTATAATAGATTTAATCGCAACATTACCTATGTATTTGTCCCTATTTTTTCCAGGAACAAGTATTTTAACCGTTGTGCGGGCTCTACGATTATTACGACTATTCAAAATCATAAATCACCCTCATTTCACTAGTCAATCCATACATTTAAAGGAGGCTATCAACGCCAGTAAAGGAAAAATCATTGTCTTTATTTATTTTGTTTTAATCTGCACGATCATTATTGGATCAATAATGTACATTATCGAAGGCAAAGAAAGTGGTTTCACAAGTATCCCAACAAGCATTTATTGGACTATCGTAACCTTAACAACAGTTGGTTACGGCGACATTTCTCCACAAACTCCCCTAGGGCAGATTTTCGCTTCATTAGTAATGATTTTAGGTTACGGAATCATTGCAGTTCCCACTGGAATTATAACAGCTGAATTTGCAAAAAGAAACATAAATTCAAATACAAACTCAGACACATTCAAAACTTCTTGTGCCAAATGCAATACGGTCATTCAAAACAAAGAAGCTTTATTTTGTCATCACTGCGGCAATAAATTAAATGACTTTATTGGCAGTAGCTAATCCAGCTGCACACTACAACTCCTCATTATTCCAGTAGTTTTTCTAAGGCATAAAAGGAGCTTCTTTCAGTCGCTCTTTTATACCAAGAAAAACAAACTAGAATAACTCCGGGGTTTTCATTACCATCTGGGCTAATGACAAGATTACGTTAAAAAAGAGCAAATGAAAACATTGCAATAAAACTAAATGAAATATTTAATTACCATAGTCGGACCAACAGCCATAGGAAAAACAGCCTTAAGCATTGACCTTGCCAATCACTATAATTGTGAAATCATTTCCTGCGACAGCCGGCAGTTTTTCAAGGAAATGTCCATTGGAACTGCAGTCCCCAGTCCAGAAGAATTGGCATCAGCGACACACCATTTCATCCAAAACAAATCCATATTTGATAATTATACCGTAGGCGATTTTGAAAAAGAAGCACTTATAAAAATAGAAGAATTATTCCAAAACAATGATTACATAGTGCTTGTTGGCGGTTCTGGATTATATGTCGATGCCATTTTAAAAGGATTTGATGAATTTCCGGCCATAGATTCTTCCATTCGTGAAAACGTAAATTTAAATTATGAAAATCTAGGTATTGAATATTTACAACAACTGTTAGAGAAACTCGATCCAATATATTTTCAAAAAATAACTTCCGAAAACCCTCAAACTTTACAAAATCCGCAACGTATGATGCGATTTGTAGAAGTTTGTCTTGGAACCGGAAAACCATATTCGTCGTTTTTAAATCAAAAGAAAAACAATCGAAACTTCACACCGATCATCATTGGTCTTGAAGCAGACAGAAACGTGATTTACGAAAGAATAAACCAACGAGTAGATATTATGCTCAATCAAGGCCTTTTAGCCGAAGCTCAAGCTTTATATGGACATAAAGAATTAAATGCTTTGCAAACGGTTGGGTATCGAGAATTATTCAGTTATTTTGATGGAGAATTTATGTTGCATTTTGCCATCGAAGAAATCAAGAAAAATACCCGACGATTTTCAAAACGCCAGCTCACTTGGTTCAAACGAAAAGAAAACACCAAATGGTTTGATTATTTAACAGAGCGAAAGGAAATAATTGAATATATAGACAATCAAAAATCAATCTAAAATCTAAATTCTGCAATCTTAAATCTTAAATTCAAATGCCAATAGATCCAAATTTCACTTCCATATTGAGTAAAGACTGGGAAATAAATTTTACCCAATGTACTCCAAATGGCTATTTAAAATACACTGATTTATGCAATTTATTGCAATTAACAGCTGCCGCTCACTCCGAAGTGGGAGGAATCAGCTTTACCGATATGCAGGAATTTAACCAAGCTTGGGTTTTAAGCAGAATGAGGGTAGAAATCACCGAATTACCAAAATGGAGAGATGTTGTAACTGTAAAAACTTGGATCAATTCCCTTGAAAACTCCCGTTCTGTACGTGCTCTCGAAATGCATGTCAATGGTAAAAAAACAGTGGGATCAGAAACTTTTTGGGCCGTTTTTAATACCAAAGCCCGCAGACCGGAACCTTTGGCACTTCCCTATGAACATTTTGAGTTGTATCCTGAAAACAGAGCCACAGAAATGGGCTTCTCAAAAATAAATTTACCGCAAGAAAAAGAAATAATTTTTGAAAGAACTGTTTTCATGTCGGATTTAGATATTGTCAATCACGCCAATAATGTAAAATACTTGGAATGGTGTTTGGATTTAGTTGATGAGAACAAAATACTGTCTCAACAAATAAAAAGCTTTGAGATGAACTTTTTAAAAGAACTCTCTTTAAAAGATAAAGTCATCATTCACGAATGCATAAATGATACCGATGCAGTTTTTAGCATCACCAAAGAGGATAAAACATGCTTTGCTTTGCAACTCAATTGGATATAAAACAAAAAAGCTTCGAAATTAATCGAAGCTTTTTTTATGACTTAACAAGACCTAATTATTTACCTTTCACTACTAATCGGAATCCTTCTCCGTGAATGTTTAAAATTTCAACATCCTCGTCTTGTTTTAAATACTTTCTTAGTTTGGCGATGTAAACATCCATACTTCTAGAAGTAAAATAGTTATCATCTCTCCATATTTTTGTTAAAGCCAATTCTCTTGGCATCAAATCATTTTCGTGTAAAATCAACATTTTAAGAAGTTCATTCTCTTTTGGAGACAACTTAATAGGTTCTTCGTTATTAAAAGTTAAGAAACGAAGTTTTGAATTCAAATGAAACTTACCAACATTAAATTCAAATTGAACCGCTTCTGTTTTCACATCAGATGCTTTTCTTTGAATGATGGCTTTGATTTTCATCAATAAAACCTCAGAATCAAAAGGTTTGTTCAAATAATCATCTGCACCTGCTTTATATCCTTTCAATACATCCTCTTTCATTGACTTTGCGGTAAGAAAAATGATAGGCACATCGTTATTTTTTTCTCTTATTTCCTTTGCTAAAGTATACCCATCTTTGTATGGCATCATCACATCAAGGATGCATAAATCATAGGAATCCTTTTTGAATTTTTCAAAACCTTCCATACCATTTTTAGCCAAAACAACATCAAAATCATTTAGCATTAAATAGTCTTTTAGAACTGCACCAAAATTAAGGTCATCTTCTACTAATAGTATTTTTTTATTTGTGTTTTCCATACTCTAATTTATTAAAGGTAATTTTATAATGAAGGTACTTCCTTTTCCCTTTTCACTTTCTACATATATTTGACCATTATGGTCGTCAACGATTCTTTTTACATAAGCAAGACCTAAACCATGTCCTTTCACATTATGTATGTCACCGGTATGTTCTCTATAAAATTTTTCAAAAATTCTTTTTTGAGCAATTTTACTCATACCCACGCCATTATCTTTTATTTTAACAAGAACCATATCCTTGATATTTTCGGTGTAAATATCTATTTTAGGAATGCCAGGCGTATACTTTATCGCATTTTCCAAAATATTGACTATTACATTCGTAAAGTGAACATCATTCAGTAAAACTGTTTTTCTTACTGCCCCAAAATGAATATCAACACTCCCCTCTCTATCTTCTAAAATCAAATTAACATGTTCGATAGCATCATTTATAACTTCCTCAATATCGCTTGATTCCTTTATGATATTTAATTCTTTCTTTTCTAATTTAGAAATCCTTAATACATTTTCAACCTGGGCATGCATTCTTTTGTTTTCGTCCCGAATCATTTCGAGGTACTTAAACACTTTCTCTTTGTCTTCAATAATCTTTGGATTTCGAATAGCATCCAAAGCAAGGTTTATTGTGGCAATTGGTGTCTTGAACTCATGCGTCATATTATTGATGAAATCTGTCTTAATCTCCGAAATTTGTCTTTGACGAATTAACTGATTTAAAGCACTAGTATAAGCAATAATAATAATAAGCGTAAAAATGATAGACAAAATCGTAATACTCACCAATTCAGACAATAAAAATTTCTTTTTATGCGGAAAAGTAACTAACAATTTATACTTTTCGTTTCCTTCATTATCTGTAAAAATCGGTATCGAATAAGTCGCATCTATATCATACTTAAAATTATCCGATTTTACTTTGGTTTGAATCCCATTACTTAAAATCCCGAACTCAAACTTGGTTTTCACACCGTATTCTTCTAATTCCTTCTTGATAATCTCCCTTAAAACCTCTTTTGATATTCTTTCTTGAAGTGGCATTGCAGAAGCTATGTCCTTAAAGAAAATTTCAAACTGAGCATTATCCAAAATGTCTAAATTACCCGATTTTTCAATTTTAACATCAGGAATCAAACTTTCCTGTATACCAGAATTATCGAGATTATTCTTATTATAAACTTCCGTAACCCTTCTAGAATTGAAGTTCTTAAAACTTTCTGTATCAAATTTTTTATCAAAAAGTCCAGATGAAATTTTAAAATCTTCGGATATTATACTATTCGAATAAATAATCGTTTGATTAGTCTTTGGATTTTTTTGAACATAGTAAAATTCTAATAAATCATCTCTTCTAGGAACTTTACCAGTACTATCTTTATAATGATTGTATTTATCATAAAAACTATAAGCTTCACGATTCTGCAATTTTTCAGCAACATTGCCTATTACTTGTTTAACATGAAATTTAAATTGTTCATCATTATTCTTGAATGAACTGTTAAACCAATATACCTGCACAAGAATTATCCCGATCAAGGATAAGCTCATTAACAACACAAGTAATCTAAAAAATAATTTGTTCATTCAAGCAAAATTAGTATTTTAACAATATAGTAAATAAAGCATTAACCAAAGATTAACATTTAAGACTTCGTTTGTTTAATTCTTAAAAAATTAAGAATTTTAACAATTTCAAGCTTTATCGCCTCCATACTAGTATTTTCAACAATAAAATCACTTTTTGATGACTTTTCCTCATCATTCCACTGATTTTTTATTCTTTCCAAAACTTTTTCTCGTGTTGTTTTATCTCTTTCTATAACTCTTTGAATCCTTAGTTCTAATGGAGCTACAACATTTACAACATAATCACACTCTTTATAACTGCCACTTTCAAATAAAATTGCGCTTTCGTAAATAACAAACGGATTATTTTGATGATCCAAAAGCCATTTCTTGAAATGTTGTTTCACTGCAGGATGTACAATTCCGTTAAGCTTGGCTAATTTTTCACTATCATTAAAAACAATTTCAGATAATTTTTCCCGTAGCAACACATCTTTATCAAAAACTATATTTCCGAATTCTTCTTTTATACGATTCAAAACAAAATCAGACTGCATCATTTTTTTTGCTTCCAGATCTGTAATATAAACAGGAATGCCCAGAGATGAAAATTCATTAGCAACGGTAGTTTTTCCGCTCCCAATTCCACCAGTTAAACCTATAATTTTAGTCATATTATATTTTAAAAAACAGTTCTGGAAAAGTTTCCTTTGGATCTTGTTTTAAAATTATTACTTTAACATAAGATTTTAAAAATCCAATTCCATATCCATAAAACTGTTTCCAAACTGCAATAATTGATAAATAGCCAATTTTAACACTTTTATTCTGAATAGAAGACAGCAAAAATAATGCCAAAAAATAGCCAAAATAAAATTTAAGCAGAATATCTTGATTAAAAATCAACAATACTAAAGATACAAAAAATCCTATTATAAAAAACGTTGGGAAGAAAAAAGTTAATTTATTATATTCTGGATACCAACTATTTAGAATTGGCCTAGCTTTACCAAACTTATTTACTTGTATAGAAAATTTCCCCCAATCAATTCTTCTTTTATGATAAACAAATGCATTAGAGAAAAGTCGGGTTTCAAAACCTAAGTTCCACAAGCGGATAGACAAATCTGGATCTTCTCCTGGATGAATATTACCAAAGCCTTTAGAAACTTCAAATGCCTTACGAGAAATCCCCATGTTAAAACTTCTCGGTTGAAATTTTCCGATTTTTTCTGATCCTCCTCTAATTCCACCTGTAGTAAGGAAAGAGGTCATTGCAAAATTAATAGCTTTCTGAATATCCGAAAAACTATCCAAAGCTTTATCTGGGCCTCCAAAACAATCCACATAATTCTCCTTCAAGGCTTTATCAACTTCAGTCAAATAATTACTTGGTATAATGCAATCTGAGTCGAAAATAATGTAATAATCCCCTCTAGCTTTATTCATTCCGTAGTTTCTGGAATCACCTGGGCCTGAATTTTCTTTGTAGTAGTACGAAATATCTAGTCTATCACCATATTTTCTAGCAACATCTTGACATCGAATTGTAGAACCATCCTCTATCAACACAATTTCAAAAATTTCCTCATAGGTTGATTTTGCTAAACTTTCTAATAATTCATCTACTTCATCAGGGCGATTATAAACGGGAATGATCAATGAAAACAACATAATAGTAATTGGGTTATTATTTTTTTATTCGTTTAATTTAAATTTCCGGCAAAGGTACTCTTTATCAATAAAAAAACCATCAAATAAATAATTGATGGTTTTTGGTATAACAAACGTCTTTAATTCCCTATTCAAACATTTCCATTACTTCTTGGCTAACTCCCATATTGGAGAATCCTCCATCATGTAATAAGTTTTGCAAAGTCACTTTTCTGGTCAAATCCGAAAACATAACAACTATATAATCCGCACATTCTGCTGCTGTTGCATTCCCTAAAGGCGACATTTTATCTGCGAAAGCAATAAAACCTCCAAATCCTTTAACTCCCTGACCTGCTCTAGTGGCAGTTGGAGATTGCGAAATGGTATTCACTCTTACTTTTTTATCTCTTCCAAAGAAATACCCAAAACTGCGTGCTACAGATTCTAGAAAAGCCTTATTGTCGGCCATGTCATTATAATCAGGGAAAACACGCTGTGCAGCCATATATGATAAAGCGATGATGCTTCCCCACTCATTCATTGCATCTTTTTTGTATAATACCTGCATCAATTTATGAAAAGAAACTGCTGAAACATTCCAGCCTTTTTCGGTATATTCATAATTTTGATTCGTATAATGATTTCCTTTTCTAACATTGACTGACATTCCGATAGAATGTAAAACAAAATCAATTTTACCTCCTAAAATCTCAACCGCTTTACCAACCAGTACTTCTAAATCTGTAACCGAAGTTGCATCTGCAGGAATAATTTGGCATCCAATTTTTTCTGCTAATGCATCAATATTTCCCAATCGCATTGCTGCAGGAGCATTTGTCAAAACAAAAATTCCTCCTTCCTCATGAATACGTTCGGCTGTTTTCCAAGCTATTGAATTTTCATCTAAAGCACCAAAAATAATTCCTCTTTTTCCTTTTAATAAATTATACATAAAATGACATTTAAAATTATACTATAACTCTGAGATTGTATTTTTTCCTTTTTTAAATCTTTCCAAAAAAGCAAAATTTCTGACCTTAGCCCCGATTGAAGTGAAAATCCTTTTGTGCCGGGGTTCGGCACAAAAGATTGCAACGGAAAGCGGGACGATATTTCCAAAAAATGCAAAATCTTTCTGCTCCAAATTTAATTAATCGAAACTAGGCTATAAAAAAACACCTTATTCTCTTGATTTAAACTATCAAGTAATAAGGTGTTTTCGAAAATTATAAATATTGTTTGCTAATTACCCAATACTTGGAATAGCAACCATTTCGTTTGTGTCTGCTTTATAATCAACACCATCAAATCCGAAACCAAACAGATTGTAGAAATCACTTCTATATCCTTCTAAATCTCCTAATTCAGCAAGATTCTCAGTTGTAGCTTCTAACCATAATTTAGCAACTTGAGCCTGAACATCCTCACGCATTTCCCAATCGTCAATACGGATTCTTCCTTTGTCATCAGTTATCATCGCTTCTCCAGTATATAGTCTTTGTTGGTACAAACGTTGAATTTGTTCGATACATCCTTCGTGAATTCCTTTCTCTTTCATTATTTTATACAATAAAGAAATGTACAATGGAATAACAGGAATTGCAGAACTAGCTTGAGTTACCAAAGCTTTATTTACAGAAACATAAGCTTTACCGTTGATATCTGCTAAACTATCTGAAATAGTGAATGCTGTAGCTTCTAAGTGATCTTTGGCACGACCAATTGTTCCTTTTCTATAAACAGCCTCAGTTAATGATGGCCCGATGTATGAATAAGCAACAGTTGTAGCACCTGGAGCCAATAAATTTTCAGCTTTCAAAGCATCAATCCACATTGCCCAATCCTCACCACCCATTACGGCAACTGTATTGGTAATATCTTCGTCATTACAAGGTTCGATTGAAATTTCAGAAACTTTTCCAGTATGAAAATCAACTGTTTTATTGGTAAAAGTACCTCCGATAGGTTTCAAAACAGAACGGTGTAAAACACCAGTGTTTGGATTTAATCTTACCGGTGAAGCAAGACTGTATATAATTAAGTCAACTTGACCTAAATCAGCTTTAATAAGATCTAATGTTTGTCTTTTTACTTCATTTGAAAACGCATCACCGTTAATACTTTTTGCGTACAAACCAGCTTTTTGAGCTTCTTTTTCAAAAGCAGCTGAATTATACCAACCTGGAGAAGCAGTTTTTCCTTCTGCAGGCTCTTTTTCAAAAAACACACCAATTGTAGCTGCATCAGAACCAAAAGCACTTGTAATTCTTGAAGCCAAACCAAAACCAGTTGAAGCTCCGATAACCAATACTTTCTTAGCTCCGGCTATAGTTCCTTTTGATTTTACATATTCAATTTGATTTTTAACACTTTGTTCGCTCCCTTTTGGTTGGGCTGTCAAACAAATAAATCCTCTCATTCTTGGTTCTATAATCATATTATCAGTACGTTAATTTATAATATATAATTTCAATTAATTGAATCTTTTAAAGCTTTTAAAATTGAATGGGCAAATATAGTCCAATTATTTAGTTCAACAAGGCTTTTGCGTGATTTAAGGCCGAATCTGAAATAACAGTTCCTGAGAGCATTTGTGCAATTTCTACAACTCGTTCTTCACTCGAAAGTAATTTCAATTCTGATTGGGTATCGTCTCCAACAGTAGATTTAAATACTTTAAAATGCTCATTACCCTTAGCTGCAATTTGAGGTAAATGGGTTATTGCAAATATTTGCATCTGAGTACTCATTTCTTTCATAATTCCTCCCATTCTATTGGCAATTTCCCCGGAAACACCAGTGTCAATTTCATCAAAAATCAATGTTGGCAATTTGGAATACTGTGCTAAGATTGCTTTCACAGCAAGCATAATACGGGACATCTCTCCACCTGAAGCCACTTTTTTCAATAACCCAAAATCAGTTCCTTTATTGGCTGAAATTAAAAATTGTAATTCGTCTTTTCCATTTTCGAAATACGTTGGAGTACTTTTCAATTCCATATTAAAACGCACATTAGGCATTCCCAAAGTCTCTAAAATGGATATTAATTTTTGTGACAAAAGTGGAATCGCCTCCAACCTATTCTTATGTATAGCGTCACAAATTTGGTCTAGCTCTTTAATATTGTCATCAACTAATTCGGTTAGTTTTGCAATCTCTTCATCAATATTTCCCAATTCCAATACTGAGTTTTCTAATTTGGTTTGAATAACCAATAACTCATCTACAGTACTTACTTGGTGTTTCTTTTGTAAATTATAAATCAATTGCAATTTTTGATTGATCAAATTTAATTGCTCAGGATCATTGATTAATTTTTCAGAACAACGGTTGAGTTCCGTTGAAATATCTTCAAACTCTATTTTTAAACTTGTTATTCTTTCAAACAACAAATTATAATCAGCAGAGAAAAGAGCAATTTTCTGAATGGCATTTTTTATTTCGTTCAAATTATGAAAAACTCCAATTTGTTCTTCATTGGCGATAGCCAACGATTTATCAAGTGCTTCTTTAATAATTTCTACATTATTCAGTTGCTCATAATTTTCCTCAAGAAATTCTTGCTCACCAGATTTTAGTTTAGCTGACACTAATTCTTCCAAAAGAAAAGTATTGTATTCTTGCTCTTTAGAAGCTTCAGATTTTCTTTTGGTTAAAGCATTTAATTTGGACTTATTCGATTTATAGTTTTTCAAAACCGATTGATAAGCTACAATTGTATCTAAATTACCTGCAATAGCATCAATAATTTTGAATTGCACATCCTCATCAGACAATTCTTGAGTTTGTTGTTGCGAATGAATATCTATTAAATATAAACTTAACTCTTGCAGCTCTTGTAAATTAACAGGACTGTCATTTATAAAAGCTCTGGATTTACCTGAAGGCAAAATTTCTCTTCGAATGATTGTTTCCGGTTCGTAGTCCAGATCATTGGCAATAAAAAAAGGCAGCAAATTGTATTTGGATATATCAAAATGGGCCTCAATTACACATTTTTCTTCTTTATTCTTAAGTGAAGTCAAGTCTGCCCTTTTTCCCAAAGCCAAACCTAAAGCCCCTAATATTATTGACTTCCCTGCTCCAGTTTCTCCTGTAATAATCGAAAAACCTTTTGAAAAATCGATTGATAATTTTTCAATTAAGGCATAGTTTTTTATGGCGAGTGAGGTTATCATTTTTGAAATTTTATGAGTAGATTGGATTAAATAGTAGAAATTATAAAAAGACTAATATTTTAATAATTGCCATTTACCGGAGTTTGATGAAGATGTTTTGTTTAAACTATCTACCATGTCATTTATTGCAACACTTGGCCCTCCAGAAAAAATTGATACAATTTCATCTGATTTGGAATCCATAAAAACACGCAATAAATAAGAATTTGGTTTAGTATTATTCAATTTGGATAAATTCATTAAAGAACCTTTAACAATTTCTTTTGCTTTCTTAAGATCTTGATGCATTGTATCTAAACCCAAATAATATTGAAAGCTTGATTGTCTTATTTCATTGTAAGTTGGCGACATTAAATCATTAATCAAAACAAATCTACTCAATGTACCATCAGACTGATTCCATCCTTTGTAACCTCCTTGCTGTGCTAAATTAGAAATATTCAACGCCTCTTTATAATAGCGATCTCCAAACAATGGAATAAAAGTATCGGCATCCATTCCTAAGATTATATAGCTATAAAATGAAAGTACCGAAACTAAATTTGAATCATAACTTGTTGGGATGTATGTCAAATTCTCGAATTCCGTATAATTAAAAGTAAAATCTTTATCATTTACATTCAAAACTGGAGAGGAATAAGTTGAATTAAAAATATTTCTAGAAGATTGAACCTGAATATTGGCTACAAATTGATCAGAAGTATAACTAGAAATCGTAATATACATCGAACAATCCACTTTTTCTTTTTGAGTAAGTGCTTGCCCCGTCCAATCTGTTTTATTGACAAATTCATTTATGGCAGTTTCCAGGGTTTTGAAAACCTGTTGATTGGCATTGCTTATTTTTTGTGTATTTAAAGTCACAGTACAATTTAGCTGCTGGGCTTGAATGAAGCCGCAACTAAAAAATAAAAACAAAACAAATCTAACCATAAAAATGTGCTATTACTTTGTTTAAAATATCATTGGCCACAGCCTCTTTAGATTTCAAATCCATTGGCTCGATTCTAAATGCACTATCTATAAAGGTAACTTTATTGGTGTTTTTTCCAAATCCAGCTCCTTCATCTTGCAGCGAATTAAGAACTATCAAATCTAAGTTTTTTTTCTGAATTTTCGCTTTAGCATTTTCAATTTCATTTTCAGTTTCTAAAGCAAAACCAATTAAAAACTGATTTTTCTTAATTTCTCCGAGTGAAGCCAAAATATCTTTGGTTTTCTCTAGTTCAATAGTAAAATCATCGGTCGCTTTTTTTATCTTTTGCGGAGCGATATTCTTTGGTCTATAATCAGCTACAGCAGCAGCTGCAATAGCCACATCCACCTCTTGATAATACAGATGGCACGCATCATACATTTCTTGAGCTGAAACCACTGGAATCACTTGAACCAAAGGGTGATTTATTTTAAAATAAGTAGGCCCTGAAATCAATATAACCGATGCACCAAGATTGGCTGCACTTTGGGCAATATCAAATCCCATTTTACCAGAAGAATGATTACCAATAAAACGAACTGGATCTATTGCTTCATAAGTAGGACCTGCAGTAATCAGTATTTTTTTTCCTTTTAATGGTAATTTGCTTTCGAGATCTGCTTCTAGGAAAGTAATAATATTTTCTGGTTCAGCCATTCGTCCTTCACCAGATAAACCACTTGCTAATTCTCCATTTTCAGCAGGAATCATTATATTACCAAATACCTTTAATGCACTAAAACTTTCAACTGTAGAAGGATGAATATACATATCTAAATCCATTGCTGGCGCAAAATAAACAGGACATTTTGCCGATAGATAACAAGCAATTAAAAGATTATCACATAACCCATTTGCCATTTTCGATAAAGTATTGGCAGTAGCAGGCGCTATAACCATTAAATCAGCCCAAAGGCCTAATTCTACATGACTATTCCATTCCTCATTTTTTTCATCTTTATTATAAAATTCTGAAAAAACGGGATTTTTAGATAGTGTAGATAAAGTAAGTGGCGTTATAAAATCCTTAGAAGCAGGTGTCATTATCACTTGGACATGTGCACCTGCTTTTATGAAGAGTCTAACTAATGAGGCCGTTTTATATGCAGCAATTCCGCCAGAAATTCCTAGCAAAATCTTTTTTCCGCTTAAAACTGACATTAGTATAGATTATTTATTTGCTTCTCTGTGGTAAATTTTACCGTCCAACCATTCTTGAACCGCTAAAGCGTGTGGTTTCGGAAGTTTTTCGTAAAATTTTGAAACTTCGATCTGCTCTTTATTTTCAAAAACTTCTTCTAAACTATCATTATAAGTAGCAAATTCCTCTAATTTCTCAGTTAATTCTTTTTTAATTTCAGAATTAATTTGATTTGCTCTTTTAGCCATAATTGTTATCGCCTCATACACATTTCCAGTAGGTTCTTCAATAACTGTTTTATTGTAAGTTATTGTATTTACTGGAGCATTTGTCTTTTTTAAATCCATGACTTTATTTATTTATTATATTTTTGCAATTCAACATCAATTTCTGCTAACATTTCGTCAGCTTTCTTTTTGTATTCAGTATCTGGTTTGAACTTTACCAAATTATTATAACTCGTTTTTGCTGTATTTAATCGTTCTTCCATTTTGGAAGGAATACTATTTATAGCTAATAAATAAGCTGAATCCAATTTATAATACAAAGCTTTTTCTTTATATGGAGTTCCTGGGAAATCTGCAATAAAATTATCAAAAGCAATAATAGCAGATTTATAGTTTGAAATTCTATTGTATTCTAATGCATTTTCATAAACTTTACGTTCAATCTTATCATTTAACTTTCTAGAAGTCGCATTCGCTTCAGCAATATATTGAGAATTTGGGTAACGGTCAATAAAACCTTGTATTTTTTCTATTGCCTTAAAAGTATCCGTTTGATCAATACTATAAACCGGCGACAACATTGAATAACTTTGAGCTCCTAAATAAGCACATTCTTCTGCTTTTTCACTTTTAGGGTAACCAGAAACAAAACTATCAAATTGATATCCTGCCAAATAATATTGTTTGGTTTTGTAACATGATTGAGCATACATGTAGAATAATTTTTCCCCTTGAGGTTTTCCTCTATATGCTGGTGCCAATTGTTCAAAAAGACGAATCGCTTTTGAATATTTTCCAGCATCATACAATTTGCTTGCAATATCAAACTTTACTGCGACATCTTCATTCTTTAATGCTGCCTGATAATCACTACAAGAGTACAAAAAGAGAGCAACAAGCAATACAGATATTATTTTCTTCATTTTATTCACTGATTATAATTTTTATCACAAATATTACATGCAATAAAAGCCACCAAAGTTAGCTGGCAAATTTAGTTATTAATTTAGCTATTACAAAATATTTCTTTATTTAAAAATATTTATAGCTTTTTATGTGTTTTTAACCATTTTCTTTACAAAAGAATCCAATCGAGTTGCTAACGATTCATCTACAGAAACCAATGGTAAACGAACAACATTCTCAGTAATACCAAGAATACTAAACACTTCTTTGATACCCGCTGGATTACCTTGCTCAAAAATCATATCAATACAATCAGCCAATAAATAATGTAATTTAAAGGCATCATCTACCTTTCTATTTAATCCCAAGCGAATCATCTCAGAAAACTCTTTTGGAAAACCTTGTCCAATTACCGAAATCACCCCTGCTCCTCCAGCTAAAACAACTGGTAAAGCAATCATATCATCACCCGAAATAACTAGGAAATCTTTAGGCTTATTTTTCAACAACTCCATTGCTTGAACCAAATCTCCAGCTGCTTCTTTTATCGCCACAATGTTTTCAAAATCATTTGCCAATCTAATAACTGTCGATGGCAACATATTACTGGATGTTCTTCCTGGAACATTATATAAAATCACTGGAATAGGCGATGCTTCAGAAACTGCCTTAAAATGCTGGTATATTCCTTCCTGACTTGGTTTATTGTAATATGGAGAAACAGACAGAATAGCAACAAACGCAGATAAATCTCTTGTACGTAATTCTTCAACAACATTCAAAGTATTATTCCCGCCAACACCAAGAACTAATGGCAATCTACCTGCATTAACTTCAATTACTGTTGCAATTACAAGCTCTTTTTCTAATTCTGACAATGTCGCATTTTCAGCAGTTGTACCCAAAACAACAAGATATTCGATTCCTCCGTCTATTGAAAAATTTACGACTCTTCTTAAAGCATCAATATCAATTGTAAAATCCTCTTTAAACGGTGTGATTAGGGCAACACCTGTTCCTATTAATGATTGCATAATTTAAATTATATTTTGTTTAATATTTTTAAGTATCGAAATAACTCACTTGTAAACCCCTTGTAATTCTCGGGTTCAATGGTTATCAAAAAGTGATTTAATCTTTTATCAACTGTTGAAAAACCAACTTTAAATTTTGCTTTGGAACTATTTGTTAAAAGCAATAAAAAAGGCCTTTCCTCATCATAATAGTTAATCAATAAATCAAATTCTTCTGAAATAAACTCATTTATGGATTGTTCCTTAAATCCTCCAGTGAAATTCAAATCCTTTAATCCAAATGCAGGCTCTAAATAAACTTCTTTGCTTTTCAAAACATCTCTAAAAACAATAACTTTGATATTGTTTTCAGAAATTCCATTGGAAATAATTTCCTGTTTCAAAGCTGCTGTTTTCAAAAAGTTGCTTTCATCAACAATCAAACCAACCCCAATAATAGGAGAGCTTAACGACTCATCCTTTACATTACGCAGGCTCTTTTTTAAAGTTTTTTTTAAGATAAAGCTCTTTATATAATTTAAAAACATAGCACTTTTAAAAGATTACAAATTTAATTATTTAAGTTACATTTGAGATGGTAAATCTAAAAAACTAAAACGGAGTTTTAAAACTTTTTGTTATATTCTTAACACTTTTTGTATTTTGATTTAAGGAAATCAAAAGCTACTTTCTTTTAATTCATCAGACACTTTATTTTTCTCCAAAAAATAATTAACCATAAAGAAATAAGATGAAAATTGAGTAATAATACTAATTAAAGTAAAAACATAGTTATAGAAATAAAACTTATATAGCACAAAAAAGATATCTGTAATTATAAAACAAATACACATCAACATGGCATTAAAAAAAGCATAACTGCCATTTTTAATATAGTTTAGAATTGAAATAACACTCAAAACACTCAAAATTATTCCAAAAGCTACATACAATGAAAAATCCAACTCTAAGTTTTCCAGTTTTAAATTCAAAACAGAGTAACAGATAGCTGCAATTCCAAAAATTAAAATAAAAATAGAAAGACTGTCTCTAAAACTAAATTTCAACTGTTTAAAATCTTTTTTTGCCATAAATATTAGCAAAACATAAACTGCCAATACACATAAAAAAGACCCCATTGCAGATTCACTAATCTTCAAGGTATTAAAAATATCCCGTACAAAAAACAAAAAGAAAATAATCGCTTTCAAACCTGACACTTTATAATTATTTGACACCAAATAATAGATAAACAAAGAGGGAATTATAATTGACTTAGTACAAAGTACCAAATTTTCAAATTCCATTAATTTGAATATAATAGCCAAAACAGAAGTAATAAAAAAAATTATAAGTGACGGAGTACTAGCTTTCATTTAACATTGTTATAAATTGATCTTCAGAAATTATAGTCACGTTGAGTTTGCTTGCTTTTTCTAATTTAGCAGGTCCCATATTCTCACCAGCCACAACAAAATCAGTTTTGGCCGATATAGAACTCCCTACTTTCCCGCCGTTATCTTCGATCGCTTTTTTTAATTCATCCCTAGAAAATGTAGAGAAAACACCAGAAACGACAAATGTTTTCCCTAAAAATTTCTCAGTTGCATTTGGATTTATTTTTTCGACAATTTCAAATTGTACGCCGTAACTTTTTAATCGTTCAATTATTCTCTTATTTTCTTCATTCTCAAAAAATTCAATTACACTTTTTGCAATTCTTTCGCCAATTTCATCAACTAAAATTAAATCCATCAAAGATGCATGATTTAAAGCATCAATATTTTTGTAATGTTTCGCTAATTTCTTGGCTACAGTTTCTCCAACAAAACGTATTCCGAGTGCAAACAAAACACTTTCAAACGGGATTTGTTTTGATTTCTCAACACCATTTACCAGATTTTCAGCTGATTTTTGGGCCATTCTTTCTAAGTGCAAAATATCTTCTACTTTTAATTCATACAAATCGGCATAGTTATGAACTAAATCATTTTTGAAAAGTAATGCAACCGTTTCACCACCAAGTCCCTCAATATCCATTGCTTTCCTCGAAATATAATGCTGAATTCTTCCTATAATTTGTGGAGGACATCCATAAAAATTCGGGCAATAATGATTTGCTTCTCCTTCCCCGCGTATTAATTCAGTATTGCACTCAGGACAATGATTTATGTATTTTGTAGGCTCAGAATTATCTAGACGCTTGCTCAAATCAACAGCTATAATTTTAGGAATGATCTCCCCTCCTTTTTCAACAAAAACGATATCATTAATTCGGATATCTAACTTTTCAATTTGATCTGCATTATGCAAAGATGCCCTTTTGACAATAGTTCCTGCCAATTGTACCGGCTCAAGATTAGCAACCGGCGTAATAGAACCAGTTCTTCCAACCTGATACGAAATCGAGTTCAATTTAGTAAAAACCTGTTCCGACTTAAATTTATAAGCAATTGCCCAACGAGGTGATTTTGCTGTATAGCCTAATTCATCTTGATAGTGTAAATTATTAACTTTCACAACAACACCATCTGTTTCATACGGTAACTCATGGCGATGAACATCCCAATACTCTATAAACTGAAATACTTCTTCTAGATTTTTTGCCAATTTAGTTTCAACCGGAGCTTTGAATCCCCATTCCCTTGCAACTTCAAGTCCTTCAAATTGTGAATTAAAAGGTAAATTAGGACCAATCAAAAAATAAAGCAAACAATCCAAAGGTCGTTTGGCAACTTCGGAACTATCTTGCAATTTTAAACTCCCAGAAGCAGTGTTTCTTGGATTGGAATAAGGAGTTTCTCCAATTTCGATTAATTCCTGGTTCATTTTTTCGAATCCGGCAAAAGGCAAAATAATTTCACCACGAATAGCAAACTGTTCCGGATAATCCCCTTTCAACTGTAAAGGAATAGACTTTATTGTCTTTATATTATTGGTCACATCATCTCCCTGAAAACCATCTCCACGAGTCACCGCCCGTTTCAATATTCCATTTTCATAAGTGATACTGATTGAAGCTCCATCATACTTTAATTCGCAAGTATATTCTAATGGTACATTACCTAAAACCTTCTGAATTCGATTTTCCCAATCGATTAAATCTTCTTTGGAATAAGAATTGTCTAAAGAATACATGCGGTATTCATGGGGAATTGTTTCAAAGTTTTTAGTCACCGTTCCTCCTACTCTTTGCGTTGGCGAATTGGTATCAAAAAATTCGGGATGTTTATTTTCTAAGTCTTGAAGCTCCTTTAATTTCATATCAAACTCATAATCAGACAATGTTGGTTTATCCAACACATAATAATTATGATTGTGAAGATTGAGTTCTTCCCTAAGTGTTTGAATGGTTTGCTGTATATTCATAAAACAAAAAATTGGCTATTTTAGTGTATCAAATAATCCACTAAAATAACCAATTTAAAGTTTAAAAATCAAATTTAAGCCTCGATAATCGAATTAATTTGATTGTATAATTGACCATCGCTCAAGAAGGATCCTTGTTGAATTAGTTGAAAAATGGAAAGATTACGTTCTTCTGTAAATTCTTTTTTTCCTACTTTCATTTCAATCGTATCGGTAAACATATTATCACTAAGCCATTCCAAACCTTCTTTACTTAAAAAATCAGTTTCTGGAACTAATGATTTCAAGACAATCGATTTTATATGAGTATCAAAACATTGAAAAAGAAAAATATGCTTTTTGGAGAAAAACTCTAGATAGGTTGCTTTCGAAAGCACACCTTCCCAAATTAAATCCGAGAAAACATCCAATTCCTGTTCGGCAACTTCAGGTTTTTCGCTTTTGATTTGATCCCATTCTGCTTTATCAATTGTTTGGGTGGCCAAAAAATTAGTAAATTCTTGCGTTAACTCCTCAAATTGTTCTTTTGTTAGTCTGGTGTATTTCATGTCATTGCAAGGAACGAAGCAATCTCGTTCCTAATAATTAAAAGTTAATAATGATGTGATTGCTTCGTTCCTCGCAATGACACTAAACAAAAAAAATCCCGATTTGCATCGGGATTTTGATATATAGATTTAGAAATTATGCTTTTTCAGCAACGATTTCATAAGCTAATTCTACAATTACATCTCTGTGTAATCTTACAGAAGCACTGTATTTACCAGTACGCTTAACGATACCAGAAGTGATAAATTTTCTATCAATTTCTTGACCACCTTTAGCTAAAGCTTCAGCGATATCAATGTTTGTAATTGAACCAAATAATTTTTCACCACCTGCTTTTGCAGAAATTTTAATTTCGATAGCTTTCAAAGTTTCAGCCAATGCTTTAGCATCTGCTACAACTTTAGCTTCTTTGTGAGCTCTTTGTTTTAGGTTTTCAGCTAATACTTTCTTTGCAGAAGAAGTAGCTAAATGAGCAAATCCTTGTGGGATTAAAAAGTTACGACCGTATCCGTTTTTCACAGTTACTACATCATCTTTAAATCCTAAATTTTGAACATCTTTTCTTAAAATAAGTTCCATGTTGTTGTCCTTTTTTATAGAAGTTAGGTTTCATATCTCAGAAAACCAACAACTGTTAATTTTTAATTATTTCAATAAATCGGCCACGTATGGCATTAAAGCTAAGTGACGAGCTCTTTTCACAGCTACAGAAACTTTTCTTTGGTATTTTAATGAAGTTCCTGTTAAACGACGAGGAAGAATTTTTCCTTGCTCATTAACGAATTTCAATAAGAAATCAGCATCTTTATAATCGATATATTTGATACCTGATTTTTTGAAACGACAGTACTTTTTAGTTTTGTTAGTTTCTATGTTCAAAGGCGTAAGATATCTGATATCCCCGTCTTTTTTTCCTGAAGCAGATTGTTGTAATGTTGCCATGATAATTAAGCTTTTTGAGATTTAAGTTTTGCTCTTCTTCTTTCAGCCCAAGAAATAGCATGTTTGTCAAGACTTACAGTTAAGAAACGCATAACTCTTTCGTCTCGTCTGAATTCAGTTTCAAAAGCAATAAGAACTTCTCCTGACACTTTAAATTCGAACAAATGGTAAAAACCACTTTTCTTGTTTTGGATTTCGTAAGCCATCTTTTTAAGACCCCAGTCTTCTTTAGATACCATTTCTGCTCCTCTACTAGTAAGAAAATCTTCAAATTTGCTTACTGTTTCCTTTACCTGAACTTCAGATAAAACGGGATTTAAAATGAAAACAGTTTCATAATGATTCATAAAAAATTTATTTATTTGTTAAATTGGGTGCAAAAGTAATCTTTTTTTTTGAACATGCAAACACAAAAACACTATAATCGACGTATGACGAAAAAAGATTGGATTTTTTTAGATTTATAAAAAAAAAAAACTATTTTTACTTGACCAAATCAAAAATTTGATATTATGAAACTAAACTGTGTAGTCGTAGATGATAGTTCAATACAAAGAATGATTATTGCAAAATTAGTTAATAATCACACTAACTTAAATTTAATTGGCGATTTTTCTAATGCAATAGAAGCCAAAAGTTGTATGACTGTTCATACGGTAGACTTAATATTTCTTGATATTGAGATGCCTGTTATTAGTGGTTTTGATTTCCTTGACGGTTTAAAAACCAAGCCCCAGATTATCTTCATTACTTCAAAAGCCGAATACGCAATGAAAGCTTTTGATTATGATGCCACAGATTATCTACAAAAGCCAATTTCTATTGAGCGTTTTAATGCATCTGTTCGTAGAGCTATCGATCATTTCCTTCTTAAGAAAGAAAATAAAGAAGACGAAGGCGAACATATATTTATAAAAAGTAATCTGAAAAAATTAAAAGTTTTTACTTCTAAGATTAAATGGATTGAAGCTTTTGGTGATTATGTAAAAGTAGTTACAGAAGACGACAGTAATCTTGTACTTTCGACGATGAAATCTTTTGAAAATGATTTATCTAAAGATAAATTTATAAGGGTTCACAAATCTTACATCGTAAATATTGACAAGATTGATCGTTTCAACAGTAAGTTTGCAGAAATCGGAGTAACGAAAATCCCTTTAAGTAGGAACAAAAAAGAAGACTTAGTAAAAGCACTAGCCTATTCATAAAATTTACCCTTTAATAAAAATCAACATTTACAGTAACTTTTATAGCTCTGTATTGCGACACAGCTTCAAAACTATTCAGTATCTTCTGAATAGTTTTTTTTGTGCTTACAATTGACGCATTTTGAGGTATCTTAATAATTATTGTTCTAATATACTCATTTCGGATTCTACTGATTGCTGGCTCTTCAGGACCTAAAACTGGCATAGTCAAATTTTGACTCAACACTTGATATAACCACATTGCCCCTTCCTTGAGCTTATCAAAATCACGTTGTTTTAAAGTCAATTTCACAATCCTAAAATAGGGCGGATATTTATAGATTTGCCTGTCATACAACTGTTCCTTATACATTCCAATATAATCGTTATTAGTAACCTGTTGTATGGTATTATGATTCACATTATAAGTCTGGATAATTACTTTCCCTTTCTTTTCAGATCGGCCAGCACGTCCCGCGACTTGAGTCATCATTTGAAAACTTCTTTCGAAAGCTCTAAAATCGGGATGATACAACATGGTATCAGCATTCATAATACCAACCAAATTAACATTATCAAAATCCAATCCTTTGGCAAGCATTTGAGTTCCTACCAAAACATCAAATTCCCTATTCTTGAAACTATCAATAATTTTATCAAACCCAAATTTCCCTCGAGTCGTATCCTGATCCATTCTGCCAATTTTTGCACTAGGAAAAATCGTCAATAACTCCTGCTCTATTTGTTCAGTACCCAAACCTTTAGTTGTTAAATCAACACTATGACAAGCATGACAATGAGTAGGATTTGCAATAGCATAACCACAATAATGACAACGTAATTGATTTTTATGTTTATGATACGTCAAACTTACATCACACTCCTGACAATGTGGAACATGCCCACAAGTAATACATTCGATAATTGGCGAATATCCTCTTCTGTTTTGAAACAAAATCACTTGTTCATCCAAAGACAAAGCAGTCGTGATTTCATCAATTAAAACATCACTAAAATGACCATTCATTTTTTTTCGGAAGTATTTGTCTTTCAAATCAACCAATTCAACTTCAGGCAAACTGACTTTACCAAAACGTTCTGAGATTTCGACGAAACCAAATTTTCCGGATACTGCATTATAATATGTTTCAATACTTGGAGTTGCAGAACCCAAAAGCACTTTGGCCTGATGTGCATTTGCCAAAACTATAGCAGCATCACGGGCATGATAACGAGGCGCAGGATCTGATTGCTTAAAAGTTTGTTCGTGCTCTTCATCAATAACCACAAATCCCAAATCATGAAAAGGCAAAAACAAAGCCGATCTGGCTCCAATCACTATTTGGGCTTTCTCAGCATTTAACAGAACCTGATTCCAAACTTCTACTCTTTCATTATTATTATATTTCGAATGAAAAACAGCTACTTTGTTTCCGAAATGAGCTCGCAGTCTAGAAACCAATTGAGCAGTCAAAGCAATTTCGGGCAACAAATACAAAACTTGTTTCCCTGTTGCCAAATATTCTTCAATAAGTTTGATGTAAATTTCGGTCTTCCCACTTGAAGTTATACCATGTAAAAGACATACTGGTTTTTGCTCAAAACTTTCTTTTATTGATTCAAAAACTTTTTGTTGAGCAACACTCAACTGCAATTCTCCCTCTCTTCCACTTCCTGAAAAATTGATTCGATCTTCCTGCAAATGATACTCTTCAAAAATTTCTTTTTCGACTAATGCTTTAACAATAGAAGGAGAAGACTGGGCAGTTTCAACTAATTTTTTTACTGTAATCGGTTTTTTCTCAACTGCACTTAATTGGAAAAAATTTAAAACAATCTCTTTTTGTTTGTTGGCATTTTTTAGAATTTCAAGTAATTCTTTTAAACCATCATCAGTATTGTATTTTGAATGCAATCGAACGTATCGTACCAACTTTGGCTTGTAACTTTCTTGAACTTCTTCATGTAGTACCAGAATATTTTTATCAATCAATTTTTGAATAACAGGAAAAATGCTCTTCTTATTCAAAATTGAAATAATATCCTGCACTTTCAAAGAACTCTGTTGCTGAAGCGCTTCATAAACTAAATATTCATCATCCGAAAGCAAACTTTCATCAACAAATACATCATTTTTTTTTGTTATAAGTGTTTCACTTTCCAATAACAATGCGCTAGGCATAGCGCCGCGATACACATCACCTATAGCACACATATAATAATCTGCAATCCAAATCCAATGATTGATTTGAAATTCGGTTACTAATGGAATATTGTCTAAAATTTGATGAATTTCTTTAGCTTCGTACAAAATCGGTTTGTTATTGTGAATTTCAATCACCAAAGCCGTGTAAATTTTACTTTTCCCAAAAGGCACCGTCACCCTCATCCCTTTTTTTATAAAAAGAAACTCAGCTTCCGAAACTCTGTATGTAAAAGTTTTGGCAAGAGAAAGCGGTAAAACAACTTCGACGAAATGCATGTAAAGAATTTATGGTCTGTAAAATTACTTTTTATTTAATTTATTATCAGACGCTTTTTTAGTTTTATATTCCTGAACCAATTTCAAAGTATGATTCAAAGATTCTGTATCAGTCCAATTTTCATGACCTGGAATAATATATTTTGGCTTTTTAAATTTTGTCTGAACTTTTTCAATAGATTCCTCCCACTCATCAACATCAGCATCGTCTAGATAACCCAAATCTTTAGCGTCAGCACTTTTAACAAAACATCCTCCATAGAGTACTTTTTCATTATCAAACCAAACTACAATATTATCTAACGCATGTCCTTTTCCAGGATAATAAACTTCAAATTTATATTTCCCTACTTTAAAAACAGTATCATTCGAAATTATAAATTCGGCTCTATTTTCATTTTTATTTTTTAGAATCTGATCCGTTAATTTTGTAGTATACGTTTTAATTCCTTTTTGTCTATAAAATTTCAAACCTCCTGAACGATCGTCATGAGAATGCGTTGCAAAATACATCACCACATTCTTTTTGTGTTTTGATTTTATACTATCCAGTAAAGGCTGAAATTGAGATTTATCCCAAGGAGCATCAAACAAAACTACTCCTTGATCTGTAACCAAATACATTGCGTTTGCAGAGATTAGAGTTTCTTTATATTTATTAAACGTTTTATAAATATAAAAATCTCCCATAAGATGACTTATTTGCAATGGCGAATTTTTAGATTGTCCAAAACTATTTGACAGTATTATGAAAAATAAAATTATCGCTACTGCTCTTCGCATTTTATATACTAAAAAATTAATTTTTCACTCTTGACCAGTATTGGGTTCTTCCCATAATTGAAAGCCCAATATAACCGCGAAGTTTTAATTTATCTGGTGATTCTAATGTAATATAACATTTATATTTTTTACCGTTTTCAGGATCTAAAATTGTTCCTCCGTTGTATTCTGAACCGTCTTTTTTAAGTCCATTAATTATAACCATTCCTAAAATTGGCTTGTTTTTATCGGCACCTTCACATTTCGAACAAACATCTTTTTTGTGATCTGCACGAAGTATTTCGACAACTTTGCCGTATACTTTTCCTGATTTTTCGTAAACTTCAACAATTGATTTAGTTTCTCCAGTTTCATCATCAATTGTTTTCCATTTTCCAAGAACAGTTTGTCCTTGAACATTAAAAATCATTGCAAAAAACACTACTAAACTAAATACGATACTTTTTTTCATTTTTCTTAAATTATTGTCTCACTGTTTTATAATACCAAATCACTGCAACAAACAGTCCATGGGTTTCTTTTGACAAGTATACAAAATTTCATTTAACAATCTTATTATATTCTTAAACTTTAATCTCCTTTTCTGTCTTTTTTAACTTACGAATTGTAGCATTCAATTCGAAACCCAGTAACAAAATCATACAGTTAATCCAGATATAGAACATCATAATTAACAATGTTCCTATTGAACCATATAATTCGTTGTATTTTGAAAATCGTATCACCCAGATTCCAAAAAAATAGGATGAAATAATTATAAGCACCGTAGTAAAAACGGATCCAACACTTATAAATGGTGGTGTATGTGATTGTTTTGTGCCAAATCTCAATAAAATAGAAGTAGTGATTAACATCATCAGAATAACAAAAAGATATCTTCCAACAATAATCAACGGGATTTGGTCATTTAAAACATCCTGAATTGCCGTACTCTGAATCACAACCTCAAAAACGACAATAATTGCAACAGTCATAAGTAGAATAATGGATAGCAGTAATGAAATCCCTAAGGCAACAAAATATTGATTCAAAAACCCCCTTTTTTCCAAAACATGCCGAGAAGATTCAAATCCGCCAAGAATCCCATTTATACCATTTGCCATCAAGAAAATCGAGAGTAAAAATCCAGAAGATACTAACCCAGAATGACTATTATTAAGAATATCGTTTATGATATTAGCAATTGCATCATAAGTGTTAGGCGGCACACCTTCCTTAACAAATTGAAGAAAATCGTCCTGAAATCCTTCTATTGGTATGTAGGGAATTAAGTTTAGAATAAATAATGCAAAAGGAAAAAGTGCCATAAAAAAACTAAATGCAACGGCACTGGCATGATAGGAAAATGCTCCATCGATGATTCCTTCAAAATACAATTCTAATAAATCATATAATGAAAAACCTCTCAATCCAGGAACTTTTATCCTTTTCAAGACATGCATCAAGTTTCTTACTACAGGGATTTTTTCGAGTTTAGCTTCAATTATTAAGCTCATAATTCTAAATTGCTTTTAGACTTAAATCCATATTATAAACAGAATGAGTTAACGCTCCCGATGAAATATAATTGACGCCGCATTCAGCATAAAACCTCATGGTATCTTCATTGATATTACCCGAAGATTCTGTTTGGCATTTGTCACCTATTAATGCCACTGCAGTGCGAGTATCTTCATAATTAAAATTATCAATTAAAATTCTATGTACTCCTTCGCTTTTTAAAATTTCTTCAATTTCATCGAGGTCTCTGGCTTCAACAATTATTTTAAGATCTAAATTATTTTCCTGTAAATAGGCTTTTGTTTTGGCTATTGCCAATGTAATACCACCCGCAAAATCAATATGATTATCTTTTAGCATTACCATATCATACAATGCAAAACGGTGATTTTCTCCACCACCAATTTTAACTGCCCATTTTTCAGCCACACGAAATCCTGGCGTCGTTTTTCGTGTATCCAATATTTTTGTATTCGTACCTTTTAATAATTGTACAAAACTATTCGTTTTGGTTGCAATTGCACTCATGCGCTGCATTGTATTCAAAACTACTCTTTCGGATTTTAAAATTGATTGAGAACTACCCGAAACATGAAAAACAATATCCCCTTTTTTTACTGGAGATCCATCTTCGATAAAAGTTTCTATTTGCATTTTAGGATCAACATAATCAAATACCATTTTGGCAAATGCAACTCCAGCAATTACACCATCTTCTTTTACCAATAATTTAGCTTTTCCTTGAGCATCTGCAGGAATACAGGCCAATGAGCTATAATCTCCAGATCCTACATCCTCTCTAATGGCATTAGCAATTAAGACCTTTAATTCGTTTTGAAACTGCGCTTCACTAATCATTTTTTCATCCTTTTAATAGAGTGCTAAAGTAGGATTTATTTTGTGCATTAAAAAGTAAGTCCGTTTTAAAAATTTGGAATTTCACATTTATTTATAACTATTCATTCTTCCAATTACTAAATCGTCAAAAGAATTATAAATAAGACTATTTTTCAAAAGAAAACCTGTAAGTATCTATATTACTTACAGGTTTTCGATTTCCTTTATTTTGGTTTTGACAGCTAATTATTCAACCCCATTTTGATCAATCATATAGATCAAAGCAGCCATAGTTCCTGCTCCAAGTTCTAATTCTCTTTTATTGATTGCATCAAATTTATCGTTTGCTGCGTGATGGTAATCAAAATAACGTTGAGAATCAGGCTTCAATCCTGCTTTCACAATTGTTTTTCCCGTTAATGGGCCTATATCTGATCCTGCATGTCCTTTTTCAAAACTATGAATTAGATATGGTTCGAATAATGGTTTCCATTTTGTAATCTTCGATAAATTAGCATCATCACATTCTAATGAAAAACCTCTTGGAGTAAAACCTCCTTCGTCACTTTCTAAAGCAAAAATGTGGTTTTCTTTGTTAGCTAATGACAATTCTTGGTACTTCCTTCCCCCTCTTAATCCATTTTCTTCATTCATAAAAAGAACAACTCGAAGTGTATTTTTAGGTTTATAATTTAAATTTTTAAAAATATTCATCACTTCCATACTTTGTACTACTCCTGCTCCATCATCATGTGAACCATCGGCCAAATCCCATGAATCAAGGTGACCACCTACAACCATAATGTTTTCTGGATGTTCTGTTCCTCTGATTTCTCCAACTACATTATAAGAAAGTACATCTTCAAATTGCTGACAAGATTGTTTAAAATAGAATTTTAAATTAGGGTTGCTTTTTAAACTCTTGCTTAACAATTCAGCCCCATTGGTACTAATAGCAGCCGTTGGAATGTATTTTTCTTTCGGGATATCACCATAACTTTGCCCTCCTGCGTGTGGAAAATCATCTAAACGCAAATTTAAAGAACGAACAATTGTCCCTACAGCCCCATACTTAGAGGCTTCTTTTGCCCCATTATATCTTTGGTCTCCAGCTCCAGAATAGGCATCAAAAGCATCAATAACTCCATTATTCATAGGTCTGTTATAGAATACAATTTTTCCTTTTATTTTATCTTCCCCCAAAGCTTTCAATTCATCAAAATTATGAACTTCAACCACTTGAGCAGTTACACCATTTTTTGGAGTTGCAATTGAACCTCCCAAAGCGCAAATTGGCACTTTGATTTTAGTTTTATTGTCTTGAATATAGGCTGTTTCTTTTTCTCCACGAACCCAATGTGGCACCATTACTTCTTGCAAATACACTTTGTCAAAACCTAATTTTTCCATTTGACTTTTGGTGTATTGAACCCCTTTTTCGGCTCCCTCAGAACCCGATAAGCGAGATCCTACATTATTTGACAAATGATCCAACCAAGAATAGCATTGTGATTTTGTTAATGCTGAATTGTAAATTTCTTTAAAAAACTGTTCGTCTTTGTTTTGAGCAAACAAAGCAACACTATTTACAAAAAGTAAAGAAAGAAGTAGGCTTTTTTTCATTTTGGTTATTCTTAATTTATTAGTTTTAGTTAATTGTTGTGCAATTTCGAAATTCTAAAATAAAATTGATGTTAAAATCAAAAAAAAAATCCTGCTCACTTTAAAAGTTCACAGGATTTAATGAAATCATAGTTCAGTTTCTTTTACTTAATTGGTTCAAAACTAACGGCAGTTCCTCCTCCTGGAGCCAAGACCAAATTTAATTTAGATTTATTCGTAACCTCAACAGTTCTTATTTTGTAAGCCATTGGATTATTTTTCCAATCAGCATCTTTGGCATCTTCATAAATAATGGCTTTGTATTTTTGCCCTTTAGTTAAAAAGTCTAATGCAATTTCAGATTTTCTGGAATTTTCATCTGTGATTGCTCCCAAGAACCAAGTTTCCTTTCCTTTGGTTTTTCTTACAATGGTTAAGTAATCTCCTGGTTCTGCTTCCAGAATTTTCGTATCATCCCAATCCAAAGCAACATCTTTGATAAATTGAAAAGCATCCATACGCTTTTCATAGCTTTCTAGTAAATCGGCTGCCATTTGCAAAGGCGAATACATCGTTACATACAATGCCAATTGTTTAGCCAATGTAGTATGTACCTGTTCGGTTTTATTTTTATCATAAAAACTCATTTTGATTTCGAAAATCCCAGGCGTGTAATCCATTGGTCCGCCAAGTAATCTTGTAAATGGCAAAATAGTTTCATGACTTGGTGGATTACCACTACTCCACGCATTAAATTCATTACCACGAGCCGCTTCAGCAGCAATGTAGTTTGGATATGTTCTACTGTAACCAGTAGGACGTGAAGATTCATGAGAATTTAGCATTATTTTATAATCCGCTGCACGTCTTGCAACAAAATTGAAATGATTCACCATCGTTTGTCCATCATGAAACTCGCCGCGGGGAATTATTTTACCCACATAGCCTGTTTTCACTCCTGGATAATCATATTTTTTCATCAAATCGAAAGCGCGATCCAAATGACGTTCATAATTGGCAACTGATCCGGAGGTCTCGTGATGCATAATCATTTTCACGTTTTTTTCTTTGGCGTAAGCCGAAATTTCAGCCAAATTAAAATCAGGATATGGAGTGGTAAAGTCAAAAACTTCTTCTTTCCAGTTACCTGCCCAATCTTCCCAACCTACATTCCAACCTTCTACTAAAACGCCGTCAAAACCATTTTTGGCAGCAAAATCGATATACCTTTTTGTGTTTTCGGTAGTTGCGCCGTGTTTTCCTGAAGCAACCGGTTTTTCAGCAAAATTTGTAGCATTTTGAGAACCTGCATAATCCCAAGTTGATTTTCCTACGTGCATTTCCCACCAAATCCCAACATATCGCATTGGTTTTATATATGAAACATCGTCCAGTTTGCAAGGTTCATTTAAGTTTAAAATCATTTGTGAGCCCACAATATCACGAGCATCTTTGCTAATCATAATAGTTCTCCATGGCGACACACAAGACGCTTGCAAGTATGCTTTATCGCCGATTGCATTGGGAACCAACAGTGAAGTAAGTTTAAAATTAGAACCATTCACATTCAAATGCATTACAGGATAATTAACAACTGCTGCTTCAAAAATATTCACATACAAACCTGTTGAAGATTTCATCATCAATGGAGACTGCACTGCATATTTACCTGGAATGGTTTTAACTCCAATTCCATTATTTAAGTCCAATTTAGAATTGTCAATTTCAGAAAGTTTTGTCTCATTATACACATATTCATTGCTATCAAAATCACCAGGAATCCAAAACGTTTTGTAATCTTCAGTTAAATTAAATTGCGATAACTCATCTGAAATAATAAAATAATTTAGTTTCTCTTGTTTAGGAAACTCATATCTAAAAGCCACTCCCTCATCATATGCTTTGAATACTATATTCATTTTCACATTGGTTTCTTTTTGAACCAAAGCAATGGTAAGTTCATTATAATGATTTACAATTGATGCTTTTTGACCTAAAACAGGTTTCCAAGATTCATTGAAAGTACTCGCTTTTGAAGATTGAATTTCAAAATTAGAATCAAGAGCAGGTTTGTCTTTGAGTTTTATCCCTAAAGTACTTTCTACAATTACGGGTTTACCATTGTAATTCACAGTATATGATGGTTGCCCATTATTTACTAATTTGAAATTGACCTCAAGGGCGCTCGATGGGGATTTTACGCTTTGTGCATGAAGCAAACTCAAGGCAAAAACGAAAATCATTGAAAATAAATATTTCATTTGTTTATGTATTAATAATAGATAGTAAAAATACCTATTTACATTATAAAATTCTAACTAAAATCAAACTACAACCTTGTAGTAAAGACGAAAACGTTTTCGTTTTTGCTAATAAATTGATTATAAAAATTCCTTTTTCCAAAATGCCTAAAGATTTATCATTTTTAGTCACAATTTTCCAAAGAGACACTTCTTTTTTATTTCAAAATCAAATTTAATTAGGAACAGAGCGAGTGGTTTTGGAACCAATCCCATTTTCATTAAAAGCTTCAATAGCAAAATGATAATCTGTCCCTTTGTCAAGTCCTCTGAAATCATACGAGTTGCCCTCATAAACCATTATATTATTATACAATTTATCAGGGGCTATTCCGTAGTAAATAGTGTAGCCAACTGCTCTAGGCTGCATATTCCAATGAATCATTGCATTACGGGAATCCGAAAGACTTCTATCTACTTTAAATCCTGTAACCGCTTTTGGTTTCTCCCCCAATCCATTTCCAAAAACACGAAAATCCGAAACAGCAAATAACCCTGATGCGTTGTGGATGTTCACCATTTTTAGATAACGAGCTTCAATTGGTTTTGTCAATTCCAAATAATCATGAGGAGCATCTTTGTCGCTTTTGGATTTATCAACTACCAAAGTCCAATTTTGATTATCATCCGACATAAATATTTGATATTGATAATAAATATCCATCGCCTTGTTATGTTGCGTTGCTTTATGATCCGCATAATTAATCTGTAAAGCATTAATTCTCATTTTTTTGCCCAAATCAAGCTTTAACCATTCGCCAGGTTTATCCGTTTTGGCAGACCAATAGGATTGAATGTCTTCATCGGTTAAATTCTGGGCATTGTAACAAATTTTTTCGAACACTTTCTTTCCGCCTGTGTCCACTCTGTGGGTTTCTACCTCCATACAATCTTCAAAAGAAGATACTGTTGCTGTTTTTTTGTACGAAAGCAACATCCATCCTGAGAAAGCTCCTTGTGTTTGATCCCTTTTTTGAGTTGGTAGTAAAGTTGGATAATCTCCATAGGCCGTGATTGAATACATAATGTCGTCTTTGTCGAATCCAGACGGAAACATATCAATGCGGCGTTCAAAACGGTCTTTTATCGAAATCTTGCAGGTTCCGGTATTCCAGTAATTACCGTAGTTATCGACAAATGTGTTTCCGTGACCAGCTCCAATTACAAATCCTCCAGGCTTATACGACATCGGGTTGTGTTTTTGATAAGTGAATGGGCCAAGAGGACTGTTGCCTACATGGACGCCATTAGCATAACCTTTGAATTCCGTAGCCGGAGCTCCATATTGCATGTAATATTTTCCGTTGTGTTTGGTCATCCAAGCTCCTTCGATAAAATTACCCCAAGGCGCTGGTTCCATATCATTATTGGGACCAAAGCGTTCCCAACCATGAGCTGCTGGGTCTAAATTAACAACTGGTTTTATTTCGCCATAAGGATACTGAATATCCTCAACTTCGGTCGATGCGTACAATTTTTTGTAGTCTTCCTGATTCCCTTTTGGCAGCCATGTTTTATAATCGACCTCAACTCCACAAAGTGGCAATTTACCGCTTGAACCGTAGTACATATACACTTTTTTGTCGTCATCCTGAAAAATGGCAGGATCCCAAGTAGGCAACATAGCAACATCAATATGACGAACCCAACGACCGGATTTCGGATTGGCTGTTTTCCAAATTGGGTGGTCTTTTTTCCAAGTTGACCCCACATAAAACAAAGTATCATTTACAACCCAAGCCGAAGGAGCACATTGGTCGTCGTCTCCCGGAAGACGCTGAAAACTGCCATAAACAAAATTCCAATCTGACATATCTTTGCTCCAAAAGAAACCGGCCTGATTGGTGGCAAACAGATAATAATCACCTTTATAAGGAATAATTACTGGATCGGCACTGGATCGACGGGAAATAGGAATTCTATTGTGGTTTTCTGTGGTATAATTGTAACCGATATTTATGGGATTACAATAGGTAGAAGCTGGTTTATTCGGGTCAAACCATTCCGTTTTTCCATGAAGATTGTTTTTTGATTGTGCCATACCGATTCGGCAAATCAATAGCAATACGACTATTAAATACAGATTTTTCATTTTCAATACTTTTAAAAATTACTACATTTTAAATTTGCCTTTACAGATAATGAAAAAAAACAAAAAAGCCCCCCGTCTAACCAAAAACGAAGGGCAAACTAACCAAACTAACCAAACTTAATTTACTAAATTAAAACTAACCTTATTGCTTGTGTTTGAGTTTTCGCCAACGAAAACTTCAAACAATCCAGGCTCAGCAACAAATTTCAAATCAGAATTATAAAATTTCAAATCCTCTGCGCTGATATTGAATGTCAAAGTTTGTTTTTCTCCTTTTTTGATGGTTATTTTTTGAAAACCTTTAAGTTCTCTAACGGGTCTTGTTACAGAACCAACCACATCTCTTATATACAGCTGAACAGTTTCTTTTCCGTCATAATTCCCAGTATTTGCTACATCAATACTTACAGTTACTTTTTCACCGGAATTCATTTTATCCGATGAAATTTTCAGGTTGGAGTAATCAAACTTGGTGTAACTCAATCCGTAGCCAAAAGGAAATAATGGTTCGTTTCTCTCGTCTATATAATTGGATCTGAACTTTTCAAATTTCCCTTCTTTGTTAATGAGAGGCCTTCCTGTATTTTTAGAGTTATAATAAATTGGTACTTGCCCCACGCTTCTTGGAAAAGTGGCTGTCAATTTCCCAGAAGGATTTACATCTCCAAACAAAACATCGGCAATAGCATAACCAGCTTCACTACCGGCAAACCAAACGTTCAATATGGCAGGAACTGTTGTGTTTTCATCAGTTATCACCAATGGACGACCATCAAATAGAACTAAAACTACCGGCTTCCCTGTTTTTAATAATGCATTCAATAAATCTTTTTGCGCTTGTGGAATTTCCAAATTTACACGACTGCTACTCTCTCCGCTCATTTCGGCAGATTCTCCTAGTGCTGCCACGATAACATCGGCTTGATTGGCAATTTTCAGAGCTTCGTCCAATATTTCTTCTTTGGAACGATTATCTCTATTCAAGGTTTTTCCAAACATAGTGGCATTGGTCTCAAAAGTTTCATCGTAGTCAAGATTGCTTCCTTTGGCGTAAAGCACTTTGGTAGAATTACCTGCTACCGCTTTTATTCCTTCCAACAATGAAATACAATTTTCACCTTTCGTTGCCACACTCCAAGTTCCCGACATATTGTTTTTGGCATCCGCCAATGGACCTATAAGAGCAATTGTCCCCGATTTTTTCAAAGGCAGTAACTGTTTGTCGTTTTTTAGCAAAACCAATGATTGAGCTGAAATACTTCTAGCTTCATTTCGACTGGCTGTTGTGAAAATTTCAGTTTTGGCTCTATTTTCGTCACAATATTTATAAGGATCTGAAAATAATCCCAGATCATATTTTGCATTCAGAATAAGTGTTACTGCTTTGTCGATTTGCTCAATGGTAACTTTCTTTTCTTCTAATGATTTTTTTAAAGTGGTCAAAAGGCCTTCGCCCACCATATCCATATCAATTCCTGCATTTAGAGCTAAAGCCGATACTGCCTGCAAATCCCCCATTCCGTGGTCAATCATTTCTGGAATTCCAGTAAAATCAGTAACCACAAAACCTTTGAATCCCCATTGTTTTCTTAGAACATCAGTCATTAGCCATTTATTTCCGGTGGCTGGAACTCCATCCACTTCATTGAAAGAAGCCATAACCGTACCAGCACCTGCATCAACAGCCGCTTTGTAAGGTGGGAAATACTCATTGTACATTCTGATGTGACTCATATCTACAGTGTTGTAATCACGACCACCTTCGGGAGCCCCATATAATGCAAAATGTTTAACACAGGCTAGGATGGAATTATTTTTCGAAAGATCGTGTTGTTGGTAACCATTTACCATGGCTATTGCAATTTGGCTTCCTAAATATGGATCTTCTCCAGACCCTTCGGAAACTCTTCCCCATCGCGGATCACGGGAAACATCAACCATAGGTGAAAAAGTCCAATTGATTCCATCGGCACTAGCTTCTTGGGCAGCTATTTGAGCGCTTCTTTCAATCAATTTCATGTCCCAAGTACACGACAACCCAAGAGGAATTGGAAATGTAGTTTCGTACCCGTGAATCACATCCATTCCAAAAATTAAAGGGATTTTCAATCGGCTTTTTTCAACTGCAATTCGCTGTACCTCTTTAATTTTCTTAACTGATTTAATATTAAACAAACCACCTACCTTGCCTTCTTCAATATTCTTAGCAACATTGGAACTATTGGCTTGACCGGTGGTAATATCTCCAGAAGTTGGTAAATTCAATTGCCCCAATTTTTCCTCCAAAGTCATTTTTGACAATAACTCGGCTACAAATTCAGCTTTCGGTTTAATTGTTGTTTTGGGATTCTTCTTTTGGCTATAGCCAAAGACTGAAAAAACAAGCAGTACTATTATTAATTTCGGATTCATATTTTATTTTTTTATTTGTTTAAACATCCAAACCATAGATTTTTGGATTATCATATTCAACACAACTTTAAAATCCGTATTTGGCTGAATGAAAACCTAAATTCAATAAACCTTGTTTTACTTCTGGTGCGTTCATAAACAACTTCCATATCAAACCGGTTCGATAATTTTCAATCATTGGTGCTATGGTTCCTTGGTCGATTGCCAAATAACGTGGTGTAACCCAATTATAATGCGGTGAAAAAGCGTCATAAGGCCCCGCAATTCCTACATAAGTACTTTTCTTTTCATCATATAAATAATGTAAAAACTTCATACTTTCTTTTGGAGTATATGGAAAAGAAGATAAAGCCGCAGTTGGTGTTATAACTCCTAAATCATTGTCGGTGTCGTGAGCAGAATAGCCTGTAGATCCATCTTTATTTCGAGTGTAACTGGCAGTAAGCCCCCAGCATTTTTCAGAATATCCATTCCATTTTTTTGGATTATCAACACAATAGCTGTATATGATTTTTGTTTGATTCTGGGTCAATTCCCAATAATTAGCGTACTTATCGGTAAGTTTGGTAGGATCCAATCCTAAGTAAGAATATTGCGCCCAAAACAAAGGTCCGGCATTTCCAGAACCTGTATTGTACTTGAAAACTAATGGAATTCCATATTGCTTTTTATCAGTTGTAATAGTTCCGTTACGAGTCCATCCTTGATGATAAGCAGCAGCAGGAATAGCATGAGTTGGAGATGCTGCTCCCATTATATATGCTATCAAACACTCATTGTAACCTTCCAATTTGAATTTCATCTCCCATTGGTAGTCTGGAGACCAATGCCAATACATCGCATTTTCACCGTTGGTGTACCAGCTCCATTCTACCCCTTTCCAAAGTTTATCTGCTTTGGCAGACAATTCTTTTTCCTGAACATTTCCATTTTTGAAATATTCTCGCACGACAATCAGTCCTTGGCTTAAAAAAGCGGTCTCGACTATATCACCACCGTTATCTTTTTTATTTCCAAAAAAAATGGCTTTACCTGTCGTTCCATCCATCCAATGTGCCCAAGCTCCGTGAAAGCGATCTGCTTTTTCAAGAAAATCCATTGCTGTGGTCATTCGAGTAACAGCTTCAACTCTTGGAATAAAACCTCTTTCTACTCCAACAATCAAAGACATTAGCCCAAACCCAGAACCTCCTGTGGTAACTTTGTTAGCTTCATAGTCAGGATTGTCAGTGTGATAACGTTCCCTTCCTAATTTTGAGTTGGGTTCAGCATAATCCCAAAAATATTTTATTGCATCTTTTTGAACTTGATCCATTGCTTGATCATCCGTCAATTGAACAGATTCCTTTATCGACTTATTAACCTTTGTATTACTGGTATTACTACAACATAAAAGAAATACAAAAGTAGGGACTAGTAAAAGTTTAATTTTCTTCATACTTCGTTGTATAAAAATTTGCCAAAGTAAAATTACTTTGGCAAACACTATTTAACTTAAAATTATTCTTTTCCTGTAAATAATGCATTTACTTCTGTTGCAGTCAATGCTGAAGCATACAGTCTAAATTGATCCAATCCTCCAGTCCAGGAATTCATCCATCCTTCTTCAGGATTACCTGATCCTCCTATTCTGAAACTACCCACTTTTGAAGTATTAAATTTTATGTTCCCATGATCTGTCCATTGACCAAGAGGTTCATATGCCACTCCATCTCTATAAAGCAACATTTTTGAAATTGTTGCATCATAAACAAATGCATAATGATGCCATTGATCATCAAATATACCCGGCACCGATTTATCATTTACCCATTCGAACCATTTATCAGATCCACCTGTACTTGGTTGTTCATCAACAAAAAATTTAAGAACAGGTTTTTCAACAGTCCCTTCCACCATTGCAAACATTGACGCTTTCGCCCAGTTATCACTTGTCAAGGCAAATACAAATTCTGTTTGAGTTGGAACTGCGTGTTTTGCCCAAAATGCAACTGTAAGGCTTCCTGCCGTTGCCGCAAAATCATTTGCAGATGAATAGGCTATAAATTTTTTGGGTTCACCACCCTGTACTCCTTTTCCCTTAATACCCTCGGTTGGGGTAAGCGGATTGTCGCTAGGAAATTTAGCTCGAATATTGTCCACAGCAAATTTCAATGGATCTGTAGTATTATCATCAAAAGGGACATAAAACTTCAAAGGTCCTCCAACAGGGTTTTCATCTTCTGGATAATCACCCAAGGGAGGTGTGTCCATATCCTGACATCCAAATACCATCATCAAAATAAATAGTATTCCGAAAGCTTTCTTTATAATTGATATATTGATTTTCATTTGTATCATTTTTAATATTTAATAAATCAAATCATTAATTAATAATTAGGATTCTGTACCAAAACTCCATTAGATTGATCAATGGCTGTTTGAGGAATAGGATAATGTTTATTTTTGTCTTGGTATCCTAAAGGCCCCAATATCGATGATGCATCTCCCCAACGAACTAAGTCGTAGAATCTTTCTCCTTCCATTGCCAATTCGATTCTCCTTTCATGTTTGATTGCATTTCCAAGGTTGGCATCTGCCGGAACATTAGGAAGCACTCCAGCATTATTTCCTCTTGCTCTTGCCCGAATTTGATTAACATAATCTGCGGCTTTAGTAGTGTTTCCTAATCTGTATGCAGATTCAGCCGCCATTAAAATAACATCCGCATAACGAATAATTTTAACATTAAACCATTGATTTTTCCCTGTGCCTTGATCGGCTCTGTAACTTGGTGTAGAATAAGCCTTTTTGTTCCAATATGGTTGTCCTGATCCTGTTAAAGGAACAGTATTACCGTATCCGTCATCTTGTCCAGTGAAAAGAATCGTGGAGTTCTTACGCGGGTCTCCTGCTTCATAAGCATTAACTAAATTTGGTGAAGGTACATTGAATCCCCATCCTAAATCCCAAACTCCAGAACCACGAACACCTTGTGATTCAAAATAATTATTTGAATAATTAACACCATCCTGTCTAAGAAATTGTACTTCAAAAATAGCTTCGCTACAATTGTCTCCTTGTTCTTTAAACAAAATTTCATACGAATTAAAAAGTGTATATTGTCCTGAGTTGATTACCAGTTCGGCTTTCTCTAGTGCTTTTGCCCAGTTACCTTGATACAAATATAATTTCGCCAATATAGAATTAGCGAAACCACTAGTAGCTCTTCCAGGATAAGCAGGCCAGCTAAGCGGTAAATTTTGAGCTGCAAATTCTAAATCCTCAATAATTTGAGCATCAACTTCCGCGATAGAAGATTTTGCCTTAATAGCATCACTTGGAGTGACAATTTTATTCAAAACAATAGGCACTTCACCAAAATCTCTGCGCAATTCAAAATAAGAAAACCCTCTTATAGCCGTAGCTTCGGCTTTGTTTGTCAAAGTACCAGAGTCCGATTTTCCAGAATTTTCAACATCATAAATCAAATCATTACAAGCATAAATCAAGCTAAAATGACCATTCCAATTTGTTGCAAATTCAGTTGGAGAATAAGCAAATCCGTCCATTATGTTACCTAAGTTTGCTGCATCTCCAGGGTCACTCCCTTTCATGGCATCATCGGAACGAATATTTTGAAACCAGTATCTGTCCCAATCGGAAACTCCCGCCTGTGTTCTCATTTTACCATATAAACCAAAAGCTTTTTCTTCAAAACCTCCTGCTGGTAAATCTCCTTCTGCTGCTGTTCCTAATGGTTTTCTATCCAAGAATTCATCATCATTACATGAATTTAAGATTGTCAATGAAACTACGGCAAGTAGCGATATATATAGTTTAGATTTAAAATTTCTCATTTTTTTCAGTTTTTAATGTTAAAAAGTCAGATTCAAACCAAAAGATGTAATCGCAGGCAGAGGATACCCTCCTGTGTCTTTTCCGAATGAAATTGGTGTACCGCCCGCTTCTGGAGTGAATCCTGAATTATAAGCCCAAGTAAATGGGTTTTGAGCATTTAGATAAATTCTTAGACTTTGAAGAAATGTTTTATCCAAAAACTCTTTGTCAAAGTCATAAGCTAACTGAATGTTTCTAAGTCTCAAATAACTTCCGTCTTCAATCATGTAAGTTGATGGCAATTTATTATAACCTGAACCGTCATTTAGTCTTGGCTCCCAATTTGAAGTACCAGCTCCAGCCCATCTGTCCAATCTTTCAGTTCTATAATTAAATACGGCAAATGTTGAACCATTCCCCCAATCTCTGTATATTTCATTCCCATAAACACCTTGAAAATCAAATGACAATGTAACATGTTTATAGGTTGCACTCAAAGAAAAACCATACGAAACGTCTGGTGTTGGGTTACCAATTATCGTTCTGTCATCTGTGGTAATTTTTCCATCACCATTTATGTCACTGTATTTAAAATCCCCAGGCGCATAATCCCCTAATGAGCTTGGTGGAGAAGCTAAGATATCTGCATAAGACTGATAAAGCCCCTCTACAACATATCCATAAAATGAACCGATTGGCGCGCCAGCAGTAAGAATCGATGGGCCTTCAAAAACTTGGAATCCTGGCTCATAAACTGAAATCACCTCGTTCTTCAATGTGGTAGCATTACCACTGATGGAATAGCTAAAATTTTCATTTATATCATCATTCCAAGAAGCAGAAAATTCAAATCCTTGATTCTCAATCTCACCTGCATTGGTATAAAATTTTTCGCTTCCAAGATCAACAAAAGTCAATAAATCTTTAGTAGTTTTATTGAAATATGCGAATTCAAAATTCATTCGGCTTTCAAAAAGTTTCATCTCTATCCCTCCTTCATAACTAGTCACTGTCTCCCACTGCAAGTCTGGATTGTTACGATAGGCCAACACATAAGCAGGGACAATAGATTCTCCAAAAACGGCTGAACTACCTGTAGTATAAGCTGGATAAGCTGGATAATGTATCGATGAATATTGGTTACCTAAAATACCGTAAGAACCTTTAATTTTCAATAAATCAAAAAACTTTTGATCTTGCATGAAGTCCTCTTTGGTTATTTCCCAAGCAGCTCCTAAAGACCAGAAGTTTTGCCAACGGTTGGACTCGCTAAGTTCCGATGAGCCATCACGACGGAAAGAACCATTTATAATATATTTACCATCATAGTTATACAACAGACGAGCCAAATAAGAAACGGTGGATCTATCCCATTGATCTGAACTAGCAAAACGAGTTGTTGGATCCCCATAAGGATAAACGTTTAGATACCACCACCTTTTGTTATTAGGAATTTGCTCTCCACCAACATATTGGGAAACGGTTCCGCTCACACCTTCAAAATTTTCTTCTAAACGAGTGTAACCAGCCAAAAGGGTAAAATCATGGTTTCCAAAATCTTTGTTGTAAGTAAAATTATAGTCCTGTTGTTTCTTGTTGAAATCATTTTTGAATTGATTGACATTTGTCAACGTATTACCTCCGTATTGAGTTACTTCATCAGTTTCACTTACATAAACATCAAAAACAGGAGTGTATCCTCTACCCTTACTATAACTTGTTTCTGTTTGATAAGAGCCCTTAAATTTTAATCCATCAATGATTTCAATTTCAGCAAAAGCATTAATGATATATTTTGATTCTTCATTCAATTGTGTGAATCGTTTCGCTTCAACTTCTGCAAGCGGATTTCCGATTTGCGCAGCACCAATCTCCAAAGGCAATTGATTGTACATCCCATTTGCGTTAATAGGTGAAACAATTGGTGTAGCTCTCAATGAGCTTTCAAAGTTACGCAACTGTGGTAGGGATGAATTGTATCCATTCATGGATACCCCTATTTTTATCGACTCTGTTATTTGTGTCTGATTATTGACATTGAAAGTGAATTTTTTATATTTCTCATTCTCAATCAATCCATCATCCTCAACATGACCCAGACCAAAATAGAACTTATTTTTATCTGTGCCGTTTGAGAAACTTAGGTTATTAGTTATGACTAAAGCATTGTCGTTGCTGATTTCTTCAATCCAATCAGTATCGGCATTAAATTTGTCATAATGAGCATAAGGAGCTAGTCCTTGATTGGCTCTTTGTTCATCATATAAGGCCTTAAATTGCGCACCATTAGTGAGCGAAGGAATATCGACTAAAGTCTTAAAACCAACAGAACTATTAAAATTAACAGTGCTTTTTCCCTCTTTCGCTTTTTTAGATGTAACAATGATTACCCCATTTGCACCACGAACACCGAAGATAGCCAATGAAGACGCATCTTTCAATACTTCCATAGATTCGATATCTGATGCATTCATAAATTTAATATCATCAGCAAAAATACCATCAACAACATACAAAGGTTTTGTTTGGTATCTACTCACTGTTCCTCTAATTCTAACATCTGGATCTTCACCAGGTTTTCCTGAGTTTACAATTGACAAACCTGCCACTTTTCCTTGTACGGAAACAATCGGGTTTGGATTTGGTTTATCTGCAATTTCTTTTGCTTGTACTTTAACAATAGACCCAGTTAAATCTCTTTTCTTTGCTGAACCGTATCCAATAACTACCACTTCTTTTAATGCGGTGTCTTCAGATTCTTTCAGCGTAACAGTCATCGCTGTCAAAGTTGCCGGAATTGATACAGCTTCAAAACCGACTAAACTTATTTTTAATATATCACCTTCTTTGGCCTTAATACTAAAATTACCGTCAATATCGGTTTCAGCCGAGGCATTTCCTGCAACAACAAATGCTCCAGGTATTCCTAGTCCAGTCGGATCCAATACTTTTCCTTTGATTTCTTGACCAGTCATATACGCTGGAAGCAGAATGAGTGCTAAAAAGCTAATGATAAAATTTCTCATAGGTTTGTTACACATTTAAGTTAGTCTAGCTAAGTTAAACAAATACAGCGTTTTAGTAATAAAAACCCCCTACTACACAAATACATCAAAAAACAGAACTGAAAGACGAACCCGCTATTTTACAAGACTTTACAAAATATTTGAAGTACTACATTTAGCACCATTGATGTAGTGTTGATGTAGTAGAATAAGGTAAAGTAGTTATAAAATTTGCATATTATTGCCAAAGAATTGTGAATTATTATAACGATAATAAAAACATAGAAAGCGATTCTTCCTGAGAAAGCCCCATTTTTTTCCTTAAACGATAACGATGTAGTTCTACTCCTCTAAAGGAAATATTCATCATTGGAGCAATTTCTTTGGAGGAAAGATTCATTTTTAAGTATACACAAAGCTTAATATCCTTTGGTGTCAAATTTGGATATCTTTTTGAAAGAGCAATAATGAATTCATTATTGATTTGATTAAGATTAGTTTCAAAAACCTCCCATTCGTGTTTATTAACTGCGTTAATTCTTATCGATTTTTTAATTTCACTCTTTAATTTATTGAAATCTAATTCTGTATCCAAAATATTTTGGATATTTTCAATCATTTCGCTTTGCTTAGCAATAGAAAGTGATTTTCCAGCAACTTCCAATGATTTTGATTGTAGTTCCAATTGCAGAATATGCTTCTCATACTCTTGTCTATTCAACTCATTTTCAGCCTTCAGCTCCATTTCCAAAATTTCCTTCTGATGTTTTAACTCTTCCTTTTGCAAATTAAGTTTCTGAATGTATTTTAACTTATTCCACATATAATAAAGGTAAAGAATAAGCCCAATCAAAATCAGATAAACAAAAATCATCCAAGATGAAAAATACCACGCTTTGGCCACAACAAATTGAAAATTTGCAATTTTATTATAATTTGAGCCATCATTACTATAAATACCTACATCTTGAGAACCGCTGTTCAGGTTATTTAGAAGAATTAATCCTTCTTTTATTGGAGAATATCCTTTTGACTCATTAATTTTATAAAATAAATCAGGTTTTTCAGCACCGTAAATCCCACATATTACATTTATCCTAAGCTCTGAATTGAGGCTGATTTTAGAATTATTTTCAACCAAAATATCATCATTGAAAGCTTCTATCTTTATTTTTACTTTCTCTTTCTCTTCCTTTTTTAAATCAAGTGAAATAAAGCCATCATCCATATTCAACAGATAATTATTATTATCCTTAAACACTTTTAAATTGTCATTGATTATTTTTCCTTTGTAATATTTCTCCTGAATACTGTTTCTGATGAATTTTGTTCCTTGAACAAATACGCTGTACAAAATTCCGTCCTGTAGTACCATAAAATGATTTTCATCAATAGCTACGATATCAGAAACGTTTCTAAAATTAGAGTTAAACAACTCATTATTTTCCAATTGGTTGGTAATGGAATTGTATGTGTACCAAGAATTATCTATGAGAAAAAGAATTTCATTTCGAAACTCAAATATTTTAACCCCAAAGTCATTACTGATTTTATTGCGCAGGGTCACATTATCAACTTTGGTAGTTACATAATCATCATTATACAAAATGCGGTACAGACCTCTATTATTATCCGCTGCCCAGATTTCGTTTTTCCTGTTTTGCGCAAGATATTTAATAGGCTTTAATACTTCTTTTATGGCATTATTTTTACTTAAATCATTGATGTCATTGTAAATAATAATTCCGCTGTATGTAGCTTGCAAATACGAATTATTAATACTGCTTTTAACCAAATTCCATCCTCCGTTAATATTACTCAATTTACTCAACAATCCGTTTTTAAAAATATAAGTTCCCTCGTTGTGGCCAATTAGATATTGATCATTCATTTTGCTGATATTCCAAGCCTGACCTTGTGTATTTGGAATTAATGAAAGTTGTTTTTCTTCATATTTGAAAACTCCGTGATTCGATGCCATCAAATACCCATTTTGAGTACTAGCCACAGAATATACGGATCCTAAAATTCCTGAACTATCATAAAATATTGAGATTGGAGAGTTGATTTCGATATGAGCAATTCCATTATCAAGGCCCAACCATAAATCATTCTCTTTATCTTGAAAAACACTCAAAATCGAATTGTTCATCAAGACATTATTGCGGTTTATATTTTTATAAGATCCATCATTCAAATCAAAGATATAAACGCCTTTGTTAGCCGTTCCTATTATCATTTTATTGTTTTTGATGAATTGTGCAACATTGATATTGGCTGATTTTAATATATCATTCAAATCATTTTCCCAAACACTCAAAACATTATTCTCAAAAACAAAAACGCCACTTTTTTGCGTGAAAAAATAAATTCTATTTTGGTGTTTTTGAATACCATGAATTACCTTATTCTCCAAAAGAGACAGATTATCCGCTTTTTCTACTTTATCATTAATCCATTTAAAAATCCCTTTCTCAACAGAAGCAATCAATAACTGATTATCGACAACAAAACAATAGGAAATCAAAAAAGGAAGCTTTGTTTCCTTAATCACTTTACCATCAAAGGCAAAAAAACCATTAAAAGATTGGAAGTAAATTTTGTTATTAAACTTAAAAATCTTCCAAATTTCTTCATTATTATTGGTGCCAAATTTTCTCTTGCCTTTTGTAAGAGAAACATAATGCATCTTAGCATTTTTACGAAACCAATAACCAAATTCTTGATACGAACCAGAGTAAATCCGGTCCCCGTCTATCATAATGGAACGGATAACAGTTTTGTTGGGCAACATATATTTTTCCCATTTTACGCCATCATATCGTAACAAATAATTATTATTAGCAAAATACATGGCATTATCTTTTCCTTGAACCACATTCCAAATCTGATTATCTCCTTGATAATTTGATTTACTGTAATTTTCAACAAAAGGAAGCAACTCTTGGGCATTTAACTGCAATGCTATAAAACCGAAAAAGAATATGTGAAGTAGTCTTGCTTTCAAACCTTTATGTTTTTTTATCTGATATAAATATAATTAGATTTCTCCAATAAAAAACATAAAAAAAAGCCTCTGAAATCAGAAGCTTTTTGATGAAAAATTTTTATTTTAATTTAACAGCAAGTCATAAACTTGATTTGCTATTTCTATTTCTTCATTAGTTGGGATTACTAAAATTTTTGTTTTTGAACCTGAAGTATTGATTTCTCTGATTTCTTTGGAACGAATCTCATTTTTGGCATCATCAAGTTGCAATCCATAATAATCCATATCGGTACACACCAATTTTCGCATATGCGATGAATTCTCTCCAATACCTGCGGTAAAAATAATAGCATCCAAACCATTCAAAACAGCTGCATATGAGCCTATAAACTTCTTAATTCTATAAGCATTCATATCCAAAGCCAATTGGCAATCCAAATTTCCTTTTGCCGCATTTGACTCAATATCCCTTAAGTCACTAAATCCAGTAAGACCAAGCATTCCGCTTTGTTTTTGAAGCAAATTATTCACTGCATCCAATGAATACCCTAATGAATTAACCATATGGAAAATTATTGATGGATCTACATCACCGCTTCGTGTTCCCATAATCAAACCATTCATTGGAGCAAAACCAAGCGTGGTGTCAATACTTTTACCATCTTTTATCGCAGTCATACTGCAGCCATTTCCTAAATGTACCGTAATAATTTTTGATGATTTCCCTGAATTATTTTCATTTAAATAACCAATTGCCTTTTCTGAAACATATTTATGACTTGTTCCGTGAAAACCATAAACACGTATCTTATTTTCTGTCAAAAGATAATTTGGCACTGCATACTTATGAGCGACAACCGGAATTGTTTGATGAAAAGCAGTATCAAAAACAGCAACTTGTTTTGCATCGCTGAAAATTTCTTCGGCAACAATTATCCCTTCTAAATTGGCAGGATTATGCAAAGGAGCTAAATCAGAAAGTTGTCTTATCTTTTCCTTTACTTCAGTTGTGATTGTAACTGTATTCGAAAAATTGCTTCCTCCATGTACCACTCGGTGACCAACCGCTTCAATCTCAGACGTACTTTTGATAACTCCAACCTTTTCATCCATTAGCAATTGAGAAATCTTCTTCAATCCTATTTTATGATTTGCAATTGGTAAGGTCTCTTCTACTTTGACTGTATCGGTTACATAACTAAAATTTGAAGATTCCAAACCTATTCTGTCTATCATCCCACTACAAATTACTTCATTAGCAGGCATATCAATCAGTTGATATTTAATAGACGAACTTCCTGAATTTATAATTATTATTTTCATTTAAAATTTATTTAATGATTATAAAGATTGAAAAATTAAAGATTAATTTTAAATTATTAGATATTTCAATCTTTAAATTAAAAAGTTACATTTCCTGTGCCTGAATGGCTGTAATCACTACTGTATTAATAATATCATCAATGGTACAACCACGGCTTAAGTCATTTACAGGTTTGTTCAACCCTTGCAACATTGGACCAATTGCCAATGCTCCCGTCTCTCTTTGAACTGCTTTGTATGTATTGTTTCCAGTGTTCAAATCAGGAAAAATCAATACGCTGGCACGACCGGCCACTTCGGAATTTGGCATTTTACTTTGTCCTACTTCTAAGTCAACAGCTGCATCATATTGTATTGGTCCTTCGATTTTAAGGTCAGGACGTTTTTGTTTTACAATTTCGGTTGCTGTTCGTACTTTTTCCACTTCATCCCCTTTTCCAGATGAACCTGATGAGTAAGACAACATGGCAATCTTTGGTTCAATTCCAAAAGAAATACTTGAATCAGCAGATGAAATTGCTATTTCAGCCAATTGTTCTGCAGTAGGATTCGGATTGATAGCACAATCTCCAAAAACAGAAACACGATCTTCCAAACACATAAAGAATACGGATGACACTACCGAAGAGTTTGGTTTAGTTTTAATGAACTGTAACGCTGGTAAAATAGTATGCTGTGTCGTATGAGCAGCACCAGAAACCATTCCGTCTGCATGACCTTTGTACACCATCATCGTACCAAAATAAGAAACATCTTCCATTAAATCCTTAGCCATTCCAAGAGTTACATTTTTGGCTTTACGCAACTCATAATATGTATTTACATAATCTTCATAATTTTCAGACTCAATCGGATTGATGATTGGCACTTTATTAAAATCAAAGTCCAAGCCTAATTCGGCCACTTTACTTTCTATTTGCTTTTTGTTTCCAATAATAGAAATATCTACTACATCCATCGCCAATAAACGAGAAGCAGCAATAATAATCCTTTCATCGCTTCCTTCCGGCAAAACAATATGCTTTCTATGCGCTTTGGCTCTTTTCACCATATTATATTGAAACATCTTAGGAGTCATTCCTTCTGCTTCAAAAGCATTAAACTTATCAATCAACGAATCCAAATCAACATATTTGTCAAACGTATTTATTGAAGTTTCAATTTTTTGAATGTTTTTGGCATAAATTTTTGGTTTAATATTTCCAATTTGATTGGCAATATGATAAGTTCCTCCTTCCACAGTAATGATTGGAACTACTGATGATAAACCTTCAATTAATTTCAAAATACTGTCTTCTGGAATTATATTTCCAGTTAAAACAATACCAGAAACGGTAGGATAATTAGCAGACTCATTTGCCTGCAATGCTCCTAAAATAATATCAGCTCTGTCTCCCGGAGTGATGATAAGATTATTTTCTTTTAGGTGTAATAAATAATTACACAATTGCATCGCACCAATGCTATAACTATTCACTTGATTATTTAAATATTCCTGACCAAACAAAATTTTGGCATCCAATACTTCTACAATTTCTTGCATAGTCGGATTATTCAAACTACCGATTAAAGGAATCGAATTGATAAGAACAGATTCAGGCAAATTTTTCTGCAATCCTGTAGTTACCAATTCAAGATTTTCAGGTTGCACTTTATTTGCAATTACCGCTAATACTTCGACTTCTTTTACCTTAAATGAATTATGGGCTAAATTCAAATTATCAATTAATTCCTCCAAGGTTTTCCCTTCTCCAGAACCAACAATGATAGTAGGTATTCCAAGGTTTTTGGCAATCAGAACATTCATATCCAGCTCTATAACGGTGCCTTCTCCTGTAAAACTGGTTCCTTCGACCAAAATAAAATCAAAACGGTCTTCCAGTTTTTTATATTTTTCAATAATCAAATCAACAACGTCTCCTAATTTTCCATTGTTTTTTTTCTTGATTAATTTACTTTTAGTAATCGCATAAGCATCTTCATATTGAATATCTAAATCAAAATAAGATATAACCATCTCGATGTGAGTATCCTTTTTTCCCTGTTCATAATCTTCAATCACAGGCCTGAAATAACCTACTTTGGCAGTCTTTCCCAACAACATCCTCAATAACCCCAAGGTAATTATTGTCTTACCACAATTCTCCTCAATCGTTGCGATATATATAGCTTTTTTCATATTCATACTTTTAAAATTTAAACGCTTTATACAAAATTATATATTTAATTTTCTTCCAAATATGACCAAAATCAGCTTTAAATAATAAACTACTATTTGCTCAATAAAATCAAAACCATCTTCGTCTTTTAAAATAAAAAATCATTCCACTTACCACCAAGAACATAAAACCCACAACATAATAGTAACCATAGTGGTTTCTCAATTCGGGCATATTATCAAAATTCATACCATAAACCCCTACAATGAACGTAAGCGGAATGAATATCACCGAAATAACGGTCAGTGTTTTCATAATCTCATTCATCTTATGAGCTTGTGCTGCAAAAAAGAAGTTAGACGCGCTTTCCAAAGCCCCCATATCAGACTCTATTTGTTCCAAAAGTTCCAAACATTTTTGGTGTAAACGACTAAAAAAACTAAAATTATCAGTTTCAATCTCATTAAATACATCATCCTCCTGAATGCTTTTGATTTCATACAAAGAATCCCTAAGCGGAATAATGGAACGTTTCAAGAAATTAAAATTATCCCTATGCTTTTCAATTTTCTCCAAAATAATAGGGTCAGCACTATTTTTTGTGAAATCAATTAAATCTTCTACTTTGTCTTCTTCATTCTCAAGCGTTATATAAAAATTTCCAATAATGGCATCCAACAAAATAAACAATAGGTAGTCCGCTTTTTTCGAGCGCACAATTCCAGAATTGGTTCGAATACGTTCCCGGATGTGTGTAAAAAAATCACTTCTTTTTTCTTGAAATGAAATCAAGATTCCTTTTTTTAGCAAAAAACTAATTTGTTCTGCCTTTATTTCATCAGAGTCTTCCAATGGTAACAATGACTTTATGTTAAAAAACAAAACATCTTTCTCTTCCTCAAGTTTCGTTCTTTTGGTTGTATTCAAAATATCAGCCAACATAAAATCATCTATATTGAAATGATCTGCAATTTCCTTAAGTAAATCAATATTGGTCAATCCGTGAACATTTAACCAATTTATCTTAGTGAAATTAATGTGCTTTTCCAAAAAACTAATAGGCGCATTCTCATATTCTTCTACAGTACAATCGTCATAAACAAACAATTGCATCTCAACCTCTTTATTTTTGTGTAAACCTGTATATTCTAGCGTATATGGTTGTAATCGTTTACCTTTCTTATATTTAATCTTTCTCATAAAATAATTTGTATAGTAATATTACAAAAAAAAATAATGTATTTGACTTTAAAGCATAAAAAACCGAGCTATTGCTAGCTCGGTTTCTATTAATATTTTTTTTTTACTATTCAGTTATAACTGTATAAGTCAAATTTGTAAAAACACCGTTAGTAACATTAACAACATCTGGAGTCACAATTATTGTTTGTATCATTCCTCCTTTTTCATTTTGAAAACTAAATGTTCCCGAGATAGTTTTCTTATCTGTATCAATAGCGGTAATTGTGAGTTGACCACTTACCGGCAAATGCTCAGTATAAGTATTGGCACCATCTATATAAGAATTTAGAAATAAAGCATTACCCAGTTCAAATGAATAAGGATGAACAGGCATTCCCTTTATTGTTGTTAAATCACTTGAAATCGCCAATGCTAACATTTGTTTTCCATCTTGGGCACTTATATCAAATCGTTGTTCCTCTAAACTTGCTGATTGTATTAATGAAACATTAATAATTTTTGTTCCTATCCACGGCGTTCCATTAATTGTAGCAGTTATTGAACCTGTTGTCGCGCTTTCTGAATCTTCGTCTTTACTACATCCAACAAAAACTAAAGACATAACTAATAATCCAATTCCAATGATTTTCTTCATAATAATTTTACATTTATTTTAACAAATAAAAAACTATTATTTTAAAAAACCAAGAAAAAATACATAATTAATAACGTACTAATATTCAATCATCCAAACAAAAAAACCGAGCTATTACTAGCTCGGTTCCCCATTTATTATGTTGCAAAAAAGCATTGTGATACTTCTCTAAGAGAAATAATTATTTTACTTCTTCGAATTCAACGTCTTCAACATTGTCTCCTTGTGCTTGAGCTTGCGGCTCTGCAGCAGCTTGACCTTGTTCTCCTTGAGCGTACATAGCTTCAGTAGCTGTTTTCCAAGCTGCGTTGATGTTGTCAAGAGCAGTTTGAATTGCAGGAACGTCTTGAGATTGGTGAGCCATTCTCAATTCAGTTAATGCATATTCTACAGCAACTTTATGATCATCAGCTAATTTAGCTCCAAGTTCTTTCAATTGAGTTTCAGTTTGGAAAATCATTGAGTCAGCCTCATTAATTTTCTCAGCTTTAGCTCTTAAAACTTTATCAGACTCAGCGTTAGCTTCAGCATCTTGTTTCATTCTTTCGATTTCTTCAGAAGTCAATCCAGAAGAAGCTTCGATACGAATGTCATGAGATTTTCCAGTTCCTTTGTCAGTAGCAGTTACTTTGATGATACCATTAGCATCGATGTCAAAAGCAACTTCGATTTGTGGAACTCCTCTTGGTGCTGGTGGAATACCATCTAAGTGGAAACGACCGATAGTTTTGTTATCAACAGCCATTGCTCTAGCTCCTTGCAATACGTGAAGCTCAACAGATGGTTGAGAATCAGAAGCAGTAGAGAATACTTGAGCTTTTTTAGTTGGGATAGTTGTGTTAGCCTCAATTAATATAGTCATAACACCACCCATAGTTTCGATACCTAAAGATAAAGGTGTAACGTCAAGTAACAATACATCTTTTACATCTCCAGAAAGAACTCCACCTTGAATAGCTGCTCCAATTGCAACAACTTCATCAGGGTTAACTCCTTTAGACGCTTTTTTACCGAAGAATTTTTCAACTTCTTCAACGATTCTTGGGATACGAGTAGAACCTCCTACCAAGATAACTTCGTCAATATCAGAAACAGATAAACCTGCATTTTTCAACGCTTTAGCAACTGGTGCCATAGAACGTTTTACTAATGAGTCAGTTAATTTTTCAAATTGAGCTCTAGTTATTTTTTTAACTAAGTGTTTTGGTCCTGAAGCTGTAGCAGTTACGTATGGTAAGTTAATTTCAGTTTCTGCAGAAGATGATAATTCAATTTTAGCTTTCTCAGCAGCTTCTTTGATACGTTGTAATGACATTGGGTCAAGACGTAAATCGATACCTTCTTCAGCTTTAAATTCGTCAGCTAACCAGTCAATAATTGTATGGTCAAAATCATCTCCTCCTAAGTGAGTGTCTCCATCAGTAGACAATACTTCGAAAACTCCGTCTCCTAATTCAAGAACAGAGATATCAAAAGTACCTCCTCCTAAATCGTAAACAGCAATTTTTTGATCAGTTCCTTTTTTATCTAATCCATAAGCAAGTGCAGCTGCAGTTGGCTCATTGATGATACGCATAACTTTAAGACCTGCAATTTCACCAGCTTCTTTTGTAGCTTGACGTTGTGCATCATTAAAGTAAGCAGGAACAGTAATAACTGCTTCAGTAACTGTTTGACCTAAATAGTCTTCAGCAGTTTTTTTCATTTTTTGAAGTGTCATAGCTGACAATTCTTGTGCAGTGTATAAACGACCGTCAATATCCACACGTGGAGTATTGTTGTCACCTTTAACTACAGAATAAGGAACTCTTTTTGCTTCTTCAGTGATTTCAGCAAAAGAATGTCCCATAAAACGTTTGATAGAAGCAATAGTCTTAGTTGGGTTAGTTACTGCTTGTCTTTTTGCAGGATCACCCACTTTAATTTCTCCACCTTCAACAAAAGCGATGATAGATGGTGTTGTTCTTTTTCCTTCAGCATTAGGGATTACTACTGCTTCATTACCTTCCATTACAGAAACACAAGAGTTTGTTGTACCTAAATCAATTCCGATTATTTTACCCATTTTTAATATATTTAATTTTTATTGTATACTTATTTTAACGGCTCGAAGACACTAAAGCAATCTTTATGCCAATATAAAAAACAAAGTAAATTGTCAGTTTATAAAACAACTGACATAAAATCATATGACAAACTGACATTTTGAAAATCATTTGGGCAAGACCACATTAGAAAAAGGTGCCAAATTCAGCACACGCATATTCTGCCCCTTTCCCTAATGTGGTCGGGCTATCCGCGCTACTTCGGTAGCTTGCTTCAAACGAAGTTCACTGAACTCCGATGAAAATAAAAACATAGTGAAGTAATCCCTCTTGCAATCCTAACATCATTAATCTGTGCCAGAAATTCAAATTTGACATACCTTTATATCCAAATACTACCAGCAATTAATCAAATAGTCAAATTAGAAAAACCAACATGAATCTGAAGGAGCATTACGATCGTCTTTACGCCGATTCTATAGAAAAGATAAAAAACGATTATTATTCAATAGACAATCTTATTGATTCTTCTTCCGATAATCGATTTGGAATTACGGTATTAATCAGACCTTCAGTTGATATTAAAAATAAAATTCAAGATTTTCTAGACGAACTTAAAAAAAATAATCCAAATCAATATTACTACCCTAATTCAGACATTCACGTTACGGTTCTATCCATTATATCATGTCACGACGGATTTGATTTGAAAACTATTTCAATTCCTGAGTATCAAAAAATCATTCAAAAAAGTATCGAAGACATAAAGGATTTAGAAATTCATTTTGAAGGAATCACAGCATCCAACTCTGCCATAATGATTCAAGGATTTATGAGTAATGATTCTCTGAACCAATTGAGGAATAATCTAAGGATAAATTTTAAGAATTCTGGGCTTCAACAAAGTATTGACAGTCGTTATGCTATTCAAACCGCTCATTCTACAGTAATGAGATTTAGAGAAAAAATCATAGACAAAGAATCCCTATTAATAACTTTAGAAGAATATAGAACTTTTGATTTTGACAAATTCAAAGTCGAAAATATAGAACTCGTGTATAATGATTGGTACCAACGATATCATTTCGCCCAACAATTACACTCATTTGTGTTGAAATAAATCATTATTCAAAGTGAATAAAAATAAGCGAATTATCTTAATAGAATTAATAAAAAATTTACTTATATTTGTTTTAAACCTTTTAAACATAGAACATTATGAGAAAAATGACTTTATTATTCGTTTTTGCCTTATCGTTTAGTTTTGCAAGTGTATTTGCACAAGCCAGAAAAGAACTAAACTTTGGTTATATAGGAATTAATTATGAAATTCCTATTCATAAGGATATTACAATTGCTCCGGGAGCAAGTACCAATTCAAGTATCGATTTTTTAACTGTAGGAGTTAAGGCCAATTATTATTTCGATAATTTATTTGGAATTTCAAATGCTGCCTGGGATGTATACGGTGGAGCAAATGCTGGATACGCTTTTTGGATTGGGGACGACCATGATAACGGCGCGGGAAATGATGACAAACACGATGATGATTTCGACATTGGAGGTCAATTTGGAGTACGTTGGTTTTGGAATGATAAATGGGGAGTTTATGTAGAAGGATCTTACGGAAGCCATACTGATTTTACTCCTCAAATAGGACTTACAATGAAGTTATAATAATTACAACCTTGGTATATCAAAAAATGCTTGAGATTTTTCTCAAGCATTTTTTGTATTATATCATTACAAAAAATTGATAATCAATATTAATCATATAAACTAAAAGGAAAGAATTAAAAAAATAAAGGCTAAGAGCATTGATAAAAAATTTAATCTTCACAGGATTTAGAATTACTGTAATAATAAAACCTCCCTTTGATATTAAAAATAAAAAAAGACAATCCAAACCAATATTTTATAACCATATTCAAAACTTCAAGATTTGTTTTAAAATTATGAAGAATCCATAAAATCAACAAAGCCGCTGGCACACTGCCCAAAGTTAACCAGCCGATAATAACCAATTAATATTTTTTTTCTTGTAATGAACATAAACACATCCAGATTTGGCAATGGCTGCATACAATAAATCAGTACCAACTACAGGGGATGGCGGAATTCCAAACCTCAATAATAATTGTATTACTAACCGCTATTTTAAACGATGAAAAAACAAAGTCCTTTTGTAACTTTGTCACATTGAAATAAAACCAAGATGAACATCAAACTTATCGCAATCGGCAAAACCGACAATAAAGCATTACAAACCTTAATTGACGATTACACCAAACGATTGTCTTTTTATATCAAATTTGATTTGGAAATTATTCCTGATATCAAAAACGTAAAAAACCTATCTGAAAGTCAGCAAAAAGAAAAAGAAGGTGAACTTATTTTATCTAAAATCACTCCAACAGATCAACTCATTTTATTGGATGAAAACGGAAAAAACTTTTCCAGCGTTGCCTTCTCAACAGAATTACAAAAGAAGATGAACTCAGGCGTAAAAACATTGGTCTTCGTAATTGGTGGTCCTTACGGATTTTCGGAAACTGTTTATGCCAAAGCGAATGGCAAAATTTCACTCTCGTTAATGACATTTTCACATCAAATGGTGCGTTTGTTTTTTATAGAACAATTGTATCGCGGGTTTACCATTTTAAGAAATGAGCCTTATCACCATCAGTAGAACTTGCAGGCTGAATTCTATTTTACTATTTTATTAAATACACCGCTTCAAATCCGAATTTAAACTCCAACTTTCAGGTATAAAATATCAAATTAACAACACTATTAAAGATACATGTAAAACATTATTCTTCAGTATTTTATACCTCAAAAAGAAACTAAATTAAAAATAAAATCGTAAATTTAATATGATTTTATTAAATCTCAATAAAATTTAATAAATGTATTTTTTTAATCTTTTGTTAACTCTAAAAAATACATAATCATGAAATCTTTACTTAGTTTTTTAGCAATTTTGTTCTTGTTCTTTATTGGACTTTCTTGTTCCAATAGTGATGACGATCCGGCACCTACTCCTACACCCACTCCAGTAATTGTGACTTTTGAAGCTACGTTGACTCCAGTAGCTGGCACAGGTTCAATGGCATCTGGAAAAGCAACACTCAAATTTAACCAAACTGCCAAAACATTTGAAATTACGGTAACCTATACAGGAATAATGCCTACACACGGTCATATCCATGCAGCCGATGGAGCAATAGTATTCCCATTTTCTGATGCAACTGTTGCAACCACTCCATTTACTCTGTCTTTTGCAATAAACGACGCCCAAATAGTTGAACTTATGGCAAATCATTATTATGTAAACTTACATACCGAAGCCTTTCCTAATGGAGAAATAAGCGGAACACTTAGTAAAACTGGCACTTCTGGCGGAGGTGGTGGTGGTGGTTACTAACATCTTCTCTTCAAGAAAAGTAAAGCCTTTCTAGTAAAAATAGAAAGGCTTTTTTTTTAAAACAAAATCAATAAATAAATTCTTCTTCCAAAACAGCATTTTTTTTCAGTATTGCATCCACAAAAACTTTTTGTTGTACATAATTCCCATAACTGCTGTTCCTATCAAAACAAAATCTTATTTGATCTGATTTGTCCTCTAAATTATTGATATGCTTTTTCAAATCATTTTTTAAAACCAATTCATTATTGAGTTTGATTGTTCCTTCCTTAGCAAAATAAATAATTATTCCATTTTTTGGTTTTCCCATTTTATAATACACATTAGTGAAGGGAATAAAGGCCAGATTTTTGCCAATCGAATCTGCATATGAATAATAATTTTGGGCAGCTTCATTCTTATGAGCAGTATCTCCCCGCTTTTTGTCTTGCAATTTTATCACTTCTGGAACAACCAAACGCAAAGGCAAACGCTTGTCAATATTCAAAACCCAATTGGTTGTACCAATACTGTTTTTTCTGTTTACTTCTGCCAAGGTATCTTTTCCTTTTACTCTAAAAAAAATGTAAATAGGAGATAAATCCACAACTTCTTTTACAATAGTTCGATCAGCCTTTGGCAATAAAATATCTTCTTTATTACCGCAGGAAAAACAAAATAATAACGCAATCCCAAATAAATATTTCATCATTAATTCAATTTATTAAATAATCGAACGCATTCAACCGCTTCTTTCACATCATGAACTCTAAGTATTTTTGCTCCTTTGGTCAACGCAATGGTGTTCAAAACTGTAGTGCCGTTTAGTGCCATTTCAGCGTTTGTTTCCAATGTTTTGTAAATCATTGATTTCCTAGAAATCCCAACTAACAAAGGTAATTCTAACATTTGAAACAACTCTATATTTTGCATCACAGCATAATTTTGCTCCAGTGTTTTAGCGAAACCAAAACCGGGATCCACAATCAAATCGTTTATACCAAGTGCTCTTGCAGCCGCAATCCGTTCCGAAAAATAGAACAGCACTTCCTTAATTATATCTTCATATTGAGTTAGTGTTTGCATTGTTTGTGGCGTTCCTTTCATGTGCATCATGATATAAGGAACCTGAAACTTTGCAATGATTTCCAGCATTTTATCATCCAATTTACCTGCTGAAATATCATTGATAATTGCAGCTCCGTTTTCGATACAAATCTTTGCAACTCCTGCCCGAAAAGTATCGATTGACAATATAATCTCCGGAAAATGTTTTTGAAGTAAATTCACAACAGGAATAATTCTCGATATTTCCTCTTCTTCAGAAACAAACTCGGCATTGGGCTTGCTTGAATACGCTCCAACATCAATAAAATTGGCTCCTTCTCTGAACATTTTTTCAACTCTTTCTAGAAGTTCTTTTTCATTTTTATACTTCCCACCATCGAAAAAAGAATTGGGAGTTATATTCAAAATCCCCATCACTTTTGGCGTGGACAGGTCAATAAGTTGTCCTTTACAATTTATAGTCATTCCAATTTGGTTTTAAAAACTTAAAGTTCTGCATTCAAAAAAATTATTCTTATTTTTGGTGCAATTTTATACAAATATACACCAATAATGAAGAATACTTCACAAGAATACGACAAGGTAATTGCCATTTGCCGCACACTTTTTATCAATAAAATGAAAGATTACGGTAGTGCTTGGCGCATTTTGAGACTTCCTTCCCTAACTGATCAAATCTTCATAAAAGCCCAAAGAATAAGAAGCTTACAAGAAAATGAAATTCGAAAAGTCGATGAAGACGAAACCGGAGAATTCATCGGTATTATTAATTATTCAATTATGGCCTTGATTCAACTGGAATTGGGTGTGGTGGACCAACCCGATTTGGAAACCGAAAGAGCAACCCAATTGTATGATGCCAAAGTAGCTTTGACCAAAGAATTGATGGAAAACAAAAACCATGATTATGGAGAAGCATGGCGTGATATGCGCGTAAGTTCACTTACTGATTTGATTTTGCAAAAACTGCTACGTGTCAAACAAATTGAAGACAATAAAGGAAAAACTATCGTCTCAGAAGGAATTGATGCCAATTATCAGGATATGATTAATTATTCTATTTTCGCATTGATTTTGATGAACAAAAAATAACTTTCACGAAATTTCACATAACATTTCTAAAGGAATACTATCAAAAACATACCCCAAAAATGAAAAACATTATTACACAATTTTCCAGAATATTTGTTGGAATCCTATTCATAATCTCCGGATTAATTAAACTAAATGATCCTGTAGGTTTCTCATACAAACTAGCGGAATATTTTAGCGAACCGGTTTTCAACATGCCTGTTTTTGTTCCTTTTTCGTTGGCTATAGCCTTATTTATAGTTATCTTGGAAGTAGTTTTGGGTGTAATGTTGCTCATTGGTTACAAATCAAAATTGACGATTTGGCTTTTATTGCTTTTAATCATAAAATTCACTTTCCTTACTTTCTATTCTGCTTATTTTGATGTGGTAAAAGACTGTGGCTGTTTTGGAGATGCCTTACATCTTACACCTTGGCAATCATTTACAAAAGACATTGTCTTATTGTTCTTTATATTGATTCTGTTTGTAAACATGACATTGATAAAACCTCTATTTGCAAATAAAATTCAAAATAGTCTAGTTATATTATCCGCAATTTTGTGCTCTTTTATGGGCTATTGGGTAATTAATCATTTGCCATTAAAAGATTTCCGTGCTTACAAAATAGGAAACAATGTCCAAAAAGGAATGGAAATTCCTGAAGGTGCACCAAAATCCGTTGTTGAAATGATTTTCATCTACAAAGTAAATGGCGTTGATAAAGAATTTACGGAGAAAGATTTAGCTAATATTCCAGCTGAAGCGACTTTTGTAGACAGAAAAGATAAAGTAATCACAGAAGGCTACGTTCCTCCTATCCATGATTTTGTAATGGAAAAAGACGGATCCGATTATAAAGAAGAGCTTTTACAGGAACCTAAATTATTGATGGTTGTTGCTTATGACTTGGCTCTTGCCAATACAGACGGGCTTGCCAAAATAGAGCAAATGAGTAAAAAGGCCGCCGCAAAAGGATATAAAACAATTGGAATGACCGCTTCTACACCAGAAGAAATTTCAAAAATTAAAAAACAATACGGTATCACTTTCGATTTTTATTTCTGTGATGCTATTCCATTAAAAACTATTGAAAGAGCCAATCCAAGTTTTGTGATTCTTCAAAAAGGAACTATAAAACAAAAAGTACATTACAACGATACTGAAGATTTAGCTTTTTAATTTTAGTTAAAATAACAAAACATCAATCAACCTTGCAGAAATTTCATTTTTCTGCAAGGTTTTTTTTTGACCTTGCAAGAAAATCAATAAAAAATAAATCATAAAAAAATATCAACTATAACGATATTGTTGGATATTTTGAAGTTTTTCTCATTAAAATTCCAAAATCAGTTTACCTAATTTAGATTTCTTTGGTTAACTTTGTGATAACTAATTTTTAAATGAAATTGCTATGATTCCAAAATACCAAAAAGGAATCAAGGAATAGAGATTTCATATTTCAATAAAAAACAAGTATTAACTTCATATGAAAAAAACCGCCCTTTTAATTATTGCTTTTGCAACATTTTCTTGTACTAAAGCTCAGAAAACTGAATCCACAAAAAATGCATTTTCCGAAACAGCACTCTCCCAAACATTATTAGCAACAGACGGAAATCAAGTAAAATTTGAAGATATCCTGAAAAACCAAAAAGGAAAAATTACTTTGATAGAAGTTTGGGCTTCTTGGTGTGGAGATTGTGTAAAAGCAATGCCAAAATTAAAAGAACTTCAAGCTAATAATCCAAAGGTTTCCTATGTATTTCTTTCGATGGATAAAACTGCCGATAAATGGAAAGCAGGTATCGAAAAACACGAATTAAAGGGTTCTCATTTTATGGCTAACGATGGTATGAAAGGTGTTTTCGGAAGTGCTATTGACTTGGATTGGATTCCAAGATATATCATTATCGACAAAAAAGGAAAAATTGTCCTTTATCGCGCCATTGAAACCGATTTTGATAAAATAAACGAAGAACTAAAAAAATTGCAGAAGTAATTTTTAATAAAAATTACATTGGCAAATTGAGAAATGAATTAATCACAAAATAAAACTATAAATACGACAAAAATGAGAAAGAAGATTGTTGCAGGAAACTGGAAAATGCATAAAAATGCAGCGCAAACTAAAGAATTATTAAATGAATTATTAACTCAAATTCCAGCTGAAACTTCTGCACATGTAATTGTTGCTCCAACATTTGTGAACTTAGCTTCGGCAGTAGAAAACTTAACACATTCCAATATAGCAGTTGCTGCACAAAATTTACACCAAGCAGAAAGTGGTGCTTTTACAGGCGAAATATCAGCAGATATGCTTAAAGGTGTAGGTGTAAAAACAGTAATTTTAGGTCACTCAGAGCGTAGAGCTATTTTTCATGAAACTGACGCTTTAATTGCAAGTAAAGTAGATACAGCTTTGAAACACGATATGACTGTAATTTTTTGTTTTGGTGAAGAATTAAAAGATCGTCAATCTGGAAATCACTTTAATATTGTTGAAAACCAATTGAAAGATGGTTTATTCCACATAGAAGCTAAAGATTGGGAAAAAATTGTATTGGCTTATGAGCCAGTTTGGGCTATTGGAACAGGAGAAACTGCTTCTCCAGAACAAGCACAAGATATGCACGAATTCATTAGAGAAACAGTTCGTAAAACTTTCGGAAGCGATATCGCAGAAGATGTTTCTATTCTTTACGGAGGAAGTGTAAAACCAGACAATGCAAAAGAAATTTTCTCTAAACCTGATGTTGATGGTGGACTTATTGGTGGTGCTGCCCTAAATGCCAAAGATTTCATTACTATTGTAACATCTATCTAAAAATTGGAAAATATGTTTCCTCTTTCCAAGAGTTGAAACACTTTTTTAAATATCACAAAAACCTGTTCAAATAAATGAGCAGGTTTTTTTTTATCTATTCATAATCTTACTTAAAGATAAATTTGAAATTCTTGAATAAATCCTCGAAATTTGCCACCCTCAAATACTTACAATAACCTAGAAAAATCAAATGGGAATCCAAAAAAAAATTAAAACAAAATCAAATAAAATATGGCAAAAATGGTCCATTGCCTTCCGAATTATTCCAGTACTTCTTTTTGTAGCATTACTTAAATTTTTATCCCATTATTTTGAGTTAGAAATTCTCGAATTAAACGCTCTTTTTACCAGTTTAATCGCCGGAACTATTTTCCTAATTGGTTTTCTTATTAGCGGAGTTCTTTCGGATTATAAGGAAAGTGAAAAACTACCAAGTGAACTTTCGGCGTCCATGAAATCCTTATATGATGATGCTTATACCATTTACAAAGGCAAGAATTCTCAAAACGCATTTCAATTTATAGCGTTTCAAAAAACATTTACTACTTTTTTGATGGACTGGTTTTACAAAAAAGAAACCACTGCATCCATATTGGATAAAATAAGTCAAATGAATGATTTTATCATTGAATTAGACAACGAAGGCATACAACCAGGATATCTCATAAAAATAAAAAATGAGCAAAACAACATTCGTAAAATGATATTACGAATTGACACCATCAGAGAAACTAACTTTATCGGTTCGGCTTACGCAATTCTGGAAGCAATGGGATTTTTGATTGCGTTATCACTAATTATCATTAAAATTGAGCCTTTCTATGTTGCCTTATTTTTCACTTTACTCGTAACCTTTTTGATCTCCTATATGTTTTTATTAATAAAAGATCTTGACAATCCTTTTGACTATGCCGAAAATGGGGAAAGCGGAACTGAAATTTCATTGAAACCTATTCATGACCTCATAAACGTGTTCAAAAAGTTATAGAACAAATTCAAAAAATCAATACCTAAAAGCGGTTCAAAATCATTTGTACCGTTTTTTTTTACCAATAAAAATAGTTTGGCATCATTATTGAAAAGTACTAAACACAAAAGGTTTAAAGTTACAGACTGGGTAATAATCAATGCAAACGGGAATTTGTAAAAGGAAGTTTATTACTCGGTCTTATTAAAAACCATAATAATTAAGAATGTTTTTTTGTTTGCTCTATAAAGTAAAATCTTTATATCCAAAAGGCTTCAAGAAACTTTACATCGAAATTAATTAAGCCCGATTTGCCCCAAATCGAAAACAAAAAAGGAAACAATGTTTCCTTTTTTTTGTTTATAGGAATTAATTAAAATCCATAAAAAAAACCAATGACTTAGTCATTGGTTTTTTTGGCGATTAAATATTTATTTCAATGTGTTATCTCAATGCTTTTAATTGTTCAGCCGCATATTGATTAGTAGGATCAATAATAAGCGTTTTATCAAAATTATCTTTCGCTTTAACCTTATCTGTATCGGCATAAATAATACCCAAATTATTATAGGCTTCCACTAATTTAGATTTCATTTTTTTAAGCTCTTCAGAATCCCTTTTATTAGCTGTTGTGATGAAATCTTCATAATTCTTCGCTACCAGTGTACTATTTTTAAGCAAAACTTGAATTCTTGCTTTAAAAAGATAAGCATCTTGTGTAGTTGGCGAAGCTGCGATAATTTTACCTAATGCACCATCGGCTTTATTTAATTGTTCTATTTGTAGTGGACTCAAATTTTCAAGACCATTGCAAGACCAATATATTGCAGAAGCAAAATAGAAATTATCCAATAAATATGATTTTATTTCTGGGTTAGCAATTGCAATTTCATAAACCGAAGCACTTTGAACATATAATTTTTTCTCGTACAATTTTTTTCCAAAATCCGAAAGTTCACCGGCAATGGCAGGACTCATCTCAAATGATTTCTTCAAATCTAAAATTCCATTATCAATAAGCGAGTTATCAATTGGAGTCAATGACAATGCTTTGTTCAATTTTGAAGCTCCCAAATAATAATAATCTCTTCCAATTACCCTATTAGTAGGAGTGGAAACAAATGAATTTAACGAGCTTATAGCCGTATCAAAATTATCATTATGATATGCAGAGTAGCCCAAATAACGATAGATTCTTGGATTTACTTTATCTAGTTTACTCATTTCATTAGCCTCTGTCTCAAGTGCTTTGTAATCTTTTGCAAGAATAAGAAAATCGGCATGACGCATACGAGATTCCAATGAATAATCCGTTAAGGACATATATTTTTCATAAAAAGCCAATCCTTTTGAGATGTGATCGTTGTACTTTCCTGCATCATTTAAAGCCCAAAGATATTGAGTCTCGGCAAGCTCACGATACACAGGTCCGTAATTAGCATTTAATGCAATTACTTCGTCAAACGCAGTTAATGCAACTTTAAAATTATGAGCATTCTTGATTAAAGTCCCCAATCCCATTTTGGCTCTAAGAAGAGAATCGTCTAACCTAAAAGCTTCACGGTAGCAATCATAAGCTTCGTTTTGTTTTTTATTAAATTTATAGGCATCACCCAAAGCCAATAGCACATCTGTATTCTTTGGGTCAATCAATCTGGATTTACTTAAAATCTCAACTGCTTTTTTGTAATTCGGATTTTCTGAATAGGTATAGGCTTTACCAATATAAACAGTTTCTTCCAAATCTTTTTTGCTGCTATTTTTTGTAGCTAATGCAAAATTGCTTTCTGCTTCTGCAGTATTCCCTTTGTCCAGAGCGATATAGCCCAATCCTATATAATTAAAATTTCCTTTGCTAGAACATGCAATTCCAGCATCAAAATGTTTTTGGGCAGCTTCATAATCTCCTTTCAATAGATAAACATTGCCCAAAAGAAATTTAGCATAACCATCTGTAGGTTTTGAGGCTGTTATGGCTTCCAAAGTGTTTTTTGCTACTTCGTACTGTTCAGCATCGATAGCATTTTTTGCTTGTTTTATATCCTGAGCATGACCAATAAAAACAGAAAATAGTGTTGCAACGGCATAAATAAAAACTTTTTTCATGATAGATTTATTAATTAAAATATTAAAAAGTAGTGCGTTAAATTGAATTAAAACAGTTGTACAAATATAAAAAAATATTAAATAAATTCAGCATAATTAAACTTATAAATATCTAAAAATCAATTAGTTATATTTTTAAAACATGATAAAAATCATTTTTTTATATCTCAAAAAAAAGTATAACCATGTAATAATTGAATAAAAAAAATTGTAAAGCGATGCTTGTTAGATACTTAATAAAAAACTTAACCTTTCATTTTTAATTAATTTACAAAAACCTTGCCATTCTATATCGATGTAAATAAATGAGAAGTAATCTTAATGCAAAGTGAAGTTCTTTTTGCTTTTTTTTCCTCAAATACTTCAGAAAAACTAGGCTAAAAGACATTCTATCAAAATATTTTTAAAATTCAAAAAAGGATTGCATCCTATTGTTACCTTTGCAAAAAAAACAAACATGTCAAATATTTATATAGGGTATCATTTTTCAATTGAACCAAAGGAGTTAGGGTCAGAAATATTAATTGCCGAATTGGGTGAAAAAGCTTTTGAAAGTTTTACCGAAACCGAAACTGGAATATCTGCTTTTGTACAAAAAGACCTTTGGGACGAAACGATATTAGAAGACATTCAAATATTACAATCGGAAGAATTCAAAATCAATTATACTTTTGAAGAAATCGAACAAGTAAATTGGAATGAAGAATGGGAAAAGAATTTTGAACCTATCGATGTAGAAGGAAATTGTCATGTACGTGCACCATTCCACCCAAAAACGGATGCAGAATTTGATATTGTAATCGAACCTAAAATGAGCTTTGGAACGGGACATCATGAAACCACACACATGATGATTCAGCATTTATTGGAAATGGATGTTACTGGCATGAAAACATTGGACATGGGTTGTGGTACAGCAATTCTTGCCATTCTTGCCGAAATGAAAGGAGCTCAACCTATAGATGCTATTGATATTGACAACTGGTGTTACCTAAACTCCATTGAAAATGCCGAACGCAACAATTGTAAACACATAACAGTTTACGAAGGAGATGCTGCTTTATTAAAAGACAAAAAATACGATTTAATTATAGCCAACATCAACAGAAACATTTTGTTAAACGATATGCAAAGTTATGTTGACTGTTTAAACGCAGGCGGAACCATATTATTTAGCGGTTTCTACGAAGAGGACATCCCTTATATTGATGCATCTTGCACTGAAAAAGGATTAACTTATGTAAAAAAGTTTCAAAGAAACAACTGGGTATCAATAAAATACGTAAATTAGTATTTCCTATTTTATAAATCAACAAAGTACAAAAACCTAAAAGAATGAGTACAATAGAGAAAGTAAAAGAAAGAACCCGAGAAAAGGAAGCAACAACCAAGAACAATGAAATAATAGTTTACAATGATGATGTAAACACATTTGATCATGTTATTGACACTTTAGTTCGTGTTTGTGGGCACACTCCTATTCAAGCAGAACAATGTTCATTGATTGTACATTACAAAGGGAAATGCACCGTAAAAACGGGAGAATATGATAAATTAAGAGTTCAATGCTCTAGATTACTTGAAGCTGGTTTAACTGCCGAAATAATCTAAACTATACAATACTATTTCCAAAAATTAGTTATTGATGAAACCTATTTGAGAAAGTACAATCTCAAGTAGGTTTTTTTATGCTTTCTCAGTACTAGAACTAATTTTAGACCTCAAAATTCTTTCCAAATACTCCATTACACTTCAAATCTTCATTATTGAATATTTAAAACTACTTATAAAAAAATAGCAAAAAATTTAAATTTATAAACAATTATTCTATATTTGAAAAAAAATCCCCCTCAAATGGAAGAATACGGTAAAATACTAGTTTTTGTTATGCCTGTTTTTTTGACTTTAATTATAATAGAAAAAATATACGGCCATTATAAAGGAGAAGACACTGTTCCAAACATGGATTCGGTTTCCAGTATCAGTTCAGGAATGGTTAATTCTGTCAAAGATGTACTAGGACTTAGCATTACATTGGTCACTTATGAATGGTTTGAAACCAAATTTTCCATAATTCATTTGGAGGCTAATGTTTGGGCATATATCATTGGATTTATTGTCATTGATTTTTACGGGTATTGGAGCCATCGCCTGTCTCACCAAATTAATTTTTTATGGAACAAACACGCAATTCATCATAGTAGTGAAGAATTTAATTTAGCTTGTGCTTTACGCCAAACAGTTTCGAGTTTTGTAAATCTATTTACATTTCTATTGATTCCAGCGGCACTATTGGGAGTACCACCAAGAGTAATTGCGATAATACTGCCTATACATTTGTTTTTACAGTTTTGGTACCATACCAAACACATCAAAAAAATGGGTTTTCTAGAACAAATACTCGTTACACCTTCACATCACCGAGTTCATCATGCGATCAACCCTATTTATATGGACAAAAATCATTCGCAAATATTCATTATTTGGGATAAAATTTTTGGTACTTTTCAGGAAGAATTAGATTCAGCCCCCCCAGTTTTTGGTATTACGAGACCGGCACAAACTTGGAATCCCTTTCGCATTAACTTCCAGCATTTATGGTTATTGATTACCGATGCTTGGCGTGCCGAAAAATGGATGGACAAACTCACTATTTGGTTCAAACCCACAGGTTGGCGACCAGAAAACTTCGAAGAGAAATACCCTGTCAATAAAATCACCGACGTCTATGCCTTTGAAAAATACGGAACGCAACATTCCAATAAATTAATGTATTGGTCATTATTTCAAGCCATATTCACTTTGTTACTCATCACTTATATGTACAATTCGATTGCAATTATTGGTTTACCAAACGTATTTATTTACGGTGCTTTTATATTCCTAAGCGTTTACAGCTACACCGAATTGATGGATACTCGAAAAATTTCATTGTTATGGGAAGGAATCCGATTTTTAATAGGAATCGCAATCATCACCTATCTCGGTGATTGGTTTGGTATGAATATACTTTTCCCTTTTGCCTCTACCATCATAATTGGGTATCTCGTTTTATCATTATTGGTCACATTTTATTTTGTAAACACCAATTTTGATGGAGAAAAATCAATTATAGCAACTTCTTAAAAAAAATCTATGCAATCATCTTTACTTCTTAAAACCTACATCGGTTTTACAATTATTTACCTAAGTATTCTCTTTCTCAACTTAGAAGGTTTTGACTTCTATATGAAACCTGTTTTACTTCCTCTTTTAATGGGAGCAGTTATAGTTTCGGAAGGTTTTCCAACCAAAAATATCCTTCTAACCGCATTGACTTTTTCCTGGATAGGCGATATTATTTTGCTTTTAACAGATAGAGGAGAACTCTATTTCATCTTAGGATTAGTAGCTTTTCTAATATCGCATTTGGTTTATATTGCCCTTTTTAGCAAACAAAAAAACACTAGAACCATCGAAAACAAAACCATATTCTGGATTGGTGCACTAGCCATAATTGCCTATTTTGTTTTAATGATAGGTACTTTATTCCCTAAACTAGGACCTTTAAAAATTCCGGTTTTGGTCTATGCACTCGTGATTACGACTATGCTTTTCTTTGCTTTCAAAGGCAATTTAAAATGGGCGATTCCAGCAAATAATTACATTCTTATTGGTGCTATTGTATTTGTAAGTTCTGATAGTATTTTGGCTTTCAACAAGTTTTACGCTCCAATTGCACACGCTTCATTTTACATTATGGCAACCTATTGCTTGGCACAATATTTAATAGTCGCGGGGATTTTGAAGTTGAATTCCAAAACATAAAATAATATTTAGGCCGTGCCAACAGAAAACAAGATATTCGTTCCAAAAAAAAAAGCATTTTCTAATTTAGAAAATGCTTTTTTTTTAGAATGAGTTTTAATAATTAATGTGGCAATTTACTTTTTAAAGCACCATAAATAATTGTCCCAATTAATGCTCCAACAAGTACGATTACTACAGGCATAAATCCTGCTCCTATCAGTATAAAAATTGGTCCCGGACAAGAACCTACCAATGCCCAACCCAATCCAAAAGAAATCCCTCCAATAAAATATCTGGCATTTCCTTTATCTTTATCCTTGATTACAATTGGTAAACCGTCGATGTCCTTGATATTATTTCTTTTGATAATCTGAACACCAACAACTCCTGTTGCTACAGCAACCCCAATTATTCCATACATGTGAAAGGATTGAAATTGAAACATTTCATAAATACGGTACCAAGAAACCGCTTCCGACTTGGTAAGCACGATTCCAAAAAGGAATCCAACGAGAAAATATTTTAATAATTTCATAATCTAAAAAAGTAAGGGTAATAAAAAGTGAGCCATAATCAGTCCGCCAATAAAGAAACCTATAACTGCTTTCAACGAAGGCAATTGTAAATTACTCAATCCCGAAATTGCATGTCCTGATGTACATCCTCCGGCATAACGCGTTCCAAAACCTATCAAAATACCACCACCAAGAAGTATCAAAATACTTTTGGGTGATTGCCAAATTTGTTCTCCAAATAAAGCTTGTGGCATTAACTGACCATTGGGAGCATCAATTCCCATTTGAGAAAGTTGTGCAATTGTTGTTGGGTTAATAGCAACATTAGTAGGGTCGCTCATAAAATGAACAGCTACAAAACCTCCTACCATAGCACCCAAAACCACTACAAAATTCCAACGATTCGCTTTCCAGTCAAAATTAAAATACTCAATACGCTTTCCTAATCCAGTCATAGAACATAAAGACTGAAGATTAGTCGACATACCAAAATTCTTTCCGAAATAAATCAGAGAAAGCATAACTGCTCCGATTAAAAACCCCGAAACATACCAAGGCCATGTTTGAAAAATAATATTCATATCGTTACTTTTTTAGCAAAGATAAAAAGGGGAAAGCAATTCTAATGTGAGAAATGTTACATTTGTATTAAAAACAATCTTCATTGTAGTTTAACCTTAAATTTTGAATCAGATCTAATTCTAAAAACATGAAAAAAACGGTTCTTCTTATCACTATACTTCTTGCTATGATTTCTTGCGGAAGTATCAAATCATCTTTGAAAAACGTAGACAATAACGCCCCTGTCCCTGTTGTGGGCAAAAACAATGCCTTTATAATTACTCAATACAGCAAAGACAAAAAATACGGTTATGATAAAGACTATCCTATCAATATTTTTTACAAAGGCACCAAAAATGACACCATCAACCAAAAATATTTCTTGAACGCCTTGGCAGGACCAAAAGGAGAAAAAATAACTTATAAAAAATTGGAAAACTGCTGCCCATTTCCAACCAAAACTAGCGATATGGGTGCTGGATTTCTTGATGTGTACGAATTGACTTGGGAAGGTTTGAAAAAACCAATCATCTTGTATTTGAATATCTACGAAAGAGGTCAATTGATGGTTCCGCTAGGTCTTAGTTTGAAGAAAATATAATTAAAAATGCTACTGCCCTAGCCCCGATTACTTCACTTAACTTTATTTTAATTGGAGTTCAGTGAACTACGTTTGAAGCGGTATCCCACGCTTTTGGGCGTGGATACAAGCGGATAGCGGGAAATAGCTCCAAACTACCACTATGATCCTTCTAAAAATAAATTTGAAATCTAATTAGGAAATCGCAAAATCGAACTACCTTTGCACTTTCAAAAAATATACAATATGAACATACAACATATTCCACAAATCAAACATACTGAGAGCGGTAACTTCTTTTTATTGGCTGGTCCATGCGCTATTGAAGGTGAAGAAATGGCAATGAGAATTGCAGAAAAATTAGTAGGCATAACAGATAAATTACAAATTCCTTATGTTTTCAAGGGATCTTTCAAGAAAGCAAATCGTTCTAGAATAGATAGTTTCTCTGGAATTGGAGACGAAAAAGCTCTTAAAATACTAGAAAAAGTATCCAAAACTTTTGGTGTACCTACTGTTACAGATATCCACACCAATGAAGATGCTGCAATGGCTGCTGAATACGTAGATGTATTACAAATTCCAGCTTTCCTTGTCCGTCAAACTGATTTAGTTGTCGCTGCTGCCAATACTGGAAAAATTGTGAACCTGAAAAAAGGGCAATTCATGAGCCCAGAAAGCATGAAACATGCGGTTCAAAAAGTATTGGACTGTAATAACCAAAACGTGATGGTGACAGATCGTGGTACTATGTTTGGCTACCAAGACATGATTGTAGATTACAGAGGTATTCCTACTATGCAACAATATGCTACAATTGTTTTGGATGTTACCCATTCATTACAACAACCAAATCAAACTGCAGGAGTAACTGGAGGAAGACCTGATATGATTGAAACTGTTGCTAAAGCAGGAATTGCGGTTGGTGTTGATGGAATTTTTATTGAAACTCATTTTGACCCAGCTAATGCTAAAAGTGACGGTGCTAATATGTTGCACTTGGATTACTTCGAGCCTTTGATGACTAAATTGGTTGCCATTAGAAAAACCATCAATCAATTTTAATTTAACATAGAATACCAATACATTGAAAACATTTTTATACACTATTATATTAATTCTATTTATTTCAATTAATTCATTCGCGCAGAATGACACTATAAAAAAGGAAAGATATACTGCTCACAACAAAGGAAAATTCACAATTTCGTGGGGAGGAAACAGGGATCATTTTACCGATTCTGACATAACTTTCAAAGGGAATGATTATAATTTTACCGTTGATAATGCCACAGCTCACGATAAACCAAAGGGATGGCATATCGATTACGTTAACCCGGCAAGAATGACAATACCACAAACTAATTTTAAACTAGGGTATTATATCACAGACAAATACATGATTTCTATTGGAGTGGACCACATGAAATATGTAATGACACAGAACCAAACAGCAAATATGTCTGGTGTAATTGATTATCCACTTACTCACCCAAGTTCGCAATTTAATGGTGTTTACAACGGAGATCCGACTGTAATGACAGAAGATTTCTTGATGTTTGAACATACTGATGGATTAAATTATGTTAATACCGAATTTACAAGACAAGATGATATTTCTAGCTGGTTTGGAATTAAAAATACTGATAAATTCCAAGTAAATATTAATGAGGGAGTAGGAATTGGAGTTTTATATCCAAAAACTAACACGACTCTTATGGGACAGGAAAGACATGATGCCTTTCATATTTCAGGTTTTGGAAGCTCTTTAAGAGCAGGAATCAATCTTGTATTTTTTAAGTACTTTACAATTGAAGGTTCGCTAAAAGGAGGTTATATCAATATGCCTGATATTCGTACAACAAAAAGTTCGGCCGATAGCGCATCACAAGAGTTTTTCTTTGCAGAAACCATAATAGCGTTTGGAGGTATCTTCAGATTATAATTTTTATTACATACTAAAATCTCCTCTTTTGGAGATTTTTTTAAAATAATTAACACATTGAAAACTAAATTCTCACACACTGCTTTTTTAATTCTTTTTTTTGCAATCAATATGTTTGCACAAAATGATACTATAAAAAAAGAGCTATATACCGCCCACAATAAAGGAAAATTCTTTGGACACATGGGAGGAAATAGAACTTATTACACCACTTCTGATTTACATTTTGAAGGAGATGGATACAATTTTACTGTAGAAAATGCACAATCTCATGATGTACCCAAAGGCTGGCATATTGATTATATCACTCCAGGAAAACTAACAAATTCCCAGACTAATTGGAAAGCTGGTTATTTTTTCCACGACAAATTCAATGTTTCCATTGGGGTTGATCACATGAAATATGTGATGACTCAAAATCAAACTGCAATGATTAATGGGACTATTAATTTACCTTCGACTGAAGCAGGTTCTCAATTTAACGGAACCTACAACAACGAACCAATAGATTTGACCGATGGTAAATTTTTAAAATTTGAACATACAAATGGATTAAATTATGTTTTTACTGAAGCTGCTTATTACACAGATATCTCTTCAATTTTTGGAATTACAAATACCGATATATTTCAACTAAATTTCACCCAAGGATTAGGAATGGGATTATTGGTTCCAAGAACCGATGCTACTGTTTTAGGAAAAGAAAGATATGATGAATTTCATATTTCTGGTTATGGATTCTCGGCAGATGCTGGTTTGAATTTTACTTTCTTCAAACATTATTACATACTAACCGAATTAAAAGGTGGTTATGTTAACATGACCGATGTAAGGACTACTTATACTGATGATCATGCTCAACATCATTTTTGGTACGGAGGAACAATCGTTTCTTTTGGAGCTATATTTAGACTTTAATACAATATCGAAATATCCATAAAATCTCCATCGGGAGATTTTTTTATGCATATAATTTACTAGCTTCCTTTATCACATCAACCAAAACTGCATTATCAATATCCACTAAATTATAATAACGAAGTGATTTTACGGTGTTTCTTTTTTCACCGACTAGATAGTCTTGGTTTCTCCTTAATTGAAATCCTCTTGTAAAACCAGCATCCACAAATCCCTTTTTGTGATTGGGAGCTAAATAGCAAAATGGCTTTTTCTTATAATAGAAATAAGGAATTCCCCATTTGAAATATAGCACCAACTCGGGGATTTCACGTTCAAACACACTTATTAAATGCAAGACAATTGACCTGAACTTTTCGGGCTGACGGTAGATATATTCATCAGTAATTTTCATTAAATAAAAATAATAAAAAGTATTGTTTTTCTTGAATTTTATTATTTACTTTGTGATTCAAAGTACTTTTTATATGGACGAAAAATATTTACAAGACATTAGTGACATCAAAAACATGATGAACAAATCCTCTCAGTTTATTTCTTTGAGCGGTTTGGGCGGAATAATGGCTGGAATATATGCCATGATAGGAGCTTATATAGCCCATGGAATGATTGAAAAATGCAACACTTATAATGTTAATGGTAACTATGACGATATCATTACTTTACAAAGTACGCTCTTCAGGTCAATTATTTTTATTGCTCTTGGCGTGTTATTTTTTTCAATCGTCACTGCAATATTACTTACTTACAATAAAGCGAAAAGAGAAGGCGAAACAGTATGGAATAGCACTTCAAAAAGATTGTTGACCAACTTTTTGATTCCCTTGGTAACTGGAGGAATTTTTAGCTTGTTATTATTACGAAACGGAAGCTATGGATTGATTGCGCCTGTCACTTTGATTTTCTATGGCTTGTCTTGTGTGAACGCAAGTAAATATACTCTTCGGGACGTGCGCTATCTAGGTATAACGATTGTGATTATTGGCTTATTGGCAACAGAATTCTCTGGATATGCACTAGAATTCTGGGCATTAGGTTTCGGCTTATGTCATATCGTATATGGAAGTATGATGTATTTTAAGTACGATAGGAATTAGAAAACTGAATTAAGATTGCAGTTTGCAGAAATTAGATTGCAAATTTTTAGATTAGCAAAGAATAGTATGGAACCAAAAAGAGCGTATATGAAAAAAACAAAATATATTTTTGCCATAATTACCTTTCTTATGAGTTTTGGATGTGCTTTATTCATTGCTAATTCAATGTTTGGGAATATACTTTTTGGTTCTCGACCAGTTTCTATTTTAGATAAAATTAAAGAAGGTGACATGATTTTTCAAACGTCCCAATCTAAACAATGTGAAGCGATAAGAATAGCAACAAATTCCAAATTTTCCCATTGTGGTATTGTATTTATTGAAAAAGGTGAAAAATATGTTTTTGAAGCGGTACAACCCGTAAAATATACACCACTTGAAACTTGGATTAGACATGGAAAAGAGAATCAATTTGTGGTCACCAGAATAAAAAATGCATCGACACTTTTAAATATTGAAACTTTACAAAAGATGAAAAACTATGCAAAAAGATTCAATAACAAAGACTACGACCTTTATTTTGAATGGTCTGATGATAAAATATATTGTTCAGAATTGATTTGGAAAATATATAAGAATGGAGCAGGAATTGAATTATGTCCTCTTCAGAAATTAAAAGATTTTAATCTAAAAGATACTCGAGTAAAAGCTATATTAGCCGAAAGGTACGGAAATAAAATACCGCTTGATGAGAGCGTAATAGCTCCATCAAATCTGGAAAAATCCAAAATAGTAACAACCATAATTGACACTTACTAAGACTTGAAAAACATTATCCAAAATATAAATAAAGCATTTGACCACCGCATACGACTTGGAATCATGTCGGTTTTGATGGTCAATGAATCGGCAGATTTCAGTACACTCAAGGAATTATTAGGTGTTACCGACGGTAATTTGGCAAGTCATACCAAAGCCTTAGAGCTGGAAAATTACATCGCCATTGAAAAGCAATTCATAGGAAAAAAACCTAATACAAGCTACAGGACCACAAAAGATGGTCGCAAAGCATTCCAAAGTCATATTGATGCACTCGAAAAATTAATACAGAAACGATAATATTTTTTTTGCATTACAACTTTGAAATACAAAGTACTTTATAATTAAATCGAAATAACTTTAATCAACAAAAAACATGGAAACTCAAGAAAATCAAAACCCTGCCCCTATCACCTTTTTCCAATCTATTTTTCAATCCACTACTGCGAAAATGTTAATGGTAGGATTCTTGACTCTTATTTTACTAATACCCTTGGAATTTGTCAAAAGTTTGATTCAAGAACGTTCAATTCGTCAAGAAGAAGTCATCTCTGAAATCAATGACAAATGGGGCGAAAGTGTCTATTTTTATGGCCCAATACTAAAAGTTCCTTACATCATTTTTGAAGAAACACTGTCCATTAACCAAAAGACTAATGAGACAGTAAAACAACAAAAAGCAATTACCAAATACGCCTATTTCTTCCCCGAAGATTTGAAAGCCAAATCCAATGTCACCACCAAATTGCTCAATAGAAACAACTACGAGTCGGTGGTGTACAGTTCAAAAATGAATTTTGAAGGAAACTATATTCAACCTGATTTTAGCAGTAAAAATATTCCAACAGAAAATATTCAATGGAACAAAGCCACCATTTTGATAAAAACCACCAATTTAAAAAGTATCAAAGACGAAGTAAAAATCAATCTTGGCGGCAATAAATGGACATTTGAACCTGTTTACAGCAATAACTTAAACGATTCGACACAAGCTTTGGAAACTGGTTTTATAGACTTAAAAAATGTTTTAAAAAGTGACAAAACCAACTTTGGCTTCAACATCACCTACAACGGAAGCAAACAAATAAAAATGGTTCCTATTGGTAAAACCACGCAGCTAAGCATGCAGTCCAACTGGGCTTCACCTAGCTTTACAGGGAATTTCCTTCCAGATGACAAAACAAAGAAAATTGACAATAAAGGTTTTGTGGCCAATTGGAAAATCCTCCATATCAATAGAGCCTTTTCTCAGCAATTCTTCGAGGTTTTACCCGACTTGGGTACCTATGCTTTTGGCGTTGACTTTGTGATTCCAGTTAACCAGTATCAACAGAATGAAAGAGCAGCAAAATATGGTTTTCTTGTAATTGGATTGACGTTTCTGGTTTTCTTTTTAATCCAATCCATCAGTAAAATCAAGATTCATATCTTTCAGTACACGATGATCGGGCTGGCCCTGATTTTATTTTACACTCTGCTCATTTCCATCACCGAACATAGCAGCTTCACAAAAGCCTATCTCATCGCAGCAACAGCAGTCATTGTATTGATATCGCTCTACTCAGTTTCAATACTAAAAGGTAACAAATTCCCCTTGTTTATCGCAGCATCACTCACTGGATTGTACACCTTTATCTATGTCATCATACAATTGGAAAACTACGCCTTATTAGTGGGAAGCATTGGTTTGTTTGTTATCCTTGCAGCGGTAATGTACTTTTCAAGAAAAATTGATTGGAATAAATAAAGTAAAGTAATTAGGAGCTATTTACTTCCTCAGTTCGCTTTAATAAGAGCTTTTTATTATTCATCAAAATCTCTTGTCTGCATCTTTTAAAACACTAAAAGCCACAAAATAATTGATTATTATTTGTGGCTTTTTATTTTTTTGTGTTGTGATTCCATCTTCTGTGTGGCTCAGTCTAAGGAATCCTTTTGAATTGTACTTTGCAAAGCTGACGACAAACTGAATTTAACACTATTCAATTCTTCCTCATTTTAATCATGATTTTTTCTCTCGTGATTTTGATTTATTTTATTTGCAAAGGAGATTAGCAGTATCAAAAGTAAGATTCCTGCAACGATACCTAATTGTAATATTAAATGCATTGGGGGTCATTTTTAAGTTAGACTTTCAAATTTTTATTAGCATTTGTGAAAGTAAAAAGAATAGATTTTTAAATTCTAAAAAAACTCATAACTAACACAAATGAACCAATACTTCAAAGTTAAAAAAAAACAGTTTATATCAAAATATTATCGACGAAATACATCTTTTCTGTATAAATACACAGATTAATCTTATGATAAATACAAACCATTAAGACATCTATTTTAATCAATTCTCTTTTCTTACATTATACAAAATGACATTAAGAAATAACTTAAAGTATTTTTTTATCAAAAACTTACTTATGCTTAAATAGCAATCTGATTGTAGATTTTATTACAAATTTTTAATCTCTAGCCATCACAACACTTTTTTTTCGCCTCAATAAGTCAAAAAGTTTAGTATTTTTGAAAACTGAAAATGTAGCTATGAAAAAATTTACGATTTTGCTGATGGTTTTAGCCATTGGAATTGCGTTGTATGAGCAGACGAATGCCGAGAAAAATGTCTATGTGATGGTTGTTGCCATAGTCATTTTTATGATGGGAATGATGAAATTAAGCAGTAAGACTCCAAGTAAAAATCAAGATAAAGAAGACGAGAATGTTTAATAAAGGAGATAAAGTTTCAGTGCTGGATGAAGCTGTTGATGGTGTAGTTATGTCAGTCAAAGACAAAGTGGTTACTATTGAAACGGCGGATGGTTTTGTTATGAATTTTAATGCCAATGAACTTATTAAGATTGGAGAATCTGCCAACTTGATGGAGGCCATAAAAGGCTTTAATATCAATGAAGTTACAAAAGAAAAAGAAATTCCCAAACCAAGAAGTTTTGTAAAAGAAAAAAAAGACAAACACGAATTGCCTGTTCCAGAGTTTGATTTACATATCGAAAAATTGGTACCCAACAAACGTGGAATGTCAAATTATGATATTTTGACTTTGCAGTCCGAAACTGCCAAGCGCCATATTGAATTTGCAATTCGCAATCGGATTCCAAAAATTGTTTTCATTCACGGTGTGGGTGAAGGCGTCTTGAAAGCCGAATTGGATTTTCTATTTGGACGCTATGACAATATTGTTTTTCAAGATGCCAATTATCAAAAATACGGTGCGGGAGCAACCGAAGTATATTTTAAGCAGAACAATAAATAAGAATCTTTTTAACTCCATAAAAAAACGTCAATGCTATAATTTAAGCATTGACGTTTTTTTATTTCAGTAATCTTTTATGGTTTTATGGTTTGCAATTCACCGTATTTATAACTGGTTCCCAATTGAAAATTATTATTGTCTTTTTCGAGAGTTACATTTTTAAGAACTATAACATGCTTAAAAGTGTTTGGACCACTTGTTGTAGTTGTAACCTCTATGACACCTCCTTCTTTCCCTAACCATGTTTGATTAACAGTAGGCAATAATGGATCTGTAGTTTGGCAAAAATAAGATGGTGGTACAACACCATTAAATAAACGATAAACCAATTTATTTTTAACAACTCCTACCGCTCCTGTTCTTGGTGAATTAACTGGTGTAACTTCATTTGCAATTAATGCTGGATCAATGTTTAGGGTAAAAGATTCACTATCACTAAAATCATATACTTGGCCATTATTAGAGCAGATTTGTAAAAGTCCATTAAAACCAAAAGGCAATGGATCAACTGTTTTCAAGTAGTCACCAAAAACCAAGGTTTCATAAAACTGTGTTGTTCCATCTTCTTTTTTGAAAGTGATGTTTTTTAAAACAATGTTATTATTGTAGCCAGTTATTCGGGTACTGTTATTGGTTTCATCCAACTTTTTAACAGCAGTCGTAGTAATTTCGACAACTCCTGATGAAGCATTCCATTGCTTATTTATAGTAGGAGTCGCTGGTGGAATTAAATCACATATATTTCCAATAGAAACTTTACCATTATAAAAATTATATACCACCTGATTTGTTGCATCAACATTTATTTTTATTGGGTCATTCACATCAGTTGGATCATTAGCAAAAGTTTCTTCCGGAATATTCAAAATTAAGGCTTCGCCTTCTTTAAGTTTAAAAAGAAGATCATTCTCTGAACAGCTACTTGTCGCAACATCAGCAAAATCAATAGTATCCACTACCAAATCACCATCATCACAGCCCATAAAAGTGAATACACAAATCAAAATTCCTAAAAATCGTTTCATTATTTTTTATTTTGAACAAAAATAGAATTTTTAATTTGTTTCTTAAACTTTAGTAGCTAAAAACGTATTGTTTTCTAGAAAAAGAGTTGCTGAGAAGCAAAGTATCTAATAGACTAAGTTAGTCTGTTCCTAAAACATCAAATAAACCAATTATCTTCATTTTTCAGATTCTTAGCAACTTATTAAAGACAACAATTCACTACAGAAATCCTTATCTTTGTGACGAATTTTACTTTTCGATGAAAAAATACAAATACTATTTCGCAGCTTTTTCAGCATTTTTTATCTGGGGCTTCTTTAGTCTAGCTCTAAAACCTATTTCTAGTTATCCTTCTTTGGATATTTTATTCTATCGCGTATTTTTCAGTGTACTGACGATGACCGTAATAAATCTTGTTTTTAGGCAAAAAAATATTCGCAAAAATTGGAATGATTTCTCAGCAATGCCTTCAAAAAAGAAAAGAAATATTATTACTTTAACCTTGGTTGGAGCTATGATTTTGGCTTCCAATTGGTTTATTTTCATTTATGTTGTCAATCATGTGAGTGTAAAAGCAGGGTCTCTTGCTTACTTGATTTGCCCAATTTTGACAACTGTTTTTGCATTCTTTTTGCTTCACGAAAAATTGAGTAAATGGCAATGGCTAGCGGTTTCCATAAGTGTTGTAAGCTGTGTTTTATTGTCTCTAAATCATTTTCAGGACATTTTTTATAGTTTGATAGTAGCGGCAACTTACGCATTGTATTTAGTCAGTCAACGTAAGAATAGTGAGCTTGACAAGTTTCTGGTTTTGAATATACAGTTGCTTTTTATTGCTTTTATAATCTTGCCTTTCTATCCAAAATACAGTGGTGCAATTCCAACAGAACCATTGTTTTATACTTGTTTATTTTGCATTGTTGTATTTTTTACGATTGTTCCACTTTTCTTAAATTTGTATGCTTTAAAAGGCATCAACTCATCGACTGTAGGTATTCTGATGTACATCAATCCGATAATCAATTTTACCTTGGCTATTTTTTACTTTAGAGAGCAAGTTACTTTGCTACAAATGTTTTCTTATTCTTTAATTTTGATATCCATCATTGTTTTCAATAAGAACATAATTTTTGGCAAAAAACACAAATCCCAAGTAATTGCCGAGGGTTCAAAATCTATTTAAAAATGAAAAAAGTATATCTTGATAACGCTTCCACTACTCCACTTCATCCCGAGGTGATATTGGAAATGACCAAAATATTAACCGAAGATTATGGCAATCCTTCCTCTACGCATAGTTTGGGTCGCAATGCCAAAAGCATTCTTGAACTTTCTAGAAAATCAATCGCAAAGCAAATAAACGCTACCGCAGCCGAAATCATTTTTACTTCCTGTGGCACCGAAGCTAATAACTGGATTATGCGTTCGGCTGTAAAAGATTTGAAAGTTACTCGCATTATCACAAGCAAAATAGAGCATCACGCAGTATTGCATACTGCCATTGCTCTACAAAATGAATATGCAATTCAAGTAGACTATGTAAAAGTAAAACCCAATGGCGAAGTAGATTTAACTCATTTAGTTGAATTATTATCCGAAGAAAAAAAGACTTTGGTTTCCTTAATGCATGTCAATAATGAAACGGGAACTATTTTGGATCTTGACAGAGTAAGTCAAATTTGTCATGAACATCATGCTTTATTCCATTCGGACACAGTACAATCCATTGGAAAAACCAAAATTGATTTACAACATACCCCTGTCGATTTTATTGTGGCAAGTGCTCATAAATTTCACGGCCCAAAAGGAGTTGGTTTTGCTTTTGTTCGAAAAAATGCAGGACTACAACCTTTGTTTTTTGGTGGAGAACAAGAAAAAGGACAGCGTCCCGGAACCGAAGCAATACATCAAGTTGCAGGAATGTCAAAAGCCTTGGAACTTTCTTATCAAAATCTTGAAACCGAAAGCCAATACATTGCATCATTAAAAAACTATGCTATCGAAAGACTAAAAACAGATTTTCCAGGATTTAAAATCAATGGAGAAAATACGTTTTATAATTTGCTAAATGTTCTTTTACCTTTTGAAGAAAGTAAAATTTCTATGCTTTTATTTCATTTAGACATGAAAGGTATTGCTGTTTCCAGAGGCAGTGCCTGTCAATCAGGAAGTATTAGACCTTCACACGTGTTAGCAGAGATGTTATCGACTGAAGATTTAAAAAAACCAAGCATCCGAATTTCTTTCAGTCATTTTAATACCAAAGAAGATATTGATTTATTGATGGAAGGATTGAAAAGTATCTAAATTAATTGGCTTTCTGTTTCGCCTTTTCCTGTTTTTTGAAATAGCCACGCAATAAAAAACTATGTTTCATTGCTTCAAGATCTTCATTTAGGAGGATAGTCGCTTTATTTAAGTTTGTCATGGTGGAATCTATTTTTTTGACCAAATTTGGATCATTGGACAAGTAATTAATAGCTCCATTTCCGTTTTTAATATTCAAAACTGTGGCGTTTAAGTTGGTCACAACTTTATTTATCTCTTGGCTTGATTGATCCAAGTTGGTTACGATAGTTCTTATTTTTTGTGCAATGACTGGATCATTCAATACTCCTATTACGCTATTTTTGTCTCCCAAAGCCATAACCGTTTTATTAAGATTTTCTACGATTTCAGTTGTCCCTTTACTTGTTATTTTTAAGTAATTCATGGTTTGCTTCAAATCGGATGCCATAATAGTGTCATTCAACAAGGTTCCTAATGAACCTTTTCCTTGAGTAATTTCTTTGGTAATTCTAAGCAGATCGGCTGTGAGTAAAGCTGCATTTTTATTCGTAACACTTAGCGTACTCAACAAATCATCAGTCCGTATACGATTCACGGACTGTATTATGTCTCCTGGCTCAATTTGAGATTGGTTTCCTTTTCCTGGAGCAATATTGATTACCATACTTCCCACCAATCCATCTGAACCAATACTAGCCAAAGCATCTTTTTTGATATGCGGGAACATTGATTTATCGATAATCATGTCAACATTAATAGTCGTATCATTAACCATCTCAATTCCTCTAACCGTCCCAATATTGATACCTGAATACCGAACATTATTCCCTAATTGCAATCCATTTACATTGCTAAAAACAGCTGTTAGGTGATCCGTAGTTCCAAACATTTTTTGCTTATTACCAATAAAATAAACAACAAGAATGAAGAGTGCCAATCCCGTTATGACAAAAATTCCTAATTTTATTTTTTCTGAATCCGTTTTTTCCATTTCTATACTTATTTAAAGAAAGCTTGCACTTTGGGATCTTTGGATGTTGACAAACTCTCAAAATTCCCCTCAGCATAATTTATTCCGTCAATTAATAAAATCATTCGGTTAGAAATCATTCTGGCACAATCGACATCGTGCGTTATAATTATGGATGACGTATTGTATTTTTTTTGAACAGACATCATGAGCATCAGAATTTCCTTTGAGGTAATTGGATCTAATCCCGTTGTGGGCTCGTCATACAGGATAATTTTTGGTTTCAAAATCAAAGTTCTAGCTAAGGCAATTCTACGTTTCATCCCCCCCGAAAGTTCATTAGGCATAAGGTTTATTGTATTGGCCAAACCCACGCTTTCTAATGCTTCCATAACCAATGGGGTTGTGTCTTGAATGTTTCCGAATTTTTGGGTGTGTCGCCGCAAAGGAAATTCCAAATTTTCACGAACCGACATCGAGTCATACAAAGCGCTCCCCTGAAAAAGAAAACCAACCTCGGTTCGAAGTTCATCCAAAGCTTGACGAGAAAGCTGTTTGATATCCTGTTCCATCACCTCAATACTGCCTTCGTCTGGTTCTTCCAATCCAATTAGACATTTAATCATCACAGACTTACCTGATCCAGATTTTCCCATGACCACCAAATTTTCTCCTGGAAATAGTTCTAAATTAAATCCATCCAAAACAATGTTCTTCCCAAAACTCTTTTTCAAATCTTTGATGATCACAATGGCTTTCTTATTTTTTTCATTTGGCTCCATAGTGCTAGACATCGTAAAAAACATTAGAAACAAAAACAGCCATGAAATCGATAATAAAAAGCAACATAGAGGACAAAACTACAGCCGAATTTGCCGCCAGTCCTACTCCTGCCGTCCCTTTTTTACAATAATACCCTTTAAAACAGCCTACTAATCCGATGGCAAAGCCGAAGAAAAAAGACTTAATCGTTGAAGGTATAACATCAAAAAATTCGAGATGATTAAAAACCTGGGTGAAATACAATAATAGCGAAACCTCCCCCTTTAAATTTTCGACTAAAAAAGAGCCCACAAGTGCTACTGCATCTCCTATAAAAACCAATATTGGTAACATCAAAGTTGTAGCTAATATTCGGGTAACCACTAAATATTTGAAGGGATTTGTTCCGGAAACTTCCATGGCATCAATCTGCTCAGTCACACGCATAGAACCCAATTCGGCACCAATCCCAGAACCTATTCGTCCTGCGCAAATCAAAGCGGTTATGATAGGACCAATTTCTCTAATAATAGAAACACTTACCATGGCAGGAATCCAAGAAACAGCCCCAAATTGTTGTAAAGTAGGTCTTGATTGTAGTGTAAATACCAGTCCTATAATAAATCCCGTAACCCCAACAAGAAGCAGGGAACGATTCCCCATATTATAGCATTGTCTAAGAAATTCTTTGAATTCTAATGGACGTTTGAATACTTCTTTGAAAAAACGACCCGCAAAATCAGACAGCTCGCCAATTTGTATAAGAAAATCTTTGAATACTTCTATAATTCTAAAAACATTATTCATTTGGTTTATGAATTAATTTTTAACACGAATCGTACTCAAATATACGAATATTACATTGATTTTCTATGGATTATAAGTTACAAAATGAATTATGCGTGGAATTTATTTACTTTTTATTGGTCGCATAATTTTAGATTCAATTAAAAAATAAATCCAATTCAATCCTTTATAAAAAATGAATATTTCACTATCGAATTTAAGCATTTTTCACAGATTCAACCATATAATCAACAACACAACAGCAATTTACACAAATAAAAAAAGCCCTGAATTTAGGCTTTTAAAATGATATTCTAATATGTAAACATTAACTCAAGGCAAATGCAACTGCAGCATTAGAATGAATCAAAGTGGTATCAAAAATTGGAACCTTCACCATTTCTTGTTTTACTAATAATGGGATTTCTGTGCAGCCTAGGATAATTCCTTCGGCTCCATTATCGATGAGTTTTTCGATAATAGAAAGGTATCGTGCCTTGGTACTTTCCAGAATTAATCCTTTTCCCAATTCATTAAAAATAGTATCGTGTATAAAATCTCTATCGTCATCTTCCGGTATTATGGCTTCAATATCAAGAGCTGATAATTTGTCTTTGAAAAAATCCAATTCCATCGTAAACTTTGTTCCAAGAAGACCCACTTTTTTGATGTTCTTTTTTTGGACTACTTTGGCGGTTTCGGTGGCAATGTGTATTAAAGGTAAATCAACGCTTTCTTGAATTCTATCGGCGATAAGATGCATAGTATTAGCACAAAGAACTATTGCTTCTGCTCCGCAATTTTTTAAGTTCTGGCAGGCTTTTGACAACATATTGAATGTCGTTTCCCAGTCGTTGTTTTCATTATTTCTTTTGATATCATTATAGTTGAAAGAATAAATCATGCATTCTGCAAAATTAACTCCGCCTAACTCTTTATTGATTCCCTCATTAATAAACTTATAATAATCCGCTGTTGACACCCAACTGATACCACCTATGAGACCTAATTTTTTCATGTCTTTTTATTTTATTCAAACCCGTGGGATAATTATAATTAATTCCTAAATTTATCATGGTAAACACTTTATAAAATTAAAAAATAATATTAAAATACAGTAAATACAATAAAAGCTTTCTTAAAATTATCAAAACAAATGATTATTCTTTCATAAAAAAATATATTTTTACAATATAAACTTACAACAAACACAAAAAATGAAAAAATTAATTCTTGCTATTTTATTTGTTGCCTTTAGTATTACAAATTCATTTTCCCAAGAAGCTACTTTTGTCACTTCGGTGGAAGGTATAAAAGAATATAGCTTACCTAATGGATTGAAAATTTTGTTAATTCCAGACGCCGCACAATCAAATGTGATTGTAAATATTGTTTATGGTGTTGGTTCTCGTCACGAAGGATATGGAGAATCGGGTATGGCACATTTGCTGGAACATATGTTATTCAAACGCTCCGCAAAATTTACTGACATCAAAAAAACGATTGCCGATAAAGGTGCACAAGCCAATGGTACAACCTCATATGACCGCACCAACTATTATGAAGTTCTGCCGGCCACAGATGAAAATCTGAAATGGGCTCTAGAAATGGAATCGGATAGAATGGTGACTTCTGGCATACTTCAATCAGATTTGGATACAGAATTCAGTGTTGTCCGAAATGAGTTTGAAATGGGAGAAAATGACCCTTCAGGAGTACTAAATGAACGAATTCTTTCCACTGCCTATTTATGGCATAATTATGGAAAATCACCAATCGGTAGCAAAGACGATATCGAGCGAGTTCCTGCAAGTCGTCTTAAAGTATTTTATCAAAAGTATTACCAACCCAATAATGCAACCCTCATTATAGGCGGAAAATTTGATGAGAAAAAAACACTTTCCTGGATTAAAGAATACTTTGCCTCAATTCCAAAATCAAAAACCGAAATCGAAAAAACTTATACCGTAGAACCAGTTCAAGACGGGGAACGATTTGTCGAACTTAAAAGAAACGGAGATCTTCAATACATTGGAATAGCCTATCACACTCCAAGTTTTTCAGACAAAGAGTTTGCTGCCAATGATGCATTGATTTCAATATTGACCAACAACCCTTCAGGCATTTTGTATAAAACATTGGTAGAAACCAAATTATCTACAGGAGTCTATGGCTCTGCTCAAGCTTTAAAAGATCCTTCATACAGTTATTTTGCCTGTGAAATTGCCAAAGACAAAGACATCAACACGGTTCAAAAAGCCTTTTTGGAAACCATGAATAATGTTCCTAAAATGACTTTTACGGAAGATGATCTTAAACGTGCCAAAAATGAATTGCTGAAACAGTTTGAAAACACTTATAATAAAACCCTTAACTTATCAGTTGCCATGACAGAATTCATAGGAGCTGGTGATTGGCGGTTGTTTTTTATAAACCGAGACAATATAGAAGCCTTGACAATTACCGATATTCAAAACGCAGCCAAAAAATACTATTTGCAAAGCAATAGAACTTGGGGACGTTTCATTCCGGAAGCAACTAGCGAAAGAACCAAAGTAAGCGACACCAAAGATATAACAGCTCTTGTAAATGGATACAAAGGAAAAGCAATGGAGGCCAATACCGATACCTTTGAAGCCTCAGTTTCTAATATTATAAAGTCTACTGAAGAAGGAAAATTAGCATCGGGAGGAAAATATGCTTTACTTGAAAAACCAGCCAAAGGGAATAAAATTGAAGGCCGATTATTATTAAGAATGGGAGATGAAAAATCATTGAGCCAAAAATCAATGATTGCGAGTTTAACGGCAAGTATGCTAAAATTAGGTACTAAAACCAGAAGCAAAAAAGATATTAACGATCAGCTTGACCAATATAAAATAAACTTAAGTATTCAAGGTTCTGTCAATGGTTTATATGTCAGAATCAGTACAGACAAAGCTAATTTAAGCAATACCTTAAACTTGGTACAAGATATTTTAAGAAATCCTTCTTTTGATGCTGCCGAATTTGAAAAACTTAAACTGGAAACCAAAAATGGATTGGAAGCCAACAGAAATGAACCTCAAGCTGTTGCCAGTGAAGAATTAACAAAGCTGACTTCGATGTATCCAAAAACACATCCGTATTATTCAGAAACTACAGATGAGAGTTTAGCGACTTTGAATAAGATAACTCTTGAAGATGTTAAAAATTATTATGCAACCTTTTATGGTGGGTCTAACAGTATATCCTCATTTGTTGGAGGAATTGATAAGGATACCATTAAAAAATTCTTGAGCAGTACTTTTGACAACTGGAATTCAAAAATTACTTATAAAAGAATTCCAACTCAATATTTTGATGTAAAATCAAGTGATAAAACTATTCAAATAAATGATAAAACAAATGCCTTTTTAATTGGTAAAATAAATTTGAATATAGGTGAAAAAAGTCCAGATTATCCTGCTTTAGAAATTGCTAACGAGTTATTGGGTGGAGGAACTTTCATGTCCTCTAGAATTCCGCAACGTTTGCGTGAAACAGAAGGATTAAGTTATGGTGCCGCTTCTTTTTTTCAGGCAAATGCAATTGACCCTACATCAGATTGGGGAGTTTATGCCATTTATAATCCAACAATGAAGGATAAATTGACAACTGCCCTTAATGAAGAAATCCAAAAAGCAATTAGCAAAGGTTTCACCAAAGAAGAATTTGACAGTTCCATAAAATCTTGGTTACAAAACAGACAAACGATGATTGGAGTTGATGAGTTCTTGGTTCGTGAACTAAGAGAAAATATGGATTCAGGCAAAACATTCAAAGATTACGAGGATTTTGAAACTAAAGTTAAAAACTTAGATGTTCAAAAAGTAAATACTGCTATGACAAAATATTTTGATCCAAAGAAACTAGTGATTGTTCAAGCTGGAGATTTTGTAAAAAAATAAATTTAGAAGTTACCAAGAACTAAAGTCTAAAATAAAAACAAACTTTAGCTTATTAAATAAGATCCAAATTATCACAAAAGGTATTGAGCAGTCAATACCTTTTTTTATGATTCGAACTGATTTTATAAATAAAAAAAGAAGTAACTTTATTATAGAAGAAACGATAAAAACATTCTTTTTCAAATACTTAAAATACAAAATATGGACTTTAGAATAGAAAAAGACACTATGGGTGAAGTGCAAGTGCCTGCTGACAGATACTGGGGAGCACAAACCGAACGCTCCCGAAATAATTTCAAGATTGGCTCTCCGGCATCCATGCCTAAAGCTATAATTGAAGGTTTTGCCTATCTCAAAAAAGCAGCAGCATATACCAATTGTGAATTGGGTGTTTTACACGTCGAGAAGCGGGATTACATTGCTTTAGTATGTGATGAAATTCTCGCGGGACGACTTTCCGAAGAGTTTCCACTTGTGATTTGGCAAACGGGTTCTGGTACACAAAGTAATATGAATGTCAATGAAGTCATTGCAAATCGTGCCCAAGTTCTAAAAAGACTCAGCATTACAGAAGATGAACCTTTTATTAAAGCCAATGATGATGTTAATAAATCACAATCATCAAATGATACTTTTCCAACTGCAATGCATATCGCTGCCTATAAAACGGTAGTGGAAAACACCATTCCTAATGTCGAAAAATTAAAAGATACTCTTGAAAAAATGGCAGCCAAATTTCAATCGATTGTCAAAATTGGTCGTACCCATTTGATGGATGCCACTCCCCTAACTTTAGGTCAAGAAATTTCGGGTTATGCGGCACAATTAGATTACGGTTTAAAAGCAGTTAAAAACACTTTGGAACACTTATCCCAAATCGCGTTGGGAGGAACTGCAGTAGGTACAGGATTGAATACTCCAAAAGGTTATGACACAAAAGTTGCCGAATATATTTCAAAATTTACTGGACATCCTTTTGTCACTGCACCAAATAAGTTTGAAGCTCTAGCGGCACACGATGCGATTGTAGAAACCCACGGTGCACTCAAACAATTGGCTGTTTCTTTGAATAAAATAGCCAATGATATTCGAATGTTGGCTTCGGGACCACGCTCCGGAATTGGTGAAATCCTCATTCCCGAAAACGAACCAGGCTCATCTATCATGCCTGGAAAAGTAAACCCTACACAATGCGAAGCACTGACTATGGTTTGCGCTCAAGTGATAGGGAATGACATGGCGATTACCGTTGGGGGAATGCAAGGCCAATACGAATTGAATGTTTTTAAACCAATGATGGCAGCCAACTTTTTGCAATCTGCAGAATTACTTGGAGATGCTTGTCATTCATTCGACATACATTGCGCCCAAGGAATTGAACCCAACTACAAACGCATTCAGGAATTGGTTAATAATTCATTAATGTTGGTTACAGCTCTGAATACCAAAATTGGTTATTATAAATCGGCAGAAATTGCCCAAACCGCACACAAAAATGGCACTACCCTTAAAGAAGAAGCTGTAAGATTGGGCTATGTAACTCCAGAAGAATTTGATGATTGGGTAAAACCCGAAGATATGGTTTAAAATAATGGTTAATTGTTAATGGCTGATGGTTTGAAATTTATTCAAATCCAACAAACTCACAATTAACCATTAATAATTATTTTCCGTCCACGTAGTCCTGTAAATAACTAAAACGCTCAGTTAGTTTTCCTTTTTCAGTCATTTTTGCTCGTTTAAGGATACCGTCTTTATCTCCGTTAAAAAAGGCAGGGATAACGTGTTCTGAGAACATTTCGCCAAAACCTTCACTAGCATCTTTTGGCAATTCGCAAGGTAAATTATCAACAGCCATTACTACAATTGCTGCGGGATGAAAAACATCTACTTCTTTATTTTCGCTAGGTAAATAACCGTACAAAGGTTCTGCAATTGTCGAAGAACGCAACGTACAGGCTACTGGTCCGTTGACGTCACAGGAAATATCAGCCACAATTTTTATCTTACAATCATTGGCCTGAAGCATTTCTTGACTTAAAATTACAGGAGCTCCATTGCCATAAAAATGTCCTGCAATATAAATATCTGAAACTTTGGTAAATCGTTCAAAATCGGAAACATACTCTGATGGATTATCATGAAAATCAGTATAATCAAGTACTTGACCGTCTTTTCTTTTATTATAATCCAAAACATCTATTTGAGTGTAGACAGCTTGGGTATAATTTTTAGTCAAATAATTGTCTGGAGTAACTTCCTTGATTTTCATAGCATCCAAAATTTCTTTGGCACCATTCCCTACTTTTCCAGTTCCTGTTAACACAATTTTCAAAGGAGGCAAAACCAATCTTCTCAAATGTGTAATCAATACATCTTTTCCAGAAAGTGTTTCGGCTTTTGGCATCTTAAACAATTCAAATTTTAAACCAAAAGCACGAAAAGCATTGTAAGTACCAACAATTCCGGCATAACGGCCAAAACCAATTAATCTTCGATTGTGAGAATCTATAATCGTTTCGTGGTCATACAGGTCAATATTTTTTTCTAAAATAGCTTGCAGTAACTTTTTGTTATACGGTTGTTTTTTAATTGTATGAGAAAAAAAGAAATAGGATTTATTAGGAATCAAGTTGTCAACCGGTACTTCTTTCACTCCAAAAAGAACGTCACAATCACTTACATCATTGACAACTTCAATTCCCATACTTTGGTATTGAACATCGGGAAAAATACGAATATCCGAACTTTCTACTTTTACTGTACAATCATGATAAAGTTGCTTTATTTTGGCCAATTCATTTGGTGAGAAAACGACTCTTCTATCTGGTGGATTTTTTCTTTCTTTTATAATTCCGAACTTCATTTTGAATATTTTAAAAATATAACTTTATCGATGTTAATTGTTACAAACATAACAATTATTTTCAAAATAATCCCTATTTACAAAACTATTTCTAAAAGTCAATAAAAGTAGTCTAAACAAACCGCTTGGGCAAAGTTGGAAACCAAATAAGTCACAGAATCTTTGGCGTTAATGTGAGGTTTAACTTTTTTTGTAGTGTATCTGAACTAACACTATTTAAATTAGAAATTAAAATAATTATTTCAAAAACGCAAGCGGAGTTTCACATTTGAAAATTTTCATCATAACTATCCACCACTGATACTCCAATTACACCAACTATAACTAATCCTATTCCAAGCACTAATCCTACAGTTTTTAAAGTGGAAAATTTAGATTCTTTAATTTCTTTTATTTTGGAGATTGAAACATCTTTTCGGATTTTGCCTTCCTTTACAGTTATTGTACTATCATTAACTAATTCCAGTTTTGATTTAACAAATTTTGTGTCCTGACGTATTTTGTAATTTTTTCCAACTACAAGAGAAGAGTCTTTTAAATCTATTGTTTTATAAGAATAACAGCTTTGGAACAGAAAAGAAATAATGATTAAATAAATGATTGCAATTTTCATAATTTTGAGTTTTTAATTAATTTCAATTTGATTTTTCTTTATTATTCATAATCCGGTAATGCCTGCTATTACTAGTCTGTCGAATAATTTTTTTTCAAATATTATCTAATAAACTCATAAACAAACTCTTTCAGATGTAATTGGAGATAGTCTGTATAAACAATGCTTTTATCCAAAAAATAATCTTTACTTCCACACTTATGCACAACATTGATTTTATCTCTTCCGTCCTTAAAATGAAGTATGTAATCTTATTTACTATCGAAATTTGCCATAAAACTGAATAAATTAGTCACTTTTTTTTTAGCAAAAAAACTATCTAACTAAACCATTATCCCCTTTTTAGGTACAAATAACCAGCAAGTTTTCTATAGGATTCGGTTGTGTTTTTTCTGTATTGAATAGTATAAAAATAAGTGTCTTGATTCAGCCTAACTCCATTTCCATATCTTGTATTTCCAGAAGTCTCACCACTGAATACATTCCCGTTTTGATTGTAGCCATAGGTTTCGTAGACTTTATTTCCCCAACGATCAAAAACCATAACTGTATTATCTGGATAATTTTCAATATTTTCAATCGTCAAAACAGCGTTCAAAGGATTACCACCATCAGGAGCCACTGCATTGTAGACGATTAAATCATCACTTGAACTAGAATCGTTAGGTTGCAGATAATCAGGAACGCCGTTTTTATCGCTATCTAGGGCATCATCTGGGATTCCGTTTCTATTCGGATCTGCGTTTTCATCCTTGGTAGGGATTTCATCACCATCATCGTCTGAATCCAAATAATTGGGTATACCATCATTATCTGTATCAGAAGTCAATCCTTCGGCACTATCAAGCAAACCATCGTTATCGCTATCAATAAGTCCAGGCCCACTTGTATCTTTAATAACTCCAATGCCAAGTGCCTGAATTCCTGCTTTCATTCTTCCGCTAAGTGAGGTATTTTCGGTAATGGCAACAGCACCACCATTCCCAAGATTTTCCCAAGCCGTACCGTTCCAACCTACAAGCCGCAATACCCTTTCATCACTAAAGTCACCTCCCGAAAGTAGCGGCATAGAAACTGTTATGGTCAGCCCCTCTCCCGTCCCGCGAATTGCCTGCCAATCCCATTGTCCAACTGTACTGACTGCCAAAACTTGCCCCGTAACCGCAGTTACCGGATGAAGTGCGTTGTCATTAGTTGGGTCGGCAGTGGAAGTGGGATCCCCTGATATCCAAGCTACAGCATAAACATCAGAAGGGTCTGAGGGAGCAGAAATTGACAGGGTACGTAAATCGGTTCCGGAACCCACAGGAAACACAAAGGGTTCAGGCCCGTATTTTTTCACATAACCATTTACGTGGTGATTGTCATCGGTATTTGTATAATTCCCGCTTCCTATTGTCCATGAGAAATAACCTGGTATGGCTGTTCTGGCGGTAACCCAAGGAACACTTGTTCCAAAAGAAACTGGTCCAAAAATTCCAATTTCAGTGCCACTAGCAAGATAGCTTTGTGCCTCAATAAATGATGTCAAAAACAGAAAAATACCAATTATAAACTTATTTTTCATTTTTATATTTTTAGTTAAACCAAAGGTTTAAAGTCAATCTTTACTTTAAAAAAATCCTAATTACTAGCCCTTAAACTTTTTTTCTCTATTAACTGTTTCACCATTTCTTTAAGCTCATCAATTTCTTTTTGTTGTTTATCATTTTTGGCTTTTTCCTGTTCAATTGTTTTTTGCTGTTCTTGGATTGCTTTAGTTAAAACTGGAATCAAAGCAGCATAATTAACAGAAAGTATTTTGTCCTTGTCTGTACCTTCAAACACGACTCCTTTTGAAAATATTTTTTGTAAATCCTGGGCGATAAAACCTATTTCGTGTAAATCATAGCTGTTACTTGCGAGCGTTTTCTTTTTATCATATAAAACAGGATGTAATTTCATCACATCAGCAAGACCATTTTCTACTTTTGTTATGTTCGTTTTAAGACGTTCATCTGATGTACTGGCAAAAGCTCCATTTGAATAAACGGTACCTCTCAGATAAGTAGTGGTCGTATTTGAATCGCCAATAGTTGTCGTATTGGTCCCGTTCCCATTAGCTCTAGCTCCTATAACAATTTCATTTAATGCTCCAGGAACACTTGATGTGGCAAATGCCCCTATATAAATAGAATTCGAAACATTACTACCCGATCCAGCTGAATACCCTATTGCGGTATTATTTTCGCCGCTTGTAATATTATAAAGCGTATTGTATCCTACAGCGGTATTAAATCTGCCTTGTGCCGCCTGTGCAAGTGCATGTTGCCCAAAAGCTGTGTTGTTTGCATTTGCACTTCCATAAGAAGTAACAGATTTAGAACTCACATACAAACCTGTATTGACATTGTTAGAAGCATCTTTTATGGGTTTCAATGTATTATCAACTCCACCTTCTATGACAAGGCCGCTACTCGCACCGCCACCGCCGGAAGATACACTGCCATCAGCCATCAAGAATTGGCTTGCTGTCCCTCCTGGGGTTTTAAAACCGGTCGCCCTAACATAGCCGTTTACCTCCACCTTTTGTGTCAAATTATCAAAATTTATAAATCCGAGATTAAGTATACCTCCTTCTGAGAGTAAGGAAAGATTTGCGGGAGTAAAGAGAGTATTATCTCCAATATAAGTTCTTATATCAAAATACTTAGAACCGTCTTTAAGCTTAGTTTGAAATTCCATAGTCAGAGGATTCTCCAAATCAGCTGTTTTTATAGTTAGAGGAACACTATTAGTGGTTCCTCCTTCTGGCACTATATACAACGATCCCCCGCTATTCGGATCGGCAACGTCCCCAATATAAAATCTTCCAGTATCAGATCCCATACGCCAACGTTCCCTATCATTGGTTTTAAAAATGATATCAAAATTGTTAGTAGATCCAATAAAATTCCCAGTGGTTAATATATTTCCATTAAGAGACCATTGGTTTGAAAATGAACCTATAGATGTGGTACCATCAGCCATAAGAAACTGACTGGAAGTCCCGCTTGGAATTTTAAAACCGGTCGCTCTTACGTTTCCATTTACTTCCACTTTTTCACTTAAACCGGTAAAATCATCTTTCCCCACACTAAGTATCCCTCCTTCGGAAAGCATCGAAATATTTGCAGGAATATTGCTTTGTGTAAAAGCACTTATATCAAAATAATGGGGACCCGTCCCTGCACCAAAAGCTTGAAAGGCCATAATGAGAGGGTCTGAATCATTTGTAATTATCTTAAAAGCATCATTTTTAGACACCTCACTGGTTGTATTTATCCGCAATTTTGTTGGGTTTGAAGTGGCTCCTATATTGACTTGTGCAAGTGAATTATCTATACGCATTCGCTCAATATTGAATGCTTTAAAAACTAAATTCACATTGTTAATACTTCCAATAAAATCGGTGTCAATAATATTATTCCCGTTTTTTGACCAAAGACCAACAGCGGCTCTATTGACAAAAGATGTAGTGGCAATTGAGGTATCATCATCATCAAAAGAAGCAGTTACTGCTTGTGCATTACCCGTAAATACAGGTGAAGCCAATGGAGCATAAGCTGTATTATCATAACTCACAGCAGTGCCAGCCATTCTTACCAATCCCGTACCGTTCAATTGAGTTTGCCCTGCTAATTTGATATTAATGCCCGCATTTATGGCTGCTTGAGTAACGCCAGCCAAAGTTCCAATATTCGCATAAGCATTGCTATCTGTAATTTGAGATGCACCGTTTGTCTTGTCAGCTTTTAAATTCAAAGCGGTCTGTTGTGGTCCTGAAACGGGCTTATTGGCATCACTGGTATTATCTACATTCCCTAAACCAACTTGCTCTTTGGTTACGCCATGTGGATTATTTATATTGGTTGCATGTGCCATAGTGGCATCGGATACTGACTTCAATAAACTAGAAGTTGGTACCAAAGAGGTAGAAGCCGAAATACCAGTGTCCAGTTTTACCATACCTTCTTGAGTAGTTGTAGCTGATGGGTACTGTTTTTCAAGTACCACCCAACAGGTTCCATCAAACTTAATAACATCACCATTCAGAATATTAATTGGTGAAGTAGAACACAAATTGGTGTAAGTTACAGGCACTCCACTAGCAACCGTTACATCACGAGTCCAACCTTTTAGTGCCACTCCCGGTCCTTCAAGTGTAGGTAAGTTTGCAGAAGCATCCCAAACCCCTTGATACAACTGCAAATTAGCAACAGTCTCATCCACATATTTTTTATTCGCTAAATAATCATCTCCTAAAGGTGCTAAACCCGAAGCAACAGGACCTCTAAATACCGTTTCTTCAATACCGGCATTAGTTTGTTCGAATTGATTTCTTAAAACATCAGCAACAAGATAAGCTGAAAACAAAACCGAACCGAGAGAACTTACATTAAAAACTTTTCCAATCCTAACCCCAAAAGGCAAACTGGAAGGATCATGAGTAAAACCTCCTCCGGTGCCTAAAAAAACTGATGCATTTTGTAAATAGGCTGAAGTATCTATATTTTGAGAAATGTACCGCAAGTAAACTTTACATGGAGATCCTGCAGGAACATTATCTATTATTACTCCGTCAAATCGTGCTGAAGTTGATGTACCGGCATCTGAAATGGCTATAGTATTATTATTGGAAGCATCAACACCTGTAATATGAACTGCAACCGGAATGGTAGCACTACCAGAAATTGTTACCCCCGAATTATTTACTGCATCATAATAATCTAACTTCACATCTCCTTCAAGCAACATTCTACTCCAGCCTGTACTTGTTTTCAGGTATTGCCCTTCTTGGGAACTTACCGAAACATCCGTTTGATATACTTGCAATCCTGTGGTTGGAGTACTAATTGCGTTGCGTTGTGCTTCCGTTTGTCTTGGCATCAATATACCTTTGGTTGTGCTTTGTACGTTTAACAAAGCAGTGTTATCATCAGTAGTACTGCCTACCAAAACATTCCCTTTGTCGGTAATACGAACGGCTTCGATATCGACACCAGTTGCTGTTTTTACTTTAAAAGAAAGTTGTCCTTTTCCTTTATCATCACCAGTCTCTGCACTAATACTTGCAGCAGAATAACCAACTCCATTCTCATCGTTTGTAAATTTTAGCGCGTTTATAGGTGCATTTGTTCCTGCTACTTTATTGTTAATGTTTACATCTCCCCCTACAGTCATATTCCCTTCTGGAGCCAAACGAGTGGGATTATCAACATTATTACCAATGAAATCAAGAGTTTTTTCATTGAATATTACTTTACGATTATCTGTTAGTGTACCATCTTTGGTATAAATATTTCCCGCCAAAATAATCTGTGAATCAACATACCCTTTATTAGTAATAGCCAGAGAATCAGTGATACCCCTAGTTATAATGTCTGGAACCGTTGCTGTACCAGTAAAAACAGGTGAATCTAGAGGGGCTTTCAAATCCAATTCTTTCCTCACCGCATCTTCGGATGGGGCTGTAGTAGTATTATTCAGCAGAACCGATTGTGAAACCACATTTGCTTGTGCTTGTGCTACAACAGCATCAACATATTCTTTTGTGGCTATTGTTTTATTATCACTTGCCCCTGTTGGACTTACTGCCCTAGCTACCCCTGTAAACGTTGGAGAATCGATTGGCGCTTTCAAGGCCAAAGCATCGTAAACTGCGTTTTCAGAAGGTGACATAAGAACTTGACCATCTGTTATGTTTTGGTCGACCACCGAGATCTTAGCTTGTCTTATTTCATCATCGACATAGCTCTTGTTGACAATGGAATTTTCTGAAGAAGTTATATTGATTGGTATTGTTTTTGGTGTTCCGGTAAATAATGGTGATTCTGTAGGGGCTTTTTTATTCAATTCAATTTGCAACCCTTGAATATCTGTGATAGTGGCATTATCTCCATCAATTACCAACCCTTTCTCATCATAAGCGATTTTGGTTTTAATACCTGGGATTATTCTAGGATTGCTATCGACTTTCCTGTCTAAGATATTTTCAATAACCGAATAAGGGATGATTTTTAATTCACCTGTTATTTGATCAATAACCACAAAATCCCCCTGCACAGTATCCCCGATACCCAATCCTCTTATCGCAAGTGTATTGATGGCTGTAGTTGTCAAAACTGTGGGCTGTGTTAAATTACCTCCCAGCTTAACTACTCCGTTAACGTTGTTCAAGCCATTATCTGCAGAAAGCAATCCAGAGGCAGTCGATTGACTGACACCGATCCATTTTGTTCCATCGTTATAATAGAATCCCGGTGATAGCCCGGTTGCAGTGGCTGTATTATAAATAATCATACCTGCCACGTGTTCTGGAAGTGGTGCTGGTTCTGAAACATTGATCAACTGTAATCGTGGTAAAAGAAATCCTTTATTTTCAGATTCTATTTCCATAATTGCCGATGAATTGATAACAGTTGGATTATCTCCAATTTTTATTTGGGCGGATACAGCATTGCAAAAAATTAAAAATACAAAGACACTCCACTGTATGTTTTTTGTGATGAGTTTCATTTATTTCAGTTTTATTTGTATTAATATGTAAACCTTTTTTTAAAATAAAATCCTTTCAAATTTTTTATTAAAATTACATTTTTTTTAACACAAAAAAACATTTTAAAGCACTATTTCACAGGTAATTAAAAAACACAAAACTTATATTTCTCAATCAATTATTTATTTTGAAAAAACATTCAACAAATCACTCCTTATATCGAACAAGAACAAAATTATATTTTTAAACTTACTAGTGAGCTCCTGTAAAAACGAAATTAAACAGATAGAAAAATCGGAAATAAAAGATGCCGATCTTCCCAAAAGCGTATTACCGAAAATGAAGCCTTTGGTGAATGAATCACCAAAACTGGCTCCTTCATATATAACGGTCAAATAATCCATATTTTGAGAGGATAAAGACCAATAATAGTTTTCCCTTCTAAGACTTTTTCTAAAACAAAATTTTCAAAAGATTGATTTCAGTATATTCATTTTCAACTTCATGAACAATATCACAAGAATTATATTCAGTTTAAAAATACAGACCAATTAGACCAAGTCCATTAATTTTTAATATACAAATAACCTGTTTTATGGAAACTTTCACCAGTTGAATTCGAATATTTTAAAAGATAGAAGTAGGTTCCGTCAGGCAAGTTAGAATCTTTACCAATAGTTCCTTTTCCTTCAGAAACTCCTTTAAAAACATTTGTAACATTATCATATCCTTTTGTTTCGAAAACTAAAGCGCCCCATCGGTTATAAATTTCTACTGAATTATTAGGATAACATTCAATTCCACTAATAATCAAAGCATCATTGACACCTGGGCTATCATTTGGACTTAGAGCATTATACACTATTATCTCACATCCATTAATTTCAATAACTGTTGGATCATCTCCAAAACCATCATCGTTATCCGATAAATCACTAATTGAATTTCCTTTAGCATCCATAGCTGAAACAATTGCTTGATTTGTTACACTTCCATTCAATAAATCTTGTAATACAAGTGTATAAGTACCTACAAAAGTAACTGAATCTGATTGTCCAGGTGCGAGATCAATTGGCCCTCCCGTTATTATAACTCCTGGTAATAGGTCCGAAATTGTAATGTTTGATAGTGTTACATTACCCGTATTTGTAACTGTATATTTATAGATAATTGTTTCCCCTACTTGTGCTATTCCATCTCCATTGCTATCATTAAATTCAGCTTTATTAATTAATGAGATACTTACAGAATTGCTTAACAGTACTATTGTACAAGAACTACAATTTGGATCAATTGGAGTACATGTTACGCAAGGTGTTGGATCTGTCGAAGTAGCCGTTATTTGAGAACCTACAAAAGGTTTACCTTTAACTAAAGCAAGGTTATCTACCTGACCTGCATCGATATCAGCTTGCGTAATATTATGAATCGCAGTAAAAGTTGAGACATTTGAGGATCCAACACCAAGAATATCTATAGGGCCTCCTGTTACTATTGCATTTATATCTGTAACAATAATTTCAAAAAGCGGAACATTTCCAGTATTTGTAACAACAAAATTATAAAAAACCGAATCTCCCACATTTGTTCGTCCATCTCCATTGTTATCCACATAAGTACCATCTTTAGTTATATTCATACTTGGAGAAGGCGTACCAGCTGTAACTATTATACTTGTTGTCGTTGTATCACAAATTGTTGGATTAGCAACTTGACAAATAGTATACGTTAATGGATATCTTCCTGCTGCTGTTCCAGGAGCTACGGTTATAGTTCCGTCAGGATTTAATGTTAATCCTGACGCTAATGGTAACGAAGTTAAAATAACATCTGCAGGTAAAAATGGTAAACCATTTAAAGTATCATTACCTAATACAGATAAAACTGTCCCTCCTGTAGTACCAATCTCTGGTTCTCTCACATAGGCAACAGCATCTATTGAAGTTACTATAACATTTGTTGTTGCCGTATCACAAATTATTGGATTTGCAACTTGACAAATAGTATAAGTTAATGGATATACTCCTGGTGCTGTTAGTGGCGCAACGCTTATAGTTCCATCAGGATTTAATCTTAATCCTGATGCTAATGGCAACGAAGTTAAAATAACATCGTCTGGTGAAAATAATCGACCATTCAAGGTGTCATTAGCAAATACACTTTGAGTTGTGCCTCCATATGTTCCATTAATTGGTGCTAGTATATCGATTACAGCATCAATTGTATCTGTTGCTCCTGTTACTGTTACTGTTACTGTTACTTTAGCGGTATCACAATTTGACGGGTTTAGTATTTCACAGATCTGGTAATTTATAGTATATATGCCTGCAGCTGTACCTTGAGCCACTGTTACAGAACCATCAGTATTAACCTTTAATTCTTTTGTAGGTACAGAAATGATTGTCACTTGAGAAGGAATTAGTGCAACACAATTTAAAATATCATTGTTTAAAACATTTATACCTGCATCACCTCCACTAAATCCGCTAATTGGAGCTGCTGTATCATCAACAGCATCTATTGCGCCGAAAACAGAAACTATTTGAGTACAAGTTTGAGTGTTGCCCTCTACATCGATTGCTGTCCAAATTACTGTCGTGGTTCCAATATTGAATGTGGTTGGCGCATCATTGGTGATTACCAAATTGGCTCCTGTTGAACAATTATCGGTTGCCGTTGCAGTACCTAAAGACACACCAGTTGCAGTACATAATCCTGCATCGGCTGCTACACTTACATTCGAA
>NZ_JAVDTX010000006.1:0-372447 GCF_031456055.1 Flavobacterium granuli
TGTTCCAATATTGAATATTGTTGGTGCATCATTGGTGATTACCAAATCGACTCCCGTTGAACAATTATCGGCTGCGATTGGAGTGCCCAAAGCCACACCAGAAGTAGTACACAATCCTGCATCGGCAGCAATGCTGACATTAGCAGGACAAGTGATTGTTGGATTTTCGTTATCGGTTACCGTTACGCTTTGAGTACAAGTTTGGGTGTTGCCCGCTGCATCGGTTGCGGTCCAGATTACCGTGGTGGTTCCAGTAGTAAATGTTGCTGGCGCATCGTTGGTGATTACCAAATCGACTCCTGTTGAACAATTATCGGTTGCCGTTGCAGTACCTAAAGACACACCAGTTGCAGTACATAATCCTGCATCGGCTGCTACACTTACATTCGAAGGGCAAGTGATGCTTGGTTTTTCGGTATCGCTTACCGTTACGCTTTGAGTACAAGTTTGGGGGTTGCCTGCTACATCGGTTGCTGTCCAGGTCACTATTGTTGTTCCAATATTGAATATTGTTGGTGCATCATTGGTGATAACCAAATCGACTCCCGTTGAACAATTATCAGTTGCAGTTGGAGTGCCCAAAGCCACACCAGAAGCACTACACAATCCTGCATCCGCAACAACGCTGACATTAGCTGGGCAAGTGATCGTTGGTTGTTCGGTATCGGTTACCGTTACGCTTTGAGTACAAGTTTGGGTGTTGCCCGCTGCATCGCTTACGGTCCAAGTCACTATTGTTGTTCCAATATTGAATATTGTTGGTGCATCATTGGTGATTACCAAATCGACTCCCGTTGAACAATTATCGGCTGCGATTGGAGTGCCCAAAGCCAAACCAGAAGCAGTACACAATCCTGCATCGGCAACAACGCTGACATTAGCTGGGCAAGTGATCGTTGGTTGTTCGGTATCGGTTACCGTTACGCTTTGAGTACAAGTTTGGGTGTTGCCCGCTGCATCGGTTGCGGTCCAGATTACCGTGGTGGTTCCAGTAGTAAATGTTGCTGGCGCATCGTTGGTGATTACCAAATCGACTCCTGTTGAACAATTATCGGTTGCCGTTGCAGTACCTAAAGACACACCAGTTGCAGTACATAATCCTGCATCGGCTGCTACACTTACATCCGAAGGGCAACTGATGGTTGGTTTTTCGGTATCAGTTACCGTTACGTTTTGCGTACAAGTTTGGCTGTTGCCAGCTGCATCAGTTGCTGTCCAAGTTACTGTCGTAGTTCCAATATTGAATGTGGTTGGCGCATCATTGGTGATTACCAAACTGGCTCCTGTTGAACAATTATCGGTTGCCGTTGCAGTACCTAAAGACACACCAGTTGCAGTACATAATCCTGCATCGGCTGCTACACTTACATCCGAAGGGCAACTGATGGTTGGTTTTTCGGTATCGGTCATGGTTTCGTCTTTAACAGTAATGATTTGGGTTCTGGTTACAGCTGGGTTCTCACATTCATCCATTACATCCCAAGTTCTGGTGATTGTACCTCCGCAGCCTCCCCCAACAAAAGCCCCATCAACTCCTGCTACTGCCCCCCCTGTATCACAGTTGTCTGTCCAGTCTAAGTTGGTCATTGCCGGAACATCTCCGATATTGCTTACAGTGATATCTGCTGGTTCAGCATCTAATACCGGCGCAGTTACATCCTGAACGTTGATAATTTGAGATGCAGTAGAGGCATTTCCGCAAGCATCCGTAGCGGTCCAGGTTCTGGTGACTGAATACGAACCGGCACAAGCGCCAGGCGTATTCACATCTGCCGAAGTCAATGTAACGGCTGAACCACATGCGTCTGTAGCTGTGGCTACTGCGAATACAGGTGTCGCAGGACAATCAATAGTGCTTGGAGCAGGCAATGGATCAATCACTGGAGCGGTTGTATCTTGAACGTTAATGGTTTGAGATGCTGTAGATGCAATGCCGCAAGCATCCGTAGCGGTCCAGGTTCTGGTGACTGAATACGAACCAGTGCAAGTACCAGGCGTAGTAACATCTGCCGAAGTCAATGTAACGGTTGAACCACATGCGTCTGTAGCTGTGGCTACTGCGAATACAGGTGTCGCCGGACAATCAATAGTGCTTACAGCAGGCAATGGATCAATAACCGGAGCGGTTGTATCTTGAACGTTGATGGTTTGGGATGCTGTAGATGCATTGCCGCAAGCATCCGTAGCGGTCCAGGTTCTGGTGACTGAATACGAACCGGCACAAGTGCCAGGCGTATTCACATCTGCCGAAGTCAATGTAACGGCTGAACCACATTCATCTGTAGCTGTGGCTACTGCGAATTCAGGTGTCGCCGGACAATCAATAGTACTTACAGCAGGCAATGGATCAATAACCGGAGCAGTTGTATCTTGTACGTTGATGGTTTGAAATGCTGTAGATGCATTTCCGCAAGCATCCGTAGCGGTCCAGGTTCTGGTGACTGAATACGAACCGGCACAAGCGCCAGGCGTATTCACATCTGCCGAAGTCAATGTAACGGCTGAACCACATGCGTCTGTAGCTGTGGCTACTGCGAATTCAGGTGTCGCCGGACAATCAATAGTGCTTGGAGCAGGCAATGGATCAATAACCGGAGCAGTTGTATCTTGAACGTTGATGGTTTGAGCAGCTGTAGATGCATTTCCACAAGCATCCGTAGCGGTCCAGGTTCTGGTGACTGAATACGAACCGGCACAAGTGCCAGGCGTATTCACATCTGCCGAAGTCAATGTAAAGGCAGAACCACATGCGTCTGTAGCTGTAGCGACTGCGAATTCAGGTGTCGCCGGACAATCAATAGTGCTTGCAGCAGGCAATGGATCAATAACTGGAGCGGTTGTATCTTGTACGTTGATGGTTTGAGATGCTGTAGATGCATTTCCACAAGCATCCGTAGCGGTCCAGGTTCTGGTGACTGAATACGAACCGGCACAAGCGCCAGGCGTAGTCACGTCTGCCGAAGTCAATGTAACGGCCGAACCACATTCGTCTGTAGCTGTAGCGACTGCAAATTCAGGTGTCGCCGGACAATCAATAGTGCTTGCAGCAGGCAATGGATCAATAACCGGAGCGGTTGTATCTTGAACGTTAATGGTTTGAGTTGCTGTAGATGCGTTTCCGCAAGCATCCGTAGCGGTCCAAGTTCTGGTTACAGAATACGAACCGGCACAAGCGCCAGGCGTAGTAACATCTGCCGAAGTCAATGTAACGGCCGAACCACATTCGTCTGTAGCTGTAGCGACTGCGAATACAGGTGTCGCCGGACAATCAATAGTGCTTGCAGCAGGCAACGGATCAATAACCGGAGCGGTTGTATCTTGAACGTTAATGGTTTGAGATGCTGTAGATGCATTTCCACAAGCATCCGTAGCGGTCCAGGTTCTGGTGACTGAATACGAACCGGCACAAGCGCCAGGCGTAGTAATATCTGCCGAAGTCAATGTAAAGTCAGAACCACATTCGTCTGTAGCTGTAGCGACTGCGAATACAGGGGTCACCGGACAATCAATAGTGCTTGCAGCAGGCAATGAATCAATAACCGGAGCGGTTGTATCTTGAACGTTGATGGTTTGAGTTGCTGTAGATGCATTTCCACAAGCATCCGTAGCGGTCCAAGTTCTGGTTACAGAATACGAACCGGCACAAGCGCCAGGCGTAGTAACATCTGCCGAAGTCAATGTAACGGCCGAACCACATTCGTCTGTAGCTGTAGCGACTGCGAATTCAGGTGTCGCCGGACAATCAATAGTGCTTGCAGCAGGCAATGGATCAATAACCGGAGCGGTTGTATCTTGAACGTTGATAATTTGAGATGCTGTAGAGGCATTTCCGCAAGCATCCGTAGCGGTCCAGGTTCTGGTTACAGAATACGAACCGGCACAAGCACCAGGCGTAGTCACGTCTGCCGAAGTCAATGTAAAGTCAGAACCACATGCGTCTGTAGCTGTAGCGACTGCGAATTCAGGTGTCGCCGGACAATCAATAGTGCTTGCAGCAGGCAACGGATCAATAACCGGAGCGGTTGTATCTTGAACGTTGATGGTTTGAGATGCTGTAGATGCATTTCCACAAGCATCCGTAGCGGTCCAGGTTCTGGTGACTGAATACGAACCGGCACAAGCACCAGGCGTAGTAACATCTGCCGAAGTCAATGTAACGGCTGAACCACATTCGTCTGTAGCTGTAGCCACTGCAAATTCAGGTGTCGCCGGACAATCAATTGTGCTTGCAGCAGGCAATGGATCAATAACTGGAGCGGTTGTATCTTGAACGTTAATGGTTTGAGTTGCTGTAGATGCATTTCCACAAGCATCCGTAGCGGTCCAGGTTCTGGTGACTGAATACGAACCGGCACAAGCGCCAGGCGTAGTCACGTCTGCCGAAGTCAATGTAACGGCTGAACCACATGCGTCTGTAGCTGTAGCCACTGCAAATTCAGGTGTCGCCGGACAATCAATAGTGCTTGCAGCAGGCAATGGATCAATAACTGGAGCGGTTGTATCTTGTACGTTGATAATTTGAGATGCTGTAGATACATTTCCACAAGCATCCGTGGCTGTCCAGGTTCTGGTGACTGAATACGAACCGGCACAAGCGCCAGGCGTAGTAACATCTGCCGAAGTCAATGTAAAGGCAGAACCACATGCGTCTGTAGCTGTAGCGACTGCGAATTCAGGTGTCGCCGGACAATCAATAGTGCTTGCAGCAGGCAATGGATCAATAACTGGAGCGGTTGTATCTTGTACGTTGATGGTTTGAGATGCTGTAGATGCATTTCCACAAGCATCCGTAGCGGTCCAGGTTCTGGTGACTGAATACGAACCGGCACAAGCGCCAGGCGTAGTAACATCTGCCGAAGTCAATGTAACGGCCGAACCACATTCGTCTGTAGCTGTAGCGACTGCAAATTCAGGTGTCGCCGGACAATCAATAGTGCTTGCAGCAGGCAATGGATCAATAACCGGAGCGGTTGTATCTTGAACGTTAATGGTTTGAGTTGCTGTAGATGCGTTTCCGCAAGCATCCGTAGCGGTCCAAGTTCTGGTTACAGAATACGAACCGGCACAAGCGCCAGGCGTAGTAACATCTGCCGAAGTCAATGTAACGGCCGAACCACATTCGTCTGTAGCTGTAGCGACTGCGAATACAGGTGTCGCCGGACAATCAATAGTGCTTGCAGCAGGCAACGGATCAATAACCGGAGCGGTTGTATCTTGAACGTTAATGGTTTGAGATGCTGTAGATACATTTCCACAAGCATCCGTAGCGGTCCAGGTTCTGGTTACAGAATACGAACCGGCACAAGCACCAGGCGTAGTAACATCTGCCGAAGTCAATGTAACGGCCGAACCACATTCGTCTGTAGCTGTAGCCACTGCAAATTCAGGTGTCGCCGGACAATCAATAGTGCTTGCAGCAGGCAATGGATCAATAACCGGAGCGGTTGTATCTTGAACGTTAATGGTTTGAGTTGCTGTAGATGCGTTTCCGCAAGCATCCGTAGCGGTCCAAGTTCTGGTTACAGAATACGAACCGGCACAAGCGCCAGGCGTAGTAACATCTGCCGAAGTCAATGTAACGGCTGAACCACATGCGTCCGTGGCTGTAGCCACTGCGAATACAGGTGTCATCGGACAATCAATAGTGCTTGCAGCAGGCAATGAATCAATAACCGGAGCGGTTGTATCTTGAACGTTGATGGTTTGAGTACAGCTCGAACTATTCCCCTGAGTATCTTTTATAGTCCAGGTTCTAGTGACAATAATAGGACAATTTCCTGTTGCAACATCAATATAAGTTACTTCTATAATACCGCAGTTGTCACTTACATTTCCTTGGTTAGTAGCATTTTCGAATTCAGATTCACTAGATGATGCTAATGTAGGTGAATATATCGGACTAGTTATAACTGCAGTTGAACAACCCACAAGATTGCGAGTAACTGCACAGGTTGCAATAGTTGGATCCTGATCATCTATCACAGTCACAGTCTGCGTACAACTAGCAGTATTTCCGGAAACGTCAGTAACCGTCCAGGTAACGGTTGTTGTTCCAATAGAGAAAATGTCAGGGGCATTGTTGGTAACCGAAATTACACCACAATTGTCAGTTGTGGGTGCACTTCCCAACAAAACACCCGAAGCAGTACATAAACCCGCATCAGCCGAAACGGTAACATTTTCCGGACAGCTGATAAGTGGAGCTTCGGTATCTGCTACTAGTGTTATTTCATTACTAATAGTTGGTTTTGGTGTTGCACAGGTCTTTACCGAGTAAGCGTTACACATCACTTTATCGCCGACGGAAATGGAATCGGTAAAAACATTGTTGACTGTTGTAGAAACAATAGAGTCATTTACTTTCCATTCGTATAAGGTAAATGGTCCGCCATTTATAGTGGTTGCCGTAAACGTTTTATTTGAAGGCGAAATACAAAGTGTGGTAGAAGATGTCGAAATGGAAACAGAGGCGATAACATTTTCATTGACCACAAAAACACTGGTTTGCCCAGTGATAGGAACCACACTGCATCCATCCTTTTCGATATTGGTTATTGTAACGGCTGTATTGCCAAAATTATTCAATGGTATTGTGTTAAAAGTTCCTCTGTCCCCACTGAATGTAACTTTTTCGGTAACAGTTGCTAAATTTGCATCAGACAATATATAGGTTACATTATAATCTCCATCGGCAAGAGTTGTAGAAGAAATAGTTACCTGAGAAAGGAAACCTAAACAAGCGTCGGAAGCGCCTGTTGAAAAATTTGAAAGATTGGGAGAGAGGTTGACAGTTACAGTCCATATTCCGGATGAACTTGTAAATGCGGTATCACAAACTCCATCCTTTGCCAGACGGCGGTAATAGGTTGTTTGTGCTAATGTTTGAGTTGGCGTATAAGTAGCTCCAATAACTGACCCTGAACGGAGGGGAGGGGGAGGTGAATTTGGATCAGTTGAACTATCTGAAATTGTTGTTACATTGTTTATAAAATTAATATCAGTACTGTATTGCCATTGATAGACAATGGAACCGCCACCACCACTGGCATCGGTTTCACTTCCAATTGTTAAGGTTGGAATATTCCCGGAACACATCGTTTCTCCGGTATTTGAAATTCCTCCTGCTGTAAATGGAGGGACGACAGTAATACCCACTGTATTGTTTGCTGTAATGTCAACTGCATTAATTCGTGTGATTGTGACTGTGGTGGTGCCTAAAGAAGTTAACGAGCTTGTCGGAACTATAAAAGTACGTGTTCCTGCCAATGTTCCAGACATACCTATTGATATATTGGTAGCTGTATTTGCTCCGCTTAAAGAATAGGTGGCAGTATAAGAAACATTCGCAAGAAAACTATCAGAGGAAACTGTTATAGTTGAAGGATCTCCCAAACATACAGGAGTTGTAGAGGCCAAACTTTGTATTTGTCCCATTGCAGTTTGCTGAATGAGAAAAACCAACACAACTCCAAGGATTATGGTAAAATTATTTTTTAAGAAAAGTATATTCCGTTTCATAAGCTTTCCAGTTTTAAAGTGAATAGCTTATGAAACAAGATAATAAAACTACCAAAAACCAAAACTACCGGCAAAATTGCCTCGCGATGGTTTGCCAACAAAAGCAGGTATAAAGCAAAAGAAATATTTGCCACGATATGCAGCAAGGATTGGCAAACCAATTTTAATGGATTATATTTCTGTAACTTACCCAATTTTGTTTTAATTTAAAATATAAAATTTATAAAAAGCCTGGTAGCAAAAATGACAATTGAACGCCCGATTTGTTACCTGAATCCTTTTTGGCGTGCCAATAGGTAAAATCGTCCAGTTCCTTTAAATTGACTCGGAAGGGTAACTGAATATCCCGTTTTGTTGCTATCAATTCGCGAGAGAACCCCTGTCGTTTTATCTTCAATATAAAATTCCATTCCTTCGGGCAAATCAACCGTTTCAGCAGTAAACTGAACCAGTCCGCCTGCGGGATAGTCAAGCCCCAAAGGAATTCGGAAAGTTTGATAATCATCTAGCGGAAGACATTGAACAGCAAAATCGACACCATTGTCATCGAGCAAATGAGTATAAAGGTCAATTCCTTCATTCATTTTGAACATACCGGCATCAAAGGCTGGATCCAAATCCTTTTTCATTTCATTATTAAACGTTACAACCGTACTGCTTTTATTCTTATCATCTGTAACGGTTATCCTGATTGCAGGCCACGAATTGAAAGTCGGAGAAGCGATACCACCACTAACAGATGCGTGTTCTTGCATCAGGCTGTCAAAAATAACTGTCCCGTTTGCTAACGCCTTTACAACAAATCCCTGCCCCACTGCAATATTGTCCTGATCCAGTTCGGTTTCTCCTCCAGGTGCTGGGAAAGCATAACCGGCTTGTGTAATAACAACATAATGTCCCTGTGTGTGATCCCAAATGTAAACACCAGAAAAACTTGGATCCATTGATGACTGGTTTTTGGTAAGAAACCCATCAGCACCCTTAATTTTTATTCCGGAAGTATACGGATTGCCCACAGCATTCCAAGCAAGATTGTTTTTGCTGATTGGAACAAGGATTGTCCCAGCATTTATCGCTCCCGAGAAAGATACGTTACCAGCGGCTGTTTTTCTTATCGTATATCCTTTTCCAACTTCCATCGGGTTGGTATTGGAGCTCTGTGTAAAAGGTTGCCATTTATTTGTTGTTTCGTCTAATGGTGACAAATCATAATCGCCGAAAGTTGAATTATTCACTATCCCGTTAATGGTTACAAAGGTTCCCAATTGTTGACCGGAAACCGATGGCGAAATAATATGCCAATTTGCACTTGGAATAAATGCGCTTACTTCAACGCTTACAACGCTGCTTTGTGGCCCAAGAATTAAACTTCCAGAACCAGTTGCATCCGATTGAATAATCACTTTTCCTTGTGACCATCCTTGGAGGACTACTCCCATCAAAAAAATGAGTAGCAAATATTTTCTTATTTCTTTTTCCATTAGAATCTTCATCTTTTTATTTAGTGCTAAGTGCTTTTCCAGGAGGAATAATCAAATTACCTATTGAGGGATCAATAATCAGTTTGCCACATTTGGCTGGAAAAACCAAGGGGAAATCAACCGTTGAAGTTCCCTGAAGGGTCACCTGCACATTTGATCCCGGCGAACCATTGCTCCAGTTGGTTTGTCCTGGTTTGTTTCCTTCACTCCAATTACCTGTTCCTGTCCAGGTGGTCGATTCAATCAGGTTCTGAAACAAGCCGTTTGTTCCGGGAGATCCCAGATCCGCTTGAGTGCTATTACTGTACCCTTTCTCTCGTATTAATGATGGAATCCAGTTATTTCCGTCGTTGTTATCAGCGCTTAACGATTCAGCAATAAAAATTAATGTTTGACCAGTCCTGATTCCCCAAACAGCAGTTTCGCTCCAATCAATAAAATCCATTTCTGTTTGAGTATCGGTTCTAATTCTTAGGTAATCGTCAGTGTTACTCATAAAAATTTTGTCATATTCATAATTAACAGGTACGCCTCCATTGGTTAAAACATCAGAGTTTAAACCGAGTACCAGAAAACCTTTTGCGGGAATCATTAACGGGGGATCGCTTACAATCGTATGTTGTACATTGATCACACCATCGCTACTTTCAATCACCCAACCATCTAAATTTATGGGTGCATTGGTCGTATTGAAAATTTCGAACCATTCGCCATAAGAATCTGTTACACTGCCCGGTGCTGCCATAAATTCGGTAAAAATTACATCTCCGGGCTGGGCAGTACTTCCTGCGGTAGTAATTGCAAAAGTGGTAGGAGGAGAACCGTCTGTTTTATAGTCGATTAAATCCCCCGTATTGGAATAGGGATATATTATAAAGTAATAGGTAGTACTTGGCAGTAAACCTGTCCAGGTTGATTTTTGATAACCAGTAAAGACGTTGATTTTGCCTTCGCCATCGCTTAAATCATCATCCACTTCCTCCGCGCTTCCATCAACCGGCGGAGTGAAAATACCCGTTTTATTCATTTTTATGTGATAGCCGCTAGGTAAATTTGCACCTATGGCATCTGTCCATGTGGTATAAATAGTAGATCCGTTGGATGCTATTGCTGTAAAATTAGCGGGGTGGTTAGTTGGTTCCGGAACGGCACTTCCGAGGTGAATATTTATATCGTCAACTCTCCAAGTAGGATAATCACGATTTGGATTGGCATATCTGAAAGCCAGGTAAACGTTTCCATCACCAGGAGGAAGTACTACTTGTTCAGAAAAATACCATTGTTGTTTCTCCGTTGGCTTCTGAAATGAAAGGACGTTCCATGTATATCCATTTGGGCTGCCCGTGCCAGGATAATCAAATGAATACAACAAGTCGAAAGTCCCTACTCCATCGACCCCAAAGTTATAATGGGTCCAAAAATCGATAACTTCGTTTATTGAATTACTTACTGTAATCCCCGGCAAAATTAGCCAGTCTTCTTCCTCATCCCCGCTGTTGTATCCCGTAACCTCAGCAAATTGCCTTTTGCCTCCTTTATTTTCCTCGTACCAATACCAGTTTTTTGTATTACCTTTTACGCTAAACGTAAAGCAATCTGCTAGGTTGATAGTGAAGGGTTGATTATATGGCAAAGTAGTAGTAACCGCATTGCGGATATTTAGCGAATATTCATTTGAAATTCTAATAGCAGAAGCATTATCGCTCGCTTCAATCGCAAAAAACACCGAACTGTTATTAATGAAGGTATTCGCAGGAATGGTATATGTGTATTGATTCCCCGAACTATTAGTCATAAGAGGAGTTGCAGTATACAAACCCGTACTGGTTCCGTATTTGAGTATCACCGATGAAACGGTTCCATTTAAATCGCTTACATCGGCTGTAACCGTAATCGCATCGCTGGTGGTTGGGTAAGGCGTGTACACAACATTTTCAATCAATGGAGCCGGATTTACAACAGTTGAGACAGCAACATTAATATCATCAAGGGCAATTTCATCACGGGATTCGGTTGTTAAGGCATTCAAATCGTCGGTTGTCCAGCGCAAATAAATAAAGCCGTTATTCGGAACCGCCAAATCATTAATAACTGTCCCAATTAAACTTGACTCCCATTTTGCGCCACCTTTAAAAGGATCCGCAACAAATACGGCAGGTGAACTGTAATTAAGCACCGATACATCGACAAAAGTGATATTATCGTATGAATAGGAAAAACTGAGTTTGGTAGAATAATCGAAATCATTAAAATTCCAGATCTTAAACGCCAAATTGATTGCTTCAATATATTGACCTGTTGTATTTTCTATTTTTAAAGTGATGGTACCGGGTGTAAAATCATTCTGAGTGGGCTGAAAACCGAGCGCGTAATTTATGGTGTTGTTTTTTTCGTCAATATCAAAGGCATAAAAACCGCCATCTACTACCCCTCCTACACTTATTCCCTTTGCAAAAACACCCGATGTTTTTGTCGCGCCAAAATCAGAATTTCCTTCGGACATACCTGTAGTTGCCCAAGCATTCGAATTTAATTGCCCTGCGGCAGGACTTGGGCTGAAACCTGTACCCTGAAAAGCACCATTGTTAACCCCAGCCATATTGCCATCAAAAGTGATAAGATAATTTGTTCCGGCTGAAGATATTTGCAATTGAGCTTGTGTTCGTAAACCCGAAATACAGATCAGAATAATTAATAAGTATTGCTTTTTCATTGTGACTACGGTTAATGATAAACAAATCTGCTCCTAAAAATAAGTAATAAAATCGCACATAACATTTTCCCCTTTGATTACCAGTCCTTTTGCGTCATAGGTGATTTTGGTATTGGTTCCGGGTGTAATGGCTGGATTGCCTTCCAATTTCTTGTTTATTGCCTCTTTAATAACCGAATAAGGAATTGTCTTTAACTCTCCAGTGAGTTTATCAATAATCATAAAATCTCCCTTGCCAGTATCCCCAGCAATTAATCCTTTAATAGCAAGTGTATTTATTGCCGTAGTACTCAATACGGTAGGCTGTGTCAAACTGCCTCCCAACTTGGCCACTCCATTAACATTGGTCAAGCCGTTATCTGCTGAAAGTAATCCTGTGACTGTCGATTTGCTAACAACAACCCATTTTGTCCTATCGTTGTAATAGAATCCAGGTGTCAATCCAGTTGCGGTAGCTGTATTATAAACAATCATACCCGCTTCATGTTCTAAAAGAGGTGCTGGATTTGAAACATTGACCAACTGCAAACGTGGCAAAAGAAATCCTTTGTTTTCAGATTCAATTTCCATTATTGCAGAGGGATTTATGACTGTTGGATTATCTCCTATTTTTATTTGTGAGAATACGGCAGTTTGAAAAATTAAAAATAAAAAGACAATCCATCGTAGGTTTTTTGTAATGACTTTCATTTATTTCAGGTTTATTAAATTAAAATTACGTTTTATTTTAATTAAAATAAAACTTTAATACACTACTTAACAACAAATTACACAACTAAAAACTTAACATTTTTAATCAATTATTTTTTATTATTTTTCATTTTAAAAAAAACACTCAATTAAAACATTCATTTTACCGACCAATAACAAAATATTATTTTTAAACACGTTTTTTATGACAAAATAGTAATTCAAATTTTAGATTAAACCATCTCTACAATTATTTGATTTTAATAGTATTTTATTCGGATTGGGTTTTCAAAAACACTCTATTCCGACTCTCTAGCCCTGATGGAATATCACAGACAAAAGGAACGATGCCTACCGATATGGCCTATTGTTTCACTTCTTGATTTTTTTTTAATAGTCTGAATTCAAAAACTTTGGACTATTATCAAGTTTTAATCCTCTCCCAACAAGTTTAATAAAGCTCATTTTTCTTTTTGTACGGATAATGAATTAGAAATTATTTATTTTTATAAAAAAGTTAAATTTTGAAAAAAACTTTAAATCAAAAGCAATTCATTCTATATATTTGTCCTTTAGACCACAAAAATGAATTTGACAAAAAAAGCAATTATACTGCCTTTACTGATCCTAACTGCAACAGTAAGTTCGTGCAAAAAAGAAGACATTAAAGCAACAGAAAAAAAGGAATTAAAAGACTCCGAACTTCCCAAAAACGTATTACCAAAAATGAAGCCTTTGGTGAATGAATCACCAAAACTGGCTGCTTCCTATGTTGCCGAAAAACATAGAAGAATAGATTCTTTTTATAAAAAAAACTGGCCGAACAACAGCATGAACGGTGGTTTTCTTGTGGCACAAAACGGCCAAATTATCTATGAAAAATATGAGGGCTATGCCAACCTGAGAGACAAAACTCCAATAACAGCTGACACCCCAATTCATATTGCATCGGTAACTAAAGTGCTCACGGCCACGGCAATCTTGAAATTGGTTAATGCCAAAAGGCTTGAACTTGACCAAAAAGTCACTGAATTCTTTAAAGAATTTCCTTATCCAGATGTTACCATAAGAATGCTATTGGATCACCGAAGCGGGATGCGCAATTATGCCTATTTTACGGATCGGGACAAAAGTATTTGGGACAGACACAACACGTTGACCAACCAAGACATATTGACCATTATGGCTACCAAAAATATTGGCTTGGAACAAAGAACGGGTACCCGATTTGCTTATTGTAATACCAATTATGCAATGTTGGCATTGATTATTGAAAAAGTAACCAAAATGTCTTATAGGGATGCAATGGCGGAAATCATTTTCAAACCTTTGGGAATGACCAATACTTTTGTTTTGGATTTTGACAAAGACAAAAAGAATGTAGCTCCATCCTACAAAGCCAACAGAGTCGAAATTGGAATTGATTATCTTGACAAGATTTATGGGGACAAGAACGTCTACTCTACTCCAAGAGATTTATTAAAATTTGACAGAGCAAGGAATTCCAAATCATTTTTGGATCCTAGATTGCTGGCCCAAGTATATTTTGGCTACAGCAACGAACGCAAAGGGACAAGAAATTACGGATTAGGGATTCGCATGATTAATTGGGAAAATGGCAAGAATTTCTATTACCATAACGGATGGTGGCACGGTTTCACTTCTTCATACATTACTTTAAAAGATGAAAATGTCACTATAATTGCGTTGTCCAATAAATTTAACAGAAGCACTTATGCGGTTCGTAAAGTATCTGTGTTGTTTGGGAAATATCCGTTTCAGGTGAAGGACGTTGAATAAGGTCAGAGAGAAGATATTAGAAGGCAGGTTTCAGAAGACAGGTTTCAGAAGGCAGAAAATAGAGAAGAGATTCCAGATTTAATTTGTTATTGACACTGCCTTTGATATTGACATTGCCAATTAATTAAACTATCTTTGCAAAAGATTAAATCTGCTATCTGCAGTCTTTAATCTAAAAATAAAAATGGGGTCGACTGGTTTTGACAGCAAGTCGAATTGAAAAGTAAGCACGTCGAGAACTGGGACAATTCTCGTAAATAAAAGGTCTCAAACATTTTACACGGCGAAGGAAACTACGCTCTTGCTGCATAATCTGAATTATAGTAAGATTAGCCTCGTCCTACCAGGTAGGAAAGCAGGATTCATCTCGAAAGCTTTGGTTTATAGCGGTCGATTAAGGTGAATCGTAAATTTAAACCTAGATTTCCACAAGCTTCGGGTGGGTTTCGAAACTAAAGAAGCTAAGCAAAGAGCGGTTGTTCCTGACCTAACTCCAAGTCGAAAATCTATTCAGGAAATAAGCGTGTAGAAAGCTCTTTAGTTGCTTGTTTGGACCCGGGTTCGATTCCCGGCGATTCCACAAAAAGCCTTGTAATCAATTGATCTACAAGGCTTTTTATTTTTAGTTGCCGTTTTAGTTGCCGTTTCGAGTGTTGATAACTTTTAAGTTGTGATAATTAGAAACTAAGTTTAGTAGTTTCTTTTCGGTTAAAAGTTAATTCTTGAAAAATTGTAATATGCTTAATCTTGATATTTAAAAAGCATTCTATAATAATTTAAAGATATTTTTATAGTAATTAATGTCAAAGTATACGCAATTAATTATAAGTCCTTAAAAAGATTTTAGCAACACCTTCTATATAATTTTCTTTTAAAGCCTTTATTATTTCTAATTTTAATTTATCACTCTTTCCAAATGCTTTTCTATAAAAATCAGTATTAAAATATAAAATCCAATATAAATTAAATTTAGAATAATCAAATCCTTCAATATTCATAAGCCAATCATAATAATCTTTATCAAATGCTTTAGATGAGAGTGATCTGATTTCTGGTGTAAACTCTAAATCAAACTTGAACATTAAATTTATTACCTTATCCAAATGGTAGTTTTTTAACTCTTTTCTTCCGCTTAAAAATTCATGTCCTGTTTGCTTTTTTGTATAGTCGGGAGTTAATTTTAAATATTTTTCAAAAAGTTCTTTCTCATAATCTAATACACTATGAATTGAAAAAAGATAATATAATTGTTCATTAAAAGTTTCATCTAACTTAGATTTTAACTGTTTTTTCAGTAGGTTTTTAGTTTCTGCAGTTAAATCATTTATTACAAAAATTAAATCTAAGAATTGTTCTCTGTTACAAAAATCATCAGCCCTGAATTCATTAATCTGCAATATCTCTTTTAATGCGTTTTCTTTAACTTGCGCTCCTTCAAGTTTTTCCAAATATTGCTCTATTGCTAGCGTAAAGACATGACTATACCGCAAATCATCCAAAACAAGTAATGAGATTATTTTCTTCAGATTAAAAATGCTTACTTCATTACTATTATTCAAATAATCATATAGAAAATCATAATTTCCAAAATGAGATTCACCTAATATTTCGAGTAAAGCTAAATATTTTCCGAGGAGTAAATTTTTTTGATCATTAGAAATATTAATTATACCTATTATTGTCAAATAATTTGAGGTAATCTGAATGATTTTATTATTATGCTTATAATTTTCATTCTTATAATTTTCAATAATTATTTGTGCAGAATTCATTAAGTTATCAATGTAATCATGTAGGCGATCATATGTAATATCACTATATTGAATATCTAAAGATTTCAATCCGTATTTCCTTAATAAGTGTTTTATATGTTTTGGTTCGGCATGAAAAAGCCACATATCAATAATTGTGAAGCCAAAATGATCATATTTATTAGAAGCAGGATTATTAATAGAATAAAGTGCAAAAATCCCTTCTAAAGATTTATTTACTAATACTTCAAAGTCTCTATATTCATTATATATTAATAGATTGTATTCAATGAAATTATATGTTCTTAAAAAACCGACAATCAAATTCCTTGCTTGGCTATTCCTTGAACTTCCACCAAATTGATCACTATACCATAACTTTTGAATCTCTGACAATTTAGAATCAATATCCCATAGAGCACCATCAATAAATTTCTTTTCTTTTATTAGTTTAAAAATATCAAGGAAATATTCAGGCACTAGAATCTCATCAAGATCAAAAGTAAAATCTTCTAAGTCCTTTAGTATTTCATTCCTGTTATCACCAAAATAATCCCATGAAATCATTTTTTTTAATTGAAGTAAATTGAACTTGGCAATTATATGAAATCCAGGAAATTTGCTAATATTTATTTCCGCAATGATTTCTTTATATTCTATATATGATTTCTCTAAATCAGCAATTAGGTAGTAAGTGTAAGCCTTTCGTAATCTAAATTCTATATTTTTAGAATCAATTTGCGACTTTAAGAGTTCCCTTGTCTTCTTGAAATTTAATTTACTATAAGAGCATCTCTCACAATTACATTCATTAGAAATATATAGGTTATGTACACATATTCTCATTTCAGCTTTAACTGATTTACCACGCCATGTTACATGAGTAATCCAATTAACTGAGAAAAAATTTAAAATTTTTTCAAGTTTATTTTGTAAATCATCAACATCAAAATAATTAACACTCTTATTTTTTAAATTACATATACCTTCCCTAATTTCTAAATTACTAACAAAGTCATAAAAAACTTCATTATCTGTTAAAAGAGTTTCTCCTAATAAATATCCACTAGAACCTTTAAAAATATTCAATTCATTTATTACGGATATTGGTAAGACATTTATACCTTCAAATGAGTCAATAACTTTACAAAGGCCTTCTACAATGTTTAATTCTGATATGTTTTCATTAATTTGGTTATAATTAGCTTTTAAAATGAGTTTTGTTCTCCTTTTATGTAATTGATTTCTTTGTGAATTCTCTAAGTCAGAAAAAAATCTCTCAAAATTTCCTTCATTTAAAATATTATTCAATGGTATTTTAACTTGCAGTGTTTTTTTTCCTTTTTTAGCTTGTTCAATAATTTTACCATTTAATTCAATATCAATTTGCACAGCATACCAATAAATAATTTCAGTTGTAATATCACACACCATGAAAATTAACGGCTCAGATAGTTGATGATAAAAATAATTCGCATGTCGTAGTGACATTTGAAATGAAAATGAATTCTCATCTTTCAGAGGTTTTGGCTTTTTATTCATTCCTTTACTCTGGATTAGAAAAAGCATTTCTCTTCTGTGATCTTTAGCTTTGTTTAGAACTTCCATGTAGATGTCGGTACCCCAATCCTGACTTGAATTAGTTTCATTTTCTAAAAGCTCCAAATCTTTTAAAAGAAATAAATTTCTAAGCTTGCTCCTAATCTTAGCATTTGCTTCTTTTTCGATATGGTTTTTACTTACTTTAGTCTGATTTTTTGAAGTCATAATTTATCTATTTGTAAGCCGTCATGATCAAAATCAGGAAAACTAGTTTTAAATATGGATGTTTTTTTGTTCAAATGACTCTAATTTTTTGAAAATCTATTAGTTTTAGTTGTATTTAAACACCATCATTAATCCAAGGAAGCCTCTCTATTTTAGAACTTGTGGCAAGGTTTTCAGAACAACGATTATAAATTTTGTCTTTAAAGTTTAATATTTTAAGCAAAGACATTTCAATATACCAAATGCAAAGTTCAAGCGCCTCTCGCTTTGCGTTAATATCTATATTATTTAGTTTTGTTCTTTTTTCTTCTTGTGAATGCACAATAGCATTTCTTATTTGAACAACAGCTTCAGGAGCATCATTTAATTTTTCAGATTTTAAAAATTTTTGCAATGATGTAAATCTATTTGGAACATTATAATTAATATTTAATTGAGAAATGAGTAAACGTATTTTATTAGAAGCATTTATATTTTCGGAGTCCTTCCCAACTAAGAGTTTTTTATTTTCTACCACATACCAATTGTACAATAACTCTAAAGCAGTTTGAGCCATTATAAGTGACCCTTCAATGAATCCGCTACCTTTGTTACATTCCATGTACCAATGAATTGCAGTATTTAAAACATCTTTATCATTTTCATTTTTCCATTTATCACTGAATGTTTTCCAAAGTTCATTAAAACCTTCAATAGATTGTGAATTAGTCCAACTTGATAATTTGTCATAAGAATCTACATTGTAATTCGAATAATCTACCCAGAGAGTATTTTCTTCATAAACACCATGTATGAATAATGCAGAAGTACGTCTACCATTTAAAAAACATAGAAAAATATTTAAGCAATGAAGAATCTCTTTAGAGTTTTGAAATGTTAATGTACCTTTTTTTGCTTTTAATTCTCCCGAATATAAAATTAAATAACCTCCATTATCATTAAGTAATTCAACTGATTTTTTGTAATCAAAACATTTATCGATAATAATTGAATACTTATCATTCTCTAAAACGATCCTGTTTTTATATGTTTTTTTTGTAGTTTCTGTAATACTTTTCACTATATTGCCTGAAAAATCTCGAAAATTTGGAATGCAAAATTTCAATTTATCAACAGGTATTGTTTCGTCTCCAAATACAGAATTAAAATGAAATTTGCCTTTAATTGTAATTTCGTTTCCAATGCTGAAGTTGCTTATAAAACCTTTGCCTAACGTATTTCCATTGCAAACAACATCAAAAGATCTAATTGTATCAACAAGACTTATTATCTGTTCAGAATTTTCTATCAGATTACCATAAAAAATAGCTCCCTTATGTGGAAGCCATTTATATTCAATATTTCCAATAATTTTGATTTCTTCCTTATCATCTATTAAACTAAATTCTCCTTCGAATATTTTTATTGGTTGATTAGTAATTTCCATCTGAATAGGAGACTCTAAAATATCATCGAATGTATTTATTAATTCTAAAAATCGATTACTCATGATTAAATATTTATTGAAATTTTATTAATTTCATTAGTTACAGAACTGTATCTTATTTGTTTAACTTATAATTTGGCAACCAGTGCAATATAAAAAACGAGTTAGATTATTTTATTTTTTTATATTGAAAGTTAATAATAATAATTCTTACTAATTGAGTTGGAGTAATAATATTGATCTTGTATTTTCTTTTCATCTTATTTAATCGTTTTTTATCAATAAATAATTATACTAACCTTGAAACAATTGTTATCTTTGAATTTTATTAGTTTTTAGTTCAGCTGAACAATAATAAGCCTTGACAATTATTTTAAACTACAAATTCTCTTAAACGTTGCAACAAAACATTGCAGCTTTTAAGAGAATTTGTTGCATTAAGGAAAAAAGGTGTAAGTGTTTTTAGGTTGCTGTGTGCAACCCGTTGCAGGCAGTGTTAGGACAATTTCACAGTACCTTTTATGACTGTATAGCAAGCTTGTTTGTGCTTGTTTCTTAGTGCTGTTTAAATTAAAATATAATTTACGATTATATACATCCGTATGGAACATAATGCCTTAAACGGTCTCGTTTGTAGTATTGTTTATCGAGTCGTTCTTTGCCTTGGAAGCTTTCAAGGTTGTACCTTTCTTTTTCTCTCTGGCAGTTAGTGAGGCCTTTTGATTGGGGTGCTTCTCGGTCTTTATTGCAAGGCTCTTTGTGACTAAGTCCAAGGCTATCTCATAAGTAAGCCCCCCAATAGATATACTATCCGCTTCCCTAACACATCTTTCAATTGCTTTTTCCAAATTTATTTGGAACGTGTATTTATAAGGCGTGTTTAAGTTTTTGCTTTTCTTAAGGAGACTTTCAGTATCTAGGCCATTTTTTATAAGAAACAAGGCTAGTAAATTATTATATTTTTGATATGCTCTTATTTTCAATGTTTCCATGTGTTCTGGAGTCAATGAAGACAAACCAGCTTCTCTTCTTTTTGAATAGGCTCTCTTTCTTCCGTCTGCTAATGATTTTTTCTTTGCTTCGTGGTCAATCCAACTTGCTTCATTTGCTTTTTTTGCAGCTTCTTTACTAGATAATTTCATAATTTTGCTCTTATAATATTTGTACTAAAATAATAAACACCCTAAACAATGAACAATTTAGGGGATTTACACAACAAATTCAAATTCAAATTTTTATTTACTTCTTGTTAAAGTCTTGTCTTCTTTTGCCTTGAAATAAATGTAATATTTCATCTATATTGAAACGTCTGGAGTGCTGTCCAATATGATTTTTAAATTCAAAGTACTTGGACAGTGAATAGTCATTTTTAGTAGTTCCTAAGAAAGAATTGAGCTTTGTGTTTAGGTTGTCCAATACTATTTTAGCTTTCTCAAATTCTAAAAACAGCTCTATCTCAGTAGAATTCGTTAAATAAACATTATGCCTTTCTATGATTATTTTCTTTGAAAGTTCACTAATAAAATATCCATTTCCTTCTTCAAAACTAAACATTGAAAAATCAAAATACCTTCCTATTTGGTCTAAAATTGAGTTTACCTCTCTTTTGAACTCATTTATTACCGGCTGTATATCGTTTATCCTAGAAGCTATAATATGCTTGTTTGTTGTATTAGTAGCAGCACAATCAGCAAGGACACAGTTTTCTAATTGCTTACCTGCTGTTTCGCCTCTATCTAACAATAAAGATAGGGCTGTTTTTTCGTTCAACTCACCAATATCCAAATCTTCATATACATTTTGCAATTGGTTTAACACTTCTATGTGTGATTCTAAAATTCTAATTTCTTTTTCGGCTGCTGCCTGGTCTTCACTAATTAATTTTTGATTTTTCATCTTTTGTAATTTAAAGTTTAAAGTCAAAAGCAGCTTCTGCCTCTTTCTCGGTTGGGGTTTTGGTTCTTGATTCCTCTACTCTTTGGCGTTCTTGTCTTACACCTTCTTGGACTGCCTCGTTATAGAGTTCTGGAAATCTTTGTTTCAATTCATTTAAATTCATTGGTTTGATATTTAATGTCTCACGACGGTTATAGTCGGAAATAGTCCGATTTATTTTTATCCAAATATTCGGATTTCTTTGTTGTGAATAAATTTTAGTAGCCTTTATTTACGCTACACAATCCATCTTCTTTGAGGTTATATACTATCCCTTTGGACTGTATATTTAAAGGGTACAAAAGGATAGGATTTAATATTTCGATCTTATTGTTCATAATGTCAGTTATTTTAGATTGATTCATATCTGAATATCTACAGGCCATTTCTTTTAGTTTCCGCTTATGGTAAGTAAAATTTTTAACCTGATTATTAGCTATTAACATTGTCCAGTAGCACGGATTTTTATAGTTTAGAACCGCTTTAATATCTGCTTTTTTTACTAAAGGGTACAAACGGATAGGATTTTCAAAAAACAATACATTTTCCCATTCATTTATTAAATCAATCTTGAAGTTTTTCAGGCCATAATCAATTAATTCTTTCAAACTAAAAATTCCCCTTTTGTTGAGTGATTCCATTTTTAAATACTTTATCTCCAACCTTAAAATTTCTTCTTTAATATCAAATCCTTTTGCATAGTTTAATTTCTTATTATACAATTTAATGATATGCCTAGAGTGTTGAACTTGCTTGAATTTCCCTTCATTTGAATTGTATTTATATTCAAAAGGTTTTGTTTTATGCATAAAGCAATTATCTAAAATCTCATTTGTTGGAATTGGCGGCTCAATGTTAATTCCTATCTCTAAACACTTCAAAATACAATTGGCTGGATCTATTCCGAATTTTGCATTTAAGTCCTGCAAAACGAATAAAATGGCTTCCAAATTAAAATCATTGTAATTATGTTTTCCGCCATTCCAGTACTTGTGCAAGCTCCCTGAAAGAGTTACCAATCCACTATCAAATATTTTAAATTCAAGGCTTTTATACTCGGCTTTCTTGCATGGCGTGACTTTATTCCCTGCCTTGTTGACTGTTTTTATCTCTCCAGTTATCAAATTCACTTTATCGTAAAAATCCAAAAGCTTGTTTGCTTCCAAAACAGAAGGGGGCAAATCCTTAATTATTACTTTTATGAAATCAATCATTATTTTGCCGTTATTTCTATTCTGTTTTTACTTTGTAATATGCTCTTTTGACTGATTTAAGAGAAGGGAAAGTATTTGCATAGATTTCTACTCTTAATCAAAATTGATTGATTAAAAAAGATTGTTTAACGTTTGTATTTAAGGGATTTTACTTCTTCCAATCCTTTCTCGAATTGAGATTGTCGTATTAGGATTTTACGACCTATTCTCTCGGCTTGAATTTTACCTTCCGATATATAATTGCGGATAGATAATTCTGAAACTCCAGCATAATCTGCTAGTTCTTTTACAGAAAATATTTTTTCAGTTTCTTCTTTGGGACTGTGTTTGATATCTAGCAATAAATTTTCAATATTGCTTAATCGTTGGTCGATTGTTTCAAATGGATTGCTGCTCATAACTTTGTCTATTTATTTTTGACAAAGATATATGTAGGTAGTTTTTAATTTATTGATTTTTAATTGTATAGACTTGTATGCAAGTTAATACAAGTTTACAAGTGATAAGTAGTTATAAAGTTGCTTTTTTATGCTTATCAATCAACGGTTTCAGTTTTGCTCTAATAATTTCAATATTTGCAGAATAATGTGTTTTTTCTCTTTCTGAATGTTTATAAAGATCATTTAATCCAGTTCTAGATCCGATCTCTCTGTCAAAATACTTTTTACAAACTTCGTAGAATGCTTTAAATTTTCTATCTCCTATTAAGAAAATCTTTTCTTCCTTCAAAAGTTCAATCATAATTTTAAAATCAATCCCACTTTCAGTATTAAAAACTTTTTTTAAATCCTTTGCAAATATGTCTTTATCTGATACGTTGAATATAAAATCATTAAATGTTAAATCAATTTTTCTTTTTGTGTTTTCTGTTTTAAGCCCTCTATTTATATACTGCGGAAAATCTTTTAGTTTATGTTCCAAATATTCAATCAAAATTAAACGGTCAGTAAAAAATCGTTCCAATTGGTATTTATTAAAAGTATATTCAGAGTTGTTAAGAAACTCATCTGAATAAGTTTTATAATGTTCAATTTGTAGTTCAATAAATCTTTTCTCTGTATTGCTTTTATATTCCCCTAAATAATTGGATAGAAGCAAAGAATATATTTCTTTGTATCTGTCAAGAGTAGGAAAATCTATTTCTGCGTTTGCGTTAGCTTTTACAATATTATCCATTTCAGCTTTTTATCTTTTATTATACTATTTTCTTCAAAGGAATTTCAACATTAAAAACCTCATCCATTGCCTCTTTTTTCTCATCATCATTGACTTGGTAATATTGATTCAATGTTTTCATGTCGTTGTGACCAGTTATAGAAGCAATAAGCTTATCGCTTTTACCTTGTCTTTTCATCATAGTAATGAACGTCCTGCGGGCTGTGTGGGTGCTTATTCGGTCATAGAAAAATATATCCTCTTTTATGTTTTCCTTTCCTTTGGTAGTAACTTTTTGCACCTTATGGGTGTACTCCATTTCTTGAAAACAATCTTTAATATACTTGTTTTGCTTTTGGTTCGCAATAAGAGGTAATTTATAATCGTACTTCAATAAAATGTATCTGGATAAGCTTGTCAATGGGATTTCCCTAGCTTCTTTTGTTTCGTCTTTGTCCTCTTTCAAAACGATATAATTATCATTTACATTACTTCTTTTTATCAAAGACAATTCCCCAAATCGCATACCGGTAACACAAGCGAACACGAAAACATCTCTCACACGCTCCAAACTTTCAGTTTTAAATTTGTGTTGCATCAATTTATTGAGATCGTCAATAGTTAGTGCAATCTGATTCGTGATAACTTTTGGCACTTTCTTAAAGCCAATAAAAGCAGTATTGAAGGTATATTTCTTTTCAACGGACCAATACATAAAAGACTTGAACAAAGTTAAGTTTCTTGCATAGGTATTATTAATGTGCTTTAAATCTCCCATACAATAAGCAGTAAATTCATTGTGAAACGTTTTGTTTATCCGGCTGTATGTAAGTTTATACTTTTTTGCTTTTTCAAAGTTTTCAAGTATATTCTTAATATTGTCATACCTCAAAACTGTTGCCTTTGCCCATACTTGCGCTTTTTTCTTTTCTGTCATAAACTCATCAAAAGCATCAAAAAAAACATTTTTGCCCGAAACTGTCTTTTTGAATTGTTCATCAAATACTTTTTTTAAAGTAGTTGAGGTTAAAGTTTCGTCAATCCTTTTATAAAGGCTATCCGTTTCAATAAGTAAATCAGAATAGCGGTTTAATTGCTGTTTGATTGTTTCTGCTGTCTTTGCTTTTTTGGAACCGGAAACAAACGGAAACTTGCTTTCCTTATCCCAATGTTTTGGAAGTATAGTTTCTCCTGTTGAATAAACGAATTTTTTATTCTCCTCCTTAAAACTACAAGTAAACAGGATTAATGTTTCTTTATCGGAATTGGGTTCTTTGAGTTTAAAAGTGTACTTCATTTTGAGTTTTTTTTAGGTCAAAAATCGTTGCCGTTTTCGTTGCCGTTTTTGGTAAAAAAAATAGCCAGTTGCCGTTTTCGTTGCCGTTTTTGTTATAATTAGTTATAATTACTTTGTGATAACAAATATAAACATTCCTTTGTTTATAAGGCTTTTGTAGAGATAAATATTAATTAACAACAAAATAAAATATAAGAAGTTCAAGAACCGGCGATTCCACAAAGTCCGAAAATCGTTGATTTTCGGACTTTTTTTATGTCTAAATCCCAGTAAAATAAAGACCTAACAATAATTCATTCCTTGTCGAAGAATCAGCGGATAAAGATGCAGCCATTGCGTAAATTATTTTCATCAAGTAAAGCACTGATATTCAAATACTTATTTTCTTATCTGAATTATTTAACATTTTACATAAGCAACCATTACAACGCCGCGACATCTTCATATAAACTAACAATTAATAATTATTTAAAATGAAGAACTTTAGATTAAAATCAGTTTTGGCAGTGGTACTTTTAGCAGCTACATTTGTTTCATGCAACAATGATGACGATGAACAAGTAAACAGTTCAACAACAAGAGCTGCATCGGTAACCGAAATTAAAGGACCGGCAACAGGAAAGGTAGACGCTGAACTCAGTTATGATGTAACTTTTGTTGCAGACAACGCTTGTGCAGAATTCGATAATATCAGCCCTACAACAATTGGTAAAGAAAAAGGACTGCAGGTTGAAGTAAAGTACCCATCAGAGATATGCACAATGCAGGTGCCAGCCCCTAAAATAACTGTTTACAAAATCAAACCAACTGCAAAAGGAACTTTTGAACTTAAATTCAGAAAATCAGAAACTGAATTCGTGACTCAAAAAGTAGTGATAGAGTAATACTTTTCAGCTTCTGTCTTTAGACTATTAAAACCATTTTACAAATGTTTGCTTTTAAACTGCTGTAAAATGGTTTTTTCATATACTGTATCGAACGAAACTTACGGTCAACTCCTGATATATTTACGAAATAGCTTAACTTTTTTTCTCCTTTTTGTTAGCATATCCATATAAACAAGTGCACACTCCTGTAAGCGTTCGATTAAACAGACTTCTCTAAAAAAAACAGTCTGATGAACCCGTTATCTGACTCACAAAAATAATTAGTGTTTAATTATTTTTTTGGTAGTAAAAGATCCCTCTTCATTATACACTCTAATAAAATAAACCCCATTTGAATACGATGATAAATTGACACTTATAGCATCTGAATTAGCTTGTACTTCCTGAATTAAAACTCCTAATATGTTAAATATTTTTATGTGATCCATTGGCATGGAATTCTCAATAAATAATGTGTTTGACACCGGATTTGGATAGATTGTCAATGCTAAATTGGGGCTAAATGATTCATTTGCTAAAATAGCATTACTAGAAGCAATCCAATTCGTTCCTATGTTATTATCGGATGAAATATCCGTTAACTCAAGATAACTCCCTGTCCCATTAGCTGCGGTTGGCCAAGGTGCTGTACCAGAATATTCAACTGCATCTATAACGGTTCCATAAGAATCTGCTAAAACAATTTTTTGGGAAGTATTCGATAAGTTTCTACTGTACTGCCCAAAAGCAGCAAAACCATACTTTGCTTTAAAAGCAGTCAGATTACTGGTCAGATAAATAGTTTCCTTTGCTGCTATGGTCGAGTTGAAAGGAAATTGATAGCAAAGTCCCAATTGACTTAAATAAACTCCTGAAAGATTTACAGATTCTAAACCAGTATTTTGTATGGCCATAAATTCTATATCATTGCTTGGAAACTGCGCAGAAGTTGCTGGATTGTAATTCAATTTTGTAATTACCAAAGGAGGTGTGTCAATATTAGAACACTCTGAATAAGAACCTGCATGGGCTGTTATCCAATTAATTCGCGCTGCTAAAAAAGTCTTAATTCTACTCACGTCTGCAGTGTGATCTCCCAATGTTCCCCATCTTTGCTGCTCTCTGGGAATAGCTTCGCTAATGTAAGCCAGTGTACTGTCTATAAAAGAATTCAGAATATCATAGTTCAGTGGCTTTCCCGTTGCAGTCACTTCATTCCATCTTCTCGAAAAATAACATATAAAATCGCCGTTATCAAATAATCCGGCCCAAAACCAAGGCCCAGTTTTACTTCCATTGTCAAATTGCCACTTATCTACATCGCTGCCAGAGGTAAAAGTACTCCCATAGGCAAGATTAAAATCCCAAACCGGTCCGGCTCTTAATTTACCGCCTTTGTCTTTGTGAAAGTAAGTACTGTATTGATAAACATCAGCATTTGAAGCCAATTCATTTACCAACATAAAATCAACAAAGGAAGGGACATCTATAACGGTTTGATAACCGCTCTCCAAATCAGAATTATAGAGATTATCATTAAATCTATCAAATTCTCCTTTTATATATGCTGTCTGTTCAGCAGTAGCATTTTCGGGTTTCGGTAATTCATGGATAAAATTAGTCTCCTCCATCACCCATGTGGCAGTTGTACCTGGATCAGGCCTATCGGCTTTTGTGATGTAACCACCGCTTAGATTTGGCAGACTTGTATCTGTTTTTTCAATCTTCGTCACATTTACGCGATTCTCATTTGATTTTATTTTCTCCTGAAAAACATACAAACCTATGTAATCACCATTTAAAACGACCTCACAATACTGCGTTCTACTGGCGTAATTGCCTAACTTTCTAGACATGTCATACGAAAGGTAATCTCTAATCAATGAGGGATCAAAGGCTAAGGAATTTAATATCCAATCATTCTCCGTGGGCATTCCTAAAATACTCACATTATTATTAGATGTACCGTTTGCTTTTACTGTGGTTAAACCATACGGTTTTTTGGGTAGTTCCTGCGAAGATGAACCGCGCAATTCAATCCCGATTCTTCCATTATAATTTAAAAATTCAACCGTATTTTCATCGGTAAGATAATTTCTGCTTCCATCTGGCCTTTTGATAATTTTCATAGTAGCCAAAACTTTAGGATCATCTACTATTTTAAATGGTAAAGTTGTGCTAGGATCTATGTCAGTATTAATAATAATAATTGGCAGGTTGCTGTCGGTAAACACTACCTGTGAGAATCCCTTTAAAGGTGAAAACAGCACAAAGGCTAAAATAATTTTGAAAACAACAAAAAACTTAACAGAGTAGATTTTTTTCATAAGATTTTTTATATAAATTTAAGGAGAACTGTATGGCCTTGATAGTGCTAAAAATTGATTTTTTATTACTTCATTAAATTGTTTTGAAAGATTATACTTTCGTATTCTAAACTGTCAGCGTATGATAATTTTATTTTCATTTATCTAATTAAATATATAATTCACAACTCATTTCTTCTGAAAACCTGTCCTCGTCATTTCACCCCAGCGATGAGATCCTTTAATTTTTTCCACATACCCAACTAAGGCAGCATAAACCACGATCAAATGAAAATAGAAAGGTTCAACCAAAACGCCTACAAACAATTTTAAAAAATCATTAATTTTGGAATATTTATGATACGTTCGTTCCTCAGTGTATAATGCAAAAATGGAGAGCATAACCGCAAAGCAATAAACAATCAGCAGCATCAATAAGGCAAACTTCCAGCTTATCATTCCCATAAAGGCAAAAATAATAGTCACCATAATACCTGAAAACTCAATAAACGGTGCCAGGAACTCAAATAAAAACCAATAAGGCATACTTAGCATTCCCATAAGCTTGTATTTTGGATTTAGAAACATTTTCCTGTGTATCCATAAAGTCTCAATAGTGCCCCTCATCCATCGGCTGCGCTGTCTTTTGAAAACTCCAAAAGTTTCTGGAGCTTCTGTCCAACACAATGGGTCTGGTATAAAGCTCACCGTGTAAGGCAAATTGTGCTCAAACATGTATCGACGCATCCTTACAACAAGTTCCATATCTTCGCCAACAGTCTTGGTATTGTAACCTCCTGCCAACAGTACTATTTCTTTGTCGAAAGCACCAAAAGCACCACTGATAAGCAACAAACCGTCCAGCCGCTCCCAAGCCATTCTGCCCAAAAGGAAAGCTCTCAGATATTCTAAAACCTGAATACGCGGTAACATTTTGTCGGGGATGGAAATATCTTTCAAACGACCGTCTTCAATTACGCATTGGTTAGCTATTCTTACCACGCCGCCTGTTGCGATTACTCTTTTATCTGTCAATTCCAAAAAAGGTTTGGCTAGTTTCAACAATGCATCTTTATCCAATACGCAATCTACATCTATACAGACTGTGTAGGGAAAGGAGGAAACATTCATACCTACATTCAAAGCATCGGCCTTACCTCCGTTTTCCTTATCGACAACTAGAAGTTTTTTGAAAGCATTGTTTCTTGATTTGTAGATCGCCTTTACATTTTTTGTTGGAATTTTTGTTTCGTATGCCAAATCGAACGGAACTAGATCGTATTTACCGATTAAAACCTCCATTGAATTGTCTTTACTTCCGTCATTGACGACAATAACTTCATAATTATTATAATTCAAAGACAGCAGCGATTTCACATTTTCTTCAATGGTAACTGCCTCATTATAGGCGGGTGCTATAAGCGAAAGCTGTGGAGCAAATTCACTCGATAAAAGCACGTCATAGTTGACAAAACTATTTTTTTTAAGGTACTTTTTAAGTTGCCCAAAAGACAAATAGGCTAAATAAATATAGGTAGCAAAAATCAAAACCGCATATACGAACAGAATGTCCTGATACGAATCTGCAAGGGACTCCAATATGCTGATTTTAAATATCATGGTTTTGTTTACTTTAATTTAAAAGAATTTCAGCAACATTATCGGCTTCATTTTTAAGAGTTGCTTTTTTAGTCTGATCGACAAACTCAAGCACCAGAGGCCGGAAATTTGATAATCGAAAAGATTGGATAATCTTAAGTCCCAAACTGACAATGGTATCATTTTCTGAAGTCAACAGCAGCTCAATTCCGTTGACATTATCTATATCACCAAGTTTCAAAGCATCTATGATATTCAATTGTGTCCAAACATCTATATGGTGAATGTATTTTGAAAGTTGGATGATTCCATTTGTTCCATCCAATTTTATACAGGCATTTATGGCTGTAATGGCAACAGTTTGATTATCACTAACCGTTAAACTCGCCAATTCATCAAATACCTCAGAAACATTCATTTCGGACAACTCTTTTATTCCCTTGCATTTTACTTCCCATTTACTGCTTCTGAATTTTGCATAAGAATCTTGAATCAAATCAGATTCGAAATAAAACTTCTTCAATTTGCCTGCATAAGCTCCCCCATAGTTTTCATGCAGGTTCATGATTGAAACTATCATTTGTTCTCTTAAAATTTTGTCCAAAAACAAAATTTTATTTTCCGAATTATTCTTTATTGTTTCATAATCCACATCTACAAAAAGAACAGACATCAGTATATCTTCAATAACCGGATTATACTTAGCTTTCAATTGCTCAATCCTAATTTTCTTATAACGACTGTAAATTGTTAGAGAAAAAATAAAAATAGATAGAACAATAAACGAAATCGTTAAATACAAAAGAGTAGATTCTATTTCCATATAATTTTTTCCCATTCAATTTTAGTTATTAAAATAATCTAATCTATTAAACAGATGTTACCGCTCTTGCATTTGCTCCCAACAACTTTTTAATCCTAACAAGCAGTACTTGAGGACTTACTGGCTTTGGAATAAACTCGTTGGCACCAATTTCAAAAGCATCCAACTCTGTTTGCTCCACGTTAATGCTCGTAAAAATAATAATGGGAGTATCACGCAAAAGTTCGGTTCTCACATGATTTGCGATTTCCAATCCACTGGCTCCCGGCATATTGATGTCAGTTAGGATTATATCATATTCCTTTTCAGAGATTGCGTCTAGCGCTTCTTTTCCGTTAGAAAATTGATCCACCTCAAATCCATTAGCCTGCAGAAAAAATGACAAAGACTTCCTTAACAATTCGTTGTCTTCAGATAAAGAGATTTTCATATTTAAGTATTTTTTTATTTATAAAATTTTGGTAATAGTTACTAAGACACTAAGTCTCTCAGATCTTAGTAACTTAGAAACTCAGAAGCTTAGAAACTTGTTTATTTTTATACAGCTAACAACTGCATATTCTGCATACTACGAACAACTGACAGTATCCCTTTTTTTAATTGTGCAAATGCATCCTTTATTTCGTTAATGGACATTGTGGATATTGCTTCGTTTTCAATAAATCTTGCCTGCTCCAACTCTTCCTCTAGGCAAAACATAGACAAAGACGATTTCATATGATGTGCCATTTCTTTGACAGCAGGGAAATTGGCGGCCAAAATAGCCTGCTCAAGCGTATCGAGATCAGAAGGCATGCTATTTATAAAAAGATCTATCATCTCGTTTTTAAATTGAATGTTTCCTCCTGAAAAATCTTCTAAATAAGACATATCAATTTCTCTGGCAGTATTTTCCAAAGATTCTTTTTTTGTTTTTTTTGTGAATTTTTCAATCAGTTCTAAAAACTCAATCTGTTTGAAAGGTTTTACCAGATAAGCATCCATTCCCACTTCAAGACATTTCTCTTTCTCACTTGCATCCGAATTGGCCGTCATGGCAATAATTGGAATATCCAGTTTTAATTCCTCCCTAATTTCAGTTACAGCCTGCAAGCCATCTTTAATAGGCATTTGCAGATCCATTAGTATGATATTGTAGCTTTTTTTCAGAAGAAAATCAATTCCTTCTTGACCATTGCAGGCAATATCCAAGTTAAAACCAGATTTACGGGCTATATTTTTAACAAGATTCTGGTTTAACATATTGTCCTCACACATTAAGATAGAAATTTCTTCAGCTTTGTTTTCTGAGACCGCAGGTAAAACAACAATTGGCTTAGCCACATTGTGCTCCTCGCTCGGCAAAACCACTGCCGACGTAGGAACGGCGTTCACTTTCTTTCCTGTGTATTCCTCAATTAGTTTTAGCAGTTCAGCCTGTTTGAAAGGCTTGGCCAAGTATGCATTCATTCCCTTTTCCAAACATTTCTGTTTTTCGCCTACAAGGGAATTTGCCGTTACTGCAATAATTGGCGTATCCAGTTTCAATACCCCACGAATTTCAACAGTTGCTTGGTGTCCGTCTTTAACTGGCATTTGAAGATCCATCAGTATGACATCGTAGGTTTTCTGCGAAAGTAAATCAATTCCTTCCTGACCGTTGTTGGCAATATCCAAATCAAAACCGTATTTGCTCATAATATTTTTAATCAGATTCTGATTCAATATATTATCCTCACACATCAAAATGGAAATTTTTTCCGAGTTGTTTTCAATTACAGAATTTACAGTAATTGGAGTAGAAACAATTGGATTGGAAACAACTGGAATAGAAACAGCAGATGTCTCAATTATCGTGATATTTTCCTTCTGAAAATCCAATGTAAAGTGAAACAAGGATCCTTTATCCACCTGGCTAGTCACCTGAATTTCTCCATGCATCAATTCGACTATTTGTTTCACTATGTTCAAACCTAAGCCTGCTCCTCCAAATTTTCGAGTCGAGCTTTCTTCAGCCTGCCTGAAACGTTCGAAAATAGTATCGATTTTATCCTCCGGGATTCCTATACCAGTGTCTTTTACTGTGAATTTAATTCTGTATTTTTCGTTTGTCTCTTCAAGCAATTTTGCCGAAATAATAACTTCACCCTTACTGGTAAACTTAAGAGCATTTGATGTAAGGTAAGACACGATCTGATTCAGCCTTGCTTGATCACCCACAATACTTTCAGGTAGTTCTGCATCCAGGAACAGATTAAGTTCCAAATTGCTTTCTGTAGCCTGTTTTTTAAATTGGCTATACACTTGTTTTAAACTGCTTTTCAAATCGAAAGGACTTAACTCCATAACAAGACTTCCAGTCTCTATTTTTGACAAATCCATAATATCATTAACAATAGACGACAAATTACTTCCGGCAGTCTGAATATTAGCCACAAATTCATGCTGTGAAGCATCCAATTCGGTTTGAGACAAAAGCTCAGAATAGCCAATTAAAGAGTTTAGAGGAGTCCTTAATTCATGACTCATATTGGCCAAAAAGACATCTTTCACTGAATTGGCTCTTTCTGCCTCTTCCTTGGCGGTTATCAATTCTTTCTCATATTCTATTTGTTCGGTAATATCCCTGTTTACTCCAGCCAATCTATAAGGATTACCTAAAGCGTCTGTATATTTTTTGAATGTTGTATGTATCCATCGTACCGCTCCATCGTTAGGCCTGATAATTTTATAGGACAATTCCATATTGTCTCCATCATTCAAGAATTCTTGAAAACGGGTAGCCACTTCTTCTACAGAGTCAGAATGTATGAGCCCAATCCAGGAAACTAATGATTTATCGAAATCTTCATGGATTCCGAAGATTTCATCATTAATTCCTGTTGAAGTGAACATTTCGTCTGCAACAAAATACTCATAGCTTCCAATATGGCCAATTCTTTGCGCTTCTCTTAAAATCTGTTCACTTTTTGCCAAACGCTCTTCGGCAATTTTACTTTCGGTAATATCACGATTTACCCCAGCAATTCTATAAGGATTTCCAGAACTGTCTGTAAATACTTTGCCTATTGACTCCAACCATCGTTCTGCACCGTCACTGTGTCTGATAATTTTGTATTTGATGTGCATACCCTCTTTGCTGGCAATGACTTTTTGAAAAGTCCGTTTCATTTCATCTTTAAAGTCTGGATGCATCAATTTATACCAACCTTCCATATCTCTGACGAAATTCTCATCTATTCCAAAGATTTCATTCGCAACCTCTGATGCCTTCCAGACTCCATCTGTCAAATTGACTTCATAGCTTCCAATTCGACCAATTCTTTGCGCTTCTTTTAATTCCTGCTCACTTTTTGCCAATCGCTCTTCGGAAATTTTACTTTGAGTAATGTCATGGATTATCCCAGCTCTTTTGTAAGGTTTTCCAGATTCGTCTCTGTATATTTGACCAATAACGTTAACCCATACTACAGTTCCATCGTTAGGTCTGATAATTTTGTAAATGAGGTCTACTGTGTCATTATTTGCATTCGCCTCATGAAAAGACTGTATTATTTGATCCTTATCTTCAGGATCAAATAAATTAAGCCATCCAGCTATGGATTTATCATAACTATCGTCTATACCAAAGATTTCATCGGTAATTTTTGAAGATTGAAAGATTTTTTTTGACATATCAAACTCATAGGTTCCAATACGGCCGATTCTTTGTGCCTCCCTCAGAGATTCTTCACTATTAGCCAAACGCTCTTCAGAAATTTTCCGCTCGGTAATATCATGGACTACTCCAGCTCTTTTGATAGGTTTCCCGGATTCGTCTCTGTATATTTTACCGATTGCATTGATCCATCGTTCGGCCCCGTCATTGGGCCTGACAATTCTGTAAATAAGATCTATATTTTCTTCATTTAAGTTTGTGTCTTGAAAAGACTTTATTATTTTATCCTTTTCTTCCGGATCGAAAAAATTAAGCCAGCCATCTATAGTATTATCATAATCACCACCAATACCAAAAATTTCTTGGCCAACTTCTGATATTTTCCAAACTCCTTCTGCCAAATTAAATTCATAAGTTCCTATACGACCGATTCTTTGTGCTTCTCTCAAAGACTGCTCGCTGTTTTCAAGTCGTTCTTCAGCAATTTTACCTTCAGTAATGTCTTGAATGATACCCGTCAGTCTACAAGGTGTTCCAGAATTGTCATAATACAGCTTGCCATGTCCGTGAACCCATCTTTCGGCGCCATCACTTATTCGGCAAATTTTGTATTTTTTGTCAAATTTCTTTTTTTTGCCAATAACTTCATTGGTCAAATAGTCAGCCATAAGGTCTCTCCATTCCGGATGAATGATTAATACCCAAGCATCTAAGGTTTTTTCATAATCTGAATCAATTCCAAAAATTCTATTCATACCCTCCGAAGCCTGCCAAATTCCAGTTTCCAGATTCAGATCATAGGTTCCTATATTTCCGGTTTCTTGTGCTTCCAGTAAGAACTGCTCACTTTTTTCTAATTGTTCTTTGCTGTTTATACTTTCGGTAATATCCCGAGTTACACCAACCACTTTATATGGATTCCCTGAATCGTCTGAATACACTTCGCCTGTGGAATGAATCCATCGTTCAGCTTTATCGGTCTGCCTGATAATTTTGTATTGATTATCAAGTACTTTTTTATTAATTATAGCATCTTGAAAATTCTCATATGCAATCTCCCGAAAATCTGGATGAGTAAGCTCGAGCCAATTAGCTACATTCTTTTCCAAACTATCGCCTATTCCGAGAATTTCATCATTAATTTTTGACGTTACGAAGGTCTCGTCTGCAACAAAATACTCAAAGTGTCCGATGTGGGCGATTCTTTGTGCTTCTCTCAAAATCAGCTCGCTTTTTTCCAAACGTTGCTCGGCAATTTTACGTTGGGTAATGTCAGAGGTATGTGCCAGATGGACTTTTTTTCCATTTAATACCATTGGCACGCTAGAGGTTTCCATCCATCTTTTGGTTCCTTTGAGCCCCTGAATTTCAAATTGCAGTTTTGCCGGAGTTCCGCCTATTACTTTCTTGTGTAATTCTCCGTAAGCTTTTTTATGTTCGGGCAAAATCAAATCGACCACGCATGCACCTTGTACCTGCTCCAGGAAGTCGGCTTCGATCATTTCTAATCCTGCCGGATTCATCATTATAAGATTCCCTTTTCCATCCAGAATTTTAACGCATTCGGGTTGTTTATTGAGCATGATACTCAGAAGATTCTCAGACTCATTGAGTTTATCATCTGACAGCATACGGCTAGCCGTGTAATTTCTGGCAGAACCAAGGGCGCCTATGGGATTATTGTCTTCATCAAAAATCATTTTCATGTTGACCAGAATATAAAGAGGAGATCCGTCTTTGGCTTTGAATTGCAATTCGTAATTATGAATTTCCCCTTTATTTTTTTTTACTGCTTCATAAACAGTAGCTCTGTCCTCTAAATTATAATACAGATTTTGAATGGGTGTACCAATAAGTTCTTCCCTAGTGTATCCAAAATGAGTAAAAATATTCGGACTCATATCCTGAATAATACCGGAAGCATCTAATCGATAAGAAATTTCACGTATGCTGTCAAAAATATCTATTGTCTCTCTTTTCATATCTCCCTTAATTTTGAGAATTTTCTTTTCTTTTTTTAGTTTATGTTTTAAATGCTTTTGTCTCAATTAAAACTATGAAACAAGTTGTTTAGCAGGAATATTAAAACGGAAAATCGTTCCTTCTCCTACTTTGCTTTCTACCCAAATTTTTCCTCCGTGCCTTTCGACAAATTCTTTACAGAGCACTATCCCTAATCCTGTACTTGGTTCATTATCGGTACCAAGTCTGTTGCTTTTAATCTCTGAATTAAACAAGTCTTTAACCATTTGCTCATTCATACCGATACCTGTATCGGAAATCTGGATCTCAACATTCTGCTTGGTATCGATTTGCGTGATTACGTCAACTTTACCTCCTCTTGGAGTAAATTTTATGGCATTGGAAATAAGATTCCTTAAGACTGTTTGTAGTAAGTTATCATCGGCATACACAGTCAAATCCTCTTTAACATCCGCAAAAATTTCAATATTCTTTTTATACGCATTTTCACTCAGTACTCCTATAGCCTGTCCTATGGCTTGAGAAAGCTCAATAACTTGCGGATTAAATTCCACCAATCCCTTTTCAGATTTGGACCAATCCAATAAACCTTCCAACAAACTAAACAAGCCATTGGCCGAATCCCGCATGATTACCACCGATTCCATAATTTGTTCTTTATCCATGGAATTTCCTTCTTCTGCAAGAAATTCAGTTAAGGCATGGAAACCGCCTAGCGAACCTCGCAAATCATGTGCAATAATGGAATAGAATTGGTCTTTTTGAATATTAAGCTTCTCTATCTCTGTTTTTTTCTCTTCCAATGCAATGTTCATTCTCTTTTGATAAGAAAGTCTACGTACATACATTATCTGCAATAGAATTACAAACAATATTAAGGCTGAACCATAACCCAGCAACCTTGATTTTTTATCACTTACAAGCTTATCCATTCTGGCAGACCGCTCCCGTTTCAAACTAAGAACAAATTCTTCTTTCTGATTTGCTAAAATTTTGTTGCCCAACATAAAAGCATTGAACGAACATTCATCGGCAAGTATTGGATCGTTAAGAGCTTTGGCAACTTTATACAATTCGATATAGCTTTTTCTCTTGAATCCCAAATTATTCAACTTTCCGAAAATGGCTATTCCTTGCCGAAAATGAGAAACAGCTTGATTTAGATATGCTCTCTTGGCTGAACCATCGGGCATTTCTGAAGCCATTAAAAACAACCCACTTCCGGAATGGCTCTCTGCCAGTGCTCTGATATAATTCTGATCATCCTTCAATATTGCTAATGCCTTTTTAAAAAACTCTTGACTCTCGGCATAACGCTTTAAATTATAACTGCCAATACCCAAATTGACTAAACTGGTGGCAATACCTATATTGTTTTTAAGTTTAGTATCCAATTCCAATGATAGTTTCGCATAATTCATAGCTTCAGCTAACTGGCCATTTCTTCTGTAAGCCATACTCATTTGATTCCAAATTCTCGAAATCATTATTTCAAAAGCTTCAGATTTGGCAATTTTTAAAGCTTTCTTATAACAGGCAATAGCTTCGACATTATTCCCCATCCGTGAAAACAGATTACCTATTCCAAATTCGGATACACAAATACCTTTTTTATCTTTGAGTTCCGAAAAAATACTATCAGCTTTATCAAAATATTCAAGAGCCCTGACATTATTCGACATCATCGAATAACAAAACCCCAAACTCTGATAGCCATAACCTAATCCCAAATCATAATCTATTTTCCGAGAAAGCTCGATTTCTTCACTAGCGTATTTAAAAGCCTTATCTGGATCATAGTTCGATAACTCATAGCTAAGGTCCTTCAATACCATCACCCTTTCTTTATCATCCTTAATCGTTTTGAGGCGTTTTTTGAGGGAGTCTATTATTTCGTTTTGAGCCCAAAAAGTATGGCAGCAGCAAAACAGAAGTAGTAAGAGAAATCTTTTTTTCATAACCATCACAGAAAATTTAGTTCATTTGAATTCAATAGTCTTTTACTAAAAACGCATGCTCTTTATTCATTTTTTTAAAGTTTTGGCACAAAATCAAGAACTGATATAAGCGCAAAACTATTTATTTCAATTAATTCTAGCCGTCAATTTGTGGGGGAATAAAAGACATACAAATATAAGGTAATCAAAGATTAAAAGTAAAAAAAATCGATTAAATACATTTAATTTAATTTTACATATTAATACACTTACAAAATAATAAATAAATTTTGAACTTAGATTACGTTAGCCTTAAGAAAGAAACAAGCTTTTTTACATAAACTAAAGTGTTGATTTTCAGGTAAAATTCATAAAAACAACTAACAAATGTCTTTCATAATTAAAAATCATTTTTTTAAAGAAAATATCAAACAAGATTTAGGCTAAGAAAAGGGATACTTATATTTTGTTCATTATTGTGGATAATGAGATAATAAGTCCAAGATTACAACATACCATAAACAACTAAATCTTTACTTTTACAGTATTAAAAAGTCAACTATGGAAAAGACATATTCACTTGTTATTCATCCTTCGGAATCTATCCTTGCTTTGGTGAAGTCCATGAAAGAACAATTGGCTGTTGAAGTGGGTTGGTTCAATAGCAAAAATTCTGTGGGGCACATTACAATCTGCGAATTCAAGGCAACCGAAAAGGGAATTGAGAATATCAAAAATCAAATTCTGAAAATATGCGATGCATTATCCCCAGTTGAAGTGTATCTAAATGAGTTTGGTTCCTTTCCAAAAAATGGTACTTTTTTCATAGCACCCGACAACGATTCCAAGAAAAGCTTAAAGCACATCATGAAACGATTTCATAAATCGCTTATCATTACAAATATGCTAAAAAGCGACAACCCACATCTCACAATAGCCCGAAGACTGAAACCCGAAAATCTTGTCAAAACCAATCTTATGTTCACCACAATAGACCTGAATTTCATTTGCAACAGCGTGGTTTTACGCGAATTCGACGAGAATGTAAAACAGTTTTTTGTAATCGATACTTTCGAATTTAAAGGAAATCCCGAACCTGAATCGATACAGGGAACGCTTTTTTAAGCGTCATTTAGAAATCTTCGATAAAAACTGCTATAAAATTGATTTATTCTTCAATCTGTCTGTCAATTCTCTGCGATACGTAATCCCAACTGGTAATTTTTCATTTTTAACAATGACAAAATCTTTTTCGGTGGTGTCAATTTTGTCCAGCGCAACAATATAGGATTTATGAATGCGCATAAAGCTTTTTTCCGGAAGACATTTTTCCAATTCGCTTGTGGTTATAGATGCCAGATAAGTCTTTTTTGTGGTGTGTAATTTCACGTAGTTTCCGAAACTCTGTGCAAACAAAAGCTGGTCCAATTCGATGTCAATAAAATATCCATCCACTTTTACACTCACTGAATTGATTGCAACTTCTTCCGCTTTAATTGCGTTTTCAGTTGAAAAAAACCGGTCGATAGCCTTTAGAAAACGAGGAAAATATATGGGTTTCAGCAAATAATCGATAACACCGTAATCATAGCTTTCGAGAGCAAATTCAGAATAAGCGGTGGTCAAAATAGTTTTGGGATGTGTCGGGATAATTTTTAGCAGTTCCATTCCTGAAATTTCGGGCATGTTGATATCCAAAAACATCAAATCAACTTTATTTTCCCTCAGGTAATCCATTGCTTCAATGCCATTATACCCCTGATAAACCAACTCCAATTGTGGATTTTGTTTGATGTAATTCGCCAGAACATAATGCGCTGCCGGCTCATCATCTACAATAATACACTTTTTGGGTTCTCTCATTATACTAACTTTTTGAGTTGCAGTTTCAAATCTACAATATACGTATTTTTATCGTCCTGAATATCCAATTTATAGTGCTCGCCGTAAATGAGATTCAAACGTTCGATAGTATTTTTTAAACCAATTTTTGTAGAAACCACGTCGGTTTTCTTCTTCGGGATCGAATTCACAGCATGCAGATGCAACAGGCCATTTTCGACCGTAATTATAATCCGTACAAAACACTTTTCGATAGCACAGGTCCCGTGTTTAAAAGCATTTTCGATAAAAGCGATCAACAGCATTGGCGACACTTTATACGCATTTTCATTGTCGATTTTGCAGTCATAGGTAATATCGCAACGATAGCCAACACGCTCTTTCTCCAGTTGCACGTAGCTGTTTATAAAATCAAGTTCGTCTTCAAGAGAGACACATTGTTTGCTGTTGCTTTCGAGCTGATACCGCATTAATTGCGACACTTTCATAATCAAATCTGGCGTTCTCTCCGGAAATTCCAAGCTGATTCCATAAAGTGTATTGAAGGTGTTGAATAAAAAATGAGGATTCAATTGCCCTTTCAGCGCATTGAGTTGCATTTGGTTGAACAGCAAAGTTTCATCTGTTTGTTTTTTATGAATTCGATAAAATTTAAAAACAATTATCGGACTCAAAATACAAACCAAAGTTCCCAAAACACTTGCCAATTGATACATATAACTTCGTTGATGCGAATTTTGATACAAGTGACATTTCGCAAACATATCTAAAGCCGTAATTTGATACAACACTATCGAAAATAGAAACACGGCTACTAGTGTGGAAACTATATAAGTCACTGGTTTTCTTCCTTTAAATAATATAGGCAGCAAAAAAAAACGGTTGAATTGGGCATGCCCATATAAAATGCAATAGAAAAAAATACCCATTAAAATGGAAACGAAAGAACTGAATAGCATCCAGTCATTTTTTAATGTATAAATCGTAAATGAAAAACCAACAACGGCAATTTCCTGCCACCATTTGTTGTCCATGATATTATCAAATTTCTTGTTCATTGCAAATACTTATAGTTTGCAAATTAACCACAAATATTTAGTTTTTATTTCCAATAAATGACAAATTCAATTGGTCATTTATAATCGCATTACATCATTTAAGGATACTTATATCGGTAAAAGTGAAATAATTTTGGTCGAAAATATTAGACATTCATTTTTATGTACTTCAAAAAAATTACTCCTTTATTCTTATTGCTTTTTGCAGTCACAGGTTTTTCACAAACTTTGTCTTTGAAAGAAGCTGTAAAAACAGGACTTGAAAACTATGGTTCCATCAGAGCAAAAAACAATTATGCCAACGCTTCACGAGAAACTTTAAAACAAACCAAACGCGACTATTTACCTAACCTTAATTTATCTGCCCAACAAGATTATGGAACGATCAATGGGCAAAACGGGCCTTTATACGGATTTAATGGTTTAGGAACTGCATCATCTGGACCAGCATTCACAGAACAAAACTGGAACGCTGCATTTGGTGCTTTGTATTTAGCCAACATGAATTGGGACTTTTTTACTTTTGGAAAAATCCAAGAAAAAATTAATCTGGCTAAAATTGAGGTTCAAAGTCGGGAAAATGACTTGAAACAGGAACAATTTCAACAAGAGATTAAAATCTCATCAGCCTATCTGAATTTATTGGCAAGCCAAAGATTATTGATTTCGCAACAAAAGAATTTATCCCGTACCGAAGTTTTCAGAAAGAATGCTGTTGCAAGAGTCAAAAATGGATTACTTGCCGGAGTAGATTCTACTTTGGCGACAGCCGAGGTTTCAAAAGCTAAAATCGCCTTAAATCTCGCTAGGAATTTAGTCAAGGAGCAAAACAGCAAATTGGTCGATTTAATGGGTATCGCTCCTCAAGATATCGCTACCGATACCCTTTTTGTCAATCAAATTCCAAAAAATATTGTGATGGATGAAAAAGCAAGTGACAGTTTACATCCATTACTTCAATTTTATAAAACAAAGATTGACTACAGCAATCAGCAAGTTAAATTATACAAACGATTTTACTACCCTACGATGAGCGCTTTTGGTGTAATGCAAACACGAGCTTCCGGGTTTAATTATGACTATGCATTGGATAGAAATTCCTTTAGCAGAAATTATTTAGATGGCGTGAATCCTGACCGTTCCAATTATTTGGTTGGAATTGGAATCAGCTGGAACTTGACAACTCCGTTTCGAATGAGCAAACAAGTGAGTGCCCAAAAATTTGTTTCGCAAGCTTTACAGGACGAATACAATCAAACCGACCGTGAACTAAAATCACAATTGAGTCTTGCCGAAGATAAAATAAAAATTACACTTGAAAATTATGCCGAGGCACCTATTCAGGTAAAAGCTGCAGCGCAAGCTTATTTGCAAAAATCGACTTTATACAAAAATGGTTTAACCGATTTGAATGATTTGACACAAACCTTATTTATCCTGAATCGTGCAGAAATTGACCGTGATATCGTCAACAATAACGTTTGGCAATCGTTTCTGCTGAAAGTGGCGGCCACAGGCAATTTTGACTTATTTACAAATGAATTTTAATTATAGATCCTAATGAATTTAATACGTTTTGCACTCCGCAAACCCATCTCTATCTTAGTATTGGTGGCAGGTTTATTTTTCTTCGGAATTGGTGCCATCAAGGACATCAAGGTAGATATTCTTCCGAAAATGAATTTGCCGGTAATTTATATTGCGCATCCTTTTGGAGGTTATACTCCAGATCAGATGGAGGCTTATTTTGCTAAAAACTACGTGAATATTTTACCTTTTGCCAATGGCGTAAAATCGGTAGAAACCAAGAATATTCAAGGGTTAATGATTATGAAATTAACCTATTACGAAAACACAAATATGGCTCAGGCTGCTGCCGAATTGAGTTCATTATCCAATAGAATTCAGGCGGCTTTTCCTCCGGGAACTCAACCTCCGTTTATCATTCGTTTTGATGCTTCTTCACTGCCAATCGGACAATTGGTATTGAGCAGTAAAATACGTTCCAATAATGAATTACAGGATTTGGCCAACGTATATGTTCGTGCTTCCTTTACATCCATTCCGGGTTTATTATCGCCGGCACCCTTTGGCGGAAGCCCAAGAACAGTGGAGGTTAACGTAGATCCTGATTTACTGCGTTCACACAATATGACACCCGATCAGATTGTGGAAGCTATTCGCGTGAACAACCAAACGGCTCCTTCGGGAAATGTTAGGATTGGAAATACCAACTACCTCACACCTACTAACAATACAATTAAAGAAATCAAGGATTTTGAGCAGATTCCGTTGTTTAAAGGCGGTGTTCAAAACTTAAAATTAGGCGACGTTGCCACTGTAAAAGACGGTGCCGATATTACCAACGGATATGCTTTGGTAAACGGAAAACGTTCGGTTTATATCAGTATTGCCAAAGCGGGAGACGCTTCTACTTGGGATGTGGTTCAGAAATTAAAAGCTGAACTGCCTAAAATCCAAAGCACGCTTCCCGAAGATGTAAAATTATCTTATGAATTTGACCAATCGGTTTATGTAATCAACTCGGTTAAAAGTTTAATTACCGAAGGAATTATCGGAGCGGTTTTGACTGGCTTAATGGTTTTACTTTTCCTTGGCGACCGACGCGCGGCTCTGATTGTAATTTTGACGATTCCTATTTCGATTATTTCGGGCGTTTTGTTTTTGAAATTATTCGGACAGACAATCAACTTAATGTCATTGAGCGGACTGGCTCTAGCGATTGGAATTTTGGTGGATGAAAGTACGGTAACCATCGAAAATATTCACCAGCATCTCGATATGGGAAAACCCAAGGCACTCGCCATTTGGGATGCCTGTCAGGAAATTGCGTTGCCAAAATTATTGATTCTGCTTTGTATTCTTGCCGTATTTGCGCCAGCATTTACGATGGTAGGAATTCCGGGAGCTTTGTTTTTGCCTTTGGCATTAGCCATTGGATTTTCAATGGTAATATCCTTTTTGCTATCGCAGACATTTGTTCCTGTAATGGCAAACTGGCTGATGAAAGACCATCCAAAACACGAACACGCACCGAATATTACAGACGATGAAGCCGAATTTAACGCCTGCGGATTAACACCGGAATCTGAGAAACAATTAATCACTCAGAAAAAAGATTATGTTGAAAGAACAGACACCGATGGCAACGGAAAAATTGGTGCTTTTGAGCGTTTCAGAATCCGCTTTATGAGAACATTAGATCGATTATTTCCGTTCAAAAAAGCCGCTGCTTTAACCTATTTAATCGTAATAACTGCTCTTGCCGTTGTGTTTATTTCGTTTATTGGAAAAGATGTTTTTCCTAAAGTGAATTCAAGCCAGTTCCAATTGAGAATGCGCGCTCCCGATGGAACTCGTATCGAACGTACAGAGGAAAAAGCAATATTGGTACTAAAAGAATTGAAGAAAATGGTCGGTAGCGAACACATCGGAATTTCTTCGATATATGTAGGTTCACACCCATCATTGTTCTCAATCAACCCTATTTATTTATTCATGGCGGGTTCTCATGAAGCCGTTTTCCAAGTAAGTCTGAAAGATTATGAAGCGGATATGGACGAATTTAAAGATGATCTTCGAGCTCGAATTAAAAAGATTCTGCCGGATGTGAAAATTTCGTTTGAACCTATTGAATTGACCGATAAAGTTTTGAGCCAAGGCTCTCCTACCCCAATCGAAATTCGAATTGCAGGAAAAGACAAAAAGCGAAATGAAACCTATGCTAATCAAATTGTAGCCAAGCTTCAAAAATTCTCTTATTTCAGAGATGTACAGATTGGACAGCCTATTCATTATCCAGCGATGAATATTGACATTGACAGAACTCGTGCCGCCGAATTGGGCGTGGATATGAATGATATTTCGCGTTCATTGATCGCTTCTACCTCATCATCGAGATATACGGAGAAAAACACTTGGATTGATGAAAAATCAGGTTTATCAGTAAACGTTCAAGTTCAGGTGCCACTGAATCAAATGAAAAGCAAAACCGATATCGGGGAAATTCCGGTATTGAAAAACTCGCTTCGTCCCGTTTTGAGTGACGTTGCCAAAATTACACCGGGATTTGTAAGCGGTGAAAATGATAATTTAGGGGCCATGCCATACATTACTGTTACAGCAAACATCCATCAAACCGACCTGGGAACGGCGAAAAAGGATGTAGCTGCAACGATAAGCTCATTGGGCGAATTACCTAGGGGGTTATTTGTCAGTCCAATTGGGATGAGTAAAGTATTGGAAGAAACATTAAGTAGTTTGCAAGTTGGATTATTGGTTGCCATCTTCGTAATCTTCTTAATGTTGGCCGCTAATTTTCAATCTTTCAAGGTTTCGTTAGTGATTTTAACAACAGTTCCAGCCGTAGTTTTAGGTTCATTGCTAATGCTTACTATTACAGGTTCAACACTGAATTTACAATCCTATATGGGAATCATTATGTCGGTTGGGGTTTCGATTGCAAATGCTGTTTTATTGGTTACCAATGCCGAGCAATTACGAAAAATAAATGGCAACGCATTAGAATCGGCTCGTGAAGCTGCGGCGCTGCGTCTTCGTCCGATTATCATGACTTCGGTAGCGATGATTGCAGGAATGCTGCCAATGGCAATTGGTCATGGCGAAGGAGGCGATCAAGTTTCGCCATTGGGAAGAGCCGTTATCGGCGGTTTATTATTCTCGACCTTTGCGGTGCTGCTCATATTACCTTTGATTTTCGCTTGGGCGCAAGAACATACCACGACACAATCCGTTTCTTTAGATCCTGAAGACGAAGAAAGCATCCATTATATCTCATCCTTAAAATAAGAAAATGAAAAATAAAATTATAAAATCGACCGCATTATTCTTTACAGCATTATTTTTTCTAAGCAGCTGTAATTCAAAAAAAGAAGAAACTGTTGTCACAGAAATCGAACCTAAAACAGAGACTTTTCTTTTAGCAAAAGAAAAACTAACCACCGAATTGCGCCTGCCAGCCGAATTGTCTGGTTTTCAGCAAGTGGATTTATACGCGAAAGTGAGCAGTTTTGTAAAAATCTTAAAGGTTGATATTGGAACAGAAGTCAAAAAAGGACAGCTTTTGATTGTTCTCGAAGCTCCCGAAATCAGTTCGCAATTGGCAGCCGCCGAATCGAGATTAAAATCGATGGAAGCCATTTATACAACCAGCAAAAGCACCTACAACCGTTTGTATGAAACCAGCAAAGTAGAAGGAACGATTTCCAAAAATGATCTGGAAATGGCGAGCGGCAAGAAAAACTCTGATTATGCACAATACCAAGCGGCAATTGCGGCGCATAAAGAAGTTTCGATTATGAGAGGCTATCTTGAAATTCGTGCTCCATTTGACGGAGTTGTGGCTGCAAGAAATGTGAATTTAGGAACTCTTGTCGGTCCTGGTTCCAGTTTGCCTTTATTGACGATTCAGCAACAGGACAAACTGCGTTTAGCGGTTTCTATTCCGGAGCTGTACACCGGTTATCTGCACCAAGGCGACGAAATGAGTTTCAATGTAAAATCATTGCCTGACACTTTCAAAGCTACGATTCAGAGAATGTCTGGCGCTTTGGATTTGAAACTGCGTTCGGAGCGTGTAGAAATGGACGTACACAACACCAAAGGCAATTTATTGCCCGGAATGGTTGCCGAAGTTATATTGCCGCTTAACGCAAAAGACAGCACATTTGTAATTCCAAAATCGGCATTGGTGAATTCGGCCGAAGGAACTTTTGTGATTAAAGTGGTAAACCACAAAGCCACTCGAATTGATGTTAAAAAAGGAAGAGAAATCGATGATAAAATTGAAATATTCGGTGATTTGAATTCAAAAGATAAACTGGTAAAAATTGCCAGCGAAGAAATTAAAGAAGGCGATGATATAAAGGAATAGTTTTTTATTAGGTTAATTTGGTTGAAAAGTGCTGTAAGACTTAGGTTTTATGGCACTTTTTTTTTGGAGCTGATTCCTGCTATCCGCTTGTATCTTTTCCTGGCTAAAGAAGCCAGGAAAAGGATACCGCTTCTATCAGGGCTAGGGCTTTTGTATTTCAAAAGAGGATTTATGATTTTACTCTAACTCACAAATAAAATTCTCCAGATAATTTGTAAAAGATTTTCCTATATTAGCTAAATAAACATCATAATACACTAAAAATCAAATCTTTTATGAATTCATTAAGAAGAATTGTATTCCACTCAAAAGAAGATATATTAGTATCACATCATTTATTAAATGCAGAAAAATTACTTGATGAATATCATTCTAATACAGATTTTTCAATAAATGATTTATTAGAAATTTATAACATTAAATTGTATTTTGAAAATGGCATATATCTATTAAGTTGGTCAGAAGATACCAAAATAAAATACAAAGAAATCTGTCAAACTAATTGGGAAATATTAAAAGAAAAAATATTGCAAATTAACGATGACGTAATTGAAAAAACAATAACAGATTTAGAATACAATTACAAAATACATTTTTGGAATTTACTTAATCAATTAAATAGTTATAAAAAGATAAGTGTTTTAAAGTTTGAATATTTATTGAATAATTTTGAACATCAAATAAACTATATTATACAACAAAAAGGAATAGTTGAAAAGTTTGATAAACAAATTTCAAAATTTTTAATTGTTTATAAAGGAACTACAGAAATATTATTATCTAAACTGGAAGAAAAAAAGACTTTTAAAGAAACAACAAAATATTATTTTCCTAAAAGTCTATCATTGATTAACAAAGAAAATATCATAATAGATTATCTAAATAGTGTAGATGCCAATATAAACTATGTTAGATTAATAGAAAACTCAAGAGACTCAAACGAATTAAAACTATCACCAAAAACAAGACTAAAAGCAAAGAAAAAATCACGAGAATTAAATAATCAAATCCGTGAAAATGGTATATCTTGGAATATTGGAATTCAAATAATTTTCTGTAAAGATCAAATAGAACCAGTTAAATTTGATAACAAAGAAAGTATATCGATTATTTATAGTGAAAAGTTTATGAATAATTTGAATAATGATATATCATTATTTTATGTCTATAAAAAACTTTTCCTTTTCGTAGATGAGACTAATCTAATTTCTTTAATTAACAAAAATAGCGAGGTAGATAGTCTTGAAAGAATATCTATGAAATCTAAAAATGCTTATGAAACTGGCGAAGTTTTTACAAAAAAACATATATTATCTAGTTTACAAATGTTGATTTTTGAAGATTACCTAAAACGAAAAAAGAACTCAACTGAGAATTTAATTAGCTCTTTTATAAAACATTTAAATGATTATGTAGAACCAAGTAAGTTTATTTTTAATATTCAAAATTCCGAAATTAGTCATATTGAAAAAATAAGAAATATTGTCCCTGAATATGAATTCCTTTTAAAACAATATCAAACTTATGTTGATGAAGGAGAAATTGACATTGAATTAATTCAAATTAGTTCAACCCCAATTAGATTTAGTGAAATCTATAGTCAATCAGTTAACAAATATATTTACATTGAAGATAATCTTCTCTTCAAATTAAAATATCAATTTTTTTCAGATCAAAGTATGTTATATTATATTGAACCATATAACGATAAATACAGCAACCTATATGACTTACTAATTAATGAAAATGTAAAAATTGAAAATTTTCAAAATTATCAAATAAACGAAATTAATTCTCTAATAAATGAAGGATATTTAAAAATAAATTCGAATGAGTATATTAAAATAAATACAGAAATTTTAATTTATTTAATAGGTGAATTGCATAGGAATGATGTTTTAAGTTATTGGAATTATGATAAAAACATAAGAAATGAAATCGACAAAATGATTGAACAAAAATTGGTTAAAGTTGAAAACACTTTATTGACTATTGCTGAAAAAAATTATTTCAATTATTATCTAAATAAAAAGGAATTTACAAATGGATTAGATTTAAGAAATAAATATTTACACGGAACAAATTCGTTTTCAGAAATTGAACATAAAAATGATTATTACACTTTACTGAGAATAATCATTTTGACACTTTTGAAAATTGAAGATGACATTCTGATTAAAGGAAAAACAAAATAAACTATTATCAACCCCGATAGCGCGAATTTGCAATCCGTGCCCGCATAGTAATTCAATCATCTAAAACAAATCAGTACTTCAATTTAGATGTGGTATTGTCACATTTATTTTTGACATTTTCAGAAATTAAAACACAACTGTTTTTCTTTACTTTGTGGACACAGTTTATCGTTTTAAGGTCTTTTTCCTTCGTAAATTAAGTGCATTCATAATTATAAAAATGACAAACAATACTACTAACGCGCTTGGAAAAGGATTTGATCGCATTACAGCTGTGTATGATATTGTGGTGTCTATTTGTTCATTCAATAGGATCAATAAAAGTCAATTGGCATTTCTATCGCATCTCTCAACTCAAAAAACAGGTTTAATATTGGGCGGTGGTACCGGTTATTTTTTACAGAAAGTACTAGATCAAAATAAGGAGATACATATAACTTATGTTGATGCTTCGGCAAAGATGATTGAGCTTGCCAAAAAACGCATCAAAGAAAAAAGACCTAATTCTTTGCATCGGGTAACATTTACCTGCTTAGGCGCTGAAGATCTTGAATGGCAAACTTATGATCTTATTGTCTGCAATTATTTTTTAGATCTGTTTGATAACACCTTTGTACAAATTCTGGCTGGAAAATTCAAACAAAATTTAAACACAAAAGGGCTATTATACGTAACAGATTTCAATATTTCAGAAACAAATGGCTTTATGAAATGGAGTACACAAATGGGTTTAAAAGTCTTGTATTTACTCTTTCGGTTGACCACACAACTGCAAACCAAACAACTCCCAGAGACAGAAATGATTCTGAAAGAACAATGTTTTACTAGTACACATTCAAAATATTATTTGAACGGAATATTAGCTTGTCGTTTATATAAAATAGTTCCTTAGAAATGGCTCTTTTGAAAAAAAAATGAAAAAAATATCCCCTGCTAGCGCGAGTGGGAATAACAATAGAGCAATAATGATTAAATTGCTCTCATTTACAATGAAATAAAAAAACTACCTTTAATTACCGTTTTTAATCCTATTATCGTTTAGCAGAAAATACTCGTTTTCATAAATTAGAAAAGGCAAGTGACATGAGAACATTAACTAAATTAATCATTTAAAATCGAAACAAATGAACAATAACAAAGAAATCATTAAGCTTGGACAAATAGAAGTAAAATTTCTTTTGGAAGCTTCAGATACCAATGGACAAGTCACAATGTTTGAATTTTCAGTACCGCATGGAATTAAAGTTCCACTGCCCCATTATCACGAAAACTTCGATGAAATTGTTTATGGACTCGAGGGTACAATGACTTTTACAGTTGGTGAAAAAGTCATCGATTTAGAAGTGGGTCAATCCCTTTTTATTCCAAGAGGTGTGGTACATGGCTTCAATAATTTGAATTCACAAACTGCCAAAGCATTGGCTACCATAACTCCCGGACTTCTTGGTCCCGAATATTTCAAAGATGTGGCAGAAATTGTAAATGCCGGCGGTCCTCCTGACATCGAAAAAATGAAATTAGTTTTCAAAAAACATGGCCTTGTCCCTGTGATGAATATCTAATTGGAATTATGGCAAGTTCAAAAGTGGCTCTTTTGAAAAAAAAAAATGAAAAAAATATCGATTCTGAAACGCTTGTTTCAAAAATAGTTTTACATTTGCAAAATAATAATTAAGTCTTATGGCTCGCTGTGTAGAATTTAACGAGGTTGAAAAAATTGAAAAAGCAATGAATGTCTTTTGGGAAAAAGGATATAATGCTACTTCTATGCAGGACTTAGTGGATGCTATGCAGATCAATAGAAGCAGTTTGTACAACACCATTGGCGACAAGCATCAGTTATTTATGAAATGCATTGGCAATTATTTTGATACTGCCATGTGTGAATTAAAAGAAAAAGTATCCAAAGAAACTTCGGCCAAGCAAGCACTAATTAAAGTTATTAGTGATAAGGCAGATTGGATTGTATCCTGTGATAAAGGTTGTTTGGGAATGAAAACGAGTTTCGAAATTGCACCGGAGGACACCATAGTCCGAAATGTAATGAGTAAAAACAATGATATTTTCATTGAATTTATGGCTACAATAGTTCAAAAAGCCATGGATGACGGTGAAATGGATGATACCGAAGATGCCGCTTTAATGGCTGAATACATTGCTACTTCTTTTACTGGATGGAAGCAATCGTATATCCTTCATGGAAATCCAATCAAAATCAAAAAAATGTCAGAATTCCTGATTAAAAATATATTTAAATAGCCCCTTTTTTTTACCTACTTTCTGAAACGTTTATTTCAGAAAACAACACACAATAAGCATACGAATTTTTAAATTACAGCATTGATTCTGAAACGATTGTTTCAGAATTGTAACCATACCAATTACTAACCTTTAAATATAAAACACGATGAATTCTGAAACGTTTATTTCAAAAACAACTACCATATTTAAGACAAATTTAAAATTAACTCTAATCATGAAAAAAATCATCTTTTTAAGCTTAATGGCTGTATTTTTAATCAGCTGTTCCGATAAATCGCAGGCACCTGCCGCTGCGCCCGCTCCCCTCCTGCCCGTTATGGCAGTAACTACCGAAACCACTACGACTGATGCCGAATATCCTGCCGCCATACAAGGAACTGTGGATGTGGAAATCCGTCCGCAGGTAAGCGGGAATTTAGACCGAGTTTTGGTCGATGAAGGAGCTTATGTAACCAAAGGGCAGACTCTATTCAAAATAAACGAACGCCCTTACCGCGAGCAATTAAACACAGCTTTGGCAAGCCTTCACGCAGCCGAAGCGTCTTACATCAACGCACAGCTTGAAGTTGATAAACTAACTCCATTAGTTCAAAACAAAGTCGTTTCTGATTATCAATTGAAATCGGCTAAAGCTTCCCAAAAAATTGCAGCCGCGAATATCGAACAGGCCAAAGCAATTGCCGCATCTGCAAAAATCAATTTAGGATATACCAATATTACCGCTCCTGTAAATGGATACATCGGAAGATTGCCTAAAAAACAAGGAAGTTTAGTTTCTGCAACAGATGTTGAGGCACTGACAACCCTTTCGGATGTTCAGGAAGTATATGCTTATTTTTCATTGAGTGAAACTGACTTCATCCAATTTAAATCAAAATATGCCGGAAATAGCATTGGCGATAAAATCAAAAAACTGCCTCCGGTTACTTTGATATTAGCTGATAACAGCGCTTATCCGCAAACGGGAAAAATCGATATGGTAGATGGTCAATTTGACAAAACCACTGGAGCTATAACCGTTAGAGCAACATTCCCAAATCCATACAAAACATTGCGTTCAGGAAACACAGGAAAAATCCGTTTGGGGTTACAGCATGACGATGCGATTTTGGTACCACAATCGGCTACAATAGAAATGCAGGATAAAGTTTTTGTCTTTACGGTAAGCAAAGAAAACAAGGTTACCAAAATGCCTATTACTGTTGTCGGAAAAAGCGGTGCTAACTACCTCATCAAAGACGGCGTAAAATCGGGAGACCAAATCGTATTAAGCGGTATCGACAAACTTCAGGAAGGACAATTAATTCAGCCTGAGAAATCAGCAACTAAAATTGCTCAAATCATTAACAAAAAATAATTTTCACAGATGTTCAAAATATTTATACAAAGACCCGTACTGGCAACCGTTATCTCCATTCTGCTGGTGATATTAGGAGTACTTGGACTTACGAAATTGCCTTTACAACAGTTTCCAGATATTGCGCCTCCCTCGGTTTTGGTTACGGCGGTTTATCCGGGAGCCAACGCAGAAACGGTGTTGCGTTCTGTTGCGCCATCACTGGAAGAATCCATAAATGGTGTGGAAAATATGACTTATATGAGTTCCACTGCCAGTAATGATGGAACTTTAGCTATTACCGTTTTCTTCAAATTGGGAACCGATGCCGATCAGGCTGCAGTAAATGTGCAGAACAGAGTTGCACAAGCTACAAGCCAATTGCCTGCAGAAGTGGTACAGCAAGGTGTAATCACTGCCAAACAGCAAAACAGTTTTATCATGGCAATCGGTATGTTTACCGAAGATGAGTCCAAATACGACCAGACGTTTGTTGCCAATTATGCTCAAATCAACATTATTCCGGAAATCAAACGTATTCCGGGAGTTGGTGCTGCCAGTATTTTTGGAGGTGTAAAAGATTACTCGATGAGAGTTTGGCTGAATCCAACTCAAATGTCTACTCATAATGTGACGCCAAATGAAGTTATGGCAGCGATTCAGGACAAAAGTCTGGAAGCAGCTCCAGGTAAATTTGGAGAAAGAAGCACCGAAGTTTTTGAATATGTGATTAAATACAAAGGAAAACTATCCAAACCTGAAGATTATCAAAATATTGCCATTCGTTCCAATTCTGATGGTTCCATACTTCGATTAAAAGATGTAGCAAGAGTTGAACTTGGCGCCTACTCCTACAACAGTTTAACACGTTTGAATGGTAAAAAAGGAATCGTAATTGGTGTCATTCAGCTGGCGGGATCTAACTCAAATGATATTCAGATTGCGATTAACAAATTGATGGTTAAAGCCTCCAAAGATTTTCCTACCGGAATAAAACACAATATTTTCTACAGCACAAAAGTTTCTCTAGATCAGTCTATTGAGCAGGTACAGCATACTTTATTGGAAGCTTTTATATTGGTATTTATCGTTGTATTTATCTTCCTTCAGGATTTTAGATCGACTTTAATTCCCGCAATTGCTGTACCTGTGGCAATTTTAGGAACGTTCTTCTTTATGCAGTTATTCGGATTTTCGATAAACCTTTTAACGCTTTTCGCTTTAATCTTAGCCATTGGTATTGTGGTCGATGATGCCATTGTCGTCGTCGAAGCCGTTCATGCCAAAATGGAGCACAAACATTTGTCTCCAAAAATAGCAACCCACGAAGCGATGCACGAAATTACCGGAGCGATTATTTCGATTACGCTGGTAATGGCTGCAGTATTTCTGCCTGTTGGTTTTATGGAAGGTTCTACAGGAGTTTTCTATCGCCAGTTTGCTTTCACTATGGCGATTGCGATTGTAATTTCGGCTGTAAATGCTTTGACATTGAGTCCTGCCCTAGCCGCTTTGTTCTTAAAAGACAATCACGCTAACGGAGATGCTCCTTATGAGAAAAAAGGATTTAAAGAGAAATTCTTTACTGGATTCAATAATAGTTTTGATTCATTAACCAACCGTTATGTTGGCGGATTAAAATTCTTAATTCGTAACAAATGGGTTAGTTTAGGTGGTTTGGCTTTAATTACAATCGCAACTATTGTAATGGTAAAAACAACTCCATCAGGATTTATTCCAACAGAAGATCAAGGATTTATTGCTATTGCAGTTAATACACCTTCGGGAACTTCTCTGGACGGAACCCAAAAAGTAATGACTAAAGCAGAAAATACTTTAAGAGGTTTAGAATCTTCAAGATTTGTAACTGCCATTTCAGGTTTCAACTTATTGACAAATTCAACAAGCCCGTCATCGGCAGTTGTTTTTGTATTGCTTAAACCAAATGAAGAGCGCGGAAGCATTAAAAATATTGATGAAATAATGAATCAGGTTCGTGGCAAATTAGGGGCAATTTCAGAAGGCAGTTTCTTCGTATTTAGTTTCCCAACAGTTCCCGGATTTAGCAATGTTGAAGCATTGGATTTAGTATTACAGGATAAAACAGGCGGTAAACTGGATAAGTTCAGCGGAATTTCGCAAACATTCATTGGCGAATTAATGAAACGCCCAGAAATTGCTGTTGCTTTTACCAGTTTCAAAGCCGATTACCCGCAATTGCAATTGGATATTAATGATCAAAAAGCAGATCAATTGGGCGTAAAAGTCAAAGATATTCTGCAGACTATGCAGGCTTATTTTGGAAGTGCTCAGGCATCCGACTTTAACCGATTTGGAAAATATTACAGAGTGGTTGTTCAGGCAGATATCGCCGACAGAGCCGACCCAACAGCTATTGACCGTGTATTTGTAAAAAACAAAAACGGCGAAATGGTTCCGATAAATACTTTGGTTAAACTAAGCCGTATTTATGGTTCTGAAACGGCTTCGAGATACAATTTGTTTAATTCAATTTCGGTGAATGCAATTCCGAAACCTGGATTTAGTTCTGGAGACGCCATTAAAGCAATTGAAGAAGTGGCAAAACAGCAATTACCTGCAGGCTACAGTTATGAATTCTCAGGACAAACTCGTGAAGAGATTTCTTCTGGAGGACAATCAACTACGATTTTCCTATTGTGTCTGATATTCATTTACTTCCTGCTCGCAGCACAGTACGAAAGTTACATTTTGCCTTTGGCAGTAATACTTTCAATCCCTGCTGGAATCTTTGGAGTATTTGTGGCCATTGGCTTGACCGGAATCGAAAACAACATTTATGTGCAGGTTGCTTTGGTAATGCTTATCGGACTGCTCGCCAAGAATGCGATTCTGATTGTAGAATTTGCCGTCCAAAAAAGAAAATCTGGACAACCATTAGTCAAAGCATCAATAGACGCAGCAAAACTGCGTTTACGTCCAATTATAATGACATCACTGGCTTTTGTTGTTGGATTAATTCCAATGATGTACGCCACAGGTCCATCGGCTCAGGGTAACCACTCCATCAGTATTGGTGCCGCCGGAGGAATGGTTTCGGGAGTAATTCTAGGGTTGTTAATCATCCCTGTTTTATTCATCGTATTCCAATATTTACAAGAAAAAGTTACTGGAAAACCAGTAGCTGTAACTCATAACTACGAAAATAAAAATGGAAAATTACATCACAACAATTCTGGTGACAATCATCATCAGCCTCACGTACATAGCGTATAAAGTGTCAAAAGATCTTGAAAACAAAAAAGATACCTGTCCAGAAATTTAATTACGAAAAAGTAAAATGAAAAAGTATATAACCAAACCCGTGATGATCGCTATTTTGATCACCACAATAATATCCTGTTCCGTTTCGAAGGATATTGAAACTCCAAAAGATGCATTTCCTGAGAATTTCAGGAATGCATCGGTTTCAAAAGATACTGCAAGCATCGGTGATTTGGAGTGGAAAAATTTCTTTACAGAAAAAGATATCATTCAACTGATTGACAGTGCCGTAGTCAGAAATAATGATTTGCAAATCGCAACTAAAAACATCGAAATTGCGCAATACAGATTCACACAATCCAAATGGGGAAATGTACCGCAAGCCAATTTATTTGTAACTGCCAATACCAATAATCCTTCCGATAACAGTTTTTCGGGAAGAACTTTGGATCAGGCTTTGGGTGCAAAACATATTGATGATTTTTCGACTGGAGTTTCACTTTCGTGGGAAGCCGATATTTGGGGGAAAATCAAAAATCAGAAGAAAGGAGCTTTTGCTAATTATCTTCAATCGGAAGAAGTAAAAAAAGCTTTGCAGACTACTGTTGTGGCTAATGTTTCAAATGGTTATTATAATCTTTTGATGCTGGATGCACAATTAGAAATCGCTAAGAAAAACGTGCAGTTAATTGACAGTACCACCACTATCATCAAATTGAAATTTGATGCCGGACAGGTTACTTCATTAGCTATTCAGCAATCGGAAGCGCAGAAATTAAATGCGGCGCAATTGGTTCCTTTATTGGAACAAAACATTGCGATTCAGGAAAATGCTTTGAGCGTATTAACGGGTTCATTCCCTAATTCGAAAAAAAGGAGCATCGCTCTTAGTGCTGTTGAAGTGAAAAATAATGCTTCAATCGGGATTCCATCTTCAATAATAAGCAGAAGACCTGATGTAAAAAGCGCTGAATTGGCTCTGAAATCAGCGAATGCAAATGTTGGAATCACAAAAGCCGATTTATATCCTGCACTTAGAATTACAGCTCAAGGCGGATTAAATTCGTTTGAAACCAGCAATTGGTTTAACATTCCTGCTTCGTTATTTGGAACTGTTGCTGGAGGTCTAACTCAGCCTTTGCTGAATAATAAAAAACTAAAAACGCAATATAATATCGCTGTAGCCGAAAGAGAAAAAGCAGTTTTAAATTTCAGACAATCTGTATTAGTTGCTGTTAGCGAAGTATCGGATGCTTTGGTGAAAGTGGAAAAATTGCACCAACAAGAATCCATTTTGCAGGAGCGTGTAAAAACCTTGCAGCTAGCCATCAAAAATGCGAAAATGTTATTCAAAAACGGAATGGCAGAGTATTTGGAAGTGTTATCTGCACAGGCGAGTTTATTGCAAAGCGAATTAGAACTTGCCAATATAAAAAGAGAACAATTATCTGCGAACACCGAATTGTATCGTGCATTGGGTGGAGGCTGGAGATGATAATTGGCCACAGATGAAACGGATTAAACTGATTAACACGGATTTTTTTTGAATGCTGTTAAAAAAAAATATTCTCTTTTAGCCCCGATAGCAGTGGAAATCCTTGTGAGCCGGGGTTCGGCTCACAAGATTGCAACGGAAAGCGGGACAACTGCTGATGAAATATCAAATGTTTCTGCTCCTAAAAATTAATAAAATCTAAATTATAAAAAGTATGAGTACAACTAATTTATTTACGCCTTTCAATCTGAAGACGCTAAATCTTAAAAATAGAATCGTAATGGCGCCAATGACGCGCTCCTTTTCTCCAAACGGAATTCCGACTGATGAAGTAGCTTCCTATTATCAAAAAAGAGCCGAAGGTGAAGTTGGTTTAATATTATCTGAAGGAACTGTCATCGACAGGCCTTCGTCATCCAATGATGGAAATGTCCCTCACTTTTATGGCGATCAAGCTCTAAAAGGATGGCAAAAAGTCATCAATGAAGTTCACGCTGCCGGTGGTCAAATGGGACCGCAAATCTGGCATATGGGAATTATGGACAATCATCATTCGGGCTGGGTTCCGCCAGTTCCTTTTGAAGGTCCATCGGGATTAAACCGCCCTGATTTCAATAACGGAAATACGATGTCTGAAAAAGACATTGAAGACACGATTATTGCTTTTGGAAAAGCTGCTGACGATGCTAAAAGACTAGGGTTTGACACTATCGAAATTCACGGTGCACACGGTTATTTAATTGACCAGTTCTTTAGAGCTGAAACCAATTTACGCACTGATATTTACGGCGGAAAAACATTGAAGGAACGCAGTCGGTTTGCAATTGAAGTAGTGAAAGAAATCAGAAGACAAGTAGGAAATGATTTTGCTGTGATTATGCGTTTCTCTCAATTCAAGCCTTCGGATTACAATTATAAACTAGCGGAAACACCTCAGCAGTTGGACGCTTGGCTTACGCCTCTTGTGGATGCGGGAGTTGATATTCTGCATTGTTCACAACGTCGTTTCTGGGAACCTGAATTTGAAAAATCGGATCTGAATTTTGCGGGATGGGCGAAAAAAGTAACTGGAGCTCCGACCATTACCGTTGGTTCTGTTGGACTTTCTGGTGATTTCTTTGGTGCTTTTGCAGGCGAAAGTTCAGAGCCTACTTCATTAGAGGAATTAAACAGACGTTTCGATAGAGGCGATTTTGATTTGGTTGCCGTTGGAAGACCTTTACTATCTGACCCAAACTGGACTGCAAAAATAAAATCTGGAAAAACCGGTGAGCTTGTTGGATTCAGTAAAGAAGCTTTAGCCGAATTGATATTGGAATAAATTTACAGATAAGTAAGCTGTGTCAGCAACTGAACAGCCGAGATAATACCCTTTTTTTATTATTTAATTTGATGAACGCTGTAAGACTTCGGTTTGACAGCGTTTTTTCATTTAATAAGGTTTCCAATTAGTAACAATAGTATAGAGCACAATTGATTAGGAATTGAATTATGCAACATTTAAAAATAATTATGTAAAGAGTTTCAGTAAAATGTGAAATACATTTGAGGTTAACTTTAAAACTTCAATGTTATGCCATTAATTACTGTATTGCTCGTATTAATTGTTGTAGGTGTCCTTCTTTGGCTCGTTAACACTTACATCCCGATGGATTCTAAAATCAAAAATATCTTTAACATCGTCGTTGTAATCTTTGTTATTATTTGGCTGCTTAAAGTATTTGGGATTTTTGATAATCTAATGAGTGTACATGTTTAAAGTATATCTCTGAGCATAATATAAAAAATCAGTAACATGAAAAAACAATCCTTTAAAAATCACATTCGATATTATACGCCGCATCATTTTATTTATTATCCGGTTATAATGACGTTGTTGGTTTTTAGTGTGTATTTCATTTTCACTTCAGAAGATCAATTGATTTGGACTTTTATCAGTGCTATTTTTATTATGCTGTTTTTTCTAGCTTTTATGATCCGACAACATTATGCTCTTACTTTACAAAATAGAATTATACGCTTGGAACTCCGATACCGCTATTTTTCGCTTACTGGAAAAAGAATGGAGAATTTCGAGCAACGATTAAACGATAATCAGTTGTTTGCTTTACGGTTTGCTCAGGATGATGAATTTGTAAAACTCGTTGAAAAAACGCTTTATGAAAATCTTTCAGGAACTGAAATTAAAAAAGCAATTAAAAACTGGAAAGGGGATTACAACAGAGTTTAAATACTGAAATTGCAGACATAAAAATTTCAGCGCTTTTAGAATCTAAATAATATGAAATTTACTCCCTTATAATTTAGGGAGTTTATTTAATTCAAAAACTTGCATAATCTGGGGATCAAACTTCGCCAAACCTTCTCCATCTTCTTGGCTTACATTCTGAAAATCATACACAGGCCGTTGGAAAATCTTTACTATCTGACACAAACTGGACAGCTACACTGAATATCTCTACGAAAATGGATTATCTGCTCCTGAAAAATCACGAAAACATCTTTGTTAATTCGCACAATATGAAATAATTAACTAAAAACTAAGTATCTTTATGTGCCTTAAAATAACACATTTAAAATCAAAATTTAATAGTTAAAAATATGGAAACCACAAATGTAAAAGCTTACGGTACTGTAGCTGCTGATGCCCCCCTAAAACAAATGGATATCCAACGCAGAAACGCCACTGCAAAAGATATTGAAATCGATATTTTGTATTGTGGCGTTTGTCACTCCGATTTGCATACCGCCAGAAATGACTGGGGATTTACGACCTATCCAACAGTTGTTGGCCACGAAATTGTTGGAAAAGTAACCAAAGTAGGAAGTGAAGTTACTAAACTAAAAGTGGGTGATTTTGCCGCTGTAGGCTGTTTGGTTGGTTCTTGTCACACCTGTGATAACTGCAAACACGATCTGGAACAATATTGCACGAACGGATGGATTGGCACTTACAATAGTCCAGACAAATACTTGGGAGGAATGACTTATGGAGGCTATTCGGAAAAAATTGTGGTTGAAGAACACTTCGTTCTAAAAGTGCCTGCGAATCTTGATCTTGCCGCTACTGCGCCTTTGTTGTGCGCCGGCATTACGACTTGGTCACCGCTTCGTCATTGGAAAGTTGGAAAAGGAAGTAAAATTGCCGTTGTGGGATTGGGCGGATTGGGACATATGGCCATCAAACTAGCCAAAGGTTTGGGTGCAGAAGTTACCCTATTCTCAAGAACTCCCGGTAAAGAAAAAGATGCTTTGGATTTGGGTGCCGACTCCGTTATTATTTCAACTGAAGATGCTCAAATGAGTGCTGTAGGCGGAAAATTCGATTTAATCATTGACACTGTTCCTTATGTTCACGACGTAAATCCTTATGTGGGGACTTTGAATACCAGTGGAACATTGGTTATTGTGGGATACTTAGGCGGTTTGGAACCTTTCTTGAACACTGTTCCTATGATAATGGGACGAAAATCGGTAGCAGGTTCTTTAATTGGCGGAATTGCCGAAACTCAGGAAATGCTTGATTTTTGTGGAAAACACAACATTGTATCCGAAATTGAATTAATCAAAATGCAAGATATCAACGAAGCTTACGAAAGAATGATAAAAAGTGATGTACGCTATCGCTTTGTGATTGATATGGCTTCGCTTAAGGGATGATTTAAGACACCAAGTTACTAAGATTCTATTAACTATTTTTTCTAATATATCAGTCAAAACTGAATATTTCATCAAGCTCAATAATAGTGCTGCCTTTTGGCAATATTTTAGGTGCTATTGCCAATTTCTCTGCTAAAACAGAAGTTGGCAGTGGCTTAAACTTTTTCATCAAACCTATTGAATTGAATAACTGTAATATATGTCCCATAATCTTTTCACCAAAACGATCAGTACCTGCTCTTAAAAGTAATCCGGGTTTGAAAATAATATATTGATCGAAGTTAAATTCTGCAATTTTCTCTTCCAGTTCTCCTTTTATTTGCGAATAGAAAACTTTGCTTTTCGCGGAAGCTCCGTAAGCAGACAACAAGACAAAAGATGAAACTCCATTTTCTTTTCCTAATCTGGCAAATGCTACTGGAATATCAAAGTCAATTTTCTTTTGATTTTCCTTTGAACCAGCAGTTTTTAATGTCGTTCCCAAACAAGAAAAAATAACATCGCCAACAATAAGATTTTTGTAGTTCTCAATATTTGAAAAATCTATAATTTGCTCTATAAGTTTAGGGTGTTTTTTACCAGTCGCCCTTCTCACAAAAATGGTGACAGTTGAATAATCTGAGTTTTTCAAAAGTTCGTCAACCAGAAATTGTCCTGTTGAACCTGTTGCGCCAATAACTAGTGCTTTCATACTATATTTTTATAAATAATGTTATTATTGAGAATCTCAAAAATTAAGCTATACTTTTTGTAGAATGGTATTTTTGGCAATTCCATAGCAACATGAACTTTAGTTACCGATAAGCAACCTAATCAAATGTAATACAGAATATTAACTATAAAAAATTATTCATTAATTATATATAACTTAAAAATTTATTATTCTACTTTGAAGATTTTGATAGTGGAGAAAATCATTATCTCCACTATCAATTCTTCTTTTAATTATTTTTTAACCAACCAGTTTTCAACAGCTCTTGAAAAATCAGCTACATCGATTGGATGTCTGCTGGTTACGATGTTTCCATCAGTCACGACAGATTGCTCTAATACAGTTGCACCCGCGTTTTTCAAATCAGACTGAATGTTCCAGTATCCTGTTAATTTTCTACCTTTCAAAATATCTGCAGATGCCAATACAACCGGAGCATGACAGATAGCCGCTATCAATTTTCCTGATTTATTGAAATCCTGAATGAATTTGATCACGTCTTTATCATAGCGAAGGTTATCAGGATTCCACGCACCACCAGGGATAAACACGGCATCATAATCACTTACTTTAATCTGATCGGCAGTACGGTCAAATTTGATCCAACCCACTGGCTGTAAGTATTGAATAGCCATTACATGTGTTTTTGACATTTCAGGAAATGCAAGTCCGTATCTCTCCGGAGCCGGATTGTATTTTGGAGCAACTATTTCTACTTCTGCACCCAATTCTTTAAAATACCATACTGGTCCAGTCAATTCGATTTCTTCAAAACCGTCTGCTACAATAACCGCTATTTTTTTTCCTTTAAGAATCGTTTTGTCTTTTACAGGAGTAAAGAAGAAATCTTTTAAAGCTTCATTTCCTGGTGCGTTTAACAATTTTGATACCGGCATAGTTACAACCGCTGTTTGAGTAGACAATTGATTCACAACTTCTAACTCATGAGAATAATTTGTTTTCATTTCTTTAGTTTTTACTGTTACTTGAGCTTCTACATTTACTACAGCAAGTACACTTAATATACCTGCGGCGATGATTTGATTAATTGTTTTCATTTTCTTTGGATTTAAATGTTAATAATAATTTCGCTTAAATTAGATTATTATACTATTCATGAATAAGCGGTGCAAACTCGATCAGGTTGTGGATTCCGTCCTGGAATGGCTGTTTCTTTATACTCGTGTTTAAGTAATCAATGACGGGTTGAATAGGTGGGAAATTCAAATGATACTGAAATGCATCATTACTTCGGAATTTTTCAAAAGTCACAAACTGAGTTTTGTCTTCATTTAACTGTGATAATTGATAGGTTACAACACCTGGTTCACTTCGGAACTGAGGCATGGCTGTATGATAAACGGCTTTGAAATTTTCTTCTGTACCTGGCTTCGCGTCTACAAAAAGCATGATTGTTAACTGATTATCTTCTGCTTTACTGGCTCTTCTCCATTCTTGCTTAGAAATTGGTTCTAAATCTTTTACATAGATTACTTTTTCAGGCTTAATTAAGGCCGATTTTTCTAAGGCAATTACAGTTTTGGATTTTGAACTGCTTTTGAATTTGTTCAATTCTTTTTGATTGGTCCAACGTTCAAACAACCAAATTACAGTCTGATTATCTTGCTCGAAATAAGCCTCTGACATAATATTACTATCATTTTGCAGCGATTCCGAAACATAATCACTTACGGCTTTTTGAAATTTCTCCTGAAATTCCTTTTTCACACCATAACGGGTGATTTTAGCTATCATTTCTTGATTTTTAAGTTCTTCAGATATCACTTTCCCTTTAGATAAATTTTGTGCTGTTGCAAATGTGCTGCACAATACAAATAGCGTTGTAAAAATTGCTAATGCTATTTTAGAAATTGAGAGATGTGTTTTTGCTTTCATACCTTTTAATTTTAAGGGTTATCTTTTTTTTTCGACAAACATTTTAATGCTCTTAATGTTTACCAAAATTACTACCACATGCATCCTGAAGGCAAGGAAGTAAATCACTAAAAAGGTGTGATTCAAATCACTTTCAGTAACAAATTTTATGGTTATTTTCCAATCTTAATCAACAAATCTGAAACAGTTTTTGGTTGAGATAAAAAAGGAGAATGGCTAGTATTTACCGGAAACACAGTTTTGATTTCGGCACTTGCAATCATTTGATCCTGAAGCTTAGGTGAAATCACTTTGTCCTGAAGTGTTTTGATATACACTTTGTCTACACTACCAAAATTCTGAGTCAAGATTACTTTATTAGAAAAAGGAATAGCTGGCTCAGAGCGATAGTTATCAATCACCTTTTGCTTTGCAGAAGTATCACCGTCAGGGATAAAAAGATTCGTCAAATCTTTTGCATTTACATCAAGTGTTAAATGATCTGCCGATTCGATCAACGAAGGCCCTAAAAGTGAACCAGCGTCAGTCATGGCCAATTCACCAATCGATTGCCCTGATTTTGGCAGGAAAGCGCCAATGTAAACCAGCTTGCTAATTTTTGACGGAATACTTTCGACTACAGCCGTTACAACTATTCCTCCCATACTGTGTCCTACTAAAATCACTTTACCTTGTACTTTTGAAATTGCATCGATTACTTTGTCACGATACGCATCGATTGATAAATTTTGAGGAGGAGTTTTATCAGCCCCATGCCCTGGAAGTCCTACGACAATCACCTGATTACCGCTTTTAATTAACTCTGTTTTTACTTCATTCCAAACATAAGGCGCTTGCCATGCTCCGTGTACAAGTACATATGTTTGTGGTTTTAGGCTACTATTTTCATCATTGTTTGAACAAGAAGCAAATAATGAAAATGTTGAAAATGCGAATGCTGACAACAGCATTTTAGAAACTGTTTTTTTCATTTTTATTGTATTTTATAAATTGTGCCTACTATTTTGACGGTGTTCGGCTTTTCCGTTTTCTTTTAAATTATTAATGTGATTTTTTATTCTTCTGAGGAAAAATTGTCTGGAGTAGGAATATCAAATCCGTTCAAAATCATTGCAATCAGACTATAGCCACTAACAAGAAAATATAACTCAGCAACACCATCCTGACCAATTAGATTTACTGCATGCTTATAAGTTGAATCTGGAATAATTTTACCGCTGACTAATGCACGAGCAATATCATGAGCGATAGTTTCCTTTTCATCTAATCCATTTGGATGTCCGCCTGATGCAAGCGATGCTATTATGTTCTGCGGAATTCCAAATGCTTCAGCCATAATTTCATGAGCATACAATTCGAAACGAGCACCATAAAATCCGCCAACAGTTAAAATGACAATTTCACGTAAAGCTTTTGGAAGTGTTGCTTGAGTATCCAGCGTTCTTAAAAAACTCAAAGCTGGAACTCCAAACTGAGGATATTTCAGCATCGGAATAAAAGGCCCCAGCAATGCACCGTCAGCATCGACCATATTTACCTGACTTTGGCTATTCCCAATAAGATTGGCAATCTCATCATGAACGTATCGTATTTCAGTACTCATTTTTTCTGGTTGCAAAGGATTAATTCTCATGATTTCTTTTTTTAATGGTTATAAAAATCTCCTGTAAATTGCCCATCAATAAGTATGAAAGCTATTCGGCAATTCTTACCTGATCGGTTTGACCATGCATGATTTGTACCGGTTTGAATAACTATGTCTCCTGCCTTAATTACTGTTTCGGCACGATCCAAAATCATCGTAATTTCTCCTTCGAGTACAATTCCATAATCCAATGTTTCTGTTCGATGCATTAGTGGATGCGGAGCTCCTTCATGAGCAGTAGAAGCAGTTTCCTGTCCCATAGATTTAAATTTATCTGATGCATCTGCTCCTGATAACTTTCTGATTTCTTCACTTTCAGGCGGAAAATCAATCACCCTTATGCGTGTTCCATTTTTTGGAGGAGATAACACTAAACTTTTCTCATCATTTTCATCAGGCTGTGGATGAATTAGAGCAGGTGTTTCCAATGTATGCCAAACTTCAAAAAATGTTGGCCCGCCTGGTCCGCCCACTAAATGGGATATTGTAGGTGGTGCATCTGAAACAATAATTGCTTTTCCATCTTTATCGTGACCAGTCACAATACGTCTAAATGTTTTTTGTTGTGAGTTCATGACTAATAGTTTTAAATGGTTCTTTTACTTTTGAAAACAAAAACACCCAAATAATGAAACAGTAAACCTGTTCCCCATGCAGCTGTTTGCCATAGTGGCCATAAATGAGTCCTGTCAGTAATAAACCATATCAGCCAAATGGCAGGAATAGTTAATGCAAATACTAATAAGTGAATTCTGAAACCTTTTTTGGGATTATTGTGAGCAACTGTCTGCCCGATTGTTAAATGTCTCATGATGTTAGATTTTAATAATTAATAGTTTTTATTGAAGTTGTTTTCCTAATTGTTCTACTTTCTTTAACCACTTATTTCTAAGGCTTTCGGTCGATTTTCGCATAAAACCAAAAGTGGAAAATTTGATAGGATCAAATCCTACGTAACCGAAAACAATGTCTTTGAGGATTTGGTATTGTGATGCACGATAGATCAAATAGAACCACCATTTTGGAGTATCCATCGTTACGAGAAGTCTTAGGCTTTTGCCTTTTAGAAGTTTTTCTGGGAATATTTTTCCTGAATGATGTTTGAATGCAAAATCCGGCAACAGAATTCTGTCAATAAATCCTTTGGTAATGGCAGGCATAAAACCCCACCAGTTTGGATAAGACAGGACAACATGGCCTGCCCATGAGATAAGTTCCTGAGAATGAATCAGATCCTCTTCGATCTCTAAAGCTTCTCCAGTTTTATATCCATCAGAAAGATTTACATTGAAATCTAATTTGGATATATAGATCGTTTTGCAGTTTGCTCCTGTACTTTCTACTCCTTTTCTATAAGCGTCTAATAATGCATTACAAAAAGAATTTTCAGAAGGGTGTCCAAGTATTAATAAGATATTCGTTTTCATTGCAGTTCATTTAATTTGACACTGCAAAGATTTTAAATAATGAAGGGGCATTCATGACACAAAAGTGTCAAAAACTATTTATGCGCTAATTTTTGACGAATTCTAGTAAGTGACTGTCTTTCAATTCCTAGAAAGCTACAAAGATGGGAAACGGATATTCGGTTAAACAAAGCTGAATGGTGCCTTACAAAATCCAGATAGCGTTCTTCGGCGGTTTGAAAGATGAAGCTTTCAATACGAGCTTGCTGACGATTTAAAATTTCTCCAGCAACTAATCGTCCATATCTTTCAAAACCGGGTAAATTTTCATAAATCCATTGCAGATTTTCATAAGAAAGACAGGCCATAACGGTTGGTTCGAGGCATTGAATAGAATATTTGCTTGGTTGTTGCGTTATAAAAGCTGGATAGTGTGTGGCATAATCGCCTTCATAATAAAAACCAACGGTAATTTCATTTCCGTCATTGTCTACATAAGAAGAGCGCACTAATCCGTTTACAATAAAACCTAGTGCTTTTTGTACTTTACCGGATTGAAGAAAAAAATCTTTTCTATGAAATTCTTCAAATGTAAATTTTGAAACAAAAGCCAAAAGCTCTTCATCAGTCAGAGTAGGACAAATTTTCCTAACCGATTCTAAAAGTATGGCTGCTCCTGCTTCCATTTGCTGATTGATTTTAAATACCGTTCCTAAATAAAATTTTATTTACTAATGTTGATATAATCGACTTAACGTTTCTCGACTTACTCCAAGATATTCAGCAATTAATTTTTTGGGGACTTTTTGTAATAGACTCGGATATGATTTGGCAAACTCTTCGTAACGTTGTTGCGGGTTACTGGAAAGAAGTAATTTTATTCTTTGTTGTAAAGCAATATATCCATTTGAGAGTTTTATTCTAAAAAAATGTTCCATCTTATGAAGTTCAGCAGCTAATTTTTCTCTAGACTCTAGTGTTAAACAAATCACCTCACCTTCCTCAAGACATTCAATATACATTTCTGCCGATTGCTGTTTAAAAAAAGCATAATAATCAGACATCCACCAATTTTCCTGAGCAAACTGAACAATATATTCTTTTCCCTGACTATCTAAATAAAAGACTTTAAATATACCTGATTTGACTAAAAATTCATATTTCACTTCATCTCCCTGATGAATTAGATATTGATGTTTACGTACTTTTTTAACAGCAAAAAATGATTTGATATACTCAAATTCTTCATCACTAATTGATGATATTTCTTCAATGTGTTTACGTAATTGCTCCATAACTCCGAAAAATGTGATTCAACAAAATTATAGAAAATTCAATTACACTTTATAGGTTGTTTGTTAATATAAAACAAAAAAAATATTTTTAAAATACTGTAAATTAAAAGATTGACCAAAATTTAATTTAACTCAAAAAAAAGATTTTACTTTTTGGTTTCTGATTTTATACGCAACTATTTCATAATTTTACCAAATCAATTATCATAAAAATGAAAAAATTTATTATTATTCCTGTTTTACTAATAATGTTCGGTTGTGCTGAAATTAAAAATACCCCTAACGGCAATACAAGCACTAGCAAAAGTGAAATCGATAAAAAAATAAAAACTATTGAAGGTGAAGTTCTTGAAATAAATCAAGGCAAAGACGGATATACTGCAAAATTAAAAACCAATACTGAAGAAATTTATTTTGTTACCATAAGCCATTCTAATCTCAAAAATCCAACTCAATACAAGGCAACAAAAATCGGTGAAAAACTAAAAGTTTCAGGAGAATTCTGGAAAATGAATGGCGAGAATCAAATTACTGTTCGTGAAATATTATAATCTGTCCTTAGATAATTACAAAGTCTTTGGATTATTATGACCTTTCCTTAGGAGATTTAACGCGTACTGATGTCCGCAACCGTTTTGTGATTAATATAACTTCGCTTAAAGGATAATCTAAGATACTAAGTTGCTGAGATTCTAAGTTGCTGAGATTTTTTACTATTAGTAACTTAGAATCTTAGCATCTTAGAAACTATTAAAATAACAAATATGAACACAACACATAAAAACGAACAGGATCCACTTTTCCCTCAAGGCGACAAAGCAAATTCCGATTATTTTACTGGAAATGCTTGGCTTAAATTATTGGTGAATGAAAATGAATTCAACAGTGTAATTGGCAACGTCACTTTTGAAGCGGGCGCCCGAAACAATTGGCACACGCATCCCGGAGGTCAAATCCTTATTGTAACTGACGGTATTGGATATTATCAGGAAAAGGGTAAACCAATTCAATTGATTCAAAGAGGCGATGTGATAAAAATTCCAGCTGATATTAAGCATTGGCATGGTGCTTCAGTTGAGAGTGCATTAACACATATCGCGATTACTGCTGCTACTCCAAAAGGAGCTGTTGATTGGCTAGAGAGAGTAACCGATGAGGAATTCAATAGTTATAATCAGTAAAAGCGATCAATTATTTGAATATTTTATTACCCAAAAAACGTTATTACTCAAGATTTAAGTAATAACGTTTTTTTGTATTTAAAGAACTCAAAATACTTATTCAATTACTACATAAGTATTTACTGGTACTGATTTATTTTTCAGAACATATTCTCCATTTAGTTCGCACTTAAAAGACTCTTTTGCAATATGAAAAACCTCCTCTGAAATAAGAATTTGGCCTGGTTTGGCAACACTTTGCAATCTTTGTGCCGTATTTACTGCATCACCAATAACGGTATAATCAAATCGCTTTAAAGATGCCGAACCAATATTCCCAGAAACCATTTCTCCAGAGTTAATACCAATCGAAATTTCGGGTTTATATTTTTTGTCACCAACAATTATTTCTTCAATGTTTTTGATTTGATTTTTTAAAGCAAGCCCTGTATCAATAGCCCTATCCAGATGATAATTTCCCCTAAAAACAGCCATAACTGCATCACCCATAAATTTATCGACATGGCCTTCTTGAGCTATAATTTCTTTAACTATTGTATCAAATAATCCGTTAAGTAAGTTCACGATTGTATTTGGTGGAAATTGCTCCGTAATTGTAGTAAAACCGCATACGTCTATAAAAAGGACTGTTGCTTCCAACATTTCATTTTTAAGAAGACTGCTCTCAAACTCCTTATTGGTCATAAAATTTATTACGTTTTCATCAACATACATCTTGAGAATATTATTCTCTTTGATTGCTTTAATGGTTTCCTGCAATTGTTTGACATGCAATATCGTTTTTTCCATGGTTAAGTCTAAATCATCAAAATCGACTGGTTTAAGTACAAAATCAAAAGCTCCTCTATTCATGGCTGTCCGTATATTTTGCATATCACCATAAGCTGAAACCATAACTGCTTTCAACATCGGATTGGCCTCTGGCAACCTACTCAATAAAGTTAGTCCATCCATTATTGGCATATTAATATCACTTAGAATGATATCCAAGTCTGGATTCTCCAAAACTTTCTGCAAAGCCTCTTCCCCATTCTGAGCAAAAATGAATTCGTAAACATTTTCCCGAATCTTTTTTCTGAACTTTTGCTTTACCAGAATCTCTAAATCTGCTTCGTCATCAACTACAAGTATCTTAGCCATTGTTCATGATTTTTTTTAGTTTCTCTTTTAATACATTAAAATCCAGTGGTTTTGTCAAAAAATCATCTGCACCTTTTTCCATAGCTTGTTTGTAATTTTCATCGTCCCCATAAGCAGTAATCATCATCACAACTGGTGAGAAGTCTTTATAATCATGCCTGATTTTTGATAATAAATCGATACCACTCATTCCTGGCATATTAATATCAGATAAAATTAGCACCACTTCCAAACTATTGCCATTAAGATATTCTAATGCTTCTTCACCCGAAAGGGCAAAATCGAATTCGAAATCGTGATGACGTAATTCTTTACGAAAATGTTGCAAAAAAAGCGGCTGCATATCGGCTTCATCATCTACTACTAGTATCTTCATTTAAACTTATTTTAAGTTATTACTATTTAAAAAACCATTCATAATACCTAATATTCAATTACTTACATATTGCTAAATTTACGAATTTTATTATTTGAATAATATACTTTTATTCTATTGGAAGTAAAATTGTAAAAACGGTATAGTCATTTTCTCGGCTATCAATTGCAATAGTACCACCATGCGCTTTTACCACTATATCATAACTTAGAGACAATCCCAAACCTGTACCCTCACCACTTGGCTTGGTGGTAAAAAAAGGCTGCATTATTTTGTCTTTTATAGCTTCCGGAATTCCTATACCATTGTCTTTTACTGTTATCTCAATTCCTTTGTCTTTCAATGCAGTCTTTACACTCACCATTGGCTTATATACTTCCCCTGATTTTTTCTGTTTTTGATGTGTTGCGTAAAAAGCATTCGTAAATAAATTCAGCAATACACGGCCAATTTCTTGTGCCAGCACATTTATTTTAGGTAGGTTTTCATCAAAATCGGTAACTAAGTCTGCATTAAAACTTTTGTCTTTAGCCCGAAGTCCATGATAGGCAAGTCTCAGGTATTCATCACCTAATTTGTTGATGTTTGTGGGCTCTTTTATGTTATTTCCTATTCGACTGTGTTGCAGCATTCCTTTTACAATACTATCGGCTCGTTTGCCATGATAGTTTATTTTTTCCAAGTTTTTTTTGATGTCGCCTGCTATGTTTTTTACTTCTTCAAAATCCCCTTTAACTATTTCCTCATTCATTTCATCCAAAAGTTCACTACTCACTTCGCTAAAATTATTGACAAAGTTTAATGGATTCTGAATTTCATGGGCAATGCCAGCTGTGAGCTCTCCTAGCGAAGCCATTTTTTCGGATTGTATTAACTGGTTTTGCGTAGTTTTCAAATCTTCAATCGATTTGGTCAACTGATTAGTTCTGATGGTAACTTTTTCTTCCAAAATAATATTTTCCCGTTTCAGATTTCTGGCTCGGTAAGCGACATAAGAAGGTATTGAAACAATAAACACAAGAAAGTAAATTGAATAAGCCCACCATGTTTTCCACCATGGTGGTAAAATAGTAAAAGTGTAACTGGCTCCTTTTTCATTCCATACTCCATCACTATTGGCCGCCTTTACTTTAAAAGTATAATTCCCAGGGGAAAGGTTAGTATAAGTAGCAGACCGTTGTGTTCCAGCCGGTATCCAGTCTGAATCGTAACCGTCCAGTTGATATGCATATTGATTTAAAGATGAGTTTGAAAAATGTAAGGCAACATATTGAAAACTAATTTTATTTTCATTGTACTTCAATAATAATTCTTGCTTGTCATCTACAAATAAAACAGTGTCCTTTTTATTGGCTTCATTCTCTGAAAAATAGTATTTTACAGACTCTATTACTACCTCTGGAGGTAATTTATTTTCAACAATATTATCAGGATCAAAAGGGATCAACCCATTTTTAATAGCCATATAAAAAAGTCCATTAGAACCTTTATAAATTCCGAAAGTTTCTAATACGGGTAAACCATTTATTGTAGTGTAATTGGTTATTTGATTATTCTTAGGATTCAATTTAGATAATCCACGTGAAGTAACTATCCAAATATTCCCTTTTTTATCTTCAGTAATACCTCTAATGTCATTAGAAGACAAACCTTCTTTTTCTGTAAAATGTTTTAAAAAACCTGATTTTTTATTAACCAAAAACAAGCCCGAAAGATAACTGCCAGCCCACAAACGCTTTTGGCTGTCCTCGAATATCTTAGTTATACAATAAAAACCCTCTTTACTATCTAGGTATGAGGTAAATTTCCCTGTTTTTGTATCAAACTTGTTAAGAGCACCTTGATTAGTGCCAACCCAAACAATGCCATCGTTACCACATAGCAAACTAATAACCATATTATCATCCAAAACATTATTTGCCTTGGTATTACCATCATTCCTGATAAAGGGATAATGTGTAAATTTTTTAGTTTTTTTATTGAAACTACTCAACCCTTTATCGCTTGTTCCAATCCATAAATTACCGACATTATCCTCATTTATTACAATAGTGTGATTAGAAATAATACTAAAATTATCTTTTGGATCGTTCTTATATTTTTTTGTTTTTTTGGTAATTGGATTGTAACATAAAAGTCCAACTCCACGAGACACAATCCATATCAATCCTTCCTTATCAACAAAAATAGTTTCTACAGGACTTGATTGTTTATCTTCTCCCAGATTTATATTTTTGAAATCATTGGTTCTATAATTCCAAGTGAAAACATTTTTATCGGCAGCCACAAAAAAAGTACTGTCGTTATACATTCCTGTAATGAAATTACTAATTGTACTTGATTTTTTATCTTCCTTAATAACAGGGACATTGATTTTAATGGGATTAAAGAATGATCGTTTGGGATCCAACCAAGATATTCCGCTAAAAGGCATCGAAACCCATAGAACACCTGCTCTGTCAAAAAAAATCTTATTGATTCCACCATAGAAATCCGGTAAACTTCCTGCTTCATCGGTATGGGTATAGAGTGTTGCAACAGCAGTAGTTGTATTCAAGAAAAATAATCCTTTAAACCTTCCTCCAATCCATAAATTACCTTCTTTATCTGAAACAATACTAGTAATCGTAAGTGATTCTGTTGGTGGTAAACCTGGTACTCTTAAAATATAGTTGGTAAACTTGTCCTTTTTCCTATTGTACATAGAAACACCGTAGTCGTTATAAAAAAACATTCTTTTTTTGGAGTCAATATAAACATCGGTACAGGTTCCTGCTATGGAATACGGATCTGACACTATATGATCGTACGTTTTATACTCTTTTGTTTTGATATTGAATTGTATGAGCTTAACCTTATTTACCTCTTTCTTGTCATCCAACAAATAGGTAGATATCCAGAGCAGATCTTTATTAATTGGGTCTTGGGTTAAATAGTTAAACAAAGAGTTATTCATACTCGCTGGCAACTTAAAATAGGGTTTAAACGATTTGGATGTCCTATTATAGATACTAAGAATATTATCCGTAGCCAGCCAAGTATTCCCTGATGCATCGATAATTATATCTGCAACTTTTTTTCCGGAAGGTATCAAATGCCTCCCTTTACTTTTGGCGGTGTATACATCAACAGTCCCATGTAGCATATCCAATGATGTCACTGACCAAGTCATTGCTTGACGGTCGTAACTCATACTCCATCCAACATCATTTTTTTTATCATAAACATCTTTTTGTGAGTTAGTGCTATACCCAATATTTATCAGCTTATCACCATACTTAGATCTCTTAAAAAGATCTTTCTGTCTATCATATATATAAAACCCTTTATCTCTAAGACAAATCCACAATGTGCCATGCTTATCCTCAAATAGGTTATTTATGGATGGAGATATTATTGGTTGACCATCATCATCTGGTATTGGATACAGTTTAGTTGTATATCCGTCGTAACGAACCAATCCATTTTGGGTACCAAACCAGAGATACCCTAGTTTATCCTGAAATGAGGATTGTACATTTCCCTCTGGCAAACCATTTTCTATCGAAATGGTATTGAAAAAGGGGCGCAAAACCTGAGCGTTTAAGCCGGTAAAAAACAAAACAAAAACAATTAGAATATTTTTTTTCATAGCATTTTGTTTATTAAATATTTAAAGGCAGTGAAATAATAAATGTACTTCCTTCACCTTCTATAGTTTCCACTTTCAACTCTCCATCGTGTGCTTTTACAATATCATAACTCAAACTTAAACCCAAACCAGTTCCTTCACCAGTAGGTTTTGTAGTGAAAAAAGGCTGCATTATTTTGTTTTTAATAGCTTTAGGAATTCCTGAACCATTGTCTTTTACAACAATTTCAACTCTATTTTCATTGAATGAAGTGGTTACGCTCACCAACGGTTTATATTCAATACTTGATGTTTTTTGTTTTTGATGCGTTGTATAAAAAGCATTGGTAAACAGATTTAGCAAAACTCTGCCAATATCCTGGGGAATAACTTTAGCTTTTGGAAGATTTGTATCGAAATTCGTTTCCAGTTCAGTATTAAAACTTTTGTCTTTGGCGCGAAGCCCATGATATGCCAATCTTAAATATTCATCGGCAAGGGCATTAATATCAGTAGGCTCTTTTTGTCCGGAACTGGCACGAGAATGTTGCAGCATCCCCTTTACAATGCTGTCGGCACGTTTGCCATGATGGTTTATTTTTTCTAGATTTTGCTTGATATCTGCTGCTATATTTTTAACTTCTTCAAAATCTCCTTTTTCAATTTCCTCATTCATTTCTTCTAACAATTCACTACTCACTTCACTGAAATTATTGACAAAATTTAATGGATTCTGAATTTCATGGGCAATTCCAGCGGTGAGTTCACCAAGGCTAGCCATTTTTTCGGATTGTATTAATTGCGCCTGTGTTGCTTTGAGTTTATCAAGTGCTTTTTGTAGTTCTTCTTTTTGACCGAGGATTTCAGCTGTACGCTCTGCTACCTGGACTTCTAATTTTGCTTTTAAATTTTCTGACTGTTGAAACTCTTTTTCAAGCTCTATGGCTTTTAATTGTTCTCTTTCCATGTCAATCCGTTGCCTTCTATTGATGAAAAACATCGCAAAAAACCAAACGATTGAAAAAAAGATTGCAGTATCAAAATAATTGTCCCATTCTTCATGAAAAGGGGAATTGATCATCTCTATGAAATCTTCTATAAAATTTACAGCTACAAAGGGTAATATCGAATAAATAAAAGACTTAACGGATTTAAATTCCTTTTGAGTGAGGCAAAAGTAAATCAGAGTAAATAACATTGCATGCGCTATCCAAGAAGTTGTGACTCTGCTAAAATTTAAAATGATTCCAGTAATTAGAAGCACAATCGAGAACCAAAACCCTATAGCCAAATATTTATCAATTTGGGGCAATAAAATTTTGCTTTGCAATGCTCTTCGCAAATAACTAAAAACGATTATTAACAAAATATAATCAAAGTTCATATCTAATAAATTAATAGTAATAAATCATATTGGTAATGTGATAATAAAGGTGGCACCATTGCCCTCTTCCGTTTCAACATTAATAGTGCCTCCATGTCCTTTCACCACTATATCATAACTCAATGACAATCCCAAACCGGTTCCTTCTCCCGCAGGTTTTGTAGTAAAAAAAGGCTGCATTATTTTATTTTTAATTGCATTTGGAATTCCTGTTCCATTATCTTTCGCGGTAATTTCGATAAAATTCCCTTTTTGGGCTGTTGACACACATAAAACTGGTTTGTATTCTTGCGCCGCCGTTTTTTGTTTTTGGTGTGTAGAATAAAAAGCATTGGTAAATAAGTTGAGTAGAACACGGCCAATATCTTGTGGAACTACATCAATTTTTGGAAGTTTTGCATCAAAATGAGTTTCTAGTTCAGCATTGAAACTTTTGTCTTTGGCTCGCAAACCATGATAAGCCAGTCTCAAATATTCATCAGCAAGCGTATTGATATCCGTTAGTTCTTTTTGTCCAGAGCTAATACGGGAATGCTGCAACATCCCCTTTACAATCCCATCGGCGCGTTTGCCATGAAAGATTATTTTTTCTAAATTTTGTTTGATATCGATTGAAATTGCTTTGGCTTCTTTGGTATCGCCTTTCTCCATTTCATCATGCATTTCATCCATCAGTTCTAAACTAACTTCAGAAAAATTATTGACGAAGTTCAACGGATTTTGGATCTCATGAGCAATACCGGCAGTAAGCTCCCCAAGTGAAGCCATTTTTTCGGATTGAATAAGTTGAAGTTGAGTTGTTTTGAGTGTATTATAGGCTTTCTCAATTTCACGAGCATGAACTAGCTCTTTTTCTTTAGTCAAAGCATGTTCTTTTTCAAGAAGTCTTTTCCGTTGGAAGCGATCTATCAAAAATACAACCAACAGAAAGAAGACACCATATAGAGTATACGCCCACCAGGTGCGCCACCAAGGAGGAGTAATACTGAACGCAACCGAAGCTCCAATTTTATTCCAAACGCCACTACTATTGGCTGCTTTTACCCTAAAAATGTAGTTTCCAGGTGGCAAATCATAATAATACGCAGTGCGAATATTACCTACTTCACGCCAATTGTTATCATAATTTTCAAGTCTGTAGGTAAATTTATTTCTGTTGGGATTGGCATAATGTATTCCTGTATAATTGATAGAAATACTGTTTTGATTGTACTTTAGAATAAAATCTTTGGGTATTGTCTTTTTATATTTTTGAATAGAATCGGTACCAAAATATATTGAATTATCACCAATTTTAAAATCGGTAATGAATACTTTCGGAGGTGCTGAATTTTTAGAAATATTGTCAGGATTAAACAATGTAATACCATTCTTACCGCCAAAAAACATAAGCCCTTTCGATGTTTTGAGGTATACCCCATCGGCAAACAGACGCCCTTGTATGCCTTCTTCCATCGAAAAATTATTAAACCGCCCCTCTACAATACTGAATCTGCTGATTCCATCAAAAGTGCTAAGCCAAAGCGCTTTATTCTTTTCATCAGGCAAAATGCCTTGAATTCCCATAGAAGGCAAACCTTCTTTCATCGTGTAGGTAATAATTTTTCCTGTTTTGATATTGCATTTACTAAGACCACCACCCCATGTTCCAACCCAAACTACTCCTTCTTTATCTTCATAAAACGAATTGATGTCTTGCGATTTTAAAACGTCACCTTTCTTTTTATCAAATGCATATCTTATCACTTTATCAGTCCCATAATTATACAGAAACAATCCGTTATTGGTAAGCAACCATACTCCATGCTTTGGACTGTCGTAAATATTGGTTACTTCATTACTGCTTAAATTAGATCCCGAAATCTTAGTCAAATCAAAATGACGTAATGTTTCTTTATTTTTGGTTTTTAAAAAAGCGCCTTTAGCTGTACAATACCACTGGTTCCCCTTACTGTCATTAACTAAATTCTGAATAAAAGTTTTTTCCAATCTAGGATCCAAAATCACTTTTTTACAAGTCTTAGAATTTGTATTAAAAACAAAATAGCCGAGATTCGTTAGGAAAAAAATTTCTTCAGGTGAATACAAACCAATTCCATAAAAAAAAGTTAAACCAGACAATACTTTTGAAATTGGATAAGGTGTTAAAGTATTATTGACAGGATCAAAAACATTAAGCCCAGCATCTGTAGTGATCCAAATTTTACCGACACCATTTTCAAATACTTTACTTAACCAGCCTTGGGTAATGGAGTTTTTATCTTCTTTTTTATAAACATAGGATTTAAACACAACTCGATTAGTATATCTAAGTAATCCCTGAACTTCTGTTCCTATCCAAAGATTATCGAAGGAATCCAAATGAAGACAAGTAAGAGCATTCCTTGTCATTTTTTGATTTTGATCTTCATTCAGCACTTCAAATTCCTCTTTTTTCAAATCAAAATACATTAAACCATGTGTAGTCCCTAGCCAGATATTCCCTTTTGCATCAAACTCCATTTCAGTAATAAAAAACGCATTATTTTTAGTGAATGACTCTTTAAAAGGATAAGATTTCACTTTACCAGTATTGGGATTCCACACACTGAGAACTGAATGAACTTCACTACTTGAACTCATCCAGACATTGCCATTAACATCGCATTTAATTGTGGTGTGGTATTGACTACTCAGAAATTTGGCTATTGGCCATTTCATTTTCTGAGTATTTTTATTTTTATCAATCATAAAAAAACCATTAGCGGCAATTACCCAGACATTGTCCAAATGGTCAGTAGCAACACTATAAACATTTTTTATTTCTTCATTATTTGGGGAGTCAAAACGTTTGAGTGTATTACTGTTTTCATCTTTATAAAAAAGAGCATGAGAGGCTGTATAACCAATAAAAGAATCTGTTCCAAAATAAATCCTTCCTCTAGTATCCTCGTTTATAGTGGTTACTAAGGGGCGGGAACCCAAAGAAAAATCCGTTAGTTTTAAAAAATTATAGTTCTTGAATGTTCTTGTTACTGGATTATATTCACTAATTATGTCTGTGCATCCAATCCAAATATGCCCATCCTTAGCTTCAAAAAGCTTTTGGGTTAAAATACTACCCATTTTTTGAGCATCATTGGGATCTACATCAAAATGTTTGTAGTCATAACCATCATATTGCACTAGTCCATTACTTGTTGCTATCCAAACAATACCCTGTCTGTCCGTGATAATATCGGAGATCAAAGTGCCTCCTAATTCAGGATAAGCCGTAAAATTACTGGGATTAAGTTGTGCGGAAACTGAGGAATAAAACACCTGAAAACTGACTAATAAAATAACAAAAAAGCACTTTTTCATAATTCAGCTATTTTTATTAATTTGTTTGAGAACAACCTCACTTATCCATCTTCTTAGTTGTCTTATTTCGATTTTCTATGCCTTTTCTATAATGGCGTAAACCTGTGACATATAAAAGCCGTTAATTTATTGGGTAGATTGGGCAGCAAAACAACAAAAGCATAACTAAATAAATATCAGTCAATTACAATGTTAAAATTACATAAAAATTAACAAACTTATTACCCTATTTTCAATTTAAACACACATTATGCTACAAAAAGAACCTCTTTTGTCTTAAACAAAGTTCTTTTATCAAGTTTAACGTATTGAATTAAGTTTCAAAACATTAAATATTGGTCTTTCAAAGCTATTATTTTAAAAAAAGTATAGGATTTCATTTCTACATTGAGAAATACTAAGATTGTAGTCTCGATGCTTTTTAGATTTAACAGATAAATTCCAAACAACAAAAAAACCGTCACCTCTTAAAGCTTAAGTGGCGGCGGTTTTCCTTAAAAAAAAATTATTTCTTTACTAATTCAAAACTACTTTTTTTCTAATTCTCGTATATAGTTGACCAATTTCCATCTTTGGTCGTCTGTTAAAAGTTCAAAGTAAGTAGCCATTGGAGCTTTCCCATTGGTTATCTTCCAAAAAATAGCCCCATCGGTTTGACTTTTTACATTCAGAGCCAGAAAATTAGCAGGGTGTGGTTCCAAGGTAAGACCTGCTTCTCCATTTCCATGACCTTTCACACCGTGACACAACACACACATCTGATCGAATATTATCTTCCCATCATCACTCGCCTTTTGATTTCCAACAAAAGGGTTTTTCAATGAATTAGAATATTCTGGTGCAACCCAACTTAATTCTTGCGCTATACTTTTTGTTCCTGTCACAATTAGTAAAGCTAGTACTACGAAAATTTTGAATGCTACTTTCATGGTCTGATGCTTTTAAATTATACATCAAAATTATGAAAACGTTGTAGCACGAAAGCTGATATTTGTCATATTTTTAATAAAATATCGAAAAAACCACAAAAAATCAACAAATATCAATTTAATTTAAATTTTACTGATTATTCAATATATTATTTAACGGAGTAGCATCCATAAATATACCATTATCAAGAGAAATCGATTTTATTGATTTATTTGATTTTAAAGAAATTACTGTATTTTTCTGATTGGCTTGCCAAATGGCTGGATTTTGATGTAAAATCTCTTTCGTATCATCTTTATATACAATAACAACATCAAAAGGAATAGCAAAGCCACCTACGTTTTTAATCCAAATTGTACTTTTCGAATTAACATCTTCTACTTTTTCAATCATTAAATCAATGTAGTTATTGGTGAAAAACCAATTATTGAAAAACCAATTTAAATTTTTACCAGAACTGGTATTCATACAATTGAAAAAGTCCCAAGGAATTGGATGTTTACCATTCCATGTGTCCATATAAAAATGCAGTGATTTTTTGAATTGCTCGTCACCAAGCATGTCCTTCAAGGCAAGATAAGAAAGTGAAGCTTTACCATAAGAGTTATTACCGTAACCCGCATCCGAAACTTGTGTTGACATCGAAATTATAGGTTGATCTTCCTCTGTCGACTTGTCATTAATATAATAATTGACTCTAAACTCCTTGTAAAATTTATCGGCTGCCTCTTTCCCATGTTCTGCAATACCAATCAAATATTCAAAGGTAGTCGCCCAACCTTCATCCATAAAAGCATATCGGGTTTCATTTATTCCCATATAAAAAGGGAAATAAGTATGTGCAATTTCATGATCCTGTACCAATTGTGCAAAAACCGCATCACCCATTTGAGAATCATTAACCATCATAGGGTACTCCATATCGGCAAATCCTTGAAAAGCGGTCATCTTGGAGTACGGATAAGGCACACCTGGCCAATTATTGGAAAACCAAGACAATGCATAATTATTGTTTTTTACAGAGTTTATAAAATCGGTTCCTTTTACCAAATCATAAGCGGCTTGAGTACTGGCTCTGCGACCGGTTTTAGTATCTACAATAACACTACCAGCATCCCATACATAATGATTGCTTAAAGCAAAACAAACATCAGTAATGTTATTAGCCTGAAATTTCCAGCTATTCCAATCCTTCTGTTGGGTTACCCGTCCTTCGCTCATTTCTTTGTCATTGGCTATATGCATTACCTCATCTGTTGTATATGATTTTTTTAAACGGGCAGCAAACTCAGGTTGCAAAACTTCGTCTGGATTCAATAAATCACCTGTTCCATACACTACATAATTTTTGGGAGCTTTTACCGTATAGGTATAGTCATTAAAGTCATTATAAAACTCTTGACGATCAGTATGAGGCAGTCTGTCCCATTTGTTATAATCGTCAAAAACTGAAACTCTAGGATAACTATAGGCAACATAAAAAGTAGTTTCGTCTATTTGTCCTTCTCTTCCGCTTTCTTTAGACAAAGGATAATTCCATTCAATTTCAATGGTTGCTTTGGATTTTGGAAGTATTGGCTTTTTCATTTTTACATTACCAACTGTCCCCCATTTTCTAGCATCTTCCTTATAAACTTCTCCATTTATTTTTAAAAAAGTAATAGTAAGCCCATTTGATAAAAAATCATCACTTACATTACCACTTCGGGGAGAAGAAGCTTTATGCAGATTATTTACAAAACGTATTGGCAAATTATTCAAAGTGTCGCTACTGTTATTTTCATAGACAATAGTTTCGATTCCGCTTACTATTTTTGTGGTGGCATTTACAGTAATATCCATAGTGTACTTACCATGATTCTGCCAATACTTTTTACCTGGCAAACCATCCATTGAACGGGTTCCTTTTACATATGCTTCTTTAATGTTTCTAGGCATATAGAGGTCTTGGGCAAAACTACTTTGCGCAAGAAACAGAAGTACTACTAATAATTTTAATAAGATTGGTTTTCTCATTTTTAGGTTTTTAGTTATGATAATTATTACAAATAATAATCAGTAAGTCTAAAAATAAAGATTTTTGTAACAAAATTTTAAAGTTTTTTTTATCTAATTTGCCATTACAAATGATAAAACGCTTTAATTAGAAAGTTTATCAGTAAATACAGGATAGCACCTATTAAGGCTAATGCAATAATAAAAGTAATAATGTTTAATACGATATTAGGAATAAAACTCAGTCTGGGATGCGCATAATAAGGCTCACGATGTAAACGTTCGCGAACATTCTTGGCAACTTTTTTTATTTTCTTTTTAATGGTAATTGTTTTAAGAAATTTATAAAATCTATAAGTAAGAGTTGAGCTATATTTATCCAATATCCACATTAAAAAATATCATGCGTCTATTTATACAAATATAAACAATTTACGCCAAAACCACATATACCACTAATAAACAAACAATTACACACAAGTGAAACTTTTTACACTAAAACAAAAACCGCCTTATTCCCAAGAACAAGACGGCTTCTAAAAAAGTATAAAGAACGATTACAAAATATAATCGGTATTAATGAAATTAGATTCTTTGCTATTCAACAATTCCTGCAAAATTTCATTGTTATAAGCATTGTCTTTTGAAGCCACGAAAGTTCTAATTGAAAATGAACGTAAAGCATCATGAATACTCAGTGTCCCGAAAGCGGAATCTTTTCTTCCTGTAAATGGAAAAACATCCGGACCACGCTGACAAGAACTGTTCAAGTTAACTCTACAAACCAAGTTAACCAAAGTATCGATTAGTGGTGCAATAGTTTTAATATCTTTTCCGAACAAACTTACTTGTTGACCGTAGTTTGATTCAGCCATATCATTCAAAGGCTCTTGAATATCTTTGAAAGTCAAAACTGGTACTACTGGTCCAAATTGCTCTTCTTGATAGACACGCATATCTTTATTTACTGGAAACAAAACCGCTGGAAATATAAAATTATCCGAGCGCTCTCCTCCTTTTGCATTGATTACTTTTGCTCCTTTACTTGTTGCATCATCAATCAATTCTTGGATATAAGCTGGTTTTTCGGTTTCTGGAAGTGGTGTTAACGACACTCCTTTTTCCCAAGGGTTTCCAAATTGCAATGAATCAACTTTGGCTGCAAAACGTTTATTAAATTCGTCTGCAATCGATTCATGAACGTATAAAAGTTTCAATGCCGTACAACGTTGTCCATTAAAAGACAAAGTTCCTGTAATACACTCTTGAATAGCCAAATCTAAATCAGCATCCGGTAAAATTATCGCAGGATTCTTAGCTTCTAATCCTAATACCAAACGCAATCTGTTTTTGTTTGGATGCTGGTCCTGTAAAGCTATAGCCGACTTACTGTTTCCTATCAAAGCCAAAATATCAACTTTTCCAGAACGCATTATTGGCGAAGCAATTTCGCGTCCTCTACCATAAACAATACTTATTACTCCTTTTGGAAAACTGCTTCTGAAAGCTTCCAATAATGGAGAAATCAATAGAACTCCGTGTTTTGCTGGTTTGAAAATTACAGGATTTCCCATAATCAAAGCAGGAATAAGCAATGTAAAGGTTTCATTCAATGGGTAGTTATATGGTCCAAGACACAATACCACGCCAATAGGCCCTCTACGCACCATTGCATTGATGCCTTGCACTTTAGCAAAATGTGCCGACTGGCTGTTCAATTCTTTATAACTTTGAATTGTATCATTAATATACTCAACAGTTCTGTCAAATTCTTTCTCAGAATCACCAAGCGATTTTCCAATTTCCCACATCAAAAGCTTAACCACTTCCGTACGGGTTTCTTTCATTTTGACTACAAAGTTTTCCATACATTTGATACGGTCAACAACTTTCATCGTTGGCCATAAACCTTGTCCATTATTGAAAGCCGCTCTTGCAGACTCAGCCACTTCAAGCGCTTCTGCTTCTCCCATAACAGGCGTAGAACCCAATAATGTTGGCTCATACTTTTCGGTTGAAGAAATTGTGGAATATACTTGCGTTGTCTTTCCAGTCCATTTTTTTAATTCGCCATTTACCAAATAAGTATCTTGAATAAGCGGAGCTGTAATTTGAAATTCTTGAGGTATTGTATTCATTCTGTGGTTATTTTGGTTGTTTCTTAATAGATTTAAAAAAGAGGCTTTTGCCTCTTTTTAGTTTTTAGGATATTAAACTATATCACCATTCCATTCTATAATCCCGCCTAGCAAATTATAAGCATTTGCTATTCCTAACTCGTTCATCATTTCACATGCTTTTGCGCTTCTCATTCCTGAACGGCAGTACACATAATAATTTTTATTTTTATCTAATGCTGCGATAGCATCTATAAATTCCTGTCCCTTATGAATGTCAATATTAATAGATCCTTCAATTATACCTTGATCGCATTCATCTTCAGTTCTTACATCTAGTATTACTGCATTTTCATCGGCTTCAAATTGTGAAACCCATTCCTGTTGTGTCAAATTCATAATATTTATTTTTTTGTAAAAATACGAGGTTTTCCTCAAACAATCCACCTCTTTTTTGTGAATTAAACAGCAAAACAAAGAAAACGTTTTCGTGAAAATCAATATTCAACAAATGCAAACATCTGTTATTTATAGTTTAAAATCAGTCCTTAATTACTCAATTCTTTTCTTTATTTCATAATTTAACACCGGTACTTCACTATCCATTTATTAAAAACTTCTTCTTTTTTATTACTTTTACGCTGTTGAAATTCCAACTCATTTCAAAATAAAAATCAAATGCCAGAGCAGCTAAAAAAATTATTTCCTTCCTTTTCAAAAGAACTGATTCAAGATATAATAGCAAACCAAGTCATCAAAAACTTTAGTTCGGGCGAAATTATCATGCGCACTGGAGAATATATCAAAAATACTGTTCTAATAACCAAGGGAACAATCAAAGTATATCGTGAAGATATAGATGGTGGCGAGTTTTTTATGTACTATTTACAATCTGGACAAGCTTGTGCGTTATCCATGGTGTGCGCCATCAATAATGAGAAAAGCCAAATTATGGCAAAAGTAGATGAAGATGCAGAACTCATTATGGTTCCTCTCCCTTTGATGGATAAATGGATGATGCAGCATCGAACTTGGTATGAATTTGTGATTGGCAGTTACCGAAATCGCTTTGAAGAAGTGCTGGAAGTAATAGACAGCATTGCGTTTAGAGCAATGGATGAACGCCTTGAGTTTTATCTAAAACGTCAAGTTGAAGCCTGTGGTTGCAAAGAACTAAAACTTTCCCATCAAGAAATTGGCTCTGATTTGAATACCTCTAGAGAAGTTATTTCGAGATTACTCAAGAAAATGGAACAAAGAGGTTTAGTAAAATTGCAACGCAATCAGATTGAGATTTTGATGTAACCTTTAAATTCCAAATCATAACTCATATCTTTTTCAAAAGTGACAAAAGTTACCGAACATCTACAATAGTATTCGCATCTTTGCCCCAAACAAAACATAAAACATGGAATACTTCGGTTACCTGGCATCTGTCATAATAGGTCTCTCATTAGGATTAATAGGTGGTGGCGGTTCTATTTTGACTATTCCGATATTGGTTTATTTATTCAAAATAGACCCAAAATTGGCCACTAGTTATTCTTTATTCATCGTTGGAGTTACTGCTTTATCCGGATGTTACACTCATTACCGAATGGGAAATCTCAAAATCAAATCGGCAATGTATTTTGCTATTCCTTCGGTATTTTCAATATTGGTTATCCGAGAAGTGATTATTTTAAAGATTCCCAATGTCATTTTTACTATAAATGATTTTCAGGTTACCAAAAACTTTTTAATCATGATCATTTTTGCTGTCTTGATGATGGCAGCTTCACTCTCTATGATTAATAAAAAAGGGCCTCACATACTGTCTGCCCATACCAATTATCTGCAATTGGCGATAATCGGTTCTGTTATTGGAATTGTTACAGGATTTTTAGGAGCAGGTGGAGGATTTTTAATTATCCCAGCTCTCTTATTTTTTGCCAATTTACCCATGAAACAAGCTGTTGGGACTTCATTATTAATTATTTTTATTAATTCCTCAATTGGATTTTTAGGTGATTTATTCATAGGCACACCAATCGATTATGTTTTCTTGGCAAGTATTTCAAGTATGGCTTTTGTAGGTATGCTTATTGGCACACATTTATCTAAAAAAATGGATGGTAACAAACTCAAACCTATATTTGGTTGGTTTGTTTTGGTAATGGGAATTTATATCCTTATCAAGGAAATTTTCATGAAATAAACTTTCGTTAAAAAGTAACATTTATACCCCTTTTTTTCAAAAAACGAAACTAACTTTGTCTCATATTAAAAGTAAAAAAACACAATGCAAATAGAACAAATATATACAGGCTGTCTCGCACAAGGTGCTTATTATATCACTTCCAATGGTGAAGCAGCTATAATTGACCCGCTAAGAGAAACACAACCTTATTTGGATAGAATCGAACGTGACGGAGTCAAACTGAAGTATATTTTTGAGACTCATTTTCATGCCGATTTTGTTTCGGGACATTTAGACTTAAGCAAAGAAACGGGCGCTCCAATCGTTTATGGACCAACCGCCAAACCAGAATTTGAAGCTACCGTTGCTACAGACAATCAACTATTTGAAATAGGGAATATCAAAATAAAAGTACTGCACACTCCTGGTCATACCATGGAAAGTTCCACCTATTTACTAATCGACGAAAACGGAAAAGACCATGCTATTTTCTCTGGAGACACCTTGTTTATTGGCGATGTAGGCAGACCCGACCTTGCCCAAAAAGCAGCTTCGATGACACAGGAACAATTGGCCGGATTATTATTTCATTCGTTAAGGGACAAAATCATGACTCTGGCAGATGACGTAATAGTTTATCCTGCTCATGGCGCAGGTAGTGCGTGTGGAAAAAACATGAGTAAAGAAACCGTTTCGACCATTGGAAACCAAAAAGCAACAAATTATGCTTTGAGAGCCAATATGACCGAAGCCGAATTCATCACCGAAGTAACCGATGGATTACTACCTCCTCCAGCCTATTTTGGGATGAATGTGGCCATGAACAAAAAAGGATATGATAGTTTCAACGAGGTTATGCAACACGGAATGAACGCCCTTTCGGTGACCGAATTCAAATCTATGGTCGATAAAACCGGAGCCTTGATTTTGGACACCAGAAACAACGACGATTTTGCCAAAGGTTTCATCCCGCAATCTATAAACATTGGAATCAACGGTGATTTCGCCCCTTGGGTAGGCGCCATGATTGCCGATGTAAATCAACCCATTATCCTAATTACCGAAATTGGAAAAGAAGAAGAAACCGTGACCCGATTGAGCCGCGTGGGTTTTGACATTTTGGCGGGACATCTAAAAGGTGGTTTTGAAACTTGGAAAAAAGCGGGCAAAGAAATTGACACTGTAAACCGAATCACTGCAGACCAATTCAAAACGCAAGTAAAAATTGGCGAAAGCAAAATCATTGACATTCGTAAAGAAACCGAATACAGTGCCGAACATATCGAAGAAGCTTTCTGCAAACCATTAGCAAACATCAACGATTGGATAAAAGATATTGACCCAAAAGAGCATTTCTTTATGCATTGTGCAGGCGGATATCGCAGTATGATTGCCGCTTCGATTTTGCAAGCCCGTGGTTTTAGAAATTTTAGTGAAATCGAAGGCGGGTTCAACGCTATTTCCAAAACTGATATTCCAAGAACCGATTTTGTGTGTCAAAGCAAAGTATTGAAATAAAAAAAAATATGGCGTGACCCCGTTGAGTAAAGGGGATTACTTTTAGCACCACTTATACAGCCCCTTTCCTCAACGCTGTCGGGCTATCCGCGCTACTTCGGTAGCTTGCTTTTATCCCTCACGCAAACCATAATCAAGAAGATTTCGTATAAAATTAGAACAATAGCATTAACAAAATCTTTAATTCTATAATCATGGACGAATTACAATGTTGTGTGACATCATGTGAAAAACCTTTGGATAAGGTCTATTGGGACAACCAATATCAATCCAATACAATCGGTTGGGATTTAGGTGAAGTATCTCCTCCACTAAAAAACTATATAGACACATTAAAAGATAAAAACATTCAGTTTTTAATTCCGGGTTGCGGCAACACCTATGAAGCCAAATATCTTCTGGAACAAGGTTTTACAAACGTTACCGTAATTGATATTGCTCCAACATTAATAGAAAATCTAAAAAACAAATTCGAGAACAATAGCAATATCAACATTGTATTGGGAGACTTTTTTGAACATCAAGGTGAGTACGATATAATTCTCGAACAGACATTCTTTTGTGCTTTGCCACCAACGATGCGCCAAAAATACGTTTGGAAAATGCATCAACTTTTAGCCAACAAAGGCAAAATTGCCGGATTATTATTCAACCGAACATTTGAAAGTGGCCCTCCTTTTGGTGGAAGCCAGAATGAATATAATTTGCTTTTCCAACAGTCATTTGATTTTCTAAAAATGGAAATTTGCCAAAATTCTGTCACACCAAGAGCTGGTTCCGAATTGTTTATTGAATTTCAAAAGAACAGTGAAGTATTGGTCAATTTATACCCATTTGAAGGTATTACCTGCAATGGTTGCAAAAATACAGTGTCAGATAAATTATCAGCACTTGAAAGCGTTTTAAACGTAAACATGAGCGCCAATTTTTCTGAAGTATTGATTGTAAGCCAAAATGAAGTTGCATTAGAAACTCTGCAAAAAGAGATCGCTTACGATAGCAAATATAAAATTGGAAATAAACTATAAAATTTGCCTCGAGCTAAAGCAGCAGGCTATTCAAAATAAACTTTCTTAAACCAAAAAAAATGAAAGATTTACTTTTTACCAACTGGCATATCATGCGAATTTTTCGGTTTGCTTTTGCAGTATTTTTATTTGCACAAGCTTATTATACAAACGAATGGTTCTTCATCGCCTTTGGGTTGTTTTTCTTTATTCAAGCTATTTTCAATACTAGTTGTGGACCAAAAAGTTGCTCAATTCTCCCAAATAAATACACCAAAAAATGAGTACTTTCAACGATATCATTCAATCCGAAAAACCAATTTTGGTTGATTTTTTTGCTACTTGGTGTGGGCCTTGCCAAACATTGGCTCCTATTCTCAAACAAGTAAAAGACAATTTAGGAGACCGAGTATCCATCATCAAAATTGATGTAGATAAAAATCAGCAAATTGCTTCGCAATACCAAGTTCGCGGTGTTCCCACTATGATTCTCTTTCAAAACGGAAAGCAATTGTGGAGACAATCTGGAGTTTTAAGTACCAGTGATTTAATTAAAATAATCACCGAAAAAAGCATTACATAGCCCGAGTAAAATTACAGGCAACACAATTGAGTTATAAAAAAGTTAAATAATATCCGTGATTCCAAAAAAACAATAATTTTGGCACATCATTAAAACCAAAAAACATGAAAAACCTAATCACAGTTTTGGCAGTAGCTATCTTTTCAGCAGGTATGAATATGAGCGCTCAAGAAACTAAACCAAAAGAAACACCTAAAAAAGAATGCACTACTAAAGAAAAAAAGGCGTGCGACAAATCCAAAAAATCTTGCTGTACAGCAAAGTCTGAAAAGAAAGCGTAATGTAATTAATTTATAATAATTCAAAAAGAGTGTTTGTAACCTTCAAACACTCTTTTTTTTTTGAAAAAAACTTATTTACAGGTAATTTAAGACTAAAAATCCCTTTGCTCCTATTTTAGAATTCTATATTTTTGAGTAAACTTACTCTTAATGCTCAAAAAATCATCAATTGTTATTGTAATTCTTCTAATTCTCTTTGTAGTTTTCAGAGTTTTTATTGTTGATAGTTGCAGTTCAAAGGATGCTGAATACACTGAAGTTCTCTCTGAAAACAACGCTTACGTGGGCGATAAATCATGTGTAAAATGTCATACTTCCGAGCATCATCAATGGAAACAATCCGACCATTATATGTCGATGCTTCCTGCTAATGATTCGACTGTAAAAGGTAATTTCAACAATGTAACTTTCACTGCAGATGGTATCACCAGTAAATTCTATAAAAAAGGTTCCAAATTTTTCATCAATACTGAAGGAAGTGATGGCAAAAACCATGATTTTGAGGTAAAATATATTTTTGGATACAAACCTTTACAACAATATCTTGTTCATTTTCCAGGAGGAAGAATGCAAGTACCTCGTTTGAGTTGGGATGTCAACAAAAAAAAATGGTTTAACCAATATACTGGCCAAAAAATACCTTCACACGATTGGTTGCACTGGACAGGAAATGCCCAAAACTGGAATACGATGTGCGCTAGCTGCCATTCGACCAACTTACATAAAAATTACGACACCAAAACAGACACTTACAAAACGAGTTATAGCATCATTAATGTTAGCTGTGAAAGTTGCCATGGGGCAGGACAAAAACATTTGGAATACATAAATGGTTCTGATTACAAATCGGGAGATAAAGTAATTGGAAGTTTTATGAAATTAGGCAAAAAATCAGGGCAATTGGAACAAATTAACACTTGCGCTCCTTGTCATGCTCGAGTATCCGAAATTAGTCCAAAACACATTGACAGCAAAGAAATCATGGATAATTATATTCCGCAAATTCCAGATACGGAGTATTTCCATGCTGATGGACAAGTTGATGACGAGGATTATATTTACACTTCTTTTTTGCAAAGTAAAATGTACAGTAAAGGGGTAAAATGCAGTAATTGTCACAATCCGCACAGTACAAAATTGAAACATATCGATAATCAAACGTGTGTGCAATGCCACATTCCAAAAAAATACGACACCCCAAAACACACTTTTCATACAGCAGGTTCAAAGGGTTCACTTTGCGCAAACTGCCATATGCCTGGAAAAATATACATGGGGAATGATTTACGTCATGACCATAGTTTTAGAGTTCCCCGCCCTGACCTTTCAGTCAAATATGGCACTCCAAATGCGTGTAGCAACTGTCATAAGGACAAATCAGAAAAGTTCTTGGCCGATGCAGTAATCAAATGGTATGGTCCAAACCGTAAATATCATTTTGCTGATGATTTGATTCCTGGCAGCAAACTGGATGACAACAGCGAAGCGCATTTGATACAATTAATTAATATCCAAGCAACTCCTAATATCATTAAAGCTACAGCAGCTTTCTATTTGGGCAGTTTCAATACTCAATCGAGTTTAAATGCTCTATTTTCCTGTTTAAATCATAAAGATGCCCAAGTGCGTTATAGGGCTTTACGAAGTCTGTCAAACTTCTCTCCAAACAGTTGGATTGAAAATGTTGGGCCATTATTATCGGATGAAGTAAGAGCGGTTCGTATCGCTGCAGCTGATCTCTTTGTCAGTTTGCCAAAAGATCAAATTTCAAGTCAATATAATAATGCGTTTGAAGCTGCACATAAAGAATTAGTCAGTTACCTTCGATATCAAACCGATTTTTCGGTAGGAAATGTGATGCTCGCCGATTATTATCTAAAAATACAGGATTATGCTAATGCTGAATCTTTCTATTTGAAAGGTCTTAAAAAAGATGGCAAAATCAATTATGCCTTGCTTAATCTATCTTCTTTGTATAACGCAGTTGGAAAAAATGATGCTTCATTAAAAGTATTGCAAATGGCACTAAAAAATGACCCCAACAACGAACGCATTTATTACAATTTGGCTTTACTTTATAATGAAATGAACAATACGGTTGCTGCCGAAACCTCTTTTGCGAAAGCAATAGCCTTAAAATCACAAAATCCAAGAGTATATTATAATTATGGTTTGATGCTGAATAGCCAGAAAAAATTCAAAGAAGCCGAAGCTGTTTTACAAAAAGGAATTATCATAAACCCTGATACGCCTGATCTTTATTATGCGCTTACTTTTGTGTACATCCAAACTGGAAACCAGACAAAAGCGCAACAAACGGCTTTTCAATTAAAACAATTGGACCCAAAAAATCCAAATTATCAGGAGTTGTTTAAAAATTTAGGATTGAAATAATAGAACAGTTGTAATTTCTTTAGACAACCTACAACAATTGTTTTTGGGGCAACCATTTATGAAGTATACCATCCAAGTCGTCCTCAGTTATTGGTTTGGAAATATAATCACTCATCCCAAACTCAAGGCATTTATCTTTTTCGCCTACCATTATTCCCGCAGTTAAGGCAATAATTGGTATTTTGTCCCCATTTTTATGGCTTCGAATCTCAATAGTGGCATCATATCCATTTTTAATTGGCATTTGAATATCCATCAAAATCAAATCAGGATTATTGATTTCGAACTGCTCCACACCTTCTTGCCCATCCATGGCTTCCAAAATAATGGCATTCGGAATAATTCTTTTAACTAATGTTTTGGCCAAGAACATATTAATTTTATTGTCCTCTACAATCAAAATACGCAGTACATCTAAATTATTTGCACTTGCAATCTTTTGAATTGCCTTATGGGGTATCAACTCTACAAAAGCATCATTAAGAGGTTTCGCTTTTTTAAATTTAACAAAAAAGAAAAAATCACTACCATCCCCATATTTACTTTTCAGTTGCAAATTACTGTTCATTAATTCAAGAAGCAAATTGGAAATAGCCAATCCTAAACCAGTTCCTCCAAATTTCCTTGAAGTAGCACTGTCTTCCTGCACAAAAGAATTGAAGATTTTCTTTTGGTTGTATTGCTTAATTCCAATACCGGTATCTTTTATGGAAAATTTTATGGTCGCATTTTTCTTACCTCCTTTTACTTGATCAACATCCAAATGTATGTGCCCAAAAGACGTAAATTTTAAGGCATTGCTAATTAAATTTACTAATATTTGTTTCAACCGAATCGAATCTGCATATATGTATTGTGGCACACATTCTTCAATTCTCAGCGATAAAGCAATATTTTTCATATTGGCCTGATGTTTAAACAAATCTATAACTTGGTGCAACAGCCTAAAAAGGTCAATATCCTCAATATGCAAATCTAATTTACCAGATTCAATTTTTGAGAAATCAAGTATGTCATTAATAATTTCCATTAAGGAATTGGCGGAAACATTTACGGTTGACATATATTCCAACTGATTTTTTTCGAGATCGGTTTTCATCAACAAATCGGTAAAACCAACAATACCGTTTAATGGAGTTCGGATCTCATGACTCATATTGGACAAAAAATCGGATTTGGCTCTATTAGCTTCCTCGGCTTGGATTTTGGCTTTTTTAAGTTCTCTATTAGTTTGTTTTAATTGATCATTGATTTCTTCGAACTCAATATATTTTACATACAAGTCCTTTTCGTTTTCTTCTGCTTTTTCTTTGGCACGTATCAATTCCAATTCCAACAATTTATGATCGGTTATATCCCGAATTGTCCCAACCATAACCGAAGAATTGCCATTTTCATCCCATTTTAAAGTTCCTATTCCATGTAACCATCGTTCGGCCTTATCATTTACTCGTATGATTTTGTATTCCGTGTCAAATTGCTTTCTTTTATCTACAACTTCCTCTTGAAAATATACTTCCAAATTCTCCCTCCAAGCAGGATGCACTAAAGCTCCCCAAGATTCTTGATTCAAGTCATAATCAGCATCTATTCCTAAAATAGTATTCAGTAAATCGGTTCTCGTCCATTTTCCAGTATACATATTGACGCTATAAGTTCCCAATTGTCCTATAATTTGGGTTTCCTTCAAAAAATCTTCTTTTTCTTTTAAAGCATCTATTATTTGAATCCGCTCGGTTATGTCTTTCACAAACAATAAAACTTGCTTTTCTGATAATTTAACGGCATCAATAGACCAATATCGTGAAATTCCTTTTTTATGAATAAACTGTACTACATCATTTGAAGTTCTTTTCGCTGAAAGGGTTTCAAATATCGCATCAATTTTAGTCAAGGAATCCAGTGGAGTCAAATCCTTGAGCGTTTTATTTAACAACTTATCTTTAGAATAACCGGTAATTTTTGTTGCTGCTGGATTTACTTCCAAAAAGCATCCCTCTTTATTTACCACTATTACACCCTCGGGAGCATTTTCTACATAGTTTCTAAATTTGGCATTACTTTCACGTTCTCTTTCTTTATCCTTGATTGCTGCGACTTCTTTTTCTTTGGCAAAAATTTCACTCTCAATTCGCTTTTTTTCGGTTACATCTTGAGCAACTCCTCTCAAAATAACAATTTCACCTTTATTATTTACAATTGGAACTCCAGTGCCATAAACCCATTTGAAGCGATTATTAGAAAAGTGCAGTTTATGAGTAATCTCATAAGGCGATCTACTTTTGACGGACTCACTAATCTTATTGTTGAGAATCTCCTTATCTTCCTCTGAAAAATGATTCAGATATCGTTGATATAAGTTTTCATTAGTATCATTGGTAATCTCAAAAATACTATACAACTCTTTGGACCAAATCAATTCCTGTGTTTTCAAATTAAATTCCCAACTGCCTATTTTAGCGATTTTTTGGGCATCATTTAATAAGTTTTCACTAGCTATTAGTTGCTCTTGAATATTTCTGATTTCTGTGATGTCTCGTCCAATGGAATACACGAGATTTTTTGAAGGGTTTATAATGGATGTCCATTGTACAGATAAAATTCCTCCTTTTTTTGAAAGGATTCTATTTTCAAAAATTACTGATGACTCCCCTTTTAAGAGTTTTTGAAGTGCTTCCTTTGTTATAGCAACATCATCTGGATAGATGTATTTGATATAACTATTCAGTAGTAATTCTCTTTTTGTGTAACCTAATTTTTTTAAGAATACAAGGTTGAATTCTTTGAAGTAGCTATTTAAATCCGAAACACAAATAAAGTCTGAAGTTTCTTTGGTAAAAAATTCAAAATTAGTAATCGAATCAATTTTCTTTTGTAATAGCGAAATCTTATTCTCTTGTTTTTTTATTTTTTGCAGTAATTCTTCAATAGATGGTATAGTTTCTTTCATAATCTCAAAACAAAATTGAATTAATTAACAAAACCAAACAACAAATAACAATAAATTAAAGATATAAAATTTATATCACATAATACATTAAGAGATAAATAATTAGAATCGATATAACTGACACATTAGAACAAAAAAAATCTTCCTTTAGAATTTTATAAAGGAAGATTTTTATTACTGATAAAATATTTTAAAAGAAAAAAAATGATGAATACTTAGTCCAAATTCTTCAACCATTTTAATAATACATTTTCCAAATCGGATTGAATAATTGGCTTTGTAATGTAATCAGACATTCCGTGCGCTATACACTTTTCTTTTTCTCCATTCAAAACCCCAGCCGTTAAAGCAATCACAGGGATATGCTTAGTATTTTCAGTTTGCCTAATTTCTAAAGTAGCATCATAACCATTTTGAATTGGCATTTGAATGTCCATCAAAATTAAATCCGGTAAATTTTCATTTGCCAAAACCACTGCATCATAGCCATTAGTCGCTTCTATCAAATCACAATTTTTAATAATCTTACTAACCAATGTTTTGGCTAGAAGCATATTAATTTTATTATCTTCTGCAATTAACACCTTGAAATTACTTAATGATTTTGGCAAATTAGAAGACACATTTTGAACCAAATCATAAGTAACCAACAAATCATTGGTCTCACAATTTATTTTCTCATAAGCAACGGTAAAAAAGAATTCGCTTCCCTCGCCATAAGCACTGATTAATTGCAATTCACTATTTTTTAATGCTAAAAGTTGACTTGAAATCGCTAATCCCAATCCTGTTCCTCCATATTTTCTAGTAGTGGTATTATCAGCCTGAATGAATGATTGAAAAATTTTCTTTTGATTATGATCTTTAATTCCAATACCAGTATCTATTACTGAAAACTTAATTTTTGAAATCGTTTTATCTTCTTCAACTTGAACAATCTGTAATTTAATATGACCTGAAAAGGTAAATTTCATCGAATTACTTAACAAATTCACCAGTATCTGCTTTAATCGAAAAGAATCTCCCTTAATGCATTTTGGCACATTGGAGTCAATATCAAGCAGTAATTCAATTTTTTTGTAATTGGCTTCGTATTTAAATAAATTTATGATTTGATTTGATAATTGAAATATATCAATTTCTTCACTACTCAATTCAAGCTTACCTGATTCAATTTTTGAAAAATCAAGAATGTTATTGATAATTTCCATCAAAGTATTAGCTGATTCATTGACCGTTTTGAGATATTCCAATTGATCGTTATCAAACTTTGTTTTCAATAACAAGTCCGTAAAACCTACTATACCATTAAGTGGAGTTCGTATTTCGTGACTCATATTGGCCAAGAAATCTGATTTGGCTTTATTTGCTGCTTCAGCTTTCTCTTTGGCTTTGATGGTGTCATCAATTTGTTTTTTTTGGGTAATATCTTGTACTACTCCTTTTAATGCAACAACATTATCATTCTTGTCCAATATAGGAACACCAGAACAAAAAACCCATTTTATCTTTTGATTTGCCAAAACAATTCGATGCTCCATTTCATAAGGAACCTTATTCGTAATGGTATTATATACATTTTTATTCAAGTCCTCTGCGTCATCTGGTAAAAAACAGGATAAATATTTGGCATATAATTGCGGATCATTAGGAGTATTTTCTATTTCGAATATTTCATATAATTCGTTGGACCAATTTAATTCTTGAGTCACTATATTAAAATCCCAACTACCGATTTTTGCAATTTTCTGAGCTTCATTAAGTGATTTTTCACTGGACAAAAGTTTTTCCTGTGTTTTTCTAATCTCGGTAACATCTCTCGCTATAGCGTAGATTAAATTATTGGCGGAATGCAGATTGGCTTTCCATTGCAAAAAAACCAATTCTCCATTTTTTTTTATATATCTATTTTCAAAATCGACTGTTGCATTGTTTTTGGTCAAATTTTTGACTTCATCTAAAGTTTTTTCTAAATCATCGGGATGAACAAATTCCAGAAAAGGTCTAGATAATAATTCTTCTCTTGAATATCCTAAAACTTTAGCAAACCCATCATTGATTACTTTGTAATAAGCATTAGTATCGGCGATGCAAACTAAATCTGGTGACTCTTTTACAAAATATTCAAAGTTGGTTACAGCAAGCTTGTCATCATTTAACTCTTTAATTATCAATTCTTGTGCCTCAACTTTTTGGAGTAGTTCATCGTAAGTAAGCTCCTTTTTCGTCTTTTCCATTATTAGAAATTAAATATTAAATGTTTGCTGATCCAAAATTTCTATAAATATAGTACAGTCTATCAGAAAAAAAAAGATCTACCTAAAAAAGAAGAAAATTATATCAATAAATTCACATATAAATTTATTATAGTCATCATTTTTTTTTAATTCTCCTACTGAATCCAAGTAAATACAACGGAAAGTAGCATAATTTCTTTTTTTGAAATAATTCAGTACATAAAACGTTTAGAACTAGTAAAACCTTGAATTTGATATACTATATCCAATGGCTTATTTTCTTTTAACAAAAAAATAACACTACACTTGTATATACAAATATAAATATGACTACATTTGTATCAACAAATAAGACACCTACAAATATGAAAATTGAAGATGTATTAAAAAGTACGGTTGATTATCCTAAATCAACGAGAGTGGTTTTGAATTTGATGTACACGCAGAACGTAATAACTGACAGCTTTAATGATATTATTAAAACTTATGATATTTCGGGGGAACAATACAATGTATTACGAATATTAAGAGGACAAAAAGGGCGTCCTGCTAATATGTGCATCATACAGGAACGAATGCTGGCAAGAACAAGCAATACAACAAGATTGGTCGACAAATTGTTGCTAAAAGATTTGGTTACCCGCAATGTTTGCCCAGAAAACAGAAGAAAAATTGAAGTTTTAATTACACAAAAAGGACTAGATTTATTAACAGAACTAGATCCAAAAATTAAAGAATATCACGATTTTTTTGCTAAAAACTTAACAGAAGAAGAATTAATACAATTGAATACTTTATTAGAAAAATACCGAACTAAATAAATTTAAATATCATGAGCAATTTTTTGAACAATCAAAATTGGAGATACGCAACAAAGAAATTTGATGCCACAAAAAAAGTTTCTGCAGAAGATTTAAACACTTTAAAAGAAGCTATACGTATGAGTTCATCCTCATATGGTTTACAACCTTACAAAGTTATTATCGTTGAAAATCCAGAATTAAGAGCGCAATTACAACAAGCAGCTTGGGGACAATCACAAATAGTGGATGCATCACACTTATTTATTTTTGCAAATGACACTAATCTTGGAGATGAAGCAATCGATAGTTTTTTGAATACAATAAGTGTTACAAGAGAAACTCCTTTAGAATCATTGGCCGGTTATGGTGATTTTATGAAATCAAAAATTTCGACTTTGGAACCAACAATCAAAAATATTTGGACAGCAAAACAAACTTACTTAGCTTTAGGAAATTTATTGAATGCTGCAGCCGAACTTAAAATTGATGTAACTCCGATGGAAGGATTTGTTCCTGCACAAGTAAACGAAATATTAGGATTGGACAAACTAAATCTTAATGCCTCACTTATTGCCACTGTTGGATACCGTCACGAAGAAGACGCTACTCAATTTTACAAAAAAGTTAGAAAATCACAAGAAGAACTATTTATCACTTTATAATAATTACTAATTCAAATTAAAATCAATTTAAACAAATTACACATGAAAAATTTAAAAACAATCGCATTGGCATTCGCAGTAGCTTTATCTACATTAACAGTAACTGCACAAACTAAAAAAGTAGACGTTTCAAAAAGTACAATCAACTGGGTTGGAAAAAAAGTAACTGGTGAACATTCTGGAACTGTAAACATCAAAAGTGGTGCTTTAGTTTTCAAAAAAAATGCATTAACTGGAGGAACTTTCACTGTTGATATGCCTACATTAACTTCAACAGATTTATCTGGAGAATATCAAGGAAAATTAAACGGTCACTTGAAAGCTGATGATTTCTTTGGAACAGACAAATTCCCTACTTCAACTTTAGTTTTCAAAACTATTGCTGCTAAAGGAAATGGTGTATACACAGTTACTGCTGATTTAACTATCAAAGCAAAAACAAACCCTGTTACTTTTGACATTACTGTAAAAGGAGACTCTGCAACTACAGCATTAAAAATTGACAGAACTAAATACGATATCAAATACGGTTCTAAAAGTTTCTTCGAAGGATTAGGTGACAAAACTATCTATGATGATTTCGACTTAACAGTGAACTTGAAATTTTAATTTTAGAATCCTTAATGGGAAAAGTAACCCTCGGCATTTTTGTCGGGGGTTCTTTTTTTTATGAAAATTTGATTTTATCCGTAATCTTCTTAACTTAAAAATCACAAATAAATAATACTAAGAAAATACGCTAAAAATATTGTTGCGGTACTTTTGAAAAAATTAAAGAACCAAAAAAAAACTGCAAAAACCTACAATCATTAGCGTTATGAAAAAAAAACTATTCGTTGTCATTATTATTTCTCTTTCGATTATACCACTGAATGCACAACAAATAAAAGGAATCACTGGTGATACCAACTGGCTGAACTCTTGGACAAATTTTAAGCCATCCACAACAGTTTATAAAGAAGCCAACCAAATTTTAACTGGTGTTTTAGACAAAGATTTAAAACTGACCAAAAATAATACTTACCGATTAGTGGGAACAGTTTATGTTACCAACAATGCCGTTTTAACGATAGAACCTGGAACAGTTATTAGAGGTGACAAAGAATCTTGCGGAACACTTATAATTACAAAAGGATGTAAACTCATAGCTGAAGGTACCGTTACAGAACCTATTATTTTTACTTCCAACAGTAATCCTACATTTAGAAGACCTGGTGATTGGGGCGGAATTATCATTCTGGGAGAAGCTCCTATCAATAAAATTGGAGGACTAGCTTTCTTAGATTTTAATCTGGATCCTGCAGTTAGTTATTATGGAGGGCAAGATCCAAACAGCAATTCGGGGATTCTAAAGTATGTGCGTATTGAGTACTCTGGCCATAAAATAAATGCGCTTAAAGAACTGAATGGTCTATCATTGGGCGGCGTTGGAAGAGGTACTAAGTTTGAATTCATTCAAATTAGTTTCTCTAATGATGATTCATTCGAATCTTATGGAGGTGATGTTAATTTCAATAACTTGATTTCTTTCAGAGCAACCGATGATGATTTTGATTTTACACAAGGTGTACAATGTACTATTTCAAATAGCATTGCTATTCGCTATCCATATTCTTCAGACATATCTGGTTCACGATGTTTTGAAATTGATTCTTTCGATAAAATTGAAAATGCTGATATCACCAAAAAATTAACCAAAATCACTGCCAACAATATGACATTGATAAATACCGAAGATAGTAATCAAGGCTTAGTTAGGGAAGCGGTTTATATCAAAGAAAAAAGTTATTTCAATATCAACAATAGTATCATTGACGGTTTTAGCAGTTGTGTTTTACTTGAAAATAAAATAGGATCATTTCCAGCAAATTTGGCAAAAATCAACATTCAAGGAATACAAGTTAACCGATGTGGCGGTGTTGTTTTAAGTGAAAGCCTAAACTATAACTTGGAGTTACGCAACTGGTACAATAGCGACACCTTCTCATTAGAACATACAAAATTAAACAGTACTGAATTATTCATGCAATCTGATATTAAAGATTCGCCCGATTTTAGAGTCAAAAACACAAATTCAATAGTAAGCTTAAAATAATCATCTTTTTCTTCTCCCTAAAAAGAACCTGAAATTAATTCGGTTCTTTTTGTTTTATACCAAAACCATAGTTTAAAACTAAGCTCGAAATATTTTATAATATTAAAAATACTGCTACAAAATAATAGACTGAAAACAACTGGTTTACAAAAATTTAAATTAACTTTATATACCATTTATATCTACAACTTATCATTAATTAAGGTTCCATTTCAAATCGATTTCATATTCATCAAAATGAAATCAACCTACATTTCATTAATTGTTTTATTAACTTAATTATTAGAAATATGAGAAACTTAAAATCATTTAGTATTGTTTTACTAATCCTTTTTTCTTTTAACCAAGGATTTTCGCAAACCTATAAAATTGATGTTTCCAAAAGTATCATTAAATGGGAAGGAAAAAAAATAACGGGTCAACATGAAGGAACTATCAACTTTAAGGAGGGTTACTTAGTTTTCAAAAACAAAAAAGTGACTGGAGGTAGTTTTATCGCAGATATGGCAACATTATCAAATACAGATCAAACAGGAAGTTCCAAAACAAAACTGGAAGGCCATTTAAGATCCGAAGATTTCTTTAGTATTGATAATAATAAAACTTCAACTTTAGTATTTAAGAGTATCGCCAGTAAAGGAAACAACACTTATCTCATAAATGCCGATTTGACTATTAAAGGAATTACAAATAGTATCCAGTTTGATCTCGTTGTAAACGGAAAGAAAGCCACCGCCGCACTAACTATAAACCGAACCAAATATGATATCAAATACGGTTCAGGAAGTTATTTTGATGATTTGGGAGATAAGACGATTTATGATGATTTTGATTTAAACGTGACTTTGGCTTACTAACTTCAACAATTTAACAAAAAATTAAAAATTTTAGCTTTTTTTTTATTTCAATCTTTTTGTCAGACCAAATATCATTTATATATTTGCGAATAAGAAAACAAAATATGAAAACTATAACAAACAATACTTGGTGGTGGAATAATTTACGTCAGTTGTCGTGAACTAAGCTCCTATAGTATTATTTGAACTATAAATATAAAAGGCTTGTCATCACGACAGGCCTTTTTTTTATTTCAAAAAATGAGGAAAACAATTTAAAAAAAATCCATTGTATCAAAAGCAACATAAAGCATGAAAACATATAAACTACAAACCAACAACAAACAAATCCTTGCCGATACGATAACGCCAGTAAGCATTTATTTCAAAATTAGAGATAAATTTCCAAATAGTTTATTGCTAGAAAGTAGCGATTATCATGGAAACGACAATAGCTTTTCCTATATCTGCTGTAACCCAATAGCCTCAATAAAAATTGAGAACGAAATAATTTCCAAAAACTACCCTGATGGAACTTCTGAAACAATTGCAATTGATGCCAACACCAATATTCCTGAAATCATTCAAACTTTTTCAGGACAGTTTAAAGCAGATAAAACGGATTTCAAATTCATTAACAATGGTTTATTTGGATACATTTCTTATGATGCCGTTCGATATTTTGAAAAAGTAAGCATTGCCAAAAAAGAAAACAGCAATTCGATTCCCGATGTGTATTATGCTGTTTACCAAAATATAATAGCTATCAACCATTTCAAAAACGAAGCGTACATTTTTTGTCATAGCCTTGATGGAAAAAATAACATATCCGAAATTGAGCAATTATTACAATCCAGAAACATTGCTTCGTACAAATTCTCTAAAGAAGGCGAAGGTTTTTCAAATCTAACTGATGAAGAATTTAAACAAAATGTGGCTTTGGCCAAAAAGCATTGTTTCCGTGGTGATGTGTTCCAATTGGTTTTATCAAGAAGATTTACACAGGGATTCAAAGGTGACGAATTCAATGTTTATAGAGCTTTAAGAAGCATCAACCCATCCCCTTACCTATTCTTTTTTGATTATGGCGATTTCAAAATTTTTGGTTCTTCACCCGAAGCTCAGATTATTGTCAAAAATCGTAAAGCCGAAATCCATCCTATTGCGGGAACTTTCAAAAGAACTGGTGATGACGAAAAAGACGCCGTTCTTGCTAAAAATTTATCAGAAGATAAAAAAGAAAATAGTGAACACGTGATGTTGGTTGATTTGGCTCGAAATGATTTAAGTCGTCACGGACATGAAGTACAAGTAGAAAAATACAGAGAAGTTCAATTTTTCTCTCATGTAATCCATTTGGTTTCCAAAGTTACTGGGCATTTACACGAAAAAGCAACAACAATGCAAGTCGTAGCCGATACTTTCCCAGCAGGAACTTTAAGCGGAGCGCCAAAACACAGAGCAATGCAATTGATAGAAGATTACGAAAAAACAAACCGTAATTTTTATGGAGGAGCAATCGGTTTTATGGATTTTGAAGGTAACTTTAACCATGCGATTATGATCAGGACTTTCTTGAGTAAAAACCACCAACTGCATTCCCAAGCCGGTGCCGGAATTGTAGCAAGTTCAGACGAAGAAAGCGAAATGCAGGAAGTTTACAATAAATTACTAGCGTTGAATAAAGCGTTGGATTTAGCAGAGCAAATTTAAAAATTAAAAAATTGAATGATTGAAAAATTCCTAATCTTTAAATTTTCAATCTTTAAATCATTAAATAAAATGAAAAAAATACTAGTCATAGACAATTACGATAGTTTCACTTATAATTTAGTGCATTATCTGGAAGATTTAGATTGCGAAGTTACCGTTTACAGAAACGATGAATTTGACATTGATGAAATAGCAATTTTCGATAAAATTTTGCTTTCTCCAGGACCAGGAATCCCTGATGAAGCTGGATTATTGAAAGCCGTAATACAAAAATATGCTCCTACCAAAAGTATTTTCGGAGTGTGTCTTGGACAACAAGCAATAGGAGAAGTTTTTGGAGGAACGCTTTCTAACTTAGACAAAGTCTATCACGGAGTCGCAACACCTGTAAAAACAGTAGTTGATGATGAGTTTTTGTTTGAAGGTTTGGGCAAAGAATTTGAAGTAGGCCGTTATCATTCTTGGGTAGTTGACAGCAATTTACCAGATGTTTTGGAAGCTACATCATTTGATGAAAATGGTCAGGTAATGTCGCTAAGACACAAAACATACGATGTAAGAGGTGTTCAATTTCACCCCGAAAGTGTTTTAACACCTAACGGAAAAAAGATTTTGGAAAACTGGGTGAATTCAACCAAATAAAAAAAGCAACTAAAATAAATCCTAGAAGTTTGAAAACATTAAAAATCAACTTTTTCATCTCATCTTTTTTTGTTTTTTGCTTCCTTTCCTGTAATCAGAAAAAGGAGCAAAAAGCAGAACAGACGGTTAATGTACAGCCTGAATTTTTTTTGGATTTGGTGGATTTGCAATCAAAAAACAAACTGGGAAAAGATACTGTTGTCACAGTTAGTAATGACCCGGTTTATCACAAAACAAAGAAGTATCATGCTGTAAATGCATTGCTTCTTTTAAAAAATGAAATTGATTTATCAAAAGTTGACATAAAAAATACATTAATAGTTTTTGAATGTATTGATGGTTACAAACCAGAAATGCCATTGGAATTATTTTTAAAAACAAACCCTTTTCTAGCTTTCAAAGATGTTGATGCTCCAAAAGGTTCCAATTGGGAAAAGATTATCAAAAACGGAAACGAGATGAATGCTGACCCATTTTATCTAGTTTATACAACCGCTCCAACGGAAGATCAAGAATACAAATGGCCTTATAATATTATAAAATTTCGTTTTGAATCGAAAAGTAAAAACATCGAAGCCTTACAACCAAAAGATGATGAGACAGCAATGAAAGGCTTTGTATTATTTCAAAAACAATGTATCACATGTCACGCCATAAACGGAATTGGAGGCGAAATGGGACCTGAATTGAATTATCCCAAAAGCGTGACCGAGTATTGGAAAGAAAACGAATTGGTCGATTATATTGTAGATCCGGCTTCTTTCAGAAACAAAGCGAAGATGCCGACACTTGGAATTACAAAACAAGAATCACAGGAAATTGTTTCCTACTTAAAATATATGGCTAAAAATAAAAAAACTTAGCATCTCAGTATCTTAGAATCTTAGCAACTTAAAAAAAAATGAAAAACATATTAAACCGATTAATCAACCACGAAATTCTTACCAAAGAAGAAGCCAAAGATGTTTTGGTAAATATCTCTAGCGGCAGTTACAATCCAAGTCAGATATCAGCCTTTTTGACCGTGTATATGATGCGAAGTATTAGCATTGAAGAATTGGCGGGATTCAGGGAAGCCTTATTGGATTTGTGTCTAAAAGTTGATTTATCAGCCTATAATACTATTGATTTGGTTGGTACAGGTGGTGATGGGAAAGATACTTTCAACATTTCGACTTTGGCCTCTTTTGTGACTGCTGGAACTGGAATCAAAGTCGCCAAACATGGAAATTATGGAGTTTCCTCTATTTCGGGTTCGAGTAATGTGATGGAAACACTGGGAGTGAAATTCAGTAATGAAAGTTCATATATCGAAAAATGTATCGACAAAGCCGGAATCGCCATTTTACACGCGCCGTTATTTCACCCTGCAATGAAAAATGTTGGTCCAATCCGAAAAGAATTGGCAGTAAAAACATTTTTCAATATGTTGGGGCCATTGGTAAATCCATCTTTTCCAAAAAATCAATTATTAGGAGTTTTCAATCTCGAAATGGCTAGAATGTATGGGTATTTATATCAAAATACTGATGTGAACTTTACTATTTTACATTCTTTGGATGGATATGATGAAGTGTCTTTGACCGGCCCTACAAAAATTATAACCAGCACCAAAGAAGGAATGCTGAATCCTGTTGATTTTGGTGTTTGTCATTTGGAACAAAGTGAAATCGAAGGCGGAAAAACCATCGAAGAATCGGCCGCAATGTTTCTAAACATTATTTCTGGAAAAGGAACCGAAGCTCAAAACAATGTGGTTTGTGCCAATGCTGGACTAGCCATTGCAACGGTTAACAAATGCACACCTCTCGAAGGTTTTGAATTGGCAAAAGAAAGTTTACTTTCTGGAAAAGGGCTCTTAGCTTTAAATACAATACAAGAATTAAGTAAATAAAATAGTTTATGATGGGTATGAGTTTAGAAAGTTTAGTCTAAACTCATAACCTTTCTAAACCTTCTAAACTTTTAAAATGAACATACTAGATAAAATCATAATCGACAAAAAAAGAGAAGTCATTCTCAAGAAATCCATCATTCCAGTTTCACAATTGGAAGCTTCGGTTTTCTTTGGAAAAGAGACTATTTCTCTAAGTCAAAATTTAAGAAACAGCAATACGGGAATCATTGCCGAACACAAACGTCGTTCGCCTTCAAAGTCAATTATAAATCAAAGTTTCACTGTTGAGGAAGTAGTCAAAGGATACGAAAGTGCTGGTGCCTGCGGAATTTCGGTTTTGACGGACGGGAAATATTTTGGTGGTTCATTGGACGATTTACTCTTAGCCAGAGCCTCGGTAAATATTCCGCTTTTGCGAAAAGAATTCATTGTGGATGAATACCAAATACTAGAAGCCAAAGCCCACGGAGCCGATTTGATTTTGCTTATCGCGGCCGTTTTGACAAGAGAAGAAATCAAATCATTATCTGAATTTGCTAAAAACTTAGGATTAGAAGTATTATTAGAAGTACACAATCTCGAAGAACTGGAAAAATCGATTATGCCAACATTAGACATGATTGGCGTGAACAACAGAAACTTGAAAACTTTTGAAGTAAGCTTGGATTTCAGTAAAGAACTAGCGTCAAAAATTCCTAATGAATTTGTGAAAGTTTCCGAAAGCGGCATTTCATCTATCGAAGCCATCAACGAACTGAAACCTTATGGATACAAAGGGTTTTTGATTGGAGAAAATTTTATGAAAACCGATAATGCAGGAAAAGCGGCAACGGAATTTATTAGACAGCTTTAGGCTATACTCTATAAGTAATAAGCACAAAAACAAACAAAAATGAAACTCAAAATCTGCGGAATGAAATACCCTGATAATATGCTCGAAGTAGGCTCGCTCCTGCCCGATTATATGGGTTTTATATTCTGGGAGAAATCGGCTCGTTATTTTGACGGAGATATGCCGGAATTACCAAAATCAATTCGAAAAACAGGAGTTTTTGTCAATGAAAGCATTTCAGAAATTGAAGAAAAAGTAAAGAAATACGATTTGCAGGCCATTCAATTACACGGTCAGGAAACAGTTGAATTTTGTTCGGAATTAAAAATTAAATTTGGTATTTCAATTGAAATTATCAAAGTGTTTTCGGCAGATGAAAATTTTGATTTCAGTGTTTTGAAACCATACGAATCCGTTTGCGATTATTTTCTTTTTGACACCAAAGGAAAACTGCCTGGCGGAAACGGAACCACTTTCGATTGGAAAATATTAGAAAATTACCCATCGACAAAACCTTTCTTCCTCAGTGGCGGAATTGGAGTTGCCGAATTGGATTCGATAAATGAAATTTTAAAAACCGATTTACCGCTTTATGCAATTGACATAAACAGTAAATTTGAAATTGAACCAGGATTAAAAAACACATCATTATGTACAGACGCGATTAATCGCATCTATACAAAAAACAAATAAAAAAATATAAAATGTCATACAACGTCAACGAAAAAGGCTATTACGGAGAATTTGGAGGAGCCTACATTCCTGAAATGTTATATCCAAATGTAGAAGAATTACGCCAGAAATATCTAGAAATCACATCAGAGCCAGATTTTAAAGCTGAGTTTGACCAACTGCTAAAAGATTACGTAGGACGCCCTAGTCCACTGTATTTTGCGAAAAGACTTTCTGAAAAATACAATACCAAAATCTATCTCAAAAGGGAAGACTTAAATCATACAGGCGCACACAAAGTCAACAATACAATTGGACAGATATTAGTTGCGAAACGTTTGGGCAAAAAGCGAATCATTGCCGAAACTGGAGCAGGTCAGCATGGAGTGGCAACAGCTACTGTTTGTGCCTTAATGGGTATGGATTGCATTGTGTACATGGGCGAAATCGACATTGCGCGCCAAGCGCCAAATGTAGCTCGTATGAAAATGCTGGGTGCCGAAGTTCGTCCTGCACTTTCTGGATCACAAACACTAAAAGACGCAACCAACGAAGCCATTCGTGATTGGATTAACAATCCTGTGGACACACATTACATCATCGGATCAGCTATTGGACCACACCCATATCCTGATATGGTTACCCGTTTTCAAAGCATCATTTCCGAAGAAATCAAATGGCAGCTAAAAGAAAAAGAAGGTCGCGAAAACCCCGATTATGTAGTCGCTTGTATTGGTGGAGGCAGTAACGCTGCAGGAACTTATTATCACTTTTTACACGAGCCAGAAGTGGGAATCATTGCTGTCGAAGCTGCCGGAAAAGGCGTAAACAGCGGTCATAGCGCTGCGACCAGTAAACTGGGAAAAGTGGGTATTATTCACGGTTGCAAAACCCTGTTGATGCAAACTCCCGATGGTCAAATTACAGAACCGTACTCGATTTCTGCAGGTCTTGATTATCCTGGAGTTGGTCCTATGCATGCCCATTTGGCACAAACTGGCCGTGGAGAATTCTTTTCAGTAACCGATGATGAAGCCATGAATGCAGGTTTACAGCTTACCAAATTAGAAGGGATTATTCCAGCCATCGAAAGCGCACATGCTTTTGCTGTTTTAGATCAGAAAAAATTCAAACCAACAGATATTGTCGTAATCAGCCTTTCAGGTCGTGGCGACAAAGATTTAGACAATTATATCGATTATTTCAAATTATAAAATAATAGTTTGGGCGTTACCCAAGGGTCGGGCTGTGCGTTCCCGCTTTTTTTGAGGCAAAAAAAATCGCCTCAAAAAAGAGCTACACTACCATCCCTAACGCGCTCACTGCATAACCATAAAATAACTACTATTGACTTAACCAAAAATAGAATCTATGCAAAAATTATTCGCTTACGGTACTTTACGAGATCAAGATGTTCAAGAAAACCTTTTTGGACGTATTCTTCACGGAACTCCAGAAACATTGATTGGTTATGAATTAAATGAAATCCAAATCGAAGAAGAATTTGGCATAGAGCATTACCCAATCATTATGGAAACCAATGATTCCAACGACACCATCAGCGGGATTTTATATGAAGTCACAATGAGAGAACTCCATCAGGCTGATCTATATGAAGGACTACATTACAAACGTGTAGAAGTAACGTTGCAATCTAATCAAAAAGCCTGGGCTTATAGTGCCGTCATATAGAAACAATAAGAGATTTAAAACTAAATAAGAAAAAATGATTTTAGCAGCTGCTCAAACAAAACCGAAACGAGGAGATATCGATGCCAATCTTTTAGATCATTATCGTCTGGTAAAATTGGCTGTCGCAAATGGAGCACAACTAATTGTGTTCCCCGAGCTGTCCATTACGGGTTATGAAAGAGAAGATGCTGCACAATTGTCTTTTTCCGAAAATGATTCTCGCTTAGATTATTTAAAAAAATTAGCTACAGAAAACAACATTACAATCATTGCAGGAGCGCCAATTTGCATAGAATCTAACTTGTTTTTGGGTGAATTTTGTATCGCTCCAAACGATTCTATTTCCATATATACCAAGCAATTTTTGCATACTGGCGAAGACGTTTATTATCAACCTTCGTTCGATTACAATCCAATACTCGAAATAGAAAATGAACGTATTTCTGTTGCCATTTGTGCTGATATCGATAATCCTAAACACCCGGAAAATGCGAGCAAAAATAATACCTCAACTTATATTGCCAGTATTTTCTTTTCGCCAAATGGAATTCCGCAAGCACACCAATCGTTACAGAATTATGCTTCCCAATACCAAATGAATGTTCTTATGGCCAATTTTGGCGGTGACTCTTACGGTTGTAAATCTGGTGGTCGCTCTGCATTTTGGAATAACAATGGAGAATTGATTGCCCAAATGGAAGATTCAGGCTCTGGATTACTACTCGTAGAAAAGCATGATTCCGGTTGGAAAAGCAAAATACTAAATGACTAATAAAATATAAAAACACAACTATAGGATTTTCAAAATCCGAAGATAAAAGACTTTAAAATGAACAGAATAAACCAAAAACTACAAGAAGATAAAAAAATACTTTCCATCTACTTTTCGGCTGGATATCCTAACTTGAATGACACTGTACAAATCATTCAGGATTTAGAAAAAAGCGGAATCGATATGATCGAAATTGGATTACCATTTAGTGATCCCTTGGCCGATGGACCAACCATTCAAGCGAGTTCTACACAAGCTTTACATAACGGAATGACAACACAAATCTTGTTTGACCAATTGAAAAATATTCGCCAAAGCGTAACAATTCCGTTGGTTATTATGGGGTATTTCAATCCAATGTTACAATACGGAGTTGAGAATTTCTGTAAAAAATGTGCCGAAATAGGAATCGATGGTTTGATCATTCCTGACCTTCCGGTTGATGTGTACGCTGAACAGTACAAAGCCACTTTCGAGAAATACGGATTAATCAATGTGTTTTTGATTACGCCACAAACTTCAGAAGAACGCATTGGTTTTATCGACAGTGTTTCGGATGGATTTATCTATATGGTGAGTTCTGCGAGTGTAACGGGTTCTCAATCTGGTTTTGGAAACACACAGGAAGCTTATTTCAAGCGCATTGCAAACATGAATTTAAAAAATCCTCAAGTAGTCGGTTTTGGAATCAACAATGCAGAAACTTTCAATCAAGCCACACAGTATGCCAAAGGGGCCATAATCGGAAGTGCTTTTATCACCCATTTAAAAGAGAATGGAACTGGAAAAATTAGCGAATTTGTGAAAGCTATTCGATAGTTTGACAACAACTAAAAATAGATGACAACAGCAAGAACAACCTCAGAAAACATCGATTTCCAAAAACTGGTCATACTTCTCGATGAAGTTTTGAGAATTAAAGATGGCGAAGACCATGCTTTTTATGCTCAGCATAATACACTCGACAAAATCAATCACGTTGTCGTTTGTTATCAGGATAATCTAGCGATTGGTTGCGGTGCTTTCAAGGGATTTGATCTTAATACTGTTGAGATAAAAAGAATGTTTGTCCATCCTGATTACCGAGGAAAAGGAATTGCAAGTACAATTTTAAAAGAACTGGAAATTTGGGCAAGCGAATTCAATTATACTAACTGCGTTCTGGAAACTGGAACAAATAATCCAGAAGCCATCGCATTGTATCAAAAATCGGGTTACGAGATAATACCGAATTACGGCCAATATGAAAATATTCAGACTAGTGTTTGCTTAAAAAAATTCATTGATAAATAGTTTGCAATGATTCCAAGAATTGAAAATTTACCCGAAAAGAAATTAATCGGCATACGATTGCAAACTTCAATTATCAATAACAAAACGCATGAATTGTGGCGAAGTTTTATGCCAAGACGTGGTGAAATTCAAAACCAAATCAGTTCGGATCTTTTTGCCGTGCAGATTTATGAGCCAAGCTATTTTGAAGATTTCAATCCAAGTGCTGTTTTCGAAAAATGGGCAACGCTAGAAGTGACCAACTTTAACAACATACCTGCCGAGATGGAATCTTTCACTCTATCGGGTGGACTTTATGCTGTTTTTGAACTTAAAGGACACGATATCGCTATTTTTGATTATATTTTTAGAACTTGGATTCCCAATTCAAAATACGATTTGGACAGTAGACCGCATTTTGAAATATTAGGGGCAAAATATAAAAAAGACAATCCCAATTCAGAAGAAGAAATTTGGATTCCTATCAAAGAGAAATTATAACGATTGAGTAAAAACAAATCTCAGTTTTTTACTTTATTATTTCCAAAATATATAAAAAATATTCTCCTCATAAAACTCAAATTCTTACCAATTTAAAGTCAAAATCCTCATTTTAATTAGGCTTTTCAACCTTTTTAAATCGTTAAAAAAAAGTTAAAATAAAATTAAACAATCGTTTAATTTAAACAGTTGTTTAATTTTGCAGAGAATTTAAAAAAACAGCTTTGAAAACGGATTTTAACGAAAAACAAATTCAAATTCTACGTGTGGCTGAAACGCTATTCGCAGAAAAAGGTTTTGACGGTACTTCAATACGGGACATTGCAAAGGAAGCCAAAATTAACATTGCCATGGTTTCCTATTATTTTGGTTCCAAAGAGCAATTATTGGAATCCATTATTGTAAACCGTGCAGTGGATATTAAACTACAGCTGGATATTTTGACTTTGGAAGATTTAGATCCACTCCAAAAAATAAATAAACTGATTGAGCTTTATATCGACAAAATCAACAGTAACAGATGCATCTACAAAATTATACACTTTGAATTTTCGTCAAGTCAAAGAGTTATCAATCTGCAGGCTTTTACAGAATTAAAGAAAGGAAATCTAAAATCATTGGAAACTATAATCCAAGATGGCCAAGAGAAAGGAATTTTCAGGAAGGACATAATTGTTCCGCTGCTTACCACAACGATTCTTGGCACCTATTTTCATTTTCACTTGAACAGGATGTTTTTCCAAAATCTATTAAACCTAAATACTGAAGAAGAATACAACACTTATATTAAAACAACTTTAACAATGCACATTCAACAAACCATTAAAGCCCTCTTGACATATGAAAGTTAGTTATTTAATGCTCTTTGGAGGGTTCTTCATTGGAATTTCATCCATCAATGCCCAAGACAAAACCAATTTAAAGCTGGAAGACGCTATCCAATTGGCTTGGACAAAAAGTAATGAAATCTCATTGGCCAGTACCAAAGTAGAGACGAAAAAACATGAATTACAATCGGCTAAGAACACTCAATATCCCGATTTAAAACTTACTGGACAATTTCTTCAATTAACGGAACCAACCGTACACTTAGAACTTGATGCGGGATCGGGAGAATTCCCAGTACCGGACAAAATTGCCATTGGCCAAGCCAGTTTGAATCTTCCCATTTTTGCTGGAATGAAAATCCAAAACAGCATCAAACTTCAGGATAATTTGTACCAAGCAGAAAATGCAATGGCATCAAAAACCAAAGAAGATGTGGCTATGAGAGTCATAAACTATTATGCCAATTTGCACAAAGCGCAAAGAACTATCGAATTATTGAAGGAAAATCAAAAAAGCGCAGAACAACGCGTTACTGATTTTATCGCTTTGGAAAAAAACGGAATCATTCCTCGTAATGATTTATTGAAGTCACAACTTCAAGCTTCCAAAATCCAATTGTCTCTTGATGAAGCTTTGAATAATGAAAAAATAATCAATTACTACCTAGTTACGTTGTTGAAATTACCAACAGAAACAAAATTAGCAGTAACTGAAAGTGATTTAATTAACTTTCCGAAGAATTCAGTACCAACTGACGAACAACCAGCTTTTCAAAACCGCAAAGATTTAGAAGCACTGCAATTTCAAGAAAAAGCAACTCAAAACAATATTAGAATTGCCAAAGGTGATTACTATCCGACTGTAGGTTTGACAGGTGGATATGCTGCTTTGAACGTAAACAATATAATGAGATTAGAAAATGCTATGTTTATTGGTGTTGGAGTATCATATGATGTCAGCGGAATATTAAAAAACAGTACTCAGGTAAAAATTGCAGAAAGCAAAGCGCTTGAAGTAAAAAATACTGAAGAACTTTTAAAAGACAACATTAGAGTTCAAGTACAACAGGCTATCACTAATTATGATTTGGCTATAAAACAAAATGTAGTTTACAATCAAGCTGTTGAACAAGCCACTGAAAACTACCGAATCGTAAAAGACAAATACGACAATGGACTTTCGGATACTAATGATTTACTTGAAGCAGATGTAGAACAACTAAAATCAAAAATAGCCGAAACCATTGCCAAAGTAGATGTTATTCAAAAATACTACGAATTACTTTCAGCAACAGGACAACTATCACAAACCTTCAACATTTCAAAAATATAACCAACCATATCATGGAAAAGAAAAAAACTAACACCAAATTCATTATAATCCTATCTGTTTTAATCCTAGTTGGAGGAACTTACGGAATTTCAAAATACATTCATTCTCAAGGACACGAAGAAACGGATGATGCTCAAATCGAGAAAAACATGAATCCAATAATCCCAAGAGTTTCGGGATATATTAGTAAAGTTTATGTAAAAGACAATGACTATGTAAAAAAAGGAGATACCTTATTTACAATTGACAAAAGAGATTACCAATTAAAAATTGAAGAAGCAAATGCTGCTTTTGTAGCTGCTGAAGGCGGATTTGCAGTAGCCAAAGAAGATATCGGAAGTGCTATGGCAAGTATTGCTGTTTCGGATGCCAATGTACAATCGGCAGGAGGAAATATTGAAACTGCAAAAATTAGATTAGGAAGAGCAAACAGCGACTATGTTCGTTACGAAAACCTATACAAAAATCACTCAATCACAAAACAACAATACGAACAAGCATTGGCTACCAAACAAGAAGCTGAAAGCCAAGTACGTATTTTGCAACAACAACAAAAAGCAAGCGCTTACCAAAAATCGGTAATTGAAGCAAAATCAAGAGTTAGTAATAAACAAACAGAAGTTGCTGCTGCCAATATCAATAAAGCAAAAGCATTATTGGAAGTGGCTCAATTAAACTTGACTTATACTGTTGTAACTGCTGCCATTGACGGACAGGTTTCAAAAATTGATATTCAGCCAGGACAATTGGTACAACAAGGACAATCTTTATTTTATATCATCAATAACAATGAAGCTTGGGTTGTGGCTAATTTTAAAGAAACACAATTGAACAAAATGATTATCGGACAAAAAGTAACAGTAAAAGTAGATGCTTATCCTGATTATGATTTTGAAGGAACGCTTACTTCATTCTCTCCAGCAACTGGATCTCGTTTTTCATTGCTACCTCCTGATAACGCAACTGGAAACTTTGTGAAAACCATCCAAAGATTACCGGTAAAAATAAGCTTGAACGCTTCAAACGATCCTGAAAAAATAAAATTGCTTCGCCCTGGTATGAACGCTGATGTAGATGTTCATTTGAAATAATAAGTTTAAAAAAACTTATTTAAAGAATTTAAACCATTACATATTAAAAATTCAAAATGGTACAAAACCAAGAAGACGATTTAGTAGAATACGGATTTAATAGAGTCATCATCACGATAACCTGTATAATGTGTGCTTTACTAGAAATTGTAGATACTACAATTGTAAACGTCGCCCTAAATAATATGAGAGGTAGCCTTGGCGCTACTTTAACCGATGTCGCTTGGGTTATTACAGCGTATGCAATTGCAAACGTGATTATAATCCCTATGACGAGTTGGTTGTCGCAACAATTTGGACGCCGTAATTACTTTGCAACATCCATTGTCATTTTTACAGTGGCTTCCTTTTTATGCGGAAACGCAACCAATATTTGGGAACTCGTTGCTTTTCGATTCATACAAGGTTTGGGAGGAGGAGCCTTATTGGTAACTGCGCAAACCATTATTACTGAGAGTTATCCTGTAGCCAAAAGAGGAATGGCACAAGCTATTTACGGAATGGGAGTTATCGTTGGGCCAACATTGGGACCGCCATTAGGAGGATATATTGTTGATAATTTCTCATGGCCTTTCATTTTTTACATAAATATTCCAATTGGTATTATTGCCACTTTCTTAACCATTGGTTATGTGAAAAGCCCAAAATACGGGGACAAACTAAAAGCAAACCAAGTCGATTGGTGGGGAATTGTGCTCTTGGCCACTTTCATCGGTTCTTTGCAATTTGTATTAGAACACGGTCAGCAGGACGATTGGTTCAATGACAGCTTAATCGTGACTTTAAGTCTAGTTTTTGTCTTTGGTTTAATACTGTTTATATGGCGAGAACTCGTATATAAACATCCAATCGTAAATTTGAAAGTATTAAAAGACACCAATCTTAGAATTGGAACCATTATGTCATTCATTATGGGATTCGGGCTTTTTGGATCGACCTTTATCATTCCGATATATACTCAATCCATATTAGGATGGACGGCAACCGATGCCGGATTGTTACTAATTCCAAGTTCGATAACAACAGGTATCATGATGCCTTTTGTTGGAAAAATGATTCAGCGCGGCGTTCCCCAACACTATATGGCGGCGGGAGGATTCCTTATCTTTTTCATATTTACCTTTTTGATGCACGGAATAATGACACCTGACACTGGCGTAGAGCATATGTTTTGGCCGTTAATCCTTAGAGGTGTAGGTTTGGGATTATTGTTTGTACCAATTACCACTTTATCACTATCCACCCTAAAAGGGAAACATATTGGTGAAGGAGCAGCCTTTACTGGAATGATGAGACAATTGGGGGGTTCTTTCGGTATTGCCATCATTACCACTTACCTTACCAGGCTTAACCAGGAACACCGTGTGAATTTAATTGGATATCTCGATCAAAGTTCTTTCAAAGTACAACAAACAGTTCATCAACTCCAAATGGGTTTCATGGCAAAAGGATACAGTTACAACGAAGCCTTGTCCAAAGCCTATAAAATACTAGAATCAAAAGTGATGTTGCAAAGTTCCGTTTTATCATACATGGACGTTTTCATGTATCTCGGAGTCTTATTCCTGCTATGCATTCCTTTTATTCTAATGCTTAAAAAAGGAAAAAACAAAATTGATCCAGCCGAGGCGATGCATTAGGATTTTAGATGGCAGAAATCAGAAGGCAGATTGCAGATTTTAGAATGCAGCATTGTGTTTGCTAATAATTAGGAGCAGAAACATTAGGCATTTTCAGTCGGCATTAGTCCCGCTATCCGTTACAATCTTGTGAGCCGAACACCGGCTCACAAGGATTTTCACTACTATCGGGGCTAAAGAGAGGCTTTTTTGCTTTTTTATCGACATTCAAAAAAAATAATGAGTTCCGAATTTCACTAATCATAAGTGAGATTCGGAGCTTTTTTTATTTCTACAATCTAAATTCTGCTACCTGAATTATTCTAATAAAAACTCGTCCAAATGAGACAATACCTTCTCCGAAGACTGTAATTTAAAGTCAGAAGACTATTTGATACGTTACGAAGATAACTTGATGTATTCCGAAGCTCGTTCGATGCGTTCCGAAGCTCGTTTGAAGGCATTATTTTTTCTTCGGATGCCCTATTTTAATGAGCGGAGCATGAAAACTACTGAAACAAACAAAATTTAACATTTGTAGGTTTGTGACTATTATTATCTATATTTGAAAGGACATTCAAAAAGGATGTTTATCAGATTTATAAACTTGCTAGCTGTAACCAGAAAACTGATATAACTACATTAATAAAAATAATGGCTACAATAAAATCCTTACTATCCGTTTTCATGTTCTGTATGTTGCTTTCAAACAATCCTGTGAATGCTCAATTATCCGCTAATCAAGTAGATTCACTGGTACAAAAAGCAATGAAAGAATTTAATGTGGCTGGTATTGCGGTAGCAATAGTAAAAGATGGAGCTGTCATTCATGAAAAAGGTTATGGCATAAAGTCCATTGATACAAAATTACCGGTTGATGAATATACTAACTTTCAAATTGCTTCAAACAGCAAGGCTTTTACAACAGCGGGTTTGGCAATTTTAATTGACGAAGGCAAACTGAATTGGAAAGATAAAGTGAAAACCTACCTGCCTGAATTTAAAATGTATAATGACTATGTAACAGAACATTTTACTGTAGAAGATTTGTTATGTCATAGAAGCGGACTTGGCTTGGGCGCTGGCGACCTAATGGATTTTCCAGATGGCGCAAATTTTACCATTGAAGATAAACTGAGCGCATTACAATATTTCAAGCCTGTATCTGAATTCAGAACAAAGTACGATTATGATAATCAGCTTTATGTTATCGCAGGAGAATTGACAGCAAGAGTTAGCGGTATGACTTGGGAAAAATTTATTCAAACAAGAATTCTAGATCCATTGCAAATGACTAACTCATTTTCATCCCTCGAAGCAATAAATGATAGAACCAATTTAGCCACAGCACATACGGTGGAAATGGGTGATGGCAAAATGAAAAGCGTGCCATTATACCAGAAAAGGATAAACGGAGCCTCTGGGGGTATTTTATCAAATGTACATGATATGAGTAAATGGATGATTATGCAACTGAATAATGGAAAGTATGGTGTTGGTTTAGAAAAACAATTGTTTACAGCAGAAAAACAAAAAGAAATGTGGGCTATACACACTGCTATGGATGTCTATACTGAGCCTAGGTATAAAGAACACTTTCATGGATATGGCTTAGGATGGGAACTAACTGAAGTAAGAGGAAATTTAAGGGCATCCCATACGGGAAGCTTGCTTGGCATGTTATCAAGAGTAACCCTGATTCCTGATTTAAACTTAGGCATTGTGATATTAACCAATACAGAAAGTAGCGGAGGCGCAGCTAATCAAGCAATCAATAAAATCATTTTGGACAGCTATTTAGGTCTTGACCATTTTGACTGGATAGCTAAGTACAGTAAAGATTATCAATCCAAAAAAGGTAAAGGAGATACAATATTGACAGAGGTTTGGGAAACAGTTGCTAAAGCTAAAAACACAAAAATTAACACCTCAGATTATATTGGTATTTATGAAGATAAATGGTTTGGGAAAATTGAAATAGCAATGAAAGGAAATCAGTTATGGTTTAAATCTTTGCGTTCCCCAAAGCTAAATGGTCCAATGAGTTTTTATAAAGAAAACACTTTTGCAATTAAATGGGAATACAAGTATAGGTCTTTGGATGCATTTGCTGTCTTTAATTTAGACGAAAAAGGTAAAGCACAAAGCATAAAAATGAAAGGAATTTCGCCAAATATAAATTTCAGTTATGATTTTCAGGATTTAGATTTACAAAGGATAAAAAAATAAATTAACTGCCTACAGCTAATTCAGGTGTCGGATTTACAGTCTGGCTGTGTTGCACATTACATTAATAAATTTAAATTAATTAAGAATTATGAGAGTATTTATTATTTCAATGCTGACCTGCTTAGTGTACACTGCAAGTGAAGCACAGAATTTCACAAGACAAGACTCTCTAAGAGGAACTATCACTAAGGAAAGAGCATGGTGGGACCTCTCCTATTATCATCTTGACATAGCCGTTGATATTGACAAACAGACCGTTCAGGGATCAAATACTATTAAATATAAAGTATTGAAGCCAAATCAAATAATTCAGATTGATCTTCAGCCTCCAATGAACATTTCCAAAGCTACTCAAGAAGGAAAAGAACTAAAGTACACTAGGGATGGAAACGCTTATTTTATTGAATTAGAAAAGAAACAAGTACCCGGAACATCCAATGAAATTATAGTTCAATACAGTGGGAAGCCAAAAACAGCGCCTAATCCACCATGGGACTCTGGGCTGGTATGGAAAAAAGACAGCCTTGGCAATCCCTACGTTTCTAGTATAAGCTGGGGTGCCGGATCAAGTCAATGGTGGCCTTGCAAAGATCATATGTATGACGAAGTGGACAGCTTGAAATTCAGCATCAATGTTCGTAAAGGTCTCATAGCAGTAGCCAATGGCAGATTGATCGAAACAGAAAAGAAGAAAAACAATACTACTACATATCACTGGTTTGTAAAAAATCCGATTAATAATTATGCAGTAAACTTTAACATAGGAAACTATGCAAATTTTTCGGAGATCTATAATGGTGAAAAAGGCCCGTTAAATTGTAATTATTATGTGCTAAAACAAAATCTTTCAAAGGCGAAAGAACATTTTAAGCAAGTACCTATGATGCTAAAAGCATTTGAGCATTGGTTTGGCCCCTACCCATTTTATGAAGATAGTTATAAGCTGGTTGAAGTCTCCTATATAGGCATGGAACATCAAAGTGCAACGGCTTATGGCAACGATTACAAAAATGGAACTCTCGGAAGAGATAAATCTCAAACAGGCTGGGGGTTAAAATTTGATAATCTCATTATACATGAGTCAGCTCATGAATGGTTTGCCTGCAATATTACTTTCAAGGACATAGCTGATATCTGGATACATGAATCTTTCACCTCCTATGCAGAAGGGCTTTACGTGGAATACCACTACGGAAAACAAGCAGGAGATGATTATCAAATCGGAATCAGAAAACGCATACAAAATGATAAACCCCTGATTGGGCATTATGGGGTCAACGATCTGGACTATACAGGAGATAATTACGATAAAGGAGCTGCCATTTTACACATGCTGCGACAACTTGTAAACGACGATGAGAAATGGAGACAAATACTCAGGGGACTGAATATGGAATTTTATCATCAGACTGTAACCACCAAACAAATAGAAGATTACATAGCCGAAAAATCAGGACTAAAACTAAAAAACTTTTGGGATCAATACCTGAGAACAACACAAATTCCTGTCTTTGAATATTTTTTCGCAAATAACCAACTTTCTTACCGATGGAGCAATTCCATAACAGGCTTTGATATGCCATTAAAAATAAAGTTAAACGGAGAAGAAAAATGGATTTATCCAAAGACAAGTTGGCAGAAAGACCCAACAAAAATGGACAAAGCCGAAGTGGTAATTGACCGCAATTTTTATGTTCCGGTATTTTATGACAATCCTAAATAAAAAGGATATTTGATAAATTCGAATAATGGGCTTAATTTAGTAACAAACCCACTGTAGTACAAGAACTTTTAGTATGATTTTAAAAAACAGAAATATGATAAAAACGACCTTTTTACTATTTTTTTTCTCATTTCTAAATACAATCAAAGGACAAGAAATTGCTCAAATTGAGAATATTAAAATCAATTCAAAAGAATTAAACCAAAATCGTGAAATTTTAGTTTATACTCCAAAAAACTATAAAGAAAATCCATACTCGAATTATGATGTATTTTATATCTTCGATTCACAAAACAGGGAATTTTTTGATTACACTCATTCAATAATTAGTTTTTTAAGCGATGCTTCCAAAAAGTTTATTGTAGTAGGAATACCTTCTCCTTATATTGAAAAACTTGATTATGCAAGGAACAATGACCTTTTACCCTATCCAAAAAATACAGCAATAAAAGATTTCTATGGCGGTTATGCAGGAAACGCAGATAACTTTTTGAGTTATGTAAAAAATGAAGTAGTCCCTTATATCGAAAATCATTATAGAACTTTAAAACACAGAACTGCTATTGGTCACTCATTAAGTGCTTCTTTCGTTGTATATTCATTTTTGAATGAACCTAACTTGTTTGATAATTACATTGCTATTTCACCAAATTTTTCATTTGACAAAGAAAGATTAGTAGATGATTTGTATCATTTTGACTTTTCCAAATTGAAAACAAACAAATTTCTCTATTTGAGTAATGCGAATGAAGATGAATATTGGAAAGTATGGAAACCTGCAAGAGAAAAAGTATATTCCTTTTTGAAAGATTCTTTGAAAACTGATAAATTAAAATTTGTTATTAAAGATTTTTCGAATGAAACCCATTGGAGTACATTTCCACCAAGCCTAAATTTTGCAATCCAATATTATTTTAATAGTATTTATTCTGAACAGCAAAATGAACTTTCAACTGAAGAGTATGAGATTACAATTAATGTAAAAGTTCCCAACAAGGATGACGAGTTATTTATTACAGGAAATCAAATAAGTTTAGGAAATTGGAATCCAAATCAAATTAAAATGAATAAAAAATCTGATTTTGAAAGAGAATTAAAAGTAAAAATTCACTCTCCTGCTCAATTTAAATTCACAAAAGGAAATTGGGAAACAGAAGCAGTAATTAAAAATGGGACTATGGAAAACCTAACTATTATTCCCAAAGAAAAAAAAGAATACCATTTTGAAATTACTCAATTTAATGAATAAATAAAACTCGATAACTGATTTACAATCTGTGCCCACAAAGTACATTGACATAATAGTGAGATTGGTAAAATTATAAAAAACAAATTGGACTTGACAACTAGAAAGGTAGCGGATTGAAAATCTACAATCTGATTAGAAACAAAACAATCAAAACTGTAAAAAAATATTTATGATAAAATACAAATCGCACACCCTTTTTGTAATACTTATGGTATCCTGTATTGTGAGCACGAGTTGTAATCAAAATTTGAAAGTAATGAATAATAATCCAAAGAACGAAAACTTGCACAAAACAAAAATGGATACCGAAAAATATTTTACAGCACTTAGAAACGGTGATTTTATTACAGTAAAAAATCAATTGAAAAACAATATTGATATTAATAGTAAAGATGCCAATAATGAAACTGGGGTCATTATTGCAACAGATAAGAATGACATTACAATGGTTAAATTGTTGTTAGAACACGATGCTAATATAAATATTACAAGCGATAAAATTGACAACACACCAATTATGATTGCAAGTGTAAAGGGGTATGGGGATATTGTTCAATTACTTATTGAAAAATCAAATCCTGATATGACGATTTTAAATGGTTATGGAGGAACTGCATTAATTCCTGCTTGTGAAAAAGGTCACGTAGATGTTGTAAAATTATTACTTGAAAAAACAAATGTAAAAGTTAATCACATAAACAGACTAGGATGGACTGCCCTCTTAGAAGCTATTGTATTATCAAATGGTAGCAAAAGTCAACAGGAAATAGTAAGATTGTTACTTGCACATGGTGCAGATAAAAACATCACAGATAAGAATGGCATAACACCATTGGAACACGCTAAAAAAATGGGCTTTAAAGAATTGGTTGATATTTTAACCCAATAGTGCGGATTTGCAATCCTTGCCCACAAAGCACATCGACATAGTGAAATTATAAGAACCAAAACACTAACTTTTCAAAAGAAAAAAACATGCAAAAACTGAACTTAATTATTATACTATTTTTATCTCTTAACAGTTTTTCACAAGATGTAAATGATAAAATAAAGACATTTGAAAATAACTTAAATCATTGGGATACATCAAAAAATAAAAAATGGTCTTTAAAAGAAAGAATGGCTTTTTACGAAATTAATGCGGTAAGTATTGCAGTAATTAAAGATTACAAAGTAGAATGGGTAAAAGCCTATGGTTATGCAGATATATCTGAAAAGCGATTAGCAACTCCGCAAACACTTTTTCAAGCTGCTTCGATAAGTAAATCTTTCAATAGTCTTGGTATTTTAAAACTAGTTGAAGAAGGTAAATTGGGATTAGATAATGATATAAATAATTATTTAAAAGATTGGAAATTTCCGTACGATTCCGTTTCGAAAGAAAAAAAAATCACAATTGCAAATTTATTAAATCATACGGCTGGCTTGTCAGTAGGCGGTTTTGGAGGTTATGAAAAGGGAGCGAAATTACCAACAACAATAGAAACTCTTGACGGGGTAAAACCTTCCAATTCAAATGCTGTACGGTCTGTATTTGAACCAGGTTTAAAGTTTCAATATTCGGGAGGCGGAACTACGATTACCCAATTAATTCTTGAAAACACGACAGGGGAAAAATACGAAGAGTATATGTTGAAAAATGTTTTGACTCCATTGGGAATGGACAACAGTTCCTTTAATCAGCCTTCTGTTAAAGAGAAAGAAAAATTACTTGCAACGGGATATAATATTGACAAAGAAGTTAAAGGGAAATATCATATTTATCCAGAAAAAGCGGCTGCCGGTTTATGGACTAACCCAACAGATTTAGCAAAATATATCATTGAAACGCAATTATCATTATTAGGAAAATCAAATAAAATACTGTCTAAGGAAATGTCTGCAAAAAGAGTAGATAATAATTTTGGTGTGTTCGTAAATGATTTTAAAGGGACTAAATACTTTGGTCATAATGGCGGAAATGAAGGTTTTGTTTGTTATTACGGAGGTGATTTTGAAGGCGGAAACGGAATAGTCGTAATGACAAATGGCAGAATGTTTCCGATAATTAATGAAATAGTTGCTAGCGTTGCTAGCTTGAATAATTGGAAAAATTACCCATTAGAATCTCAAAAAGAATCTATTGCTTTAACCATAAGAAAAGAATGCCATAAGAATATTGATAAAGGAATTGAACTGTACAAAAACCTCAAAAAGAACAACATTACTGATTATAATTTTTCTGACGAAAGAGAACTAAATCAACTTGGATATGAATTTCTGCAAAATGCTAAAATAGAATCAGCGATTAAAATTTTTGATCTAAATGTTAATGAGTTTCCAAATTCAGCAAATGTCTATGATAGCCGTGGTGAAGCTTATTTTAATAAAAAAGAATATCTGTTATCAAAGAGCGATTATTTAAAAACGTTAGAATTAGACCCAACAAATCAAAACGCAAAAGAAACGCTCTTAAAAATTGAAAAACTATTGCAAAAATAAAACCAAACTTCATTCACTTTTTACAATCGAGTTGGCATTCGCTTAATTTGGAAAATAGTTTGTGTTTGCGAGAATTAGAAACTTTCTGCTAATTTTACATGATTAGCAGAATTTATTCTCCTACCTAAGTTCTGAATTCTATCAACTAAACCCTACCTCGTAAAAACCAAATTATTCCCCTTCGACAAATTAGCGTCAAATTGATAACCTTCATAATTGAATCCCTTCAAATCATCAAGAGTTTGGGTATTGGTATCCAAAATATAACGTACCATCAATCCCCTCGCCTTCTTAGCAAAAAAACTAATCATTTTCAGATTTCCATCTTTGTAATCCTTAAATTCAGGAGTAATAACAGGAACTTTCAAAGCCTTCACATCGACTGCTGAAAAATATTCGTTGCTCGCCAAATTAATAAACAACTCCCCTTTTTTAAGCTCCTTGTTCAATGAAGCTGTTATGTTTTTTTTCCAAAACTCATATAAGTTTTTGCTTTCGCCAATGGGTAATTTCGTTCCCATTTCAAGACGATAAGGCTGTATTAAATCCAATGGTTTCAAATAACCATACAAACCTGATAAAATTCGTAAACTATCTTGAAGCTGTTCCAGTTTCTCCATCGGAATTGAATAAGCGTCCAATCCCGTGTAAACATCGCCATCAAAAGCATAAACTGCTGGACGTGCATTTTCGGGTGTAAAAGGAGTTTTCCAATCTTGGTTGCGTTTCCAATTCAAATCGGCCAATTTCTCAGAAATAGACATCAATTCCGATAAGGTTTTAGGTGATTGTTGCTTCAAAACTTTATGAACCTGTCTGGATTCTTTTAGAAAAGATGATGATGTATATTGAGTAGTCGGTAATTCTTGTTCGAAGTTTAACGATTTGGCTGGAGAGAGTACAATTTTCATATTGAATAAGGGCTTTCGAATTCTTTTTTAGTGATTTCAAAAGTACAAATTGAAATCTAGAATTCGGAAACTATGAATTGAATTGTTTAATGCGCTCATAGATTTTTAAAATGAATGCTGTTTATTTTCCTTATTTTTGATTTTAAAAGAAATAAAACCGATTGAAATGATTGAAATCAAAAGAGCCTATTTAGAAGACCTTATCACAATACAAAACATAAGCACGAAATCTTTTACCGAAACTTTTTCAGAGATAAACACGCCTGAAAATATGGCGAAATACGTGCAGGAAAATTTCAATACAGCGCAATTAACTTCAGAAATAAACAATCCTGACTCTCCTTTTTATATCGCTTTTTGTGACAACGAACCCGTTGGTTATCTCAAATTAAATCTGGGAAATGCACAAACCGAAACAATAAAAGACGAAACAATAGAAATCCAGCGCATTTATGTTTTAAAAGCTTTTCACGGAAAAAAAATTGGACAACTATTACTTGACCAAGCCGTAAAAGTTGCACAAGAATATCACGTCGATTATATTTGGCTAGGAGTCTGGGAAGAAAACCACAGAGCCTTACAATTTTATGCCAAAAATGGTTTTATCACATTCGACAAACATATTTTTATTTTAGGCAATGACCAACAAACCGATTTATTAATGAAACTGCCAATAAAGACCAAACCCTAATGACCAATACTCCCCCATCAATTTCAAAAAATTCAAAATCAATTCTCAATGCCGCGGTGATTGTAGCCGCTCTTGGTTATTTTGTTGATATTTATGATTTATTGCTTTTTGGAATCGTTCGTACCGATAGTCTAAAGGATCTTGGAATAACAGGAGATGCCATACGTGATCAAGGAGAATATTTGATTAGTATGCAAATGTTCGGTATGCTTTTTGGGGGAATTTTATGGGGAATTTTAGGAGATAAAAAAGGAAGAATATCCGTTTTATTTGGTTCTATTTTACTGTATTCTGTGGCCAATATTGCAAACGGAATGGTAACTACCGTTGATGGATATGCGTTTTGGAGATTGATTGCAGGAATTGGACTTGCAGGGGAATTAGGTGCAGGAATCACTTTAGTTGCAGAGTCTTTGCCTAAAGAAAAACGTGGCTACGGAACTATGATTGTAGCTTCGGTTGGAGTTTCGGGAGCGGTTGCCGCTTATTTGGTCTATCAATTTTTCCAAGATTGGCGCCTATGTTATTATGCAGGAGGTGGTCTTGGCATCTTGTTATTATTTTTAAGAATCAGCATTACCGAGTCCGGAATGTTCAAGAAAATACAGCAAATCGACGAAAAAAAAGGAGACTTTCTCTCTTTGTTTACCAACTCAAAACGGTTTTTAAAATACCTTCAATGCATACTTATTGGTGTTCCGCTTTGGTTTTTGGTGGGCGTTTTGATTACTTTTTCACCCGAATTTGCTAAAGCCCTTGGTGTGCAACAAGCCGAAACTATTGCAGCTGGAAAAGCAATTGCCTTTTGCTATAGCGGTTTGGTTTTTGGAGACATCGCTAGTGGATTATTAAGCCAATGGGTAAAAAGCCGAAAAAAAATCATGTGTCTATTTTTGATTTCTAACCTAATCATGGTTTTTGTCTATTTGAATGCTTATGGAATTTCGGTTTCAACTTTCTATTTGCTTTGTTTTGCAATGGGGGTTTCTGTCGGCTATTGGGTTTTATTCGTAACCATTGCAGCCGAGCAATTTGGAACTAATATCAGAGCAACAGTAACAACTACAGTTCCAAATTTTGTTAGGGGTTCGCTTCCGCTAATTATTTTGATCTATAGTTTTTTCCGTGACCGTCTTTTTGATGGTGATATTCTCAAATCAGGAATGATCGTTGGTTCCTTATTATCAATCGTTTCACTATTGGCACTATGGAAATTAAAGGAAACTTTCCATGTGGATTTAGATTATTCTGAAAGCAATAATGAAACTTTTATTTAAATGAGATGAAATAAATTTCTATTTATTTTTTATATTTGAATGAAATTTATACAATGAAGATATTTTTCACCTTCCTTTTTTATACCCTATTCCAAGTAGGTTTTGCACAATCTGCCAATCAATATTTTGAAAAAATCAGAGATAATGAAGTTGAACTCACAGCTTTCTTTGCTCAAATGCCAAAAGGCGGCGATTTACACCACCATTATTCCGGTTCGATTTATGCAGAACCATTATTAGCTCACGCCATTGCTGAAGATTTTTATCTCAACACTCAAACCATGACTGTAAGCCAAGAAAAAGAGTCAGGAGCTGACTGGGTTTTATTTTCGACTTTACAAAAGAATGGCGAATTGGATGCCTACAAACAGAAAATCATGCAAAAATGGTCTGTCAAAGACTACAACAATGTTGATTACCCTTCGGATAAATTATTTTTTGAATCCTTTATGAAGTTTGAACCTGCCACAAAAAACAATTTTGAAGCCGGTTTATTAGAACTAAAAAACAGAGCTATTAAAGAAAATGTAAGCTACATCGAAACCCAATTATCGACTATTCCCTGTGCGATAAAAACAGATGATTTGGCAAAATTCAATACCAATTTAAGAAAATTTGCGGCAAGCAAAAACGAAAAAGTCGTTATGCAATCTTTGGATTCCTTGTATAACATTTTCTATCAAAAAGAAGCTAAAAAATATGCTTCCGATTTCAATACCAACTTTGTAGCTAAAATGCATAAAGAACTTAAAATAGACGACAACCAATTCACGATGCGCTATCAAAATTTTGTTTTGCGTTTCATGGAACCGGTTGATTTATTCAAAAATTTAATGGTTGCTTTTATCTCGGCCGACAGCAGTCCGTTGATGGCAGGTGTTAATATTGTTTCTCCAGAAGATGGTGAAACTTCCATGAAAGATTATTGGTTACACATGGTTATGTTCAAATATTGCCACAACCGTTTTCCAAATGTAAAATATACCATGCACGCCGGTGAACTCACTCTCGGATTGGTTCGTCCCGAAGAATTAAGTTGGCATATCAATGCAGCTGTTTATACTGCTGGCGCCAATAGAATCGGACATGGAGTCGATATGGCCTACGAAGAAAAGAGCTATGATTTAATGCGCTATATGGCTAAGAATAACATTCCGATCGAGATCAACCTTACCAGTAATGAGTTTATTTTAAAAGTAAAAGAAAATCGTCATCCTATTTTATTGTACAAAAAATTTGGTGTACCAATTGTAATTAGTACAGATGATGCCGGAATATTGCGAACCAATATGACCGAGCAATATGTTTTATTGGCAAAAAGATACAAAACCATTTCCTATACCGACATCAAACAATTTGTTTACAACAGTATCAACTATAGTTTTATACAAGATTCTGTGGTAAAAAAGCAATTAATCCAGAATTTGGAAAACAGATTCAAGATTTTTGAATCTGATATTGAGCAAAACACTAAAAAACAATAGTTTTATGAGAAATTCTTTAATTACTTTAATTGCAATAGCACAGTCTGCTTTTTTATTTTCTCAAACTAAAAAGCATACTTATTATAATAATGATTCTAACAATGAATTAATCGAAATATCAGAGAGTCAATATCTGAGTTTAAAAAAGGAATTAAGCCATCCTCTTATTTATGAAGATGACTCTTTAAAAGTCTCTTATTTGATAAAGATGGAAGTAACAAGCAAATTAAAAGAATCAACACTTGATTATTTTAAGAAAACTTATGACTTGGACAAAAACAACTTCACAGTAATAAATTATATAGACAATGATCCTAAACCAACTTCAATCAGTTCTCAGGTTCCTTGGGATATTTTTGAAGATGATTATATAAAACAAATTAGGAAAATTGACAAAGTAAATCACTTGTGGATAATAAATCCAGATGTAAGAAATCTTTATTATTATCATGGCAATAAGATTGGCTGGATTAAAGACGCCGAAAATTACATTCAAAAAAACTTCCTCTTCTTTGATGGATTAAATGGCGGATATATAATTTTGGATTCTAGCGGTAATTATTTCTTACATCGAGGTGAATATCGAAAAAAAGAGGTGTTAGATAAATTAAAAGAATTAAAACGAAAACCTTTCAAGTCACAATAATTTTTATCAAACCTACTGATATATCAATTAAAGTCTTTGGAAACTAATTTTAAAAATTAGTTTATAATGCAAAATACATAATACAAGATGAAACATTGGGACATCCTTTTATCCAATCAAGTTGACAAAAAAACCTTTATAAACACTTTATTATCGGGGGAGATTCAAGGAGAATTGTCGGTTTTCAATTCGTTAAACGGAATCCTATATTCTGATATTTCCATTCAAAAATTAATCGAAGAAGAATACCAATACGATTCGATTGAAGCTACGACAGAATCCAAACGAAACCTTCGCTCCTTTTCATCAGGAGAACGAAAAAAGGAATTCTTAAAATATTGCCTCAAAAAAAATCCTGACTATATTATTCTGGACAATCCTATGGATCATCTGGACCATACTTCACGAATTGAATTAACGCTGGCAATTAAGGCTATTTTGAGTTCCGTTCAAATTATTCAATTGGTAAATCGAACCATTGATTTACTTCCTTTTATTCCCAATAAAGCACTGATATCGGATAATACATTTGAATTAAAACCCGTAAACGGAATTGACAATAATTCGTTTGATAACAATGGTTATAAAATACCAATTCATAAAGAGATTTTCAATGACAGTGTTCTTATAAAAATGAATGCCGTATCCGTTTCCTATGATGAAAGACCAATTATCGATTCTCTTTCCTGGACCATAAAGCAAGGAGATTTTTGGCATCTTATTGGACCTAACGGTTCAGGAAAAAGTACTATATTATCCCTAATTTCAGGCGATAATCCCAAAGGGTACGGACAGGATGTAGAACTCTTTGGAAGAAAAAAAGGAAGTGGCGAAAGTGTTTGGGAAATAAAAAAACAAATCGGTTTTTTCAACACAGCTATGACCGACTTATTCAATAAAAGTTACGACTTGGAAGAAATGATTCTCTCCGGATTTTTCGATTCCATTGGATTATACACAGAACCTACAACCTTACAGCGAAGAATCGTAGCACAATGGCTCGAAGCAATTGAAATGAGCCATCTAAAAAACAAAATTTTCAATCGCCTTTCCATTGGACAACAAAGAGTTGCCCTTATTGCACGTGCTGTAATCAAACATCCACCTTTATTAATTCTGGATGAGCCTCTAGAAGGTTTGGATGATCAAAATGTAATATTGGTAACACAACTCATTAATATGATTAAGAAAGAAACCAATATTGCCATCCTTTTTGTTTCCCACCGAATAGAACCTAATCTTTCTCCAAATTCTGTTTTAGAATTAACCCCAAGTCCAACAGGTTCTAAAGGAATTATAAAACATCTTTTTTAAAGCGAAATAAAGTAACTGTATTCCATAAAAAAGCCTCAAAATTGAGGCTTTTATATTTTATCATTAATCTTCTTCAGCATGATGTGATTTCGAGTATCCTCTCCATTTCTCGATACAATCCTTAAAATCCTGAGGCAATTCCGTATCAAAACGCATCAATTCTCCCGTATTCGGATGTACAAAACCAAGTGTTTTGGCATGTAGTGCCTGACGTGGCAATGCTTTGAAACAATTCTCGATAAACTGTTTGTATTTCGTAAACGTGGTTCCTTTTAAAATCAAGTGACCACCGTAACGCTCATCATTAAAAAGCGGATGTCCAATATGTTTCAAGTGCGCACGAATCTGGTGTGTTCTTCCTGTTTCCAATCTGCATGAAATCAAAGTCACATATCCAAAACGCTCCAAAACTTTATAATGTGTTATTGCTGGTTTTCCTATTTCAGGATCGGCAAAAACAGCCATTTGCATACGATCTTTCAAGTGTCTTGCTAAGTTCCCTTCAATGGTTCCTTGCTCTTCAGTAACATTACCCCAAACTAGAGCAATATATTCTCTTTCGGATGTTTTGGCTTCAAATTGTTTGGCCAAATGCGTCATCGCTGCTTCAGTTTTGGCAATAACCAATAATCCCGAAGTATCCTTATCAATTCTATGAACTAATCCAGGACGTTCACTACTGTTCATTGGTAAATTCTCAAAATGAAATGCCAATGCATTCACCAAAGTTCCCGTATAATTCCCATGACCGGGATGTACTACCAATCCAGGTGGTTTATTGATTAGCAAAAGTGCCTCATCTTCATAAACAATATCCAACGGAATATCCTCTGGATCTACCCTGTTTTCAAATGGTGGATGTGACAACATTACCTGAATCACATCAAGGGGTTTCACTTTATAATTTGACTTTACAGTCAAGTCATTCACAAAAATATTCCCTTCGGTAGCGGCATTCTGTATTTTATTTCGTGTGGCATTCGGAATCATACCCATCAGGTATTTGTCAATCCTCAAAATCGCCTGTCCTTTCGGAACTTCATAACGAAAATGCTCAAATAACTCTTCGTCTAAATCCTCTATTGGCTCAATATTATTGTTCATCTGTTGTTTTTTCTTCTGTTGGAACAGCAGTAGTAGAATCTACAGCAGTTTCTTCTTGATAACTCTCTTTTCCATCTCCCAAAACCAAATCAATTTTTGAAGCTTTCAACACTCTATCTCCTACTTTCACATTTCTGCCTTTATAACGCATTTCCAAGACCATGTCTTTTCCTAGATTTGGAACATAAGTGATTGTTCCTGCTTCAAGTCCCAATGCCTTAAGTGTTGGCACTGCCTCACGATATGTTTTATCAATCAAATCAGGAATTCGAACAGACGAAAACCCAGATGAATTAATCTTAATATATACTTTTCTACCTACTTTCACCTTTGTTCCAGGCATAGGATCTTGCTCCACGACACTATATTTTGGATAATCTCCTCTAAAATCTACACTGTCCAACAACTCATAATCCAAATCCAATTCATCTAGCTTATCTTCTACTTGTTCCTCTGTCAATTTTCTCAAATCGGGAACCGCAATTTCATTTCCATGATCCGTAGTAAATGTCAACCAATGCATGAATAAATAACCCAAAACTGCAATAATGGCAAGTGCAATCAACACCTGTCCGAAAAATACACGACTCGTAAGATATTTTTTTAAGCTCATAAATATTTTTATTTCCCGCAAAGATAAAGCTATTTCGTTTCAAAAAAAATGATAATTTTGTTTAGCATACGTTTAATCGACTAATCGGTTAAACGTTTAACCGATTAAACGAATTAAATGAAAAACATTGCCATCATCATGGGCGGCTATTCAAGCGAATACCAAATCTCATTAATTAGCGGAAACGTAGTTTACCAATTCTTGGACAAAACCAAATACAACGCCTTCCGCATCCATATTTTTAAAGAAAAATGGGTATATGTTGATGCTAATGATGCCGAATTTCCAATTGATCGAAATGATTTTTCCGTAAACATAAACGGGACCAAACAAACTTTCGACTGCGTTTTCAATGCCATTCACGGAACTCCGGGTGAAGACGGATTGATGCAAGCTTATTTCGAATTATTAAACATTCCTCAAACTGCCTGCGATTATTACCAAGCAGCATTAACCTTCAACAAACGTGATTTATTGTCGGTATTGAAACCATACGGAATCAAAACAGCCAATTCATATTATCTAAACAAAGGTGACATCATCAACACTGACGAAATTGTCCAAAAACTAGGTTTGCCTTGTTTTGTAAAACCAAATAAGGCCGGTTCTAGCTTTGGAATTTCAAAAGTAAAAACTGCTGCCGAGTTACCAATCGCCATTGAAGTAGCCTACAAAGAAGACAACGAAATCATCATAGAAAGTTTCCTTGACGGAACCGAAGTTTCTGTTGGAGTAATTAACTACAAAGGGACAGTAACTGTTTTACCAATAACCGAAATTATCTCCGAGAATGATTTCTTCGATTATGAAGCCAAATACCAAGGTAAATCACAGGAAATTACACCGGCTAGAATTTCGGATGAAATGACCCAAAAAGTGGGAGAAATAGCCAAACGCGCCTATGAAGTGCTAAAAATGAAAGGATTCTCTCGAAGCGAATTTATCATTGTGGACGGCGAACCTCATATGCTCGAAATGAACACCATTCCTGGTCTTACCACCGAAAGTTTGATTCCGCAACAAGCCAAAGCAGCAGGGATTTCACTGGAAGATTTATTTACAAATGCTATTGAGTTGGCACTTAATTAAGTTGCTGAGTTACTAAGTTGCTAAGATTCTAAGACACTTAGCAACTTAGTAACTTAGAATCTTAGAATCTTAAAAAAACATGAATAAAACCAGAATCGAAGCCTTTAGCGATGGTGTTTTAGCCATTATCATAACGATAATGGTTTTAGAAATAAAAGCACCTGAAGAAGATAGTTTTGAATCTTTAAAACACTTGATTCCAGTTTTCTTAAGCTATGTTTTGAGTTTTATATACGTTGGGATTTATTGGAATAACCATCATCATATGTTTCAAGTGGTTAAAAAAGTGAATGGCTCTATTTTGTGGGGCAATCTTTTTTTACTCTTTTGGCTTTCATTGATTCCGTTTGCAACAAGCTGGATTGGAGAACATCATTTTGCAGCAGTTCCTATGAGCATTTATGGCTTTGTCCTACTGATGTGCGCTATTGCTTACAATTTACTCCAAAATAAAATTATAAAGCTAGAGGGTAAAGATTCAATTTTGCACCGAGCAGTTGAAAAGGATCTGAAAGGTAAAATATCAGCATTAGCATATCTATTGGCAATTCCATTGGCTTTTGTCTCGCCTTGGATTTCTGGTCTGCTTTATATTACAGTAGCGATGCTTTGGATTGTTCCGGATTCAAGAATTGAAAAACAACTAAACTAAATTGAAATGAAATCGCCATGATTCCAAATCACAAATAGAAATACAGAGTGGCAATACCATATTTCGATAAAAAAATATAAAATTCATATGAAAAAAGCCATATTCCCGGGATCGTTTGACCCTATCACTTTAGGCCACGAGGACATCATCAATAGAGGCATTTCACTTTTTGATGAAATCGTGATTGCCATTGGGGTCAATGCCGAAAAAAAATACATGTTTACACTCGAAGAAAGAAAACGTTTCATCGAAGAAACATTCAAAAATGAGCCGAAAATTACTGTCATCACTTACGAGGGTTTAACCATCGATTTATGCCAAAAAGTAAAAGCTGATTTTATATTAAGAGGACTCCGCAACCCCGCCGATTTTGAATTTGAAAAAGCAATCGCCCACACCAATAGACGATTATCCAAAATAGAAACTGTCTTTTTATTGACCGCAGCACGAACTTCATACATAAGCTCCAGTATCGTTAGAGATGTAATTAGAAATTTTGGTGAATACGAAATGCTGGTTCCTAAAGCAGTTAGGGTCAAATTGCATAAGTAATATTAATACCAAACCAGAAAAATAGAATTAAGTTTCTTTACGAACGAAATTAAACTTGGAAGATTCCAAAATAATCCATCCAAAAAAACTAAATAGATGACAGAATTTCCAGTAACAAATTCTACACTTTCTGCCAATAAGCTTGGAGAATTATTACAACATAAATACTCTTTAAGCGAAAATACGGAATGTAAGCTTTTCAGAACTGGAATGAATCACGTTTATATGGTTACCGATAGTAATGAGAAATATGTTTTTCGTATTTATACTTTTGATTGGAGAACAAAAAAAGAAATAGTAGAAGAGTTAAGATTACTAATCCACTTAAATAAAAACAATACTCCTGTTTCATTCCCAATAGTCGATAATCTGAATGAATATATTCAAGAAATTAATGCTCCTGAGGGGAAAAGATTTGGTGTATTATTTTCGTTTGCAGATGGCACAAAATCCGCAAAATTCACACCTGAAACAAGTTTTTATATTGGAGAAGCATTAGCAAAAGTCCACCAATCAACAGAAAATTTTACATTAAGCAGAATAACCTACGACAATACTGTTTTGCTTATTGACTCTATTAAACGAACACGTGAATTTTTCAAAAAAGAATCTGACGAGATATTATTTTTAGAAAAAACTGCTAATTTTCTTCAAAAGGAATTTAATAATGTACAAAAAGATCAAATCAGAAATGGAGCTGTTCACCTGGACGTATGGTTTGATAATATACATTTTAATACCGAAAATAAAGTAACACTTTTTGATTTTGATTTTTGTGGAAATGGATGGCTATGTCTTGATATATCTTACTTTTTATTTCAATTATACTATACAAACCTAAATGACAACGATTACCAAATTAAAGCAGAAAGTTTTTTAAAAGGCTATGAAACCATAACTAAAATTAGTGAAGAAGAAAGACGTATTTTACCTTTTGCCTGTCTAGCAATTATGACATATTACATAAGTATACAATGCGACAGATATGACAATTGGACAAACATTTTTTTAAATGAAGACCATTTAAAAAGATTTGTAGGGAATTTGAAACGATGGATTGCTTATAATAAAATTCAAATCGAATAATATTGTCTAATTGAAATGACAAAGACATACAAAACATTAACTTGCAAAACCTACCATTTAAGCGTAATTTTGCAACCTAAAATAACACATTCAACATAATGAGCTTCGAAAGAGAATTAAATAAACGCAGCGGTTCACAATGTGAATTATGCGCTGCCACCGAGAACTTAAAAGAATTCCAAATATTGCCTACCAAAAAAGGTGGATTGGACGAAAGCATTTTTGCTTGTACTACTTGCATAGATCAAATTGAAAATCCAGGACATGAAGATTTAAACCACTGGAGATGTCTGAATGACAGCATGTGGAGCGAACACATTCCAGTACAGGTTTCAGCTTGGAGAATGTTAAGCCGTTTGCGTAAAAATGGTTGGCCTCAAGAGCTTTTGGAACAAATGTATTTTGACGAAGACACACTGGAATGGGCACAAGCCACAGGTGAAGGAGAAGATGATGAAAACAAAATCATACACCGCGATGTAAATGGTGTGATTTTAGCCCATGGAGATTCAGTAGTGTTGATCAAGGATCTAAAAGTAAAAGGATCAAGTATGGTTGCCAAACAAGGAACTTCGGTTCGTAACATCCGTTTGGATCATGAAAATGCAGAATACATTGAAGGAAAAGTAGATGGACAACAAATTGTAATTATTACACAATACGTTAAGAAAATATAATTTCGGTTTCCATAAAAATAAAAAACGTCCCAATAAATTGGGACGTTTTTGTTTTATAATACTATTTCAATTAGCTTTTTTGAAATAATTTTTCAACTTGCTCTCTTGATAATGGTTCAGAAATATGTGTTGAACCAGCTTCTTTGTTTGAAACCATAAATTGTACAGTTGTTTTATCAGAACTTGCAATATAGTGTAACCAAACATAATTATTAGGTAATTCCAATTTTACATCATTCAAAGGACTTGCGCTAAATCCACTTGAAATAATTTTGTAAAGACTTTGATAAGCATTATCAACATTTTTAAAAGTAAAAGCTTTCAAAGCAGCCTCTTCTTCTTCACTTTGAACAGTTGTGTAAAAAAAGGTAAAGTCATCACCTATTTTTTGAACATAAAAACTATTATTTATCCTTCCCAATTTTTCAACTGGCACAGTTTCAACAATTTTAATTTGGCTAAAACCAATAGAACTAATAAACAAAACAGCAATCGCAATAATTTTTTTCATAATTTATTTGGGGTTTAATGATATACTTGATAGGTAAGTATTTGTTAGCAAACATAATAATAAAAAGAAACAACTCCTTTCTATTATTATCTTTTTATCAACAGTAATTTATTTTTTTTGTTTGTAAATTAACACTACAACTCATAAGATTTTAGTCTGAAGAAAAAATTATAAAGACATAAAAATCTAAACTCTGCAATCTGAAATCTGCATTCTATTCCTCCTCTTTTTTAATCACCTTTCTTGCTACTTCAATCTTAAATTTCTTGCCTTTCATTTTTTCATCTTTTACATGATGCAATAAATCCCTGACTTTATTGAATTTTACTGCTGCAAACGAGATAAAATCTTTGACTTCAATTAATCCCAAATCTCCTTTTTCCAATTTTCCTTTTTGAGAAAAGAAACCTACGATGTCAATTTTATTGAGTTTATTTTTCTTTCCTCCACTAATATAAATAGTTTGAAACTCGGGAGGTTTTGGAAGTGTGTTTGAATTTTCTACATTAAACACTTCCATACCGTAATCCAAATAATCCATTTTTTTCTCACTCTCATGCGCAATCACATAAGCTGTCCCAGATGCCAACATACGAGCCGTACGCCCATTTCTATGAGTAAACTCATCTTCTTTCAAAGGCAAGTGATAGTGGATTACATGCTTCATTTCGGGAATATCAAGTCCGCGAGCAGCAAGATCTGTAGTAATTAAATAACTCATACTTCCATTACGGAATTGAATTAACGATCTTTCACGTTCATCCTGATCCATTCCACCATGATAATAAGTGGCATAAATTCCCTTTTCGTTCAAAGTATCGCTAATACGCTCTGCAGCATCACGATGATTGCAAAAAACAATCGCCTGTTGTGATTTTAAAGAACAAATCAAATTAAACAAACTTCCCAGTTTGTCTTTTTCTTTCGAAACTACCATTTTGGTAGCCAAGTTACTTTCCTGCTCCTCTTCTGTCGGAATAAAATCCAAGATCGTTGGATTCACAACTCGTGTATATTTTGGAATTTCAATGTCGGATGTGGCTGAAACCAATACTCGTTTGTTCAGTTTGCTAAGTTTACCAATAATGAAAGACATTTGTTCGTGGAAACCTAACTGTAGCGATTTGTCAAACTCGTCAAGAATTAAAGTTTGGATTTTATCCAATCGAAAAGTGCCTCTATCGATATGATCTGCTATTCTACCTGGAGTTCCAATTAAAACTGCCGGTGGATTACTTAAATTTTTGATTTCGGTATCAATTGAATGTCCGCCGTAGCATACATTTACTTTGTAATCGGTTCCCATTTTTTTCCAAACCTGTTCAATTTGCAATCCTAATTCTCGTGATGGAACTAGAATCAAACATTGTACAGACAGAATTTCTGGCTGTAACATTTCGAAAATCGGCAATAAAAAAGCCAATGTCTTTCCGGAACCTGTTGGAGAAAGCAGTAAAACATTATTATCATTTAAAATGACATCTTGTGCAACTTCCTGCATTTCATTTAGGCTTTCGATGCCTAAATTCAATAATATATTGTTGGAGTGGTGTTTCTTATTCATTTTGCAAAGGTAATCAAAAATAACACTTTGTTTTCAACACTGGAACCTCCCATTTTGTATCACAGAATTTCATAGTTTTTATGACTAGCAATTCTGTGTTTATTTTTCTATTTTTTTGGAATGATTGCAAAAAAGCAAAGTATCTCCCTTTAGCCCCGATAGCAGTGGAAATCCTTGTGTGCCGGGGTTCGGCATACAAGATTGTAACAGATAGCGGGACGGTCTTTCCTGAAAAAACAAAATCTTTCTGCTCCAAAAAATTAATTATCAAAATAAGATTATTAATATAATTCTAAAAAGCTTCGGTAAGTCTAAAATAAAATCCCCAATCCCCACGACCTACAGCAACATCTATTCCTGCATTTACCTTTTGACCAGCCTTTTCAATTACCTGAAATCTTGCTCCAGCACCTATACTTGGCAATGGCTTGCTCCATGACGCACCAGAATTATACCAATCACCAGCGGCTGCACCTTCTTCGGATTTTCTATAGGCGATTCCAAGTCCAACAAACCCAACATATCCCCATTTTTTATAAAAATTATTTCGAAATTCAGTTTGAACCGTATAGGTTTGATTTCCTCTGTATTCCCCTTGAGTATATCCTCTTAAATCAGTTTGACCGATATAATCCTGCGAAGCAAAAGGAACGTCGCCGAAATTGGCTTTCATTGCAAAACGACTGGCTAAAATTTTGTGGTCACCCAATTTCTTATAATGGTTCACATACAACATTGTTTTAATGAAATCATTGTCGTTGTCAAGCCATTCGGGTATCATTGAAAATCTTCCGTCAACAAAAATTCCATCACTTGGGTTGTAAATACTGTTTCGGGTATCATAACTAATCGGCACGGATAGAGAATTAGTATTATTAGGCTCCACTATCTCATTACCATCCGGAAGCGTAACAGTTACATCCGACCGCATCATGAATCCACCAATACCTAAATAAAAATTTTCGAAAACCCTTCTCTGTAGTGCGAATGCAAATAGAGTTCCCTTTGTGGTGTAAGGAGTTTCATAAACTCCGGCCTGACCACCATCTACATCTTCAAAAGTTTGGAAAGCCTGAAAATTATAGTTTATGTATCCAACTGCGCCAAGTATTCTCCAATAATCTTCCATAAGATAAAGACGTGTCCCAAACATAAAGTAGTAAGAATCATTCGTGGCATAATTACCAACACCCATCAATCTGGAAAGAGGTGCTTTTTTTGAATTGTCTGCCTTAAAAAGTCCCATAGCTATTACCCCAATTCCTGCTCCCTGAGAGCGATCATAAGTCAAAGTGGGTATAGGCATAAAAGCAAATTTCTTTTCTTTCTTTTTGACGGTGTCCGATTTTTTAACTGTATCCAAATTGCTAACCAACATTGGTTCGAGAATTGCCTTTTTATATAGCCACGCTTTCTCATTATTTGAAAATGAAAAAACATAAAAAGTACAAAATAAAAAGGCAGGGAGTAGAAAGGTTCTTTTCATTTGAATTTAGAGTTTGAATACAAAAAAATACTAATTGTAAAAATTCACCTCTCAAAAATAAGCATAAACAAATTTAAAAACGCTTTTTATTTAAGATAAATCCACTAATTTTCAAACGAATACATAATAAAATAGATCTTTATGTGATGTATTTTACTTTAGTACAAAAAAACAAATTGTAATTATCTTAATTCATTCTAAAGCCTTCAGCCCAATTTCAAGCAAAAAATAATTTTAAATTAATTACATTTGAAATCTATATTCAAAATTTACCTCATGAAATTAATACGCTTTTGCTTCCTGCTGATCACTGTTTCCGTTTTTGCTCAAAATAACAATAAATACCGCACTTTTTTTGAAAAGGGAAATGGAAATCAATCGGCAAATTATCAAGAAACAATAGATTATTACACACTCTTGGCAAAAGATTTTCAAACTGTCAAAATGGAAAAAATGGGTTTGACTGATAGTGGCGAACCATTATATATGATTACTTTCAATCCTGAAAAGAAATTTAATTTTGAAGAAATTCAAAAAAACAAAGCTGTTTTGCTTCTCAATAATGGAATACATGCGGGCGAACCAGACGGAATAGACGCAACTATGCAATTGTTTCGAGATTTAGCTTTAGGCAAAATAAAAACCCCAAAAAACACAGTTATAGTTACGATTCCTGTTTACAATATTGGAGGTGCTTTGAACAGAAATTCCTCTTCAAGAGCCAACCAAGAAGGACCTGAAGAGTATGGTTTTAGAGGCAATGCCAGAAACTATGATTTAAATCGTGATATGATTAAATCCGACACGAGAAACACCAAAAGTTTTGTTGCAATTTATCATAAAATAAATCCAGACGTTTTCATTGATAACCATGTGAGTAATGGTTCCGATTATCAATACAAACTGACCTATATCATGACACAGCACAATAAATTGGGAACTGTTCTTGGAGATTATATGAATACCGAAATGATGCCATTTATTGTAAAAGATTTGGAACAAAAAAATATTCCAACAACACCTTATGTCAATGCATTCGAAGAAACACCTGATAATGGTTTTGTACAATTTTCGGATACGCCAAGATATACAACTGGTTATACTTCACTTTTCAACACAATTGGATTTGTAGTTGAAACCCATATGCTTAAAAAATATGCTGATCGTGTAAAAGCTACTTATGAATATATGATTTCAACAATCAATTTTACCGATTTGAATTATAAAAAATTAAAAGAATTGCGTACTAAAAATGAAGAACAATATAAACCTAAAAAATCATATCCGGTTGAATGGAAAATAGACAGTTCTAAGACTACAACCTTTTTGTTTTCGGGTTTTGAGGCTTCTTATAAAAAAAGTGAAGTCACTACAGGGAAACGATTATTCTATGACAGAACTAAACCTTATCAAAAGAATGTGCCATATATCAAAGAATATAAATCGGTTAAAGATATTACGATTCCGAAAGCCTATATTATCCCAAAAGGATATTGGAATGTGATTGATTTATTAAAAAGTAATAATTGCAAATACACGCAATTAAAAAAAGATACCATTATCGAAGTTGAAAGTTATAAAATTGCCGATTATAAAACTTCAAGTAGAGCTTATGAAGGGCATTATCCGCATAGAAATACAAAATTGACGGCAACTATTGAGAAGAAAGCTTTTGCAAAAGGAGATTATGTATTTTCGACTGAACAAAAAGCGGTAAAATATTTACTGGAGACTTTAGAACCTGAAACTGTTGATTCGTTCTTCAATTGGAACTTTTTTGACAGCATTTTACAACAAAAGGAAGGATATTCAGAATATGTTTTTGAGGATTTGGCAGCCCAACTTTTAAAAGACAACCCTAATTTAAAAACAGAGTTGGAAACCAAAGTCAATAATGATCCAGCATTTGCAAAAAATAGCGAAGCTCAATTGGATTGGGTTTATAAACATTCCAAATTCTATGAAAAAGAACATTTACAATATCCTGTTTACAGATTACTGAACTAAAATATTGTTTTAATTATTTGATTAATTTTTCTTCTTCAAATAGAAGTTTAATATTCTCATAAGAATTTTTCAATGCTTGAGGTATTTCACTTGGCTTCAACCAAGCTACTTTTTCAATTCCCTCTTCTAATTGTCCTTTTGGAATGCCTTCAAACGTAGATTGCATTTCAAACCAATGTGTGATTTTTAATTTGTATTTACCGTTTCGTTTAAAAACATGATACGTTTTCTGAAGTTTTTTGATAACTTTCAATTCATTTACGCCAGTTTCTTCTTCCACTTCACGCATGGCGGTCTCTTCAATTAGCTCTCCTTTATCGGTGCCGCCCTTTGGTAAATCCCATTTTCCATTTCTAAAAATAAACAAAACTTCTCCCTTTTTATTATAAACCAATCCACCTCCAGCTTTATTTACTGGAATTTTTGCTTTCAAAGTTTTCATAATCACACTCTCATCAGGGTGATAGAGATAGGCTTTCTTAATTTTATTTTGAAACATTTTTACAATAACTTGCTTAATATCAATGCTATCAAGCAGGAAAAGTTGAAAATCAGTCTCCTTGGAGATTTGATTTGTCAAAAAAAGTGGTTTGTCGTTAACAAAAACTTTATACATTTGTATTATGATTTTTAATAAAGATACAGCCGAAAAAACAGCCGAATTGCTTTTGCAAATAAATGCAATTAAATTGAATCCAGGAAATCCTTTTACATGGGCTTCTGGATGGAGATCGCCTATATATTGCGATAATCGTTTAATCCTCTCGTTTCCAGCCATAAGAAATTATGTTAGAGACGAATTTTCTAAAAACATCGAGAAACAATTTGGTAAGCCAGATGTTATTGCTGGTGTAGCTACTGGAGCGATTGGTATAGGAATGCTAGTTGCTGAAAGTATGGGATTACCTTTTGTATATGTTCGACCAGAGCCCAAAAAACACGGGCGTCAAAACCAAGTAGAAGGTTTTTTACAAAAAGGACAGAGCGTAGTAATTATAGAAGATTTAATTAGCACTGGAAACAGTAGTTTGCTTGCCGTTGAAGGCTTACGAGAAGCAGGAGCAGTTATAAAAGGGATGGCAGCTATATTCACTTATGGATTTGATGTTGCAGACCAAAACTTCAAAAAAGCTAAAATTGATTTATACACTTTGAGCAATTATCAAAATTTATTGAATTTAGCTGTTGCCAAAAAGTATGTTACCGAAAAAGAAGAGCAAACTTTGAGAGAATGGAATGTAATTCCATCTACTTGGGGAGTCTAAATAGTAGCTTTCTGACTTTAGGCCAAATTCCTTTAAAACAAAATAACAAACAATACACAAAATAATGAACTTAGAAAGTCCAAAAGTTACGGTTGAAAAATCAAGTCAAGAATTATTCAATTTATTAAGCGATGTAAAAAACTTCGAAAAATTAATGCCCGATAATATTGCAAAATTTGAAGTTATTGGAGAAGATGCTTTTATTTTTGGATTAAAAGGAATGCCCGAAATCAAATTAAAAATGAAAGAGAAAGTAGCTCCAAACAAAATTGTTTTAGGTGCTGCTAGCGACAAACTTCCATTTACTTTAGTTGCCAATATCGATACTATTTCAGAGCAATCAAGTGCTGTAAAACTAGATTTTGAAGGCGAATTTAATGCAATGATGGCAATGATGGTAAAAGGCCCTATTGGGAAATTCATCGAGACCTTGGCAAACAATATGACAAAACTTTAATATTTTTCTAAAAAAAACAAAAGCCTTTTAGCTAAAAACTAAAAGGCTTTTTTATTGGTATAAAGAACGAATTTCCTCTTAGTACAACATTTGCACTTCTTTTAGATTGTATTCACAAATACTGTCATCTTCCAAAAAAATCTGAAGTTTGCCTATTGAAGAAACTCCTTTTATAATTCCCATAAAATTACTTTCATTTTCATCTGTAAACGCCGTTGGAACACCTATTTTAAATAATTCACTGGTATATTCTTCCCATAAATCAGAAGCTGTTGCATTATAATCAGCTATCATTTTTTCCATTTCAATTACGATTCCCAATAGAATTTCTTCTTTATCAAAAAAGGAATCGCAAATCAATGCTAATGATGACGCTCTGGGCAAATTTTCAAATTGCATTTGATTTACATTCAACCCAAGTCCGACAATCGAGGTAATCGCTCCAGTTCCTTTTATGCTATTCTCAATCAATATGCCACCAATTTTCTTATTTGCTGACATAATGTCGTTTGGCCATTTTACACTTAATTCAGGAATATTGTACTTTTTTAGGGTTCGAATTACAGCTAATGAAACCACTACATTTAGGTTAAAAACCGTCTCATTATCAAACAAAAAATCCTTAATCAAAACACTCATTATAAGGTTTTTACCAGACTCAGAATCCCACTTAGCCCCCATCTGCCCCTTCCCTTTCAATTGATTCTCTGCGGTAACTGCAGTAAAATTTTGAACGTCTTGTTTGTTCGATAAACCTTTTAGAAACTCATTCGTAGAATCTATGGCATCGAGTTTGATTAGCTTCATGTGTACTATTTTTTGTAAAACATAATTTAATATTATGTTAAGGTTCAAAATTAATCACAAAAAATGGTAACTTTACAAACTTATATAAAAAAATAAATGGCGAAAAAGACTATAAACAATGATGTTCTATTGGCGAACATTATAAAAGGGATAGAAGAAGTAAAAGGAAGTGATATCGATGTTTTAGACTTAAGAGAAATAGACACAGCAGTTTGCGACTATTTCATCATATGCAATGGTAACTCAAACACTCAAGTGAATGCTATTGTCAACTCTATTCAAAAAACAGTTTCTAAAGATTTAAAAGACAAACCTTGGCATGTTGAAGGTTCTGATGTAGCAGAATGGGTATTGATGGACTATGTTCACATTGTAGTACATGTATTCCAAAAACACATCCGTGAATATTACAACATTGAAAGTCTTTGGGGTGATGCTAAAATCACTAAAATCGAAAACAAATATTAAAGAAATAATCTTCTAATGGCTAAAGAGAATAATCCAAATTCAAATAAATTCAAAGTAAGTCCTTGGTTAGTTTACACTGCAATACTATTAATTTTTTTAGGAATAAGTTTTGCAACTGGTGGATCTAGCTTTCAAGAACCTGCTCAATTAACTTCTTCTAAGTTTAATTCTTATTTAGAAAAAGGACAAATTGAAAAAGTAATTGTTTACAATAAAAATGAAGCTGAAGTTTATTTAAGCTCGAAAGCTTTAAGCGACCCAGAACATAAAAAAGTATCAAAAGACGTATTGGACAGACCTAACAAAGGTCCTCATTATTCATTTGACATTGGTAATGATCAAATTTTTCAAACCAAATTAGAAAAAGCAGTTGCTGAAGGGAAATTAAAAGATTTTAATTTTTTACAAAAAAGCAACTGGACAGATCTTTTTGTAAGTCTCTTACCAATTATTATCATTATCGGTGTTTGGATTTTTATTATGCGAAAAATGTCTGGTGGGCCAGGTGGCGGAGGTGGACAAATTTTCAATATTGGAAAATCTAAAGCCAAACTTTTTGATGAAAAGACAGACATCAAAACGACTTTCAAAGACGTAGCCGGTTTAGAAGGTGCAAAAGAAGAAATACAAGAAATTGTAGAATTTCTTAAAAACCCTGAAAAATATACCAATTTAGGAGGTAAAATTCCAAAAGGAGCTCTACTTGTAGGACCTCCAGGAACTGGTAAAACATTATTAGCTAAAGCTGTAGCTGGCGAAGCTCAAGTACCATTCTTCTCTTTATCAGGTTCTGATTTTGTTGAAATGTTTGTTGGTGTTGGTGCTTCAAGAGTACGTGATCTTTTCAAACAAGCTAAAGAAAAATCTCCTGCCATTATTTTCATTGATGAAATTGACGCTGTTGGTAGAGCTAGAGGAAAAAGCAATATGTCTGGTGGAAATGATGAAAGAGAAAACACATTAAACCAATTATTGACTGAAATGGATGGTTTCGGAACCAATTCAAATGTAATTGTTTTGGCAGCAACAAATAGAGCTGATGTCTTGGACAAAGCCTTAATGCGCGCTGGTCGTTTTGACAGACAAATCTTTGTTGACTTACCAGACATTCGTGAGAGAGCCGAAATTTTCTTAGTACACCTTGCTCCTTTGAAAAAAGTTGAAGGATTGGATACCGACTTTTTAGCCAAACAAACTCCAGGTTTTTCTGGTGCTGATATTGCCAATGTTTGTAACGAAGCTGCATTAATTGCCGCTAGAAACAATAAAGAAGCAGTAGATAAACAAGATTTCTTAGACGCAGTAGATCGTATTGTAGGAGGACTTGAAAAGAAAAACAAAATCATTACTCCGGAGGAAAAAAGAGCTATCGCCATTCACGAAGCGGGTCACGCCACTGTCAGCTGGATGCTTGAACACGCTGCTCCATTGATTAAAGTAACTATCGTCCCTCGTGGACAAAGTCTTGGTGCTGCTTGGTATCTTCCAGAAGAACGTTTAATTGTTCGCACAGATCAAATGCTTGACGAAATGTGTGCTACTATGGGTGGTAGAGCTGCAGAAAAAGTAACTTTTAACAGAATATCTACTGGTGCATTAAGCGATTTGGAAAAAGTCACAAAACAAGCTAGAGCCATGGTTACTGTTTATGGTTTAAATGAAAAAATTGGAAATGTTACTTACTACGATTCTAGCGGTCAAAGTGAATATAGCTTCTCTAAACCTTATTCTGATGAAACTGCCAAAGTAATTGACAAAGAAATTTCAGATCTTATCGAAAGTCAATACCAAAGAGCAATAACGATTCTGGAAGAAAATAAAGATAAATTAGAACAACTAGCTTCAATCTTAATCGAAAAAGAAGTTATTTTCAAAGACGACTTAGAAACTATTTTTGGAAAAAGAACTTTCGACAAAAACCTCGGTGAAGTAGTATCGTAATTACATAAAATACACAAATATTTAAAATCTTAATTCAAAACCCTGTTTTGAATTAAGATTTTTTTATCTTTGAACGTTTTCAAGTAACACAAAACGATTATTAACAAATTATGAATCTTTTTAAAAAATTATTTGGTTCTAACGACCCGTCTTCAGATGAAGCTAGAAGCGGCAATTCAGACCGACCAAATCCAGATATTAATTCCCCTTTGGATGAGCAATTTATCTATAATTTCAAAAGGAATGGGGGTAAATTTTTATACTGTGAAAACTTAAATGAAGTAAAAGAACATTTTGAAAATATACTTGAAGAAAATGATTGGTTTGAAAGTGAAGCTCTATGCTATGAACCAAAACTGCACTTTTTGTTAGATGAAAACAAACTCACTTACGGTCAAAGCATAAACCCTAAATTTTTATTGTCGAGTTGTGAAAACCTTGTAGCTGAAGAAGGTTCCATTCTATTTTCATCAAATCAAATCAAACAAAAAAAACCTAATGACTTACCTACTAACATTATTATTTTGGCCAATACAAGTCAGATAATAGAAGGTAAAAGTGATGGACTTAGTGCAATTAGAAGAAAATACTTGACAGAAATCCCAACAAATATCACCACAATAAAATATTTTGAAAAAGCAAAAGAGGAAGATTTCACTCAATACGGAAGCTCAGCCAAAAACTTATATTTATTGCTTTTAGAAGATCTTTAAAATGAATGAAACACTAAAAAGATCAATATCTGGAGCCATTTATATTTTGTTATTAATAGCTTCAATACAATACTCTATAGAAACATTTTTTATTCTATTTGGAGTTTTTTTATTGATAGCGGTAATGGAATTTTGCAATTTAGTTCACTTAAACAAAATTGCCCCTATTGCAATTGCCATTATATTTTACTTGCTTTTTTATAAAATTGCTATAGCAGCAAAGACAGACGGCCTTTTTTATATATTACGCTACAGTAAGAACTTTGATTTGGCGGTACTTTTTTTATCACTCATTGTTTCCTTAAAATGCATTGTATTTTTATTTGATAATAAAAATTTAAAAGTGGATAGTTTTTCGAAATTTGCTTATCTAATTGGATACATTATCTTACCCTTTATTATTATCACAAAAATACCTTTCGGAATAAAAGGCTACAATCCAAATATACTAATCAGTATTTTTATTTTAATATGGACCAATGATACTTTTGCCTATTTAGTTGGCAAAACTTTTGGAAAGCATAAATTATTTGAAAGAATTTCTCCCAAAAAAACCATCGAAGGATTTTTAGGAGGAATTGGATTTGCATTAATTGGCAGTTATTTTATCTCAAAATACTTTTTAATGCTCCCTGAAAAAAACACCTATATTTGGATTATAATCGCCTTAATAGTAGGTATTTTTGGAACAATAGGAGATTTGGTTGAATCCAAATTCAAACGAATTTCAGAAAAAAAAGATAGTGGAAACATAATGCCTGGCCATGGAGGTATACTAGATCGACTAGATAGTGTTATCTTTGTAGCACCAATAATATTTTTATTTTATCAAATTTTAAGTTATGTTTCATAAAGAAGGAACTCAAAGTATTTTATTAGGCACAATTTTTACTGCTGTCGTTTGTTTAGCATCAGATTATTTTATTCAAACAGATTGGATTAAAATGACTATTGAAATAGCCGCCTTATTGCTATTAATCATCATTTTGCAATTTTTTAGAAATCCAAAAAGAACGGTTGAAATAAATGAGAATCATATTATTGCTCCTGTAGATGGGAAAGTTGTTGTTATAGAAGAGGTTTTTGAAGCTGAATATTTTAAAGACAAAAGAATTCAAGTTTCTATATTTATGTCCCCTATAAACGTTCACGTTACACGCTATGCATTAAGTGGTATTGTAAAATTCAGCAAATATCATCCTGGCAAATTCTTGGTAGCTTGGCATCCAAAAGCAAGTGAGGAAAATGAAAGAACCACTGTTGTGGTAGAAAATAAAACTTTTGGTGCAATACTGTACCGTCAAATTGCTGGTGCCTTAGCCAGACGTATTGTTAATTATGCCCAAGAAGGAATGCAAGTAGTGCAAGGTACCGATGCTGGTTTTATTAAATTTGGTTCAAGAGTGGATATTTTCTTACCAATAGGTACTCCAATTAATGTGGTACTTGACCAAAAAGCAATTGGAGGAAAAACTATAATTGCAATTAAATCTTAAATGATTGAAAAAGATTTAGATAAACAATTTCAGGAAGCAGTTGAAATCGCTTCGTTTATGACTCAAGCATCTTTACCACAAGATGTCCAGCTACGTCTTTATGCCTATTACAAGCATGCAACGTTTGACAAAACCAAGTTTACAGTTATGGATAATTCTGATTTAAGAAATGCATTCAAAACCAACGCTTGGATTCAAATCAGTCATCTTACGCAAGACGAAGCCAAACAACAATATATTGAACTAATTCATTCCTTAATAAAGTAATTGTATAATTCTGATGAAAAAAAATACTTTTCTAATAGCTAATATACTTTTTGTTTCGGTTTTAATTTCTTGCAATGAAAAAAAACTAACCGAAGTTGTAGAAGTTCCTTTACCCACGGTACAAGAAAAAATTACTATAGGTAATCCAAATGATTTAAAAGCAGATGAAGGTGCCTTTCAATTGGAAAAACTTCCTTTTGGTTATGATGCTCTATCACCTGATTTATCAGCTTTGACATTAGAATCCCATTATAAAAATTATTTATATTACACCAACAGTCTAAACAAAACTGTTGCAGGAACAGACAAAGAAAATCTAAGCATAGAAAACATACTTATAAAACTAGATATCAACGACCCTATATTACGCAATAATGCAGGAGGATATTACAACCATAGTTTATACTTTAAAACTATTGGACCAAAAGCTGGTGGTGAACCAATAGACACATTAGCGTCCAAGATTACTAAAGATTTTGGTTCCTTTTCAAATTTCAGAACCGTATTTAAAGAGACCGCTACTAAACAATTTGGATCGGGTTGGGTTTGGCTCGTAGTTGACAAAACTGGAGTTCTTCAATTATCAACCACACAAGATCAAGATAATCCATTGATGACGTATGCTCCTGTTGTTGGATTTCACGGAACACCTATTTTAGGAATTGACCTTTGGGAACATGCCTATTTTATGGATTACCAATACAAAAAGAAAAATTACATCGATGACTTTTTCAACATAATAAATTGGGAAAAAGTAAACGAAAATTATAAAGCTACTTTTAAAAAGTAGAGCATAAAAAAACTGAGGTAAAATTAAATTTCACCTCAGTTTTTTTTTATACAAATAAGAATCTTTAGTATTTGTATTTCTTATTGAAATTCTCTCAGATATTTATAAAATGGTATTGCTCAATACAACAATATCCATTGGCTTTACCTGAACCTCTTTCATTGCTTTCTTTGTGAATACATCTTTATATTCTCCTTTGTTAAGAATTGTGTTCTTGAAATTTACATTTTTATTACTTCTATTCAAAATAACAATCACTTCTTGTGTACCAATTTTGCGGACAAAAGCATATGTTTTATCAGCATCATTTATTTCAATGGTTGTGAAGCTTCCTTTTTTAATTGCATCATACTTATTACGCAAACCAATAAATTTTTTGTACCAATTAAATAAATCAGCATTAAAATCTACTTTATCAGCTTCGTGCTTACTTTGGTTTGGATTGAATGTTTCTGAATCATATTTTTTATCTGCCCAAACCATCGGTTTACGACAATCAGGATCATTACTACCCCACATACCGCATTCGTCACCATAATAAATCATAGGCGAACCCAAATACAATATTTGAAACGCAGCAATTAGTTTTTGCTTTTGTAATTGTTCCGCATTAGGCTTACGAGCATTATATTCGGCATTAGAACTTTTCTGACTCCAGTTAAAATAATCACCCCAGTCGCCAAACTTTTTCCCATCTGGATTTGCTACAGAACTACCGATTCTGGTGGCATCGTGACTATCAACTAAATTTTGCATATTCATTGCAACACCTTCACCAAAGCCTTCTCTTAATTCCTTTAATTGAGTATCAAACTGTGTAACAGTAGAAGCTTTTGCATCCTGAACAAAAAAATCGTGCACTGCAAAAGAAAAATTATAGTTCATTGTTGCATCGAATTCATCTCCGCTTAAATACGGTTTGGTCTTGTCTATTGTATAAACCAATTCAGCAGTCAAATATGCTTCATTATTAATTGATTTTACCCATTTTCTCCAATCTTTCCAAAAAGGATGACCCACACAAAAAGCAACATCCAAACGCCAACCATCAATTCCATATTGCGTTCCCTTATTCATCGGGTTCATCCAACGTTTGGTAGCATCAAAAATATATTGCTTAGGTCCAGACACAATTCCATTACTATCTTCTTTTAACTCAGGTAACGTTTTTACACCATACCAGCCTTCATATTCAAACTTTGCCCCTTTGGTATCATCTTTCCAACTTTTAACAGAAAACCAATCTTTATAGGCTGAAGCTTCTTGATTTTTTTCAACATCTCGAAATGCAAAACTATTTACCCCCAAGTGATTGAACACCCCATCAAATATGATATACATTTTTCTTTTGTGGACCTCTTCAATAAGCTTTAATGCTAGTAAATCTGCTTTTGTCCAAACCCATTTTTCAGGATTCAAAGGATCTTCTTTTTCTATTAATTTTATATCTCCTTCTGGATCTGGACCAAATGTTGGGTCGACGTGATGATAACATAATGCATCATATTTATGAGAAGAAGGTGACCAAAAAATAGGATTCATATAAATAGCATTAACCCCCAATGATTGCAGGTAATCCAACTTATCTATAACACCTTGCAAATCTCCGCCATAGCGTCTACGCTGGATATTATAAAAAACATCTTTACCATTTTTCTGCTCGTATGGTTGTAGTTCATACCAATCACTAGTCCAAGGATGAATTTGAAAATTAGAAGTAGTGTCAAAAGGGAAAGCCCCATTTTGATCTTCCACTTTTGGATCATTTGAAGGATCACCATTATAAAAACGTTCTGGAAATATTTGATACCATACTACTCCTTTACTCCAATTTGGCGTAAAATCTACTTGTGCAAAAGATGGCAAAAACATTAAAAGGAATAAACTTAATGCAACTGTATTTTTCATTTACTTATTTTATTAAAAATTTATTTTACAATGCTTAACTCATAAATAAATGACTCTAAAGGCTTAATCGAAACAGAAGCCTTTCCTTCTCCATTTTCAACTTGTAATTGCACCTCACTTTTTCCATACAATTGGTCTTTTATCGTATAACTTCCGTCTTTCAAATTCCATTTGTTAATAATATCAGAAGGAATTTTTAGCTCAAAATTATTTGAAGCTTCTGAAGAGAAATTAGTCAAAACTATTAATTTTTGATTATCTGACCAACGCACGAAAGAATATACATGATTAGGATTGTACCCTAGTCCTGCGTTACGATTTACTTCTTGAAGGTCTTGAAACTGCCCCATCACTGCCGAACTTTTTGCTGAAAAATTGAGCAATCTTTTATAAAAATCACGCAATTCTTTTTCGCTTTGCGATAATTTTCCACCATCAAATGCACCGTCATTCATCCATCGCTGATGATTTGGTACTCCCACATAATCAAAAATAGATGTTCTGGAATGAGAACCAAAACCACCATTTTCATTTCCTGCCTCTCCTACTTCTTGACCAAAATAAATCATAATTGGAGCCGATGTTATTATCGCAGAAACAACCATCATTGGTTTTCCTTTTTCAGCAGAACCAGCGAATTCAGGACTTGCTAATCGCTGTTCATCGTGATTATCCAAAAACTTCAACATATGTACATCAATATCAGCTAAACCACTTTGAATGTACGAAAGTCCATCTGGCGGAGTTTTTCCTTGAATAATATCTTTCAATTTGTCATAAGTCTCAACTTTATCATACAAATAATCCATTTTGCCCAAATGGATATAGTTGCGATATTCTTTCGGGTTATAAACTTCAGCCATTAAGAAGGCATCAGGATTTGCATTTTTTATTGCCGAGTTCATATAACTCCAGAACTCATAAGGAACCATTTCGGCCATATCGAATCGAAAACCATCAACACCTTTGATTGTCCAGTACAAAGCAATATCCCTAAATTTAATCCAAGAACTAGGTACGTTTTTGTCTTTCCAAAAATCAAAATGTTCTTTAGACGATAATTTATCATAGCCAGCCGGCAATTCAGGAAAATCTTTTGAACCATCAGGACGAATACCATAATTCACCTTAACAGTTTCATACCAATCATTTTTGTCCGGTTTTGCCAATCGGGAACCATTTCCAGTCCATTTTGCAGGATTTTCATTGAATTTCCCGTCAATAAGCGGATTGCTTTCTCCGTTTAAAGGCTTATCAGCATCAGGTACTTGGAAAGATGTATTTGGGATGTAATAAAAATTATTATCTCTTTTATATTCAACGGTAACATCATCATCAGCACCAAAATCTCTTACTCCTTTCGGGTTGCTTTTTCCTTCATATTTACGAGCAACATGATTGGGAACTATATCAATAATTACTTTAAGATTTGCCTTGTGGGTTCTTTTAATTAAAGCTTCGAATTCTTCCAAACGTTTTTCAGGATTGACAGCCAAATCAGGGTTTACATTATAATAATCTTTTACTGCATAAGGTGAACCAGCTCTTCCTTTTACCACTTCTGGATCATCATTAGAAACTCCAATTGCACTATAATCCCTTATAACAGCATGATGCGGAACGCCTGTGTACCAGATATGGGTAGCGCCTAAATCTTTCACTTCATGAAGCGCTTTATCTGTAAAATCATTAAACTTCCCAACTCCATTTTCTTCAATAGTTCCCCACGGTTTGTTGGTTGTGTTTTTATTTCCAAACAACCGAGTAAAAACTTGATAAACTACAGCTTTATTTCCTGAAACGGATTCTTTCTTTTGTACACTCATTTTTACATCTTTAGTTTTACAAGCAGTCACCATAAGTAAAACACTTACTCCTGCCATTACTATTTTTTTTGTGATCATTTTTTTAAATTATAAAAAATTAAAAATATACGATTGATAACTTCCTTGTATTAATATCAATTCATAAAATTAACGCTTTTTTCAAAAAAACAGCATCCAAAACCCATTGTTAAGGTTTGGTTAACACATCACAAAACCACTACAACGTGGTAGTTAATCCCTTTGTTTATAAATATTTTACTCTTTTAATTTTCTTATTTAATCCTGTTAACAAACTTTTACAACCCTTAGTGCGATTATTACTATTTTTTTTGAATGATAGCAAAAAAATAAAATGCTCTTTTTTTGCCCCGATAGCAGTGAAAATCCTTATAAGCCGGAGTTCGGCTTATAAGATTGTAATGGATAGCGGGACGATGCTGACAAAAAAACCAAAAAATTTCTGCTCCAAAAATTAATTAATAGAACTCAGATTATAAATAAATCCTAATATATAAGGGGTTTGTCGCATTTTTCATAAATTTACAAAAAAATTAAGACCATTGAAGAAATCTTTAAATTTCATTATCTACTGCCTAGCATTTCTTTGTGCAAACCTTGTTTTGGCACAAGCTCCCAAAAAAATACATATTGAACAGTCTGACTTTGCCGATGTCGATAAAGATAAATTTCCAGATGCTCTTTTGCTTACTGGAAATGTTCGAGTTAGCCACGACGGTGTCATTTTAACTTGTAATAAAGCATATTTTTTTCAAAAAGAAAATTATTTGAAAGCTTTTGGAAATGTACAATTGGTACAGGGTGATACTCTGTATTTGAACAGTAATTATGCCGAATACAGTGGTGAATTGAAAAAAGCATTTGCAACCGGAAATGCTGTCATGAGTTCTCCAGATGCTACTTTGGCCACAGACACAATCAATTTTGATCGAAACATACAAGAAGTATATTACAACACAAACGGAACTATTGTTAATAAAGACAATACCTTGAAAAGTAAGTCTGGAAGATATTATGTGACTCAGAAAAAATTTCAGTTTCTGACTGCAGTAACGCTTACGAACAAAACATATGAAATCAAATCCAATCATTTGGATTATTTCAGTAATTCAGGACACTCGTACCTTTTTGGTCCATCAACCATAACTAGTAAAACCAATTATATTTACACCGAAAAAGGATTCTACGACACCAAAAAAAATCTGGCTCATTTTATAGACAAATCCTATATCAAATATGACGATCGAGTGATAAAAGGCGATAGTTTGTATTACGATCGAAATAAAGAGTTTGCATCAGCAACACGAAATGTAAAAATAACCGATTCTATTAATCGGGGAGTAATTCGTGGCCATTATGCCGAATTATACAAAAAGAAAGATTCCATGTTTGTGACCAAAAGAGCATTAGCCGTTAATTTTGTCGATAACGACTCGGTTTATATTCATGGTAAAAAGCTCATGGTTACCGGAAAAGAAGGAGATCGAATCATTCGCGCTTTCAATAATGTACGCTTTTACAAAACTGATATGAGCGGAAAATGCGATTCTATTCATTCCAGTTCCAAAATAGGATTAACAAAATTGATTGGAAGCCCAATATTGTGGAATGGAGAAAATCAAATTACAGGCGATGTGATGCACCTTATTGGAGACAAAAAAACTCAAAAACTGGATTCTCTCAAAGTACTCAACAACACTTTCCTAGTCTCGAAGGACACTCTTGGAACCGGATTTAACCAGACAAAAGGGCAAAACCTTTTTGGAAAATTTCAAGAAGGAAAACTCCATGATGTTGATATCATAAAAAATGCAGAAGTCATTTATTACATGCGGAATGATGCCAAAGAACTCATTGGTATTAACAAAAATGTAAGCAGTAGAATCAATATTCTTTTTGATAAAAACACAGTAGAAACCATCACCTTTTTCAAGCAAGTGGATGGTGATATTTATCCCGAAGCTGAATTGCCCGAAAATGCAAGAACACTCAGGGGGCTCAAATGGCGTGGAGACGAAAGGATAAAATCCAAAGACGACGTTTTTAGCAAAGAAGAAGATGCTGAAGAACTCAAAGTCATTGAAGCCACAACAAAAGACAAGGCTAAAAAAGCTGTCCCAATGAAAATCCGAAAGGAAACATTGAATTACGACAAGAAGAACTCGAAAAAGTAATCAGTCGTTAGATTTAAGATAGCAGACTTTAGATTGCAGATTTAAACTTAAACGATTAAACTTTTAACAATTAAACTTTCAAAAAAAGTGAATCCCGATTTCATAAAATACCAAGCACAAACTTCACCTTACCCATTGGGTATGGAAGTTTCACATGCTATAGGCTCCTATATTTTTGATACAAATAACAAAAAATATCTAGACTTTGTCGCAGGTGTTTCGGCTTGTACTCTTGGACATCAAAACAAGAGAGTGAATGATGCCATAAAGGATCAATTAGACAAATATTCACATGTTATGGTTTATGGTGAATATTCCCAAAGCCCAGCAGTTGAGTATTGCAAATTAATAGCTTCACTCCTACCCGCACCTTTAGACAAAACATATTTAGTCAATTCAGGTACCGAAGGTATTGAAGGCGCCTTAAAACTAGCCAAAAGAACAACAGGAAGAAGCCAGCTGATTTCATGCCACAACGCCTATCATGGCAACACAATGGGATCCATGAGTGTTATGGGATTCGAGGAACGCAAACAAGCTTTTCGTCCATTGCTTCCGGATGTCGATTTTATTACTTTCAATAACGAAGATGATTTACAAAAAATAACTACCAAAACTGCTGGAATCATATTAGAAACGATTCAAGGAGGTGCTGGTTTTATTGAGCCACATAATGATTTTCTAAAAAAAGTAAGAGCACGATGCACCGAAGTAGGTGCAATGATGATACTCGACGAAATCCAACCAGGATTTGGAAGAACCGGGAAACTTTTCGGATTTCAAAATTACGATGTTATACCAGACATTGTTGTTATGGGAAAAGGAATGGGAGGCGGAATGCCTGTAGGTGCTTTCACAGCATCATCTGCAATGATGGATTTATTGACTGAAAATCCAAAATTAGGTCACATCACGACTTTTGGAGGTCACCCTGTCATTGCGTCAGCTTGTTTGGCTACTTTGAAAGAATTAACTGAAACCAACATCATGACAGAGGCTTTAGAGAAAGAAAAACTCTTTAGATCACTTTTGGTACATCCTTTGATACAAGAAATAAGAGGAAAAGGATTGATGCTTGCTGCTATGACAGCGAGCGCTGACATCACGAATGAAGTGATTCTAAAATGTCAAGACAGAGGTTTAATTTTATTTTGGTTGCTTTTTGAAGGATGCGCGATTAGAATAACACCACCTCTTACTATTTCCGAAGAAGAAATCAGGGAAGGCTGCGCAATAATTCTTGAAGTAATGAATGAGATGATGAGTTAAGATTAATGCTTTTTAGATTTTTAAAATTGTAATTATCATTGAAAAACCTGTTAATTAAATTGTTCACAACAAATAAAATTCTTCCTCATTTCAACAATACGTTTTCCTAATTTTATTTTAGGATAATTTAAAAACACACAGTATGCAATTAAGCAACGAAGAAGAAGAGTATAACTTATCCCTATCCAAATTTGAGTCCATGTTGAAAACCAACAAAGTACTCTTTTTTGACTCCGAAGAATTTGAAGAAATCATTCTTCATTACCTCGATATGGGCAAGTCAGCATTGGCAAAGAAAGCCTTAAAATTAGCTCTGGAACAACACCCAAGATCCAGTGGACTTAAATTAGTTCAAGTAGAAATGCTCATTTATGACGATAAACTCGAAATAGCAGAAAAGCTATTGAATGAGCTTTATGCTATCGAACCCACAAACGAAGAAATTTATATTCAAAAAGCCAATATTTGCTCTAAAAGGGATCAGCATGAAAAAGCAGTAGAAATGCTTAAGATTGCTTTAGAATACACTGATGACTATGCCGATGTTTACAACTTAATCGGTATGGAATATCTTTTTATGGACAATCTAGAGTTGGCCAAAGAAAGTTTCATTAAATGTCTAGAAGAAGATTTTGAAGATCAATCAGCATTATACAATGTAGTTTATTGTTATGAATTTTTGGATCAAAACCAAGAAGCTATATTGTATTTAAATAAATACATTGACAAAAATCCATATAGCGAAATTGCTTGGCATCAACTAGGCCGTTTGTACTATGGAGTAAAAGAATACGAAAGTGCCATACGTGCTTTCGATTATGCAACTCTTATAGACGAGGAATTCCTTGGTGCTTTTATGGAAAAAGCAAAAGCATTGGAACGTCTAAAAAAGTATGATCTTGCCATTGAAAGCTACAATCGAACAATCGAATTGGACGATGCAACGTCCTATGCTTTGCTTCGAATAGGAAAGTGTTATGAAAAATTAGGCAACAAAGTTTTAGCTCTTAAATATTTCAACAAAACGGTACATGAAGACCCACTTTTAGACAAAGGCTGGATTGCGATTACCGATTTTTATGTACGTCAAAAAAACTTCCAAAAAGCATTATTTTTTGTCAATAAAGCTCTAGCGATTGACAACCAAAATAAATTGTATTGGAAACGATTTGCAGCTATCAATAAACAAATGAACTTGTTTGAAGAAGCCGAATTTGGATATAGAAAAGCAGTAGAATTTGGTGATTATCAACTTGACACTTGGTTGTTTTGGGTTGACATTTTACAGTTTTTAGGAGAATTCGAAAGTGCAATTCAAACATTATTACAAGCATCTGAGTACTTCCCAGAAGAAAACGAAGTAGAATATCGTTTGGCTGGATTGTATTTTATGATTTCGGACAATATCAAAGCAAAATTTCACTTGAGCAATGCTTTGCGTCTGAATTATGATAATTACATCTTATTGGAAGACTTATTCCCTGTAGTTTGGGAAAAAAAAATGGTGCGAAATTATATTGACAAACATAAAAAACAATAATGATTGAAGTTTTAAAAAAACGTTTTGGTTTATTAGGCCGTAATATCAGTTATTCATTTTCAAAAGGATATTTTACAGAAAAATTTAGCAAAGAACATTTTGAAGGTTGTACTTATGAAAATTTTGACATTCCCGAAATCAATAATTTCACTGAATTAAAGGAAAACAACACCGATCTTAATGGACTAAACGTTACTATTCCTTACAAAGAATCTGTGATTCCTTTTTTGGATAAACTATCAAAAAATGCCAAACAAATTGGAGCCGTAAATACTATAAAATTCACTAAAAAAGGAAAACTAAAAGGATACAATACAGATTATTACGGTTTCAAAAAATCTCTTGAACCACTATTGCAACCGCATCATAAAAAAGCACTTATTCTTGGAACAGGAGGTGCTTCAAAGGGAGTTGCTTTTGCATTAGATCAATTGGACATCACTTACATTTTCGTATCCCGTGAAGCTAAGGAAAACTGTATTGATTACAGCCTAATCAATGCCACAACCTTTGATAACTACCAAATCATAATCAATTGTACTCCGGTGGGAACAACCCCAAATGTGGATTTATTTCCGCTTATTCCTTATGAATTCTTTACCGAGAAACATATTGCATACGACTTGATTTACAATCCAGCCGAAACCCAATTCCTTAACAAAGCCAAAGCGCAAGGTGCTCAAATTAAAAACGGTTTAGATATGCTCATTTTTCAGGCCGAGAAAGCTTGGAAAATTTGGAATAAATAAAAGACTGCTCATTTAAATAACTAAAGCCCTCAAATGAAATAATTCTTTTGAGGGCTTTATATTTAATGTCTTGTCTTTAAAAAAAGTAGCTGTAAAATCAAAAAACAAGTCAACAAACTAGAAAGAATTCAAATTACACTATTTATATATGAATTTTCTGAATATTTAGATTATAATCAAAAGTTTTATTTTGTATTTTGGCGCACCTTTACTATCTTTCGCATTCAAAAAAATAAAAACCTTATACATTTACAAAATGTTAGAAGAAAAGAACGATAACCTGTCTCTAAAAGATACTGAGATAGATGGAAAAACAGTCAATGAATTGCAAGAAACAATTCAATCAGAAGCGTCTGTAATAACAGAAAGTGAAATCAGTGATGCTGTAGCAGAAGAAAATACGGTAAACCCCGTTTCTGAAACAGTAATTTCGAATGAAAACGGAACAGACGAAAAGCAAAACGTGATTGACGCCATAGCAGAAACAAATGCTGAAGAAAGTGAAGATGAAACGTTAAAAGAACGTCATGATATTCCAATGCTCGATTATGATGCATTACCTATGGAAACACTTGTAAGTGAATTGAAAAATTTGGTTACAAATGAAAAAGTAATGTCTATTAAAGAGCATGTTGAAGAAATTCGAAAAGCATTTTTAGCCAAATACAATCACCTTATAGAAGAAAAAAGAGAAGAATTCAATCAGGAAAATCAAGATCCAAACGAGGAATTTCAATATCATTCACCACTAAAATCAAAGTTCGATCAATATTACACGATCTACAAAGACAATAAAAATGTACACTTCAAAAGTTTACAATCCAATTTAAAATCCAATTTGGAGATTCGATTGGCAATTGTAGAAGAACTTAAAGAATTAATCAATCCACAAGCAAACATAAAAGACACCTTAAATCATTTCAATGAATTAAGAGAAAGATGGAAAAATGCTGGTGCAATTCCAAAAGACAAATACAATCACGTTTGGAATAATTATCATTTTCACGTTGAAAATTTTTATGATTATTTGCACCTTGACAGAGAAGCAAGAGATATTGATTTCAAATACAATCTAGAACAAAAGCAAAAAATCGTTGCTCGTGTTGAGGAATTATTAAAAGAAGCAGACATCAATAAAGCTTTCAGAGAACTTCAAGATTTACACCGCATTTGGAAAGAGGATATTGGTCCTGTTTCAAGAGAACATCGCGATGAAATTTGGAACCAATTTAGTGAACTAACAAAAAAAATGCATGATAAGCGTGAAGTATTGTTCGAAAACTTAAGAGGAACCGAGCTTGAAAACTTAGAAAAGAAAAAAGAAATTATTGCCAAAATTGAAGTTTTAGCTACCGAAAAAGTAAATGCACATTCACAATGGCTAGCTCAGATTGAAAAAGTAGAAGCTTTACGTACTGAATTTTTCTCAGCAGGAAAAGTACCTGCAGATGTTAACGAAGCTACTTGGGCAACATTCAAAACAGCCGTTAGAAATTTTAATAGCTTTAAAAATTCTTTTTACAAAGACATCAAAAAAGACCAAAACGACAACCTTAACAAAAAAATTGCTTTGGTTAAGAAAGCCAAAGAATTACAGGAAAGTGTTGATTTTGCAAGTACCACTCCTATAATGAAGCAAATTCAGGAAGATTGGAAAAAAATTGGTCATGTTCCAAGAAAATACTCTGATAAAATTTGGAACGAATTTAGAGAAGCATGTAATCACTATTTCGATAAATTAAAAGAACATAAAAGTGTTGAAAACGTTGACGAAGTAGAAGCTTTTGACAAGAAAAAAGCTTATTTGGAAACGTTGAGAGAATTTCAATTGACTGGAGATCACAAAACCGATTTAGACGGTATCAAATTGCATATCGAAACTTGGAAAAACTTTGGTAAAGTTCCTTTCCCAAGAAGACATATCGAAGGTAAATTCAATAAAATTCTTGATGCTTTATTCGAAAAATTAAGCTTAAGCAAAAAAGATACCGAAATGATGCGTTTCTCTAACAGAATGGAGAATCTTTCTGAAAGCAACGATACTCGAAAAATTGATAACGAGAAGATTTTCTTGATGCGTAAAATTGAAGAAGTACAAAATGAAATTTTCCAACTAGAGAATAACATTCAGTTTTTCACCAATACAAAAAATGCGAAAAAAGAAAATTCAATTGTATTGGAAGTTAGAAAAAACATTGCTATCCACAAAGAAAGCCTAGATGTTTGGAAAGAAAAACTAAGACAGTTGAGAAATTTAAACATTGAATAAGTATAAATTCACAAATTAATACTAAGCCTCAAACCTTAATCAGTTTGAGGCTTTTTTTATTAAAACATACAATTTTAACTTTCATTTACCATAATAGCTTCGCTAATCAAAAGCCTATTCTCTACATTTGCAACATGGGAAAATTTTGGAAATTTATTGTATTTGCAGGGCTACTGATTCAGTTCGGTTTTGCCTATAGCGTAAATCACGATGCAAATTTTTTTCCAAAAAAGAATAGTAGTACTGCATTCAGCAAAGAAAACATAAGTGTTTCTCACTTCGTTCAGCCTAGTATTGAAAGAAGTAATCCTGACCTAAAACACAACAACCGTATCCCAGTTAACATAGGGGGCACTAATACAGAACTCCCATTATTTTCCAGTTTTAAAGAAAATAACCTTAAAATAGTTCTATCAGACCAAGACATCGACCGATGTAGAAAAGTCTCGATTTTACTTTTCCCTTTCCATTATTTTTGGTGATTTAATATCATGATTCCTTCTTATAAAAGTTAGAATAACTTTTAGCCTTCTTGATTCCATCTGAGTCAAGAAAAAAAATCATTATATATAATTCAAAAATAAAAGAAATGGACACATCCGTAACCATAATAGGTCTTATAATCACAGTATTAATAAGTATTCCACTAACTTTAGTCTTTCGTTCCAACATAATGAATAGAACAAAAATAAAAGAGATAAAGAAACAACACAGTCGAAACAATCACTACAACTTTGAATTAACCGAAACACAGAACAAAAAAATTCTGTCTATAGATCAAAAAAATAAAGGCTTTTTATTTATTGATTTCAGCTATAAAAAAGAAGACGTTTATTTTGTGGATTTATCAAACATTCTTCTGTGCAATCTACTGGAAACTACTAAAAGTAAATTAGGAACCATGGATAAAGTCGAAATAGAACTGGTTCATAAAAACACGATGAAGAAAGAAATGATTCCGATTTACAATATCGAAAATCATTATTTAGACTTCAATTGTTTATTTGAAGATCATAAACTGGCAAAAAAATGGGTCAGTTTAATTAATGAAAGTTTATAAAAACTCCACAAAGAGGTTCTCGCGGACCTCTTTGTTTATTTATAGTAACTTAAGAACATGACAATTATCATTTCAACCATTAAAAAATCACCCTAATTTTGCCATTCCAACTAAATACTAATTTATGAAAACCTCCCTTATTCAAAAATACAATGTTCCTGGGCCACGATATACAAGTTACCCTACGGTTCCTTATTGGGATGAATCAGGATTTACGAATGAAATTTGGATACAAACCTTGAAAAATTCTTTCCTAGAAAGTAATAATAAAGAAGGCATAAGTTTATACATTCATCTCCCTTTTTGCGAAAGTCTGTGTACTTTTTGTGGTTGCAACAAACGCATCACCAAAAACCATAATGTCGAAAATCCATATATTGATGCTGTTCTAAAAGAATGGTCGATGTACTGCAAAATTTTGGATGACAAACCCAAAATTAAGGAAATCCATTTGGGCGGAGGAACGCCTACTTTTTTCTCCATAGAAAGCCTTGAAAACTTAATAAACGGAATATTTTCCCTTGCTGAAAAAGCTGAAGATTATGAATTTAGTTTTGAGGGACATCCTAACAATACAACTCTAGCTCATTTACAAAAACTATACGATTTGGGCTTTAGAAGAGTGAGTTTTGGAGTTCAGGATTATTCCGAAAAAGTTCAAAAAGCCATTCATAGAATACAGCCTTTTCATAATGTCGCCAAAGTAACTTTTTGGGCAAAAAAAATAGGTTATACTTCCATTGGTCATGATATTATCTTCGGATTACCTTTTCAGGAAGTTCAAGATGTTGTGGATACTATCGAAAAAACAAATTCTTTACAACCCGACCGATTGGCTTTTTACAGTTACGCCCATGTACCGTGGATAAAAGGAAATGGTCAACGCGGATTTCATGATGAAGACATCCCTAAAGATGATGCCAAAAGAAAACTGTACGAAGTTGGAAAAGAATTACTCTTTGAAAATGAGTATCACGAAATCGGAATGGATCACTTTGCCTTAAAATCAGACAGCTTATACCAATCGTTTGATAACAAAAAATTGCATAGAAACTTCATGGGCTACAGCTCTTCCAAAACCCAATTAATGATTGGATTGGGAGTTTCATCCATAAGCGACAGTTGGTACAGCTTTGCACAAAATGTAAAAACCCTAGAAGAATATTACAAAGTATTAGAATCAGATGAATTACCGGTTTATAGAGGTCATTTATTATCTACCGAAGATCTAATAATCCGAAAACATATTTTGAATCTAATGTGCCAATTTGAAACTAGCTGGGAAAATTCCGCTAATTACGTTTCTGAAATTCCAGAAATTGTGGCTCAACTGAAAGAAATGGAAAACGACGGTCTATTGATTATAGGCGACAACAAAATCATCGTCAACGAAGAAGGGAAACCTTATGTGCGTAACATCTGTATGGCCTTCGATTTGAGATTGAAAAGAAAAGCTCCAGAAACGGCATTGTTTTCAATGACGATTTAAAAAACAACAAGCATCTTAATTTATTAATTCATCTTTTTTCAAAGCTCTTTGGGCGTGTCCCTTCGTAAAAACTACGGGTCGGGCTGTACGCTCCCGCTTTTTTTTGATCCCTTGCAAAAAGGGATCAAAAAAAGAGCTCCACTGCCATCCCTCACGCAAAACAGAGAACAATTAATATATCACACTAAATACAAACATAAAATAATCCGATCTAGCACCTCTCAGGTTGGGGTGAAAAAAAAAACCAATTAGTGACAATTGGCTTTTCCTTGTATAAACAAATTCATATTCGAGGGAGAAACATAAGGAATTCCAAGTCCCAAACCCCTCAGAATAAATAATACACCTATTACTATCCCAACATACGGAATTACTTTTTGAATCCTATTCCGAATGGGAACGGTCAGGAACGAATTAATATACACCACCAAACTCATCAGCGGCACAGTTCCCAACCCAAAAAGCAACATATACAATACTCCAAAACCAGCACTTTGCATCGCAATTGCTCCAAATAATGCAACATATACCATGCCGCAGGGCAAAAAACCATTAAGCAAACCAATAATAAAAAGCGATTTAAAACTTTTGTTTTTGAAATGACTACCAAGATTTTGCTTGATTTTTGAAATCCAACCATACACCGGTTTCGAAAAATTATATTTAGCCAAAATCTTTTCTGGAATCAGAATCACTAAAATCATTGCAATCCCAATAAAAATAGACAGTTGTTGCTGAATCCCTGCCAAAAACAAGCCTTTACCCAACAAACCAAAAAGCAAACCAATACTTCCATAAGCCATTAACCGTCCTAAATGATACGTAATGATTTGGATTACCTTTTTGGCAGGATTATTTCGCTCTACAGGCAACATCATAGCAATCGGACCACACATTCCTATGCAGTGAAAACTACTGATTAAACCAAATAAAAAAGCGGTGTAAAGCATTGTGATTTTAGATTACAGACTGTAGATTTTAGAATTCAGATTTTAAAAGACAAAATCAAAACTAATTTTTCTTTCTTCTATCATCTTTACTCTATTTTCTTTACTATTTTATATAAACCTTTTCTTTTGTCAAATAAGACCTTCCATCATATTTCCATTCCATATTAATGTACCATTCTCCTCCGATCAGTTTATCTTTGGGTATAAACAAAGATGCCGAATCCGTAAACGAAAGCGGTAGCTGAAAATCAAATTTCTTATTCGAAGCTCTGTATAAAGCTACAGTTCCTTTGATTTCCTTTGGTGTAAAAACAGTAGGAAAAGCTACAGTAACTCCATTGGCATCAACAGTAATTACCGGTTTATCTTTTAAATCATGGGCACTTTGAATACGAGCCATTTCATCCTGAAAATGCACATCATGTTTGTAATACTCTTCAACCACCAAATCATTATCATACTTACTATCTGACTGAACTTTTAAAACAAAGTACATAATAAAGCTAATAAACAAAGCGAATGCAATCACGATATAAGTTCCCCAGTTATTTTTTATTTTCATTTTTTAAAAGTTTTCTTTCTATTTGATATTTTCATATTACGCCAAACCTAGTCAAAACTTCGGGGGCTTAAAAAATTAGTATACGTAGTTTCAATTTTTTTATTTCCTTCGTAGAGATCGATTTCTAATTTAGTCCTGTCACTTTCTAATAAAAACCTATTAATCTCAATAAACATAGTTCCGCTAGACATTTCGTGTTTGAGAACCCTCAATTCCTGAACACCAACTACTTTTAAAGTACCTTTAATCCCTACCAATTTGAAATGCAAATTATTAATATCATGATTTGTTTTATTGATGATTTTAAAAGTATAAACATTACTAATGTTTTCGCCTTTATGCTGGAATAATTGACCTGGCAATCTCAAAATAGTGGCTTCGACTTCAGTTCTTAAAAACAACAACCCAGTAAGAACACCAACTAATATAACCAATATTGCGGTGTAGCCTTTCATTCTGGCCGTAAATTTAAACTTAGCCTTTGTTTCTATTTCATCTTCCGAAGCATATCGAATAAGCCCTAAAGGCAATCCTACACTTTCCATTATGGTATCACATTCATCAATACAAGCCGTACAATTTACACATTCGAGCTGGACTCCGTTACGAATATCAATTCCTGTAGGACATACATTTACACATTGTTTGCAGTCTATACAATCTCCTTTTCCAGAAGCTTCACGGTCTTCTTTTTTATTGAATTTAGCTCTTCCTACTTCTTTTTCGCCACGAACAAAATCGTAAGCCACATTTATTGATTTTTTATCTAATAAAACCCCTTGCAGTCTTCCGTAAGGACAAGCAATTATACAAACCTGTTCTCTAAACCAAGCGAAAACAAAATAGAAAACACCAGTAAAAATCAACAATGACAGAAAGGTACTAGAATGTGACATAGGACCATCTTTAATTAAATGAAATAATTCATCACTCCCTACAAGATAAGCCAAAAATACATTAGCAATCAAAAACGAAATTACCAGAAACGTGAACCATTTTAAGGCTTTCTTTCTAATTTTTTCTCCATTCCAATCTTGTTTTTCCAAACGGATTTGTGCTCCCCTATCGCCTTCAATCCAATATTCAATTCGGCGAAAAACCATTTCCATGAAAATGGTCTGAGGACATATCCATCCACAAAAAATTCGCCCAAAAATAACCGTAAATAAAATAACGAAGACGACCCCAATGACCATAAACAAAACAAAAATATAAAAGTCCTGTGGCCAAAAAGGAAAACTAAAAATATTAAAACGACGTTCTAGAACATTGAACATCATGAACTGATTCCCGTTTATTTTTATAAAAGGATTGACAACAAGAACAATCAGTAAAAAATAGCTAATCCATTTTCTATATTCATAAAACTTACCGGACGGTTTTTTGGGGTAAATATATTTTCTATGACCCTCCTTATCAATAGTCCCAATGGTATCTCTGAAAGATTCGTCTAGATTACTTGACATTTTATTTTTTTTAAATACTAAAAAAGAGCTTTCTCAAAGTAGTGAATTTTGACAAAGCTCTTCATTCTAATATATTGTTAATTACTATTTTACTTCAGTACTATCAGCAACAGGAGCTGCAGCGGTAGTAGCAGGTGCATTCTCATCAACCCAGACATCACCTTCAGGAGCTTTTGGATCTTTTGGATTACTTCCTTTTAAAGATATAATATAACTTGCTACAGCCTGAATTTCTTTTGGCTTCAAGGTTCCTTTCCAGGCAATCATCCCTTTACCATCTCGACCACCATTGGTAACAGTGTGGAATATTTTTTTAATACCACCTCCCAAAATCCAATTATCGTCTGTTAAATTTGGACCAATTTGCCCACCTCCATCAGCACGATGACAAGCAGCACAATTGGTTTCAAAAATGGCTTTCCCATTTGTTAAATCAGCTGGCTCCGTTAACAAAGTTACTGAGTTTTCATCCATTAAATCGGGAGCCGTTTTCATATACTCAGCCACTTCAATTTTGGCTTGAGCCATTTCATTTTTCAATTCAGTTTCCTGATCTGGTGCTCCCATAATCTCATAACGAACTAGATATATCACAGAGAAAATGATACAGGCATAAAATAAATATACCCACCATGGAGGTAAATTGTTATCCAATTCCTTAATACCATCATAATCATGGTCCATCAACAATTGCTTTTCATCTTCAATTGGCACTGTTCGTGTCAAACGCTGCATCAGGTTTTTGTACCAGCTTTTTTCGCTCAAACTTAAACTGTCTTCAAGAGCTAATTTTGCTTTCTCTTCTTCTGACAACAACCTATAAGTGATTGTATTTACTGCATTCAATGTTATTTCGACTGCAATCAAAAGAAAAAGCAATACGAACAAAAATACCGCAACCATAGGGTATTTTATAAAAGCAGGGTGATCACCTGAATCAATAAAATATTCCATAACTCCCAAAACGGAGAAAAATATGAAAAGAACTCTTATATATGGTGGAATTAATTTTTTCATTATTTATATTTTTTGAAATTGTACAATTTAGTCTTCTAATGGGATCTGACTTATTTCGTCTATTGTCTCTTTTTTATAGGAATAAACCCAAAATCCTAAACCAAGAAAAAAGAAAAAGAAAATTAGTAATGATAGTATTGGAAATATTGCTACACCGGCAATAGTTTCCATATTGTGTTTTATTTGCTCAAACATAACGCTTACTTTTTATTCTTTAACTTTAATATCAGTTCCCAATCTTTGTATATAGGCAATCATTGCCACAATTTCTCTTTCGCTCATAGGAATAAATTTTTCCCCTTTTGCCAAAGCTTTTTTCTTACTCTCTTCGTAACTTTTCACAAAATCAGGATCATTTTTAAGACTTTCTTCAATTGTTATAGCCTGTGCTTTTAAATCTTTCAATCCGTTTGCAACTTCAGCATCACTGTAAGGAACACCAAGCGAAACCATTGCTTTCATTTTCTTTTCAGTCAATGAAACGTCCATCGCTTTATTATCAAACAGCCATTTATAGCTAGGCATAATAGAACCAGCCGATGTACTTTGAGGACTCCAGAAGTGATTAAAATGCCAATTGTCATTGTATTTTCCTCCAACTCTCAACAAATCCGGACCTGTACGTTTTGATCCCCATAAAAATGGATGGTCATATACAAATTCCCCAGCTTTGGATTGAGGTCCGTAACGCTCAACTTCACTTCTAAAAGGACGAACCGATTGAGAGTGACACCCAACACAACCTTCACGAATGTATAAATCACGTCCTTCCAATTCCAAAGGTGTATATGGTTTTACACTAGAAATAGTTGGAATATTTGATTTCACCATAATCGTTGGAACAATTTGGATAATTCCACCAATTAATATCGCAATCGTCGCAAATACAGCCATTTTTATTGGTTTTCTTTCCAACCAAGAATGGTATTTTTCACCTTTTAGTCTACCTGAACTAATAGTTTGCAATGCAGGAGCCTCAGCTAATTCATCTTCAACTTCTTCACCCGCTCTAACTGTTTGGATAATATTGTAAACCAATGTCAACATACCAACCAAATACAAACATCCTCCAATTGCTCTCATCCAATACATTGGCATGATTTGAGTAACAGTTTCAAGGAAGTTACCATAAGTTAAGGTTCCGTCCGGATTAAATTGTTTCCACATAGAAGCCTGAAGAAAGCCTGCTAAATACAATGGCAACGCATATAATATAATTCCTAATGTTCCTGCCCAAAAATGGAAATTGGCCAATTTAGTGGAATATAATTTAGTTTTTGTCATTCTTGGAATCAACCAATAAATAATACCAAAAGCCATAAAACCATTCCATGCCAACGCACCAACGTGAACGTGCGCTACGATCCAGTCAGTATAGTGAGCTATCGCATTTACATTTTTAAGAGATAGCATTGGTCCTTCAAAAGTAGCCATACCGTAACCAGTCATGGCAACAACAAAAAACTTCAATACTGGTTCTTCACGCACTTTATCCCAAACCCCTCTTAAAGTCAGAAGCCCGTTAATCATACCTCCCCAAGACGGAGCAATCAACATTACAGAGAACACAACCCCTAAATTTTGAGCCCAGTTAGGCAAAGCAGAATACAACAAATGGTGAGGACCTGCCCAGATATATAAAAAGATTAATGACCAAAAGTGGATAATAGACAATCTGTAGGAATACACGGGACGATTGGCCACCTTTGGCACAAAATAGTACATCAATCCCAAAAATGGTGTGGTCAAGAAAAAGGCAACCGCATTATGACCGTACCACCACTGTACCAATGCATCTTGAACCCCTGCATAAACTGAATAACTCTTCATTCCTGAAACAGGTAATTCCAAACTATTAAAAATATGCAATACCGCAACCGTAATAAATGTGGCTAAGTAAAACCAAATGGCAACATATAAATGACGCTCTCTTCTTTTTAGCATCGTACCAATCATGTTGATACCGAAAGCTACCCATATTAAAGCAATAGCAATATCAATAGGCCATTCAAGTTCGGCATATTCTTTTGAAGAAGTATATCCTAATGGAAGAGAAATTGCAGCTGCAACAATAATCAATTGCCAACCCCAAAAATTCAGGTTACTCAAGAAATCACTGTACATTCTGGCTTTCAACAATCGCTGCAACGAGTAATAAACACCCGCAAACATCGCGTTTCCAACAAAAGCAAAAATTACTGCATTAGTATGTAAAGGTCTCAATCTTCCAAAACTCAACCATGAAATACCTTCGGTTATGTTTGGAAAAAGGAACATAGTAGCTAATATAAGACCCACTAACATCCCCACTACTCCAAATAGTATGGTAGCATAAATGAACTTCTTTACAATTTTGTTGTCATAATAAAATTGTTCCATTTCCATATTTATAATTAATTTTAAAGTTGTTTAAAGTGAACAGATAGTTTAAAGATTGAGAATACTTAACCTTTGATTTTAGATTTTTTTTGAGAAGATTTGATTAATTCATCGTCAAAAAGCATTCTGACCGATGGCGTATAATCATCATCATATTGACCTGATTTTACTGCAAAAACAAAAGCAATAAAAAACCCAATGGCAACGAAAATACTAATGGCAATCAATAAATAGATAACACTCATAATCCTAATATTAAGTTAACAAAATTATATTTATCACTTTTTATAAAAAATGACAATTATCATATTTAATCTGATATGTTAAAATTATGAAAAAAAACTAAACAATTCCTTATTAAACTATTTTATTTTTCTCGAATAATAATTACTCATTATCGTAACAAAACTTACTATCGTAATGGTACTCAGCGGCATAATAATTGCCGCAACTAATGGAAGAAGATTTCCTGTAATAGCAAAAGACAATCCAACCACATTGTATAAAAGTGACAAAACGAAACTCATTTTAATAGTCGTGATTGCTTTTTTGGATAACTTTAAAAAATAATTCAATTTCTGAAACTGTTTTGCATCCAAGATCGCATCACAGGCCGGAGAAAAAACATTCACATTTTCGGATATGGAAACACCAACGTTACTTTGTGCCAAAGCACCAGCATCGTTGAGTCCGTCCCCCACCATCATTACATTTTTTCCTTTCTCTTGCAAAGCCTTTATAAACTCAAGTTTTTGCTCAGGCTTTTGATTAAAAACCATTTCTGTGCCTTTAGGTAGAATTGATTCCAACAGACTTCGTTCACCTTCATTGTCGCCTGACAAAACTTTAAGCTGATATTGAGAGCTCAGTTTGCTAAACAATTCAGATAAGCCTTCTCTGTATTGATTATTAAAAATATATTTCCCGAAATACTCCTCTCCTATTTTTACATGAACAGCTGTTTGCTGGATTTGATCTTCTGAGTCTTTAACAATGAAATTAGCCGACCCTAATTGTATTGAAACTCCATCGATAATCGCTTGAATCCCCTTCCCAGTTATCTCTTCGAAAGCATCCAATTTTAATCGTTTTGTTTCAGGCAAAAAATCATACAACATTCTGCTTAAAGGATGATTCGAAGCACGAAGTACGCTTTTCAGCACTGCCAGATTGGCTTCATCTAGTATTTTCCCCTCATAGGAAATATTCGATTTTGCATTTGTAGTAATCGTTCCGGTCTTATCAAAAACAATCGTATCGACTTTGGCTAATTGTTCGATTACCAAAGCGTTCTTTAGATAAAAATATTTATTACCAAAAATTCGCAACATATTGCCCATAGTAAAAGGAGCAGTTAATGCCAATGCACAAGGACAGGCGACTATCAATACGGCTGTAAACACATTGAAAGCGGTATTAGCATCAAAAAATATCCAATATCCAAATCCTGCAAATGAAATCAGCAAAAGAATTGGCGTAAAATATCGGCTAATGTTGTCGGTGATAGTTTTATGTTTTTGTTCTACCGATTTCTGAAAAACATCATTACTCCATAATTGAGTCAAATAACTTTGGGAAACCGAATGCAAGACTTCCATTTCGATAATTTTTCCAATTTGTTTTCCTCCAGCAAAAACTTTATCACCCGATTTCTTGGTAATTGGAACAGCTTCACCGGTAACAAAACTATAATCAATTTCTGCTTTATCTGATATTAAAATACCGTCAACTGGGATTAATTCTTGGTTACGAATCAATAATCTATTACCTTTTTCGATTTCATAAACCGGAATACTTTCCTCCGTAGAGTCTGTATTTATTTTAGTAATCGCAATTGGAAAATAGGACTTAAAATCTCTTTCAAAACTAAGAAAACTATAAGTTTTGATTTGGAACATCTTCCCCAATAACATGAAAAAGATTAATCCGGTCAAACTGTCAAAAAAGCCTGAACCATAATCCATTACAATATCAAACGTGCTTCGAACAAACATCACGACAATTCCAAGTGCTATCGGAATATCGATGTTTAGCATTTTGGACTTTATGCTTTTAATAGCCGAAACATAATACCCGCTAGCCGAATATAAAAAAGAAGGCAAAGCCAAAGCAAAAATTAATCCCCTGAAAAAAGGGCGGTAATTATCTAACCAAAATTCTTTTACTTCAAAATACTCCGGAAAGGAAAGCAACATAATATTCCCAAAACAAAAGAATGCAACTCCGAGTTTGTATGTCAAACTTCTGTCCACATTGTTTTTCCCTGTCTCATAATTTTCTAGACTGATATAAGGCTCATACCCAATTGAACTCAATAAATGAACAATGTTTTTTAGGGAAACAATCTCGGGATTGTAATTGATGCGAACTTTCTTTTCGGGGAAATTAACCTGCGAAGTGTTTATGCCTTTTTGCAATCGCTGTAAATTTTCTAAAATCCAAATACACGAACTGCAATGAATATGTGGAATGCTCAACGAAATAATAGCTGTTGAATCTTCTTTAAATTCCAATAGTTTTGAAACAATGCTATCATTGTCCAAAAAATCATATTTACCATTAATATCTTGTGGAGTTGCCCCAGGTGATTTTTCAAAATCATAATAACAAGTCAAATCATTTAAGCTGAATATTTCGTAAACGGTTTTACATCCATTACAACAAAATTTTTTTTCGTCAAATACAATTTGCTCTTCTATTAGTATATCCAAACCACAATGAAAGCAATTATTTTTCTCCATAAATAAAGATTAATTAAATATATACAAATTTCACAAATTGAATATGCCTCAACAATGATAATTATCATATAAATATATAACTTTGCAAGTGAAAATACAATTTCGTTATGAGCAAATGTGAACAATGTATCGTGAGAGAATTTAGTTCTTTGAAAGCACTAAATAAAGACGAACTTATAAAAATTTCTGAATGCAAAACCTCCAAAACCATCAAAAAGGGTGAAACCATATTTGGTGAAGGAGAAAATGTAAACGGTATTTTTTGTGTTAAAGATGGAATATGTAAATTGACCAAATTAAGTCCAAACGGAAAAGATCAGATTGTTAAGTTAGTTGCTAAAGGAGAATTATTAGGACAACGTTCCATGATAAGTGACGAACCTGCTAATTTGAGCGCTATAGCATTAGAAGATATGCATGTTTGTTTTATACCAAAAAATGAAATATTAGGATTCTTCGATAAAAACAATCAGTTTTCGATGAGTGTAATGAAAACCATTTGTGGAGATTTGAAATTGGCTGATGACCATATGGTAAATATGGCTCAAAAATCTGTAAAGGAACGTTTAGCCGAGACTTTGATTTATCTGCATGAAACGTTTGGAACAAATACTGATAAAACATTAAAAGTACAACTTTCCAGAGACGAATTGGCAAGTATGATTGGAACCGCGACAGAAAGTTGTATCCGATTATTGTCTGATTTTAATAAATTAGATCTTATTGAATTGGTGGGTAAAAAAATAGTCTTAAAAGACATTAATAAACTGAAAAAGATAGCTGATTAAACCCTAGCCTCCTAACCCCCAAAGGAGGTACTAGTAAAACTATTTTAAGACAACTGTTTGCTAAATTCTGCTTTCTGAAAACTAAAGCTTCTTAGCTTCATTCCAAAAAACATCCATCTCCGCAAGAGTCATATCCATTAAGGGTTTACCTAATTGATCTGCTTTACTTTCAAGATATTGAAAACGCTTGATGAATTTTTTGTTGGTTCGTTCCAATGCATCTTCAGGATTGATGTTCAAAAATCGTGCATAATTGATCATCGAGAACAAAACATCACCAAACTCGGATTCCATTTTATCCTGATCTCCAACAGCAACCTCATCCTGTAATTCCTGCAATTCCTCTTGCACTTTGTCCCAAACTTGGTGTGGTTCTTCCCAATCAAATCCAACTCCTTTTACTTTATCCTGGATTCTGCTGGCTTTTACTAGAGCTGGTAAGCTTCGAGGAACTCCTTCCAAAACTGATTTTTTACCTTCTTTTAGTTTTAGTTTTTCCCAATTCTGTTTTACTTCTTCTTCATCTTTAACGACAACATCTCCGTAAATATGAGGATGCCTGTGAATGAGTTTTTCGCAAATATCATTACATACGTCAGCCATATCAAAATCATTCGTTTCACTGCCTATTTTTGCATAAAAAACAATATGCAATAACAAATCACCTAATTCATTTTTTACTTCATTTAAATCATTATCCAATATTGCATCTCCCAATTCATAGGTTTCTTCAATAGTAAGATGACGAAGCGTTTGTATCGTTTGCTTTTTATCCCAAGGACATTTTTCACGCAAATCGTCCATAATATTCAATAATCGTTCGAAAGCTTGAAGCTGATTTTGTTTAGTGCTCATCATGTTTTGGTTTTCTGTAAAAATAACAAATCCTGTCAGGAAAATATCTTGACAGGATTAAATATATTTTGAATAACTTTTAAAATTACTCTTTTTTAGCTGCTGCTTTCTTTGCAGGTGCTTTTTTAGCAGGTGCTTTCTTTTCAACAGCTGCTTCTTCAGCTACTGGAGCTGTTTCTTCAGTTGCAACTGGAGCTTCATCAACAAGCAATCCTTTTGCTTGAAGCGTATTGTACCAATTCACAATCTTTTTAACATCTGAAGCATATACTCTTTCTTCGTCATATTCTGGTAATACTTCTCTAAAGTAAGTCAACAAAGTTGCGTTATCTTCTTTGTGTGAAATCGTTTGCCCTTTGTTTTCTTTTTTTGCAATGTTTTGCATAATTTCAGCCAAAGGTTTTTCACCTTCATAAGTATAAATAGAAATTTCAGACAACAGACTTACATTGCTTTTCAAACTTACCGTAACTTTTTTTCCATCTAATAATGACTCAGCAACAAAACCTGTACGTGTTTGCACTTTTAAAACATATAAACCTGGTTTCCCTGAAATCGATAATATTTTCTCTAAACTCATTTTTATTTTTTTTATTTATTCTTTATTAAAAATCCAAATACTTAATACTGCTAACTAATTACTCAAAATTACCTTCCCTTTTTGGCAAAAAACTTCATTCTATAATCTTGAAATGTTTTTCCTTCGGTTATGTTTTTTAATTTTTTCTGAATCAAACGCTTTTTCAAAGACGATATTTTATCCGTAAATAAAATTCCTTCGATATGATCGTACTCGTGTTGAATAACTCTTGCAATCAAACCATCAAAAACTTCGGTTTTCATAACAAAGTCTTCTTCACAATATTCAATGGTAATTGTTGGTTTTCTGTACACGTCTTCACGCACATCAGGAATACTCAAACAACCTTCATTAAAAGCCCATTCTTCACCTTCTTCTTTTATAATCTTAGCATTAATAAAAGTTCTTTTGAAACCTTTCAATTTATTTTGCTCCTTATCTTCCAAATCTTCATCATCACTAAATGGAGTCGTATCAATAACAAACAAACGTAATGACAATCCCACTTGCTCTGCCGCTAAGCCAACACCACTTGCATTGTACATGGTTTCATACATGTTTGCAATAACTTCTTTTAAATTCGGATAATCCGGAGTAAGTTCCTCCCCTATTTTTCTTAAAACAGGATCACCATATCCTATAATTGGTAATATCATTTGATCTGTATTTATTATTAACTGGCTTAAACAAAGGAAAAATCCGCTTATTTAAGTTGGCAAAAGTAGTAAAAAAATAGATAATGATTAATCTCCATTTGATAATTAGCATATTTTTGTAGAATTGTTTTGATAGCTTATATAAAATCTTACGAAGCCATTTATAACTTATCTTTGTATCAAATGAAATTCCATGATTACCAAAATAGAAAGATTCACTGATAGCACTTATTTTACAAATGCATTAAAAGCAACTATATCAGCAGTTATTCCCGTTTTGATATTTACCTATTTGGGCCTTTTTGAAATTGGTTTCACTATTGCCCTTGGTGCTTTTTTGACTTATCCAAGTGATATTCCAAGTAGTTTAAAGCATAAGATAAATGGCATTATTGTTACTGCTTTTTTGATAGCTGGAGTCAATTTATTAATAAATATCACCTACCCAATTCCCTTTATTTTTTATCCTTTTTTCTCCATATTGGTATTCATTTTGGCAATGTTATCCGTGTATGGACAAAGAGCAACTTTCACATCCTTTTCTGCTTTATTATCGGTATCATTATCCTTTTCTGATTTGCATACTGGATTAGAAATGGTTCAACATTCGGCATTAATACTTGCCGGAGGTTTATTTTATTTAATCATCTCGCTACTATTTCATTACTTAAGACCATATCGTTACGCCGAATTACAAGTTGCCGAATGCATCAAATTAACATCCAAATACCTAAAATTAAGAGGCGATTTATGGAACAGCGTTGCCGATAGAAACGTAATTCTCGAAAAACAACTGCATTTACAAGTCGAACTCAATGACATACATCATAATATTCGAAGAGTACTTATCGGGAAGCAAATCAATGCTGTTTCTTCCAACCAAAATCGAAAAATGCTTATTGTATTTATTTCTTTGGTGGAAATATTAGAATTGGCACTATCTACTTCATTCGATCATAATCGATTACATCAAAAATTTGAAAAGCATCCTAAAACATTAGCTACCTATCAAAACTTGGCTTATAATTTGGCATCTACATTAAAACAATTATCCAAAAATATTGAAAAAAGAACCAATTATATCCCCAAGCATAAATTATCCAACCATTTAATGGCGCTAGAGACTGCTATAATTGAATACGAAAACGAGTTAGGAAAAACAGAAGCTTCCGAGGGGGTTTTGATGCTAAAAACCATGCTTGAATACGCGGAGAAACAAATCGAAAAAATCAAAGTAATTGAACGCGCTTTCACATCAGTATCGAACACCTATGATTTTAAGGGAAAAGATAAAGATTTAGAAAAATTTTTAACTCCCCAATATTATCCAATTAGCACATTTATAGAAAACATAAGTTTTTCATCGACAATATTCAGGCATTCCTTACGATTAACAGTTACACTTATTTTGGGAGGCATTTTAGGCAAATTACTTCCGTTTCAAAATGAATACTGGATTTTGCTTACTATTATCATCATCATGAGACCCGGTTATGGATTGACTAAACAGCGGTCGATACAACGTGCCATTGGGACTGTCATTGGCGGCATCATTGCATTCAGCATTTTATCCTTAATGCCTAGCCATTTTTTATTGAGCATTCTGGCAATACTTTGTATGTTACTTGGATTTTCTTTTACACAAACCAAATACACTGTAAGTGCAACATTTGTTACCATGTATATTGTATTCTTACATGGAATACTATCGTCTGATTTTGTAAATGTCATTCAATTTAGAATAGCAGATACTTTGACTGGAGCACTGTTGGCTTACTTTGCCAATCACTTTTTATGGCCATCATGGGAATACATTAAAGCCCCTGAATACTTAAAAAAATCTATTATAGCGAATCGAAATTATTTAAAAGAAATCTTTGTCTTTTATACGCAAAAAGGAGAAGTCACTACCGCCTATCGTTTGGCAAGAAAAAATGCATTTATTGAAATTGGAAACCTTATGGCTTCCTTTCAAAGAATGTCACAAGAACCCAAATCCAAACAAAAGAAAATGGTTCTTCTATATAAATTAACAGAACTCAATCATTCTTTACTTTCATCGACCGCTTCTTTAGGAACTTACATTCAATCCCACAAAACTACGCCTTCTTCCAAAGCATTAACTATTGTGGTTGAGAAAGTCCTAAAAAACCTAGAACAGGCGATTGCCTATTTAAAAGGAGAATCAATTAATGATTCAAATGAAATCACAAAAGAAGAATTGGCTAATCGTTTTATTGAATTAAAAAACATTCGACAAAATGAGCTAAAAGAGGGAAATCCAATTGATGAAGAAGCTTTTGCTTTAAAAATGCAGGAAGCACAATTGGTTATAGAGCAATTAATTTGGTTAACCAATTTATCCGAGGGGATTTCAAAAAACTCTAAAAAACTAATGGAAGATTAAAAAATATCAGTCACAGTTTTCAGATAATATCTAAAAACTGTGACTGATATTGAATACTGAGAATAAAACTATACTTATAGTTTTAAAACTGATGAAGTGTTTTTTCTTATTTCGGCTAAGAATTCCGGTCTGTCATTTAAACTCTGACCAAAAGAAGGAATCATAGCTTTCACTTTTTCCTGCCATTCTGGAGAATTAAATTGCTCTGGGAAACATTTGCTCACCAACTCAACCATAATGGAAACCGCAGTTGAGGCTCCAGGAGAAGCTCCTAATAAAACCGCCAAAGTTCCATCGTTTGTATTGATAATTTCTGTACCAAATTCCAATTTTCCAATTAGCTCTTCGTCTCTTTTAATAACTTGAACTCTTTGTCCTGCTCTTTCCAATTTCCAATCTTTGGTTCTGGCATTAGGAACATATTCGCGTAAAGCATTCATTCTGTCTTTTGGAGATTGACGCACTTGCTCAATTAAATATTTAGTAAGCGGGATGTTTTTGTATCCAGCAACAATCATAGGAATTACGTTGTCTGCTTTTATAGACAACGGTAAATCTGAATAAGAGCCATTTTTTAGGAATCGAGTAGAAAATCCTGCAAACGGCCCAAAAAGTAATGCTCTCTCTCCATCAATCATTCGGGTATCAACGTGAGGAACAGACATTGGTGGTGCACCTACACTCGCTTTTCCATATACTTTAGCTTGGTGTTTTGCTATTACTTCGGGATTTGTACATTTTAACCATTGACCGCTAACAGGAAAACCTCCATATCCTTTTCCTTCAGGTACATTTGCTTTTTCCAATAATGGCAATGAACCTCCACCGGCACCTATGAAAACAAATTTGGTATATACTTTTTTCTTTTGACCGGAAGCTAAATCAGTGATTTTTATCCTCCAAGATTTATCTTCTTTTTGTTTTAATTTTTTAACTTCATGGCTGTAATGTATAGTAACATTATCCAGTTTTGTCAAATAACCCAACATGTTTCTAGTTAATGTTCCAAAATTCACATCAGTACCAATTTCCATTGAAGTTGCGGCTACTTTTTCATCTGGATTTCTCCCTTCCATTACTAGAGGCATCCATTTTTGTAATTCGGCAACATCAGTACTAAAAGTCATTTCAGCAAAAAGAGGATTTGATTGCAAAGCTTCAAACCTATTTTTTAGAAAGTCAACATTTTTATCTCCCCAAACAAAACTTATGTGAGGAATGCTTTTTATAAAATCTTCTGGAGATGTAAGCTTTCCATCTTTGACCAAATAAGACCAAAACTGTCTGGAAACCTCAAATTGTTCAGCAATACTAATAGCTTTTTTAGGATCTATTGTACCATCTGCTTTTTCAGGAGTATAGTTGAGTTCACAAAAAGCCGAATGTCCAGTTCCTGCATTATTCCATGCATCTGAACTTTCCGCCGCAGCTATATCTAATCTTTCGTAAATTTCTATTTTAATATCGGGTTGTAATTCTTTAAGAATCATCCCCAAAGTGGCACTCATGATTCCAGCACCTATAAGTACGACTTCAGTATTTGAACGAATTGTTGAATCGGGCATTTTCTGTATGATTTAAAAAGTTGCAAAAATAACTCTAAAAATCACAATAAAAAATAAATTTTTAGTTACAAAATATTAAAACGATTCAATACTTTGTTAAAAAAATATTATTTACGATTTAAATAATCTTGAAGCATGATAGTGGCCGAAATTTCATCAATAAGCGCTTTATTTTGACGCTGTTTTTTATTGAGTCCGCTATCAATCATAGTTTGAAAAGCCATTTTTGAAGTAAAACGTTCATCAACGCGAATTACCTTCATCTCAGGAAAATGATTAGTAAAATGAGTTACAAATCCTTTAATTATGGATGCACTCTCAGAAGGTTCCCCATTCATTTGTTTAGGTTCGCCAATAAGTACTGCTTCTACTTTTTCTTTAGCAAAATAATCTTTCAAAAAAGCAATTGCAGTTGCTGAAGGTATTGTTGTCAAACCCGAAGCTATAATTTGCAATTCATCGGTAACAGCTATTCCTGTTCGTTTTTGTCCGTAATCTATGGAGAGTATTCTGGGCATTTAAAATGAGTTTCGCTTTTATGTCTGGTTGAAATTCGAATCGAATCGTTTCCATTAAATTTTTATTTAATACACAAATATATAACATTTTCGCCAAAAATTCTCTTTTTTGCTATTAGCTAAAAATGGTATCTTTGCGGAAAATTTATCAAAAATGAACGATTTACAATCTATAATAGAACAAGCTTGGGAAAACCGCGCTTTACTACAAGAAACAAAAACTACTGATGCCATCAGAGAAGTTATCGAATTATTAGACTCAGGAAAATTACGTGTTGCCGAACCAAAAGGTGACGGATGGCAAGTAAACGAATGGGTAAAGAAAGCCGTTGTGATGTACTTCCCTATTCAAAAAATGGAAACATTGGAGGCCGGAATCTTCGAATACAATGACAAAATGTTACTGAAAAAAGATTATGCTGCAAAAGGAGTTCGTGTAGTTCCTGGAGCATCGGCCCGTTATGGAGCTTATATTTCAAGTGGTGTTATCATGATGCCAAGTTATGTAAACATTGGTGCTTATGTTGATGCAGGTACAATGGTAGACACTTGGGCAACAGTAGGAAGCTGTGCACAAATTGGAAAAGACGTACATTTAAGTGGTGGTGTTGGAATTGGTGGTGTATTAGAACCATTGCAAGCTGCTCCAGTAATTATTGAAGATGGCGTATTTGTAGGTTCTCGTTGTATCGTAGTTGAAGGTGTTCATGTAGGTAAAGAAGCTGTTCTTGGTGCCAATGTATGTTTGACTGCTTCTACTAAAATCATCGATGTTACTGGGGAAACTCCTGTAGAAATGAAAGGTTTTGTTCCGGCTCGTTCGGTAGTAATCCCAGGAAGTTATACTAAGAAATTTGCTGCTGGTGAATTCCAAGTGCCTTGCGCTTTGATTATCGGAACTCGTAAACCATCTACTGATTTAAAAACGTCATTGAATAATGTTTTACGCGAATACGACGTAGCGGTTTAAAAATTCTAAACTTCAAATAAAAATTCCAAATTCCAATTGACTTTTCGATTGGGATTTGGAATTTATTTTTTTTAGGAAATCGCTTTTTAGCTTTTATCCATTGCGAATTGATTTTTTTTGCTTCAATTTGTAATCAATTAAAAGATATCATTTCTCATATGAAAATATTAGTTGTTCAGCAAAAAATGATTGGCGATGTGCTAATTAGCTCCATTATATGCAATAACTTAAAAGTTGCCTACCCAAATGCTCAAATCGATTATTTAGTCTATCAATCAACTACACCAGTTTTAGAAGGAAACACAAATATTGACAACATTATATTATTTCAAGAAAAACATCGCAATAGCAAAAATGAATTTTTAAAACTTGCACTTCAAGTTCGAGCTAATAAGTACGATATAATTATTGATGCTTATTCAAAAATAGAAAGCTGGCTTATAGTATTACTAAGTGGTGCAAAAAGAAAAATTTCATACAAAAAGAAAGGAAGAACCTTTCTATATACTGATAATGTCTCCCCAGAGCTTTTTCCAAAAACGAATTTTGGCTTAGCGATAGAAAGTCGGCTTTCCTTATTAAAACCTCTTGACTTAAAAATAGAAATTGATCCACTACCAAAACTTTTTGTAACCGAAAAAGAAAATCAAGAAGCTAAATCTCTTTTTGAAGAACATCAACTGAAAAAAGAAAGAAAAACAGTAATGATTAGCCTTTTAGGAAGTGAAAAAGCAAAGACTTACCCACTAGAATATATGGCCAAAGTGGTTGATACAATTGCTGATTCTTTTGATGTAAACATTCTATTTAATTATATGCCAAAACAAACCAGTGATGCCAAATTTGTTTTTGACTCCTGCAAAACTACTACTCAAGAAAAAATATATTTTGACTTGCTAGGAAATGATTTAAGGTCTTTTATTGCCATTATGAATCAATGTGATATGATTGTGGGCAATGACGGTGGTGCTATCAATATGGCAAAAGCATTAAATAAGCCTTCATTCGTCATTTTTTCCCCTTGGATACAAAAAGAAAGTTGGAGCATCTTTGAAGATGATTATATTAATAAAGCAGTTCATCTAAAAGACTTTTCCCCTGAACTGTTTACAACCGAAAATTCAAGAAAAAAACTGAAGAAAAACTATTTAAAATATTATAAACTTCTTAAACCCGATTTATTCAAAGAAAAATTAGCTCATTTTTTAACATCTCATATACCACTTTAAAATGTACAAATTTTTAATATATATTTCGCACCCATATAGCATTCCAATTGGCATGCCTTTACAAAAAGAAATAGAAAGTAGAGGTTATCAGGTTTTTTGGTTCTCTGACTTGGAATATACTAAAAAATATTTCGAATCCACGAACTTATTATTAAATACTGTAAAAGAGGTTATTGACTATCAACCCCATATTATTCTGACTGCCACTGATGTTGTTCCCGATTTTTTTCCTGGCGTCAAAGTAGAGATATTTCATGGATTTTTATCCAATAAAAGAGAGGAAATGCAAAGTCATTTCAAAATAAGAGGCTTTTTCGATTTATATACTACCCAAGGTCCATCAACAACTACTGTTTTTCAGTCTTTAGCCGATAAATATAAATATTTTGAAGTGGTTGAAACTGGATGGTCAAAAGTTGATCCATTATTCCCAATAGAACAAAAAGTCATTGGTGAACGACCTGTAATCTTAATTTCTTCGACATTTACGACGCGATTGAGCTTAGCAAAAAACGAGGCTGTTTTTACAGAAATAAAGCGTTTGATAGCTACTGGGAAATATGATTTTATGTGTGTATTACACCCAAAATTAGAAGACGAGGTTAAAGAAAAATTCAAAACATTGACAAGTGAACACTTCACCTATTTTGACACGACTGATCTAGTTCCTTTGTTTAAAAAAGCCGATATTATGTTTTCAGACACTACCTCGGCGATAATTGAATTTTTATTACAAAATAAACCCGTAGTCACTTTCAGACATAACAAACCAGAAGAACATCATATTAATATTACCGAAGTTGCTGAAATTGAAAAAGCAATCGAATTGGCTCTAACTAAGCCACAAAAAACTATGGATGCTATTGAAAAATACATACAAATCACCCATCCTTATTTTGACGGAAAATCGAGTGCCCGAACTATAGATGCATCAATTGATTTTCTTAACAAAGACAAATCACATCTGAAATCAAAACCCTTAAATTTGATTCGAAAATGGAAAATACGAAAATTGCTTAATCATTACACATTAAAATCCTATTCCAAACCTTTGACAATCAAATTTTAAACATAAACATCATTTTTTTAATTAAAAAAGGCATTTGTAAATTAATCTACAAATGCCTTTTTTTATTTCCAAAATTTAAACCTCTGTTTCAGTCTTTTTTTTCTGGAAAACTTATACTGAAAATCGGAAGTGAATTTCCAAAGCATATCAAAAACAACTTTTTCTGGTTTTCCATACAATTTTGCATATTCATTACTCATCACTCGTATCATTTCTTCACTAGGAGTTAATCTGCAAAGATTCTTCATTCGTAATTCAAAAGACATTGTTTTATGAAAATTCATTCTGTTTAAATCAACCAAATAGAAATCATATTTCCCATCTTCCTTTTTTTTAATCAACGTATTTCCTGGAGAATGATCTAGAAATTCAACACCATTTTCATGTAAATCAAAAGAGAATTGAACAAACTCTCGCAAAATAGCAATACGATCTGGATAATTTGGAGTATCAACCAATTCTCTAAAAATTAAATCACATTGAAGATGTTCGCTGACATAATAACTATCTGCTAATCCAATCCAATTGTAGTTTTCAAAAAAAGCTATTGGTTGTGGTGTACCAATCCCTTTTTTTAACAAAATAGATGCATACTCAAATGAACGTCTCGCTTTAGATTTCCTAAAATACTTATATATGATTTTATTGATTAAAGAAGGTGTTTTAAACGATTTAATATTCACAATCATTTCATCAAGCTCAAACAGTTTAATAACGTTTCGCTTACCTGCTCCAAGAATTTCACCAGAAGTATTGAAATTGGTAACAAAGTTTGTTACTGTTTTTTTTTGTGAATTATATTCGCTATTGATTTCTATTAACATAGTTTAATGAAAGTTTTGAGCAACAAAAATAATTAAATGAAATGGTAGGCAAGCATAAATCAATCAATTTTATCAAAATAGTTAAAAGTCTAATTTTAGGTAAAATTAAATTTTCCTGTTTCACATTATGTTATCATTTTTAATTAAGTCCTATTCTTTTTAAACAAACCTATAGTCAATGACTATTTCAGGTAGAAAAGAAGGTAATCATATCATTTCAGTTGTATAAGCTTAAAATCTAATTTTATAATTAATACATTTGTAACCAAAACAAGGAATACTACTAATTTGACACCAAAAATAACTGCCTTAGCCATTACTTTAAACGAAGAGGAAAATGTAAAACGTTATGTTCAAAGTCTGTCTTTTGCTGATGAAATTATTTTTATAGACTCCAATAGTACTGATGAAACAGTAGCCATTGCAAAAAAAATGGGTGTTCAAGTTATTTCAAGAGATTTTGATGATTTCTCAACACAACGAAATTTCGCAATCAATCAGTCCAAAAATGATTGGATTGTTTTTTTTGACTTAGATGAATATCTTACTCCAAAACTTCAAGAGGAAATACTTACAGCTGTCTCATCACCTAATGACTGCGTTGCGTTTTATATCAAAAGGAATTTCTTCTTTCTTGGTAAACAAATCAAATTTGGGGGTTGGCAATCCGATAAAGCTGTTAGACTTTTCAACAAAAAGCATTGTTCTTTCAATGGAAATTTAGTGCATGAAAGCATCATTACCAGCGGGAAAAAACGATTAATGAAAGAGTCTGTAAATCATTACAGCTACAAAACATACAAAAGCAAGCTTAAGTTATATAGCAAACTTCAAGCTGAAAGTCTTTTTATAAAAAAGAAACGACCTAATATCTATCATTTCATCATTCGCCCAAGCTACCGTTTTTTATGGCAATATATATTTAGACTGGGTTTTTTAGATGGAAAAGAAGGGATTGTTTTAGCATACTTACATGCTTATTCTGTTTACAACAGATATTTACAACTTTGGAAAATGTACAGAAGGATTGAATAATTACAAATATTGATCTATTCTATTGACCTCATGCTATCCTCTTCTGCATTTTTTTTGTCTGAATTTTATCACTTTCACCCTCTTTACTTCTTCAATTGACCTATGAAGCATATATATAAAATTCCCAAGCCTTATTTATTTAACTAAATCATTATCGGAAACTAAATCTTCCCCACCTTCAAAATCATTATAGCCATTAATCTCAATCAAATCTTTCGAAAAAAACATAGTAGACAATAATTAAAAATAGTACTTCTTTGCTGGAACTGCTCTATACCTGCTTTGTTACTTCTAATCAAGTGCTTTTAAAAAATTATATGTAGATATTAATGATTCTGTTTTCAGCCTTTAATTATTTTTTGATATGCAAGATAGGTTTCGTTTGCAATAACTGTTGAATTAAACTCATTCGCGATTTTTAATTTATTTATCTCAATAAATTTATTTTGCAATGACTGTTTCGAAATTAACAGTGTCAGCTTTACAGCTAAATCTTTATAATCCTTAACTGATGACATGAAGCCATTTTCTCCGTCCACAATTATTTCAGGCAAAACACCAACATTAGTAGTAACTACAGGCACTCCTATTAACATCGCTTCGAGTATAGAGGTTGGACCTCCTTCTCTTTCTGAAGTCATCAAAAAAACATCAAATTGATTGTTTAATACATTAGCATTTTTAATTTTGTCTGTAAAAAAAAGATATTCCTCTAGCTTTTTTTCTTTAACTTTTAACATTAATTCAACGGTTAAATCCGAAAACTGTCCTATTTGTATAAATCGTATATTCTTTTGTTTTAAACTATTTATAATATAATCAACAGTATTTATAAATGTTTCTAAATCTTTAGCTTTTGTATGGTTCGCAATATTTCCAACAATCACATCATTTTCATCTATCGAAAATTTTTCTCTTAAATTCAAATTACTCTTTGAATTTAAAATTTCTAAAGAAACACAGTCATGAATAACTATTATTTTAGATTTGTTTTTAAGGGTTAAAATTTTAGAAAACTCATTTTCAACATTTTTTGAAACGCAAATAATGGAATTCAAACCAGAATAATTATATTTAAATTTACTAAAAAAACTACTTTTGCTTCCCATACCTTTTTTAGAAAAGACAGATTTAGTATTTAATTTAAACAACATATTAGAAATTATAAATACAGTAAGCGAATTACTTGTATGTAAATGGATTAAATCCGGTTTTATTTCTTGGACTAGAGTTTTCAAGTATCTATAATTGGCAAATATGTTCAGTCGATCCTTTTTTGCTCTAACAAAATTAATCCTATTGTTTTTGCATTCCTCTTCAAGGAAAGAATTTTCAACACCGAAAACAATGTTTTCAGCACCAAGTCTAGATAACTGAGGAATCAAATCAATCATTTGTTGCTCATTTCCCCCCCAAGCTCTCGCTCCAGATATATGTAATACTTTCATATTTTAATCATTCTTATGATTTTCTGATCTATAAAATCGGATACAAATCTAATCATTTATAATAAGTATTTTTTAATAAATAATGATGCCTATTTTAATAAAAATAAATAACAAAAAATGCTTTCAAACATTAATTCAAGATATAATTTACAAAAACAAGTTTTATAGCAAAATTAAATCGAAAAATTTTTGGATTATAAACTACATTTGCAATTAATTTAAGTTTTTAATAAATTAATATACTTTTTGATGAAAATAACGATAATAAGCTATGATAATTGGGGACTAAATGAGCATCTTAAAAATGCTTTGGAACAAAAAGGTCATACGGTGCGTCATATCAATTTTTTTGATTTTAAATACAAGTATCCCAATTTTAAAACTAAAATTTACAATTTCATTTTAAAAACAGTATCTAATAAAAACATTAAAAACATTTATTACGGCAACGAAATAATAAAAAAACTAGAAGAAAATAACCAAATACAAGATGCAATACTTACAATAAAAGGTGATTTCATTGATTCAAAAGCTATTTTAAATTTCAAGAAATACACCAAAAAATCAATTGCTTTTTTTAATGACAGTATTTCTAGATGTCCAAATACAAAAAAAGTAATCTCTTGTTTTGACGAAGTCTATTCTTTTGAAAAAGAAGATTGTAAAAAACACAATCTAAAATTTATATCCAACTGGATTTATCCAATAGAAAGAAAAACAAATCAGCCTACTCGTTACAAGATATTCAACATCAGCTCCGAAGATAGACGAACTCCAATTTTATCTAAAATAGCTTCAGTTCTAAAAGAAAAAAATATAATCTATAAAATCATTATTTTTGAAGAAAAAATAAAAAAAAATAAAAAAAGAGATTCCAATTTAGAATATATTACAAAGCAAATGCCATTAGCAGAAGTCAATGATTATTTGCATAATACCAGCGTTTTATTAGATATCAATCGAATAGGGCAAAATGGACTTACTTTTAGAGTGTTTGAAAGTATTGGTTTAGAAAAAAAACTAATCACTACTAATTCCGACATCAGAAATTATGACTTCTACAATCCAAATAATATCTTGATCATAGATGAAAAAGATCCAAACATCCCATTGGATTTTTTCAATAGTGAATATGAAAAAATTCCTGAAGAAATATTAAAAAAATACACCATTCAAGAATGGTTTAATCAAATTTTAAATTAACACATTCTAATAAACACTTTAAAAAGCTACATTTAATAAAGTATATTTGCTTTTTTAATTTAAAAAACAAATATTTTTTTAAGCCATTTCACAAAAAAATCATGAAAATACATTTAAAATTAATAATCTGCCTTTTTGTTATAAGTATATCCTTAAATGCCCAAAACATCTCAGTAGGATCAATTGATATGTTAGAACAAAGAAGCAGAAATGAACAATTATTAGGCAATTCAAATCCGCTTATATCATATACTTTACGTCCTTTGGCTTCAAATCAAATTGACAGCACACTAACAAAATCTCATGAAGGTGTTAGCATAAAAATACTACCAATAACCTTAACTCAACAATACAATACGTTCGCTCCATATGGTTGGAATGATGGCTCAATGATTCCTGCCAAAGGTTATCAATCACTATTAAGTGCTGGTTTATTTGCCGAATATGGAATATTGAGCGTACAGCTGAAACCCGAAAATGTTTATGCAGCCAATCCTAATTTTGACATTTTTCCTTTAACTGAAACCAATCCTGTAAGACTAATAAACGCCTATTATTTAAATTATTCTGATTTACCCGCACCTTATGGAGACAAACCCTACAGTAAATTAAACTGGGGACAAAGCAATATTAAGTTAAATATTAATAAATTTTCTGTAGGTGTATCTACAGAAAATTTATGGTGGGGTCCCGGAACCAGGAATTCATTAGTTATGAGCAATAACGCAACAGGATTTTTACATTTCACCTTAAACACTAGACAACCTGTAGAAACTTTTTTAGGAAGTTTTGAAGGACAAATCATTAGCGGAAAACTCGAAGGTTCTAGTTTGACAAGTCCAAAATCGCAATTTATAATTGATGGTGTAGATTATGAGATTCCTAAAAGCAACGATTGGCGCTATATCAACGGACTTTCCATAAACTATCACCCAAAGTGGATTCCTGGTTTATTTTTAGGATTGAACCGTACAATACAAGTTTATCATAATGATATGGGAAACAGTTTTTCCGACTATATGCCAATTTTTGCACCTTTTCAGAAAAAAAAATTAAATGGAGAAGATGCTAAAAACAGAGACCAATTGGCTTCTATATTTTTTAGATGGGCTATGAAGGAATCTAAATTTGAATTTTATGGAGAAAGTGGCTGGAATGATCATTCACAAGATGTAACAGATTTATTCCATTCCCCTGAACATTCCAGAGCATATCTATTTGGTTTTAATAAACTTTTTATGTTAAACAAAACCAAAAATAAATATCTAAAAGTAAGTTTTGAAACTACTCATCTGGAACAAAGTGCCGACCGCATTGTAAGACCTGCAGGTGCTTGGTATCAACATGGTCTTATTTTACATGGATACACCAATAAAGGAGAAGTTCTTGGAGCAGGTATTGGCCCAGGAAGTAACTTACAAACTTTAGATTTTAGTCTATGGCAAAAAGATAAAGTATGGGGATTCCAAGTAGAACGATATGCCCGCAATATGGACTTCTTTTATGATGCCTATAAAAGCTATAATAACAAATGGGTTGATTTAATATTTAATACATACGCATATCAAAAATTTGGCAAGCTAGACATTAAAGCCAAGTTAAATACAGCAGTAAGCAATAACTATCAATACCAATATGAGAATCGAGAAATAAATATGCAATTTCAGCTTAGTTTGCAATATCAATTATAAAAATTAAGCTAAATACCATTCATTAACACTAGATAATATGAAAACATCTGCTGCAATGTGTACCTACAATGGTGAAAAGTTCATTAAAACACAGATTGAAAGCATCTTAAATCAATCATTGCCAATTGATGAAATTGTTATATGCGATGATGGATCAAATGATAAAACAATTGAAATTATAATGCAATTTCAACTAGAATATCCAAATAAAATCTCTTTACATAAAAACCCAATTAATTTAAGAAGTAATAAAAATTTTGAAAAAGCCATTTCTCTCTGTAATGGTGATTATATATTTTTGAGTGATCAAGATGATCTTTGGAAAAAGAATAAAGTTGAAAAAACAATTGAGTATTTTACAAAAAACGAATCTGCAGAAGCTGTTTTTTCAAATGCAGAATTAATTAATGACAATAATAAAAAAATCACAAAAAATAGTCTCTGGGATTCTATAGGTTTTATGGAAAACCAATTAAGCAAACCGATAGATTTATACCATCATATTAAATTTAAATCTAACGTTTTAACAGGAGCAACTCTTTGTATAAAACGAGAAATAAAAAGTTTAATTTTACCAATTCCAGATATTCCAAAATTTTATCATGATGAATGGATAGCTATCATTATTGCCTCAAGAAAAAAATTAGAATATATAACTGATGAATTAATATCCTATAGATTACATACAGGACAACAGATTGGCGCTAGAGGAAATTTAACTAAAAACAGATTAAAGAATCATCTAACAATGGGTAATCACATTTTAGGGCATACTACCCCAAAAAAGTATGGAGATTATGCACGATTAGCTAGAATATATTATCGTAATTATTTGAAATTTAAAAAGGTTGCCGATAAGATAAAAGATGACTCTTCGGTAAATTTTAAAGAAATAGCAGAAACAAATTTAGACTTATTCAAAAAATATAATAAATCTCTAAAAAAAACAAATCCGGTTTTCTATTTTTTCAGAACTTTAACCGACAAAATAAGAGGTAAAAGACAATTAAATTAAGATGTTCCCTAACCAATAAATCCTTTACAGTCAAACAAATAATTATGCAGGATAATCAAAGTTATTATATAAAAGGGGATTTTATAAAACGAGGACACTCTAAACAAACGTTATTAAACAACGATATAATTAATCACATTTCTTATTTTTTTATATCACTTATCATTCCTCTTATAATTTTTGTAAATAGATTATTCAACAAAAACACTAAAAGTTATAAATATAAAGTATGCCTATGTGGCATATTTAAAAATGAGGCAAAGTTTCTTGACGAATGGATTCAGTTTCATTTGGTAATTGGTATTGATCATTTTTATTTATACAATAACAATTCGAATGATAACTATTTGGAAATTATGAAGCCTTACATAGAAAAAGGGATTGTTGATTTGATCGACTGGCCTTTCAATCATTCGCAAATGGATGCATATGAAGATTGCTATAAAAAACACAGGGATGATACAAATTGGCTAACATTTATTGATGTTGACGAATTTATTTGTCCTATATCCACAAATAACATTAAATCATGGTTAGCATCTTATAAAAATTATCCTGGTGTAGCTGTTTATTGGAAACAATTTGGATCAAACGGAAAGCTACACCATAACAATAATGAATTAGTAATTGAGCAATATACTCAATGTTGGCCAAAACCTAGTGTGTACACAAAAATGTTTTGCAATATGGATTTTCCAATTGCAAAATTTAAGAATATGCACATTCTTAACTCAAAAATATGTGGAATAAAGATACCTCCTATTAACCAGTTTAAAAAAATCATAGCTTTAGGAATACATCGCAGTTCTAGGTTTCGTAGTTCATCTATCCAAATAAATCATTATTGGGGAAAAGCATACGACTGTTTTGTTGAAAATAAGATAAACAGAACTGATGCTTATCATAAAAACAGTATTGAAATGGGACAACTACGCAAAAGTCTATTAAAATCACATGAAGCAATGTGTACTGATCGAGACTATACAATTCAACGTTTTCTATTATTCACAAAATTAAGAAACAAACCGTAATTGATATCCATTTGCTAAAAATCAGGAATTAATGTTTAAATAATTCGACCAAATTAAAATCCTAAAATCCCTATTTTTACCAGAAAACCCCCGTTTTAATAACATCAAATAAATATCTTTGCAACTTATTAAAATAAAATGGATATCAATCAAGAAATACTCAACGCATTCGAAGTCATAAAAGAAGGAGGAATCATACTCTACCCTACTGACACCGTTTGGGGAATAGGATGCGACGCAACCAATCCTGAAGCCGTTGCCAAAATATACAAACTTAAACAACGAGCTGAGACCCAAAGCATGATTTGCCTGATGAATGGCGAAAAAATGATCTATAATGTTTTTAAAGAAATCCCCGAAGTAGCTTGGCAAATTATGGATTTTTCCGAAAACCCAACTACTTTAGTTTTAGACAAACCTCATAATGTGGCTCCAAATTTAATTGCACCCGACAATACATTGGGCATTCGTCTTGTCAAAGAACCTTTTTGTTTCAAACTGATGGAGCGCATGAAAAAACCGTTAGTATCTACTTCGGCTAATATTTCTGGTCAGCCCACTCCAAAAAGTTTCAAAGAAATTAGTCCCGAAATTATAAAAGGCGTTGACTATGTTGTAAATTTGCACCACGATAAAATTGCAGGAAAACCTTCTACAATCATTAAATTAACTAATGATTCGCAAGTAAAAGTGATTCGCAAATAATTTTCTGTTTCAATTTTAAAATTTCAAATTTAAAGAATCCTTCTAATAACTTGAAACCTTAAACTTGGAACTTTAAACTTTTAAAATGAACTACAAAGAAGCCTTAAATAATAAAATATTCGAAGTCATTTCGGAAGCATCCCAAGAACTTAATATAGAAAGTTATGTGATTGGCGGTTTTGTACGTGACTTACTTTTAAACAGAAACTCAAAAAAAGATATTGATGTTGTAGCCGTAGGAAGCGGAATCGAATTGGCCCTAAAAGTTTCTGATTTACTTCCCAAAAAACCAAAAGTTCAAGTTTTCAAGACATACGGAACTGCCATGTTGCGTTTTGAAGATACCGAAATCGAATTTGTGGGGGCTCGAAAAGAATCCTATAATCTTGACAGCAGAAATCCAATTGTAGAAGACGGAACATTGGAAGATGACCAAAACAGACGAGACTTTACGATAAATGCCTTGGCATTATCATTAAACTCCAACAATTTTGGTAATCTTTCAGATCCATTCAACGGTATTTCCGACTTGGAAAACAAAATTATAAAAACCCCACTCGACCCGGACATCACTTTTTCAGATGATCCGTTGCGTATGCTTAGGGGAATTCGATTTGCCACTCAACTGGGATTTGAAATAGATCAAACTTCTTTGGATTCCATTACCAAAAACGCCGAACGCATCAAAATCATATCCGGAGAACGCATTGTGGAAGAATTGAATAAAATCCTTTCTACAGACAAACCTTCCATTGGATTTTTATTGTTGTTCAAAACAGGACTTTTGGACATTATTCTTCCAGAACTTACCGCTTTAAACCAAGTGGAAGAAATAGAAGGACATACACATAAAAACAACTTTTACCACACTCTTGAAGTCGTGGATAATATTTGTCCAAATACCGACGATGTTTGGCTACGTTGGTCGGCTTTGCTTCACGATATAGGGAAAGCACCAACGAAACGCTTCAACAAAAAACAAGGTTGGACTTTTCACGGACACGAATTTCTTGGCGGAAAAATGGCCAAAAAGATATTTGAACGCCTTCACATGCCATTGAACCACAAAATGAAATTTGTTCAAAAAATGGTTATTATGAGTTCTCGACCAATCGTTTTGGCACAAGATATCGTCACCGACTCGGCAGTGAGACGTTTGGTTTTTGATGCCGGTGAAGATGTAGAAAATTTAATGACGCTCTGTGAAGCCGATATCACGACCAAAAACCCTAATAAATTCAGGAAATACCATAGTAATTTTGAAATTGTTCGCAAAAAAATTGTGGAAGTTGAAGAACGTGATCATGTGCGCAATTTCCAACCGCCCATTTCCGGTGAGGAAATCATGGAAATTTTCGACCTAAAGCCTTCCCGCGAAATCGGAATGTTAAAAGAAGCCATTAAAGAAGCCATCCTTGAAGGGGAAATTGCCAACGATTATGATGCCGCTTATGGATTTATGATGAAAAGGGCTGAAAAATTGGGGTTGAAAAAAGCGGAAAAATAATTGGAAAAGATTAACATAATTTAAAATGAAAAATAATAAATCCGTAATCATTTGGCTCCTATCGGGTTGCTTTTTAGTATTTGTAATGGTTGTTGTGGGTGGTATCACCCGATTGACAAATTCCGGTTTATCAATGACCGATTGGCATTTGGTTACCGACACTCTTCCTCCTCTTACCGAAGCCAAATGGCAAGAAGCTTTCGACCGATACAAACAATTTCCAGAATACCAAAAAATCAATATCCATAACGATTTCAACTTATCCGATTATAAGTTTATCTATTTCTGGGAATGGTTTCACCGTTTCATCGGAAGAATAATTGGATTGGTTTTCATCGTTCCTTTCATCTATTTCTTAATCAAGAAAAAAATTGACAGAGCCACTTTAAACAAATGCTTCGTTTTGCTGGGAATGGGAGCTTTACAAGGATTTTTTGGTTGGTTTATGGTAAAAAGCGGTTTGGTTGACAATCCGGACGTAAGTCATTTTCGCCTTTCCTTACACCTAACCTTTGCCTTTATCACTTTTGCCTACACTCTTTGGGTGGCGTTGGACCTAATTTATCCCGACAAAAAAGCAGCAATTGTTCCTTTGAAAAAAATAGCAAGAATCACTTTGATTCTTTTGCTTTTGCAAATCATATACGGTGGCTTTGTAGCTGGATTAAATGCTGGATTAATTCACAACCATTGGCCAATGATGAGCGATGGACAATTCATTCACGACAGTGTATTCATTGAGCAAAAAACACTATTCCTAAACCTTGTCGAAGGAAAAAGCGGCGTGCAATTCGTTCACAGAACATTAGCGTACTTTGTGGTGGGATTCATTTTATTCCTTTATTTCAAAGGCAAAAAATACAACCTCAACACTCAACAACAAAAAGGATTAAATGCTTTGGTAATAATTGTGTTTCTTCAATTTATTCTAGGTGTTTACACATTATTGTGCAACGTACCACTTTGGTTGGGTCTATCCCACCAAGTCAATGCATTCTTTTTGTTGACCGCAATGACCTATACCCTGCATCGACTAAGCAAGTAAATCAATTAAAAATTCAGGAGCGAAATAATAGGCTTTATCAGTAAATATGGGTTCCTGCTGTCCGCTATATTTCATCCCTTAGAAAAAAAGGGATGAGATACCGCTTCCATCAGGGCTAAAGAGCTGGCAATAGTCCATTTTTGGAGATATAACCTAACTGCTCATTATCTAATGTTTTTTCTGGTTTTGACGAACTCCGTTAAAATAAGGTTATTTTTGTATTAAGCTTTATTATCCAACCTTCCTGTTTTTCGTCAAAATGTCTAAACTTGCTCCTCAATATCAATTTCTCGATTTATCCGATTATGGAAGACCTTTGGCGCGAATATTCGCAAATCAATTAAGAAACACTCGCTTTACTCCCATTCATATCACTTTACTTTTTGGTATTTCTGGATTGGTTGCCATCTACTGCATTTTACGAAATCATTATTTTGCTGCCTCTTTTTTCATCATCCTAAAATCAATTATTGATGCCGTTGACGGTGAACTCGCACGCGTCAAAAAAACACCCTCTTACACCGGAAGATACTTAGACAGCATATTTGACATTATCCTGAATTTTTTGTTTTTGTTGACCATTTGCTATGTCTCAGAAACTAGTTTTTGGTTAACGGTTTTGGCATTCATCGGAATACAGTTGCAAGGAACTTTATACAATTACTATTATGTCATTTTGAGAAATAAATCGGTGGGCGGAGATGCAACTAGTCAAATTTTCGAAAACGAATCTCCCCGCGCTTTACCCGGTGAAAATCAAAAGTCTGTCGATATTTTGTTTAAAATTTACACTCTCGTTTACGGTGCTTTTGACAAGATTATTCACACTTTGGATAAAGAGGCCTGCAAGGTAAAATCATTTCCAAATTGGTTTATGACACTTGTCTCTTTATATGGATTGGGCTTTCAGTTGTTATTGATTGCCGTGCTTTTGCCTTTGGGTTGGATAGAAATGATTGTTCCTTTTTTCATTATCTACTCAGTATTGATTTTTGTTTTGATAGGAATCCGGAAGATTTACATCAAATAAAAAAGAGTAAAAACAAATTTGCCTTTACTCTTTTTCTACACTTTTTTATGCATTAAATTATTTCTTTGCCTTAATCGAACATCCTATCGCTCTTGTAGTTTCTGGCGAAGGAGTTTTTCCACTTTCTAAGGCCGCAATGGCATTTTCAAGATATTTTTCTTTCACATCTTTAGTACTGTCCACGTTATCATCGATAGCTCCAATATATCTCACGACAAGGTTTTTATCTAATAAAAAAGTGTGTGGCGTTTTGGTGGCACCATATTGAGGATATATTTTTTGCCCTTCATCAAATAAATATGGAAAGGCAAATCCTTTTTCTTTGGCTCTGACTTTCATTAATTCAAAACTATCATCTGGCTGAACAGCTGGATCGTTTGGATTAATAGCCAATAAAATATACCCTTGTGGTTTGTATTTTTTAGCCAAAGCATTAATCCTGTCTTCGTATTTTACGGCAAAAGGACAATGATTGCACGTAAAAACGACAATGAAGCCTTTTGCCTCTTTAAAATCAGACATACTATACATTTTCCCATCAACCGATTTTAATTTGAAATCAATGGCTATATCGCCAATTTTATATGGAGTTGGCGTATCTGGAGTAAATCCCGCAATAAAAAAAACGGAAACAAACAATAAAAGACCTGACAAAATTTTCATAATCTAAATGGTTTAATTAATACTCGTGTTTACATATTCTTTGAGTTCTTCGTAACTCGAAAAGATTCTTTCAGCAAAAACTTTCTTTCCATTTTTAATAATCAGTGTCGCCGGAATTGATCCAGACCACTCTTTATCGACAGTCGGAAGCCAAGTATTATAGTCTTTATCTGTGAGCAAAACTACCTCAGAAATGATCCTTCTATTTCTCAAAAACGGAAGCAATTTCGTCTCATATTGATTCTTGAAATCCAAACTAACAAGCACCACTTTTATGCTTTTATTTTCCGAATTTAATTTTTCAAAATGGGGTAATTCCTTCACACAAGGTGCACACCAAGTGGCCCAAAAATTGACCACATAAATGGTGTTTTTATCACTCAAAACTTCCTTTTCTAAAGAGGCATAATTATCATAAACGGCTACTTTTTGAGCAACAATTACATTCGAAAACAAAAGAGGAAAAACTAAATAAAGTAGATATTTCATCTGGAAAAACTATTCATGATTGACTAAACGAAATTACAATCTTTAAATAATTCTACAGGAGTGGTTAACAAAAAATTATCAATGGAAATATAAAAACCGAAATCCTAAAAACCTTCTCAAAGAAAAAAAATACCACATCAATTTTTGGAATAGAGGAGATAAGAATTCTTTAAATTTTTGAACAACAGTTTGGCACATTCATTTGTTTACAGCAAAAGAAAAGCAAGAATTCAATTCTTGCTTCTTCATTTTTAAATCAAAAAAATTTAGACCTTTTTAGTCTTTATTTTGACCAAAAAATAGTCATAAACAAAATCTATACAATATAACTAAATATCACAAATTCAGTATATTAAAACAAATTATGTAAATTATAATTTGAAGTTAATTTTAACTGATCCAATTTTTAAAATCTGACACCTTTTCACGGCTTACAATCACCTCGTCTTCTTTGTAAGTAGGTAAAATAATCTTTAATCTGGAGTTGCTGTATACTACAATTTCCTTTATTGCCTTGAGCGAAATAATAAATTTTCTACTTATTCTATAAAAATTTGCAGTGTCTAATTCTTGCTCTAAAACTTCCAAAGTAGAATCCATTAAATAATTTCTGTTGTCGAAAGTATGAATATAAGTCCCTTTATTTTCGCTAAAAAAACATTCAATTTCATCAGTGGAAATCACCTTGAGGTGCTGTCCTATTTTTACGGTAAATCTTTTTTTGAATGTTTTTTCAAATGGGTTGGAAAGCATTTTTCTGATCTGTTCAAAATCCAATTGCATCGATTCATTTCCACTTGTTTTTGAAAACTGAAAACGGTCTTTAAATTTCGTTACAGCTACTTCCAAATCATCTTCATCGATGGGTTTCAAAAGGTAATCAATGCTGTTCAATTTGAATGCGCGCAATGCATATTCATCGTAAGCAGTTGTAAAAATAACAGCACTTTTTATGTCTATTTTTTCGAAGATTTCAAATGACAAACCATCAGATAATTGGATGTCCAAAAAAATCAAATCGGGATGTTCATTTTCAGAAAACCAACTCAAAGCTTCTTCAACAGAATGAAGCATCACCTCTACCTGAATATTTATTTTTTCGAGTTTGCGTTGCAACAATCTAGCCGCTGGTTTTTCGTCTTCTATTATTATTGTGGTCATTTTTAAATTTTAGATTGTAGAATTTAGATTTTAAATTGAAGGTTACAGATTACAGATTTTCAAATTACACTGAATACTCAACCTCAATCCTACTTTTGATTTCTGTCTTTATCCATCAACTCTTTTATTTTTCTTTCTTCCCAATTGGAACTAAAAAAAAGATCTCTACCAAAAACAGACAATCCGTGTGCAATCAATCCAACACCCCAAAAAATAGGTGTTGAAAAAAATTCCCATCTGGAAAGGTCTTCGGGTACAAAATTTCCTTTGTAAATTGAAGACGCAATTATGTATATATTCACAAGCACATAAACCAAAACATGGACATAAAATCCCTTAATCCTTTTTACTCGCTTATAAGCCAATTCATATCTCGTCTCCGCATTAAAATTTTCGTCCTGAAAATTTTCATATAAATGTTTTCTAAGTCTTCTCATTGATTGTGTTTTTTTTTGTTTCTAAGTTGCAAAGACGCTAAGTTTCTAATATTTCACCTCGAAATCGAGTAGTTTTTTTTAAAACTTAGAATCCTAGTCCCTAACTATCGTGATTGTAACACTAAATAATTATTCCCAAGTTTTTTTAATTCCCTCTTCATTTTCCATAAATTCTTTAACCTTTCGTTCTTCCCATTCTTTATTAAAAAACGGTGGATAATTAAAAGCTTTCAATCCATGCAAAACTATTACCATCCCCCAACCCAACAAGCAAAATATAAAATACAAAAAACCTGGGGAAGTCATAAGATTTACAACCATGACAATTGGATTACAAAGAGCATAAACAGTCAAATGCGCATAAAACATTCTAATTTCTTTTACTCGTTTTTGAGCTTGATAGTAACGCTCTTCTTCAGCATAATTTGTTTCCATTACTTTTGTTTTATACAATTCTTATTCCCAAATTTTTTTAGTTTGCTCTTCTTTTTCCATGAACTCTTTAATTTTTCTTTCTTCCCAGTCTTTTCCGAAAAAAGGCATATAGTTAAACACTTTTAATCCATGGAAAACCACTCCTGCTCCCCACCACAATAACGGCCAATAAAACCACAAATGATTTGGAGATGTAATTAAATTTATTGCTATTAAAAGGAAATTTACCATAATATAAGATCTCAAGTTCTCATAAAAGCCTTTAATTTCCACCATTCTTTTTCTCGCCCTATCGTAACGTTCTTCTTCAATATGATTTGATTCCATTTTCAACGATTTATAAAGATTACTCCCAGGTCTTTTTTGTTTGTTCTTCTTTTTCCATGAACTCTTTTATTTTTCGCTCTTCCCATTCTCTATTAAAAAATGGCGAATAGTTAAAAACTTTCATCCCATGAAAAAACACTCCTAATCCCCATCCAAATAAAGGCCAAAAGAACCATAGATACTGTGGTGATGTTACTAAATTCAATGCAATTAAAAAACAATTTACCACTATAAACGAAATCAAGTTTCCATAAAAACCTTTAATTTCCTCTACTCTTTTTTTTGCTTTATAATAACGCTCCTCTTCTGTATATTGATTTTCCATGACTTTAAAATTTTAGATTTTAACCCTAATTAAACACTACTTCCAACTCTGTTTCTCACTTTCTTTTCTCAAAATCTCCTGAATTTTCCTTTCTTCCCAATTAGCACCATAACCAAAGGTTTGAAACCCATGCATCAGTAAACCAAATCCCCAACCTGCAGCTGAAAACCAAAACCAATGGAATGCAGGCGTAAACGTAAGGTTAATAAAAATCAAGAGCGGGATTATTACACTATAGCATATTAAATTCGCGTAAAATCCTCTGAGCTGTTCCACTCTCTTTTTTGCTCTGAAGTAAGCACTATTTTCACTATATTTTGATGTTGTTTCCATAACACTGATTTGTTTGGTTAAAATTGGAATCTTAACTGTGAATGTTTTTTCATTTTCTTCTATCAATACATTTCTGTTGGTAATAATTCCGTAGCGATCCACAATGTTTTGCAATCCTACTCCTTGGCGACTCTGTATTACTTCCTTCTTTTGAAAATCATTTTGAATAGCCAAATAATCACCCTCAATAAATATCCTGATGTGCAACGGCCTTTGTTCGCTAACCACATTGTGTTTTACTGTATTTTCCAACAACAACTGCAACGAAAGCGGTACCACTTTGGCTTCTGGATTTATAACTGTTTCTGGCAATTCATAAAACAAACTGTTCTCGAAACGCATTTTCAACAGATTCATATACGTTTTGGCAAAAGACAACTCTTCGGCAACCGAAACTAGTTCTTTGTCTTTTTGTTCCAAAACATAGCGGTAAATTTTGGACAAAGAAGTAGTAAACCGTTGTGCATTTTCTGGATTTTCTTCAATCAATGAACTTAAAACATTCAAACTATTAAAAAGAAAATGCGGATCGATTTGGTTTTTTAAAGTTTCAAACTTGGCGTTGGCGGTTCCGGCAATGATTCGTTGTTGTGTCACTTCGGTTTTGGAAGCTTGTTTCCATTTTACCATAAAACTTCTAGCTTGCATAAAAACAGAAACTCCTAATGATAAAATGATATAAAAAAGATGGATCCAAATCATCCTTTCATTAAAAAACTGATCCAATGGCAATTTTTGCAAAATCACAAAAATGACATAATTGATACTCAAAACAACCGGAACTGTGTACAAAACAGTAACCAAAATCCCGTAATAAACCCTCAAATTAGTTTGCTCTAGCCAATCCCATTTTCTGTCAAGCAAATGATTTAAAAAACCATTCCCAAAACCCAAACCAAAAGAATACAAAGAACTCAAAGAGAACGTTATTAAGACATTTTTTATACTAAAATCACTTCCTAATAAAGCTGAAAAAACAACAGTAAAAACCATAGAAATCTTGAAACAAACGATTGTTCCACTTTTTAAATCAGAAAATGTATCTCTATTGTCCTTCATTATATTCAGCTTAATTTAATTTAACTACTTACAGCTTTTTTGGGTCTCTAAAGCCCTATCCAATCCCCATTTTGGAGAGAAAGGTGTTTCTGGTTTAAAAGTAGCAAAAAGTTCTATAGATTTATCTATTTCCTTACACAAAGGCTTTGTATCAACACCTGTCCATTTGGCTCCTTGAAATTGAAAATCGGCTTTACCAAACACGGCTCTTGGATTGGTTGGAGACAATGCCACGGCTTTATCGTACATCTCCATCGCTTTACCAGAATAAACCATTCCGTTTGTCATAGGATCTGCAACAACCCAAGCAGTATAAATCATAGCTTGCATCACATACAACTCAGCATTGTTTTGATTTTTTATCAATTCAACATCCAAGGCGTTCTGTGCTTTGTTAAGCAAAGCATTGACGATGTTTTTGTCCTGTGTCCCAAAAGAAGTAGTGGTGTTCACCAATGCTACATAATAATTGGGTAGCCAACTGGTTTTCTCTGCAGCCGCTATACGTTCAAATAAATCGGAGGCTTCGGTAGTTTTCCCTTCTCCCCAAAGCTGAAACGCTTTTCCCATTCCTTGTTCAAATTGCCCTTGAGCCGAACTTATTACAACTACTAACAATGCGATTGTGGTGATAATCTTTTTCATTTTGATTAGTTTTAAATTGAATTCTATTATTAATTTGAAGCAGAAAGATTTATATTTTATCCAAAAATTAGACTACTAATATAAAAAGCGATTGTGGTGATGATGATTAACATGGCGTTTGATTTTTAGTTGTGATTGATTTATGATTGAAACTCCTATTGCTATTACTTTAATTCATGAACAAATTTATATTGACAATACCTTTTTTGAAATTTAATGATACCGAACTGTCATTTTTGATGGATGAAGTGTTTTTTTTGAAGTTTCTAAGTTTTTGAGACGCTAAGATTCTAAGTTTTTTTCTTAGTAACTCAGAAACTTAGCATCTCTTTTTTACAAATTCTTCAACTGATTGTCGTTTTTATTTTTGCTGATGGTCCAAAAGAAACCTATAAAGAAAAATCGATCCGCAGCTGGTTTGATGGCGCTTCGTCTGTATTCACCGTTGGCATCAGGCTTAATAGCGTAATTATACCCATACACATTGTTTGCCCCTAAAATATTGGAAACCGAGAAATACAAAATCTTTTGGGTAGTCAGTAAATAGGCCCAGCTAAAACTCAAATCGTTGTATGATTTTGTTTTTCCATTCATAAATTGTGTTTCGTTCGGATTATTATAAGGTCTTCCCGTACTAAAAGAATTCGTAAAACCCATTTGGGATTTCCAGTCCGTAATCCAATATTTGGTCACTATCGACAAATTATGATTTGGGACAAAATTAGGAGTCACCTGAGTTGGATAATTTTTATACAAACGTTCAGTATCGATATACGAATACGAAACCCAATACTCAAGATCCTTGATGGTTTTCCCATCTCTCCAAAACAAATCCAAACCTTTGGCATATCCCTTTCCATCATTAGTAAATATCGAATTATATACAACTTCGGGACTGTCAAATCGAATCAAATTACTGTAATCTTTGTAGTAAGCTTCGGCTCTGAGCGTGCGTCCTTCTTTGCTGTATTGGTAATTCAAGATATAATGCGAAGCTTTTTCACTCTCAAACTGACTGAATTTGGAAAACTTGATATAATCGACACTTGGAGTTTGAGAAAAATCGCCATAAGCAAATGACAACTGGCTGAATTTTGCCATTTTGTAGGCAAACGAAATTCTTGGAGAGATCGAATTATCGTTTGTTAACTCATTTGCGGAAGCGCGAACTCCAACCTTTGCTGCCAACTTTTTCGAAAAATAGATATCAGCTTCTGTGTAGAAAGCTCCAATGGTGTTATCATAGCCATAATCAAACTTATTCCCTGCATTTCGGGTAAAGTCTTCATCATATTTGGTGATAAAATAATCGGCTCCAAAAGACAGTTTAAAACGATTGGAAATATTCTTTTTCAGTTTCAATTTCATATTCATGGCGTTTTCTACATTGCCAAAATCATCCAAATCAATATCTGATTTCAATTGATTATAGCCATAACTCAAACCGGCTGTAATATTCCAATTGGTTCCAAAAAAACCGCTGTACGTAGAATTAAGATAGAAATTATCATTCTTTGAATCGACTGTGATTTTGTCAATCGAATTGATATTCTCTTGCTTAATGACATATTGTGAAGAATCAAAAGCAGCGTACATCTTAAAAATTCCTCTTTCTAAATTATATCTGTACACCATCTCTCCAGATAACGCCTGCGGTGCGCTTTTCCATTCTACATCCTGAGGAATAAGTGCCTGATAAGGAGTTAAATTCATATAGGACGTATTGATACTAAAAGAACTCTTCTTCCATTTTTGAGTATTTCCGAGACTAACGCCAACACTCATCACTCCAATTTCCGTTTTGCTTTGATCTGGTTCATCAATTGTATTTAAAAGCAACACACTCGACAAAGCATCGCCATACTCCGCAGAATATCCTCCTGTAGAAAAGGAAATTCCGCTGAAAAGAAAAGGAGAAAAACGGCTGCGGGTTGGCAAATTATTAGGCGTTGCCCCATAAGGCTGTGGCACTCTCATTCCGTCAACATAAGTTTGGGATTCATTAGCTTCGCCTCCGCGAACGAATAATCTTCCATCCTCGCCTACCGTTTGCGTCCCAGGCAAAGACTGCAGAGCAGCCACAATATTCCCAAGAGAACCCGCCGTAGTCACGACATCCAAAGGTTTCAACACAGACATTCGAGCTTTACTTCCAGATTCCAAAGATCCAGCCGTTATTATAACAGCATCCAGAGTGTTGACATTCTCTCTAAGTTTGATGGTTTGGTTTTGAAAATGGGCCACATCGATCACTATATTCGAAGTTTCGTAAACCAATGAGCTTGCAACCAAATTTTGATTTCCAGTTGCAGTAGTGGCAAATGCAAAATCACCATTTTCTGAAGTAGAAGCACCGTCATAACTGCCTTCGATAAAAACATTGGCACCTGCGATTGGATCTCCTTTTTCATTAACAATTTTACCTGAAATAGTGGTTTGCGAAAAAAGTGTGAAACTAAATAATGATGCGAATAGTATGACTAGAGTTTTCATGACATTGATTTTGATGAGACAAATGTCATTCAGAAAAAAAGGGAATTGAAATTCTTATGACCCAATTGCGGAAAATTAGGGATGAGTTGTAAATTACTTATTTGTATCTTAGCTATGAATTGCAAAAAATCATTGATATGTCAGAAAGTAAAAGAATTTCAAATCTGTATCAGTCCATTTATAATGGCAATCCGTGGCTTGAGGTCACTTTGGCAAACACCTTAAAAGATGTAACTGCAGAACAGGCTTACAAGAAAATCAATCCTGATTTAAATACAATCTGGGAAATTGTCAATCATCTCATTCAATGGAGAAGGAATATTTTGAGGCGTGTGCAAGGAGAAACAATCACAACTCCTGACCATAATTATTTTGTGCCCGTTATAGACCCATCAGAAGTGGCTTGGGAGCAATCACTCCAAAATCTGGCAAAATCTCAGGAATCGTGGAATGCTTTTTTTGAGAATTTCGACGAGAAGGATTTAGAAAAAATATACCCTAATAACAATCATACCTATTACGAACATCTTCACGGGATAATCCAGCATGATGTTTATCATTTAGGACAAATCGTTATTCTCAAAAAGTTAGTTAAACATTCCTAAAAAGACATTTAGATGAAAAATAGCATTCTTTCAATCGCATTTTTGTGCCTTTCAACAATTGGTTTTGCACAAGAAGCTAATCCCACTTATGACGAAAAACTCGCCAAATCCCTGAATGCAGATGAATATGGAATGAAAAAATATGTCTTTTGTCTCTTAAAGTCTGGCAGCAACACCACCGCCACAAAGGAAGAGAGCAAAAAACTATTTGAGGGTCACATGGCAAACATCAATAAACTAGCAAAAGAAGGAAAACTAACTGTTGCCGGGCCTTTTATGAAAAATGACAGGAATTATAGAGGCATTTATATTTTTAACGTAGAAACTGTTGAAGAAGCAAAAGCACTTGTTGCCACAGACCCTGCTATACAAGCAAACTTACTTGAAACCGAATTAACACCTTGGTACGGAACTGCGGCATTGCAGGAAACAGTGAAGATTCACGAAAAAATTGCAAAAACCAAATTCTAGCTTTTTTTCTCAAAATATAGAACAAACCTTCCAAATACCATAAAAACCCTTCCGAAGAGTGTAATTGGGAGTCCGAAGATCGTTTGATGCAGTCCGAAGACCGTTTGAAGCAGTCCGAAGACCGTTTGACGTTGTCCGAAGATCATTTGAAGTAGTCCGAAGCTCGTTTGAAGATATATTTTATTCTTCGAAAGCCTTATTTTACTGGGCGGAGGATAAAAACGAATGAAATAGATAAAATTTACGCTTTGAGAGTTTGTAATTTTTATATTTGAAAAAAGCAAAATGTGATTATTATCATACAAAGCGACCCTGATTTGGGTGGATATGTGTGATTTTGTCACACATATAAACAAGTTGGTGGCAACTTAACTAATCAATTGCAATTCTATCTATTTGTCAAATTTAGTTATCAAACGATAAACTATAATTAAGTTTGTATAGAACTTAAATTACTAATGTGAAAAAGAAAAAAACCATTCCCGTAAACAGTTTCAATGATAAGTATAGAGAAGGAATTATCATTGCGAGAGCCTCGTTGAATGGTTTACCTAATTCAAAGGAAATAGAACAATCTCATAGAGATGAGGGACATTTATTTATCTTACAGGAAAAAGGGACTACCTATATTGAAATTGACTTTCAAAAACATAAAATTAAAGCACCCGCTCTTATCTATATACATCCTAATCAAGTACATCGTCTGATAAATTTTGAAAATGCAACGGTCGGAACCTGGATGATCACTAGCGAAAATCTTCACCAAGAATACATAACACTATTAGAAGATCTTACACCTGTAAAATTTCTGTCTTTAAAAAAAGAGCCACTATCCATTATTTCAGAAATGCTCTCTCTCTGCATAACCCTTTCTGAGAGAAAAGACGAAAAACTCTATTATTCCATCCTTAAAGAAAGCTGTAACACACTCGTGACTTTAGTTATATCACAATATTTATCATTATCCAAATCAACCGATCAAATATCGCGTTTTACAGTTATCACTAAAGCCTTCAAATTATCACTGGAACAAAATTATATAGAAATTAAAAGTCCTGCTGAATATGCGAAAAATTTAAACATATCAACTGCTTATCTAAACGAATGTGTCAAAACCACTACTGGCCATCCTGTTTCATATCATATACAACAGCGCGTTATATTAGAATCACAACGCCTACTCTATCATTCCGATAAATCTATAAAAGAAATTGCTAGTGAACTAGGTTATGATGACTATTCCTATTTTACACGACTATTTACCAAAGTTACAGGAATGACTCCATTGGCATTTAGGAACAAAAACCTTGATTAGTCCTATACTCACCCTGTATTGACCTTGTAAAGCCTTAGCGTACCGTGTACTTTTGCAGTATCAAAAATTATAAAAGTATAAAATTATGGAAACATCAAAAGTAAATCAGCCTGGATACGTATTGCGTTTTAAGGCGAAACCCGGTAAGGGAGACGAATTATTCCAGTTATGTAATGACTTACACTTCACTGGCGATCCGGATGGGCCAGTGAATTGGGTGCTAGCTCGTTCAGTTGAAGACCCTGACCTTTTATGGGCATTTGAGTTCTACCGCGACGATGCTTCATTTGATCGTCACTATTCAAACCCGGATCTTGATGAGGGGCATAAACGGGTTATGGATTTGCTTGCTGAAGACACCGAGGAATTGGCTATTCGCGAACACATTCGTATTGCCTATTCTAGCTAAATTAAAGGATTAATTCTACATTATAACTAAAGAAAAGCTGCCACCAACAGCAACTACAACGGATTTGGGCAATTGGCTTAATTGAAAAGTTGGTTTTGTATTTGAAAGTTTTGGCAAATCCGAAGAATGGTCTTAATTTAGTCCCAAACCCACTGTAGTACCAGAACGTTAGCGGTAATGGTCAACACACTATAAACAAACTTATAATAATGCTAAATGAAGAGCAATTTTATCGACTAAAAAAACACCTTCCGAATGACCTCAGTGAAATGATGAAAGAGGTTTATATGAACAATGCTTATTTCATATCTCTCAACAAAGGGGATATTCTTTTGGACGAGCTAGAAAATAATTCCAAATCGCACATTATTTTAAAGGGAAGTTGTGTAAGGTATATTATAAATCCACAAGGAGAAGAACGTGCAGTTACATTTCACACAGAGGATTTTATGCCAATACTTGGCAACACCTACATAAAAAGCGACCATTCTCTTGTGAATTATAAGATTAAAGTGAATGAAGAAACTGACCTTATCGGAATTGATATTTCTGTAATTACACAAAATGCTTTGTTAGACAAATCCTATTTTTTATTTGCTACACAAAATATGTTTAAATTAATTGCTATTCAAAATCAAATTCAAAACCATCAAATTGGGCTTTCAAAAAGAGAATTTTTAAAATGGCTCATGCTGAATTATCCAGATATTTTTCACAGATTCAAATCGCAAGACATCGCAAGTTTCATAGGTTCAACACCCGTTTGGTATAGTAACTTAAAAGCTACGTTTTTAAGGGATAAATAAACGGTGTTACAATTTCTGTTTCTTAAATTAATTTAAGAAGAATTATTTTCTATGTTTCTATCTTTCTACAAGTAAATTAAAAATATAAAAAATGGATTTAGAAATCAAAAACCCAACAGAGATTGGATTGAATGAACAAGCTCTAAAGAATTTAGACAATGCTATTCAGAAACGCATTGATAACGGCCAAATTTTCGGAGCTACAGTTATTGTTGCTCGTGGTGGCAAAATTGGACACAGAAAAGCTTTTGGTACGGCCAGTGGCTTGCGTGAAAGCAGTTTTGAAGATCTTTACTTGACGATGTCTTGTGCCAAATCTTTTACATCAGCATTGGCACTACACTTTGTAGATAGAGGTCTATTGTCATTAAATACTTTTGTTGGCGATATAATTCCAAATTTCAGCATATTTGGTAAAGACAAAATTACGCTTCGCCACTTGCTAAACCACACAGCGGGAGTGCATGCATCTATTGCTCCTCCTTTCCCTTACTCTATTGCTGATTTGATTGATTTTGACAAAATGGTTACTGCTTATTCTACACAACCGCTAGTTTATGAAACAGGTTCTCGCGCAGCCTATACTCAAGTTGCAAGTCACGCTTTGGTTGGGAAAATGATAGAATTAACCGATCCTAAACAGCGTAAATTTAAAGACATTGCTCGAGAAGATCTCTTTGAACCATTAGAAATGTATGATACTTCATTCGGTCTGTCAGACCCAAACAACTCTCGCCGTGTTCCAGTTGCCTATACTGAAAAAATGACTACACCTTCATCTGCTGTCACAGCAACAATGCTTGATTCCTTTGCAAATGGCATTGTGCCTGGTGGTGGAGGCTTTACAACCATTGACGATTTATTTAAATTTGCTGATGCTATGCGTCAACAAGGAAATACCGGGAAATACCGCTTGATATCTAAATCATTGTTTGAGTATGCTAGTCAAAACAGCACTGGAGATATGGTTAACCACGCTTGGGATTTTGCCGAAAATGAAAAAAGAGGTGTGCCTTTTCCTGCTAATTTTCATCTGATTGGGGGTTATGCTCGTGGCAAAGGACATTTCCTAACGCCTTGTGGTAGTACTGCGTCAGAAAAAGCAATAGCTGGGATGGGCGGAGGTTCAACAGCTTGGATGGTTGACCCAGAACGAGATCTAACAGTTGCATTTCTAAGTTCAGGATTTATAGAGGGACTTGATCATTTGCACCGTGTAGCTGAAATTAACGATTTGGCTTTGAGTGCTTGTGAGTAGTATTAGCTTAATAACTGTCAAATTCTAGTGTGAAATTATTTTACCTATTGATAGACGATAAAATATGAAATATGTAAAACTTGCACAATGAAAAGGCATGTGATCAAAAATAAATACTTCTGCAAATTGCTAAAAAATCATTCCTAAAACCACTACTGCTAACACACGCTACAAGCAATTTGGGTTTTAGGCTTGATTTGAAGTTGGTTTTGTATTTGGATGATTTGGCAAATCCGAAGAATTGGCTTAATTTAATCCCAAACCACTTGTGGCAAAGAAACGTTAAATCATTCTTAAACAAAATCTGTAAAAATGAAAATTATTAAACGACAAAAGCCATCATTCTTTTTCTGTATGGCACTTGTAAGTTTGTTTGTAACCTTAATAGGGTTTGCAAAAACGTTTATTATACCTGTAACCAATGGCGAATTTAAAGCTCCACTCATAATTCATATTCATGGTGCTTTTGCATTCGCATGGATAATTTTGTTTTTAACCCAAACCTCATTAATTTATTTTAAAAATTATAAGACACATCAGTTATTGGGATTTATAGGATTCTTTATATCTGCTGGTGTTATGATAACTATGATTCCGACCGGATTGCATGTGGTAAAAAGGGATTTAAGTCAAGGAATTGGTGAAGGTTCATATTCTTCATTACTTGGTGTAATTACATCAGGAATTTTATTTTTTTCTCTTGTCCTAATTGGAATATTAAATAGAAAGCATTCAGAAACTCACAAAAGATTTATGCTATTATCAATCATTGTTGTCTTATGGCCTGCATGGTTTAGATTTCGTCATTATTTTCCATCAGTCCCAAGGCCAGATATATGGTTTGCACTTATTCTTGCTGACAGTCTTATTGTAGTAGCATGGATATGGGATAAACTCAAAAATGGAAATATCCATCCAGTTCTTAAATATGGTGGACTCTTTATAATTATAGAACAAAGCTTTGAAGTATGGTTTTTCGACTGTCCGATATGGCGTAGCATCGCAAAGTGGTTATATGGGATTTTATAATGCCTTTCAGAAAAGAACGAAAACACAACAATAATCTAGAGTAACCCTAAACTAAAAAAATGCAACACCTTCTAGCAACACTCAGAAATGTTCCTTTTGAAACCATTAAAGAAGTTTTGGAAAATGACAGAGCCTTTCAAGCTTCCGAAGAAATGTATTTGGACATATTTGGCAAAATGTCGATGATGAAAATGAAGTGCTATTCCTTTTAGAATAAATTCTATAGCCAACACAAAAAAAATAATTGATAAATTGCAGACCAAAGCATTGGAACAAAATCCAGATGCCCATTTACCTAACATCACTTATCAACAATGATTACATTAAACAAAGTACACCATATCGCCATAATTGCCTCGGATTACATACAATCAAAACACTTTTACATTGATGTTTTAGGATTGACCGTCATTCAAGAAATCTATCGAGAAAACAGGGATTCCTATAAATTGGACTTGGCTCTCAACGGTACTTTTATCATTGAGTTGTTTTCATTCCCAAATCCTCCAAAACGAGTTTCCTGTCCAGAAGCAGCTGGATTGCGACACTTAGCTTTTGAAGTAAATGATGTTCAAGAAACCAGAAAATACATTGTAGAACAAGGATTCACAGCCGAAGAAATACGAATTGATGAATTTACCGATAAAAAGTTTTTCTTCATGGCTGACCCAGATAATACACCAATTGAGTTTTACGAGAAATAAAAATTTTTACGCTGAATACTTAAAAAAGCCACAAACATTGCTGTTAAAATTACCCTAATAACAGAATTCCAATTTTCTTTCTTTAATTTTGTAATCCAAAAAAACAAAACGGACCTTTTTATCTAATTTAAAGATTAAAGGTTCGTTTCTATCAAAATTAATTCAGCCAGTTCGGTTAAAAAAAAGAAAATGATCCAAAGAATACGAAATTTTCAATTCCTAAAACTTCAAAAATTAGTTATAGTTTCTATCTTGATTGGTTTTCTTTCGGCATTCCTTGGAATTGCTTTAAAAAACCTAACCGAATATTACGAAGAAATATTTGCCCATCAAGCCACGGTAAATCCTTTCTATTATATCCTTTTTCCAATCTTTGGATTATCTGTTATTTATTTTCTTCGAGAGTATCTTTTTAAGAAAAAAGAAAATAAAGGTATCAAGGAAATTTTTGAAAGCACCAATTCCAAATCACAGAACTTACCCAATTACAAAATTTCGTCCCATTTCATCAACGGATTACTGACGGTTATCTTTGGAGGTTCCACAGGAATAGAAGTTTCAACAGTTGTAGCATCAGCCACTATTGGTTCTGTAGCGCAAAGAAAACAAAACGTCTTCAAGGAATACAAAACGGAATTAATTTGTGCCGGAGTTGCTGCAGGAATTACGGCTTTGTTCAGCAGTCCAATTGCTGGAATATTGTTTGCATTAGAAGTTATTTCTAGAAAAGTTACCCGTGCATTCCTTATCACTAATTTGATTGCAGTTTTGACTGCGTTTGGACTTATCTTTATATTAAATGAAAAACCATTGTTCACAGTAGTCATTACAACTTGGCACTTAAAAGCAATTCCTTATTTTATCCTTTTAGGAATTTTGGCGGGCTTCACCTCTGTTTATTTAACTCGATGTGTATTGTTTTTCAAAGTTCAGTTTGCGAAAATAAAAACACACTATTATAAAATTATTATAGGTTCGAGTATTTTGAGCATCTCATTACTTTTATTTCCGCAACTTTATGGCGAAGGTTATCATGCCATAAAAGAACTGATCGCAAATCCAAACGAAACACAATTAACACTTTCGATAGTATTGACATTCATTGGAATCTTAATCCTAAAACCTATTGTTACTTCAGCAACGCTTGTTTCAGGTGGCGATGGAGGCGTCTTTGCTCCGAGTCTTTTTATTGGTGCCTTTTTAGGATTATTGGTTGCATTGGTTTTAAACACTTATTTTTCGGCCAATGTTATTCCTTTAAATTTCATCATCATCGGAATGGCTGCAGTTCTAAGTGCCAGTATTCATGCGCCTTTCACGTCTATCTTTCTGGTTTGCGGATTAACGAATGATTACACCTTATTCTTCCCGATTTTGGTAGTTTGCCTGATTTCGAAATACACAGCCAAAACGATTTATCCTTTTACCGTTTATACCTACTCACCTACTATAGCAAAATAATTCCCCCCGTATGCCTATCCAAAAAATAAAACGAACGTACCACAAAACGAAATACATACTTTACAAAGAAACTCTAGTTGATTTTAAAGAACATTTTTGGTCATTTCTAGGCTCGTTTGTTGGCATCGGAATCTTGGCTTACATACAATCTATCCATTTCAAAGGAAACGACGCTGTTTACTTAATTGGCTCATTTGGTGCTTCGAGCGTATTGGTTTATGGTATTATCCAAAGTCCATTTTCACAGCCTAGAAACCTAGTAGGAGGACACGTAATTTCAGCCTTAATTGGCGTTACCGTTCATAAATTTGCGCCCGATATTATTTGGATAGCCGCTCCCCTAGCCGTTTCGTTTTCCATAATTCTGATGCAAATCACTAAAACCTTGCATCCACCCGGAGGAGCAACTGCGCTAATCGCTATCATTGGTTCTGACAAAATAAAAGCCTTAGGATATATGTATGTACTTTCACCTGTTTTAATCGGCACATTGGTCTTACTCATTACTGCTTTGATTTTTAACAATATGACATCGAGCCGCACTTATCCAAGCCATTCGACTTATCACAAACACTATCATAAAATCAGAAAACGCTTGATTGGAAAGAAGTAATCTTGATTTTTTACTCAACTTAAATTGAAAACAAAATCTTTTCAACAAAACCCAATTCAGAAATCTGAAATCTAAAATTAAACTTTACATTTGCTCTTTCAATAAAAACAAAGATTATGGTTTATAAATTCAGAGTCATTCTAGATGCCGAAGAAGACATTTTTAGAGACATAGCAATACTTGCAGAAGACACTTTAGAGGATTTACACAACGCTATTTTCAATTCATTTGGATTCGACGGAATGGAAGTAGCCTCTTTTTATACTTGTGACGAAACTTGGAATCAAGAAGATGAAATTTCGATGTTTGACACAGGAGATGTTCCAGGTGAGCAAAAAATCATGAGCGACTATCAACTATCTGACATATTAGACGAGGAAAACACCAAAATCATATATGTTTACGACTTCATCAATATGTGGACTTTCCTAGTGGAATTAGCCGCCATTGAAGAGCAAGTTGTAGGTAACACGTACCCAGAAACTATATTTTCTCACGGAGAAATGCCAGACGAAGCTTTAGAAAAAAACTTTGAAGCTGATGATATGCATAACGACATCTACGGTGAATTTGAAGACGATTTGGACCAAGACGATCTAGATATGTTCGAAGGAGACGATAGTTTTGAAGACTACGGCTTTGAGGAGAATTGGAATTAGTTTTTTTTGAGAGGCTAAGATTCTGAGTTACTAAGATTCTAAGATTTATGTCGTAATTATTTAAAGATTTTTCTTATTTTTAAAAAATATTAAAACCTTTAAATTGAGCAACTTTAGAAAATTATTAGTTTGGCAGAAAGCCATGTCATTGACTACCAAAATTTACGATAACACAAAACCATTCCCAAAGGAAGAGATTTTCGGTTTAACATCACAATTAAGACGATGTGCTATTTCAATTCCAAGTAATATTGCCGAAGGATTTGGAAGAGACAGTAAAAATGAATTCCTAAGATTCCTTAATATTTCTGTAGGTTCTTTGTTTGAGTTGCAGACTCAATTAGAAATTGCAAAAAACATACATTTTTTAAAAGAAGAAGAATTTAATAACCTATATGAGGATAGTAGAGAGGTAGAGAGAATGTTGGTTGCTTTCATAAAAAGAATAAAAGAGAGCAACAAAATCTCAGAAACTTAGCAACTTAGTCCCTCAGAAACTCAAAAATAAATGATTAACCTGTACAACACGCACATTGAAACGTTATCCATACACCGTGTGGGAAACATGAGTCGTAACGAACCTCTTTTTTTATCGGAAGAACCATTTAAATTAAATGATGAAATCGTGCCTTTGATGAAAGAATTTTTCTTTAAACCGTTTAAAGAAAAAGAAGAAAACTATTTTCAGTTTGCTCATGAAGTGGATTTGGATTACAATGACATGTTTAAATATGCCACTGAAATTTTCAACAATCCGAATAGTTTGCATGATGTTTCTAAAAAGATGACTCAACATCTTTTTGAGCAGTCCAACCACCCGCACATCAAAAATGGTGAAGTCTATGTAACTTATTTGACCAATTTAAGTATTGACAATAATATAGTCGATGCTATCGGTATTTTCAAAAGTGAAATCCAATCCGACTTTTTACAGTTTGAGGAAAAAGGAACACAATTGGAAATGATCCTGCAGCATGGTGTAAGCTTAAACAAACTAGACAAAGGTTGTTTGATTTTTAATTACAAAAAAGAAGAAGGATACAAAATACTATCAGTTGACAGCAATCGTTATGATGCAAGATACTGGTTAGAATATTTCCTATCTGTAGATGCGTTTGAGGATGAAAATTTTATCACCAAAAAGTACTTAAAATTCTGTCAAGGTTTTGCAAAAGATGTTGTTTTCCCAGCCGAAGACAAAAAAGAAGAAGTAATGTTCATGAACCGATCTGTGAATTATTTTGCAAAGAACGATCAATTTGAAGAAACTAATTTCTTGAATGAAGTATTGGACAACCCTGATTTGATTCCAGAATTCAAGAATTACAAAGTTGATAAAGGAGAAAAATACAGCATTGAAGATGTAACCTCTTTCCCAATTGCAAATGCTGCCGTTAGCGACGCCAGAAAATCTATTAAAAACGTAATCAATCTAGACACACATATCCAAATCAAAATGGATTTTATCAATCCAGAAAGTGCTGAAAAATTTGTGGAAAAAGGATGGGACGAAGAAAAGCAAATGTATTACTATTTGGTTTATTTCAATAAAGAAGAGAAATCTTAATAAGTATCTTTTAATTAATATTTCAATAAAATCACAATCCTCAACTATTTAGGTAGTTGGGGATTTTTTTTCAATTAAGAATTACAAAAACATTCATAATAAATACATTATTGTAAGATTTAAACTTCTTTAAAATAAAAAACACGCATTTCATCGGATTTATTTGAATAATATACACTTTTATTATACGTTTGCTCCAAATTATAACCCCCACACTATGAGCTTCTTAGATTTTATGTCAAAATTTGTAGATAAAAAAACTGCATGTTCAATTTTTGGTCACAAAATTGTGACAGTCAGAAACGTAACTGGTCATTTTAAAGAATATAAATGTACTGTTTGCAAAGTAGAATTAACTAATGATTTACAGGATAGAAAAACATTCCTAACTCCCGAGTTAAAAGAAATAAACGAAACTTTATTGAATCACTACAAAAGAAAACAACTTTCTTCGATATAATCAGCACTTAGTAATTAGTAAAGAGTAATTAGCCTTCGAGTTGACTATTAGAAACAAAATCTATGTAACAAACTTATTTGTTTTTTTATATAAAGGAAGTATATATTTATGTTCCAATCCAGTATTTTAGCTAATTACCTAAAACTATTCTCTAATTATCTTTTTATTAAAACCCTGGTCTGAATAAATTGGAGTTATTGAAATTTCTGGTAACAAATTCAAATGCGGCACTCAATACATTCCCCATTGATTTTGCGTTTTTAAAATTGATATCGTTTGTATAACGATACAATTCCAATTTCAGCTGACTAAGATTTTCTTCGTTGGAAATAAAATCATTACCCATAATTTTCATCAGAATCTTAATTCTGTTTTCGGCAGTATTGATTCTTTTGGCCAGAGCAGAACGCTCTTCATTTTTATATTGCTCTATAGATCTGTCTTGGAGTTTTTCCTTTACATTTTTAATCATAGGATAATTTTCCTTGAAAAACTGCGGTCGATATACTTTAAAATTACCTTCGTAACATTGCTGATCAAAATCAATTGGACGAATTTTAAAAACAATCTGATCAAAATCATGAATCGGAATAACAACATAATTATACGATCTCATATCCCCCAATAAACGAATCATACAGCGTTCGTTAAACTTTACAAACTCTTTAGCTATTTGAGCCTTTTCGGTTTCAGTACATCTTGGCAAGAACGTCTGCATAAAAACGTCCCCTGGAATTCCTGTAATATGCTCTTCTATCAAAGTATCTTTGAAAACCAGAAAATTAATTTTGTAAGGCGATAGCAAATGCTCCAATTCCAATCCATATACTCGGGAAGCATCTGCTTTTTTGATATAAAAATAAGTATAATTATCATTCAGTATATTTCGCACTTTGATTCGGAAAGGCTTAGAATTTCCAAAAGTGCAATAGTCAATCGCATCAACATTTAAGTATTGCAGTATATCGGTATTTCCATCTGAATAGAGCAATGAATATACTTTCTTTAAGTTTAGATCAATTTCATCCCGTTCAAATTCGTTGTAATACACCCTAATCCATAAAGTGTCTTGGTCTTTTTTATCAAAAACATTGACTGCTCCTGAAAACCGCAAAAGATCTTCATAAATTATGGGTTCTTTTGACACAAGATCAAACCGTTCCAAGTAATTTAAAAGTGAATTATTGATAGGATAACAGGGTTTTTTAAAAAACATTAAAGGCTCGCTCATTTTCGATACATTTATTACAAATTTACATTAAAACCCTTATTTATTCAAGGTGCTGACTTTATTAAAAATCACAAAACTTTGAATGCAAAAAGCATGCCTTTAAAACAAATGCATTATCTTAATTTATCTCTAGTTTTTTTTTGCGTGAGGGATGGCAGTGGAGCTCTTTTTTTTATCCCTTTTTTCAAGGGATAAAAAAAAGCGGGAACGTACAGCCCGACCCGTAGTTTTTACGGAGGGTCACGCCCATATAAACTTAAATAACAAAATATCAAAGGCATGAGTAACAAAAACCTAACTAACTCGTCCTATACAAAAAACACTTACTAATTTGGAAACAATTCTTTCAATACATAACCTCAACAAGCGTTATGGCAGTCTTCAGGCCTTAAAAAATGTTTCATTAGAAATAAAAAAAGGCAATGTCTATGGTATTTTAGGTCCTAATGGAAGTGGAAAATCAACTACTTTGGGTATTGTTCTAAATGTAGTTAACAAAACTTCTGGCGAATACAGTTGGTTTGAAGGAAATCTTCAAACACATGAAGCTTTGAAAAAAGTGGGAGCCATTATTGAAAGACCTAATTTTTACCCTTATATGACCGCTCAGGAAAACCTTAAATTGGTTTGTAAAATAAAAAATATCAATTACTCCAAAATTCAGGAGAAACTAGAATTAGTTGGCCTCAACGATAGAAAAGACAGCAAATTCAGCACTTTTTCTTTAGGAATGAAACAGCGCTTAGCCATCGCTTCTGCACTATTAAACGACCCTGAAATTTTGATATTGGACGAACCAACAAATGGTTTAGATCCTCAAGGGATTCATCAAATAAGGGATATTATCAAACAAATTGCTTCAAAAGGAACTACCATTTTATTGGCATCCCATTTATTGGACGAAGTCGAGAAAGTATGTTCCCATGTTATGGTTTTAAGAAAAGGAGAAATACTTTATACAGGACCTGTTGATGGCATCTCTGCCAATGAAGGGTTCTTCGAATTGCAGGCGGATGATACCGATAATTTAATTCAAGTATTAAAAACCCATCCTGCAATTGAAAAAGTTACCACAGCAGAAGGCAAAATTTTGGTTTACTTAAAGGCAAAATTAGAATCAAAAGATTTGAATCAGTTTCTATTTTCAAATAACATTTGTTTAAGCCATCTAGTAAAACGCAAAAACAGCTTGGAAGAGCAATTTTTAGAATTAACTAAGAATAAATAACAAAACACAACTCCAACGTTAAATCTAAAATTAAAAACATGAAACGATTACTCTCTATAGAATTACAAAAAATATGGCTAAACAAAGCCAGTCGTGTGCTAACTTTGACCTACTTTATATTGCTTTCTTTTATTGCTTTGATTGCCTCTATTAAGTTTAACATTGGCAACATTCATCTTCAGGTTGCCGAAATGGGTATTTTTAATTTTCCATATATCTGGCATTTTAACACTTATATCGCGGCTACTTTAAAACTCTTTTTAGCAATCGTAATTGTTTCCATGATGGCGAATGAATACAGTTATGGCACTTTAAAACAGAACCTAATTGATGGATTGAGCAAGAAAGAATTTATACTTTCTAAATTCGTAACCATAGTATTGTTTTCATTATGCTCTACTGCTTTTGTTTTTGTAATGAGCTTAATTTTGGGCTATAGTTTTTCATCGTATACTGAAATTGGCATTGTCTTTTCTGATTTAGAATATGTTTTAGCCTTTTTTGTAAAGTTGGTTGGATTTTTCTCTTTCTGTTTATTCTTGGGAATATTGGTAAAACGATCCGCTTTTGCATTGGGTTTTTTATTGGTTTGGAATATTATCGAAACTATTGCAAAAGGTATATTGAATTTTCGTCTTTTTCCAGAAGGCAAAACAGCAAGCTACATAACTCAATTTTTTCCATTGGAAGCAATGTCCAATTTAATATTGGAACCTTTTTCAAGATTATCACTTATTAAATCAATTGGTGACCAAATGGGAGTTGAAAACCTCAAAGATTACAGTGTTCCTTTTTCGGCAATTGTAATCGTTTTGTGTTGGACCATTATCTTCCTATTCCTATCCTATAGAATACTAAAAAACAGAGATTTGTAGTATATTTGTTTCTATGAACAGTATAAAAAATCTTTTATTTTTAGTACTCTACTCTTTCACTACTGCTGCAAGTGCTCAGTATATTATTGTTGATGATACCAAAACTGCGCAAGAACTGGTAGAAAATGTTTTGGTAAAAAGTGACTGTGCCAGAGTTTCTAGTCCCTATGCAACGGGAGACAACTTTACTACAGGTCAAAAAAGTTATGGTTATTTCAATGCCGGCACCAGTAATTTCCCAATTAGAGAAGGTGTTATATTATCTACCTCTACCAGTAAAGAAGCAATAGGTCCTTATACAAACGGTGGAGGTACTGGGAATAGCTCATGGCTTGGAGATTCAGATCTTGATCAAACATTAGGAATCACCAGCATTAACGCCACAGTGCTGGAATTTGATTTTATTCCTTTAACCACTTCCATCAGTTTCAACTATATTTTTGCATCCAATGAATACCAACTGCATTTTCCCTGTGAATTCTCAGATGCATTTGCTTTTCTAATTAAGGAAAAAGGAAGCGCAGATAACTATAAAAATATTGCCGTACTACCTGGAACCACAACTCCTGTATCTTCCAAGAATGTCCATCCAACTATAAATGATGTAGTAGATCCACTAGGAACACCTCATTCAGGTTGTCCTGCTGTAAATGAATCCTATTTTGGCGGTTATAATGATGCTACAAGTCCAATTAACTATAGTAGCCAAATTGTAAAAATGAATGCTCATACTGATGTAATTATCGGTAAAACATATCATATCAAATTAGTAATTGCAGATGATAAATACAAATACTATGATTCAGCCATATTCCTAGAAGCTGGAAGTTTTTCTGCAGATATAGACTTAGGCCCTGACCGTACATCGGCAACTAACAATCCTTTATGTTATGGTGAAAGCTTTACTATTGACACCAAACTCCCTGTATCTTATGCTTACGAATGGTATAAAGACGGTTCTACAACACCAATTCAAAACGAATTAAACCCAACTATTACTATTACTGACCCTGGAACTTATAAAGTTAAAGTCATTTTATCTCCAACCGCCTGTACTGCTGAAGCTGAAATAAAAATAGAATATACTCCGCAAATCATTTTAAGCAATACAACCCTTTACCAATGTGATGATAATAGTGATGGTATTTCAGTATTTGATTTAACTAAAGTAGATAATATCATTAAAAACAACGACCCCAAACTGACAAAATTGGTATATTATAAATCGTTGACTGATGCCCAAAATGAAACGAATCCGATACAAAATCCATCAGCCTATACTAATTCGGTACCAAATGAAACGCTTACAGCCCGAGTGAGCAATGACTTTGGCTGTGCCAATTATGCCCAACTTACATTAATTATTCCTAACAACAATATTCCACCACAAAGTCCAATACAAAAAGTTTGTTTAGATAGGCTTGCCGGACCTAATTATGAAAATCTAAATTCTCAAGTAACCCCACAAATCTTAAACGGATTACCCCCTGGATTGATTGTTGAATATTATGGAAATATGAATGATGCTATTTCTCAAAAAAATCTCTTACAAAATAACTATGGTTACTTTGAAGACAATCTAAATCCTACTCTATTTGCTCGAATAGTAAATGGTACAGACTGCTATGGAATTATAAAAGTACCTTTTAATATTGTTTCGTTTGACCCACCCAATTTTCAGGACGAAACAATTGGACTATGCGATGGAGCCAATAAAGATTTAACTATTGACAGCGGATTTTCCAGTTATTTATGGAGTAACGGCGACACAACTAATACCACAAACGTTACAGCTCCAGGTGAATACTCCGTAATTGTGACAAACTCGGAAGGTTGCCAAAAAACAAAAAAATTCATTGTTAAATCTTCTGGAATTGCAACAATTACCAGTGTGACCGTTTCTGATTTTTCCGGAACAGAAAATTCTGTTACAATTTCGTATTCAGGAAATGGCGATTACGAATTTTCATTAGACGGCAATTATTACCAAGACAGTCCGGTTTTTAATCGGCTAACCGCAGGAATTTATTGGGCGACAGCGAGAGACAAAAACGGTTGTGGCACTTCAGTTCCTTACAAAGTCTATATCCTTGATTACCCTCGTTTTTTTACACCAAATAATGATGGATATAATGATACTTGGATAATTAAAAATCTGGACGCGCTACCAAAATCAACTATAGCTATTTTTAACCGCTATGGAAAATTATTAAAACAGCTTAACGCTACAAACAGTGGTTGGAATGGTACTTATACCGGAAAAAGTCTTCCTTCAGATGATTATTGGTTTACCTTAACCTTTGAAGATGGAAAAATAATAAAAGGGCATTTTTCTTTAAAAAGATAGCTTTTTTCAATATTTTTAACAAATGAAAAATACCTTATTCCTCCTCATAGTCTTTTTCAACTTAAGTTGTTTTGCTCAGTTCAGCAAAACACATTATATCCCTCCATTAATTTCAGCAAATGGATTTGTTGAAGATCACTATTTATACATCTCAACACCCAGTCTTACCAATGTGAATTTTAAAATAATTCCCAACGGTGGAAGTGTTATATATGGAACCGTAAACAGTAATAATCCTTATCGTTATGACATTGGAACAGGAGACAACACACAACTATTCACTCCAACAACCATTACCGGAGTCGTAACCAACAAAGGATACGTAATAGAAGCTGAAGACTTAATCTATGTAAGCGTCAGAGTCAATGCCGGAATCGACACTAACGGGGGGTATAATCACGCTGGAGGATTAGTTTCGAAAGGAAATAGTGCACTCGGAACCATTTTTAGATTAGGAGCAATGCTGAATCCTCTTTTTGATATAACACTATTGAATTTTGCTTCTATACTTGCTACTGAAAACGGAACTAAAATCACCATTTCAAGTCTTCAATACGGAACTATGCTTTTAAATCAACCTAATTTTTCAGGACCAATTAGCGTTACTTTGAACAAAAATGAAAGTTACGTACTTGCATTACAAAACTATGATGGGGGCAATAAAATTTCAAATAGCTCAAAAATAATTGGTGCATTAGTAACCTCAAATAAACCCGTTGTAGTAAATTCGGGTTCGTTTGGAGGAAGCAACAGTACAGAAACCCGATTAAATCAAAATGACGGTGAATTCGTTCCTACAGGAAGAGATGTAGGTTTTGACCAAATTGTTTCATTGGAAAAAACTGGAAAAGAATATGTATTTGTAAAAGGAATTGGAACAGACGAATTGGAACGTGTATTACTTGTTGCTCATTCCGATAATACACAAATTTTCCTCAATGGAAATGTGTCACCATTCAAAACACTTAGCAAAGGAGAATACCTGGTACTTGATGGGAGTCAATTTATCAATGGGAATTTATACGTTACCGCAACCGAAAATCTGTTTGCTTATCAAAGTATTGGAGGATCGGACTCTCCTGCCAATCAAAACTTATTTTTTGTTCCTCCCATAAATTGTTCAACTCCCAATACGGTTGATAATATTCCGAAAATCCAATCTATAGGCGGTACATCATTTAGTGGTGTCTTAAATATTGTAACCGAATCTGGAGCCACTGTTTTATTAAACAATAATCCGATTGCTACTTCTCCGATTGCTATTACAGGAAATTCAAAATTTGTACGTTACACCGTATATGGCTTATCTGGAAATATAGCAGTGAAGTCCACTAAACAAGTTTATGTTTCTTATTTTGGAACAAATGGCGCGGCAACTTATGGAGGCTATTATTCCGGTTTTGACTTGAAACCAGAAATTGTAACTGGAAAAATATCGTTAGCCAATTCCTCTTGCATACCAAACGTATCGTTAAAAATCAACACATTATCCTCCTACGATTCTTTTCAGTGGTATAAAAACGATATTACGATTCCATTCGCTACAGATAATAACTACACTCCAACCGAGCCTGGTTTTTATCAGGTAAAAGGTAGTATCTCAGGCTGTATCAGCGATGTATTCTCGGATAAAATTCCGGTGAGTGAATGTCCAACAAACTACGACAATGATTTAGCCAATGATAATATCGATATTGATTACGAAAATGACGGAATATTAAATTGTACTGAATCCTTTGGTAGTCAAAACATAAATAGTTCCAATCCAAATTCGGGAGTTGTGACTGCAGGGACCTATTTCAATTCTTTTTCTGGTTCGGTTATCAGTAGTACACCTGCTGCTGCAACGCCTTTTACAGGTAAAACTGATGGCAGTTTTGTCACCGAAGTCATGGCAGGAAAAGGTTTTTCGGTAACTTATAACTTGAGTTTTGCCAAACCCATAAATCTTAGTTTAGAGTACGTCTCGACTGCAAATACTATCGATTTATTAAATACAGATTCCGAATATATAATCAATTCAGACATTGATAAAACCGTTACCGTTTTGAACCCAACCAATCAGTTATTGATTGACACTAATTATGACGGCATTTATGAAAGTGGAGTTACCCAGTTTTCATCATTTGAAATTCGTTTTAGGCTAAATGGCACTGTTCCTCTCTCAGCTGGAAGTGGCACCTTCAAATTCCAATCCTATCAGACCAAATCATTTAAAATCACCCATAAAAATCTATTGGATTCTACAGGAAACAAATCGACGTTCAAACTTATTGCTACTTGCATCCCTAAAGACACCGAAGGTGATGGAATTCAGGACCAATTGGATTTAGATTCAGACAACGACGGTATACCAGATGCTATTGAAGCCGTAAAAATCCCTAAAGCATTATCCAATACAGACACGAATCTTGATGGACTTGATGATGTCTTTGAACCCATAACAACCTCAATCGACACCGACAATGACAATGTTCCAGATTATCTAGATTTGGACAGTGACAACGACGGTATATACGATTTAGTTGAATCAGGGAGTAATACACAAGACAGTGACAAGAACGGAATTATAGATACCTCTACTTTTGGAACCAATGGATTATCCAACTCGCTAGAAACAAGTCCAGACACTGGTATTTTAAATTACACCGTTTCTGACACAGATGGAGATGGCATAAAAAATCACAGCGAAACAGACAGCGACAATGATGGATGCAATGATGTAATAGAAGCTGGATTTACCGATCCCAATTTTGACGGTCTATTAGGAAATATACCTGTTACAGTAAACGCCAACGGAATCGTAACCAGCAAAACTGATGGTTACACCATACCAAATGGTAATTATATTATTGCAGTACCAATTATAATAACCAAACAGCCAGAAACTCAAAGCATCTGCGAATTGCAAAATGCCACTTTTACTATTGAATCCAATGCTGATAGTTTCCAATGGCAACTTTCAACGAATGGAGGCAATACTTGGAATTCATTAGTAAACAATGCCATTTACTCTGGAGTTAATACTACAACATTGCTTACTAAAAATGTTAGTGCAATGATGAATAACTACCAATACAGAGTTCTTTTAAACAGAAACAATAATGCTTGCGGATTAACTTCTGCAGATGCCATAAAATTGGTGATTTTTGCTTTACCAGTAGTAAACTCACCTATCACAATCGTACAATGCGATGATGATACCGATGGAATTTCCAACTTTAATTTAACCGAGAAAAACAACTTTGTTTCTGCCAATTCTACCAACGAGACATTTACCTATTACACCTCTTCTACAGGGGCAAACACAAAAGACATCGCAACGCTTATTTCAAATGCATTGGCCTACACAAGTTCCAATAAAAGTGTTTGGACAAGAGTCGAAAATTCGAATGGATGTTTTAGTGTTGCACAATTGGATTTAATTGTTTCAACAACCCAAATCAATCCCAACTTCAAAAGAATCCTTGAAACTTGTGATGATTTTATAGATCTAACAAATGATGACAAAGATGGTTTTTCATCCTTTGATTTTAGTAGTGTAATAACAGATATTCAAGCCCTGCTCCCATCGTCCAGTTCAAACTATACCATAAATTTCTACTCCAATGAAGCAGATGCCTTGGCAGAAACCAATGCGATTTCAAATCCTTCCAATTACAGAAACACAACGCCAAATCAGCAAGAAATTTGGGTACGAGTAGACAGTAATCTGGACAATTCCTGCTTTGGATTGGGAGCTTATGTCTCACTTCAAGTAAATCCAAAACCCAATATTGACACCAACGAAAATCAAAATGCTGATCAATTAATTTGTTCCAATTTACCAAGTTTTTTTGTCAAATTAGATGCTGGAATTATTGACAACACACCAAGCAGCGATTACAAATATGTTTGGTCAAAAGATGGCAGTATCATTCCTAACGAAAATAATTACGAACTAGATGTCAATGAAGAAGGAACTTATACAGTATTGGTATCTACTCCAAAAGACTGCAGCAAGACACGAACCATAAGAGTAACTGCTTCGGATATTGCACATCTAGACTCAGTATCCATCTCCGACTTATCTAGTTACAACACCGTAACCGCAAACATTTCCGGACAAGGAAATTATGAATACAGCATTAATTTGCCAAATGGTCCTTTTCAAGAATCCAATTTATTAGAAAATGTTTCTCCAGGCATACATGATCTTTATGTCAATGACAAAAATGGTTGTGGAACAGTACGAAAAACTATTGCAGTACTTGGAATTCCAAAATTTTTCACTCCAAACAATGATGGTTATAATGATTATTGGAACATCAAAGGAGCCAATGAAACACTCAACAGCGGAGCAAAAATTTTTATATTTGACCGCTATGGAAAACTCATCAAACAAGTCATAGCTTCAGCCAACGGCTGGGACGGAACTTACATTGGCAACCAAATGCCAGCCGATGATTATTGGTATTCCATAAAACTAGAAGATGGTCGAGAAGCCAAAGGACACTTTTCGCTAAAAAGGTAAAATAATCATTGGGGCGTGCTATCTGAACTACTTCGGTAGCTAGCTTCAAATGAAATTCATTAAAATTTAAGAATTTTGAGACAGAAGTAAGAAAGTCATTATTAGAAGTAGTAATATCATTATTAAAAACAGTAAAGTCAATAACATTGACATAACGTACGCTGACTTTCTCTCTTCTGACAACCAATTACACTCTTTCAACTTAAAATTTGGATCTCCTAACGATCTGATATGATCTGCGAACAGTGAAAAGTACTCATCTGAACAAAAATTACGCTTTGCAAGATTGTAATTAGAATTGGCTATATTTGGAAAAGGTTATATCTGACGATTGTCAGACAAAGCTACCCAAATTAGGGTGGATACCTCTGAATTTATCAAACCTATTAATAAGTTAGCTGTAACCATAATTGTGACGCTGGTAAAAGATGATCAAAAATGCCGAATATTGGAAAGATTTTCAGGAGCATAATCCTGATTATTTGACATTAAGCGAACCTCAATCATTTTATTTTTGTGATAACAAAAAAGATGCTGACGAATGTGCTGAATTAGTTATTCAAAAAATTAAGCAAGCGACGTCACCATCACTTTGGTCTTTTAGCAAAAAAAATGAATCTCTTCCAAGTATTGGTGATTTAGCGATTGTGACCGATTGGGATAATAATCCGAAAGCTATTATTAAGACAACTAAGATTGAAATTGTACAGTTTAAAAATATAACTGACAATTACGCATTAATAGAAGGTGAAGGCGACAAAAGTTTGGAGTATTGGAAAAAAACTCACTGGGATTATTACACGAATGAAATGAAAGAATTTGAAGAATATCCAAATGAAGAAATGGATATCGTTTGCGAATATTTTGAAACAATTTGGACAACGCGATAATTAGAAAATAAAACATAATGAAAAAGTTTGAAAATAAAATAGCCTTAATAACTGGTTCAAGTAGAGGCATCGGTAAATCAATTGCACTTGAATTAGCTAAAGAAGGTGCATTTGTGATAATTCATTATACAAATAATAAACTTTCAGCCGAACAAACATTGAATGAAGTGAATGCTATTGGAGGCAAAGGTGAACTAGTTAGAGCTGACTTCATGGATACGAATTCAATAGATGATTTATTCTCAGAGGTGGACAAAATTTTATCTAATAAAAAAATAGATTTTTTAATTAACAATGCAGGTTTACTTGAGAAAAGCAGTATTGAAAACGTTTCCGAAGAGCAGTTCGATAATATGTTCAATGTGAATGTTAAGTCTGTTTTTTTTATCACTAAGCATTTTATTTCAATCATGAATAATGGAGGAAGAATTATTAATATTTCTTCAAATCTTTCAAAACGACCACGCCAAGAGCTGATTGCATATGCAATGACAAAAGCAGCCATAGATAATTTTACAACAACTTTGGCTTCAACATTAGGTTCGAGACAAATCACTGTTAATTCAGTTGCGCCTGGGGCTACTGATACTGATATGAACAAAGAGCGATTTAAAGACCCAATAGTTAAGGAGAGTATTGGAAATATGAACGCATTAAAAAGGGTCGGCACTCCAAATGATATAGCAAAGGTGGTAACTTTTTTATGCAGTGAAGACGGGGGTTGGATAACTGGTCAATACATTGAAGCAAGTGGTGGAGCAGGATTATAAAAGATGTTAATAAAAAAACATTCCCAAAAACTGAATTAATTACAACAACAAAACGGACCACTTCAAAAAATATAGCAGAACTAAATGAACTCGGGCTTGAATTCAGAATTGATTTTTTGGCGACAAGTTTTCCCAAAACCAAATGAGCCAACACTTAATAGATAGCTAAAAACAACGAACTGCTAATAGCTACTACAACGCATCACTTAATCGACAAATGAAAAGTTTAACAATTAAGCAATTGGTTAAGAAATATTCGGTTTTGATATGTTTGGTCATTTCCGTGATTTTGATAGTAATAGCAACCTTAGTTTATCCAGGCGGCTCATTGCTTGACAAAAATTCTATTGGGTTTGACTGGTCAAAAAATTTCCTAAGCAATTTATTTGCAGCAAAAGCGATAAATGGTTCAGAAAACCCTGGTAGAATTTGGGCAATTATTGGAATGGCATTTCACTCGGTTGCTTATGGAATATTTTTTATCAATATGTCAAAAAAAATATCCTCAAAACATTGGACTAATATTTTAAAATTTATCGGCTCTACCAACATATTATTTATTTTCTTAATTGCAACGCCCCTGCATGACCTGGGAACAATATCGATCATTTTAACATTGTTTGGTTTATTTACTATTACTGTTTTTATCCTAAAGTCAAAACTTCATTTACTTAAATTCTGCTGTTTTATTTGCTTATTGACTTTTTACTGTTTCTTTTTCCTATTTGGGTTTGGTTATTTGGGTTTGGCAGTCATAATGCAGAAAGTATATAATGTAAGCTCGATACTATTGGTTTTAGGACTAGAGTATTTTACCAAATATGAAGACTTTATACAAATTAAATCGGGAGAACAAAAAACATAAGCAATGAACCACTAACGGATTTGGGTAATAGACTTAATAGAAAGTTGTTTTGTATTTGGGAATTTTGTGTTTAACCAAAAAATATCGCATCTTTATTCCACAAAACCACTAAGCAACAGGACGTTATATGCGATTTAATATGAAATCACAAATTTAATAATAACATTTAAAGTAATATTTGTTTACAATCAGACTGAAGTTTTATCGCTGACTAACGTTGCACATTATTTTAGAAAGCAAACCAAAAATTTAATAACTTAATCAACAATTACCATGAAAAAAAAACCGAATCATCCTTTTTTAAAAGTAATAGCCGTTATTTTTATCCAACTGATAACAATGAACGCTTCTGTTGGACAAGATAAAGCCGAGCAGATTGATAAATTAATGAGTCAATATTCGGAGTATAGCCAATTTAATGGTAGTGTACTTGTAGCAGATCAAGGAAAAATTATTTATAAAAAAGGATTTGGAATGGCAAACATGGAATGGTCTATTCCTAACCAGCCTGATACCAAACATAGATTAGGTTCAATTACAAAACAATTTACGGCTTTGCTTATTCTTCAGTTAGTCGAGAAAGGAAAGTTAAAACTAGATGTGCCGATCTCAACCTATCTTCCTGATTATCCTAAAGCAACAGGAGATAAAATCACCATTCATCAACTACTCACCCACACATCAGGTATTCCAAATTATACTTCGTTTCCTAATTTCTTTAAAACAGTAAGTCTTAATCCTTATACACCAGAAGCATTTGTAAAAGTATTTTGCGATCTTCCTCTTGAATTCACTCCAGGGCAAAAATTTGCTTATAGTAATTCGGGGTATTTTTTGCTGGGTTATATTATCGAAAAGACCACAGGAAAAACCTATGAGCAGTGTTTACAGGAGAATATTTTTACTCCACTCTTAATGAATAATTCAGGATATGATCACTATGCAGCAATTATTAAAAATAGAGCATCAGGATATGAAAAAAATGGAAAAAGCTATGTAAATGCAAATTACCTCGATATGTCTATACCTTATGCTGCCGGTTCATTGTATTCTACAGTTGAAGATTTATACCTCTGGGATCAGGCACTTTATACAGACCGCTTGCTTTCTGCAAAATCTAAGGATTTATTGTTTGGTTCATACATATCTGCAAGAGGTGGATTTTATGGTTACGGTTGGAGTATTAATGAAGTTACAGTTGGTGATTCAAAAGATAAGTTAAAGGTTATTAGTCATGGTGGTGGGATAAATGGGTTTAATACACTGATTTCTAGAATTCCATCAGACAAAAAGCTGGTTTTGCTGTTAAGTAATGGAGGGAGTGCTAAGTTAGATGAGATGAATACAGCTATAAGAGCTATTCTTTATAATAAACCATTCAATATGCCAAAGATGTCATTAGCGGATGCTTTATATGAGACTATTATGAATGAAGGTTTGAAAGCGGGATTAGAAAAACAAAAGGAACTTAAAAAATTGGATACCTATGCGCTCGTTGAAGACGAAATGAATAGCGTTGGTTACCAACTATTACAGTCTGGAAAAAATGAGGAAGCAGTTGAAGTTTTTAAGATAAATGTTGAAGCTTTTCCTAAATCTGGTAATGTCTACGATAGTTTAGGAGAGGCTTATTTAAAAATCGGCAATAAAAAACTTGCAATAATAAATTATAAAAAATCTGTTGAACTTGATCCTGCTAATGAAAACGGAAAAAAAGTATTGGAAGAAATTTCAAAATCATAACTTGTAACTACAACTAACACTTGAAACTAGTGATTTAGATAATTGGCTTAATCAAACGTTAGGTTAGTATTTGGAATGATTGCTTCACCTGTTCACTATCGATCGGGTGGGGCAAATCCGCATAATGAGCTTAATTTAATCCCAAACATCGCCAAGCCGCAGGATGTTAGCAACCACATGGTGACAGTAATAGAATCAAATAACAATTAACTCATTCATGAAACAAATTTCAACAATATTTCTTCAAGGAGTCATTGTGCTTATTGGTATTATGGCACTAGCTATCATGATTCGGATCCCCTTGACTGAAGGGAGAGCCACGAATTTAGATCTGTTCAGCATTTACTCTGATCCTTTCATTTTGTATGGCTATGCTTCGTCTATCCCATTTTTTATTGCGCTGTATAAAACGATCAAATTACTCGGATATATTGGAAAAAACAAAGCATTCTCACTAAACTCGGTGAAGACTTTAAGGGATATAAAATATTGCGTAATCGTACTGAGCGTCTTAATTGTGATGGCAGGACTATACATAATGAAATTTCATAATAAAGATGACGACCCTGCGGGTTTTCTTGCCATATGTATTGTAACCACTTTTGTTTGTCTCGTAGTTGCCACTGCCTCGACAGTATTTGAAAAAATATTGCAAAGTGGTTTGGACATAAAATCAGAGAACGAACAACTTTATGAGCAGTCAAAGAAATAATTTGACTTAATAACATGGACTTCTGTCCCTCACACAATCACTGCAAATCAAGAACATTTTTCTTTTCAACAGATGTTATGCAGTAGCCATAGATGGCACGAATTTTGCTTCAATTATCCTAATTTCGTACATTAACGACTTATTAAAAACATCACTTATGTTAAAACATTTCATCCCAATTCTAGTATTCATTTCCAGCATAGGATTTGCACAAAATACAGACCTTACTGTTTCGGTTTCGGATTTAAAAAGCAACACTGGATCACTAACCGCTGAATTATACAATACCAAAGAAAAATTTCTTAAAACATCCTATAAGACTGTTTCCTCTCCAATTAAATCAAATATGGCTACGGTAACTTTTACAGGAATCCCAAAAGGAGAATATACAGTTCTAGTCTATCACGACGAAAACAAAAATGGAAAACTAGACAAATACATCATCGGAATGCCAAAAGAATCTGTTGCTTGTTCCAATAATGCAAAAGGTTTTATGGGACCTCCCAAATACGAAGATGCAAAATTCATGGTTACCACCGATACAAAAATCAATATCAAAATGACTAAAGCGCATTAGTAAGCTGTTTTTGAATATTGTTTTTTTTTAGATGATGACAAAAAGGCAAAATACTAACTCTTAGCCCTGATGGAAGTGGAAATCCTTATAAGCCGGGGTTTGGCTTATAAGATTGTAACGGACAGCAGGAACGATGCCTGCTGATAAAACCAAATCTCTCCGCTCCATAATAATCAAACTCAGATTAACTATAAAACAAAAATCCCAAACTCCTTAACGGAATTTGGGATTTTTAATATTGAAAATTTAAATCTTTTAGATTTTAAATCTTTTTCTGTCTGTTTCTGTCAAATAGATTTTTCTCAAACGAATAGATTTTGGAGTTACCTCAACATATTCATCTTTCTGAATGTACTCTAAAGCTTCTTCAAGAGAGAAAATGATTGGAGGAATAATTCTCGCTTTTTCATCATTTCCAGAAGAACGAACGTTAGATTGTTTTTTCTCTTTAGTTACGTTTACACACATATCATCACCACGAGAGTTCTCTCCAATTACCTGACCTTCGTAAATTTCGGCATTTGGTTCAACAAAAAACTTACCACGATCTTGTAATTTATCGATAGAATAAGGAATAGCTTTTCCTTTTTCCATAGAAATCAATGAACCTTTGTTACGTCCAGCAATTTCTCCTTTGTAAGGTTCGTATCCTATGAAACGGTGTGCCATAATAGCCTCACCAGCAGTAGCAGTAAGCAATTGATTACGCAATCCAATAATTCCACGTGATGGAATATTAAATTTCACAATCATACGTTCACCTTTAGTTTCCATACTCAACATTTCACCTTTACGAAGAGTAACGAACTCAACCGCTCTACCTGAAAGAGTTTCTGGTAAATCAATTGTCAATTCCTCAATTGGCTCACATTTTTTACCATCAATTTCTTTGATGATAACTTGTGGTTGACCGATTTGCAACTCATACCCTTCTCTTCTCATTGTTTCAATAAGAACAGATAAGTGAAGTACTCCACGACCAAAAACCATAAACTTATCAGCTGAATCAGTTTCACCCAATTTCATTGCTAAGTTTTTCTCTAACTCTTTTGTCAAACGCTCTCTAATATGACGAGAAGTTACAAATTTACCCTCTTTACCAAAGAAAGGAGAGTCATTAATTGTAAACAACATACTCATAGTAGGCTCGTCAATATCAATTGTTTTCAAACCTTCTGGGTTTTCAAAATCAGCGATAGTATCTCCAATTTCAAATCCTTCAACTCCAATTATGGCACAAATATCACCAGCAATTACTTGTTGTACTTTTTTACGACCAAGTCCTTCAAAAGTATGAAGTTCTTTAATACGAGATTTTAATATAGTTCCGTCTCTTTTTACTAATGAGATTGGCATACCTTCATTCAAAACACCTCTTTCAAGACGACCAATAGCAATACGACCTGTAAATGCAGAGAAATCTAAAGAAGTAATCAACATTTGTGGAGTTCCTTCAGAAACTTTAGGAGCTGGTACATTTTCGATAACCATATCCAACAATGCTTCAACATTATCAGTTACGTTTTCCCAATGGTCAGACATCCAGTTATTTTTAGCAGAACCATAAACCGTTGGAAAATCCAACTGCCATTCTTGAGCTCCTAATTCAAACATTAAGTCAAAAACTTTTTCGTGAACTTCTTCAGGAGTACAGTTTTCTTTATCTACTTTGTTGATTACAACGCATGGTTTTAATCCTAAATCAATAGCTTTTTGCAATACAAAACGAGTTTGTGGCATTGGCCCTTCAAAAGCATCCACCAAAAGGCAAACACCATCAGCCATGTTCAATACACGCTCTACCTCACCACCAAAATCGGCGTGACCAGGAGTATCGATAATATTGATTTTTGTTCCTTTGTATACTACAGAAACATTTTTAGAAGTAATAGTAATACCTCTTTCACGCTCTAAGTCGTTGTTATCAAGGATTAGGTCACCTGTATTCTCGTTGTCACGAAATAACTGACAGTGATACATAATTTTATCAACCAAAGTTGTTTTACCGTGATCGACGTGGGCAATAATTGCAATGTTTCTAATAGCTTCCATCTGTGATTTTTAATGGGTGCAAAGGTACACTTTATTTTCATATAAAAAACCTTTATACAATACTTTGCTGTTTTAATAACACTTAACCCCCTATTACTAACCATAAATTAATGTATTCGAATTAATTCCAATCGAAGTTTTAAATTTTAACATTTTTAATTATATTTGATTAATGAAAAACAAAGCCAACCAAATAACCTTAATCTACACCCTTTTCGCATTATTTTTGGCTATCATTAGCTTTAAATTATCCAAACATTATTCCCACTATTTGGATTGTTATAATTTCAGCTTCATCAAAGACATCTTTTTCATCAGTATCACAGGAATACTCTTCAGATACATCTTGTTCAAAAACGACAAAAGAAACACTGAAATAAATAAAAACCTAAGGCAAACCAATGAAAAACTAAAAGAATCCAACGACAAATACGACATTGTTGCTAAAGCCACTAGTGATACTATCTGGGACTGGAAAATTACCGAAGATAATATTACTTGGAACAAGGGAATCAAAGGAATATTCGGCTACCGCCAAGATCAAGTAGGAAATAATTCTAAATGGTGGTTTGACAATATCCACCCAGAAGACAGCGTAAAAATGTCTATTAAACTCTATTCTTTTTTAGAACAAAAAACAGAAAAATGGCAGGATCAATATCGATTTAAATGTGGAGACGGAACTTATAAATATGTATTAGACAGAGGTTTTATATTAAAAGACGAAAATGGAAAAGCTATTCGCATGATTGGCGCCATACAAGACATAACTAAACAAAAGGAAGAAGAAAATCGCTTAAAACTACTCGAAACCGTTTTTACCGAAACCAAAGATTCCATCATTATTACACAAGCAGCCTCAGAAGACAATCAAATTCCAAAAATAGTTTTTGCCAACCCAGCTTTCAGCAAAATGTCGGGTTACGAGCATTCAGAAATCATAGGTAAATCTCCCAATTTTTTTATGGGCAAAAATTCCGATTTACTAGAAATTGAAAAATTAACCGACTCAATAAAAAACAAAAAAGAATGTTTTCTAGAAATCATTCTTTACAAAAAAGACCAATCCGAATACTGGGTCAGACTATCATTTATTCCAGTTTATAATTTTGAACACGATCTTTCCCACTGGATTTCTATTCAAAGAGACATCACGGAAGAAAAAAAATTAGAAAAAGAAAAAGAAATACTCATCCGAGAATTAACCCAAAACAACAAAGACCTAAAACAGTTCTCCTATATTACATCTCACAATTTAAGAGCTCCCCTATCTAACTTAACCGGGCTATTAAATCTAATTGACGACTTTGCAATTGAAGATGAAGAATTAAAAGAAATCCTGACAGGCTTTAAAATATCAACACATTTACTCAACGAAACCATTAATGATCTAGCCAAAGTAATCACTATAAAAGACAGCCCATCTATACAAAATGAAGAATTAAAAATACAAGATATTTTCAAAAACATCCTTAGCCAAATCCACATTCAACTCGAAAACATAAAGCCACAATTAAATATCTCTTACGGGAATATTTCCAAAATACACACTAACAAAGCCTATTTTGAAAGCATCTTTATCAATTTACTCACCAATTCTTTAAAATACAGATCAAAAGACAGAGACTTAATAATTGACATTACAATAACCAAAGAAGAAAATAACACTATAATAATCCGCTACAAAGACAATGGCATAGGTATCGATTTAGAACGAAATAAAAATAAAATTTTCGGTCTTTACCAACGATTTCACGATTATCCAGACAGCAAAGGACTTGGATTATTCTTGGTAAAATCACAGATAGAAACCATGGGAGGCACAATTAGCATACAAAGCGAAATTGAAAAAGGAACTGAATTCACACTAACTTTTAAATCCTTATAAAAAATGTTAGAACTTATCATGTATATTGATGACGACCCTATTACATTGATGCTATTCAAAAAAGTAGTCAAAAAATCCTCTTTCGCAAAAGAAATAATAAACGCTATTAATGGTCAAGAAGCAATTACTTTAATTAACACAATTAACGACAACTCAAATCAAGAAAAAAAACCTCAATTAATCTTTTTAGATTTAAATATGCCCATAATGGACGGATGGGAGTTTCTTGATTTATTTAATGCTTCTAACTATTTCGATCTAAACAATACAAAAATTATCATCCTAACATCCACCATTGATCCTGAAGATATCAAAAAATCGAAATCATACTCCAATGTTATCGAGTTCCTAGCCAAACCCATCACCGTCGAAATGCTGAGTTATCTAAATACAAAACTATAATATCAAATCCCAAAACCTTGGATTATAATCCCTAAAAAATTAACCATAAAAAAAGCCCCTTAAAAAGGAGCTTTAATTTATATAAATTATATTACTTACAATTTAGCAACATGCTTAGTTAACTTAGACTTCAAGTTTGAAGCTTTGTTATCATGAATGATGTTTTTCTTTGCTAACTTATCAATCATAGAGATTACACTTGACAATTTAGAAGTTGCATCAGATTTATCAGTTGCGATTCTTAATGCTTTAATAGCATTACGAGTCGTTTTGTGTTGGTATCTATTTAATACTCTTCTCTTTTCGTTACTTCTAATTCTTTTTAGAGCTGACTTATGATTTGCCATTTTGTTATTTTTTTATCTTAATTATTTCATTTTTTGTAGTCCGTAAGGGAATCGAACCCCTGTTACCAGAATGAAATTCTGGCGTCCTAACCCCTAGACGAACGGACCAATATCCCTCTAAGTTCTGGAAAACATTCTAGATCAAAAAAAATTGTAGCCCGTAGCGGAATCGAACCGCTCTTACATGGATGAAAACCATGCGTCCTAACCGATAGACGAACGGGCCATTGTTTTTTATTCTCAGAATTTCAATCTAAAACATTTCTTGTAGTCCGTGGGGGAATCGAACCCCCCTTACCAGGATGAAAACCTGGCGTCCTAACCGATAGACGAACGGACCGTTGTTGTTTGCAACAGCACTACTTCTGTAATGCGGATGCAAAAATACAACTATTTTTGAGAAGCGCAATAGTAGAGGCAAAAAAAATTATTTTTTTTTAATATGCCTTAGCAAACAACACCCTCCCAACAGAACTTTCCCCAGTAAACACACAGCTTCCCGCCTGTTCTATCCTATCCAAAGGAATGCATCTTATCGTTGCTTTTGTCAATTCTTTAATTTTCTCTTCAGTGGCTGAAGTACCATCCCAATGTGCTGAAACAAAGCCTCCTTCGCTATCTAAAACCGCTTTAAATTCATCAAAACTATTTACTTCGGTAATATGAGAATTTCTATAATTTAATGCTTTTTCGAACAAATCTTTTTGAATTTGCTCTAATAAATCGCTAATATAAGTTGTGATTCCATCTTTCGAAACCGTTTCTTTTGTCAAAATATCTCTTCTCGCCACTTCAAAAGTTCCATTTTCCAAATCTTTTGGCCCAACAGCAATTCGAACTGGCACTCCTTTTAATTCCCATTCAGCAAATTTGAATCCTGGTTTCTGAGTTGTTCTATTGTCAAATTTTACAGAGATATTTAGTTTTCTCAATGCTTTCACCAAAACATCCACTTCACTAGAAATAGCTTCCAATTGTTCATCACTCTTATATATAGGAACAATAACAACTTGTATAGGCGCCAAATTAGGAGGCAATACCAACCCTTGATCATCAGAATGCGTCATTACTAACGCTCCCATCAATCTAGTTGAAACTCCCCATGAGGTTCCCCAAACATGCTCTTGCTTACCCTCAGCATTAGCAAACTTAACATCAAAAGCTTTTGCGAAATTTTGTCCCAAAAAGTGTGAAGTTCCTGCTTGCAAGGCTTTCCCATCCTGCATTAAGGCTTCAATACAATACGTTTCTTCGGCACCTGCAAAACGCTCTGTTTCGGTTTTTAATCCTTTTATAACTGGAATAGCCATAAAATTCTCAACGAAATCAGCATATACATTCATCATTCTCTCTGATTCTTCCACAGCCTCCACTTTTGTTGCATGTGCTGTATGCCCTTCCTGCCATAAAAACTCAGCAGTTCTCAAGAATAATCTGGTTCTCATTTCCCAACGCACCACATTGGCCCATTGATTAATTAATAATGGTAAATCTCTATAAGATTGCACCCATCCTTTGTATGTTGACCAAATAATAGCTTCACTTGTAGGGCGAACAATTAATTCCTCCTCCAATTTTGCATTGGGATCAACCATTAATTTTCCAGGCTTATCTGGGTCATTTTTCAATCTATAATGAGTTACAATAGCACATTCTTTAGCAAATCCTTCAGCATTTTTCTCTTCGGCTTCAAACATACTTTTAGGAACAAATAAAGGAAAATAAGCATTTTGATGCCCTGTTTCTTTAAACATCCTATCCAATTCTGCTTGCATTTTTTCCCATATAGCATACCCATATGGTTTAATCACCATACAGCCTCTAACTCCTGAATTTTCAGCTAAATCGGCCTTAACAACCAACTCATTGTACCACTTTGAATAATCTTCTTCTCTTGTTGTAAGGTTCTTGCTCATTTTGAATAATTTGGCATAATATTTGTTTATATATAATTTAACTAAATAATTACGCAAAACTAACTAAATTTGTATTGTCCAACAATAAAATAATCTACCGAAATGAAAACAACTGAATTAATTACTCGAAAAACACCCCTTTATTTCTTAATAGGACTTTTGAGTTTAGCGGTAACCTCTTGTGGTTCTTACCAAAATAGTTCCTACAATGACAATGACGGTATTTATAGCACAAATGAGGGGAAAGTTGTGAAAAAGGACAACCAACAAAACTCGGCTTCAATTCAATACAAACAATACTTTAGCTCATTACAAAGCACTGGAGGTTCTGGTGAAATATTTACCGATGTAAATAGTTATGGTAGTGACTATAATACCGAAAACGATTCTATACAAACACCATCTACAGGTTATGCATCCTGGGGTAGTTCCCCACAGGAAACAACTGTCGTTATTTATCCTGACACCTATTGGTCTGTCGGATTTGGCTGGGGTTATCCTTATTATGGTTACGGTTATGGCTACCCATATTATGGATGGGGATATCCTTATTACGGATGGGGATACCCAGGTTATGGTTGGGGATATCCAGGATATGGTTATCCAGGTTATGGCTATGGATACCCTCATGCAACGCCTTATGCTTATAACTATAGTAGAAGGGGTTCATCTTATGGAGGAAACTACAACGGTATATACAATAACAATAGAATCAATCACTATTCTAGAAATGGTTCTACTAGCAGAAACACTGCCTACAACAGAAGTAACGTCTACAACAGAAACAGTAGCAACAGTATCGTAAACCGTACAGCTCCTACTTTCACGAACCGAAATAGTGCTACTACATCTAGAAACTACACTCAAAATCAATCTAGAAGTTCTTACTCACAAAATCGAACTAGCACTAATAGCTCAAGCAATTACCAACGATCAAGCTACACACCAAGCAACAACAGCACATATAGAAGCAGCGGAAGCAGTATGTCATCAGGCGGAGGAGCTAGAATGTCCAGCGGAGGCGGAAGAATGGGCGGAGGCGGAAGAAGATAAAAAACTACTGAAATCCTAGAAATCAACCAACCCTAAGACCAACCAAATGAAAAAGAACCTATTATATTTAGTAGCAGGGCTTACTTTCTCTACAATACATTCACAGGAAATTAAGGATGCCATGCGTTATACGCAAAGTGAGTTGCATGGAACAGCTCGTTTTACAGCCATGAGCGGTGCTTTTGGAGCGCTGGGAGGAGATTTATCATCCATTAATGTAAATCCTGCGGGTTCGGCTGTGTTCAACAACAATCAATTCGCCACTACTATGGGGAATTATGATACTAAAAATGAATCTAATTATTTCGGAACAACCACATCGGCTAGCGAAAGCACTTTTGACCTCAATCAAGCAGGTGGAGTTTTCGTTTTTAAAACCAGAAATCCTAATAATGATTGGAGGAAATTCTCTATGTCTATCAATTATGAGGGCACCAATAATTACGACAATTCAATGTTTTCGGCTGGAGTAAGCCCAGTTAATTCTGTAGCCAATTATTTTTTAAGCCATGCTAATGGTGTTCCTTTAGATTTACTCCAAAATGGTAGTTATGCGAGTTTAGACAATGGAGCTCAGCAAGCTTTTCTAGGCTACCAAGGCTACATTATCAACCCGATAACCGAAAGTCCTAATAATACACTATACACTTCTAATGTTCGTTCTGGTGGAAATTATTATCAAGAAAACGGCACTTATTCGAACGGATATAATGGTAAACTGATTTTCAACAGTGGCTTGCAATACAAAGATTTTCTGTATTTTGGTTTCAACTTGAACTCACACTTTACAGATTATGTACAAAACACTAACTTCTATGAATTCAATAATAACCCTTTGGATTTAAATTACGAAGTTAAGAGCCTGAATTTTTCAAATAGCTTACATACTTATGGAGCAGGTTTTTCATTCCAAGTGGGAGCCATCGCAAAATTAACTGATCAAATTCGAATGGGCTTTGCCTATGAATCACCAACATGGTATAATTTGCAAGAAGAACTCTCGCAAAGAGTAACTACTATAAGAAGCAACGTTGCAGAAACACTTCCTCCAGATGTGGTTGATCCATTTGTCATTAATTATTATGCTCCTTATGATTTACGCACCCCAGGAAGCATAACCGGAAGTTTTGCTTATGTTTTCGGAAAAGCGGGTTTAATAAGTGTGGATTATAAATACAAAGACTATAGCTGTACTGAATTTAGTCCAGAAAACGATCCTTATTACAGAGGTTTAAACAGCGCTATGAGTAATGCTCTTGGAAGCAGCAACGAAGTAAGAGTCGGTGCCGAATACAAAATCAACAATTTCAGACTAAGAGGCGGATATCGTTTTGAAGGAAGTCCTTATAATGATTCGGCTACAATAGGGGATTTAAACAGTTTTTCTGGCGGTTTAGGATATAGTTTTGGCTCCATAAAACTTGACTTTTCGTATGTAAACGTTCACTCCACATCATATAATCAGTTCTTTGCACAAGGATTCACCGAAAGAGCCAGAATAGACACTCACAAAAACAATTTTACTATGACTTTCATATTTGAAATGTAAAAATAAATACTCCATACAACAAAAACCACTTTTGAGAATATACAAAAGTGGTTTTGTTTTTTATATAAAGAAAAGATTTGGGCAAGACCCAATTTATAATTACACAAAGCATAAATACAATTTTATGGGTCAATAGTTTTGACAGACTTGCCTATCTATTTAGCAGTTTCCATGATTTTAATGCATCAACTTTTGATAAGCCATTTCTAAAACTCATACATGTTGTTATAAAAAACAAATAACTGGCCTAGCCCCGATAGAAGTAAAAATCCTTATGTGCCGGTGTTCGGCACATGAGATTACTTCACTATACATTAATTTTCATTGGAGTTCAGTGAACTTCGTTTGCAACGAATAGCGGGACAAATGGTTTTAAACACATCAAATGTTCTGCTCCAAATCATTTTATACAAACAAAACAGGGCATTTTAAAAGGAAACAGGCAGGGTTTACGCAAAAAATTGTAATTTTGCAAAATTCCTAAAATATCAAGGATATAATACTATGAGAACGAAGTCTTTAAAAAAGAACAAAATAAATGTGATCACGTTAGGGTGTTCCAAGAATGTGTATGACAGTGAAGTGCTAATGGGACAACTCCGTGCGAGCGGAAAGGATGTTACCCACGAGGCCAAAGCAGAGGATGAAGGGAATATTATCGTGATTAACACTTGCGGTTTTATTGATAATGCAAAGGCAGAATCAGTAAACATGATTTTGGAATATGCCGATAAGAAAGACAAAGGACTTGTTGATAAAGTTTTTGTGACGGGTTGTTTGTCTGAAAGATACAGACCAGATTTAGAAAAAGAGATTCCAAATGTGGATCAATATTTTGGAACTACAGAATTACCCGCTTTATTGAAGGCTTTGGGAGCCGATTACAAACATGAATTGCTGGGAGAACGCTTGACTACAACTCCAAAAAACTACGCTTACCTAAAAATTTCCGAAGGTTGTGACAGACCCTGCAGTTTTTGTGCTATTCCATTAATGAGAGGAAAAAATGTTTCGCAAACTATCGAAAAGCTAGTTAAAGAGGCTGAAGGATTAGCAAGAGACGGTGTCAAAGAATTGATCTTGATTGCTCAAGACTTAACTTATTATGGTCTTGATTTGTATAAAAAAAGAGCATTGGGCGAATTGCTTGAAGCATTGGTAAAAGTTGAAGGTATCGAATGGATTCGTTTGCATTACGCCTTCCCTACCGGTTTCCCGATGGATGTTCTTGAAATCATGAAACGCGAACCTAAGATTTGTAATTATATAGATATTCCATTACAACACATATCGGATTCCATTTTGAAATCGATGCGTCGCGGAACTACTCAAGAAAAAACCACACAATTATTAAAAGACTTTAGAGCAGCAGTTCCCGGAATGGCTATTCGTACGACTTTAATCGTTGGTTACCCTGGAGAAACACAGGAAGATTTCAATATCCTTAAAGATTTTGTCCAAGAAATGAAATTTGACAGAATGGGTTGTTTTGCTTATTCACATGAAGAGAACACCCACGCTTATTTACTTGAAGACGATGTTCCAGACAATGTAAAACAAGATCGTGCCAATGAAATAATGGAATTACAGTCACAGATTTCATGGGATATGAATCAGGAAAAAGTAGGCAAAACTTTTAGATGTATTATTGACAGAAAAGAAGGCGGTCATTTTGTTGGAAGAACAGAATTTGACAGTCCGGATGTTGATAATGAAGTTTTAATTGATGCTACAAAACACTATGTAAAAACAGGTGAATTTGCAATGATTAAAATTATTGAAGCAACAGAATTTGATTTGTACGGAGAACCAGTTTAGATTTTTGAATTTTTAATTTTTCAAATTTACATTTATGAAGATATTTAAAACAGTACTTTTTGTAGTTTTTTTATTCTTATCAGCAAACACCGTTTCTGCACAATATGGAAATGGTTATGGTGGAAATGGATACGGCGGTGGAGGGTATAGCGGCGGATACGGTGGAAATGGTTATGGGAGATCTAGCCAAATGGGGCAAATGTCCCAAAGCAATCAACAAAGTGCTCCTAAACCGATTCCTGCTGAAGTAACAGCAGCCAAAATTGTTGAATATTACAAAAAAGAACTTAGTTTAGATGCTCTTCAGGAAGTAGTACTCACTAATATTTTTACCAAATCACTTAAAAAACAAGAGGCTTTAATCAAAAAAGAGAGTAGTGACGAGGATAAAGAAAAAGAATTTAAGGTTCTTGGCGAAATGACTGATTTGGAAGTAATGCAAATATTAAACAAAGACCAAAAAACAAAATATCAAATCTTGAGTGAAGATCGAAAAAACAAAATAGAATCTAGAAAGCACTAAGAATTTGCTATAAAACCATTTTGAAATGCCTACCACATGAAAAAGCAATTTTACAATATTATTCTTCTCCTTTTTATTGCTTCTTGTGCAACAAAAAACCCTCATAAAGCGACTGAAAAGGAATACAATGAGCAAATAAAAAACTTAAAAGAAACTATTTCCGCAAAAGAAGCAGTTCCTTTAAAAAGTGAACCTTATGTAGTAATTGATAGTGTTGCCTATCGATACAAAAACCAATTACTTAACTATAAAGATACGCTCTCCAAAACAGACAACAATATTTTACTTAATGGTATTGCATCTGAATGGGTTGGTACAGTCAATTTTAATTTAAGAAAACCCAATTTCATTATTATTCATCACACAGCTCAGGATTCGGTACAACAAACTATAAAAACTTTCACTTTAAAAGAAACTAAAGTGAGCGCTCATTATGTGATTGCCAGAGATGGAAAAGTAATTCATATGCTCAATGATTACCTGAGAGCCTGGCATGCAGGAAATGGGTCTTGGGGAAAAAACACCGATATCAACTCTACTTCTATAGGAATTGAATTGGACAATAATGGCACAGAACCATTTTCGGACACACAAATTAATACTTTATTGGCACTATTGACCAAATTGAAAAAGGACTACAATATACCTACACAAAACATAATAGGACATGCCGATATTGCTCCATCAAGAAAAGTTGACCCAAGTGCTTTATTTCCTTGGAAGCTTTTAGCCCTAAATGGTTTTGGAGTTTGGCCAGACGATCCGCTTCCATGTCCTCCCGTTGATTTTAATGCCGAGCAAGGTTTACAAGTCATCGGATATAATACCAAAAATCTTTCGGCAGCCATCAAGGCTTTCAAACTTCATTACATCCAAACTGAAACCAATGATATTTTGGACGAAAAAACGATTAGCACTATCTACTCGATTTATAAAAAATAAAATTTTCATTTTATCTATAAAAAACGCTTTTTGGTCGATTCAAAAGGCGTTTTTTTATTTTTACACATCAACTTCCAACATTTTTTTATACATTTAATCAATAAGTATCAGATATTTAGCCCAAATCCTACCTTTTCAGCTTCACTATTTTTAATCTAAAATGGGAGTTGGAAACGCGGAGCTGTGAAATGAAACACGTAAAAGTTAATCTAGCAAACAAATCAGTTGAAGACGAATAAGATTTTTAATGGATTGTTTTGGAGTTTTACTGATAATTTTTCACAACAAATAGTCAATTTTATTGTTGGGATTGCATTGGCAAGAATATTGCTCCCTGACGAATTTGGTATATTAGGAATAATTTCAGTTTTTATTGCTGTATCAAATACTTTTATCAACAGCGGATTGAGCGATGCATTAATAAACAAAAAAGACACATCAGATAAGGATTACAGCACTGTTTTTTGGGCTAATGTATTATTAGGAATCTTTATTTATCTACTATTATTTGTTTCTGCGCCCTATATCTCTATATTTTTTAAGCAAGATACTTTAACCCTTTTAATTAGAATTACAGCAATTTCTATAATAATTGTATCTTTTTCATCCATTCAAAGAACACTACTAACAAAAGAGATCAATTTCAAAACCATTACAGTTGTATCTACTATATCTGTTATCATAAGTGGAATTGTTGCTTTATACATGGCTTTTAAGGGTTATGGGATTTTGAGTCTTGTGGTAAGAATGGTTTTGGGTCAATTCATTACTCTGCTCTTATTTTGGATACTTAATAACTGGAGACCTAAATTCATATTTGATTTTAAATCGTTTAAAGAGTTATATAAATATGGTGCTAATTTATTTATGTCTAGACTTATGAATTCCTTATATGACAATCTTTATTATTTTGTCATAGGAAAATATTTTAGTCCAGCTAATTTAGGCTATTATTCAAGAGCTGATACCTTCAAAAATTTAGCATCAAGTAATATAATTAATACCGTACAAAGGGTTAGTTTTTCGACACTTTCGGCAAAAACTGATGATATAGAACAAATGAAATTGTTTAAAAAATTCCTTTCTGGAACATTTTTTATCACCTCTTTTTTCATGACACTTTTATTTGTTTGTTCCAATGAAATAATATTAATTTTAATTGGTGTTAAATGGGCAGATTCAATCCCTTATTTGAAAATCTTATCTATATCAGGTCTATTTATTCCATTGTATGCAGTAAACATCAACTTTTTAGCAGTCAAAAATAGGACCAAATTATATTTCAAAATTGAACTTATTACAAAATTATTTGCAATACCAATTATTTTTATTGGGATTAGTTTCGGCATTAATACAATGCTTATTGGAATAATCATTGTTTCATTTTTATCCTATTTAACAAGCGTTTATTTTGTGCAAAAATTATTTAATTATAGCTACAAAAGCCAATTTTCTCTTATTTTAAAGGGATCTATATTAATCCTGTTTTCTCTAATACTTACCTATTGTTCTACTTTTTTTGAAATAAAGATTTTATATAGTTTATTTATCATGAATACAACTCTTATCCTCATTGTCTATCTAATTGGTTTGTTGCTCCTATTTCCAGACTTAGTTATCGAACTTAAAAAGCTGAAAAAGTAATTCATAACTTATATTTTTTTTTGCAAATGGAGAAACTGCTTTTCACAATTTCGATACCAACATATAATAGAAAAGAGCTTTTAGAAAGAAATCTCAACCATTTAGAAAAAATAAATTTCGACATTAATAAATTTGAAGTTATAGTAGTAGATGATGGTTCTAATGACGGAACAGACAATTTCATATCTGATTTTATAAAAAAGAGTTTATTGAATATAAAATATATCAAAAAGGAAAATGGAGGCAAATTTACAGCACTGAATATAGCCATAAATGAAGCTAAAGGATATTTTTTCATTAATTGTGATTCGGACGATTACTTAGACAACGATTGTTTAACTAACATTTGTGAAATTTGGGAAACAATTGATCTTAAAAACATAGCTGGAATTATTGGCCAAAACTTAAACTTAAACTCAAAGACTAACGAAATAATTGGAGATTTATTCCCTTCAGATATTCAATACTCAGATCCGATAGAAATGAGATTTATTCATAAAATAAAAGGAGATAAATTCCCTTGTATTCTGTCTACTGTTTTAAAGGAATTTAAATTCCCTGACAACGATAACACTCATTTTATACCAGAGAGTTATATTTTTTACGGAATTAGCACTAAATATCAATTCAAATATTCGAATACGATCTTCAAGCATTCTGAATATCTAGCAGATGGAATAACTAATTCAATTCAAAAATACAGATTGGAAAATGCTTATGGCTGTTATTTGGTTTATGAAAAATATATCATGCATTATTCCCCTAGAAAAACATTAATGGGTTATACCAGAAACTATATAAACTATGTACGATTTTCATTCCACTCAGGTCAAAAAAAACACCAAATGCAAAGAGCCTTTGATTATTTTTTATTTCCAGCTGGTTATCTTGCTTTTTTAATAGATAATTTTAAAATTAAAATCAATAAATAATTGCGTACTCGATTTTTAGTAATAATCAAATAATTTCAAAGCTAATTTTTTATTTAAACAATGTCAAGATTTAAACATTTAATTTATTTAATAAAAAACAAAATCATAACAAGGTACATTATTACTTTTTATTCGATTTCAACAGATAAAGGCGTATTATTCAAAGGGATTCCTCATTTAATCAAAAACAAAAAAGCACATATAAGAATAGGCAAAAACACTATCATTAATTCTTCCAATTTTGGTTATCATATCAATATGCATTCGAGTTGCAAACTCTATGCAGACTTACCATTATCAACAATTACCATTGGCTCAAATTGTAGAATTCATGGAACCTGTATTCATGCTTCAAACCAAATACATATAGGAAACAATTGTTTAATAGCTGCAAACACACAGATTTTTGATTCCAATGGACATCTTTTGAGTTTTGATAATCCTACTTATCGAATTCACACAAAGGATCAAGGAAATACAATTCATATTGAAGATAATGTGTGGATTGGTGCAAACTGCATTATACTCGGCGGAACTAGAATAGGAAACGGGGCAATTATTACTGCAGGAAGTGTTGTAAAAGGAAACATTCCTAGTAAATCAATTTATGGAGGCAATCCAGCACAATTGATAAAACAATATTAGCAAATGATTAAAATTGCAATACATCATAGACAAGGCAGCTTTTCGGATCGATGGATCATATACTGTAAAGAAAACAATATATTTTATGTTTTGGTAAATTGTTTAGATACTGACATAATATCACAACTAGAAAGTAATAAAATAACTCATTTACTTTGGCATGTTAATCATTCAAGTGTAAACGAATTAATGATTTTCTCTTCAATTTTGAATGCTGCAGACAATATGAATATAAAAACATTCCCAAATTTTAATACTCGTTGGCATTTTGATGATAAAATTGCTCAAAAATATTTATTAGAAAGTATTGGAGCTCCTTTTGTAGAAAGTGTTGTCTTTTATGATATCAAAACAGCTAAAAATCATATTAAAAAGATAAACTTTCCGATTGTTGCAAAACTTAAAAGAGGTGCTGGGGCTTCAAATGTTGAGTTACTAAAAGATAGAAAAGAAGCAAGAAAATATATTATTCAGATGTTTAATACTGGAAAAAAATCAATTCCAAACACATTTGAAAATTATGAGCAAAAATTAAGAGTTGCAAAAAAAATAAAAAATCCATTACAATTATTTAAAAAAACAATCAATTACATATTTAAAAACAAAAGAGAACAACTTATTTCAAATCAAGAAAAAGGTTATGTTTATTTTCAAAAATTCCTGACTGAAAACGCATTTGACACCAGGATAATCGTAATTGGAGAAATTGCTTTTGGTATAATTCGTCATAATAGGAAAAATGATTTTAGAGCTTCAGGTAGTGGAATAATTGATTATTATAGCTCAAACATCGACATTAAATTGATAGAAATTGCATTTGAAACTAGTCAAAAATTAAAAACACAAACAATAGCATTCGATTTTATATATGACAACAAAACACCTAAAATAATAGAGATTTCATTTGGATATACTGTAACTATCTATGATGCATGCGAGGGATATTGGAAAAAAGATCTTTCATTTATAAAAGGTTCTTTCAATCCACAGAATTTTATGATTGAAAATCTGCTAAATAATTAGATCATGGATTCTAAATCAATTGTCTTGTTTTTTTGTGTTTTATTTTCAACATTTCAAGCTATTTATTTTAGACAAATAAATCTTGCTCCTTTTCCTCTCTTAGCTTTTTTATTGATTTTTACAATCATAGAAAAATCAAAACTAACCCAACTAGAGGCAAACTTTATTTTTCTATTTCTATTTCTAATAACCATTTCTATAATAATAAGTTTTATAAATGAAGAATACTTGCCTCCTCATTTATATTATTTTCCAAGAACCTTAGGGTGGCTTATATTTCCATTTAGTGTCATTTATTTCCGAAAAGCGTTTCTTCAATTTGACAAAGAAAGCCTCGATGAAATATTAAAAATTATATTAATAATACATCTTGCTTTCTTCTTCATCCAATATTTTTCGTTTTCACTATTTACTACTAAAATTGATTTTTTATATAATATTACTGGTGAAATGCAACGAACAGGTGCTACAAAATTGAAAGATTACAGTAACTCAATAAGAGCTTCTGGACTTTTTTCAGAACCTGGTTCCTATTCGGTCTATATATACATATTGATTTCCATGAAACTATTACTTACTAAGGAAATTGATTGGTCAATGCTATTAGGAATTATATCAATGCTCTTATCATTTTCAATGACTGGAATTCTAATGGTAGGTTACTTTGTAGCCTTCTATTTTTTCATAACATCTTATGATTTAAAGAAAATAAAAAATCTATTTTTTCTGTTTTTCGGATTATTGGTGCTACTATACTTTAAATCCGCAGTTTTTTTAGGACCTATACAAGACCGCTTATTTAATTTAAAAGATGATTCCTCTGCAGAAGCTCGATTTGAAGGCGGCTACTATTATTTTATTCAAAATGATTTTTTTTATACTGGTTTGGGTATAGGAACAATTTCTGAAAAAATCACAGCATCAAGTGTAATATTGGGAGGTCTTTTTGAATTAGGCATTGTAATACTCGTAATATTTCTCGCATTGCAATTTATTTTTGCATTCAAATGGAGTACCAATCTTATGTGCTTTTTGATTATAATACCTGTTTTAATGTCCAATATTTCTTTTAACCAAATTATCTATAGCATCTTTTATTCCTTTATAACATTAAATTTTTACCAATTAAAAAACACACAAGAAGAAAACAATCCTTCATTTAATATCCTATAAATGAAAAAAATATTACTCGTTTTACCCAATGACACTCTAGGTGGTGCTGAACAAATCTTAAAAATGATTGCGCAGCATTATTCGGATGCATTAGTAGAAGTACAGTTTTTAAAACATAAAACAAATGAGGAATGGATAACTAACAATAAATTTATCCGAATAAAATATCAAAATACAGGATCAGAATATTTTGGAACTTTGCTATATGCTTTAAATCTTTTAGTTAAAAAAAAAAAATACGATTACATATTTAGCTCCCACGTTTTTACTACAGGTGCCCTTGGTATTTTTATTCGTTTGGGACTCCTTCAAAAAAAATATTTTATAGGGAGAGAATCTACTCGGATATTTGAACGATTCAAAGGATTTAAACTTTTTTTATATAGAAAAATGTATCGATGGGGTTACCCCAGTCTTGACCTATTGATTTGTCAAACACAACAAATGAGACAAGATTTGGTCTCACATTTACCTTGGATTGATCAAAACTTAAATATAAAAATTATTGCCAACCCGATTGATTTAGCTCCATTAAAAACTGTCGAAATTTTAAAAACAAATTTCCCTTTTATAATAAGTGCAGGAAGATTAATCTACGAAAAAGGCTTTGATATTTTAATTAACGCTTTTAAAGAAATACTCCTAACCCATCCAACACATCAATTGATTATTTTGGGAGAAGGTTACGAAAGAAAAAAATTAGAATTTCAAATAAAAAAACTCCATTTAGAAGGAAAGGTGATTTTAAAAGGGCGTGTCCAAAATGTATACCCCTATTTTAAAACCGCCAAAGTTTGTGTGGTTTCATCTCGAATAGAAGGTTTTCCTAATGTTTTACTGCAAATGATGTCACAAAACAACCATGTTGTTTCTACAAAATGTGCTGCAGAAATAGAACAGATTCCTGGAGTCCTACTTGTAAAAACAACAAACTCTAAAAACTTAAGTAATGCAATATTAAAATCATTGAATGACAATTTTTCTAAAAATCAAATTCTCTTTCAATCCTTTCTACAAGAAAGATCCATAGAAAATTTTATAGAAACTATAGAAGCTGAACTCCAACAATGAAAAAGCTCACCCGCATCACTACAGTTCCTATCTCTCTTGAAAAACTACTAGACAAACAGTTGCTTTTCATGAAGGATTATTATGAAGTTACAGCAGTTTCATCGGATAAAGAAAACTTAGAAAGGGTGGGAAAATCACAAAACATTCCCGTTTATGCAGTAGAAATGACCCGAAAAATAACGCCTTGGCAAGACTTAAAAGCGTTGTGGCAATTGTATCGCTATCTCAAAAAAGAGCAACCATTAATAGTACATACACATACTCCAAAAGCAGGAACCATTGGAATGATTGCTTCAAAAATGGCAGGTATTCCACACCGTTTACATACCGTTGCAGGCTTGCCTCTCTTGGAAATCAATGGACCCAAACGAAAACTATTGAATCTTGTAGAGAAAATTACATACTCTTGTGCTACCAAAATTTACCCTAATTCCAAAGGCTTAAAAAACATAATTCTCCAAGAAGGCTTTTGCAAACTAAAAAAAATAAAAATCATCGCAAACGGCAGTACCAATGGAATTGACACCGAGTTTTTTAATTCAAAAAAAATATCGAATGAAGCTGTACTTCATTTAAAAAAATCATTAGGAATACACAATGACGATTTTGTTTTTGTATATGTTGGCCGATTGACAGGCGATAAAGGAATAAATGAGTTGCTAGTAGCTTTCCATAAAATTGCAATAGAATTTAATCACATCAAACTTTTATTAGTTGGTTTTTTCGAATCAGAATTAGACCCACTCCATAAGGATACATTATCTGAAATGGAAAATAATAAGCAAGTAATTTTTGTTCCATTTCAAAAAGATGTTCGGCCCTATTATGCAGTTTCAAATGTTTTGGTTTTTCCGAGTTATCGTGAAGGTTTTCCAAATGCCATTTTGGAAGCGGGAGCCATGGGATTACCCAGCATTGTGACAAATATTAATGGCTGCAATGAAATAATTGAAGATTCCAAAAATGGAATTTTAATTCCTCCTAAAGATTCTGCTGCTCTTTTTACAGCAATGAAAAAAATAATCTCAGACACTCCTCTTAGAAACCATTTACAACAAAATGCAAGATCAATGGTTGTTTCTCGATTTGAACAAATTGTACTTTGGCAAGCACTTTTAGAAGAATATCAAAAACTGGAAAATCATGTATAATCCATTTTTAAAAAGAGTAATTGATGTAATTCTAGCAAGCATAAGCCTAGTGTTACTTGCACCTCTATTTGTAATTATTACAATTGTACTATTTATTGCCAATGAAGGCGAACCCTTTTTTATCCAAAAAAGACCTGGGAAAAATGGCAAAATATTTCATATCATTAAATTCAAAACTATGACTAATAGAACAGATGCTAATGGTAGTTTACTCCCAGATTCCAAAAGAATGACAAAATTAGGCAATTTTGCCAGAAGAATATCAGTGGACGAAATCCCTCAACTCATCAACGTAATCCGTGGTGACATGAGTCTTGTAGGGCCAAGGCCCCTATTATCAGAATATTTACCTTTATATAATGAAACCCAAAAACGACGTCACGAAGTGAAACCTGGCATCACTGGATGGGCACAAGTCAATAAAGAAAATATCACTTCTTGGCAATCAAAATTTGAATATGATTTATGGTATATTGAACATAAAAGCTTTTTTTTGGATTTAAAAATTGTATTTTTAACTCTAAAAAAAGTTTTTAAACCACTGAAAGCCAACCAAACAAGTACAGAATCGTTTAACGGTAAAAATTAACCTATGAGTAACATCTTAATCACTTGTGCAGGAAAAAGAGTCTCCCTTGTTCGCTCGTTTAAAACAGAACTAAAACTTATTTTTTCGGATTCAAAAGTATACACCACAGATTTCTCACCTGAAAAATCTGCTGCTTGTAGGGTTTCTGATGGTTACTTCAAAGTTCCTCCTGTTACCCATTATAATTATATTCAGAATTGCTCCAAATAACAATTGAGAATAACATAAAACTTATCATACCTACAATTGATACCGAATTACTGATTTTATCCCAAAATATCGACTTATTTAAAAAACACAATATTGAAATCCTTATCTCTGATTATGACAACATTAAAACATTAATAAACAAAAGACTTACTAATATATTTTTTAAAAAACTTGAAATTAATTATGCCAAAGAATATGATAAAAATAATTTCACTTTACCGATTTATATAAAACCAATTGATGGTAGTCGGAGTATTGATAATTATATAGTAAAAAAAGAATCAGAATTGACTGCTTATCATTTTTCGAATATTTGGAGCATTCCAATTTTACAGAGTATACCATCAATATGTATTTTGACAAAACAAATAATCTAAAATGTCTCATTCCAAGAGAGAGATTGGAAGTACGTGACGGTGAAGTCAATAAGGCCATAACGAGAAGAACATGGTTTATAGATATAATTGCCTCAAAGTTTAAGCACATTTCAGGATTAAGAGGATGCATATCTTTACAATTGTTTGTCAATAATCAATCAGAACTAATTTTTGGCATTGAAGTCAACCCTAGATTTAGTGGTGGTTTCCCATTAAGTTATCTTGCTGGAGGTAACTTTCCTAAATGGATTATACAGGAATATATACTTGGAAAAACCGAAATACTGTATCATGAAGATTGGGAAGAAAACCTAGTGATGCTTCGCTATGACGATGAAATTTTGATTCGTGATTTCAAACCTGATAACCAAATAAAATTTAACGGTAATAAATCTGAAAAAATAACAATTGACAAGAAATTACTTTAACATCAATAGATACAATATTGTTTGTTTTAGAATTTAAACTAATACCTCTATTAACAAAAAAATGAACCAAATTAGGATACTATTTCTAAAAATACTCAAAGCAACGGCTATAAATACAACTATTACCCATCACTTTACAAATAAAGAATTTCTAATAAACACATACCATCATAAAGGTTATTGGTACTTTGGAAAAAAGAGAGAAGAAAATACAATCCGAATTTTTCAAAAATGGATTGAAAAGGGGGACTACGTTTTGGAAATTGGTGGACATATTGGTTATTTTACAACTTTATATTCCATTTTAGTTGGAGAAACAGGAAAAATTGATGTTTTTGAGCCTAGTGAACTTAATTTATTTTATTTAAAAAAAAACATTGGTTACTTACCCCAAAAAACCGGACAAATCATAACTGTTGAAAATGCTGGAGCTGGAGATATTAATGGAACTTTTGATTTCTATATCGATCCTATATCTGGCCAAAATAATTCGTTCATTAAAAACTTTGATGGCTTTTTATCCAGTCGAAAATTATCTGCCGAAACTTCTTCGGAGATGATTGTAACTCAAGCAAAAGTAATTACTTTAGACAGTTATTATGAAAAAGCTTCTCGTTTACCAGATTTTGTAAAAATTGATGTTGAAGGATATGAATGGAACGTATTACAGGGATTTAAAAATACTATTGCCAAACATCGACCAAAATTAATGGTAGAAATACAAAATGAAGCTGAAAATATTTTAACTTTTTTCAAAAACTATGAATATACTATCTTCAACGACAAATTAGAAGAAATTATTGACTATAATGATTATCTAAATAAAAAAACCCCGAATATATTCTTCCAATATTACAATTAAAATGAACAACCAAAAAATATGGCTATCCTCCCCACATATGGGTGGCACTGAGCTGAATTACATACACGAAGCCTTTGATACCAACTGGATTGCACCATTGGGAGCAAACATAACCGAATTTGAGCATGATTTAGAAAAATATCTTTCACATGGTTTATTTGTGACGGCTTTAAGCTCTGCAACTGCAGCTATTCATTTGGGTTTAATTCTCTTGGGGGTAAAAACTGGTGACGTTGTTATTTGTCAATCAATGACCTTTTCAGCATCAGCAAATCCTATTCTTTATCAAGGAGCAACACCGGTATTTATTGATAGCGAACTCGAAACTTGGAATCTTTGTCCCATTGCTTTAGAAAGTGCCATTATAGACTGTATATACAAAGGACAAATACCAAAAGTAATCATCACAGTTCATTTATACGGTGTACCATATAAAATTGATGAAGTAAGAGCTGTTGCCAACAAATACAACATCCCCATTCTTGAAGATAGTGCCGAGACTTTGGGCAGCAGCTACAAGGGGGAAAAATGCGGTACTTTTGGAGATATCAGCGTTTTTTCATTCAATGGCAACAAAATAATTACCACTTCTGGTGGAGGAGCAATTGTTACATCAAATCATCAATTAAAGGAAAAAGCACAGTTTTTGGCCTCACAATCAAAGGATGAAGCTCCTCATTATCAACACAGTGAAATAGGTTACAATTATCAAATGAGCAATATTTGCGCAGGTATTGGTCGTGGACAGATGAAAGTATTGGATGAACATATTGCCTTGAGAAGATCCATGCATGATTTTTATGTATCCCTTTTCGAAAATATTCCTGGAATCACTGTTTATTCTACAACAAACCCAGACTACTTTGCTAATTATTGGTTGACTTCTATACTTATTAATCCAGAAAAAACCAAAAATGGTATCAATCGTGAAACCATTCGATTGACATTAATGGATTCCAATATAGAATGCAGACCTTTATGGAAACCCATGCATTTGCAACCACTCTATGAAAACTATCCTTTCTATGGAAATAATATTGCAGAAGCACTGTTTAAAAACGGACTGAGTTTGCCTTCAGGTTCAAATTTAACTGATTTGGATAGAGATCGAATAAGTGCTGTTTTACTCAAATTATTGAGTTAATTGGATTTGAATTATTAAATATTGACTTCTAAAAAATAGACCAACATATGGATTCAGCTTTATCATTTAAAAGAATATCTTTATTATTACTAACCCTATTCTTTTTTTCATGTGCTTCCCGAAAAGATATAGTTTATTACCAAGATATCGATAAAGCTCCTTTACAAGAAAAAACCAATTCATATGAAATAAAAATACAACCTGATGATTTGTTAATGATTATTGTTTCTGCAGAAGATTCTGAAATTGCAGCTCCTTTTAATTTAAAGACTTACACAACTGTAAACCCAAACAAACAGGATGTTGCTGGTGCACAAACCACCCAATTGTATTTAGTCGATTCCAATGGATTTATTGATTTCCCAATTTTAGGGCGTTTAAAAGTTGGTGGAATGGCTAGATCTCAAGTCATACAACTTTTGCAAGATAAAATTTCGGTTTATATCAAGAATCCTATTATAAACCTTCGGATTATGAATTTTAAAATTTCGATACAGGGCGAAGTAACGCTACCCGGTTCATATACTATTACATCGGAACGTGTAACCCTAATCGAAGCATTATCAATGGCAAAAGATCTGACCATTTATGGCAAGCGAGATAACATATTAATTATACGAGAAATAGATGGTATCAAAACCTACAACAGAGTAGATATTACAAAAGCCGATTTTATGAATTCTCCCTTTTATTATTTATCACAAAACGACGTTGTTTATGTAGAACCCAATAAAAATAAGATTAACGGATCGGCAGTGGGACCAAACACAGGAGTCATTATCTCAATAACGTCATTGTTGATTACATTAATAACTTTAATCGTAACGACGTCTAAATAATTCTTCTATGGAAAGAAATCCTTCAAATGAAAATCAGAATAGAGAATTTCAATTACGAAACTTTATAGATCACTATTTAGTTCATTGGAGATGGTTTTTAGTAGGAACCCTTATAAGTTTTATCATTGCCTTTATTTACTTGCGCTATACAACACCTCAATTCAAAGCTACTGCCGTAATTTTAGTAAAAGATGAAAAAAAGGGAGGGATGTTGTCTGAGCTTTCGGCATTTTCAGATATGGGAATTGAAAGTGGTTTAAAAAACAATCTCGATAACGAAATTGAAATTTTAAAATCAAGAACTTTAATCGAAAACACAGTAAAAAAACTCACTTTAAATATTTCGATATTCATTAAAGGGAAAATTATTTATTCTGAAATGTTTAAAGAAAAACCCATAAACATTCATTTTATCCCAAAGTCACTAGAATTTTATGAGACCAATACAACACTTCGTTTTATTGAAATTTCGCCAACAACTTTTCAACTTGAAGACCAACCTGAAAGTGAAACATCCAAAAATAGTTCCTTAACCAAAGATGAATTTCAATATGGAGAACTTATAACAACCAAAAATTGGAATCTGATTATAACTAAAAATTCACACAAATTATTTAAAGTAACTAATCGGGAAATTACAATACAAGTAAATTCTATGGATGAAGTTGTGGATGGTTTTAGAAATCAACTCAATATAAATCCGCTCAGTAAAACAAGTAGTGTCGTTGAATTATCATTGGTTGATCCTGTCTATCAAAAAGCCGAAATTTTCTTGGATAATTTAATTCAAATTTACAACCAAGATGCCATTACTGATAAAAACCAAATCTCTGAAAACACTTCGAAATTCATAGCTGAAAGACTATCCTTAATCACAAGAGAATTGGACGGTGTCGAACAGGATGTTGAAAGTTTTAAAAAAACTAACAACTTAACCGATATCGATTCAGAAGCACAACTTTTTATTGAAGGATCAAACACTTATGACAAAAAATCAGTAGAAACAGAAATCCAACTTAATGTAGTTAACTCCATGCTTGACTACATCAAAAAAAGTAACAATACCGATTTACTTCCCACCAATCTTATCGTTGGAGAAGAAGATGCAGCTAGCATAATCAACATGTATAACGAATTGGTTTTAGATCGCAATAGAATCTTAAAATCGGCAACAGCCACCAATCCAACTGTTTTGAAAATGGATCAGCAAATTGCATCTTTGAAACAAAATCTTGTTTCGAGTCTAGATCGTTTAAAATCAAGTTTAATCATCCAAAAAAGAGATTTAGACAGCCATAAAGGAATTATGGATGCCAAAATTGAAAAAATTCCAGTTCAAGAACGTCAATTTAAAATCATTGCCCGTCAACAAAAAATAAAAGAAGAACTCTATTTATATTTACTTCAAAAAAGAGAAGAAACTGCAATTTCGTTATCCGCTACTGAGCCAAATGCAAGAGTAATAGATGCAGCAAAAGCTTCGCATATCCCAGTTGCTCCAAAGAAAAAAATCATCTATTTGGTCGCTTTTTTAATTGGGATTTTAGTTCCTTTTGGAATTATATATCTCAAAGATCTATTGGATACCAAAATAAAAAGCCGTCTCGATTTAGAAGGGAAAACTACAATCCCATACCTTGGAGATATTCCAACATCTGATGCTAATACCCAAATAATTAAATCAGAAAGTAGAACCAGCTCAGCCGAAGCCTTACGAATCATCAGAACCAATTTGGAATTCATGCTAAGCAAAGTTCCCGAAAATCAAGCCAAAACCTTATTCCTTACCTCTACTTTTTCGAAGGAAGGCAAAACATTTGTATCGGTAAATCTAGCAGCAACTTTTGCTTTATCTGGTAAAAAAGTATTGCTTATAGGAATGGATATTAGAAATCCAAAACTAGACGATTACATTCCGTTGCCAGACCAAGGACTCACCAATTATCTTTCAAATAAAGACATCCCTTTAGAGGATTTAATCATCAAACAAAAAGGTTACGAAGATTTTTACATTTTACCTGCGGGCTTAATTCCGCCCAATCCAGCCGAATTATTATTGAGCCAAAAAGTCGACACACTTTTCAAAACCATCAAAGCCCAATACGACTACATCATCGTTGACACTGCTCCTATAAGCCTCGTAACCGATACACTTTTAATCGCCAAACATGCCGATTGCTTCCTTTTTGTCATTCGAGCCAATTTCCTTGAAAAAAGAATGTTGCACATTGCTAATGACTTATATATTGAGAAAAAATTGCCAAATATGTGCTTACTACTCAACGATACTGATTCAACAAAAGGCTATGGCTACGGCTACGGTTACGGCATAAAATCAAAAAAAAGACCATGGTACAAAAAATTATGGCCTAAATAAACAAGAATCAAAAATCCAATAAAAATCATTTACTCCTTCAACACTCCTAAGTTCTTTTGGGTGTGCCACCAATAAAAAAAAGAGGCCAACTCTCCATACGTGTTAGTTGCCTCTTTTTTTTATTGCTGTCGGGCTATCCGTGCTACTTTGGTAGCTTACTTTTATCCCTCACTCGCAAATCAACATCTTCATGTTTAAAAAGATATTTTGCTTTTTAAATTAATAATATCAAAAAATCTAAACCCTACTCTATTCTAAAAAACTGGTTATTCAACATCACTTCTTTAAGTGCCGATACTTCCTTCAGTTTTACTTTTTCCTCAAAAGAAGCAATATGCTTGCTATGATGAACATCCGAACCCACAAAATCATACATTCCTTTTCGCAGTAATTGTTCGGCTATCTTCGCGATTGATTCCCCATAATATCCAACAACTGCCAACAAATTCAGCTGAAACAAACAACCTACTCGTTTCAATTTTGCATATTCATCAAAATTATTATGATAAAAAATGTATCGTTCTGGATGAGCTAAAACAGGAATATAACCCGCAACCTGCAAGTCAAAAAGTATATTATACAATTGCATCGGTGGGTTCATATAAGACATCTCAACCAATACATAATTATCCTTCAAAGTCAACAGCTCTCCTGTTTGGAAAAGCTTTACAAATTGATTATCCATCAAATACTCAGAGGCCGCACGAAAAGGAATTTTTATACCATTTTTTTCCAGCTCCAATATTGTTTGATCTTTAAGTACTTGAATACTTTCTTTAGTATTGTCCCAAACTTGATGCATAATATGAGGAGTAGTAACAAACTGTGAAATTCCAAAACCTTGAAGCGCTTGAATTAACTCAAATGTTTGCTCAAAAGTACGAGCTCCATCATCAATACCAGGTAATAAATGAGAATGAATATCCACATGATTCGATGGAATCAAATCTTTTAGTACTGGTCTATTTTTAAAAAATAAAAACAATTGGCTTATTTAAAATGAACGACAAAGGAAGTGAAAATTAAACAAACCATAACTAGTCTGCCCTAAACAAAAAAAGCTGCCAAAACCACTAAGGATTTTGACAGCAAAAAAAAAATATGTTTTTATATTTAAATAAATCTAAACTCAAATGATAATTTACTTCCGACTAGAATCCGTAAACTACAGCTAAAAGTACTTGAGAAGCTGAATTTGTTGGAGCTAAATCTGAATTAACAAACATAACATCATCTGAATTAGTATCAATTCTAAACTCTGGAATAATAGTCAACCCGCTTATTTTATAATTACCGGATAAAGTAAAAGCTGTTACACTTGTATCTCCAGATCCTTCTTTGTAATTAAAATATTCCGCACGTGCTCCCAAAGCAAAAGCATCATTAAATGCATAAGATGGATATATTGCAACTCCTGAGTAACCTACATCACCTTCGTTTGAAAAATCAGCTCCATTCAAACCTAATTTGAATTTTTCTGTAAGTTGGAATGTCGCTGTTAAATCGAAAATTGTACCGCTTACTGAACCGTCCATAAAATTAAGGTAAGCACTAGTTCCTCCTGACACAAAAGACAATTGACCTCCAACAGCATTCAATCCTTTTGCTGGATCAGCTTTGTATTTATTCCAAGAGTCATTAAACAGACCAAACATTGCTCCAAATTTATCCGTTATTTTATAATTGGCTTTAACTCCCGCATTTTGGAATGGCCCATTGGTAAACAAATATGAAGTTGAATAAGAGAAATTACCAACTGGAGAAATTACTTCATATCCAATATAAGTTCCCATATAACCGGCAGTAAAGCTTAATTTATCCGTAACTGCGTAAGACGCATATAAATTTTGAATATGGAATGAATTTTCATCAAGTCCATCACCATTTGGGATTGATTGATATTGCCCTCTTGGACCAAAAGATATTTCACCAACAAAAGACACTTTTTTAATTGTTTTCTTCAAAGCAATATCCAGCATCCCTAAAGAAACCGAATTCTGGTCTGTTCCAAAACTTGTTTTAATGTTTTCTGTTTTGGCAAAATCATACTTATAATACAAGTCTCCCGAACCTGAAATTTGTAATGGAGTAGTTTCTGGTGCATCTTGGGCAAATGCAATACTTGTTGTCAAGGCTAACACTAAAATAGTAATTACTTTTTTCATATTTAATCTGTTTTTTAGTTAATAATTCAATTAAGGTAATTGAATCGAATTTGGTTATTTTTTCTTTTTCTTGGAGCCAAATTATTAACTTTTCGTTAACAGAAAAATTTTTTCAAAACTTTCTAAAAAGAATTATCAATATCCGAAAATCAACTAAAAATAATATGTATTTCTTATTTTTTTTAAAATATAATAAAAATTCAATAATCGACTTTTTTATAAAATACTACCAAATTTTAGCTTAGTTTCAAATTATAAAGTTAAAAAAACATAGTTTCAAACTAATTTACACAGCTTTAAAAAAAATACCCCCATAAAAAATAGGGGGCTAAAAAATATTTATTTAAACTAAAAATAAAAATTTATTACAAAATTAGATATCGATTTAAATTCTATAAAATAAAAAAACCTTAAACTCGCACACTATAATTAGTTCGAGTTTAAGGTTTTGAAAATCGAAAAATAAAAGCATTTTCAAAAGTTTCATTTCAATACAGATATCCCTTTTATAAATACAAAATGGTTTACGAATCCATCTAATATTTTATAAAAAATCATTCAATAACAACCGACTTCATATTCATAAATTCTTTGATTCCTATCTCAGATAATTCTCTTCCATACCCCGATTTTTTAATTCCTCCAAAAGGAATCCTAGAATCGGAGCGAACCAAAGAATTTACAAAAACATTGCCTGCTTCAATTCTTCTAGCCAAAGCATATCCTCGTTCTCTATCTTCAGTCCAAATGCCCGAAGCCAATCCATATCTATGATTATTAGCTATTGCAATGGCGTCATTTTCATCCTTAGCCCTAATAATAGTAGCCAACGGACCGAAAGTTTCATCTTGAAAAGCAATATTGTTTACATCAACAAAATCAATCAGTGTGGGCTGAAAATTACACTGATCATACTCTCCTCCAACTACCATCCTAGCTCCTTGCTTTAAAGAATTCTCCAACTGATAACTTAACTTCTCTGCCAAATCAATTCTCGCCAAAGGCCCCATATCAATTCCGAATTGCAATGGGTTCCCTTGCTGCAAAGCAACTATCTTATTAGCAAAAAGTGAAACAAACTCATCAGCTACTTTTTCGGTAATGATAAACCGCTTTGCACAAATACAAGCCTGACCTGCATTTAGCATTCTGGATTTCGTAGCCACAGTAGTCGCTTTTTCCAAATCGGCATCATTCAAAACAATAAAAGCATCAGAGCCACCTAACTCCAGTACTGACTTTTTGATATATTTTCCAGCCAAAGCAGCAACCGAAGAACCCGCCATTTCACTTCCTGTTAAAGTAATCCCAGAAACAATATCAGAAGCAATCACATTTTCTACTTGTAGAATATCAATATTGATTTGCTGAAAAACACCTTCTGGAAAACCAGCTTCCAAAAACATATTTTCTATAGCTTTGGCACAACCAACAACATTTGGAGCATGTTTTAAAAGACTAACATTCCCCGCCATAATTGCCGGTGCTGCATAACGCAACACTTGCCAAAAAGGATAATTCCATGGCATAATGGCAAAAACAGAGCCCATTGGATCGTAAACAGACATGCTCTTGAAAGTTGTCTCGTAATATTGATCTTTAAGCATCTTCTCTGCATTTTCAGCATAGTAATCACAGTTCCCAGCCGATTTTTCAACCTCAGCAATTGCTTCAGGAAGAATTTTCCCCATTTCATTGGTAATAAGCAATCCTAATTCTTCTTTGTTAACTCTCAAGATATCTGCCAATCTCTTCATTTTATCAGCTCTTTCCTGAAAAGTGGTTCTACGCCAGTTCCTAAAAGCCAATTCTGATAATTGAAGTTTTTGATCCAATTGGCCATTAGTCAAAACTTCATGCTCCGCAATAACAGATTGTGTAAAAGGATTTATAGATTTAAATATTTTATTTGTATTATTCATTTTGGATACTTTATAATTCTGCCAACTCTAAATTAAACAGCTCGATTTTGTAAATTTTCAAATACCTTTTGGTTTAGCATCAAAAATACCTCCCAAAACCTATATTTTACTCTAATTAGTACGTCCAAATTTAGCTAATCATTTACACCAAAAATAATTATTCTGCTTCATCTCCAATAATTCAGTTCATTTCTTCTGCTTCAGATCTCAGCCAATCAAAATATCTTTTTTTATCTCTGAGAAATTATCAATTCAAATGGCTTTTATTTAAAATAAGCGATCTAAAAAGAAAATTCACAAAGAGAGATTGGAAACTAAACCTCAATATCTTAAAAGTAAAGTTTTTTTTTGTAAATTTAATTTTCCAACCACTAAAAGCCAACACATTATGATACGAAAAGCTACTACTCAAGACTTAGATCAATTGACAAATCTCTTTGATCAATATGCTGTTTTCTATAAAAATCCATCTAATTACGAAAAACATTATGCATATTTAAAGGAACGATTAGAAAACAATGAGGCTACCATTTTTGTCGCTTCCGATGAAACGAATAAAGATAAACTCATAGGTTTTGTGCTAATTTATGTGACTTTTTCTTCATTAGCACTCAATAGAATTTTAATTCTAAATGATATATTTGTAGACTCATCTGCCCGAAAAAAAGGAATTGGCGAAAAATTAATTCAACAAACTGTTGAATTCGCAAAAGAATTAGGAGCTCAGGACATCCGATTAAGAACTGCAAAAAATAACACTGTAGCTCAAGGATTGTATCATAAAATGGGCTTTGTAAGGGAAGATTTCCTTTATAGTTATGACCTTGCAGTCAAGTAATCACAAATTAGCATAAAACAAAAAGAGAATTTCAATACGAAATCCTCTTTATTTATTTTTGAATAAAATCAAATTAAGTAATGGAGTTATTTTGAAATACTTGATTAATTAATTCGAATATTTTTTCTTTATCAAGAGGCTTAGTTATATAACCTGAAAAGCCGGCCTTCATGATACTTTCTTTCACTTCGGAAGAAGAATGTGCCGTTTGCGCAATTACAATTCGATCTGGATTGTCTTTTTTAATTATTTCAAAAGCTTCATAACCGTCCAGAACTGGCATTTTTATATCCATGAAAATCAAATCAATATTAGACTCGGATGCGCTGATATCAACAACTTCCTGACCATTTTTAGCCCTCAAAACAATATGATTTTTCTTTTCCAAAATGGTTTTTAACAACAGAAAATTAATATTATCATCTTCAGCCACTAAAATGGTTTTCCCTTCAGATTCATTATAAGCTATTTCCGGTAAGGTATCATTTTCCTCATGAGCCGTTTCATCATAGCGTAATGGAATAGTAAATTTAAAAACGGATCCACCTCCAAAAACCGATTCCACAGTAATTTCTCCACCGAGCATTTCTACATAGGCTTTGGAAATTGACAATCCCAATCCTAAACCACTTAGAGAAATAGAATAATCATCTTCGACTCTTCTAAAGCGGTCAAATATAACTTTTAAGTCTTTTTCACTAATTCCAATACCAGTATCTTCAACTCTAAATTCTAAAAAATCATTATTTGGACAAATGTTATACCCAAATGCAACATGACCACTATCAGTAAATTTTATGGCATTGGTCAATAAATTAACGATGATTTGTTTCAATTTAATTTCGTCAGTCAAAACGTCATTTGGCAGTTTAGCGCTATTTTCCAACTGATAAAACTTTATATTTTTATCATCTGGTATTGTGACTTTTAAGGTATTGTATAATTCGTTTAAACATTTTTCTATATTCAATCCTTTAAATTTGGGCGCAATTTGTTTGGCGTCAATTTTGGACATCTCAATCAAATCTTCAATAATAGACACCAAGCTTTTTCCGCTGGTGTTTATGATTTTAAGATATTTTTTTTTGAATTCCTCATCTAATTTATCATCCATCAATAAGTCCGAAAAACCAATAATGGCATTCATTGGCGTTCTGATTTCATGTGATAAATTGGCTAAGAAAGTTGATTTGAGTTTATCACTTTCTTCGGCCTTTTCTTTTGACTTTTCCAGTTGAAACCTGTTCCTTCTATGGTCTTCAAACAAATTCCCTATATAACCAAACTCACCTGGTTCTCTTTTTAACAGACTAATGGAAATTTCACGGTCACTTTCCAAGATAGTAGTAATCAAACGCAACGGTCTATAAACCCATTTTCTTGAATAATAAATAGCAGCGATAAGACTGATTAAAGTTGCAATTACAATGATTAATAGTAGCTCTTTCGTTTTTTCAAAATTGAGATGTGAAGGTCTTTGAAAAAGCAATTTGGCTACAACCCTATTATCAGCATCCCGCAACTTTATTACAGAAGATACTTTTTTGTTTCCAATGGTATCCTTACCTACTTTATCCAAAAATTGAATTTTGGAACTACAAATTTCTTCTAAATTTTTAAAATATTGTTTATCTAACAAACGAGCCGTAAAAAAATAGCCTGAAGGATTCGTTTTAACCTTTTTCGGATCATTTGTAGCATGAATAGTTCCTCCAAAAACCTCAATAACCCCTTCTGGAACTCGCAAATAAAACCTAGAAAACTTGCTTTTGTACAAGTGCATCATTGCCCGAATTGGAATAAAGTTATTTGATTTAAAATAAGCATTAGATGATTTTGCGATGTTTACCTTTTCAAGATTATAAACACCTATGTAGTCGACTTCGTAGGTTGGAAATTCGTTTGCTATATGGCTATCATACCAAGCCATATCTCTTGACTTTGCAAAATTGACCAAAGCATCCCAATATGTAAGGTCGTTTATGGTAACAATTTGCATTTTTGAATTAAAGTCAAACAACCGACTTATTTCACTTTTATACTGATTAGAATTTGTTTTAAAAACATCATCCTCCTGTTGGACAGTATATAAATAAAGAGAAAGGAAAAGCATTAAAAAAAGCGAGCAAATACCTATGATTAACAATACCAATTTAGAATAGGTTGTCAATTTTAATGTTAACTTCATTTTGCTACAAGGAATTATATAAAAAAATAGTTATGCAATATACTGTTTTATTTTACAACACAAAAAAAATCCAACACGTCAAAGTGTTGGATCCTAAATTTAAGAATTAATTCTTACCATTGTATTTCCTTAAATATTCTCGAGTTTTCAAACCCGATTCATTAAGATCTTCTTCCTTCCAATTCCCCTCTGAATTTGCTGTTTTCAACAACATCGAACAAGTCTCTTTTTTATCTGAAACTGACCAAGTAATCCAACTTATTTTTTTCGTTTCCATCCAATCTATATATTCCTGCCAAGCCACATAGTCCATTGGCCCGTCTCCTGTAGCTTCCATCCCAGCCGATTCTGAGACAAAAATTGGCAAGCCTTTTTTGATTGCTTCATCAGTCCTGTCCCTAAGCGCTTTTTGATGAGTTGCAGCATAAAAATGCATGGTATACATTAAATTCTCAAAGCCTTTTATAGGATCTGCCGCAGGCAAATGAACATCCTGATCCCATCTGGGACTTCCCACCAAAATAATATTGTCTGGGTCATTTGCCCGAATCACCTTGATTATTTCTTCGGAATAGGCTTTTACTTCTGGCCAAGTTTCATGATCTGGCTCATTAAAAACCTCGTAGATTACATTTGGATATTTCCCATATTTCTTGGAAATTTCATCGAAATATTCCTTGGCTTCTTTCAAATTGATATTATGGCTATGCCAATCGATGATTACATAAATATCGGATTGGATAGCACCATTCACCACCGCTTCTATCCTTTCTTTAGAGAATTGAGGTTCCTTCATATAAGAATGCTCTCCTGCTTCGATACCCATTGCCGCTCGAACAACATTACATTTAAAATCTTTGGCTAACCAACTAACTGCTTTTTCATTATAAAACCTGGGCCACATACTATGCCAGCCAAAGCTTACCCCTCTTAAAACAATTGGATTTTGTTTTTTGTCTACCAATTGAGTTCCTTTTACACTAAGCTGTCCATGCTTTTTAACGAATTGTGCGTTTACCAAGCCACAGCTCAACGCAAGCAGAAATAAGATAATCTTTAATTTGAAATTCATCTCTTTTGAATTAAGGAATCAATCTTAATGTAATTACATCATGGGAAGCGATATCAGCAGTGAAATTCTTTTTGGTCGTGCCTGCTTCTTTATTTTTCCAAAGATCTTTGATTTTGAAGTTTGTTTTATTAAAATCGGCTTCAAAGCCAAAATCAGCATCTTTGATTGGATTTTTTTTCCAATCGAAATTGATTTTTTTAGGAGCGTCAGATCTGTTCAAAAAGGTGATTGCCCAATTTCCATCGGATAGGGGTTTTACCCAAACTTCCAGTCCGTCTTCGGCAGAAAGCTTGAATCCTTGGATTCCCAATTTATCCTGATTTACGGTAATTAATTCTTTATTAGTTAGAATCGCCAATGTTTCTTTAGACATTTTTCTAAAATCATTTCCAGCTATTAATGGTGATGCCAACATACACCACATTGCGAAATGGGTTCTATCTTCGGCTATGGTCATTCCGTTACCTACTTCCATCATATCAAAATCATTCCAATGGTCAGGACCAGAAAACTTACGAATGTCTTTGCGCATTTCTGCAATTTTCATTACTCCCCATGACGACCAATTTCCTTCTTTGTGATAAAACTCGCAATCAAAACAAGGGTAAATATCTCCCGAGATTCTCCAAAGATTCCCAATAGGTTTTCCCCAATTCCACACTTGAGTGTCACCCCATTCGCAAAGACTAAAAACGATAGGTTTTCCTGCTGTTTTTAGTGCGTTGCTCATCGTGGCATAGGCTTCTGGCGCGTTGATTCCTGCAGTGTTACACCAATCGTATTTCAAGAAATCGATGCCTAATTTAGCATAGAAACGTGCATCTTGATACTCGTATCCTCTCGTTCCAGGATAACCAGCACAGGTTTTAGTTCCTGCACAATTGTACAAACCAAATTTTAATCCTTTGGAGTGTACATAGTCTATTAAGGATTTCATTCCGCTAGGGAATTTAACAGGATCTGGAACTAAATCGCCATTGGCATCGCGTTCTTTTGTCATCCAGCCATCGTCGAGTACAATATAGTTATAGCCTGCAGCTGCCATTCCGGTTGAGACCATAAGATCGGCGGTTTCTTTTACTAGCTTTTCGTCAATGTTGGTTTCGAAAGTATTCCAAGAATTCCAACCCATTGGGGGCGTCATCGCAAGACCTTCGAATTTTCCTGAGCCTTGTTTATAAACATTTCCTTGCGAGAAACCTTGAATTGCTATACTGGCTAAAAGCACAGTGAGAAGTATTTTTTTCATTTTTTTATTTTTTTTGCGAATTGGTTGCTTTAGATATTTTTTTTTTAAAAGTTAAAGATCTTGTTCTGCACTTTTTGCGTGAGGGATGGTAGTGGAGCTCTTCCGATTTTTCATCGGGAAGCGGGAACGTACAGCCCGACCCAGAATTTTTTATGGAGGGTCACGCCATCATTATTTTACTGCATTTATTTTTATTTCGGCTTTTTTAAGTCCGTTGCTGGTTGCAGTCAAAGTAATTTCGCCCGCTTCGCCGGTAGTTTGAACGATAACCTGAGCCAAGCCATTAAATAATTTTCGTTTATAATTTTCGGCTTTGGTAATAATTTGAATCGTTCCCGGGTTTTGATTTACCACATCCCATTTTTGCTTTTTCAATAGTGGTTGGGCGATAATTGCGATGGTGTTTTTTCCTGAATGCAGTATTTTTTTATCCAATACAAAGGTGTCTCCTTTTTTGTTTTCGGGAATTTCATTGCTGATTTTGTGCCCGTTGATAAAAATGGATTGGTTTTTCCCAAGACTATTGTAGAACAAGCTGATTGTTGTTTCGTTATAATTCGCAGGCAATTCGAACTCGGTTCTATAAACAATGGCTTTTACTTTTTTGCCAAAAATAGTATCACGATCGTCTGTGAAAGCTTTTTGCCAAGATTCGGTTGCAACATTTTCTTGAGTTTCTTTAGAAACATTGAAATCGGCTACTATTTTTTCTTTTAGATTTTCAATATTCAAAACGGTGTTTGTTTCCAAATATTTATCGGCTTCAAGTGAAGTTGGATTTCCGTTTCCAACACCGATAATTTTTCCTGGGCCTGTGATTGAAAAGGTTACTTCATTATCTGCAATTGGCACAGAAAGTCCCGATTTATCCTTGGCGCTGACAGTAATCATTGCGATATCATTTTTGGAAGCCTCTATACTATTTTTATCAGATGCCAAATTTAAAACGGTGGCCACTCCTGTCGTTTTCACAACATCGGTTATGATTTTTTTTCCGTTTTTGTACCCGATTGCCTCAAGCGTTCCGGGAGTATAATTGACATTCCATTCCAGATGTCCGTCTTTCTCCATTGTTTTTTTGCCTAAACTTTTCTTGTTTAAAAAAAGCTCTACTTCATCACAATTACTGTACGCCCAAACTTCGATACTTTGATTTTCCTTTCCTTCCCAGTTCCAGTGAGGCAAAAGATGCAAAGAAGGTTCGTTTTGCCACCATGCTTTCAAGTACCAAGCGGTGTCTTTATAAAATCCGCATTGATCCACCATTCCAAAATAAGAACCTGTAGAAGGATATTCGAAAGGAGTTGGCTCACCGCGATAATCAAATCCTGTCCAAATGAACATTCCTGACAGATACGGGCGGGAATTATAATGTTTCCAGCCTTTTTCTATGCTAATAAAACTGGAGCTCGGCGCTTTGTCATAGGCCGGCATAATGTGTTTTTGATTGTCGCGATAATACTCGCCACGAGTAGCATTTGTACTTCCTTCTTCGGTTCCCCAAATGGATTGATTCGGGAATAATTCATGCTGTTTATCGGTGCTTTTATTCACGATATAATTGATTCCCAACAGATCCATAACTGTAGTGATTCCGTTACTGCCAATCCCACCGCTAAAAGCGGCAGTTGCAGGTCTTGAAGCATCGATAGATTTCACATAAGACTGCATGGAACTGGCAATTCTAGCACCTACAATATTATTTTCAATTCCCCACTCTTCGTTACCGATGCTCCAACTTATGATTGAAGGATGGTTTCTATCTCGTTCGATCATTTTCTTAACATCGTCTAATTGTACTTGCGTGCTTCCCATCATGCGATGCTCGTCAATTACAAGCATTCCTAAACGGTCACAAGCTTCCAGTAACTCGGGAGTCGGCACATTATGAGAGCAACGATAGGCATTACTTCCAAAAGATTTTAAGGTTTTAATTCTGAAATCCTGTAATGCATCTGGCATGGCAGATCCTACTCCAGCGTGATCCTGATGATTATTTGTTCCTTTTATTTTGACATTTTTTCCGTTAAGAAAAAAGCCTTCATTAGCATCAAAACGGATTGTTCGGATCCCGAAAGAAGTATGGAAAATATCTACCAATTTATCTCCTTCATAAACCGAAGTAATCATTTTATACAAATAGGGGTTTTCAAGCGACCAAAGTGTCGCATTCTGCACTGGTAAATCTGCTGAAAAATCTTTGGTTTCTCTTGGATTTAAACTGCAGGAATTTATTGTTTTTTCGGAAACAGTTTTTCCGGTGGCATCCAAAATAGCTTGGTTTATTTTGAATGATTTTTGAGCTTTTCCTTCGTTTGTAAGTGTGACTAGCGCACTAATTTCGTTGGTAGTGTCTTTAGTTTTTGTTTTAACAAAAGTGCCGTTATCCGGTATATGAAGCTCATTGGTTTTATTAAGCCAAACATGACGATAAATCCCTGCGCCTTCATAGAACCAGCCTTCTTCCATTGTTGCATCTGCACGAACAGCGATTGTGTTTTCGCCTCCATAATTGATATAATCAGTGATATCATATTCAAAGCCCAAATAACCGCTGTCTTGATTTCCTAAATAATGTCCGTTTACCCAAACAATAGAATTACGAAAAACACCATCGAATGCGATATGAATTCGGCGTCCTAAATCACTTTCTGGAATGGTTATTTTTTTGCGGTACCAACCGATGCTTTTATCTGGAAAATTTCGTCCAATTGCTTTGAATCCGTGGCTAAAACTAGCTTCCTTGCTGAAACCTTGTTCTACCGCCCAATCATGAGGAACATCTAGCTTTCGCCAAGAACGGTCATCAAATGAAGCATTGGCAGCGCCGTCACCAAAACCAGCTTTTGCTAAATAAGAGAAATAGGCTGTTCCTGTATTAAAATCCTTTTTAGTATCTGACGGATGGCCAAAAGCAAATTTCCAATCTTTGTCTAACGAAATATGTTCTCTTGGAGAATTATTCGAAGTCGATTGCGAAAAAACAGAAAGACAAAAACTAAAGAATAAAAGTAACAGATATGGTATTGTATTGGTATTTTTCATTTAACAACATTTAAATAGTAATCAACAGTTCAACTTACAAGGATAAGCAATGGAAGCTAAAGATAGTGATACTTTTTTTTCAAAATCTGCTTAAAAAACAACAAAAGAAAAAAATTAAAAACTCTACTGAAAAGTAAAGGCTAACTGAAAATACTGTTAAGAAATCTCTTTATCAAACGAATAAACTCTTCTATAAAATCCTTTTCAATCCTGAAAAATCATTACGATATTGACTAGGCGTACATTTTTTAAAAGCCTTGAAGCTTCTATTAAAATTCGCTATATTATTAAATCCTGACTTGAAAGCAACCTCCGATATACTTAAATCTTTCTCCACTAACCATCTAGCTGCATACCCAATTCGAATGTCATTAATATAGCTGACAAATGTCTTCCCAGTACGTTTTTTTATGAAACGGTTAAAAGATATAATGGTCATATTTGCTACGCCCGCAACTTCTTCCAATGATAATTTTTCGGCAAAATTCTTCTGAATATAATCATAGACTAACTTCATTTTATCATACTCTTCAAAAGTATCATTTTCAACGGTAAATGTTGATAAAAGCCTTTGATTACGAGAGTTTGCAAGGTCATATAATATGGAGATTATTTCTAAAAAATAGTCCATGCCATCCAACTTTGATATCTTTATCAACCTAGGAGTGAGCATTTCAGCCACCTGTTTTGAAAATAAAATACCATGCACCGAACGATTAAACATCTCTTTTATAGGTGTCATAATTCGCCTTGATAACAAAAATTCATGAAAAAGATCATGATGAAACTGAATCGTTATTTCGTGAATATCTTTGTTTTTGCACTTATGCTGTTCCCAACCATGATACAAATTAGGACCAACCAACACCAACTCTATATCTTCAATCTCTTCTATATTATCCCCTACCACACGTTTAATCCCTTTACCATTCAATATAAAATTGATTTCAAATTCTGGATGATAATGAACAGGGTAATCAAATTCATCTTTAACACGATCAAAAACCAAAAAACTATCCTGTGAAGCAAGAGGAACAATTTCTCTGTGAAAATTTTTAAAAGCGTTCATAGTTATTTTTTTTTATTTGCAATAATAAGATATAAAATTGATAAAATAATATTAATTCAAAAGACGGTATTACTATATCTTTGAAAAATGGATTTGTGTATTTTGAAGTAAAAATAGCTTCAAAAAAGACAAATCATTTTAAAGCGGCTATTTTTTTACTATTTTGACAAAATTTTAATAAAACTCCAAAACTGTAATTTTAAAAAATTCAACAATCTGATATTTAACACGAATCCTTTTTGATTTTAATTTAAACCAAGAAAAAATACGACTCTTGACATGACAAAAACAAACTATATACTTTCCTTTTTTTTAGCTTTTAGCACATTTTATTCCTCCTATTCACAGAGTAGTAATACTAAATTATCATTATCTGATAAAAAAGCTACAAAAAACACTGTACTCTTATACCAAAATCTATCCAAAACAGCCCAAAAGGGCATTCTATTTGGCCATCAAGATGATTTGGCATATGGTGTAAACTGGAAATACGAAGAAGGAAGAAGTGATGTAAAAGATGTCGTTGGAGATTATCCAGCAGTTTACGGATGGGATTTAGGCGGTCTTGAAAATAAGTCAGATAAAAACTTAGACGGTGTTCCTTTTGATAAAATGAGACAATATATTATTGATGGACACGACAGAGGAGGCATTATCACTATCAGTTGGCATTGCAACAATCCCTTAACTGGAAAAGATGCATGGGATACCACTCCGAAATCACTTGCTTCAGCTTTACCTGGAGGTTTAAGCCATGAGAAATACAAATCTTGGCTGGATGAAGCTGCAAAATACATTTTAACTTTAAAAGACAAAAAAGGAAATTTAATCCCATTATTATATCGTCCGTATCATGAACTTACTGGAACTTGGTTTTGGTGGTGTAAAAACAATGGAAGTCCCGAAGAGTTTAAAAAACTTTGGAAATTTACTATCGAATATTTCCAGAAAAAAGGAGTTCACAATTTAATCTATGTGTATAACACTGCCGATTTCAAATCGAGAGAAGATTTCTTAGAATACTACCCAGGTTCGGAATATGCTGATGTTTTAAGTTTTGACAAATACATTTACAATGATCCCTTGAAAGACAATTCGTTTGTGGAAAATTGCCAAAGACAATTCGGAATAATAGATCAAATTACCAAAGAACAAAACAAAATTATTGCTTTTGCAGAAACAGGTTACGAAGCTATTCCCTATGACAAATGGTGGACAGACACTTTACTGAAAGCCATGGGACCCTACAAAATATCCTATGTGTTGGTTTGGAGAAACCACGGTTGGCAAGAGAAAGAGCAAAAAATGCACTATTATGCTCCGTTCAAAGGACAAGTGAGTGAAAAAGATTTTGTCAAATTTTACAATCTAGATAACATTCTTTTTGAAAAAGATGCTGCAAAAATAAACCTTTATAAAAATTAAAAAATGACAACAAACCCCAAGAAAGTAATGGATTCTAAAATCAGTTTAAAAGAAAAAGTCGGTTACGGATTAGGAGATGCTGCATCCTCCATGTTTTGGAAAATTTTCAGCATGTATTTGATGTTCTTTTACACCGATGTTTTTGGGATTGCACCCGCAGTGGTTGGAACTATGTTCTTGATTACCCGTATTTGGGATTCGTGCTTTGATCCATTGGTTGGAATTATTGCGGATCGTACCAAAAGCCGTTGGGGAAAATTTAGGCCTTATTTATTATGGACAGCGATTCCTTTTGCAATAATTGGAGTACTAACTTTTTACACTCCCGATTTTGACGAAAAAGGAAAAATAATATATGCATACGTTACTTATTCATTAATGATGATGATTTATTCTATCATTAATGTGCCTTATGCTTCCTTACTTGGAGTAATGTCTGGTGATAGAAAAGAGCGTACTACCCTTTCCTCCTACCGTATGGTTTTTGCGTTTGGCGGAAGCTTATTAGCCCTTTGGTTAATTGAACCATTGGTGAATCATTTTGGAGGAAGTTTAAATTCCAAAGAAGGTTGGCTATATACCATAATCGTTTTTGGAATCATTACTACGATATTCTTTTGGTCATGCTTTTTTCTAACCAAAGAAAGAGTTCAGCCTATAAATGACGAAAAACCAAATTTAAAAGAAGATTTAAACGATCTTCTTAAAAACAAACCTTGGTGGATTTTATTAGGTGCCGGAGTTGGTGCATTAATTTTCAACTCTATCCGTGACGGAGCTGCTGTATATTATTTCAAATATTATGTAAGTAGTACCGTGAGTTATAGTTTCAATATTTTGGGCGAAAATTTTGCTATGACTCCAACCACGCTTTACCTAGTATTGGGACAAGCCGCAAACATTATCGGTGTGATTGCAGCTACACCAATTGCTAACAAAATTGGTAAAAAGAAAACCTTTTTTGGAGCCATGGCACTTGCAGCAATTTTAAGCGTTCTTTTCTATTATATCGGAAAAGAAAACATTGTGCTGATTATGGTTTTCCAAGTATTAATTAGTATTTGTGCAGGTTGTATCTTCCCTTTAATCTGGTCCATGTATGCCGATAGTGCCGATTACTCTGAGTGGAAACAAGGCAGAAGAGCCACTGGTCTTATATTTTCGGCTTCCTCGATGTCTCAAAAATTTGGATGGACAATCGGTGGAGCTGCAACTGGGTGGCTTTTGGGATATTTTGGTTTCCAGGCCAATGTCGTACAAACAGTCACTGCACAAAATGGAATATTACTAATGCTGAGCATCCTTCCTGCAATTGCTGCAGCACTATCTGTACTTTTCATCCTATTCTATCCATTATCTGAAGAAAAGTTACAGATCATTGAGGACGAACTTAACACCAAAAGAAATTTAAACAAATAACACTTGATTTTAGAAAATTCAGTTATGAACACTACAAAAATAAATACCGATTTAAAACAAATAAAAATCGATCTCAAAAAGCAATTCAATGATTTAATTGAAACAAAAAACGAACCTCAAGACGGTATTGGAAACGGAATATACATTCGTTATAAAAACCCTATTTTAACCGCTGCACATGCACCTCTAGAATGGAGATTTGATTTTAATCCGGATACAAATCCATTGCTTTTAGAGAGAATTCAAATAAACGCAACATTCAATGCTGGCGCAATGAAATGGAACGATAAATACATTCTTGTTGCTCGTGTGGAAGGTGCCGATAGAAAATCATTCTTTGCTATTGCGGAAAGTCCAAATGGTACTGATAATTTCAAATTTTGGGATAAACCATGCGTGATTCCCCAAACAGAAGAACCAGACACCAATGTCTATGACATGCGTTTAATAAACCATGAAGACGGATGGATTTACGGTATTTTTTGCACCGAAAGAAAAGATCCTTCTGCTCCAAAAGGTGATACTAGTACTGCTATTGCAAATGCTGGAATTGTACGTACCAAAGATTTAATCAATTGGGAAAGACTACCAGATTTGATTTCGAATACAGGACAACAGCGTAATGTGGTTTTGCATCCCGAGTTTGTAAACGGAAAATATGCGCTATACACTCGTCCGCAAGATGGTTTTATCGATGTTGGAAACGGTGGTGGAATTGGACTTGGATTTGTGGAAGATATGACCAATCCAATTGTAAAGGAAGAAAAAATCATTTACGGAAAACAATATCACACCGTATATGAACTGAAAAATGGTCTTGGCCCAGCTCCTATCAAAACTGAAAAAGGATGGTTACATTTAGCTCATGGAGTTCGTAATACGGCTGCCGGTTTGCGCTATACACTCTACATGTTCATGACCGATTTGAATGATATTGCAAAAGTAACACATGCTCCAGCTGGACATTTTATGGCACCTGAAGGCATTGAAAGAGTTGGAGATGTTTCCAATGTTTTGTTTTCTAATGGATGGATTGAAGATAAAGACGGTACTGTTTTCATCTATTATGCTTCTTCTGATACCAGAATGCATGTAGCAATTTCGACTGTAGAAAAATTAGTAGATTACGTTATGAACACTCCAGAAGACACCTTGACTTCAGCAGGTTCTGTGAATACTATTATTAAACAAGTGAATAAAAACAAAGAAATTTCATAATTGTGCAAACCGATTTAAACAATCTAAAAATAGAACTAAAACTGGAGCTTCAAAGTATCCTTTCCTATTGGATGGAAAATACTATTGACACAAAAAACGGAGGTTTTGTCGGCCAAATAGATTACAATAATAACAGAAATAATGAAGCTGAGAAAGGGTCTGTACTAAATGCAAGATTACTATGGGCTTTTTCAGCTGCTTATAAAATTTCAAAAAACAAAGAACATTTAGAAACCGCAAAACGTGCATTTGAATATATTTCAGAACATTTTTACGACACTAAATTTGGTGGTATTTTTTGGAGTATTAATGCTGATGGAACTCCAAAAGAAACCAAAAATCAAATTTATGCTTTAAGCTTTGTTATTTATGGATTGAGCGAATATTATTCGGTTACCAATGATGAAAAAGCACTGGAAATGGCTATTACCTTGTATCAAAAAATTCAAAAATATAGTTATGATGCCTCAAAAGGTGGCTATCTGGAAGCTTTTACACGTGACTGGCAACCCATTGAAGATTTACGTTTGAGCGAAAAAGACGCCAACGAAAAGAAAACAATGAATACCCATTTGCATATCGTGGAAGGATTTGCAAATTTATATACTGTTTGGAAAGACGAATCGTTACGAAAAGTCATCGTCGAATTATTGGAAACCATAGAAAAATACTTCATCAATACCGAAACAGGTCATTTAAGATTGTTTTTTGACGAAAATTGGGTTGAAAAAAAAGACGTTATCTCCTATGGACACGATATTGAAGCAGCTTGGCTTTTATTGCAATGTGCCGAAATTTCGGGAGATCCCACATTAATAACCAACTATAAAAAACATGCTATTCAAATTGCTGATGTGACCAAAGAAGGAATTGATTCTGATGGTGGATTATGGTACGAATATGATCCGGAAACTAAAGAATTAATGGCTGAAAAACATTGGTGGCCACAAGCCGAATTGATGATTGGCTATTTTACAGCTTGGCAACTTTCTGAAAAACAGGAGTACTTGGATATTGTTTTCAAAAACTGGGATTTCACTCAAAAGTATATTATAGACAAAGAAAAAGGAGAATGGTTTTGGGGTATTAATGCTGATTATTCGACTATAAAAAAAGACAAAGCTGGTTTTTGGAAATGTCCATACCACAATAGCAGAGCCTGTATCGAATTAATTAACAGGATTTAATGTGTCGCATTGTGACAATAGTTTTTTTTAACATATAAGTAAATACAAGTTTAGAGCAAATGATTCTATAATTTATGTAAATAAAGTCATTAACGGAATGCCCTAGCCCTGATTACTTCGCCAGTTCGCTTCGCTCGTGTGAAGTGGAAATCCTTTTTTGAGGTTTTTTCAACCGAAAAAAAGATTGCAACGGATAGCAGGATTAAGCTCCAGAAAATAAATCAAATTAATTATGAAGAAATCAGCATTAAAAATAGTTTTAGCCCTTATTTGTTTGGTCAGCATCTCTTGTGATGCTCAAAAACAACAGGATAGAATTACAGTAAAAGGAACACAATTCTTCAAAGGTGACAAACCTTACTCCTACATTGGGACCAATTATTGGTATGGAAGTTTGTTAGCTTCTAAAAAAGTGGGTGACAGAAAAAGATTGCTTCGAGAACTGGATTTGATGCAAAAGAACGGCATCGACAACTTGCGAATTTTGGTAGGTGGAGATGGTGGAAAATACGATTATACCGTTCGTCCAGCTTTGCAATACGAACAGGGAAAATACGACCAAGATTTACTTGACGGTTTAGATTTCCTTATCACCGAAATGGGAAAACGCAATATGTATGCGGTTTTGTTCCTGACAAATAACTGGGAATGGTCTGGCGGAATGTCACAATACTTAGAATGGAATGGAAAAGGTGCGATTCCGGTACCGGCTATTCCACCAAATACATGGCCTCAGTTTATGGATTATACGCAACAATTTTATAGTTGCGAACCTTGTATGAAAGGGTTAGAAAACCATGTAAAATTTATCATGACTCGCACAAATCCTTATTCGAAAAAGAAATATAGCGAAGACAACACTATTATGGCTTGGCAGGTTGGTAATGAACCTAGACTTTTTACAGTTGAAAACGAAGAGAAATTCACCATTTGGTTGAACAACATTGTCAATTTAATGGATAGTTTGGATAAAAACCACCTGATTTCTACAGGTTCTGAAGGTTTAAACAGTTCGAATGACAAAATAGAAATTTTTGAAAGAACGCACAAAAATCCGAATATTGATTATTTGACCATGCATATCTGGCCTAAAAACTGGAATTGGTTTAAGGCGGATAATGCACAAGCCACAATACCTACAACTATTGAAAACGCAGGAAAATATATTGATGCTCACGTTAAAGTAGCAACTAATTTACAGCGTCCTATTATTATCGAAGAATTTGGACTGCCAAGAGAAAACGAAAATTTAAATGCAGGAGCTTCCTCTATTTACCGTGATCAATTTTATAGTTATATTTTTGGAAGAGTTGCAGAAAGTGTAGCCAATAAAGGTGTTTTGCAAGCGGCCAATTTTTGGGGATTTGGTGGCGAGGGAAAAGCAGTAACTGCTGATGGAAAATGGAATCCTGGAGATCCTTTGACTACAGATCCTCCTCAAGAACCGCAGGGTTTAAACAGTGTCTTTTCTACAGATAAATCAACTTTAGAAATAGTAAAGAAGTATAATATGGAGTTAAAAAAATAATCACCTGAAATAGGCTAGAAATACAACATAAATAAACTAATTGTAAAAAATGAAAAAGGAATATGCTGTAGGATTGGATATTGGAGGAACTCATATTACCGCTGGAGTCATCGATATTACCAATATGAAAGTCCTCGAATCTTCTATGCACAAAGAGTCTTTTGATTCTAATTTGCCAGTAGATCAGGTTTTGGGTATTTGGAAAAAAACGATTCGTGCTTCATGGGATGCTTCAGGCGTGGAAACCATGGCGGGAATAGCGGTATGTATGCCTGGACCGTTTGATTATGAAACTGGTATTTGCTGGATAAAAGGACAATCCAAATATGAACATTTCTACGGATTAAATATTGGAGATTTACTTCGAGATAGACTTACACTACCTAATGATTTTAAGGTCTTTTTCGAAAATGATGCAGTTTGTTTTGGTAAAGGAGAAGTTTATAAAGACAATGCTAATCTTTCGAAAAAAGTAATGGCTATTACAATCGGAACTGGATTGGGCTCTTGTTTTATAGACAAAGGAATCTCAATTAATTCTGGAAATCGAGTTCCTACTGACGGTGAAATATGGAATATTCCGTTTAAAAATGGAATGGCCGAAGATTATGTCTCTTTAAGAGGACTTATCTCAAAGTATTTTGATTTAAAAGGAACAAAAGTAGAAAGTGGATTGGAACTTTATAATCTCGCTGTTGCTGGAGATGAAATGGCGGTTAAAGCATTTGAAAATATGGGAGAAGATTTAGCCGAAATTGTGATTCCTTGGTTTAAGAACTTTTCGGTTGAACATTTTGTTATTGGCGGAAAGATTGCCGATTCAAGTACTTTATTTTTACCTGCTTTTAACAAAAAAATTAAAGAAAAAGGTCTCGAGATTACCGTACAAATCTCTGATGACAATGAAAATGCGGCTTTATTGGGAGCTGCAAGTCTACTGTGTGACAGCAGTATTTTGAATACTGAATTGATTGGATAAAATCGATTTATTAAAAAGATCCGATTTTATAGGCCTTCAAATTATAAGTTTCTCGACACATTATCGGTACATTTAATGTCTGGTTATATTGTAATTGAAGACAAAACCAAAATATTATCTTTACAATCATTGGCAAAAACTGATGTACTACAAATTATGAACTTCAAAAATACTGGAAAAGGCAATTTCAAAGTAATTGTTGTCCCTAATCCAGTCAACTAACATTACTTTTTAAGATTATGAACAAAACAATAACCTTACTACTGACACTGTTACTTTTTAGTCCTGTTTTTTCCCAAAAGAAACAAAACTTTCAACTGGTTTCACCCAATGGCAAAATTGAAATTAATATTTCCCTTTCCGATAAAATAAATTGGGCGATTACGCACGAAAAAGAAACTATTTTGAGTGCTTCGCCAATGTCAATTACCATAAATGAAGGCGAAATATTGGGTAAAAATCCAATCCTTTTAAATTCTAAGAAAGAAAGTGTCAAAAACTCATTTGAAACATCACTTTACAAAAAGAAAACAGTCCAAGATAATTACAACCAATTACTGTTAAATTTCAAAGGCGATTTTAGTATTGAATACCGCGCTTTTGATGATGGAGTTGCCTATCGATTTATAACTAAAAAGAAGGGGGATATTACAGTAAAATCGGAAGAAGTGGTTTTGAATTTCGACAAAGATTACGCTACTTTAATGCCGTATGTTCGTGATTTAAGAAACCCGAAAGATCCTTATATTTCTTCTTTCGAATCCCATTATGAAAACAAAAAAATAAGCGAATTTGCTAAAGATACTTTAGCATTTATGCCTTTCTTGGTTGATTTTAAAAACGATAAAAAAGCTGTTTTTCTTGAAGCCAATGTTCAAGATTACCCTGGAATGTTTGTAACCAATAATAAAGAAAAATCAGGATTTGAAGCCCGTTTCCCAAAATATCCCGTGAAAGAATTCAATGGCGGATTCAACCACCTCAACAAATTAATCATCCAAAGAGCCGATTATTTAGTTACCACAAAAGGTACAAGAACTTTCCCTTGGCGAATTGTAGTTATCTCAGAAAACGATGCGGCCTTAGCTAATAATGATATAGTTCAGCGATTATCCGAACCGTCTAAAATAAAAGATGTAAGCTGGATAAAACCTGGTAAAGTGGCATGGGATTGGTGGAATGACTGGAATATCTACAACGTCAATTTTCAGGCGGGAATCAACACCGAAACCTATAAATATTATATTGATTTTGCTTCCAAAAACAAAGTTGAATACGTTGTTTTGGACGAAGGTTGGAGTGTAGAGACCAACATCATGGAGCATAATCCAAAAGTCGATCTGAAAGCCTTAATCGCTTACGGCAAAGAGAAAAATGTGGGCATCATACTTTGGGCATCATGGATGGCATTGCACGAAAATATTGATGCCATATTCAAAAACTACGCAGATCTAGGAGTCAAAGGTTTTAAAGTTGACTTCATTGATCGTGACGATGCCAAAATGGTAAATTCAGTTTACGAAATTGCTCAAAAAGCAGCAGATCATAAATTATTACTAGACTTCCACGGTATGTACAAACCAACGGGAATCCAGCGCACTTATCCTAACATTTTAAATTTTGAAGGAGTAAAAGGGCTTGAAAACAATAAATGGACTCCAAACGATGATGTCCCGACTTATGATTGCTCGATTCCCTTTATCCGAATGATGGCAGGACCAATGGATTACACGCCTGGAGCGATGCGAAATGCAACAAAAAGCGAATTCAAACCTAGCCATTCGAATCCTGTAAGTCAAGGCACGAGATGTCATCAGTTGGCTTTATACACGATTTTTGAAGCGCCATTGCAAATGATGGCAGACAGTCCAACAGCTTACATAAAGGAACAGGAATCAACCGATTTTATAGCAAAAATCCCAACCACTTTTGATGAAACGGTGGCATTAGATGGAAGTGTTGGTAATTATATTTCTATGGCCAGAAAGAAAGGAAACAATTGGTATTTGGGAGCAATTACTAACTGGAACGGCAGAGACATTACGATTGATTTTTCATTTTTAGAAAAAGGAAAAACTTTCGAAGCCGATTTATTTACTGACGGCCTTAATGCTGAAAAAGCAGCTGTCGATTACAAAAGAGAAAAAATCACCGTTGATTCCAATACTAAAATGACTTTTCATTTGGCAAGTGGCGGTGGTTTATCGGCAATTATTACGCCTAAATAAAAGAATGATTTTAAAAGAAAAAAGGGAGCAAATTTAAAATTAGCTCCCTTTTTTATTATCTTAAAATATTTTCGATTGCATTCAATTCATCAGTCGAAAATTCCAGATTCTGCAAACTGTCAATATTATTATTTAATTGCCCCACAGAACTGGCTCCAATCAAAACCGAAGTAACCCTATTGTCTTTTAGCAACCAAGCCAACGCCATTTGTGCCAAAGACTGATTTCTTTGTTTAGCCAAATCATTCAATTTGATGATTTTTTGAATTCTTTCCTCCGAAACCTCCTCTTCTTTTAAGTGTCCATTTGGATTGTGAGCACGAGAATTTTCAGGAATTCCTTTTAAATATTTATCGGTTAAAAGTCCTTGTGCCAAAGGTGAAAAAGCAATACAGCCTACTCCTTTTTCCTCAAGAACATCAAGCAATCCTTCTTCGGGAGTTCGAACAAACATTGAATATTTCACTTGGTGAATCAAACAAGGTGTTCCCAATCGTTTAAGAATTTCTGTAGCTTCCCTTGTTTGTTCCGGATTGTAATTTGAAATTCCAGCATATAAGGCTTTTCCGCTTCGAACGGCATAATCCAACGCCATCATCGTTTCTTCCAAAGGAGTTTCAGGATCAAAACGGTGTGAATAAAAGATATCTACATATTCCAAATTCATTCGTTTCAAACTTTGATCTAAACTTGACAACAAATACTTACGGGAACCCCAATCGCCATAAGGTCCATCCCACATCGTGTAGCCCGCTTTGGTCGTTATTACAATTTCGTCTCGTAGGTTTCCTTTAAAATTATTTTTAAGAATGGTTCCAAAATTAGTCTCCGCCGAACCAGGAACCGGGCCGTAATTGTTGGCCAAATCAAAATGGGTAATTCCTTTATCAAAAGCAGCTTTGGCAATACTTTCCGCATTTTCAAAACTATCGACCGAACCAAAATTGTGCCATAATCCTAAAGAAATCTGCGGTAATAATAACCCGCTTTTTCCACATCTGTTGTATTTCATATCTTTTATTTAAAAAATTGAAAATTAAAGAATTTAAAGATAAAAAAAACACATAAAATTTTAAAATTCTATGTGTTTCAAATTTGTTAAAAAAATGGAACTTATTTCAATTCAAAGCCACTTTCCAAACCTTTATCAGAACTTCCTCCAACCATAATTTTAAAAGTTCCCGGCTCTACTAAATAGTTTCCATCATTATCATAAAAACCAAGTTCTTTATCTGTTAAGGTAAAGGATACAGTTTTAGTTTCTCCTTTTTTCAAATTAACTAATTCAAAACCTTTTAACTCTTTTATCGGACGAATAATGCTCGCATAATCGTCATGGATATACAATTGCACCACCTCTTTCCCATCATAATTTCCTGAATTAGTCACTTCGACACTAATTTGTACAGGTTCTCCTTTTGCGAAAGCAGTTTTATTTAACTTTAGATTTTTATAATCGAATGTTGTATAACTTAAACCAAAACCAAATGGAAATTGAGGCGTTTTTTCAACATCTGTATAATGAGACCAAAATACATTTTTATCAGTATTCGTAGGTCTTCCCGTGCTGTATTTATTGTAATAAATTGGAACCTGCCCTACATTTCTCGGGAAAGACATTGGCAGTTTTCCGCTTGGATTATAATCGCCGTATAAAACCTGTGCTACCGCATTTCCAGTTTGCGTTCCTAAATGCCAAGCCTCAACAATAGCAGGAATATGTTCTGCTGCCCACGGAATACTCAATGGACGGCCATTATTTAATACCAAAACAATATTTGGATTCACTTTATAAACTTCTTCTAGCAATTCCTGTTGTAAACCAGGTAAATTAAGATCTGTTCTGCTGCGTCCTTCCCCACTCTGAAAACCGTGTTCTCCTAAAACCATTACAACAACATCCGCTGCTGCAGCTGCTTTTTTTGCAGCTTCAAAACCGCTTCTGTCGGTAGTATTGAAAACAACTTCGTCTAAAAATGAAATTTTTCCAACCGTCAAATCACCGCCTTTTTCAAAAGTAAGTTTGTTGTCTTTATATTGTTGCATCCCTTCCAGGACAGAAACTGCCGTATTATCATCAGATGCAATTCTCCAGCTTCCCAACGGACTGTTTTTATCATTCGCCAAAGCGCCAATCAAAGCTATTTTCTGCCCTAATTTTTTTAGTGGCAATAAATTTTTATCATTCTTTAAAAGGACAATTGATTTTTTGGCCATATCCAAAACACCGTCATTATTGGCTTTGTTACCTATCGTTGCTTTTTCTCTATTCTCGTCACAATATCTGTACGGATCATCAAATAATCCCAATTCAAATTTAACACGCAAAATTCTGCGGACTGCATCATCTACCAAAGCTTCTTTAACTTTTCCTTCCTTAACCAAACCAACCAGTTTTGCCACATACAAATACGATTCCATATCCATATCAGATCCTGCAACGACCCCTTTCAAAGCAGCATCTTCCTCGTCTTTGGCATAACCGTGCGCAATCATCTCGCGAATCGAAGCGTAATCAGAAATCACAAAACCATCAAACTTCCATTTTCCTTTCAGAATATCTCTTTGCAAAAACACATTTCCAGTTGCTGGAACTCCATTCAAGGTATTAAAAGAATTCATAAACGTACGAACACCTGCATCAACAGTCGCTTTAAACGGTGGCAAAACCGAATTATACAATTTAGAATTGCTTATATCCACAATATTATATTCCAATCCAGCCTCTACATAACCATAAGCAGCAAAGTGTTTCGCGCAGGCAGCAATCGTGTTAACTTTTGCCAAATCTGCTATCGTTTCACCCTGAAAGCCTTTCACTCTAGCAGTCGCAATTTTGCTTCCCAAATAAGGATCTTCTCCTGCACCTTCCATCACACGCCCCCAACGAGCATCATTGGCAACATCTACATTTGGTCCAAAAGTCCAGTTAATTCCAGATGCCGATGCTTCATCTGCCGCAATAGCAGCCGATTTTTTAATCGCTTCCAAGTCCCAGCTTGCCGATTCTGCCAGTGGAATCGGACTCAAGGTTTTGTACCCGTGTATCACGTCAAACCCAATAATCAGCGGAATCCCCAATCTAGTTTCTTCAACTGCAATTTTCTGTACAGCTCGTACATTTTTCACGCCGCGAACCGTCAGCATAGAACCGACTAATCCTTTACGTAAATGTTCATATTTCAACTCGGCAGTTCCTCCTTTTGGAGCTGGCCCAGTTACTTCCCAAAATCCATTATATTGATTCATTTGCCCGACTTTTTCTTCTAAAGTCATTTGTTTCATCAACAAATCAATGCGTTCTTCAATCGGTTTTGTTTTGTCTAAATGTGGCATTTTCTGTGCATTCATAGTTCCAACTGTAATCAGGGTAAAAATCCCTGTTGTAATTATTTTTTTCATAATTTGTATTTTATTTTTGGCGTGCCACTTGCCCTGAAAAAAATCAGGACAAGAGTCGGGCTATACGGCTTTATCTCTCCGCTGCGCTACGAGGATACCGCCTACTATCCCTCACGCAATTCGGAGTTACGACAACATTTTATCTTTTAAACGAAAATCAAATCATCCAAATATTATCATTCCGAAATAAAACTCGAAGCAGGCAAATTGGCCTTATTCAAAAGAGTTGATTGATCGGTATTCTTCCAAGCGTAACGAACTTTCTCAGGTGCTTTTACCTTATCTGACAGCAACACTACACTATTATTTTTAATAATCGCATTTGCTTTATAAAACACATTATCCGCTCCAGCAACTTCAAATAAATCTGATTTCTTATCCTTAAAATACAATCCGTCCGAATAATCAAAAGTGACTGTCACTTTATTTTTTTCAATGGTAATTCCTTTATAAATCGGGCCGTTTACCAATGCTGTATTCGTTTTATAAGTATTGGCCAAAGCCAAATTAGCCAAACGAATCCCCACCGATTTCTTATCTTTTGGATGAATATCATCAACCGGCGAAATATCACTTGTCATCACCATTCCGGTATTAGGAACTTCCAGCGATACTTTGCGCTGCGCATCTCGGATGATAGCTCCACAAAAATGATCTTCCCCATATTTATAAGGAGCAATTTGAACATAATAAAATGGAAAATCATACTTCCATAATTTCCTCCACGAAGTAATTAGAGCCGAAAGTGTTTTATCATAAACTGTAGATCCCACATTACTTTCACCTTGATACCATAACGCTCCAGCTATTTTGAATTTAATCAAAGGATAGACCATCGCATTAAAAGCACGAGCTGGTTGATTTGGACCGTAACTTTCCTCTTTACGAGTTTTAGCTGCTTCCAATAAAACGGGATCATTTTGAATCACTTCTTCGGGCATCCAAATCTCTGCTGGCGTTCCTCCCCAATTGGACGAAATCAAACCTATTGGCACATTTTTCAATTCTTCCTGCAAACGCTTTCCAAAAAAATACCCCACCGCACTGAAATACTTCATTGTTTCAGACGTGCATTCTGTCCAATTTCCTGAAAGGTTATTTTGTGGAGTAGCCGCCGTTAATTTTGGTACTAAAAAAAATCGGATGTTTGGGTTTGTAGCATTTTTTACAACTTCATCACCATTTTCAATTCCCCAACTAGCATTCATTTCCATATTCGATTGCCCAGAACAAATCCAAACTTCGCCAATCAGAATATTTTTTAAAACGATTTCATTATATCCTTTTATGGTAATCGTATAAGGTCCTCCTTCTTTTGGAGTCGGAATAATAATTTCCCATTTTGCCTGATTACTGGCTTTAACTTTATAAGATTCATTATTCCAACTTGGCGTAATCACCACTTCTTCCTGAGGATTGGCAAATCCCCAAATGGTAACTTCACTATTACGCTGCAAAACCATATTATCGGAAAAGATATTCGGTAACGTAACATTTGCGGAAGCGGTATTTGAAAACATCAGGAAAAGAACAAAGGCAATTAGCTTATTTTTCATTTAATATTTTTTTGAAATAAGGAATTAACTGATCAGCCATCACTTTATCATCAGCAATATTGGGATGATAGCCACAGCCTTTTGGAGACATCGGCTGGAATTCAAACAAAGCAATTGGTTTGTGTGTTTTATCATTTTCAAAAGCCTGAATCACTCTTTTAAGGCATTTTATCAAAGTTACATTTCGTTCTCCCGAAACCATCGGACTGTTTAATAAAACAATTCTAGTCTTAGGTGCGTGTTTGTAAACTGTTTTGATAAAATCAATATAATTTGAAACGTATTTTTCTTCATTAAATGGTAATCTCGCTTTTTTACCATCACCATCCGAAAGGTCATTGGTTCCCAAACAAATACTAACCAAATCGGGTTGAAAAGCAAAATCATAGGGCTTAGAACTGTCCTTATTCAGATATAAATTTTCATACACATCTGGGATATTTGGTTCATTCTCATGCTCATCATTCCAGTTACGATACATTCCATAACCCGAAACAGAACTCAATACAAAATCGATATTCAATGCTCTGGAAAGAACTGGACCATAGGCCCAATAAGCATTATGCTGGTCGTACCAGTCTCCGCTCCCACAAGGAATTGTTGAAGCGTCGTTTCCAAAACCAGAAGTTATGGAATCACCTATAAGTTCTATCTTTTTTTTATTTTTAGCCACAGGGCTTTTTACCAACTTAGCTGTAGTTCCCGCAAACAAAACGCCGTCATTTGTTGCTTCGGTCGCTTTGTAAATGGAAAGATGATGTGTTTTTCTATCTTTGGGAACAGCAATCGGAAAGGATTGTGCTGCTCCTTTTTCTATTCGAATTCTACCAATATATTTTCCGTCAAGTTCTAGGGAAACATAATTTTGATGATTTTCTACGCTTTGCAAAGTAATTGAACAAGAATCACCAGTAAAATCAAATGATACTGAAGATGCAGGTCCTATGAGTATCGCTTTATTATCCTGAATTTTTTCGACTCTTCCATGGTATTCAAAAAATGACTTGGTTTCAATCTTTTTTTGAGCAACCGAAACGAACGAAACGGAAACCAATAAAAATAAAAGACCTTTTTTTATATAATTCATAATCCTTTGGGGCTTTTCACAATAGTATAGATAGCAAATATAAAACGATTGCGATTTAAGATTAGATACTATTTTTTCAAACTATAATCAAAAATTTACATCGCTCTTATTACAAATAAAAAAAACCACCTTTTCAGGTGGTTCAATATCATTTAATGAATATGAAATTAGCTTTTCACGGCAGTAGATGCCGCAACAACTGTTCCTTTTATAGTTAAAACTTTAGGTGCAGTTTCAATATTAGTAGTTACTGATACTGTTTTGGTAAAAGCACCAGCATTTGCCGCATTGTAAGTAGCTGTAACCGTCCCTGATTTCCCTGGAGCGATTGGTGTTTTGGTATAATCTGTTGCAGTACACCCACAAGAACCTTGTACATTGGTAACTATAACAGTGGTTTTCCCAGTATTTTTAAATTCAAAAACAATAGGTTTTGGAGTATTTTGAGGAATAGACCCAACATCTATACTCTCACTTTTCCATACGATAGAAGAAGCAGTAGCAGCCACTTTTGATACTAAATTTTTCACGGGAGCAACAGCCGAAAATGACATTAATCCTAGAGTTAATGCCAACATTGAAATTTTAATCATTTTCATATTATTGTGTTTTAAAGGTTATCGTTTGAATAATCCAAAAGTAGATTAGAAACACGCACACCTTTGTTAAGCGGTATTCAATCTTTGTTAACGACTTGTTAATGCAAAAAAGACAGCTAAATTTTGATTAATATTACACTCAATAAATTGTTTTTATGAAACTAACCAAACTCAATAGTAGCATCTTAATTGGATTAATCGCAATTATAGGAATCCTGATAGCGCAATTGCTTTGGACTAAAGAAGCCTTTACTATTGAAGAAAAAAAGTTCAGCCAAAAAGCACACGTCGCCTTACTGGAAGTAGCAAAAAAATTATATCAGGGAACCAATCAAGAACTTCCCGGCAAAAATCCAGTACGAAAAATCTCCAATGATTATTATATTGTCAATATTGATAACGATTTTGAACCCGAAATTTTAGAATTTTATCTAATCTCCGAATTCAAAAAAATGAATATCACAACGGATTTTGAATATGCAATGTACAATTGCCAAAGCGACGAAATGGTGTATGGCAACTACATCTCACTGTCCGAAAAGAAACAAACCAAGCATTCCGTACATTTTCCCAAACACAAAAATCTTGTCTATTATTTTGCTGTTCGATTCCCTCATGAAACAGGGTATTTATTCAGTTCATTACGATTTTGGTTTTTGCTTTCGATAGCGCTTATTGTTATTTTGCTGGTCTATGTGTATTCAATTTTTACGCTTTTACAGCAAAAGAAATACTCCGATTTGCAACGTGATTTTATTAATAACATGACCCATGAATTCAAAACGCCTTTGTCATCCATACTAATTGCTTCCAATTACCTCATCAAGCAAAATCCAATTCAAGAAGATGAAAAACTGGAAAAGTACACCCATATCATTATTGACCAAAGCAACAAATTGAATCAACATATCGAGAAAATTTTAGCGGTTGCAAAATCTGACAATGCTCCTTTAGTCTTGAATAAAAGTCAACTGAATGTTTTACCAATTTTAGAATCTGTAATTGAAAACATTAAGCTAAAACATCCTGAAACCCAAATCGAAATTAAAACTGATTTAGCGTCTATCACTATTGAAGCTGATGAATTTCATTTCACCAATTTGGTTTACAACCTGCTCGATAATGCGATAAAATACTGCGAAAACAAACCTGAAATCATTATCGCTATTGCAAAAGTTGGAAAGCATTTACAATTAAACTTTACTGACAACGGCATTGGAATTTCTCCCAAAAACATATCTTTTATATTTGATAAATTTTACAGAGTTCCAAGTCAAAAAAGCAATGAAGTAACTGGGTTTGGGCTAGGTTTATACTATGTCAAGAAAATTTGTGATCTTCATCAATGGAAAATAACTGTAAAATGTAATCCAGAAAAAGGTTGTACCTTTTCACTACTAATTCCACAAAATTAATGAGCCCTGTTCGAATATTATATACCGAAGACGATGCAACCTTAGCATTTCTAACCAAAGATAATTTGGAACAAAATCATTATGAAGTAACGCATTGCGAAGATGGAAAATCTGGTTTTGAAGCTTTCAAAAAGGGAGCTTTTGACATTTGTATTTTGGATATAATGATGCCAAAAATGGATGGATTTGAATTGGCAACCGAAATCAGGAAACTCGATACCGATGTTCCGATAATATTTCTCTCTGCCAAAACCCTAAAAGAAGACCGCATCAAAGGACTTCGATTAGGAGCCGATGATTATCTCGTAAAGCCTTTTAGTATCGAAGAATTACTTCTTAAAATTGAAATATTTTTGAGGCGTTCCCGTAAGAATAATGCGATTGACAAATCAATTTACGAAATTGGGAAATACCAATTCGACACCAAAAATTTCACACTTTTTAATGAATCTGAAAAGATACCCCTCACCCAACGTGAAGCCGATCTCTTAAAATTATTTCTGGACAATAAAAATGTAGTCTTGAAACGAGAACAAATCCTAACCTCTCTTTGGGGTGACGATGATTATTTTATGGGACGCAGCCTTGATGTTTTTATTTCCCGCTTGCGAAAAATTTTGGCAAACGAAAAAGAAATTGCCATTGAGAATTTACATGGTATTGGATTTCGTTTTACTGTAAAATAAAAAACCACCGTCATCAGGTGGTTTTTCAATTCTTATAAAATAACTACAATGGTATATTCCCGTGTTTTCTATCAGGCGTTACACTTACTTTATTCTCTAACATACTAAACGCTTTTATCAATTTGCGTCTCGTGTCTTGTGGAAGGATAACCTCATCAACAAAACCACGTTGAGCAGCAGTGTACGGATTCGCGAACAACTCGGCGTACTCAGCTTCTTTTTCTAGAAGTTTGGCTTCATGGTCTTCGGCATCGTGAATTTCTTTTTTAAAGATAATTTCAGATGCGCCTTTAGCTCCCATTACGGCTATTTCTGCTGTAGGCCATGCAAAATTCATATCGGCACCAATATGTTTTGAATTCATTACATCATAAGCACCACCATAAGCTTTACGAGTGATTACGGTAACTCTTGGCACTGTAGCTTCGCTTAAAGCGTAAAGCAATTTTGCTCCATGAACAATGATTCCGTTCCATTCTTGGTCGGTTCCCGGCAAAAAGCCCGGTACATCCACCAATACTAATAACGGAATATTAAACGCATCGCAAAAACGAGTAAAACGTGCCGCTTTTATCGAGCTGTTTACGTCCAAACAACCAGCTAAAAACATTGGTTGGTTCGCTACAATTCCTATGCTTCTACCTCCCAATCGGGCAAAACCCACAAGGATGTTTTCGGCATAATTTTTATGGATTTCAAAAAACGAATCTTCGTCTATAATCCCTCCAATCACGCTGTGCATATCGTAAGGCTTATTCGGATTATCCGGAATAATATCGGCTAATTGCAAACGCACTTCATCTTTAAGTTCGTATGGCAAATTGCGTGCTGTTTCTTTGTTGTTTTGAGGTAAATAACTCAAGAGTCGTTTGAGGTCTTCCAGACAAACTACATCATTTGTCGAAGTGCAATGCGCCACACCCGACTTAGTAGAATGTGTACTTGCCCCTCCCAATTCCTCTGAAGTTACGGATTCGTTGGTTACTGTTTTCACCACATTTGGCCCAGTAACAAACATATAACTGGTGTCTTCAACCATCATCGTGAAATCAGTCATAGCAGGAGAATACACTGCTCCACCGGCGCAAGGCCCCATAATTGCTGAAATTTGCGGAATCACACCACTGGCTTGTACGTTTCTAAAGAAAATATCGGCATAACCACCCAACGAACGAACACCTTCCTGAATACGTGCCCCACCCGAATCATTCAGTCCAATCATAGGCGCTCCCATTTTGACAGCCATATCCATAATTTTACAGATTTTCTCAGCGTGTGTTTCAGAAAGCGAACCTCCAAAAACCGTGAAATCCTGAGCAAAAATATAAACCAATCTTCCATTGATGGTTCCGTATCCCGTGATAACACCATCACCGTAATACATTTCATTTTCCATTCCGAAATCGGTAGTTCGGTGTGTCACCAACATTCCAATTTCTTCAAAAGAACCTTCATCCATCAAATAATTGATACGCTCTCTTGCAGTCAGCTTTTTGTTCGAATGCTGTTTCGCAATACGCTTTAGTCCTCCACCCAAATGGGCTTCGGCAATTTTATCGTTTAGTGTTTTTATCTTGTCTTGCATAATTTACTGAATTGGTAAGCGTACGATTTTTTGATCTTCAAAATACTGTTTCAATGCCACCAAAGCAGCAATTTCGGCTTCCTGAGCCATTTGATTTTTCAACACATCAGCATTGTAATATTTCTTAACAAAATGTGTGTCGAATTTCCCCGAGCGAAACGCCTCGTGCTCAAAAACAAATTTCCCGAAAGGCAAAGTTGTATAAACACCTTCTACTTGATAACTTTCAATCGCTTTAATCATCAATTGGATTGCTTCTTCACGAGTTTGTCCGTAAGTGATTAATTTGGCCAACATTGGGTCATAATAAATCGGAATATCCATGCCTTGTTCAAAACCGTTATCTACGCGAATTCCTTCGCCAACTGGCAATTGATATACATCCAAATGACCTACACTCGGCAAGAAATCATTCATCGGATCTTCAGCATAGACACGCAATTCTAATGCATGTCCTTTTATTTTCAAATCTTCTTGTTTGATTGTCAACTCTTCTCCCCTTGCCACTCTGATTTGCAATTCAACCAAATCGGTACCGGTAATCAATTCCGTAACTGGGTGTTCTACCTGTAAACGGGTATTCATTTCAAGGAAGTAGAAATTATTGTTTTCGTCCAATAAGAACTCAACAGTTCCAGCTCCAAGATAATCACAAGATTTAGCTACCAAGACAGCTGCCTCACCCATTTTCTTGCGTAATTCCGGTGTTAAAACTGCCGAAGGCGCTTCTTCAACCACTTTTTGGTGACGACGCTGAATACTACATTCTCTTTCAAACAAATATAAAATGTTACCGTGACTGTCTGCCATCACCTGAATTTCGATATGTCGTGGAGAAGCCACATACTTTTCTATAAAAACCGAACCATCGCCAAATGCAGCAACTGCTTCACTTATGGCGCGATTCATTTGAGATTCAAAATCGGCTTCGCTTTCTACCACACGCATTCCTTTTCCACCACCTCCAGCCGAAGCTTTAATCAAGATAGGGAAACCAATTGTTGTTGCAGCTTGTTTCGCTTTTTCGATATCGGTAATCGCTTCATCAATACCGGGAACCATCGGAATATTGTATGCCTTAACAGCATCTTTGGCCGCCAGTTTACTTCCCATAATTTTGATGGCATGCGACTTTGGACCAATAAATACAATACCGTTTTTTTCGCATTCCAAAGCAAAATCAGCATTCTCACTCAGGAAACCATATCCTGGATGAATCGCATCAACGTTCAAAGATTTGGCCACTTCAATAATTTTACTTCCCAACAAATACGATTGGCTAGATGGAGCTTCCCCAATCCAAACGGCTTCATCAGCAAATTTTACGTGAGGTGCATTTCTATCGGCTGTAGAATAAACTGCCACGGTTTTAATGCCCATTTTTTGTGCGGTTTTCATCACCCTAATGGCGATTTCCCCTCTATTGGCAACTAATATTTTCTTCATATTTTAATAGATAAAAAGAGGAAAGACTTCAATAGATAAAAGAAGCAAGACCGTTTCACTACAAGAATCAAGACAAAATACTTCTATCTCTCTTCTTCCCTCTTGTTTCTTTCTTCTTGTCTCTTTCTTCTTGATTCTTACTTGTCCTCCTTATTCAAATTCAATTAATAACTGCCCTTTGTCTACCGCATCTCCCGTACTCACCGAAATGGATTTGATTACACCATCACGAGGCGAAAGAAAACTGTTTTCCATTTTCATGGCACCAAGAATAATTAAGTTATCATTCTCTTTCACAGTTTGCCCGACAACAACGCTAATTTCCAAAATTAATCCCGGCATAGGCGCCTTGATTGCATTAATCTGTTTGGTCAATCCAACTTCAAACCCCATTTCCTTAATCAAAATATCCAAAGGATTTGAAATGGCGACCGTATAATTTGTATTGTTTACCTTAACCGTATAGCTTTTATGATTGAAATCCGAAGTGATGATTTCCGCTTTATAAGGTGTGTTTTGATGCAGTATATGAAATTCATTAACTCCCGTAGGTATTGCATCCAGTTGAGAAATACTTTCCTTTTCAAAATCAAAATGGAAAGCATCGTTTACAGTTACTTTGTAATTATCACTCATTCTTGGTCTTTTTAGGGGAGTAAAAGTATGAAAAGAAAACGTTTTCGTAAACAAAAAAACAAATTCTAGACAAAATCATCCAAAGAGCATCAATTAGGGCGTGCCTCCAGTAGAAAATGGCCCTACTTTACTTTGCGCATATACGGCCCATTCTCTACTGGAGTCGGGCTATCCGCATTACTTCGGTAACTTGCTTCTATCCCTCACGCAAATCTGCTAGACAAGAAAATTAAGTGGTAAATTGTGATTCACACTAGAAAAACCTACAACACCAACAATCCAAATTCCCTCAAAGTATTCACAGGTTTTGAATACCAAAACAACTCAAAATCTTCTAGTTGCTGTTCAAAATCGGTTTTTACTTCCTGAAAAGAATAAGTTTTTGCATTCGAAACTGAGATTTTCTGAAGCATTTCAACAAGCCATTCTCCTTCCGCTTTATTGGTCTGAATAGTAAAACTTTCTTTTTTGTCGTGAAAAGTTAGAGCCATCATTTCCCAAGAATTACCTTTTTTGGATTTGGTAAAATGTTCTACAGTTGGTTTCCCTCCTAGCCAAACGATTTTGGCAGTAGGTTTAATATTAAAATTAGTTTCTTCCTGCAAGGCGTCAAAAATAAAATCAGCTCCAATTTTTGTCTTCGGAATTTTGAAATCAAACCAATCCTGCAATTCATAGTCAAAACAGATCCCATGCATAAAATTGAACAGCGATTTCTTGAGTCCAAAACTAAATTTATCGTGATCAATTCCTGTCGAATCAACAAAATTAATATCGTTATTAGCAAAAGTGCCAATGGCTTCCGTTTCTTTTACGGCTCCAAATTGCTCCGGAAACATTCCCACCGGGCTGTGTGCCGTCATCGCAAACTGATGCCAAAACCCCGATTGCAATACTCCCGCTTCAAACAATTGGCGCACCATTTCGAGGCTGTCAACCGTTTCTTGAATTGTTTGTGTTGGGTAACCGTACATCAAATACGCGTGTACCATTACGCCAGCTTCGGTAAAATTCCGAGTAACTTTCGCCACTTGTTCTACCGTTACGCCTTTATCAATCAATTTCAATAATCTGTCCGAAGCTACTTCTAGCCCTCCAGAAACGGCAATACAACCCGAAGCTTTGAGTAACAAACACAAATCTTGAGTAAAACTTTTTTCGAATCGAATATTTGTCCACCAAGTGACAGCCAATTTTCGGCGAAGGATTTCGAGTGCCAAAGCGCGCATCAATGCTGGTGGTGCGGCTTCATCGACATAATGGAAACCATTTTCTCCAGTTTGAGCAATCATTTCTTCCATTCGGTCGCATAACAAACTTGCTGCGACAGGTTCGTAAACCTTTATATAATCTAAAGAAATATCACAAAATGTGCATTTCCCCCAGTAACAGCCATGCGCCATTGTGAGCTTATTCCATCGGCCATCGCTCCACAAACGGTGCATCGGATTCACAATTTCGATAACCGAAATGTATTTATCCAAAAGCAAATCCGAATAATCGGGCGTTCCCACTTGGGATTGTTTGTAATCGTGTTGAGTGGAATTATTTTTATAAACTACTTTTCCTTCTTCTAGAAGAAATGTTCTTTTGTATGAATTGTGATTTGGATTTTCAATATTGACAATCAATTCTTCTATTGGTGTTTCGCCATCATCCAAAGTGATATAATCAAAAAACTCAAAAACTCGTGCATCCGAAAGCGAACGCAATTCAGTATTGGGGAAACCGCCACCCATTGAGATCTTGATATTTGGATAATGTTTTTTCACCCATTGTGCAGAACGAAAAGCAGAATATAAATTCCCCGGAAACGGAACCGAAATCAAGAATAATGTTGGCTGAATCGTTTCGATTCTTTCTTTCAAAATCGAAAGAAGAATGCTATCAATATATGTCGGTTCCTGTTGCAAGGCATCGTACAATTCATCAAAAGAATTGGCGCTTCTTCCCAGTCTTTCCGCATAACGGCTGAAACCAAAATTTTCATCAACACATGCGACTATAAAATCTGAAATATCCTCAAGATACAAAGTCGCCAAATGCTTGGCCTTGTCCTGCGTTCCCATCGTTCCGAAAGCCCAATCAAGTTCTTCCAATTGCGCAAATCGAGAAGCTTCCGGCAAGAAATCTTCCTGACAAATTTGAAGTGCCAAGGTTGGATTTTTTCCCTGCAAAAATGCAATAACCGAATCGATGGTTTTGATGTATTCGTCCTGTAAAGCTAGAATTCGTTTGCAGTTGTCCGTTGTTGGTTGTTGGTTGTTGGATTGAAATAAACTCTTCAACCCTTCTTTCGAAAACAATTTCAAAATCACTTCAATCCCTAAATCCCCCTGGACCGATTCAATATTTTTGGTATTTAGAAACCCTTTGATATAAGCCGTCGCTGGATAAGGCGTATTCAGTTGAGTAAACGGGGGTGTGATAAGGAAAAGTTTGGTTTTCAAGGGATATTATTTTCTACAAAAATAAGGGATATTTTTAGTTTCTCTCCATAAAAGCGAATTGCTATTTTTTATTTGTTGATTTATATCAAATTAAAAAACTGGATTGGATAATTTATAAATATTTAAATACATTTACAAAGTCATCCAAATTTGCATATAGTGAACCTAAAATTACTCTTCTTAATAGTATTAATTACAATTTCTTCATTTGCCCAAAATAAAAATAAGACTATTGGCTTTAAAGAAAATAAAGGTCAGATTATAGATCAAAAAGGCAAACCCAACAATGCCGTAAAATATCTTTTGAACTCTGGCGGATTAAATGTTCAGTTGAAAAAAAATGGTTTTTCGTATGATGTTTATGAAGCAAAAAAACATCCTATCAATCATTCTCACGACGAAAAGAAAAAACCTTTACCATTTCCATCAAAAGACAATGATAAACTTCCCGATTATACTTTAGAATACCAATTTCACAGAATTGACATTGATTTTGTAAATTCAAATCCAAAGGTAGAATTGACAACCGAAGAAAAATCTTTGGATTATGACAATTACTATAATGTACCCAACAAACCCGAAGGAGTTTTGATGGTGCATCAATACAAACAAATAACCTATAAAAATATTTATCCTAACATCGATGTGGTTTTCACGGTCCCAAAAGACACATTAAAAACGGTAGAATACAATTTTGTAGTTCATCCAAAAGGGAAAATATCAGATATTCAATTAAAATTCAGCGGAGCTCAAACAGAATTGATTGATAATAAAATCCGAATGAGTGTGCATTTTGGTGAAATGGTGGAAACCCTTCCAGCAAGCTGGACAGAAGATGGAGAAACCAAAAAGGAAATTGTGGTTGGATATACTCAAATCAAGAAGAATGTTTACGGTTTTGAAAGCTCGGAAAATGTTTCTAACAAAACGGTGATTATTGATCCTGTTCCTGTGAGACTTTGGGGGACTTATTATGGAGGAGAAAAATTGGACAGTCCATCTTCTGTTTTTGTCAAAGACGGTTTTGTTTATTGGGCTGGACAAACTTACAGCACTAACAATATTGCTTCAATAGGTGCTCATCAAGGTAACTACTCTGCAGAATGGGATTATGATAGTTTTTTTGCAAAGCTTAATTCTGATGGAACAAGAATTTGGGGAACTTATTATGGAGGAACTTATGCAGATGGAATTAGTCAAATTAAAGTTTCAAATAATGATAATATTTATATAGCCGGGACAAGTAAAAGCTATACTAACATCTCAACAAATGGAAGTTACCAACCTGTTAAGAGTGATTACTTTGACGGCTTTTTGGCTAAATTTGACACTAATGGTATCCGACAATGGGGGACTTATTATGGAGGATTAGACAACGACAAATTCTCTTCAATTATAATTGATTCTGATGAAAAAATATATGTTTCTGGTGAAACTGGTAGTAAGGAAAATATATCCTCAAATGGAGCATTTCAAACTAATTTTTTAACAACTATTTCAAACAATACTAACGGTTTAGTATATAATGGTATGATTATTAAATTTGATGCTAATGGAAATCGAATATGGGGAACCTATTATTATCCAGGAACCCTTTTTGATTCAAAAATAAATTCCAATGGAGAATTATTTTTTTTAGGAACATCTTTAGATTTATCGTTACCACAATCAGAATGGAGAAGAAAAGGGTTGCTAATAAAACTGGATCCAAATGGAAACAAAATTTGGGATAAGTTTTTTGGAGGTAACAGTGAGGATGTTTTTATTAACCTTGGAGTAGACGCAAATAATAACCTGTACTGTTCTGGGAATACTTATAGTAACTCAGGGATTGCAACTACTGGGGTTTATCAAGAAACTTATATACAAAATCATATATCTACTAATAGTGGATGTATTTTAAAATTTAATCCAAATGGAGACAAAATTTGGGGTTCTTATTTTTTTCCAGAAACACTTGGAGCATCCGTTTCTAAAAATGGTGACATTTATTTTACAGGAAGAGTAGAAAACGGATTTGTCGCTACTCCAAATTCATATCAAGAAATCCCTTTAAGTAATAATGCTGGCACCGATTCCTATTTAGTAAAATTTAGCACAAATGGACAAAGAGAATGGGCTACGTATTATTCAGGAGAAAGTGCTGATAATGCATACATTACAGCAGTTGACAATGATTCTTACATTTATTTGTCTGGTATGACAAATAGCCAAACAAATATAGCAACACCAAATACATATCAGCCAAACCTTTACCCTAGTAGTGTAAGTTATCTACCAAATGTAGCAGATGCTTTCTTGGTAAAATTTAAAGACTGTTATTCTTTAATTAAAGCCTCCTCCAACTCTCCAGTCTGTATTGGAAAATCTCTTGAACTAAAAGCATCTGGAGGAACAAACTATTTGTGGACAGGCCCAAACGGTTTCATCTCAATAGATCAAAATCCAACAATTCCAAACGCAACAGCTTTAAATAGCGGACAATACAGTTGTAACATTACAGGAACAGGAACTTGTGATGGTGTTCTTACTGTTGATGTAATTGTTGGCGATACAGTTGCTCCCATTCCCAATCTCACAACTCTCCCAACAATCATAGGAGATTGCCACACCTTAATAACAACAATTCCAACCGCCACAGATACTTGTGCAGGAGTAATTACAGCTACTACCTCAAGCCCACTTTTCTATAGTTTACCAGGAACTTATACAGTTGTTTGGAATTATGATGATGGAAATGGAAACTCGATTACTCAAAACCAAACCGTTACGATTAGCAGCCAACCATTACCTACGGCATTATCCCCGCAACCGTTCTGCATTCAACAAAATGCAACTTTAAAAGATATTACAATAACAACTGGCCAAAACATAAAATGGCATGATAAATTAACAGCTGGAATGTTTTTATCGAATACAACTCCTCTTCAAAACGGTATCTCTTATTATGCTTCACAAACAATAAATGGCTGCGAAAGCGAAAGAATCCCTATTGTCGTTAACATTCAAAACACAATCGCTCCAACAGGAGATGCTTCTCAAAGTTTTTGTTCCAGTCAGAATCCAACTTTGAGTACTATAGCAGTAGTTGGGTCAACTATAAAATGGCATGACAGCTCAACTCTTGGTAATCTTTTAGCAGATAACACGGCTTTAGCGAACGGTAAAACCTATTACGCTTCACAAACAGAAAACAATTGCGAAAGCGTTAGTAGATTGGCGGTAACTGTTTCTTTGATCAGCACTTTGCCTTCCAATAATTATGACTTCTCTGTTTGCGATGATTTGAATGATGGTACAGAATACGTAAAACTGGACGACTTTAATTCATTTTTAATTTCAAACAGTGCCAACTATAGTTTCAGTTATTATAAATCGCTGCCGGATGCCGAAAATGATTTGGTCGCTAATAAAATAAAAAATGCTCCCAATTACAAATTAACATTGGGAGAAAATAGAATCTACGTCAGAATCAATTCAAGTACGCCTTGCTATGCAATAGCCGTTTTAAAAATTTCTCTTTTTCCAAAACCAATTATTCCTATTCAGGATATTGTGCCTATTTGCGAAAACAAAAGTATTTTGATAGATGCTGGCTCGGGTGCCGACAGTTATTTATGGTCTAATGGGAAAACTGACCAAACCATCACCATAGACAACCCTGGAGATTTATCGGTAACTGTTACCAAAACTTACGGTGCTCTTTCTTGTTTCAGTGATAAAATATTTATGGTAAAAACATCCAATATTGCTAAAATAACTTCAATAGAAACCAAAGACTGGACAGACAATGATAACACGATTACGGTGTTTGTAACTGGATCCGGGGATTTTGAATATTCAATTGACGGAACTAATTACCAAAACAGCAACCAGTTCTCTGGTGTAAATAGCGGCGAATATACAGTACACGTAAGAGACAAAAATGGTTGTGGTACAGCAACCGAGGAAGTGTATTTATTGATGTACCCAAAATTTTTCACTCCAAATGGTGATGGATTCAATGATACATGGAAAATCAAAGCTTCGAACACTGAAAAGGATATTACGCTAAAAATATTCGACCGGTTTGGAAAATTACTCAAAGAACTGGATTCAAATTCCAATGGGTGGGACGGAACTTTTATCGGACAAACTCTCCCCTCCACTGATTATTGGTTTGTTGCTACACGAAAAAACGGAAAAGAATATAAAGGCCATTTTAGCTTAAAGAGATAAAAACATATTATAAAAAAAGCCCATTCATTGGACTTTTTAAAATATGAGAGTAAAACACTAAAGTTATAAATCAAAAAGATTTGCAAAACGTTTTTTGCAAATCTTTAATAAACTGTATTGTTATTTAATTTAAAATTTGTGCTCTTTCTTGCTAATAGCCAACAAAGAAAATAAAGAAATGCAAGCTGCTAATGTCAGATAAAAACCAACATAAGTCAAACTGTAAGTTGATGCAAGCCAAATAGCAATCATAGGTGCAAAAGCTGCCCCAATAATTCCAGCCATATTAAAGGTCAATGAAGCTCCCGAATATCGAACGGCAGTAGGAAATAATTCAGATAAAAACGTTCCTAAAGGCCCATAAGTGAATCCCATCAAAGCCATTCCAGTACACAAAAAGAAAGTTACCATTACTGTACTACCGGAATTTAAAAAATGGGAAAAGAAAAAACCAAAAATTGCAATGGAAATGGTAGCAATAATCAACATTTTGCGTCGTCCAATTTTATCTGCTACTATCGCTGAAACCGGAATAAAAAAAGCAAAAAACAATACCGAAAACAACTGGATCAATAAGAAATCTCTTTTCTCATAACCCAAATCTGAAGTAGCCCAACTCAATGTAAAAACGGTCATTAAATAAAACACCAAAAATGTGGTTATAGATGCCAAAGTTCCAAAAAGCAATTGGTTTTTATACGATTTAACCAAAGTAAGAAAAGGGATTTTAACTTCTTCATGTTCTTTTTTAGAATTTTCGAAAGAAGGAGTTTCTGTGATTTTAGTTCGGATATAAAAACCAACAACTACCAAAAGTGAGCTGGCAATGAAAGGAATTCTCCAACCATAATCCATAAAATCCTGATTATTCATTGAGTCTGTTAACAATAAAAATGTCCCTCCGGAAAGCAGTAAACCAATTGGCGCTCCTAATTGCGGAAACATTCCATACCAAGCGCGTTTGTTGGGTGGTGCATTTTCAATTGCCAATAAAACAGCTCCTCCCCACTCGCCTCCAAGCCCAACTCCCTGCCCGAATCGACACAACATCAATAACAAAGGAGCGACAACACCAATACTGGCATAACTTGGTAAAAAACCAATGGTCACAGTAGAAATCCCCATAGTCAGCAAAGCTGCTACTAAAGTAAATTTACGACCAATCTTGTCACCATAATGTCCAAAAAATGCTGAACCCAATGGACGTGATATAAAAGCTATCGAAAAGGTTGCCAACGATTGCAAGGTTGCCATCGTAGTGTCTGAACTTGGAAAAAACAATTGCGGGAATACCAAAACGGCAGCGTTGGCATAAATATAAAAATCAAAAAATTCTATTGTGGTACCTATTAAACTGCCAAAAAGAACATGTTTTAAAGAATTTACTTTGCCAGGTTTGCTTGTTTCTACCATGTGGATTTTATGTTGTTAAACTAATTAATAACTGAATTTAATTTTCAAAAGTAACAAAGATTTTGTTCCAATATTTTTTGGTAATTTAGCATCAAATAAACTTTGAATATGCCAACAGACTGTATTAGCTACCAAAACTCTGGATATTTCTCTCCTTTGATGAATGATTATTTAAACCAAAAAGAGCCTACACAGTTGTTTTACAATCGATTTCCAAATCTTGAAAATTTCGAAGAACAAATAAAGGAAAAAAAAGAAAATTTCGATTGTAACAGTATTAACAATTTCAACACAAAAAGATCTGTTTTAGTTACGGTTCTGAAAAACCAATATTCAAAAATTCCCACATCAGATCTGACGAAACAAAATATTGAAGCTTTGGCTAGTGCTGATACTTTCACAATTACCACAGGACATCAGCTGAATTTGTTTTCCGGCCCATTGTATTTTTTGTATAAAATTATTTCGACAATCAATCTGACTAAAGAATTAAAAACAAAATATCCTTCCCAAAACTTCGTTCCCATTTATTGGATGGCAACCGAAGATCACGATTTTGAAGAAATCAATTATTTTAGTTTTAAAGGGAAAAAATTCAACTGGAATAGAGAAAGTAAAGGACCTGTCGGAAGGTTATCTACAGAAGGTCTTGCAGAATTCCTAGAGATATATGCCCTTGAAATTGGCTCCAGCACCAATGCCAATACTATCAAAAAACTATTTAAAGATTCCTACATCAAGCATGACAACTTAGCCGATGCAACGCGATTTTTAGCCAATGCTCTTTTTGGAGCATCAGGTTTAGTTATTTTGGATGCTGATGATCAGAATTTGAAGCGCAATTTTATTCCTTATATAAAAGAAGAATTGCTTCAACAAACATCTTTCAAAACGGTAACCGAAACCATTGAAAAATTAAACGATTATTTCGTTCAAGTGAATCCGCGCGAAATCAATTTGTTCTTCATTGAAGACGATTTACGCGAAAGAATTATTCTCGAAAACGGAATTTATAAAGTCAACCACACGAAAATCGAATTTACCGAAACTGAAATACTGGCATTATTAGAAAGCAATCCAGAAAAATTCAGTCCCAATGTTATCATGCGTCCGCTGTATCAAGAAGTCATTTTACCCAACTTATGCTACATTGGTGGAGGAGGGGAAATTGCTTATTGGCTGGAATTAAAGTCTTTTTTCGCTTCCGCAAAAGTCACTTTCCCAATCTTATTGTTGAGAAACTCTGTTCTTTTGGCAACTGAAAAACAGAACAAGAAAGTCGATAAATTAAACCTGTCTTGGGCTGATTTATTTACCAAACAAGCAACTTTAGTAAATCGTATTACCCAAAAACTATCAGATTTTCCGATTGATTTTACTGAACAAAAGAAAGCTTTAAAAAAACAATTTGAAATGCTTTTAGAATTGGCTAACCATACAGACAAATCATTTTTGGGAGCTGTAAAAGCACAGGAAACGAAACAAATCAAAGGATTGGAAACTCTTGAAAAGAGATTATTGATTGCTCAAAAAAGAAAATATCACGATGAATTGAAACGCATCATTGACTTGCAAAACGAATTATTTCCTAATCAAAGTTTGCAGGAACGTCAAGCTAATTTTTCTGAATTTTATCTGGAAAACGGAGAACGCTTGATTCCTCAAATAGTGAGCCAACTTAAACCATTAGAACAAAATTTCAATACAATAGTTTTAGACTAAAATATAAACCACCCAAAACTAACCACAAAACCAATGACCAAAGACCGCCTTATTTCGCTTGATGTATTTAGAGGATTAACAATTTTTTTAATGACCATTGTCAATAATCCTGGTAGCTGGGCAGCAATTTACCCTCCATTAGAACACGCTGAATGGCACGGCTGCACACCAACCGATTTGGTTTTTCCTTTCTTTATTTTCATCATGGGAGCAGCAATTTCATTTGCAATGCCTAGTAAAACCTATGACAGTACCACTTTTAATAAAATATTCACTCGTTCGCTTCGTATGATATGTCTAGGAATATTTTTCAACTTTTTTAGCAACATACAACTCTTCGGAATAGAAGGTATCCCCTTAATTATTGGTCGTCTAGTAATTACCGCTTTAGTTGGTTATGCCTTAATGGGAAATTTTGATGCTAAACTAAAAACGTATTTGGCAGTTGCAATTTTTATCATTTACATGATTCTTGCGTATAGTGGCATCGAAGCGTATCAATCAGTTCGTTTGCCCGGTGTTTTGCAACGTATCGGAATTGTCTATTTTATTGCTTCTCTTTTGTATTTGAAAACTACCCAAAGAACACAATTACTCACAGCTATCGGAATTTTGCTAGGATATTGGGCAATCATGACACTAATTCCGGCACCTGGATTCGAAATTACAAACCTTGAAAAAGGAACCAATCTAGCGGCCTGGGTTGATAACATTTTCTTAAAAGGACACATGTGGGAATCCTCCAAAACCTGGGATCCAGAAGGAATACTGAGTACCATTCCTGCCATTGTAACTGGAATAATAGGCTTATTGATTGGACAATTGCTAAACAGTACATTATTAAAAACCGAAAAATTTAAAAAAATACTCTTTATAGGAGTAATTCTAATTGGTTTAGGACAAATTTGGAATATCTTTTTCCCTATAAACAAAGCACTTTGGACTAGCTCATATGTTTTATACACTGCTGGACTTGCTACACTTACATTATCAGCTTTATACTACATCATTGACATTGCCGATTATAAAAAAGGAACCAAATTATTCCTCATTTGGGGAGTAAACCCAATGATAGTTTTCTTCCTTTCTCAAATTGTTCCGCAGGCCATGGTTATGATTTCGCTTACAAACCCAAAAACACCAACAGAGCAAATTAACCTTTTGGACTATTTATATGCTTTTGGAGTTCAGCCTTTTTTCAGTAATCCAAAGACAGCTTCATTAATGTTTGCCTTACTTTATGCTGGTATCTGGTCTATACTCTTGGCGTATTTCTACAAAAAGAAAATGTACTTCAAAGTATAAAAAAAAGAAAAACAACAGTAATAACAGATTTTCATCATTAAATTGACGATTTGCTAAAATCATTCGATAAAAAAAGTATATTTTTGCACAAAATTTTAAAACACAGAAAAATGGCAACTAATAGAACTTTTACAATGATTAAGCCTGATGCAGTTCAAAACGGACACATCGGAAATATATTAGCAATGATTACAAACGGTGGTTTCAAAATCGTTTCTCTAAAATTAACTCAATTAACAGTTGCAGATGCTCAAGCATTTTATGCTGTACATGCTGCAAGACCTTTCTACGGAGAATTAGTAGAATTTATGTCTCGTGGTCCAATCGTTGCTGCTATTTTAGAAAAAGATAACGCTGTTGAAGATTTCAGAACTTTAATTGGTGCTACAAACCCTGCTGAAGCTGCTGAAGGAACTATCCGTAAAGCATATGCAACTTCAATCGGAGAGAATGCAGTTCACGGTTCTGATAGCGATGAAAATGCTGCTATCGAAGGTGCATTCCACTTTGCTGGAAGAGAACAGTTCTAGTATTCAGATTGCAGATTATATAAAAAATCCCATTCATTTTGAATGGGATTTTTTTTTTATAATCTATCGGGTCTTTACTCACTTTTTCTGCAATCTGCCTTCTTATTTCTGCTATCTGAGAACTACATCCCTTACCACATCTCTACGCAGTTCCTCATTAATCATTTTAATAATCTTAGATTTTCCGTGACTTAGCTCCTCTCGCAAAACCGCTGATGTCAACTGAACATACAAAGTCGAACCTTTTAAAACCACATTATTGGTATAACTGTTCACACCATTCCCCATCAAATTTCGCCAGGCATCTTTCACATCAATCTCATCCATTCCAGACTGCAGTTTATTGACCTCGATAATTTGCTTCAAAACGTCCCCTATCGAACTTTGATTATTTAGCCTTTTTGCCATAGTCATCTAGATTTATTGGTCCCGCTTTTTTATAATGATATTCCTTTTTCTCTGCATTCAAAACAACTAACTCTTTATCTGTCAAAGTCAGTATTTCCTCGCTCCATTTCATGTAAGGCGTACTGTAATCCAAAAAAATCTGGTCATCTGCAAAACGCACTTTCACATTTTCAAACGTATCGTTTACTAAAAAAGTACCGTCCAATTGCGGCATTACTTTTTTGCGAATCCCAACATTCTTTTTATCTATTTGAAAATAATCAAACGATTCATTCGCTCCATATTTTTTCTCATTTCCATCTTCAAAGACCACTTTTTCAATTTCCCAATAACCGCTGATTTTAGCAACGTCAGCAGGATTTATTTTTTGCTTGCACCCAACAAATAAAAGTGCAATTAGTAAAACACCAAATACTTTTTTCATAAAATAATTATTTTTTTAGGAGCTATTCCTGCTATCCGCTTGTATCTTTTTTGGTGAAGAAAAATCACCCAAAAAAGGATACCGCTGCTATCAGGGCTAGGGCATCCCGTTAATCTACATCTTCAACTAATACAACAAAGTTAAACTTTAAAAATCCAAAGAAAATAAAAAAAACTTCCCCTTTAAACTATTTTCAATTTTTTGAAAAAGAAAAATGACAACAATTATGTTTACAACAGTATACAAGAAATTATGACATATCTTGCCTTACTGAAGATCGATAAAGAAAAACGTAAGTTATCTATGCTTTTAAGTAAAAAAATATATGGTTCTCTACAAAAAATGAGATTCATACTAATCGAAGAGGTTACAGATAACGTAAACCTCGCTTTATACGATTTCGACGAAACATATAGTCAAAAATAAGTGCTTTACATTTGTAAAAACAGCTTTCTATTTCTTTTGAGTCCTTTTAATAATACCCAAAACAAAGAAAACAACACCAATAATCATTAAGAAATAATACAAGGGAATACTTTTCTCTCTAAAGATGTTAGCCAATACAAATGCAATAATACTAACAAAGTAAAAGTAGATAGGATTATATTTTTTCATAAAAACCCAACTCAATTATTTAAAAAAACTATCCACAAACTCGTATTTATTGAAAACCTGCAAATCTTCAATTCCTTCACCAACACCAATGTATTTAACCGGAATTTGAAATTGATCTGAAATACCGATAACGACACCTCCTTTGGCAGTTCCGTCCAATTTGGTAACCGCAAGAGAAGTCACTTCGGTAGCTGCAGTAAATTGTTTAGCTTGTTCAAATGCGTTTTGTCCTGTAGAACCATCCAAAACAAGCATTACATCGTGAGGAGCATCACCAACCACTTTCTGCATTACTCTTTTCACTTTTGAGAGTTCGTTCATCAGATTAATTTTATTGTGTAAACGACCGGCAGTATCAATAATAACAATATCTGCATTTTGAGCTACTGCGGACTGTAAAGTATCAAAAGCTACTGAAGCAGGATCACTTCCCATATCTTGACGAACAATAGGTACGCCTACTCTATCTGCCCAAATTTGCAATTGGTCAATGGCTGCCGCACGAAAAGTATCCGCCGCACCAAGAACCACTTTAAAACCTGCTTTTTTAAATTGATAAGCCAGCTTTCCAATTGTTGTTGTTTTACCTACTCCATTCACACCAACTACCATCAAAACATAAGGTTTGGTATTTACTGGAATAACAAATTCCGTTCCTTCCCCAGTGTTAGTTTCCGATAATAATCCTGCGATTTCGTCTCTCAAAATTTGATTGAGTTCGTCAGTTCCAAGATATTTATCAGCTTCTACTCTTTTTTCAATACGGGTAATAATTTTAAGGGTTGTATTGACTCCTACATCAGAAGAAACAAGAATTTCTTCTAAATTATCCAAAACATCATCATCTACTTTTGACTTTCCAGCCACTGCTTTGGTTAACTTGGAAAAAAAAGTAGATTTTGTTTTTTCTAAACCTTTATCTAATGATTGCTTCGCCTGTTCGCTTAGGTTCGAGTCTTTTTTCTCTGAGGAGAATATTTTTTTAAAAAAGCTCATGGAGTTTTATGATTTGGAATTTACATTTGTCAACTTAAACAAGAAAAATCAATTAAAAACAATCTATTTTGTCTTTAAAGAAATTCTCAAAAAGCATTTTAATTTCAAGGTGTAAATATAGAAAATAAAAAAGCTACTTCCGAATGAAAGTAGCTTTTCTATAAAATGTAATAGTTATTATTTCTTTTTCAAGAATTCATCAACTTCTTCAGGAGCCATAATAGATTCAACGAATGTATATGCGCCAGTTACTGGAGATTTCACCATTTTGATGGCTTTTGATAATCTCTTAGAAGATGTTTGTAACGATGCTACGGTTTTCTTTGCCATGATTCAAATGTTTTACAAAACTTTTACTTAAGTAAAAATCTCTAATTATTTAATTTCTTTATGAACAGTTACTCTTTTCAAGATTGGATTAAATTTTTTAATCTCTAATCTGTCTGGAGTATTTTTCTTGTTCTTAGTAGTTATATATCTTGAAGTACCTGCAACACCAGTAGTTTTGTGTTCAGTACATTCTAAAATTACCTGGATTCTATTTCCTTTCTTTGCCATCTTGCTATTTTTTTATTTTGGAAAAGATTATTTAATAAATCCTTCTGACTGCGCTTTTTTCAAAACTGCAGCGATTCCATTTTTATTAATTGTTTTTATCGTAGATGCTGCTACTCTAAGAGTAATCCATCTATCTTCTTCTGGAAGATAAAAACGCTTTTTAACTAAGTTTACAGAAAATTTTCTCTTAGTTTTGTTCATAGCGTGAGAAACGTTATTTCCTACCATCGCTCTTTTACCTGTAAGGTCACAAACTCTTGACATTATACTTATCTTTTATCGTTATTCAAAATCAGGGTGCAAAGAAAAGAAAAATAAACCTATAAACCAAAATATTTATTGTTCTTTTTTTGAAATTTCTTTAAGCAATATTTCGAGGCCTTTAACTGAAGCCCTATCTATCACTTTTTCACGTGGTTGACCAAAATTAAACTCCTCAACCAGAATTTGATTTGGCGTAGCCAATGCTATAAATACTGTCCCAACTTCTGCTGCTTCATCACCTTTTGAGGGACCAGCATTTCCTGTCGTTGCAATTGCATAATCCGTTTTTAGCAATGTTTTTACATTCAAAGCCATCGCTTTTGCAACTTCCGCACTCACAACACCATACTCATTTATTAAAGACTCAGAAACACCAAGTACATTTATTTTCACTTCAGTCGCATATGCCACAACACTTCCTTTAAAATAATTGGAAGCCCCAGGAACCGAAGCAATCATTTCGGCAATTTTACCTCCGGTACAACTTTCAGCAGTTGACAACGTAAGATTTCTCCTGGACAACATTCCTCCCAAAATCACTTCTATCGTTTCATCTTCCTCAAAACCAACAATTATATCATGAATAATAGCATCCAAAGATTTTACATATTCATCAATTGCTTCTTCTAACCTTAATTTATTTTTTCCTCGGCCAGAGATACGTAAACGCAATTTCCCGGGTGATGGCAAATAAGCCAATTTCAAAAACTCAGGCAAACTATTTTCCCATTCCTCCAAACGTTCAGCAACCAAGCTTTCGCCCTGCCCATAAGTCAATATAGTTTTATGCAAAATATAAGGTCGCTCGTATTCTTTTACCAACTTTGGAACAATTTCATTTTCAACCAAATATTTCATCTCGAAAGGAACTCCTGGAAGCGAAACAAAAACAGTATTTTCTTTTTTTATCCACATTCCCGGCGCAGTACCTACTTGATTATGAAGAACAGTGCACTTAGAAGGAACCAAAGCCTGATCTTTATTGATCTGAGTTATTTTTCTTTTGAAATACCCCTCGATGAGTTCCGTAACATGAGCTAAAACAACTTCATCAACCACTAAAACATCTTCAAAATAATCACAAAAAGTTTTTTTGGTAACATCATCTTTTGTAGGCCCCAACCCTCCTGTGATTACAACTAAATCCACTTTATTTTGAAGTTTAGAAAAAGTTTCCAATATATGTTCAGCCGAATCGCTGATCGAAATAATTTCATCTATTTCAATACCAATCTTATCCAATGATTTCGCTATAAAAGCCGAATTCGTATCTACTATTTGACCAATTAAAATCTCATCTCCAATAGTGATAATGCTTGCTCTCATATATTTATTGTTATTAAATAAAAAAATCCAACAACTGCACACTAATACAGTTGTGGATTATATGATTAAAATTCTTGTAACTATATAAAAAACTAAGGATTAAAGATCAAAATCTTTTCTCAACTCTTTAATAGCATCTTTAACCTGAGTCTTAACACTTTTGTAAGTCTCAATTATTTCTTTCTTTTTACCTTCTGCTTTCGTCCAAGCTTCTATTTGCAGAATTTCCTCGAAAGCCACATTTAACCCTAACAAATCTAATGTTGGTTTTAATTTATGGGCAAAGGCATAAGTATGTTTGTGATCTTTGTTCTTAATTCCCTCTCCAATTTGCATTAAATCTTCAGGAACTTCGGTAACAAATAAATTCAAAATTTCATTCACAAACTCTGGATCATTATCCGAAAGTGCGTACACTTTTGCTAAATTGTATTTTAAAGCCATTATTTTACTTGTATTCTAAATAGTTTTTGTCCTTCTAAAAATCCTTCTAAAACATCATCTGGTTTTACTGCCGCAACTCCTTCTGGTGTTCCCGTAAAAATAATATCACCAATCTTTAAAGTAAAAAATTGAGAAACATACGATACCAACTCATCAATATTCCACATCATCATGCTGGAATTCCCCTTTTGTACCGTAACATTATTGTTCGTTAATTCAAAAGTAACATTTTCTAACGAAACAAACTGGCTTTTAGGCAAAAATTCTCCAATAACCGCCGAACCATCAAATGCTTTGGCTTTTTCCCATGGAAGTCCTTTTGCTTTCAACTTCGCTTGTAAATCCCTTGCAGTAAAATCAATTCCAACACTAATCTCATCATAATATTTATGAGCAAACTTAGGCTCAATATACTTTCCTACTTTACTTATTTTCACAATAAGTTCAATTTCATGATGAATATCCTCCGAGAATTCTGGAATTACAAAAGGATGCTGTTTTAATAAAATAGCCGAATCCGGCTTCATAAAAACAACTGGCTCCGAAGGGCGCTCGTTCTTTAATTCTTCAATATGATTGGCATAATTTCTACCGATACAGATTATCTTCATTTTTTCTTTAAGTTGCTGAATTACTAAGATTCCAAGACCCTCAGTACCTTACTTTGTATTTAATTTTCTTAATTTTATGGCCGTCAAAACTTTTTTGGTGTACAGAGGAAAATCTGCATTCTGAATCCAACTAAAATAACCAGGCTCTGTTTCCAGAATTTTATCAACTTTGGCTCCTTTATGCTTTCCGAAAGTGAAAATTTCTTCATTATCGGCATCAAAAGCAATCATTCCTGCAAAATCAGCTATTTTTTTTCTAGTACTAAACTCTGATAAAGATTTCATATCGTTTTCCAATTCGGGATAACGATCCAGTTGCGCCATTAGGATTTCGTAGGTCGCCATCGTATCTGCTTCGGCTGAATGGGCATTTTCCAAACCTTTTCCACAGTAAAATTTTAAAGCTGCACTCAAAGTACGCTCTTCCATTTTATGAAAAATAGTTTGCACATCTACAGAAACTCTATTTTTCATATCAAAATCAACCCCAGCTCTCAATAATTCTTCAGCCAATAACGGAATATCAAAACGATCTGAATTAAATCCCGCCAAATCACTGTCCTTAATCATATTATAAACCTGCGGAGCCAACTCGTTAAAAGTAGGTTCATTAGCCACTTTTTCATTGCTGATCCCATGAATAGCCGTTGACTGTGCTGGAATTGGAATAGTTGGATTCACCAACCATGTTTTGCTTTCTTTATTGCCGTTTGGAAAAACTTTAAAAACTGATATTTCCACAATCCTGTCTTTTCCGATGTCAATTCCTGTAGTTTCAAGATCGAAAAAACAAATTGGCTTATTGAGTTTTAGTTCCATTTTTTGTATTTGAATTGGTGCAAATATAAAGATTTGACATTGATTTCATTTAAAGTCAAGACTAAAAATACCAAAAAAAGAAAACCCGAAAAACTATAAAAATTTGTCGGGTCTATTTTCAATTTAAACTGAATTAATAATCTCTATTTATATCAAATGCCTCAAGATATTCGGCTACTCTTTTCACAAATGCACCTCCCAACGCACCATCAACCACTCGGTGATCATAACTATGAGACAAGAACATTCTTTGACGGATACCTATAAAATCACCTTCTGGAGTTTCAATTACTGCAGGCACTTTACGAATAGCTCCCAATGCTAATATCCCTACTTGCGGCTGATTAATAATTGGAGTCCCAAAAACACTTCCAAAAGTCCCCACGTTTGTAACTGTATAAGTTCCTCCTTGAGTATCGTCTGGTTTTAGTTTACCCATTTTTGCACGGTTCCCTAAATCATTAACAGCTTTTGCCATACCTACCAGATTCAATTGGTCTGCATTTTTAATAACAGGGACGATTAAATTACCATTTGGCAAAGCTGCTGCCATTCCAAGGTTGATGTTTTTCTTTTTAATGATAAAATCACCATCAACAGAAATATTCATACCTGGATAATCTTTCAACGCCTTAGCAACTGCTTCCATAAATATAGGAGTATAAGTCAATTTTTCGCCTTCTCTTTTTTCAAAAGCGTTTTTAACTTTATCTCTCCATTTTACAATATTAGTCACATCAACTTCGATAAATGATTGTACGTGAGCCGAAGTTTGAACCGAAGCTACCATATAACCCGAAATCAACTTACGCATTCTATCCATTTCTACAATTTCATCACCACCATTTACAGAAACAGGAGAAACGGTTTGAGATGGAGTAACTACTGAAGCTTTTGGAGCTTCAACAGCTTTAACAGGCGTCGCCACTACAGTTCCAGGTTGAGAACCTCTATTTTTTACGTAATTCAATATATCTTCTTTAGTAACACGTCCTTCTTTCCCAGAACCATTGATACTTACTAATTCACCTAAAGAAATCCCTTCTTCTTTTGCAATGTTTTTCACCAATGGAGAAAAGAATTTATCACTTTCAGAAAAATCAACTGGAGTTGCAACCGATTCTTTGGCTACCTCAACCGTTTTTTGTATTTCCTCAATAATTGCTGGCGCTACTTCTGAACTTACAACCTCAGCATTTCCACCCTCTGTCTCTATAATAGCTATGGTTTGTCCCACTTGAACCAAATCGTCTTTTCCAAACAATTTTTCGACAAGAACACCTGAAACCTCCGATGGAACTTCAGAATCTACTTTATCAGTAGCAATTTCCAAAACTGCATCATCTGCTTCAATTTTGTCTCCAACTTCTTTTAACCAATTTGTGATGGTTGCTTCTGCAACGCTTTCTCCCATTTTAGGAAGCTTTAATTCAAATCTTGCCATATTGTTAATCTAAAAGGTGATTTTGATTTTCAGTTTGCGAAATTATTAAAAAATATCAATATAAATTTCACTAAATGTAATTTTTATTTGATTTTTACAATTTCACCTGTATCATTAAAAGAATCACTTCCAATGATAAAATTTGCCTTTTTGGGAATAATTCTAAATGTAATTCCTTTGTTTCTATGCTTTTCATGAATATTAATGCATTCTTTAAAGGAAACAAACTCATTATCCAGAATAATCTGTGACCCATTTCTTATTGAAATTGATGACAAATTTACCTCTTTTTCTGTTTTCAAATCGAGAAAATCAACCTTTTTTTGGACAAGTAGCGCTATTATTTTTACCAATGCATCAGATGCCGATACAAGCAAATAATTTTCAGGAATAGTTTTAGCTTTTGATCTGCCTTGAAATCTTTTTATTAAAGAAAAAAACACAATTCCAATTTTCATGAATACAGAGAAAAGATATGAAACACTAAAATGCTTTCTATAGAAAAACTCCATAGCTTCTTGAAAACGTTTCATATAAATACCGTCCTTAATTGTACTTTCACCTTTATAATGTATTATAGTTGTTTCATGAAAATAATAATTGATTTTTCCTTTCAGCAACACCCTATATGACAAATCAATATCATCTGAATACATAAAGCAGTTTTCATCAAAACCACCTACTTCCTTATACAATTCTTTTTTTAGAACCATAAAAGCACCAACTAAAATTTCCACTTCCCCTGTTTGGTTCTCGGATAGATCTTGGGCATAATATTTATTAAAAAATGGAGACTTTGGAAATATCTTATACAGACTCGTAATTTTGGTAAAGGCTACCCAAGGCGTGGGAATTCCTCTTTTGCTTTCAGGAAGAAAATTACCAGCTCCATCTATCAATTTTACGCCTACGATTCCTAAGTTTTTTTGTTTTCGGGCAAATGCTAGCACCTTTTCAAACGTATCTTCAGCAACGACGGTATCTGGATTCAAAATACAGACATAATCTCCTTTGGCTTCTGTAACGCCAATATTATTCCCTTTCGGGAAGCCTAAATTTTCATTATTTTGGATGAGTTTCACATTTGGAAAACAAGTTTTCAACATCTCACAACTATCATCTTGGGAATTATTATCAATGACAATTATTTCGGAATCTATGTTTTTCAAAGCGCTTTCTACGCTTAAAAGACACAGTTCTAAAAAAAAACGGACATTATAATTGAGAATGATTACGGATAGTTGCATTTTTCAAAGATATATTTTAAGCCGTAAAGTCACAAAGTTTCCTAACTACAAAGTAGCCCATGAATACAAACTTCTATAAAATCTTAAAAATTCTCTGAAAGAGCAACTCTAAAAGTCCAATCGTCTTTACTTACTCCATAATCTAAGACTAGATTACAGTCATTAACCTTGTTCCATTTTATCCTTAAACCGGTTCCGACAGCAGGTGTCCAATTGTCAAAACGATAAGAATCTAAATTGGATACAGAAGAAAGATTTCCATAAAAAACTGCTCCAAGGAAACCATTTTTAGTGATATCAGTACGATATTCTGCTTCCGTATATAACAAAGAATTACTGCGGTAACGGTTTCGAGTGAAGCCCCTTCCTGTTTTACCATATCGATCCCAACCAACACTTGGCAAATCCAAATAATGAGGTTTTCCATCAAAAACAGCCCAATAGAACACTCTGGTTGCCAAAATCTTATGACGCGTTTCACTAAACGAATGATACTTTCTCGCGTCTATATATATTGACTTCCATTCAGTGTCACTGCCAAAAGCCTTGGAATTGATGCGATAATCGGCCTCAAAATAATAACCTTGTTTGGGATTCAAAATGTTTTTCCGAGAATCATACAAAGCCTGAAAAGCTATTCCTGACGAAAGCTCATTAGAGTAGTCACCTCCTTGATATTTATTAAAATCTGTCTGCCCCTCTATTTCAACGTCTTCGGAAATATCTTGATAATTATCTAATTGAAAACCCAATCCCAAACCAAAATTTCCCTTTATTTTTCTAGTTGCAAATTGATAAAATCGAATTTGCTGATAATGAACTTCCGATTGCGGATTTTTGGAACTGTTCCCTCCCAACCCGTATGTAAACTGCGGATAGATCATATACCTGTAATCGCCAATGAAATTATATTTGTTGTCTTTGGTATAAATATAGGATTGTATAGGAAAAGAATATTGCCCCGAAAAACTCGTCGTTGGGGTAAAATAGACTTCTGACATTTTGGTAGTTTCATGATTTTCATCTAAAAAAAAAGTAGTTACAAATGAAACCACAAGTCCGCCTTCGGCGCTTTTCATATCGGGGGCGGGCATTAATGAAAAAGCAATTTTACCTGGTTCTTTATTCTTTACTGTATCATTTTTTACAAAAATACTTTTCAGAATGTGTTTCATATCCAAACTATCACTTCTGAAATCAATTTTCTGTGAAAACGAAGAAAATGAAGAAGTAACAACAAAAAACAGAAGTAAACTACGTTTAATAAAACCCATATTTTTTTGATTGGTATATAAGGAATACTATCTTTTAGCTTTTCAAATATAATGAAAAAACAAAGACACAGAACGCGACTTAAGCCCATTTAAATCAATACATTAATACTAAATTTGATTAAGATTGACGAGCTAGTTGTTGATGTTTCTTAACCAAACACAAACCCATAAAACCTATCTAGCCCTGATAGCAGTGGAAGTCCTCCCTATTTTTCCGGAAGATTGCTTCACTTAATTTTTTATTTTAAACAGAGTTCGATGAACTTCGTTTATACCAGATTACTCTGCCAGTTCGGCTTTCAGCCTCGTGTGCGGGAACTATGATTCCTAAAAAAAACAATCATTCGCTCAAAACCTTTTTATTTATCAAATTTAGGATTGTATGCTTTTGTTTAATATCTTTCATTTGATTTTCATTTGATTACGACTATGAAAAAATTTTTCATCCTTTTCTTTTTGTTTGTGTCAATTTCTTATGCCCAGACTAAGGGATGTTCGGATAGACTTGCCGAGAATTTTGATCCAAAAGCAACAGAAAACAACGGAGGCTGTGTTTATGCTTCCACTAAAATCAGAGTAAAATTCACTAAACAATTAAGTGATTCCATTGCAGAAACTTCGGGCTTAATTGCTTCCGAAAATTTATTGTGGACACATAATGATGATCAAAGCACTACATTATATGGGATGGACACCAAAGGAAAAATTAGAAAAAAAATCAACCTTGAAGGTGTGAAAAATAATGAATGGGAGGATATTTCACAAGACAGCCTCTATTTTTACATAGGTGATTTTGGCAATAATACCGCTGGAAACCGGAAAGATTTACACATTTTGAGAATTGAAAAAAAATCTTTGTTAACAACTGCCCCTGCAATTGATACCATTGCTTTTTCGTATGAAAATCAAACAGATTTTGAACCCAAAACTGCAAACACCACTGATTTTGACTGTGAGGCATTTGTGGTTTTGGAGGACAATATTTACCTATTTACCAAGCAATGGACAGCTGAAAAAACGAATATTTACCGCCTGCCCAAAAGTCCAGGAAAACATGTTGCTAAACTCAAAGAACAACTGAATGTAGAAGGGCTTATAACTGGAGCAACCTCAAGACCTCAAAAAAACGGAATTGTTTTGTGTGGATATTCTAGTTTAATGCAACCTTTTGTGTACCTACTTTATGGCTATAAAAACAATAATTTTTTAAACGGAAACAAACGAAAAATTAAACTTTCCCTCCTATTTCATCAGACAGAAGCGATTACTACAGAAGACGGTTTTCTGTTTTATCTGACCAATGAAGCCACAAAAAAACTCTTTATCGATAATCTGCAGGAACTACATACGATTGATTTGAGCCCGTATTTGAAAGAATAAAAAAGACTAAATCACTGAATCATTAAGCCGTTTAATAGTTGAATTATTAGATGTTAATTCACGTTTCAAAATAAACTATTCGCTAATAGTGTTATAATAGCTTACTTTTGCCAAAAAATTAGCGTTGTGAATTACCTATCAGTAGAAAATAAATAGCCTGATTTGCAAAATCAACAAAACAGTTAAAAAACGCACTAACATACTTACCTACAGCATATTGAAATCATATTTTCTTATCAAATAGTATCATTACTTATCTTCTTATAACAGAAAATTAGAGACCTAATTAGAGACCTATATATAAATTTTGTATCTTTGATTATCATGAAATCAATCACTTATCGATACAAATTAAAGGCCAAAAGCAATATTTTGGAAAACAGAGCTAATCCTGAATTAGTCCTGGCAGAAATTAGTGGTTCTTTCAAAAATAAAGTTGATGGCAAAGTTCAATACAAAAAATTCCAATACTCACTTGAAGTAACCGTCTTACCTAAATATTTTGGAAAAATTAGAGAAAAAAGAGGTGTGTGGAGTTTTGTCTATGATCCAGAGATCGTTAAAAAAAGTGAGAAGTTCAATAAATTATTCCGAAACAAAATGTCCGATTTTGAATCGAATATAGAAATAACTGCTGCCCATTTTAGAAATCAAGAACCAACTGCCGAAGAAGTTAAAAACTATTTACATTTTATTAGTGGTCGACAAAATAGAAAACCTCAAGAAACCTTTGCAATATTACCTTTTCTTAAAAACCACATTGAACATCTTGAAAGTCTGATTGGAACTGGTCGTAAAGATGAAGTTAAACAAACTACAATAAACTCATTTAGAAATCTAATACCAATCATAAAACGCTACGAAGAAGCAAAAAGCATTTTGACTTTTGAAAACCTCAGCGAGAAACTTTATCGTGAATTTTGGGAAATATCTATTAAAATCAAAATTGGCGAAATTAAAATTGACAGTTACAAAAACAAAGACCAAAAGACATTTGCTCCAAATACTTTGAAAGCATACCAAACCTACCTTTTACAGCTTTGTAAAGCTGCTAAAAAGAAGGAGATCAAAATAGCATTAGACATAGCCGACCCTAATTTAATTAACTCTGCAAATAAAAATAAATCACCAAAGACTGAAGCATTTCTAAAAGAAATTGATATTCTTAAAATAATTGATTACGTCCCTACTTCAAAACATTTAAAAATAGCAAAAGAATACATTTTGATAGCCAGCCAAACAGGAATGAGACTTCAATCAATGCAAGAAGCAAATGGTCGTACGATTCAAATTTCTAATGAAAGTAAAAATGCTTTTTTTTTCATACATACTATTCAAGGAAAAACTGGCACAGAATGTTATACTCCATTATTTACTACTGCATTAAAGATTATCAAAGACAATGAAAGCATGTTTCCTGATTTCACAAACATAACTTTGGCAAATCTTAATATCAATATAAGGAATATTTTAAAAGCTATTAAAATTGACAATAGTAATTTATTTAGCACGCATAACTTAAGAAGTAGTTTTGTTAGTAATTTATCTTTATTAGGTCTATCCGAAACAGTAATAAGTTATGTTACCCATCCATCAAAAAAAAGCAATACTTCAAGTGTGCATATTTATGACAGAAGAGATATGCTAGATAAAGCCCAAATGTTTACTGATGAAGTAAATAGAATAAACAAAACTAAATTTTCAAAACTTTATAGATTTGATTAAAATAATGATTCTGAAACTTGACTTTTCTTTCCAAAAAAAATATTTCTAAATAACGTCTATCCAATCCCCACTAAATTTCAGCTAGGTTAATCAACTTTTTTCTGATTAACTTTAATGCACACTGAATAATGAACTTGAAAATATGTGGATATGGATTTCAGAAAAAAAAGGCTCTCAACTGAGGAAGCAAAAAAAATTGACATGACCAATTATTTGTTATCACTAGGACACCAACCAGTTGAAATCCGAAATGCGGATTATTGGTATCGTTCCCCTTTAAGAGAGGAACAAGAACCCTCTTTTAAAGTCAATCAAAAGTTGAATTTATGGTTTGACCACGGGCTAGGCAAAGGAGGTAATCTGATTGATTTTGGGATACTCTATCATCGATGCACCGTCAGAGAGCTTTTGCAAAAGCTCAACACTGATTTTTCTCTTCAACAGCCAACTCTTTTGCCTTCAAATAAAAATATCGAATTAGAAAATAAAATCAAAATACTGGGAGATATTCCACTTACTTCTCCTTCGCTTTTACGATACCTCGAAGAGAGAAAAATCCCTCTTGAAATTGCTAACGAATTCTGTCGTGAAGTCCGTTATGGACTAGGCAAAAAAACATATTTCGGAATCGGTTTTAAAAACAATTCTGGAGGCTATGAAATTCGAAATCTTTATTTCAAAACCAGCAGTTCACCAAAGGACATTACCACCATAAATAATGCTACTGAAGAAGTTTTAGTTTTTGAAGGTTTTATAGACTTTTTATCCTTTAAAGCGACAACCAAAAACCTTCCCGAAAAAGGTCAGGATTTTGTTGTTTTAAATTCCGTTTCATTCTTTGAAAGAGCACGCCCTTTTATGGAAACCCACAAGCAAATTCGGCTTTATCTTGACAGGGATACTACAGGAATTAATTGTACCCAGCGTGCACTTTCAATGAGTCCAAAATACCATGACGAAAGTACTCTTTACAAAAATCACAAAGATTTTAACGACTGGATTATGAATCCTAATAAAGCTCCAAAAAAACATTTGGGACGAAAAATGTAAAAATCACTACAACTTATTTTAAGATTTTCAATTACTGTTACCTTTTTGGCAGTCAGTTAAAAATTGAAAGTTTTGAAGACTTATAAAAAGCTAAAAAGTTACAACGTTCCTGTAACGGCCAGATGAACGGTTGTCGGACAACCGGATCTGGCCACCCTATACCTCGGAACTCGGCGGTGGAGACAATGAAAGGATAAAAGAGTTTGATAAACAATGAAAATGAAAGATGATGGAAAGAGAAAATTCAAACAGATCACGCAGAATCACACTGCGCCTAACACCCGAAGAATACGCAAAAATCGAGCACAAATACAAAACCAGCACATGCCGTAAGCTGAGCGATTATGTTCGCAAGCATCTATTTGACAAGCCCATTACTACAACTTACAGAAATCAATCCTTGGATGATTTTATGGAAGAAACAGTAGTACTTCGCAATGAGCTGAGTGCAATCGGAAACAATATCAATCAGCTTGTAAAAAAGATGCACACCCTGCAACAAATTCCTGAATTCAGGGAATGGATTATACGCTACGAATTAGAGAAAAGACTTCTTTTCAATAAGGTAAATGACATTCAAAATCACATGCAAAAAATCACGGACAAATGGTTACAATCATAAAAACAAGCCATTCAATCCGTAGTATTTTAAACTACAATGAGAACAAAGTGAAAGCTGGTGTTGCGGAGTGTATCGGTGCAGGTAATTATCCCGTTGAAGTTGACAAAATGAGTGATACTATGAAGTTAAATCGCTTTACCAAGCGACTGGAATTAAACGAAAATGCAAAACGGAGCAGCGTTCATATTTCACTGAATTTTGACCCCTCAGAAAATCATTCCAAAGAAAAACTAATGCGTATTACTGATACCTATATGGAGAAAATTGGCTTCGGAAAGCAACCCTATTTAGTATACCAACATCACGATGCAGGGCATCCACATGTGCATGTGATCTCTGTAAATATCGAAAGGGATGGCAAGCGGATTGACCTACACCATTTGGGAATACGTAAATCAGAACCCGCTAGAAAAGAAATCGAAGAACTCTTTGGACTGGTTAAAGCTGAGGGACGAAAAAAGAAAGAGGAATTTAATTTGAAACCAATATCAATGGGAAAAGTTCAGTATGGAAAAATTGAGTCAAAAAAAGCCATTACCAATGTTTTAAACCAGGTGCTCAATGAGTATAAATATTCGAGTCTTCCCGAACTTAATGCGGTGCTGAAACAATATAATGTCATGGCCGACCGTGGCAGTGAGAATTCAAAAATATTTTTGGCAAATGGATTGGTGTACCGAATACTAAACGAACAGGGCAAACCCATTGGCGTTCCAATTAAAGCCAGTGATTTTTATTTTAAACCCACTTTGAAGTTTTTAGAGGAAAAAGTTAAGGGAAACGAAATTAGAAAAGTATCCGAGAAAACACGAGTAAAAAATGCCATTGACAAGGTTCTGCTAAAAGATCGGGGGATATCCATAAACGAACTGGCAAAGTTATTGGAAAAGGAAGGTATTCATACTGTATTTAGAAGAAGTTCAGAAGGTCAACTTTACGGAATTACCTATGTTGACCATACGACAAAAAACGTTTTCAATGGGAGTAACTTGGGAAAGGAATATAGTGCCAAAGCCATCGAGGAACGTTGTGGATTAAAAAGTGCTAGTGAAGAAAAAAGGAATCTGATTTATAAAAACCTTCCTTCTAAAGAATCGTTGATTGATAATCTTCAACAAAAAAAAGGCACCCTTACTATTCCTGATTTGGTAAAAGCACTGGATATGCTTTTACAGGCTGAATATTCTCCTAATTATTTACCTAATCAAATTAAGAACAAATTAAGAAAGAAAAAAAGAAAGCTCTTTAATTAATTTTACGTTTTTCTATTATTCGGCAAATGGTCATAAACTAAATTTTCATAATTACTGCTATAAGTTTTTTCTATTCTTTCTAACCATTGTCAAGATATTTAAATAACAAACCTTTAGTTGGATAATTCTTCAACCATTGTTTGTTGTTTCTAAAACTCTCCACGTCACCCACTCCCACTTTTGACAACTTCTCATTAAAAACAGAAGAGTAAAAAAACTGATAATTATTTTTGCTGCAATAATTGATGCAGATCATATGCATGTCCAATTTTAATCCTCAAATATTCGATTACGTTTTCTCCGTATGAAAATCTGACTAAGACCATTATTTTCCGCAAAGCATCCTTATAGACTCCAAGACTGGGCTTAAAATGGCTTAAACACTTTAACTTCAGTGGTATTGGCTTGCCCATTATTAATCTTAATTTAAAATAAAAAATCTTTTCAATAAAAATTTCATTGAGGATTTAAAAACGCAATATCCTTTTTTAACTAAAAAATTAAATGCAAAATTTACTTCACGTTATTAGTATTTATAGTAACTCAATTAAAAACAAGAAAATGATTCCGAATAATTCATTACACTTTCTCAAGAACAGTTGCGGTAATGCTAACAGGTCCAATCAAACCCGATTCCAGAAGTGGTGCATCTTTTTTATAATGCTTCCATGTACTAAAAGTAATTCTTCCTCCTTCTGGTTTTACCCTACCCTCCTGATACCAAGAAGGCAATTTCTGAATGGATCCCATCCCTAAAACCCAAAATTTATTTTCTATATTACCATTGGCATATTCATTTTCCTCTGGCAATTGTTCATCACCGATTAGTCTGTTTGGCCAAAGATTGCTAACCCTTACCTCAATGATGTTATTTCCTGTTTTTATACAATCCGTTATATCTACTTTATAAGGAGGTTTCCAAATAATGCCTAAACTTTTACTATTTAAAAAGACTTCTGCAATCACTTCTACTTTTCCAAGATCTAAAAATAATCTACGATTATCAAGAGGTTGATAATGCTTTAATTCGAATGATTTTTTATAACTCGCCGTTCCTGAAAAATACTTGACTCCCTCTAAATCATTTGTATGTAAAGAACTTAAAACTGGCAAAATGATGCTGTTTGGAGCGCCTAATTTTGGCGGAAATGAAACGGTCCAATTAGTATTTAAATTCAGTAGTTCGCCTGCAGTATCCACCTTCAAAGATTTCTCGCTCCCATCAAAATGCGATATGGTATAATTACCATTTTGACTAATACCAATGTTATTGCCAACAGCAAACGATAAAACACTACTTGTCAGTTGTTTCAAATTTGGACCGAAATTTACTATATCTATAATTTTCGCTAAAGAAAATGGAGATTCAACAAGCACAGGTGGAACACTATCACCATTATAGAAGCTAACTTCATAATCTTCGATTACCTTTCCAATCCCATGATGTACTTTTTTACCCGATGCTGCACCTTCTCCAAGCAAAACGCCATTTAAATACAATTTAGGTAAACCATTCAAATATTCAACAGCAATATGGCTCCAACCACTCAATGGCGTTTTAACGGATAATACATCTATAACTTCCTCGGCTTCCCTTTCAAAAAGCACTATACCATTACGACCTGCTGTGAGCCCTACTGTTGCATGTCCTTTACCAAATAACTTTTCCCCCTGAAAAGGAAAAATGGCATAATAATCTGTTTTGGTTGTTCCAAAAAATTCATCTTTGGTCAAGAATGCATCAATCTCAGGTTTAACCCATAAACTAATACAGAAAGTATTAACTGCATCTTCAAATAACATCGGTTTTTCTAAAGGGAAATCTACTACTTCAGCCAATAATTTCTTCTCTGTATAGATGCTTTTTACTGATGGTTTCCCAGCTTTTTTTCTAAAAACTACAAAAACGGAACCTACAGGAGGTAAATCAATAAAAACCTTCATTCGATTCCCTTCAATTTGATAAAGAGCTGCATCAACAGTCATTCCGGTATCGGGATCCCAAAATTCAGGAAGCATCTCAGAGATTCTAAAAGTGCATACCAATTTCTCTTCTCTTCTTCTTTTATTGGCAATGAAATAATAATCAGTCTGTTCTATTTTTTTATGAATATAGTTGATTGGAGCATCAACTGAGGCTGAAGTAAAATGAAAATCAGGCTGTATACTTAATTCCTCAAGTACTTTTTCCAACGAAGTATTGGCATAGACTTTTCCTTTACCATAACTTTTTCCAATAATTTTTCCTGTTTGTGAATCACCCCAAATCTTGTTGGTTAATTCTCCAAACAAACCCTCTTGTTCCTTATTTTTCGGCAAACTGGGATCTCTTAAAGGTTTTCTTCCTAACAACACTAACCCGTCCTGCAGTAATTTTTCAATCTGTACCAAACGGGATAAAACCATATTCTCTTCATTGGACAATACCAAGACTTTATATTTCATTCCATGATCCAAAATCAACTCCGAATTTAACACCGAAGCTTTCATTAAAGTCTCTGGAGCTATAAAATCATAGTCATAACCATAAGGAATTTCATGACTTAGCTGGCCTCTCATTGTTCTTAAAGAATGACCCGATTCCTCAGATGCCAAATACGCTACATCGGCAACAAAAGTGCCTTGCTGTAATATTGACTGAATGCGAGTTTGATAACTAATCCATGCCCTTCCTGCAGACCACCACGTATTGGTGCGCTCAAAGTGTATACCCCAAGGTCCCATGGTCATTCCTGGTACAGCCGTTGGATGGGGCTGATGGGCATATCGATGAAAAATAACTCTGTTAAGTCCTAAAGTATACATCCAGTCCCCCAATGCTTTCATAGAGTATGGATGTTGTTGCCATTTTCCTGAACCTGGCTCTGCTGTAAAAGCCTCAGCTCCTACTATTTTTTGCCCATTAGTATGCGCAATGGAACTCGCCAACTTTATGGTTCTTCGCATGTCGCGATTATCCCATAATCCTGTTAGGCCAGTCCAAAACTCCCCCATATTATTACTTATTTTAGAACCAACCTGCATTTCCTCAAATTGTCCTCCATAAGGTTCTGTATAGGATTCAATACCATTATTTTGACAGAGCGTATTAAAATGATCATAATAATTCGCAGCCATCAAATCCGAACAGGTTCTTTTAAAATCCCATAAAAAGCGATTAGTATTGTCAGTACTGTCAACGATCCTTCCCGTCAAGGCTGGTAAAAAACCGATAATGGAATAATTCCTCATTTTTTGAAACTCCTCCACCATTTTAGAGGTCCAATTTTGCTCGCTCATTTCATAACTGTCAATGAGCAATCCCACCTTGGCATCTTTACCCATAGCCTTAAACTGTGGCAACAACTTTTCAAACATTTTATTAAAATGAAAATCTAAAGCTTCTTTTGAAAATTTATCACATTCCAAACCGGTTCCAGTAGTGGGTGCTGAATGATTGTATTGCTTGGTGGTGGTATGTCCTAATCGCACTATCCTCCAATTCCCTTTAGGTGCTTTCCACGTTAACAGTCCATTCGCATCGACAAACTCAGTGATATCCAGTACCGAATTTGATGCAATGTAATCTGTTGAGTTATCTGAAACCTTAGAATCTCCCTGCCAACCCGACCCTCTAAAAAGGGCTTTACGAAGCCAATTTTGAGATTGAGATGCGTCTCTTAGCTGGAGATTTGAATAATGACGAGTTTCTCCTGAGCAAATACGGATAAAAGCAACTGTGGCCTTTTCAAAATTAGCATAAGCCGGTGTGTCACCATCCGAATCAAAATTATTTTGTCCTCCCATGAAATCAGCAATTTTAAAAAATTGTTGACCATCAGATGAAATTTCTACTATGAAATCAGTTGGTTTTGAATACGGATCTGACAATCTTGAAGTAAACACCAACAAACCCGATAAGGATATAGATTCAAAAAATTCTAGCTCCAATAAACCATAACCATCATTACTTTGCTGTTTTACAGTGAGTCCATCGTTATGAGTTCCATCAATTAAATCTATGGACACTGGCTTACTGTTTACTTTGACAGTTTTTATCAAATCTTTTAAAGTTTTAGCCTCAGCTCCTTTCGCAGGAAAAGCAATAATTTTGCTATCTTGATAAAAATCCATTAAAGCTACTGGCTTTGGCAATTGTACCGAAACCTTCTTTCCTCCTTTAATGGCAGTCTCTGACCATACGAGTTGTTGCATTGATAACTCAGGTGTGATCCATGGACCTCCACTGGATGACCAACCCGGACAATTGTGCATCGCAAATTCTAATTCTAAACGTTGCGATTCCGAAATAGTATGTTTCATCAGCGCAAACCAAGGCTCACTCAAATATTCTACTGGCCCTTTTACAATTCCTGTACCAGCATCAAACAATTGAAAGCCTCCAAGTCCAATCTCTTTCATTGCTTCCAAATCTAAGGTAATACCTTCCTTAGAAATATTGCCGTTCATCCAATGCCACCAGGTGAAGGGCGCAAAACGACGGGAAGGATTTAAAAAACCATCATCAAGTAATGAACCAAATGCGGGATGGGTAAAAGAATGTATTATGGAACTTGGGGTTATTAATGTAAATAATCCTGCCAAACCTGTATTTTTCAAAAATGTACGTCTTTCCATATGTATTTTTATTTATCTATAATAATGGTCATATTGTTTATTCATAATGGCGTATGCCCTTGTAATATTATAGCTAAAGCATAGAACTTGTATCCTGTGCAGTCCTGTTTTAATTATCGAAAAAAAATAACTTTTTATCAAAACAATCCATTTTTGCTAAACAATCCGCAAACTGAAACAGTATACCACAGGATACTCCATAAAAAACTATACCCTATATTTGATTAAAAATATATCACTAACTAAAACTACTGAGTTATAGAATATGTGCTTAGTTAGTTTCTCGTTCTCATTAATATCTAAAAACCAAGAATATGATTCAATCATTGAAAAAAATTTTCCAATTAGCTCTTCTATTAATTTTCTCAACACCCCTTCTTGCACAAGACTTTTATTCTACACAAAAGAGAGAACAGTGGCTAAAGATTGCTGAAGAAAACCAACCAAAACTTATAGAAACGATCAAACATCCCGTTTCATTAACCAATATTATCGCTGATCCAATAGCTTTTCAAGGATATAAAGCAAACCCAAATGGAAAACCAGAAGTTTTGTATACCGCTTCTTTAAAAAAGCAATCCGGTACAGTACTAGATTTTGGAGAACATTTAACTGGATATTTCACCTTCTCTTTGCAAACATTAAAAAGTACAGCCGATGCACCTGTTCGTCTAAAATTTACCTTCGGTGAAGTGCCTTCTGAAGTAGCGGTTCCTTTTGATCCCTATAATGGCGGATTAAGCAGAGCATGGCTTCAAGATGAAATAGTTACCGTGACTGAATTTCCTGCGACTATTACCATCCCAAGAAGATTGGCTTTTAGATATGTAAAAGTGGAAGTATTAGGAAGTTCACCATATTTTGATTTCGCTCTTACTGATTGTTTTGTAAAAGCGACCACCTCAGTATCGACTACACCAAGTCCTCTTGCCTCCACAACATCTGAATTAATTGCAAAGGTTGATAAAATAGGATTAAATACTCTTAAAGAATGTATGCAGACTGTATATGAAGATGGTCCTAAACGCGATCGAAGGTTATGGATTGGTGATTTATTTCTTGAATCGCAAGCAAACATTTACTCCTTCAAACAGCACAGTCTGACAAAACGATGCCTTTATTTATTAGCAGGATTAGCGCAGGAAGATGGATTCTTATACTGTAATGTATTTGAAACTCCTAAACCACATGCTCAAGTAGGTTCACCATTTTTATTCGATTATTCATTATTATATAATGTCGCTCTGAAAGATTATTTAGTCGCAACAAATGATAAACAAACTGCAAATGATTTATGGCCGGTTGCCAAACGTCAAATGGACAACATTTCCAAGTATCTTGATGTTAACGGAGTTTTTAATGCGGCCCAAGCAGCAAAAGATGGCTGGTGGCTTTTTGTTGATTGGAATGAAAAATTAGACAGACAGGCAGCATTACAGGGTATAATGATTTACTCTATGAAAGAAACACTTAGTCTTGCAAAATTACTTGGTAAAGAAAAAGAAGTTAACCAGCTTCCAGGATTAATATCAAAAATGTCTAGCGGAGCAAAATCTCAATTGTTTGATAAAAAACTAGGTTTGTTTACAAGTGGCGCAAGTCGTCAAGTTTCTTACGCTTCTCAATCTTGGTTAATTTTAGCGGGAGTTGTTAAAGACAAAGAAGCGCAAAAGGTCATGAAAGCATTGCAGCAATATAAAGATGCAGTAAAACCAGGCGCGCCTTATATGTATCATTTCTACGTACAGGCATTAATTGATTGTGGACTTACACAGGATGCAAAATCAATAGTGGAGAATTATTGGGGTGGAATGGTTAAAAAAGGAGCTGATACATTCTGGGAAGTTTATGATCCAACAAATGAACAGCTTTCTCCTTATGGTTTTTACCCTATGAACAGTTATTGCCATGCATGGAGCTGTACCTCTGTTTATTTTATTCGAAAATATCCAAATATTTTTCAAAAGGAATAAAACAGCTTCGTTTAATGAAAAATGAGATAAAAAACATAATAGACAATTTGTTTGAGTTAGTAAGTTTTTTTAGATTATGATCACTAAATTAACAAAGTATAAGCGGTTAAACCATCTTGGTAAAGCCGCTTTTCTTCGTTTAAATAATTTATAATAATTCTTGATATTGTTTTTAGCCGGGCTTAAATAATTAAATTATAATTTTGCATTTATGCCTTTTTAGCAACCACAAATTCATTTATGCAGCACGACTTATGAAATCAATTGAAATTAGAATAAATGAAGATTCCCGTATTCCAAAATACAAGCAAATTGTAGACTCCATTATTGCTGATATAGCTAAAGGTAAGATAAAGATAGGCGTAAAAATCCCTTCTATAAATGAACTGAGCGAATCCTGTTATTTATCACGAGACACCGTTGAAAAAGCCTATAAAAATTTAAAGGAACGTAAAATCATCGAATCTGTTAAAGGAAAGGGATATTATACCACCAAAACGGATCTGATTTCAAAACTTAATATATTTTTCCTGGTTAACAAGCCAAGCACCTACAAAATGGAAATCTACAATTCATTTGTTGATGCCATAGGCATTAATGCACATGTGAATATGTATATATATCATTGCGATGAATATTTGTTTATAAATGCATTGGAAAGAAATCTCGGCGCTTATGATTATTATGTTATAATGCCGCACTTTAGAGACATCAACTCAAATCATGTCAGCTATACAGATGATGTGATCAAAATTGTTGAAAAGATTCCTAAAGATAAACTTATTATGTTGGATAATACCAAGCCTATAATCAAAGGCAAATATGGGACGATTTATCAAGATTTCAAAAAAGACATCTATAACGCACTGAAAGAAGGACTAGAAAAAATAAGAAAGTACGAAAAGATAATCTTAGTTTACCCTACCAAATCAGCAAATCCATATCCCCGTCGAATTCTGCATGGCTTCCAACAATTCTGTCAAGAATACGATTTTGATTTTGAAATATTAGAGGAAATATATGAAGATATGGAATTGACAAGCAAGGATGTTTACATAGCCATTCAGGAAAGAGATTTGGTTAACTTAGTACGTCAAGTGCGTTCCAATAATTTAATTTTAGGACAAGACATCGGAATTATATCTTACAACGAAACCCCTTTAAAAGAACTTCTTGGCATTACAGTCATCAGCACTGATTTTAAAGCTATGGGCGAATCAGCCGCATACATGGTTTTGAAGAATAAAAAAGAAAGTGTCAAAAATGTTTTTAAATATATCGAAAGAAATTCACTCTGATTTGACTAACGCTTTTCAGACATCAGCCATCACAGCACACTACAGGATGCAGGTTCTTTAAGAACTAAATAAGTTTGGATAATTATTTTTTGGATTGTAACTCTATAGATTTTTAACAACTATGGAACTACAATCCAAATGTTTTATTAATTAACCCAATAAAAAATACTGATTATGATTAAAGCTAAGATAAAGACAATGGTCATCTTTGCCACATTTTTACAACTGCAAGTAAATGCCCAAAAAACTCCCCAACTTGGTAAAGCCCCAATAGACGTTGTTATCAACGCAATGACTCCAGAAGAAAAAGCAAGTATGTTACTCGGGGCAGAAATGCACGGCCCAGTGCTAAATGGAGAACCAAGATTGCGCGTGCCTGGTGCTGCAGGAGGTACTTTTCCCATTAAAAGATTAGGCATACCTGCCTTAATTCTAGCTGATGGACCAGCCGGAATAAGAATTGAACCCAAAAGACCTAATGACACCAAAACCTATTATGCAACTGCTTTTCCAGTCGGTACTGCACTTGCATCCACGTGGAATACTGAACTTATAGAACAAGTTGGTAAAGCAATTGGTAATGAGGTAAAAGAATATGGAGCTGATGTATTACTCGCTCCTGCAATTAATATCCATCGTAATCCCTTAAATGGAAGAAATTTTGAATATTACTCTGAAGACCCTCTTATTGCAGGTGAAATTGCAGCAGCCTATATCAAAGGTGTTCAATCAAATGGTGTAGGAACCTCAATAAAGCATTTCGCGGCCAACAATCAAGAAACCAACAGACTTTCTATAAATGAGCACATCAGCCACAGAGCTATGCGCGAAATCTATCTTAAAGGGTTTGAAATAGCTATAAAAAAAGCGCAGCCATGGACTGTAATGTCTTCATACAATAAGGTAAATGGTACTTACACATCCGAACGTAAAGATCTTCTAACAGATATTCTTCGTGAAGAATGGGGATTTAAAGGTTTTGTAATGAGCGATTGGTTTGGTGGATATGAAAGTTTTGAAAGTCTCGGAAACAGCGCCAGTAATGTGGTAGCACAGGTTGAGGCTGGCAATGACTTAATGATGCCCGGAATGCAACTGCAACATGACAAACTTGTTAACGCCATTAAAAATGGGAAAATTTCAAATGAAGCGGTACACAATAGCATTAAAAGAATCTTAAAAACCGTGTTGCAATCACCTGTTTTCAAAAAACAAAAATATTCCAATAATCCAGACCTTAAGGCTAATGCCGCTATAACCAGACAAGCCGCAACAGAAGGGATGGTTTTATTGAAAAATGAAAACAATGTTTTACCTTATTCTATTCATACTGCACCAGCAGCTGTATTCGGAATTACTTCTTATAACTTCATTTCTGGAGGAACTGGTAGTGGTGATGTAAATGAGGCTTACTCTGTTTCTTTACTTGATGGTCTAAAAAATGCTGGTTATGCCATTGACCAGAATCTGGCAGATTTGTATATACCATTTGTGGCAAATGAATTTAAAAAAGAAAATGATCGTCGTGAAAAATCCGGTGGAATATTGGCTACTCCAAAAAAAATGCCTGAACTGGAACTTGAAACTTCTTTAATTAATACCAAGGCAGCTTCATCCGACATTGCAATTATTACAATTGGAAGAAATTCAGGCGAAAATGCAGACCGTCAAATAAGTGAAGATTTCTACTTAGCACAAGACGAAATATCGTTAATTAACAAAGTATCAAAAGCATTTCATGCTCAAGGTAAAAAAGTAATTGTGATATTAAATATTGGCGGTGCGATTGAAACTGCAAGTTGGAAAGACAAAGTTGACGGTATACTTGTAGCATGGCTTCCTGGACAGGAAGGCGGTAATTCAGTTGCCGATGTATTATCCGGCAAAGTGAATCCTTCTGGAAAACTGCCTATGACATTTGTAGTTGATTATAATAATCATCCATCTGCGGCTAATTGGTTAGGAACACCAGCAGCCAATCCTAAAGATGTTTCATACGAAGAAGGAATTTATGTAGGATACCGTTTTTTCAATACTTTCGGGGTTAAACCTTCATACGAATTTGGTTTTGGAAAATCTTACACAGATTTCAAATACTCAAATATTAGTTTAAGCAGCAAAACATTTGATAAAGAAATTACAGTGAGTATCGCAATCACAAATTCAGGGCAGAAAGCTGGTAAGGAAGCTATTCAACTTTATTTATCTGCACCAGCGTTGAAAACTGACAAGCCATATTCTGAGCTAAAAGGTTTTGCGAAGACCAAAATACTTAACCCTGGTGAATCTCAAACCATAACATTTATATTAAAAGTAAGTGACCTATCATCATTTGTTGAGAGTCAGTCTGCATGGATAGCCGAAAAAGGCATTTACAATATACAAATTGGTAGCTCTTCAACAGATATAAGAGAGTCTGCATCCTTTGAACTTCAGACTGAAACAATTGGAGAAAAGGTTCATGATTCATTTAAGTTAGATATAGATTTGAAAGAAACGCATTCAAACTAAAAAGAAAAAAAAACTTTGAAATAATCGCCTTAGAAGAAATTCTGAGGCGATTATTTTTTTTTTAAAAAGCATAGAAATCCCTTTAAAAACCTACCATTTTTTGAGTTTTTAAGTTTTTTTTAACTTGGGCATAACAGTACAGGATAGCTTCTACATCGATTTCTTTTAATATTGAACTATAATTCAAAAAAAAACATTAATTAATTAACCATTTATTTATTATGCAAAAATTATTGCTAATCCCAAAGAAGTATTGTTTGTCATTGCTTCTTCTATTCTTTGTGGTCGCGTTAGCATCCGCTCAGAACAAAACTATTACTGGAAACGTAAAGGACAATTCAGGGCAAAATATACCTGGTGCAAACGTTATAATTAAAGGTAGTAATGTTGGTGCTTCAACTAGTTTCGACGGTGATTTCACAATTAGTGCTCCTTCGAATGCAACTTTGGTAATTTCATTTGTAGGCTATCAGGACAAAGAAGTTAATGTAGGCGACAAAACAAATGTAAAAGTAGTTCTTGAATCGAATACTAAGTCTCTTGAAGAGGTAGTTGTTGTTGCCTACGGTACACAAAGAAAAAAGAATGTGACAGGTGCTGTGCAAACTTTAAACGTAACTGGCTTAAGAGATTTACCTGTACCACAACTAGGTCAAAAACTACAAGGTAAGCTAGCCGGTGTGCAAATAACACAAAACACAGGTACTCCTGGAGCGGCCCTAACTATCAGAATTCGTGGTGCTGCATCAATCTCAGCTGGAAGTGATCCATTGTATGTAGTCGATGGTTTTCCATTACAAGGAAATCTTGCAAACATAAATCCTGATGAAATCGAATCTATATCCGTATTGAAAGATGCATCATCAACGTCACTTTATGGTTCTAGAGCTTCAAATGGGGTTGTTTTGATTACGACTAAAAGAGCGAAGTCTGGAAAAAGCCAATTATCCCTTTCTGTTTACACAGGAATGCAGTCAGTTCCAACCGAGAACATGACTGAGATGATGAATGCCAGAGAATTTGCACAATTCAAAAAAGAAGTTGCACTCGAAAGAGGGCAGTCTGTTCCAGAAATGTACGCCAACCCTGAACAATACGGAGAAGGTACTGACTGGTTTAAAGCAGTTACCCGTGACGCACCAATCACCAATTATTCACTTTCTTTTTCATCATCAGGTGACAAATTCAGCACTTCCGTTGTAGGAGGGTACAATAAAGTGGAAGGTGTATTACTGAACTCAAGCTATGACAGGATTTCCCTTAGAATGAATTCTGAATACAAATTTAATGATAGAGTAAAAGTAGGAGCAAACGTTGCTCCAACATACAGCCACAGTAAAGCGCCTCAAAGTGATGGTATCTGGTACAATTCTCCAAGTATAGTACAGTCAGCTTTATTGACTAATCCATTAGCTCCATACATAAATGAAGATGGTACTATCCCATTAAGTGTGGGTTGGGAATACGGTACTGCTGCTTCTCCTAACTGGTACAACCAGGTTAAGATTGTTAAAAATACTTCATCAAATTTAGGATTACTTACTAATGCTTTTGTTGAGATTAAGCCAATTAAAGATTTAACTTTTAAATCAACTGTTGGTGCTGACATGGGTAGTTCTGTAAGTGACTTCTTTTCTCCTTCAACTGCAGGAAGCATTTTCAACCCTCCAAATGAAGCTGATGCTACTCGTATCAATGGTTCTCACAGTAACCAATTCGCCTATTCTTGGCTTTGGGAAAACACTTTGGCATACGACAAATCTATTGGTGACCATAATTTTGATGTGCTTGCGGGTTACACTATCCAGGCAGCTCATTCAGAAAGCGGTTATTTTTCAGGAACAGGATATCCTGATAATAGAATAGAGTCTTTAAGTGCTGCAACAGTTATAACAAAATCGACAAATGTTCCTGGTAATCCTGAATGGATCCAAGATTGGAGCCTTGCTTCAATGGTAGCCAGAGTTAACTACAACTACAAAAATAAATACATTTTTTCTGGCGCTATTCGTCGTGATGGTTCCTCTCGTTTTGGTGCTGACAATAAATGGGGTAACTTCCCTTCCGCTTCTGTTGGATGGGTTGCCTCTGAAGAGTCATTCATTCCGAAAAATGATGTTGTTTCTTTTATTAAAATCCGTGGAAGTTATGGTGTAACAGGAAACAATAACATTGGAAATTACACACAGTACGCCAATATTGTACCGACAAATAACCCATTCAACAACCAATTATTAAATGGTAGCAGTCTAGCTGGACTTAATAATACTGATTTGGGCTGGGAAACTTCTACCCAGGCAGATGCTGGTTTAGACGTCAATTTCTTTCACGATCGTATCCGTATTAACTATGATTATTATAAAAAAGTTACCGATAATTTATTATACGCAGTTGACATCCCAATTTCATCAGGATTTTTCAATTACACAACAAATATCGGTAAAATAGAATTTTGGGGACATGAGTTCTCTTTATCTACAGTAAATTTTGATGGTAAATTCAAATGGATCACTGATTTTAATATTTCTTTTAATAAAAATAAGGCATTAGAATTAGGAACTGCTAACGCTTCAATTTATGGAGACCGAACTATTACAAAAGTAGGTGAGCCACTAGGTCAATTCTATGGTTTGGTATGGGACGGTATTTATGAAACGCAGGCAGAATATGATGCTTCTCCAAAACATGAAGGTGCCAGTTTGGGTAGTGTTAAATTTAAGGATGTCAATGGTGACGGAATTGTGACGAATGACTCCAGAGATCAGACTATAATAGGTAATTCTGCTCCTAAGTATAGTTTCGGTTTTACAAGTACTATGAACTATGAAGGTTTTGACCTTTCAATTGTATGTCAAGGTGCTGTTGGAAACAAAATTTTCAACACCATTCAGCAATTTAATGCAAATCTTGATGGGGCCTTCAATGTAAATACAGATGTTGCTAATAGATGGAAATCTGAAGCGGATCCTGGTGATGGTAAATATGGTACTGTTGTTGGAAACACGGGTCCAGAAAGAGATTGGACTCATTCATCATTCTTGTATGACGGAAGCTACCTAACCATTAAAAACATAACGTTTGGTTATAGTTTCAACGATTCTAATGTATCAGCATTGAAAGGTCTGAGAGTTTTCACAAGCATTCAGCAAGCGTATGTATTTACAAAATATCCTGGCAATAATCCAGAAGTATCTGCCGGTTCAGGTATGTTTACCGGTGTTGACAATACAACATATCCTGTACCAAGAACTTTTGCACTTGGAGTAAATTATAACTTTTAATAACAAATTTCTAAAATATAAATAGCATGAAAATTAAAATATTAACAGCAGTTTCGGCGATGGTACTATCAGTATCCTGCGCGGATGATTTTTTAGTCAAACTACCAGAAACGGTAGTGTCGGCTGAAAGTTTTTACAAGACCGATACTGATTTCAAATTGGCTACTGTTGGAATGTACGTACCATTAAGGAATTTGTATGGCGTTGGTTTAGCTGATAGCGGTGCATGGGCAATGGGTGAAATGAGATCTGATAATACTGTCTTCATTTATAATTTTGCCAATCGTGGATATGCTGACCGCGAATATGTTGATGAATTTATTGACGATTCAAATGGTGGAGCAGCAAGTAATAAATATCAAAATGATTACATCATCATCGGTCGTGCCAATCAAATCCTCAGCAAAATAGATGGTGCCGATTTTGATCAAGCCCAGAAAAACAATTATAAAGGCCAAGCATTGTTTATGCGTGCATTTGCTTACTTTGATCTTGTTCAGTACTTTGGTGATGTGCCGTTGACTTTGACACCTCCAACTTCATACGCAGAAGCTATTAAATCACAAAGTCCGAAAGAAGAGATATATGCACAAATTATTGCCGATGCAACTGAGGCAGGACAACTGTTGCCAACAAAGGCAGCTCAGGAACCTGGCTTTGTCGCTAATGGTGCAGCATACACCTTATTGGGGAATGCTCATATTATTTTAAAACAATGGGCTGAAGCTGAAGCTGCATTATTGAAGGTTCAGGGGTATTCATTACTATCAGATTATGCTGCAATTTATGATCCTGCAAACAAAAACCATGCTGAATCAATTTTTGAAATCCAATATTTTGATGCTCCAACGGCTAATTCAGCTAGTAATTTTGCCTACAACTTCTTGCCTATTTTACCGGACCCAGGTGTAATCCCAGGTTTTCCTAGCGGTAATACTAACAGTTATGCAGGCTGGAACACTCCAACTCCTGAAATGATTGCTGCCTACGAACCAGGTGACCTTCGTAAAGAGAAATCCATTGCTTTTTATACAGGCGATGTTTACACCAATATTCCTTATATTAAAAAGTATGTTACTAGCTCTGCAATAGCCCCGAATACAAACAACGACTGGCCTGTTTATCGATATGCTGAAGTATTGTTATTCTTAGCTGAAGCGGCAAATGAGCAAGGTAAACCGGAAGCGCTTACCTACCTGAATATGGTTCATGCAAATTCCCGTACTGGCTTGGCTCCTATAACAACTACTGGGCAAACACAATTGCGTGACTTGATTCAGCAGGAACGACGTGTTGAACTTGCATTCGAGAACAAAAGATGGATAGATTTAGTTCGTACGGGTAAAGCAATACAGGTTATGAATGCGCAGGGTATAAAAATAAAAGCTAACCCTCAGGATTATTATTTTCCAGCAAATGTAAATCCTCCTGCATCTGGTTATAATGTATCCGAGAAACACTTATTATTTCCAATTCCTGAACGTGAAATGAGGATCAATCCTAATTTCAAGCAGAACACTGGATATTAAGATAAATTAATTTTGAGTTAGAAGTCACTACAACCATTCGGTTGTAGTGGCTTTTTTTAGGCCATAATATTTTGTGCTTTTCAAGCACTATTAACTAAAAACCAATGCATTATGGAAATAAATTTTTCTAATTGCTATAAAACTAACCCTGGAGTTGCAGCTTATGACCTTTTAAAATGAAGCATTAAGCAGTAATCAAACCCTTTATCCGAATAGTCAATTTTAGAATACAGTATACCAGTAAAAAAACGCTTCATGGTCCAAACGATAAATATAGAGCAATTACCCACTAGAGTCTATTCAATTAAAATCCTCGGCGAAAATAGTAGGATTATTAAAAAACTAAAAATTAACTGAAAATAAAAATTAACTAAAAATAAAAAACAATGCCGCTTTCCTTTAAAGAAAGCGGCATTGTTTTTTATTGAGGAACCATTTTTTATTTATCCATCGCATCTATAACTGCGAATGACTTTTTTTGAATAAATTAATTATTTTAAATCCATTATAAATACTGTTAATCCTCTTGCTCCATGAGCACCTAAAACTAATGATTGTTCAATATCCGCAGTCTTCGATGGACCTGCAATAAAAGTCCCAAAACCATATTCTTGATTTCCGATGCGCTCATAGGCTTGATGCATAGTTGCCACGATGTCTTTTTTATTGACAACAATAGCTAAATATTGAGGTATAAACGTAGAAACTCTTTGTCCCACTATATCATCAGTAACCCAAAGTGCCGAGTTTTCGGCAACTCCAAAATGAGCTTTAACCAGCGTCAGTTCCACATCTTCCAAAGAATGCGGATCGACGTTTAACCAGTCTGTTTTTGCAATCTCCGCCAATTCGGGAATGGTCGTGATCATTCTTTTCTCAGCGGGATAATTATTCTTAACAAAGTCAATTATCTCTTGATAATCTGAAACCTCAACAAAATCCCCTCCAATACTTTTTAAAACGGTGTTGTATTTTTCGAGTATATCAAAAGATTCCAGACCCAAAACGCTCAAATCGGGCAATTCGCTGACAAATTCCGGCTGATTCTGTTTTACTTTTTGTAATATCTCGGCTTTACTACTCATTGTTTTTACCTTTTGATTCTCTTGAATTTTTCTTATACCAATCTCTAAATGATTCCTCCGGAACTTCAGGCATTTCACGCTGATCATACCACTTGTTTAAGCTATTATTAACCAAACCGGGAGCATTTTTCATCACAAATTTTCCCATTTTTCCAGCCGCATTAAATACAGTCGGACTTGCCAATACAGCTGCCATTGTATTCATCGCAACAGTTTTGGTCGTTGGGGTATGTCCTTCTTTTACCAATACCTGACGCCACTTATACAATTGGTCGTGAATATCAATTTTTACCGGACACACATTGGTGCAGGAACCGCAGAGCGTACTTGCAAACGGCAGATCTGCATTTTTAGCCATATCCAAATTAGGCGCCAAAATAGATCCAATTGGTCCGGCAACCGCATTATGATAACTATGCCCCCCACTCCTTCTGTAAACTGGACAAGTATTCATGCAGGCGCCACAACGAATGCATTTCAGCGAATTTCTAAAATCTTCTCTCCCCAATTGTGTTGTTCTGCCGTTGTCCACAATCACAATATGTATTTCTTTCCCGTCTCGGGGTTTTTTAAAATGACTCGAAAAAGTTGTGATAGGTTGCCCTGTTGCGCTTCGGGCTAATAATCTTAAGAAAACGCCTAAGTGCTTGCGTTGCGGAATAATTTTTTCAAATCCCATACAGGCAATATGTACATCGGCTAGATGAGCACCCATATCGGCATTTCCTTCATTGGTACATACTACAATTTCACCGGTTTCGGCAATGGCAAAATTCACTCCTGTCAAAGCCACTTTTCTGGTTAGGAAAGTATCCCTGAGGTCCAATCGTGCGGCTTCGGTTAAATATTGTGGGTCGTTGTTTCCTTTTTCAGTTCCAAGATGCTGATGGAAAGTTTCGCTGACATCTTCCTTTTTTAGATGGATTGCCGGCAAAACGATATGGCTGGGTGGTTCTTTTCTGAGCTGAACAATTCGTTCTCCCAAATCCGAATCGATCACATCAATTCCCTTTTCGGTCAGGTATTCATTCAAGTGGCATTCTTCGGTAAGCATTGATTTTGATTTCACCATTTGGGTAACCCCATGCTTTTCCATTATCGAATGCACGATCTCATTATGCTCTTTCCCATCGGCTGCCCAATGAACAATGATTCCGTTCTTGAGGGCATTCGATTCAAATTCCACCAAATAATTGTGGATATTTGAAAGTACATTATTCTTGATTTGAGAGGCCGTTTCCCTCAGTAATTCCCAATCTGGAGTCTGATGCGCCGATTTATCACGCTTTTCGCGAACAAACCAAAGTGTTTCGTCGTGCCAATCAACACGCTGTTTATCTTTATTAAATACTGCTGCAGCTTCGCTATGCTCTAAATTACTTTTCATAAGAAGAATTTAATATTTCAGCAATGTGAATGATTTTAATATCACTTTCTTGTCTTTTTAGAATCCCTTCCAAATGCATCAGACAGGACATATCTCCTCCTGTAATATATTCTACTCCCTGTTTTTTATGATCTTTTATACGGTCTTGCCCCATTTTTACGGAAACTGCTTCTTCGGTAACACAAAAAGTTCCGCCGAAACCACAACATTCATCTTTTCTGGATAATGAAACCAATTCCAATCCTCGAATTTTACTCAGTAATTGGTTTGGTTTTGAAAAGAAAGGTGCGTTTAATTCACTCATTTGCGAAAGCTTCAACCCTCGTTGCCCATGACAACTTTGATGCATGCCAACAGTATGAGGAAAACTCCCTTCTATTTCAGTGATCTTTAGAACATCAGTAATAAATTCTGTTAGCTCAAAAACACTTTTTCTCATTTTGAAAGCCAACTCTTCACGTTTTTCGTCATGTAAATGCTCTTTGACATGCAGCACACAACTTCCGGAAGGACATACAATATAATCATATGGAGAAAAATTGTCTATAAAATTTTTGTCACAGCCTTTGGTCAAATGCTCATATCCGCTATTGGCCATAGGCTGTCCGCAACAGGTTTGATCCAGCGGAAACTCAACAGTACATCCCAACTTTTGAAGTAATTCATAAGTGGCGATAGCTACTTTTGGATAAAATTGGTTAACGTAACAGGGTATAAAAAGTCCAATTTTCATATGTAGATATTTATTGTTTTTTATCGGTCATATACAATGAGCATAGCTGCTAATCGGTGCTTGCGACCAATTAACAGCTATGCTCATTACATAATTAAAATAATAAAGGAACCAACTTCTTCATTCTATAATTTTCTTTCAAAAAGCTGGATGTTATTTGTTTGTCCGAGATAACCATTGCCGCCCCCAAAGCAGAACCTAACGGAGAATGAGTAGATAAAACTTTGTATGAACTAAAATGATGAGCCATTAATTTCATAAAAACGTCATTATCGGTAAAACCACCATCAATGTAAATTCTCTTGATCTTGCTGTTTCCAATCGCTCTGTTAATGGTGTCAATTTGAAGTTCCATCAACTCAATCATCAATTGATGATAGGCCTCTTCAAAAGTATCAAAAGGTTCCAATTCTGTTTCATGAGGGAGGCGCTTCAAAGAGATTCCTTCGAATTTGAAATAAACGGCCGGCTTTTCAATTAGTCCTAGATAAATAGCTTGATCAAATTTGACATCACGATGGTATCCATATTCCTTGTGGTAAAACTCACAAAGCTTTTCTACTTGCAAACGGTACTCATTCCCCATAAAAAAACGAGAAGCCTTCACGCGCTTTCCATCAATTCTTAAATAATTTAAACAGTTATCGGCAATATCCTCTCTGCTCAAGCTTTCAGAATTAAAAGGATTAAGGGCGATACTCCAAGTACCTGTAGAAAGTAAAAGAAAAGGTTTCTTTTTACTCAAAATATAAGGCAATAAAGCCGAAGAACTGTCGTGTATTCCAACGCCTATTTTTATTTTTTTATCTTTGTAAGTGGTGTTAATACTAGCTGAGGAAGGAACAATTGGAGGTAAAATTTTATCGATTCCCTCGGCATGTACCCATCGATGATAATCCTCTTCGTTGAAGTTCCATAAATTAGTGTGGCATCCAATACTGGTATATTCACTCACGGGTATACCGGTAAACAAATACGAAAGATATTGTGGCAGATGCAAACTGTATTTTATTTGTGCAAATAGTTCTGGTTTTGTTTGTTTAAGCCAGTACAATTGCGTCCCTGAATTTAGCATTCCCGAAGACGGAGAAGCTGTTTCCGCTCCAATATCCAAAGGGTCTCCGTATTCCTTATAAAAAGCATCAGACACTTCCTGAGGCAGTTCTTTGATGTAATTATACAAAGGCGTTAAAGGCTTTCCTTTATAATCAAGATGTACCAAACTAGCACCATAAGAAGAAAAATTTAAAGTCTTTACATCAAAACGAGGATCCTCTAAAATACCGTCAAAAGTATCTTTTATCCAATGACGTAACATTTCAAGATTTTCCGTTTCGCATCCATCTTCATCAACTGTTAGAGGTAAATTCACATAATCACGATACACCTCATTATAGTCTTCATCAAATAGAAAAAACTTTTTATTCGTTTTTCCTATATCAAATACAGCATTTACTTTATTCATAATTATAGTCCTGTTGCCATTGTTTTTAAACCTCTTTCAGCAATAAGGCCATTTCTAACGGCAAGATCACGATACAGCCCTACTGGATTCAATGCAGCTCCTGAACGCAAACGAGCTTCGGCTACCAGAGCACGAACATCGGTACGGAAAGCGTTTTGCAAAATCTCCTGAGCTCTAACCACATCATTTTCATTTTGAGCAATTTCCAATGCTTTTCTATCAACTAAAAGCGCTTGTGCGTAAGCAATCATAATAGCTTCTACAGATTGTAATAAATCTTCTAAGGGATCTTTGATGTTATGAGAAGCATCAATCATCCAGCCTAAATCTTTGGCGTGATTCATTCCTCTTGCATCCATTCCTTCCACTAATTCATTAAAAATCAAAAACAATTGGTATGGCTTTAGAGAACCAGCTGTTAGATCATCATCACCGTATTTAGAATCATTGAAGTGGAAGCCACCCAATTTATCTTCCATCAATAATAAAGAAACAATTTGCTCAATATTAGCATTTGGAAGGTGGTGACCTAAATCAACTAAAGTCTTTGCTTTATCTCCTAATTTTTTAACGTATGAATACGATTGTCCCCAATCAGCAACTGTAGTAGAATAAAAATTAGGTTCAGCATTTTTGTATTCTAAGAATAATTTCCAATTTGATGGCAAGGCAGCATAAATTTCTTCTAAACTTTCTAAGGTGTTTTGGTATGCTTTTCGGAAGTTCAACTGTCCTGGAAAAGAAGAACCATCAGCCAGCCAAACTGTTAGAGATTCAGAGCCTAAAGCAATTCCTTGCTGAATTACTTCAATATTATGAGCAACCGCTTGTTTACGAACTGCTTTGTTTACATTTTGCAAAGAACCAAATTTATAGGAATGTTCCTGATTCGCTTGGTCTTGAAAAGTATTTGAATTGACTGCGTCAAATTTTAAATTATGTTGTGCTGCCAAACTTTTAATAGCATTATAATCTGTTGGGATATCCCAAGGAATGTGCAAAGAAATGGCACCGGAAGCATTGTTCAAAGCATGTAGCAAACCTACATCTTCGATTTTTTCTTCTAAAGAACGAGGTTCTCCTCCACCTGCAAAACGCCCAAATCGCGTTCCTCCCGTGCCTAATGCCCAGGATGGAATTGCAATTTGAAAATCAATTAGTTTTTGGACTATGTTTTCGGTTTCTCCAATTTCTGAAGCTAAGAAAACTAATTTATTGGCATGAGATTGTATTAAAATCTCATTATGTGTGTCTATTTTATTTGAATCAATTATCATGGTCTTTTTATTAAGTTAGTCAGAAAACGAAATACTTCAATTGTTTTATAGATTTTTTTTGTGTTTTGCAAAATCCTACACCCTAGATTCAGTAGGGCGTAAGATAATACAGTCTACAAAAAACCAACCAAAAAAACTATCTATAGAAGCCCATCGCTACTCCGCCGTCAACATTCAAGGCATTTCCGGTTGATTTATTCAACAGGCCACCCACAAATGCAAAACATGCGTTAGCAATATCTTCAGGCAATATAATTTCATTCAACAAAGTACGTTTCGCATAGTATGCAGGCAATTCTGCTACAGTAATGCCATAGGCTTTAGCGCGTCCTTCAGCCCAACCACCTGACCAAATATTCGAATCAGAGATTACAGCATCTGGATTAACAGTATTCACTCGGATTTTATCTGCTCCTAATTCAGCTGACATCAAACGTGTTAAGTGTGCTTGAGCTGCTTTGGCCGAACCGTAACCTGGGTTATTTGGACCTGCCACTACTGCATTTTTGGAAACAATATTCACCAAATCCCCTCCAAATCCTTGCTTGCGCATTACCTCAATTCCAGCTTTAGAAACAATAAATTGTCCTTTTACCAAGATATTATACAATTTATCCCAATCTTCTAAACTGTGTTCCGCTATCGATTTTGAGATGCTGATACCTGCATTGTTCACTACAATATCAACTCCTCCAAAGGCTAAACAAGTAGCATCAAAAGCGTATTCTGTATTGATTTCGTCTGTTACATTGAGTAACGTACTCGAAATAGAATCTTTACCAAAAGTCTTTATAAAATCTGCAGTAGCGCCTTCCAGACGTTCTTCGTTGATATCATTAATAACAACGCAAGCGCCTTCTTCGGCAAATTTCTTAGCGATAGCTTTACCAATCCCACCCGCAGAACCAGTAATCAAAGCGATTCTTCCTGACAAAGCTTTTGGTTTAGGCATACGCTGTAATTTGGCTTCTTCCAATAGCCAATATTCTATATCAAATGCTTCCTGACGAAGCAATGACGTATATTCTGAAACCGCCTCTGCTCCCTTCATTACATTAACAGCATTGATATAATATTCGGAAGCCAAACGAGCCATTGTTTTATCTTTTGCAAAAGTGAACATACCAACTCCTGGATATAAAATTACCACTGGGTTTGGATCACGCATTGCAGGTGAATTTGATTTTTTGCATGTATTATAATATTCTGAATACATGTTGCGGTAGGCTTCAAATGCAGGAGTCAATTTTGCTTTTATTGCTTCCACATCTGATAAATCTTCGTTTGGATCTAATTGCAAAACCAAAGGACTGATTTTGGTACGCAAGAAATGGTCTGGACAAGAAGTCCCAAGAGGTGCCAATTTTGCCAAATCATTTGAATTAATAAATTCCAAAACTCTGGCATCATCAGTATAATGACCAATCATTTTACGCTCTGAGGAACAGAAACCACGTAAAATAGGCGCCACTTTGGCCGCTTTCAACTGACGGTCACTTGCAGCAAGACTCTCAATTTTCTGACCACCAAAAACAGCACGTTTTTTTCCGTAATTACTTTCCAGATATTCTGCACACTTTTCGATTACTTCAAGCGTGTTGATATAACTTTCGTAAGCAGTATCTCCCCAAGTAAATAATCCATGAGAACCTAACATGATTCCACGTAATTTTTTTCCTTTTTTGGCTGCTTCTTCAAGACAAGATCTTAATTGAAGCCCCAAATCAAAACCTGGACGTTGCCATCCTACCCAACCAATTTCACCGTTGAATAATTCTTCGGTAATTTTCGCTCCATCTTTTGCGGCAGCAATAGCAATAGCAGCATCTGGATGTAAGTGGTCAATGTGTTTGAAAGGCAAGAACCCATGTAAAGGCGTATCGATTGAAGGAGCCTTTGAAGCTAAATCGAAAATACAATGATTGAACAATTCTACCATTTCATCTTCGAACTCTATGCCTCTGTATACTTTTTCAAGATTGTGAAGTCTCTCCAAATAAAGTGCAGCACATCCCGCTTTTGTTAATGTTCCAATATCTCCACCCGAACCTTTAATCCACATCACATCGGATTCATCACCAGTTAACGGATCTCTATCTGTTATTTTTACTGAAGTATTTCCTCCTCCATAATTCGTAAGTCTTAAATCGGCGCCCAATAAATTAGAGCGGTATATAAAAAGTGCTACCTCATCTCCTGCTAGAGTTGCTGCTTTAGTTTCATCCCAAAGGTAGCTTACATGGTTAAATTTCATATTATTTGTGTTAATAGTTGACATATGGTTATATTAAAAAATGATTTATAAAAGTTTATACACAGTCGATTAAAGAGAATTTCCAATTCCAACCAAAGCAATTGATGCAAGAATAAGACCTATTCCCCAAAGAAATGTTCTAAATGTTCTTTGGGATACACCAGACCATTCTTTCAAATAAAAGCCCCAAAAATTAGCAGTCAGAATAATGGTGGCCATGTGTAAAATCCAAGAACTTGCTCCGTTGCCCAATTTGCTTTCGCCCATTCCATAAAAGAAAAACTGCAAAAACCACATCGTCCCTGCTATCGCTGAAAACATAGTATTTTTGGCTATTGGAGCTTCGCCGTTTGTATAATCACCAAAAGTTTTGTTTTTGAAATTAAGATACATACACCAAACAAAGTTAGTAGTCAGACCACCCCAAAGCAGTACTACATAAGTCACATTATTTTGGAACAAAGGATTAAATCCCTGTCTCACAGCTTCATCCGCCATCGGCTTCCCGGCCTCAATTCCAAAATTGAAAAATGAACTAAGAATTCCAGAAATAACAGCAATGATAAGTCCTTTGACCAAACTAAAATCTTTATCCTTGTCTTCATGTCCCACTGAAAAATCCTTTTCTTTCAACATACCCGCTTTTCCCGAAATGGCAATTCCGATAAGGCAAACCAAAACCCCTAATAAAACAAGACGTCCACCTGTATTTGAAAGCATATCTGTAAACGATACCTTACCTGCAACTGGATAAAAAGTATAATAAATAGAAGGCACTAAGGCTCCAAAAGCAGAACAAAATCCCAATGTAATTGAGTTCCCTAATGACATTCCCAAATACCTAACTCCAAGACCATAAGTAAGACCTCCTATTCCCCAAACCAGCCCCATAGAATATGTAACTGCTTTTACCGATGGAATTGCTACGCTAATAATATCCGCAAAGTTTGGAACAGTCAAATAAGCCGCAATTGGAGGAACAATCAACCAAGAGAAAAAACCTCCCACAATCCAATAGCTTTCCCAAGCCCAATCTTTAACCTTTTTAAAAGGCATATAAAAACTCCCTGAAGAAAAACCTCCTATGGAATGAAAAATAATTCCGAATAATGCTTGCATATAATAATTTGGTTTAGTTTTAATAATTTGGTTTTGTAAAGTAAGAGAATATTCAACAGACAGGTATCCTGTACAATCCTTGTTAAAAGTTTTTTTTTACTTTTTTTTGTAAATTTATTAATTGGCTTACATAAATACTCAATAAAATGTGTAGAGTCAGTATTAAATAATCTATATAACTAATAATTATTCTTCTAATTTCTACATTAAAAAAAGCAGTATGTCAATTTTATTTTGGGATGAAAATAATCTTTAGGAGTAGTTAATTTAGGATCATAAGTTATCTCTTGTCTTTTGTTTTACTACTAAAAGCTACTATGAATAGTATTTTCTAAATTTTGAGGAGACAAAAAAGAGTGAGGAAAAAGTATGAGGGGAATTCGAAAAGATAACAAATACCAAATTATTCAAGATTCAAAAAAGTTCCAAAAAACTATAAATAAAAGTCACTATAAAAATTAAAACAATATTCAAAACCCAGACCTCACGGATTCAACTCCGTCTTCGCTAGAAAAAAAAGAGACTGTCCCACAACTAGTGTGATAGTTTTTTTGTTCAGATTCCTATCTGAGACTATGCCTCAAATATTCAATTTTCAAGGACTTATATTAGTAATGAGACTTCTTCTTACTTTTCTCCTTTTGAAAATTTTTTAAATTTCTCTGAGCTATTAATCTCTTAAAATTAATAACATTTTCCCAACCATATTTTGATTACAATGAAATGAAAATTATTTTTTATCTTTAAAATAAATGATGTAGAACTAAAAAGATCATTAATGGTCTCTTTAAAAATGTAAAGGATTGTAAAGATGAAAAATGAACAAACAAAATTAAAAGCTGAAGGAAACATAAACCTAATGCATTTACAAAGTCAGATTATAGAACAATATCTAAATACCAAAGAGGCAATGATTGTTCTAGGAATAAAAAGTCAAACCACAATAGGAAAATACGAAACGGAAGGAAAACTTAAAGCGTATAGGCCATTTAGCAATCGGAAAAGATACAAGCTTAGTGAATTATTAAAAATCCAAAGTAAAAGATAGCGTAATGCTATCTTTTTTTGTTTGATTCAAAAAAGTATCTTTGCTGAGTCATAATAAAGTTCTATTTAAAATTAGAGACCTAATTAGAGACCTTTAATTTTAAGAACACTATAAAAGCCTTATTTCAGGCACTTTTTTAACATGAATTATTTATCAGTAGAGAATATATCAAAATCTTTTGGAGAGCGCACGCTGTTCAAAGACATTTCCTTTGGGATTAACAAAGACCAAAAAATTGCCTTTATCGCCAAAAACGGTTCGGGTAAAACCACTATTATGAACATCATCAATGGTTTTGATGAACCCGATACCGGACAAGTGGTGCTTCGAAAAAGCATTCGAATGGCTTTTTTGTCACAGGACAATAAACTTCAGGATGAATTGACGATCGAGGAAAGCATTTTTGCTTCGGACAATGAGAGTTTAAAAGTGATTGAGGCTTATGAAAAAGCATTAGAAAACCCTGAAGACGAAGAAACTTACCAAAAAGCTTTTGACGCAATGGATCGTCATAATGCTTGGGATTTTGAAACACAATACAAACAAATTTTGTTCAAATTGAAGTTGGAAGACTTCAAACTAAAAGTAAAAAGCCTTTCGGGTGGACAGAAAAAAAGATTGTCTCTTGCCATCATTTTGATCAACCGTCCCGATTTATTGATTCTGGATGAGCCAACGAATCACTTGGATTTGGAAATGATCGAATGGCTAGAAAGTTATTTTGCTAAAGAAAATATCACGTTGTTTATGGTAACGCACGACCGTTTCTTTCTGGAGCGTGTTTGTAACGAAATCATTGAATTGGACAACGGAAAAATATACCAATACAAAGGAAATTACTCTTATTATTTAGAGAAAAAGGAAGAACGCATTGCATCTGAAAATGCGAGTGTTGATAAAGCGCAAAACTTGTTCGTGAAAGAATTGGAATGGATGCGTCGCCAACCGAAAGCCAGAACGACCAAATCGAAATCGCGTCAGGACGATTTTTATGATATTAAAGAAAAAGCACAGAGTCGTCGTAAAGAAAATGTGGTGGAACTGGAAATTAATATGGAGCGAATGGGAAGCAAGATTATTGAGCTTCACAAACTTTCCAAAAAATTCAAAGATCATGTTATTCTGGATAATTTCAGTTATGATTTCCAACGTGGAGAACGCATTGGAATCATTGGCAAAAATGGAACCGGTAAATCTACTTTTCTGAACCTTTTGACAGGAACTATGCCATTAGATAGTGGAAAAGTAGTTATAGGAGAGACCATAAAAATAGGTTATTATACTCAAAGCGGAATTAACCCAAAACCGGGTCAGCGAGTTATTGATGTTATAAAAGAATATGGAGAATTTATTCCGTTAACGAAAGGGAGATTGATTTCAGCTTCTCAATTGTTAGAGCGTTTTCTTTTTGATGCCAAAAAACAATACGATTATGTCGAAAAACTGAGCGGTGGCGAGTTGAAACGTTTGTATTTGTGTACCGTTTTGATTCAGAATCCAAACTTCCTGATTCTCGATGAACCTACGAATGATTTGGATATCGTGACTTTGAATGTATTGGAAAGTTTCCTTTTGGATTATCCTGGATGTTTAGTGGTGGTTTCGCACGACCGTTATTTTATGGACAAAATTGTGGATCAGTTATTCATTTTTAGAGGACAAGGCGAAATTGAAACATTCCCTGGAAATTACTCGGACTTTAGAGCCTACGAAGACAGCGCCGATGTTGCCCAAAAAGAAGACAACAAAACGGAGAAAAAAGAATGGAAGCAAAACAATCCGACAGGAAATCTAACTTTCAACGAGCAAAAAGAATTTCAAAAAATCGAGAGAGAAATAAAAGATTTAGAAATCGACAAAACCAAAATTGAGCAATTGTTCTCGGATGGAAAAGTAGCTGATGTCGACATCGAAAAGAAAGCCAAAGAATTGGAAAATATCATCAAGAAAATTGAAAATAAAGAAGAAAGATGGTTTGAACTTTCTGCAAAGCTTGAAGGGTAGTTTTTTGGTTTGCTGTTTACAGAATTTCGTATTCAGCACTTTTTCAAAAATAGTACTAAAAGTCACAACAAAATCTAATTCTGTTGTGGCTTTTCTGCTTTAATTCTACATCGTTTTAATTGGAAAATTGTTTAATTGAAATAATGATAAAACACATTTATTACCATAATTAAATCTTCGAAAGAAATTTTGTTTAGTTTTATACTTTATCTCTAAATAATTGATTTGCAAAATCAATTTAAAAAACTTGATTACAGCACAGATCTTCGTTATGAATTTTAAACCTATTTTGAAATCGAAAATCATATTTCTACTAATCCTTTTTTATTCTCATACTATTCTTTCCCAAGATGGTGAAAAGAATGAAGGAGAAAAAAAATATCCACTGCGCTCCATAGTTGATTTATTTACAAAAGAAGATACCTTACAAATAAGCAAACCGGACTCCAAAACCAATTTAATTGCATTCCCCACACTGGGTTATCAACCCGCAAATGGTTTTACTTTTGGATTCATTAGCCAATTTAGTTTCAAAATAAAACCAGAAAACAAAATTTCATTACTCTCGGGAGGAGCTTCTTATAGTACGCAAAAACAAGTTTTGACCTACCTAAAAAACAATATGTATATCAATAATGACCGAATATTTTTTAGCGGTGATTTTCGATATTATGTTTTCTCACAATCCAATTATGGCCTAGGAACTGACATTATCCCTTGGGGTTCTGAATTTCAAGACTTTGATTTCAATACCATAGAACAGCCGATGAATTACAATTATTTCAAATTTCACGAAACAGCATCCTATCGCATTTTTTCTCATTTTTTTATTGGAACAGGAATCCATTTTGACAGTTATACCAACATCAATGATAAACTTTTGGATGTTGCCAATGGACAATACACCTACCATTATAATTATTCAAAAAAATATGGATTCAGCGACAAGAATTATGCCGTCAATGGGATGAGCATAAATTTGATTTATGATACTAGAGACAATTTGATAAACACCAATAATGGCCTATTCCTTAATATGAATTACCGTTATAATCCCCAAACTGATCTTAACAGACACAACAGTTCCACTTTATTGCTTGAAACCAGATATTTTATTCCCATCAGTAAAACTAACAAACAGCATGTTCTAGGTATTTGGGCTTATGGCCAATTTTTGGTAACTGGTAAACTCCCCTATTTGAATCTTCCCGCCATTGGTTGGGATCAAAACAGCCGTAGCGGAAAAGGGTATATCCAAGGACTTTTTAGAGGCACAAACCTAATGTATTTTGAAAGCGAATATCGTTTTCCGATTACCAAAAACCAAATGATCAGCGGAACCGTATTTGCCAATGCCACAACAACAAGTGATGTTGACAAAAACCTCGGATTGTTCGAATCTATTCAGCCTGCAATTGGAGTAGGATTAAGAATCCTACTAGACAAAGATACTCTGACCAATTTTATTGTCAATTTTGGACTAGGGCGCGATTCCCAGACTTTCTATTTTAATGACGGAGAAGGATTTTAATAACCTGAACCTGATTATTATTTTTTTGAGCAGAAAGATTGTGGCATTTTTTGAAATATCGTCCCGCTTTCCGTTACAATCTTATAAGCCGAACCCCGGCTTATAAGGATTTTCACTTCAATCGGGGCTAAAGGAGAGATTGTACTTTTTAGCCATTATTTAAAAAAAGAGAAAGCATTAATAATCGAATACGGCCTTTAACAAAAATCGCTATCGGTTTTTACTATATTTGCGATCTTAAAAAAGAACCCATTTCTATGAAACACTTATTATCTGCCCTAGTGGCCTTGACTCTTCTAATTTCTTGCAACAAAAACAAAGAAGTAACAAACGAAGTAAAAACAGAAGCTCCAGTTGATTACGTTGCCAAAAACGACAAAGAAATCACCGATTACTTAGCCAAAAATAATTTAACTGCCGAAAAAAGCGAATCTGGTTTGTATTATATAATTAAAGATCCTGGAACTGGAGCGCAACCAACCGCAACATCAAATGTAACTGTAGCTTACAAAGGGTATTTTACTAACGGCAATGTATTCGATGAAAGTACTCCTGAAGGAATTTCTTTTGGTTTAGATCAAGTTGTAAAAGGTTGGACGGAAGGTATTCCTCATTTCAAAACTGGAGGTAGTGGTATTCTTTTCGTACCTGCTCATTTGGGATATGGAGATAACACTATGGGACCTATTCCTGGAGGTTCGGCACTTATTTTTGACGTAAAATTAATTTCGGTTAATTAAGGATAACACTCCAATTAAAGTAATAATAAAAACCACAACGGAATCTAATTTTGTTGTGGTTTTATTTTTTATCTAATAAAAGATTTTTAAACTAAAAATTGATTCTGAAACAAAAAGCTACCAAGCAATCGGATTGTAATCTTTCAAAAATTTACCGCACCAGTGTTTTCCTGTATTAATCCCATCAAACAAAGGATCCATAACTCTTGCCGCACCATCAACAATATCTAGCGGTGGCTGAAAATCCTGTTCTTCCTGTTTTCTTTTCGCTAATTCAGCAGGATCTTCATCGGTTACCCAGCCTGTATCTACGGCATTCATAAAGATTCCGTCTTTCGCTAGTGTTCCTGCTGCAGTGTGCGTGAGCATATTCAAAGCGGCTTTGGCCATATTGGTATGTGGATGACGGTCTTCTTTGAAATCACGGTAAAATTTCCCTTCCATAGCCGAAACGTTAATGATGTGTTTTTTACCTGTTTTGTCTTTCTTCATCACTTCCGAAAGGCGATTGCACAACACAAATGGCGCAACGGAATTCACCAATTGTACTTCTATCATTTCGGTAGTTTCGATTTGACCTAATTTCAATCGCCAACTGTTTACTTTTCTCAAATCAACTTGTTGTAAGTCGGCATCGAGTTCTCCTTCTGGAAAAACTTCTTGTGCAACCAACGTATTATCAAAAGAATATGGGATCTGCGATAATTTGGCGGAAGCCCTCAAACCAATTCCTGGTTCGGGTCCGTGCCAAGTCACCGGCATATTTTGATTCGGAGAAGCTCCCGAAGTCAATACTTTTAATTCGTCGAGACAATTGGTATGATCTAATAGTAATTCTTGTACTTGTTGTGGCAAAGATCCAATTGGACGCTCTTCATTTTCCATCAGATGCGTATAGAATCCTGCTGGTCTTCTCACCGTTTGCGCCGCATTATTGATCAGAATATCCAATCGACCGTATTTTTGTTCAATAAAATTGCAAAAAATCTCCACACTTGGAATATGCCGCAAATCTAATCCGTGAATTTTCAGGCGGTGTCCCCATTCCATAAAATCATCTTCCTTAGAAAAACGCAAAGCCGAATCCACTGGAAAACGAGTCGTGGCAACAACAGTCGCTCCTCCACGTAAAAGCATCAACGTAATATGATATCCAATTTTCAGACGAGAACCTGTAATTACAGCAATTTGTCCTTTCACATCTGCAGTTTGGAAACGTTTCGCATAATTAAAATCACCACAATCCGAACACATCGAGTCATAAAAATGGTGCATTTTCGTAAACTCAGTTTTACACACATAGCACTTTCTAGGCGTTTCGAGTTCTAACTGCTCTTTGCTGGCAAGATCATTTTGAGCCAAAAGTTTTGGAGCAACAAAAATACTTGCTTCACGGGCAGAACGAATTCCAGTTTCCTTTCGAGCCGTTCTATCTTTCTTTTCCTGTTTACGTTTGGCTAGTGCTTTTCCGTCCTTTTTTCTTTTAGCAAACTCATCCCTGTCGGGACGTGAAAATTGTCCAGCTGCTTTGATTAAAGCTATTCTTTCTTCTTTTGGTATTTCAAAAATCTGATCGGTATCGGCATTCAATTGTGTCAAAATAGCAATACACTGGTTTATTTCTTCCAATGTTATTGTAGTTCTATCCTCTATTACTTCCTTCATCATTATAAAAATTCTGTTTCTTTTCTTGGGGTAAATTCCAAGGCCGCAAAGATAGTCTTTTTAAAGTCTTAATGCTTCAAAGTCATAAAGTCGAAAGCCTAAACCTTTTCAATATTCCTAAAACTTCGACTCTTAATAACTTTCGACTTTATGACTTTGGACTTTGAACTATTATCTTAGTATCTTCGCCAATACTTTGCAAAACCCTGATTAATCTTTTATGTTATTCCAAATAAAATCCTATCTCAAATTCCTTTGGCACTCCAAAAACGAACATGCCGTTCATTCGCCATTTGTTTTTAATTTATTGACAAAATGCTTTTATGATAAGAAATTCAATTCGGAATACATTGTTTTGAAAAACTACCGAAATGAACTTTTGCAAAACAAAAACACAATTAATGTTACTGATTTTGGAGCAGGTTCCCGTGTTTTTAAATCCAACTCGAGGCAAATTGCTCAGATTGCCAAAACTGCAGGAATTAGCCCAAAACGTGCAGAACTATTGTTTCGAATTACAAATTATTTCAAACCTGAAAATATTTTAGAAATTGGAACTTCCCTTGGATTAGCCACTTCTTCCCTATCATTGGGAAATCCAAAAGCATCAATTACAACTTTGGAAGGTTGTCCAGAAACAGCCAAACAAGCTCAATTGCAATTGCAAAAATTCAATTTCAAGAATGTAAATTCAATAGTAACAGAATTTAATAGTTACCTAAAAACTGATAATCTAAAATCCGAAAACTATCAACTAATCTACTTCGACGGTAACCATTCCAAAAAAGCGACCTTAGAATATTTTGAATTACTTTTGCCAACGATAACCAACCAAACAGTATGGATATTTGATGATATTCACTGGTCAGCCGAAATGGAAGAAGCATGGGAGATTATAAAAAACAATCCAAAAGTGACCGTAAGTATTGATACTTTTCAATGGGGATTGGTTTTCTTTAGATACGAACAACCCAAACAGCATTTTATAATTAGAATCTAAAAAATTTAAAATCGCAACATGGATATCAAACAAATTTTTGAGAACAATAAAAAATGGGTTGTCAAACAACTCGAAATGGATGAGCATTATTTTGAAAAACTCTCAAAAGGCCAAGCTCCTGAATTTCTCTATATTGGCTGTTCAGATAGCCGAGTTTCTGCTGAAGAGCTTATGGGACTGGAACCAGGGGAGGTTTTTGTGCATCGCAACATAGCCAATATGGTTCCAAATACGGATCTAAACTCAATGTCTGTTATCAATTATGCAGTTGTGCAATTAAAAGTGAATCACATTGTAGTTTGTGGACATTACGGCTGCGGTGGTGTACTTGCTGCCATGCAACAATCAGATTTGGGAATATTAAATCCTTGGCTAAGAAACATTAGGGATGTTTACCGAACACACCAAAAAACACTTGATGCCATAACCAATGAAGAAGAAAAATATAAAAAACTAGTTGAATTGAACGTACAAGAACAATGCATCAATGTTATCAAAACTGCAGAGGTCCAAAAAGCATTCAAAAAAAGAGGCTTAAGAGTTTATGGATGGATTTTTGACATTCACAGTGGCAAATTAATTGACCTGAACATCAATTTTACCGAAATATTAAAAGACATTACCAAGATTTATAAAATATCAAACTAACAATCATCTTAATTTATTCAAAACGTCTTATTATCAGGGCGTTTTTTTTTGAACAAAAAAAACGCCAAATTGAAACCATTTCGATTTAGGTAAAAAAAAATAGCAGTCACCCCCATGACTGCTAATTTTCATTTTGAATAATCAAATTTAAAATTCTATAACTAATAGAAAATATACCTTCAAAATTTAAACTTTGAATTAGATAACCTACTAAATAATTCTTATGATTTCATAGTACAAACGTACATCATAAAAATCGAAATACAAAATAAAAATCTGTTTAAATTCTTATTTAATCGATGAAATACATTTTTATTTAAATTTAACATTATTTTATTTATAAATTTTATATTATAATAATTGCAAAATCTAAAAAAATATGAGAGCAAAAAAAAGACAGTCACCCCCATGACTGTCATTTTTCATTTTGATTAAATAAATCATAAATTCTATTCTTATGATTAATAGAATATAAATCATCAAAATATTAAGTTTTGAATTCGATAACCTACCAACTAACTTATAAACTTACAGTACAAACGTACCAATAATAATTTAAAATAAAAATTAAAAAAACGTTAAAATTCAATTATTATCGATGAAATACATATTTTAAAATATTTAACAAACTTATATTTACAATAATTAATAACCAAATTTTGTTTTAAAATTGCAATTATCAATAGAAGTCAGCATTTCAATTTCTAAATTTTCTAAAACAATAAAAACATCAGACCTATACAGCCAAAAAAGCTCCTTAAAACAAAAAACGAACTGTAACAAAATTCCCGCTATAACTACTTATCATAAATCAAAAAGTCTTTTGTACTTTTAAAACCAAAAATCAACAATCTGCAATCCAATATTCTAATGAAAAACCCACTTATAAAAATCACCAATATCAAGCGAGACTTTATACTAGGAAATGAAACCGTATATGTTTTAAAAGGCATTGATTTAGAAATCAATAAGGGTGAATATGTAGCCTTAATGGGACCTTCAGGATCTGGAAAATCAACATTAATGAATTTATTGGGTTGTTTGGATACACCTACATCTGGAACTTACATATTAAATGGAAAGGATGTTAGCCACATGAAAGACGACGAATTAGCCGAAATTAGAAACAAAGAAATTGGTTTTGTTTTCCAAACATTCAATCTTTTACCTAGAACAACAGCACTTGATAATGTAGCATTGCCAATGATTTATGCAGGTTATTCAAAATCTGAACGCAACATCCGCGCCACAGAAGTTCTAAAACAAGTTAATCTAGGCGACAGAATGGATCATCAACCAAATCAGCTTTCAGGAGGGCAACGTCAACGTGTTGCTGTCGCAAGGGCTTTGGTCAACAAACCCTCTATCATTCTTGCCGATGAGCCAACAGGAAATTTGGACAGTAAAACCTCATTGGAAATCATGAAGCTTTTTGGAGATATTCATGCCTCAGGAAACACAGTGATCTTGGTAACTCACGAAGAAGAAATTGCAGCTTATGCACATCGTGTTATCCGTTTACGAGATGGACTTATTGAGAGTGATACCGTGAAGGAACAGTATCGTAATGAAACGGTATATAAATAACAGCATTCAACATAACACTTTTAGAATTATCTTATTATAGATAATTCTAAAAAATCTTAGCACCTAAAAGCAAATGACAATTGGTTTACTTACCTGTGAAAAACTTCCTGATTTAACAATTTCAGATCAACAATTAATTCCAGAACTAGCCAAACACAACCTCATTGCAAAAGCGGTGATTTGGAATGACAAAACCATCAATTGGAGTGATTTTGATTATTTAATCTTTCGCAATACTTGGGATTATTTTGAGGAAGAAACCGAATTCAATCTTTGGCTTGACCAAATAGAACAATTGGGAATCAAAACGCTCAATCCAATTGATATCATTAAGCAGAATAAGCATAAATTTTATTTACGCGAAATGGAAAAGCAAGGAATATCAATTCTTCCCACTATTTTCATTGACAAAACCGAAAATCTAAATCTTCCCGGAATAACTCCAAAACATTGGAAAAAAGCAGTTTTAAAACCTGCTTTCTCTGCGGGCTCCTATCAAACATCCGTTTTTGATGTATCAAATATCAAAAAAGCAAATGATGATTATACAAAAATAGCTCAAGAAAAAGAATTGCTTTTACAAGAATTCATACCAGAAATCCAAACATTGGGAGAAACCTCTTTTATCTTTTTTAATAAAAAATTCTCTCATGCCGTCAATAAAAAACCAATTGATGGTGATTTTAGAGTACAATCGCAATTTGGAGGAAAATATACTTTGATACATCCAAATCAGAAGTTAATAGAGAAAGCACAAAAAGTCGTTAATACTTTTCATGACAAATTATTATATGCCCGAGTTGATGGGATCGTTATTGATGGTGAATTGTATTTAATGGAAATAGAATGTATCGAACCCGATTTGTATTTTGATATTAGTGAGGGAGCATTGGAACGGTTCGTTACTTCAATAATCGAATTAATAAAGTAATTTTGTTTTTAAATCTAACTTGAGATTTCTGATTTAGGTCAGAAGTCTACAATCAAAAATTCAGATGAAAGTATATACAAAAACTGGAGACGGTGGAACTACTGCCCTTTTTGGAGGAACTCGTGTACCAAAAGACCACATTCGCATAGAAAGTTACGGAACTGTAGACGAATTGAATTCTTATATTGGATTGATTCGTGACCAAGAAATAAATAGTCATTACAAAGAAATCTTAATTGAAGTACAAGACCGACTTTTTACTATTGGTGCTATTCTGGCAACTCCACCCGAAAAAGAAGTAATGAAGAACGGCGAACTTCGATTAAAAAAACTTGGAATAACAGAAACCGATATCGAATTATTGGAAAATGAAATAGACACTATGGAAGAAATTCTTCCTCCAATGACCCATTTCGTTTTACCGGGAGGACATCAAACTGTGTCATATTGTCATATAACCAGATGTGTTTGTCGTCGCGCAGAACGCCTAGCTGTGCATTTAAGTCATAATGAACCTGTTGCAGAAATAGCTATTAAATACCTGAACCGACTTTCTGACTATCTTTTTGTATTGGCACGAAAGTTGTCTGTTGATCTTAAGGCTGATGAAGTGAAATGGATACCGAGGAAATAAGTATTCAATTTGAAGATAGCAGGATACAGTATTTGAGAATAGATTTTCATTTTAAAAATCTGAAAATTTTTACCTTAAATCTGCTGTCTGAAAATACGTTCTTAACTTTATAAAAAATAAATCATTTTTTACTTGTCTTTTTCAGTAAAAAATTTATTTTTGCACAAACTAAATCGACAAATATGTATTGGACATTAGAATTAGCATCATATTTAAGCGATGCGCCGTGGCCTGCTAACAAAGACGAACTTATTGACTACGCTATTAGAGCAGGAGCTCCATTAGAAGTAGTAGAAAACCTTCAGTCTATCGAAGACGAAGGCGAGATATATGAATCAATGGAAGAAATTTGGCCAGATTATCCAACCGACGAAGATTATCTTTGGAACGAGGATGAATATTAAAAAAGTAAACCAAGAAAAAGTCTCAAAAGAGGCTTTTTTTTTGTTTAATTTTACACAGATACACAAGTTACATTAAATAGAAATAAAAATAAATCATGAGTTTCATAAACAGTATCATTAAAATCTTTGTTGGAGATAAATCTGAGAAAGATGTCAAAGCTTTACAACCGTATTTAAACAAAATAAAGACTTTTGAAAGTGCTTTACAATCTTTGTCAAATGACGAATTAAGAGCTAGAACTGCTTTTTTTAAAGAAAAAATTAAACAGGCGCGTGCTGAAAAAGATGCCAAAATTACTGCTCTTCAACTTGAAGTAGAAAATATTGAAGACATTGACAAACGTGAAGATATTTATATCGCTATTGATGCTTTAGAGAAAGAAGCTTACGATATATCTGAGAAAATATTAATGGAAATTCTTCCTGAAGCTTTTTCTGTAGTTAAAGAAACAGCAAGACGTTTCAAAGATAACTCACAAATAACAGTTACTGCTACCGCAAAAGACAGAGAACTTTCAGCTACAAAAAGCTACATCACTCTTGATGGAGATAAATCTATTTGGTCAAACACATGGAATGCAGCTGGAAAAGAAATTACTTGGGACATGATTCACTATGACGTTCAATTAATTGGCGGAATGGTATTGCACGAAGGTAAAGTTGCCGAAATGCAAACAGGTGAAGGAAAAACATTGGTAGCTACTTTGCCGTTATACTTGAATGCTTTGACTGGAAACGGTGTGCATTTGGTAACTGTGAATGATTACTTGGCGAAACGTGATAGTACTTGGAAAGCTCCACTATTCGAATTTCATGGAATGACTGTAGATTGTATTGATAATCACCAGCCAAACTCTGAGGGAAGAAAAAAAGCTTATGATTCTGATATTACTTACGGTACCAATAATGAATTTGGTTTTGATTACCTAAGAGATAATATGGCACACTCGCCAGAAGATTTAGTTCAAAGAAAACACAACTACGCTATTGTCGATGAGGTCGATTCAGTTTTAATTGATGATGCTCGTACTCCTCTTATTATTTCTGGACCTGTTCCTCAGGGAGATCGTCATGAATTTAATGAATTGAAACCAAAAATCGAAAATTTGGTGGCATTACAACGTCAATTGGCAAATGGTTTTCTTGCTGAAGCTAAAAAATTAATCAAAGAAGGAAATACCAAAGACGGTGGTTTCTTATTATTGAGAGCATACAGAAGTTTACCTAAGAACAAAGCGTTGATTAAATTTTTGAGTGAAGAAGGAATTAAACAATTGCTTCAAAAAACCGAAAATCAATACATGCAAGACAACAACCGCGAAATGCCAAAAGTGGATGAAGCTTTGTATTTTGTGATTGAAGAAAAAAACAACCAAGTTGGTCTTACAGATAATGGTATCAAATTCCTTTCAGGAGATACTGACGCTGACTTTTTCGTACTTCCAGACATTGGAACTGAAATTGCCGCTATTGAAAAGAAAAAATTAGACAAAGATGCCGAAGCGGAAGAAAAAGAAAGATTGTTCCAAGATTTCGGAGTAAAAAGTGAGCGTATCCATACTTTAACACAACTTCTGAAAGCGTATAGCCTTTTTGAAAAAGATGTTGAATATGTAATCATGGACAATAAAATCATGATTGTCGATGAGCAAACAGGACGTATAATGGATGGTCGTCGTTATTCTGACGGTTTACACCAAGCCATTGAAGCCAAAGAAAATGTAAAAATCGAGGCAGCTACTCAAACATTTGCTACAATTACATTGCAGAACTACTTCAGAATGTACAACAAATTGGGAGGTATGACTGGAACAGCTGTAACTGAAGCAGGTGAATTATGGCAAATCTACAAATTGGATGTAGTAGAGATTCCTACCAACAGAGGAATGGCACGTATTGACAAAGAAGATTTTATATACAAGACAACCCGTGAGAAATTTAATGCTGTTATTGAAGATGTAACTGAATTATCAAAAGCAGGTAGACCAGTTCTTATTGGAACAACTTCTGTTGAGATCTCAGAATTATTGAGCAGAATGTTGAAAATGCGTGGTGTAGAGCACAACGTATTGAATGCAAAAATGCACAAACAAGAAGCACAAATTGTTGAAGAAGCAGGAAAAGCAGGTGTAGTAACGATTGCTACTAACATGGCCGGTCGTGGTACCGACATTAAATTATCTCCTGAAGTAAAAGCCGCTGGAGGTTTGGCAATTGTAGGTACAGAACGTCACGATTCACGTCGTGTTGACCGTCAGTTACGTGGTCGTGCAGGACGTCAAGGTGATCCAGGAAGTTCTCAGTTTTATGTTTCTCTTGAAGATAACTTAATGCGTTTATTTGGTTCTGAAAGAGTTGCCAAAGTAATGGACAGAATGGGATTGCAAGAAGGTGAAGTAATCCAACATTCGATGATGACCAAATCTATCGAACGTGCTCAGAAAAAAGTAGAAGAAAACAACTTTGGTGTTCGTAAACGTTTATTGGAATATGATGACGTAATGAATGCTCAACGTGAAGTAGTTTACAAACGTCGTCGCCATGCTTTATTTGGTGAGCGTCTAAAATTAGATATCGCAAACATGCTTTATGATACTTGTGAACTAATTGTCGATGAAAATAAAGCCCGAAATAACTTCAAAGATTTTGAATTTGACATTATTCGTTATTTCTCATTTACTTCACCAGTATCACAAGAGGATTTTTCTAAATTAACCGAAATTGAAATCACAGGTAAACTTTATAAAGCAACCCTTGAATTTTATACTCAAAAAACAGAAAGAAGTGCTAGAGAAGCTTTTCCTATCATCAAAAATGTTTATGAAGACAGAAACAATCAATTTGAACGTATCGTAGTTCCGTTTACAGATGGAATAAAAATGTTCAATGTGGTTACTGATTTGAAGAAAGCCTACGAAACTGAAGGAGCTCAACTAGTTGCTGATTTCGAAAAGAACATCACTTTATCTATTGTTGACGAGGCTTGGAAAAAACACTTACGTAAAATGGACGAATTGAAACAATCTGTTCAATTAGCAGTTCACGAACAAAAAGATCCATTGCTTATTTACAAATTGGAAGCGTTCAACTTATTCCGTGGTATGCTTGAGAATGTAAATAAAGAGGTGATTTCATTTTTATTCAAAGGTGATTTACCAGCTCAAAACGCTCCAGTAATTGAAGAAGCTAAAATCGAACGTCAGGTAGAGGATTACAAATTAAGCAAAGACGAAATTCCAAATAGCGAAAGTGCTAATCGTGAAGCTGGAGAAACTCAGCAACGTCAAGTAACTGAAACTATCGTTCGCGACCAACCAAAAATCAATCGTAACGATACGGTAACTATCCAAAATGTAGCCAATGGGCAAACACAAGAAATGAAGTACAAGAAAGCCGAAAGTTTAATCGCAAGCGGAGCTTGGGTTTTGGTTTCTTAATAAAGAATAAATTTGATTTTAATCCCCAATTACGAAAGTAGTTGGGGATTTTTTATTCCAAAATCCTAAACAACCAATATTGATTTAATTCCCTAAATTTACTTATCCAATAAATAAAGTGATACCTTATGAATATATTAATCAGCAAACTGATCAATTTCATTGACCTACACAAGGGAGAAGAGGATAAAAAAAAAGTACTGGAAAACATAATTGGCAATATCTCGTTTAGAGGTTCCAATTTATGGATTTTGGCCTGTGCTATTGTTATTGCTTCGGTAGGGCTAAATGTTAATTCTAATGCGGTGATTATTGGGGCAATGTTGATTTCACCCTTAATGGGGCCTATCGTTGGAGCAGGTTTTGGATTAGGAATGTATGATTTTGAATTGGTGAAGAAATCAATCAAAAATATTTTGATTGCAACGGTTGTCAGTTTGGCCGTTTCAACATTTTACTTTTATATCAGCCCGTTCAAAGAAGTTCAATCAGAACTTTTAGCTCGTACTTCACCAAATATATACGATGTTTTGATTGCATTTTTTGGGGGATTAGTTGGTGTTATTGCAGTTACTAGAGTCGAAAAAGGAAATCCTATTCCGGGAGTAGCAATTGCCACCGCACTGATGCCTCCTTTATGTACTGCAGGTTACGGATTAGCAACCGGAAATTATTTATTTTTTGGTGGTGCTCTGTATTTGTACACCATCAATTGTGTTTTTATATGCATTGCCACTTTTATTATTGTGAAGTTCTTAAAATACCCAATTGCCAAACAAATTGATTTGAAACATCAAAAGCAGGTAAAACAAGGAATTACAGTACTTCTTTTAATCATGATTATCCCAAGTGTATATTTTGCTTATCGCTTATTTGATGAAAAAAAATACATACAACGAACAGAAGAATTTATTGAAAATGAGTTTCCTCAAAAAAAGTACACTCTTATTTATAAAAAAACAGATTATAATACCAATCCAAAAATTATACAATTGGCTTTTTTGTCCAAAAAATTCAGCACTGCAGAAATTAAATCCATCAACCTGAAATTAAAGGAATATGATTTAATGAATACACAACTCTTAATCAAACAGGACACTTTTGATTTAAAAAATGATATTCTAAATACCATCAATAGCCATAAAAAATCTGGAGCCGATAAAGATGAACTGATAAATAATTTACAAAAAACTATTTCAAATTATCAAGCCAACAATACAAAAGTCAGTAATGAGGTCGCTATTCTATTTCCTGAAATTAGACCAATTGCCATCACACAATATGCTAGCAAAAACAAAACAATTCCAGTACTTTTATACAAAAGCAAAACTGAATTGAAATTAGATTCTAAAAGAAAATTAATGAGTTGGCTCAAGCAAAGACTAGAAAAAGATAGTGTCGAAGTGTACAGACAACAGTAATAACCTAAATGAAATTAAAAAAAGATGTACCTTTACTAGAATAGAATTAAAAACAAACAAAAAAAAATAGAATCATGTCAAAAAGCCAAGACGCCAAGAAAACGGTAAAAAAAGAGCCTCTTAAAACCGCTAAAGAAAAAAAGGAAGAAAAGAGAGAAAAGAAAAACAGCCCGAAAAGGGATTAATTATTGATATTGAAAAAACCCTCGCTTATTTCTAAACGAGGGTTTTATGTTTTAATTTAATTATCTCTTAATTCTTCGCTGGAATATTTTCTAAAATTTCCAATACAAATTTCCAGTATTTTTGAGCAGAAGAAATACTTGCTCTTTCATCTGGCGAATGCGCACCATGAATAGTTGGCCCAAAAGAAATCATATCCATGTCAGGATAATTAGTTCCTAGAATACCACACTCTAAACCGGCGTGACAAGCAGCTACATTTGGTTTTTCCCCATTTTGTTTTTCATAAATGGAAACCAAAACATCTAATATTTCAGACTTAGGATTTGGTGACCAACCTGGGTATGAACCTGAGAATTCCACTTCACAACCCATTAATTCAAATGCAGAACGCAAAGCATTGGCCATATCAAATTTTGATGATTCTACTGAAGAACGTGTCAGGCATTGAACAGAAAGTTTTCCCTCTCCCAACGTTACTTTTGCAATATTATTAGAAGTTTCAACCAAATTATCAAAATCCGCACTCATTCTATAAACTCCATTGTGAGCAGTATACATCGCTCTAACGAAATAAAACTGTGCAATTGTTGGCATTACGGTTGCCGGAACAGTGTCCAATTTTTCGAAAACTACTTCCAAGTTAGGTTCAGTAGTTTGAAACTCCGATTTGATTTCGTTTACAATTTGTTGCATATCAAACACAAAAGCTTCGTCGTAAACTGCTGCAATGATTACTTTCGCTGTACTTTCGCGCGGGATTGCATTACGAAGACTACCTCCGTTGATTTCAGAAATTTGCAATCCAAAATTATCAAAACCGTCAAATAATAAACGGTTCATAATTTTGTTAGCATTACCCAAACCTTTGTGAATATCCATTCCAGAATGTCCACCATTCAATCCTTTTACCTTAATGCTATAACCAACAGAACCTTCTGGAGTTTCTTCTTCATCATACTCTGCAGTAACGGTAACATCCATTCCACCAGCACATCCAATACCTATTTCATCATCCTCTTCGGTATCTAGATTCAATAAAATGTCTCCTCTAAGAATCCCACCTTGCAAATTCAACGCTCCAGTCATTCCAGTTTCTTCATCTATCGTAAACAAAGCTTCGATTGCTGGATGCGGAATGTCTTTACTTTCTAAAATTGCCATAATAGTTGCAACACCGAGACCATTATCGGCCCCAAGAGTAGTTCCTTTGGCACGAACCCAATCCCCTTCTACATACATATCGATTCCTTGAGTATCAAAATCAAAAACAGTATCGGCGTTTTTTTGATGAACCATATCCAAATGTCCTTGCAAAACAAGTGCTTTTCTGTTTTCCATTCCTGGAGTGGCAGGTTTGCGGATAATTACGTTTCGGATTTCATCTTCAAAAGTTTCTAGTCCCAAACTGGTACCGAAGTCTTTCATAAACTCAATTACACGTTCTTCTTTTTTGGAAGGGCGAGGTACCGCATTCAAATCGGCAAATTTGTTCCAAAGTACTTTTGGTTCTAGATTTCTTATCTCTTGACTCATTCTGCTGTATATTTTTTAATTAAAAACGTTTAAAATAATAAAACCTCAAAGTTACAAACTCCTAAAGCTAGTTTTATAAAAGTTTTAATTTATTTTAAAATAAATAATCCACCAAAATTTGTTTCTTTACAATACAATTTATAAAAAATGAAACGAAGTTACATTCTCCCCTTATTCTTGTTGATACAAATTGTAATCCTAAAAATCATCCGATTTTTTCCTGAAACTATAGAACATATTTACAGCAATGGGATTTATGTATATATATCTAAATTTTCGAGAATTGTATTAGGAAAAATCCCTTTCTCTATCGGTGATTGTCTCTATTTTTTTTTAATTATATTACTTACAAAATGGATTTGGAACAAAAGAAAGTCTTGGAAAACAGAATGGAAAAACAATCTATTAACCGTTTTGAGTGCTCTTTCCGTGTTTTATTTCTTCTTTCATTTTCTTTGGGCATTGAATTATTATCGTGAACCGTTGTTTGAAAAAATGAGTATTGAAAGAGATTATACCGATGCCGATTTATTGGCTTTCACCAAAAAGTTAATTGCAAAAACGAATGCAATCCAAAGTCAAATCACCAAAAATGACAGCTTGAAAGTGGTATTCCCCTATTCACAAAACCAAGTTTTTGAAATGAATCAGAATGGATATAAAAACCTGTCTAAGGAATATGTTTTTTTTACCTATTCGCATTTGAGTATTAAGAAATCTCTCTTTAGTTTACCACTCACTTATATGGGGTTTGGAGGTTATCTGAATCCGTTTACCAATGAAGCACAGGTCAATTATTTGGGTCCAATGTACAGTTTTCCAATGACTACAAATCACGAAATGGCCCATCAGATGGGATATGCCAGCGAGAGTGAATGTAATTTTATTGGCTTTCTGTCTTCTATAAAAAATGATAATCTGTATTTTCAATATTCGGGATATAGTATGGCTTTGCGCTATTGTTTAGGGAATTGGCAAGTGCGAGACGAAGAAACATTAAAACAATTACTCAAAACCGTCCACCCTGGTATTTTGAAAAATTATAAGGAAAGTCAAGACTTTTGGAAACAATACCAAACTCCAATCGAAACTGGATTCCATGCTTTTTATGATCGTTTCCTAAAAATCAACCAACAAAAAGACGGTATGGACAGTTATAGCAAGTTTGTGAATTTAATGGTGAATTATTATAAAGTAAGGCCGTTATAAATTATGAATTACTCTTGCCTTCTTTAAAAAGGTCTTATGAAAAACAAAATTTCCGGATTAGCCCAGATGGAAGGGAAAATCCTTTTTGAGAACTTTGTCAAAGTTTTGAACTTTGACAAAGTTCTCAAAAAGATTGGAATGACAGCGGGAGGAATATTGTTATGAATGATTGATTTGTGCTCCTAATTATTATGTTTATTTAAAATTAAAAAGTGCTGTTTTGTAACAAAATGTGCGGGTGTCGTACTAATGGAATATGAGTGAAAATCTAGAACCTTCTTTTGTCAAGCAACTGCAAGAAAACCAGAATATAATCCACAAGATTTGTCGATTGTACACTGCTGGTGAGGATGCTCATAAGGATTTGTTTCAGGAAATCACGATTCAGTTGTGGAAAGCTTTTCCAAAATTTAGGGGAGAAAGTAAATTTTCAACTTGGGCTTATCGAGTCGCCTTGAATACGGCAATTACTTTGTATCGAAAGAGTAAGCGCAGCATTGCAACCGTTGAGTACGAAGGAAGACAACATTTTACGCATGACATAGAATATAATTATGAAGAAGAGGAGCAGTTGAAATTGATGTACCAAGCAGTTTATCAGCTGAATGATATTGAGAAAGCGTTAGTGTTTATGTATTTGGAAGACAAGGATTATACCGAAATATCGGAAACTTTAGGGATTAGTGAAGTGAATGCAAGGGTAAAAATGAATCGTATAAAAGGGAAATTAAAAAAAATATTAAATCCATTAGGCGTATGAAAGAGTTGGATTTATTAAAAAAAGACTGGAAAAAGAACGCAGCTTCTTTTGAGCAGATATCGGAAAATGAAATTTACAAAATGATCCATAAAAGGTCGTCTTCGGTGGTGAAGTGGATTTTTATAATAAGTATCATTGAACTTGGTTTGGGACTTGTATTGGGACTGATTTTGTCCTTTACCAAATACGACGAGAAAAACGTAGAATTAATTAAACATTTGGGTGTTTATGGCTATTATATAGCTGCAACTGTCCTACTGTATGCTGTTATTCTATATTTCATTTTCAAGTTTTATACGATGTATCGTAAAATTGCTGTTGATGATAATACCAAAAAACTCATTTCCACAATATTAAAAACCCGAAAAGTGGTGAAGCAATACATTGCTTTTAACCTGAGCTTTTTTGCTGTGTTTTTCATTATTTTTGGAGGCTATTTGTTTTACGAAGGCTACTTGGAAGGAGCTTCAAAAAATGGAGCCGTACATCCCGAAATGCCTTTAAATATTGCTTTGATATCGTTCATCGTATTAATTTTGGCCACAGCGATTTTCACTTTCGCATTCTGGTTGATTTACAAATTAATCTATGGTATTTTATTAAAACGTTTACAGAATAACTTCGAAGAATTGAAGAAAATTGATTTATAAAAAAAGAGGCATTTGCCTCTTTTTTTTATTTTAATATTCCCATTGTCTCTTTTTATTTAACTCTTCTTGCTCCTGTAATTCCTCTAGTGGAATAACTTTGAGGAAAGATTGATGCTGTTCTATAGCATATTCTACTTTTTCAACAATTTCTTCGATTGTATCATTATCATAGTCAATATCCAATGGTTCTTTTATGACAAGTGACTGAAGAATTCCTTTCTTTTTCATATACAAACCTTTCTTGCAAAACGAGCGTCGGAATCCATCAATTACAATAGGAACAACTATAGGTCTGTGTTGTTTTATGATGTGCGCTGTTCCTTTTCGAACCGGCTTAAACGATTTGGTCGTTCCTTGCGGAAAAGTAATTACCCATCCATCAGCCAAGGCAATCTTAATATTTTCGGTGTCATTTGGATTTACATCCTTTTTTTCGGTTACATCCTGTCCTTTAGCACGCCAAGTACGTTCAACGGTAATTGCGCCCGCATAAGCCATGATTCGCGGTAATAAACCCGCTCTCATAGTCTCTTTGGCAGCTACATAATAAATATTCAATTTTGGACGCCACATATACCAAACATTTTTTATCGAATCTTCACGCCCACTTAAACTCGCATTAAATACATGAAACATGGCAGTCACATCTGCAAAATAAGTTTGATGATTGGAAATAAAAAGAACGTTTGTATCAGGGAGTTTTTTAATTATTTCAGAACCTTCAATTTGTAGTTCATTAAAACCACGGTAACGCCTGTGGCTAATAAATCCGAAGATTCTAATCAACCATTTTTTTATAAATAAAATATGTCCAAAAGGATTTCGTTTAAATAATCCCATAAGATTGTTTGTTTGTTTTTAGATTTGGGATTGCAAAATTACGATTATTTTTCCTCTTTTTATATCAAAAGACAATGCTTTTAACAAAACAGACCATTCAAAAACTGATTTTTTCCAAAACAGAATTCAAAACAATTTTCAATTCGCTTAACATCATAGCTGTAGCACCCCAAACAATATGCCCGTCAATTTTAAAAGCAGGTACAACAATGGAATCAGAATAAGAAGTTGTCATTTCGGCATTAATCACAATGGAATCGCTTAAAAACGATGCTAATGGCAATTCAATTATGCCAGCCACTTCAATAGGATCGGGATTAAAAACTATTTCATCTCTACAAATACCCAAAAAAGGATAAACCATAAAATTGCTTGGTAAAATGTATAAATTGGTAAAAGCTTTCAACACCTCAATTTTATCTCGGTGAATCCCAATCTCTTCACACGTTTCCCTTAATGCCGTCTGCATAAAATTGACATCTTCCTTTTCATATTTTCCGCCTGGAAAAGCTATTTGGGAAGAATGAACTCCTTTATATGAATTCCGAACAATCAAAACCAAATGTGTTTCACCCTCTTTGGGATAAACCAGCATCATCACTCCGGCATTTTTTGGCGTTATCTGTGCAAAATCCATTTTTTTAAAAATCTCAAGTCGTTGACTTGGAACCATAATGTTATGAGCCACTTCTCCCGGAAGATTTACAGCATCCAAATGAGGAACTATTTGTAAAAAATCTTGAAAATCCATAATCAAAGGTTATTTTTGCAAATAAAATAATATCTAAATATACTTTAGAAATTAGTGCCAAACAAATTTTTAAACATTCAAAACCCAACAATATGTACAGTAAGGAAGAAAATCAAAAACTAAAACACGAATTTTGGGTCGAATTTGCTCAAAAATATCCTAGAAAATGGGTCTTGTATGATACGAAAATAAAAGATTTCTCTTTTAAATTCTATGTCCAAAACACCAAGGCTCAAGTCCATATCGATATTGAAATGAGAAATGCAGAATTGCGCATGCAATATTTTGAAAAACTTCAAGCATTAAAAAATATACTAGAAGAAGAATTCATCAAGGATTTGGTTTTTGAAAAAAATCACACTTTAGAAAACGGAAAAACCATTAGCCGAATTTGGGTCGAAAAAGGTAATGTAAGTGTAAGCAATCGCAAGTATTGGGATGAAATATTTGATTTTTTCTATGAAAAAATGAATGCATTGGAATTATTTTATTTGGAGTATGATGAATTTATAAAAAATATTGAAAAATAGGCTTTTATATTTCGTAAATTGTTTATCAAAAATTGTTTAAAATGGATTTATTTAGAGAAACAAATGATTGGGAAGCTAAATTAGCCCCAATTTTAGAAAGATATAAAGACCGAAAACATCCGCTAGATTACCAAAACCTTTATCAATTAGTCGTTATGGTAGTCCTTTCTGCCCAAGATTCGGATGCCAATATTAACAAAATAGCACCAGCCTTGTTTGAAATTTTCCCGAACATGGAAAGTCTGGCTGCTTCGAATATTGATGCATTAATACCACATATTTCCAAAGTTAGAAATTTTGGAACCAAAGCTAACTGGTTAATTGAGATTGCACAAACTGTTCAAAAAGACGAAAATATCCCTTTAACAATGGAGAATTTAATCGCTTTAAAAGGAATAGGTAGAAAATCTGCCAACGTTATTATGCGAGAAGCAGGAATTCCAGCCGAAGGAATAATAGCTGATTTACACGTGATTCGTGTCTCTCCAAGAATTGGACTAATCCAAGAAACAAAAGACGGTATCAAAGTTGAAAAATTACTCATGCAAGTTTTGCCAAAAAACATTTGGGGTGAAATTGGTATGGCTATTTCGTTTTTGGGCAGGGAAATTTGTCGCCCGACACCAAAATGCCCTGAATGTCCAATACTAAAAGATTGTCAATATCCATTAAAAACGATTTAAAAAACATACCAAGTCCCACGAATCAGTTGTTACTGTGCTTCGTAGACTACTGCTCTCTCATTCAAGCAAACTTGAATTATGAAAAAAATTCCACTTTATTCTTTGGTCATTTTTCCCAATTCCGAGCAATCGACTTTAATTAAGTCCTATAAAGAATTACTCAAAAATCATATTAAATGGTTTGGCAGTGCTAATTCAATGGCTCATATTACAGTAATCAACTTTGAAAACGAACTATCACTCCAACTTTACATTGACAGAGTTAGGGAATTCTGTAAGACTGCCATTCAACAAAAAGTAACATTAAACGCTTGGGATTCTTTTGGAGAAGAAACCTTTTTCATTGCACCAGATCAAACATCAAAACATTATCTCAATAATCTTATTATAGATTTACATCTGTATTTAGGTTTTAAAATTAAAAATGCTCATGCTCATTTAAGCATTGCTCGTGGACTCGATGAAAAAAAAATGAAAACAGCCTACGAACTCTTCAAAAACATACCAATAAATCTAAAATTTAACTGTAATTCATTTTATCTGAGGAGGTTTAACTATCAGACTCAACAATATTCTGACATCGTAGAAAAAATTGATTTCGGGAATTAGTTGCTACATTAATAGTCTTTCAAACGGGAGTGATTAAAATAAAAAAACTCCATTTGCATAAGCAAATGAAGTTTTCTTGTACTCAGAGCGGGACTTGAACCCGCACGAACATTGCTGTTCACTGGATTTTAAGTCCAGCGTGTCTACCAATTTCACCATCCGAGCAT
>NZ_JAVDTX010000007.1:0-236969 GCF_031456055.1 Flavobacterium granuli
CTCCTCTTTGGGGCTGTTTTTTTTTGTTTATGTAAACTAGACTAAAATCAATAACAGAAGAAATGCTGTTATGAAAACGTCCTTGCATGAGGGATGGGAAAGGCATCCTTTTGTTTTCCTTTTTAGGGAAAGCAAAAGATACAATGGACAGCCCGACCCGTAGGGACATGCCATAATGAAAATGGAGAGTCTAATCTTGAGAATGGAAAATTGATTGTTTTTTTGACTTTAAATAAAAAAATAAAGAGCTAGTTCCGATTGTTATTTTTTAGTTCTTATTTGCTTTAATTTTTTCAAAAAAAAATCCCGTCTTGTTCGAAAACAGACGGGATTTATAAATATTAAATCAAGTGCTTATGCAAGCATAGTTACTGGATTTTCAATATATTGTTTTAATGTTTGTAAAAACTGTGCACCAGTTGCGCCGTCAATTGTACGGTGGTCGCATGCTAATGACAACATCATAGTGTTTCCAACTACAATCTGACCATTTTTTACTACTGGTTTTTCTACAATAGCTCCTACTGATAAAATAGCAGAGTTTGGTTGGTTAATGATAGAATTAAATTCAGTGATACCAAACATTCCAAGGTTAGAAACTGTGAAAGTACTTCCTTCCATTTCAGCTGGACCAAGTTTTTTGTTTTTTGCTCTACCTGCAAGATCTCTAACACTTGCACCAATTTGAGACAAGCTCATTGCATCAGTAAATCTTAGTACAGGAACTACTAATCCATCTTCAACAGCTACCGCTACACCAATATTTACGTGGTGATTGATGATGATGGCATCTTCTTTCCATTGAGAGTTAATTTTTGGGTGTTTTTTCAACGCTAATGCACAAGCTTTGATTACCATATCATTGAAAGATACTTTGGTATCTGGAACACTATTAATAATTGCTCTTGATTGCATTGCATCATCCATTGTCACTTCTATTACAAGATTGTAATGAGGTGCTGTAAACAATGATTCAGCTAAACGTTTCGCAATGATTTTACGCATTTGCGAATTTTTGATTTCTTCTGTGAAAACTTCGCCAGCTGGCACGAACACTTTTGGAGCTTCAGTTTTTGGAGTTTCAGAAGCTTTAGGTTCTGTAGTGTTTGATACAGCTGCAGCTGCAGGTGTGAAGTTTTCGATATCGCTTTTTACGATACGGCCGTTTTCGCCTGTTCCTTTTACTTGTGTTAATTGAATTCCTTTGTCACTTGCTATTTTTTTAGCTAAAGGTGATGCCAAAATTCTTTTTCCATCGCTTACTGTTTCAACTGCTTCTGAAGTTTTATCAGATGTAGCAGTTTTAACTTCTTCTTTTGCTGTTGCTGCAGTTGGAGCAGCTCCACCCACTTTATAGTTTTCAGCGATTCCGCTAATATCTGTTCCTGCAGGTCCTATGATTGCCAAAAGACTATCTACAGGAGCTGTGTTACCTTCTTGAATTCCAATAAATAATAAAGTTCCTTCATTGAAAGATTCGAATTCCATTGTAGCTTTATCTGTTTCGATTTCAGCAAGGATATCACCTTCAACAACTTTATCACCTACCTTTTTCAACCAAGTAGCTACTGTTCCTTCAGTCATAGTATCACTCAAACGAGGCATCGTTACTACGATAACTCCTTTTGGTAAATCTGCTGCTGGTACTGGTGCTTCAGAAGCTTTTACTTCAGTTGCAACTGGCGTTGATTCAACTGGAGCAGGTGCCGCTGAACCTCCAGCTATTAAAGTAGATACATCTTCGCCATCGTTTCCGATAATTGCCAATAATGAATCTACCGGAGCAGTTTCTCCTTCTGGGATTCCAATATATAAAAGTGTTCCTTCGTTGAAGGATTCAAATTCCATTGTTGCTTTGTCGGTTTCAATTTCAGCTAAGATATCACCTTCGCTTACTTTGTCACCTACTTTTTTAAGCCAAGCTGCTACCGTTCCTTCTGTCATAGTATCGCTCAAGCGAGGCATTGTTACAATTGTTGCCATAATTGATTATAATTTATGAGGTGTGAATGGATAGTTTTCTTGGTCGTACACTACATCGTATAATTGTTGAATTTCTGGATAAGGAGATTCTTCAGCAAATTGAACACATTCTTCAACTAGATCTTTAACTCTTTGATCGATTATTTCAATTTCTTCTTGTGTAGCAAATTTTTGATCTAAAATCACATCTAAAACTTGAGTGATTGGATCTATTTTTTTATATTCTTCAACCTCTTCTTTAGAGCGGTATAATTGTGCGTCAGACATAGAGTGTCCTCTGTAGCGGTAAGTTTTCATTTCAAGAAAAGTTGGTCCGTCACCACGTCTTGCCCTGTCTATTGCTTCAGTCATAGCTTCGGCAACTTTCACTGGGTTCATTCCATCAACTGGTCCGCAAGGCATTTCATATCCTAAACCTAATTTCCAAATATCAGTGTGATTTGCAGTTCTTTCTACAGAAGTCCCCATAGCATATCCATTGTTTTCAACTATAAAAACAACAGGCAGTTTCCATAACATAGCCATATTAAAAGCTTCGTGTAATGAACCTTGACGTGCAGCTCCATCTCCAAAATAAGTCATTGTAACTCCACCTGTTCCATTGTATTTGTCTCCAAATGCTAAACCAGCTCCCAATGGGATTTGGCCACCTACGATTCCATGTCCTCCGTAAAAGCGGTGCTCTTTTGAGAAAATGTGCATTGATCCACCCATTCCTTTTGATGTCCCAGTTGCTTTTCCTAAAAGTTCAGCCATTACGCGTCTAGGATCTACACCCATACCAATTGGCTGAACGTGATTTCTATAGGCGGTAATCATTTTGTCTTTCGTCAAATCCATAGCATGTAAAGCACCTGCTAATACTGCTTCTTGACCATTATATAAGTGTAGAAAACCTCTAACTTTTTGTTGAATGTATAATGCCGCAAGTTTGTCTTCAAACTTTCTCCAAAGTAACATGTCTTCATACCACTTTAAATAAACTTCTTTTGTAACTTCTTTCATCTGAAATAATTCTTTTGCTTAAGTGTTATTGTATTATCAATTATGACCTAGTAACGCAAAATAGTTTCCTCACCACAAATTTGCGCCCCGAAGGGATCGGGATGCAAAAATAAGACATTCCTACTAAGAACTAAAATTTAAACGCTAAATTTTGATTTTTTTAAAGTAATTTTTTTTCAAACATAAAAGGAAGTAGGTTTTTTAGGGATGCCGATTGATGAATTGAGCCTGTTTCTCCCATATAATATATTTCTATAGGGGTATCTTGTCGAATTTCATATTCTGCGATGGATTGTCTGCAAGCTCCACATGGCGGAACGGGAGTAGTTGTTTTATTGTTATTATTGTCAGAGGCAGCGGTAATTGCCATTTTCAAAATGGTCGCTTCAGGATAAATGGCTCCTGCATAAAAAATAGCTACCCGTTCTGCGCAAAGTCCGGAAGGATAAGCGGCATTTTCCTGGTTGGAACCAACAATAATTTCACCATTGTCCAAAAGAAGGGCTGCTCCAACCCTAAATTTTGAATAGGGTGCGTAAGCATTTTTCCTAACTTCAACAGCCTTTAACATTAGGTTTTGTTCAGCCAATGGTAATTCTTGAATGGTTTCAAAAACAGTGATTTTCGAAGTGATTATTATTTCTTTCATTAGTAAAAGCTGTTTTTTTAATTGAATATTTTGAAAATGTATCTAGAAATAAAAACAAAAAAATCCAATTTCAAAATATTGAAGTTTGGATTTTTATTTTTATAAAAGTAAAGTAAGATTAAAAACTTTCATATTTCTCTCCAAAATTAAATGTCAAAGAGAAACGCAGTGTGTTTTCGAGAGGGTTTTGAACCTTAGAGGCTGAAAATAAGTAGGAAACATCAATTTTTACTGAGCTATATTTAAAACCTGCTCCAAGAGAGAAAAATTCTCTTGCACCTTTATCTGGGCTTTCATGAAAATATCCTGCTCTAAATGAAAATGAATCTTGATACACATATTCTGATCCTATGGAATAGGTGACTTCTTTTAGTTCTTCACTAAATCCACCAGGTGCATCTGAAAATGATTGAAACATTCCTGCAAACCAACCAATAGATTGATAATCATCATAATTTTGTTGTTCTTCTGCACTATCTATTATTCCATCTCCGTTTAAATCTTTAGGCGATTGAGGTGTTGGAACCATTAGTTTGCTTACTTCCAAATTCACGGCTACCTTATTGTATTCGTCTAAAATGAAATCAAATCCTCCGCCTAGTTTCATATTCGCAGGTAGAAAATTGGCACTTATATCATCATTATCATAGCTCATTTTTGGACCCATGTTTTGAAAATTAAATCCAGCTCTCCATCTACCATTAAAATCACTATATGCAATTTCTTCTGACTGATAAAATCCAGCAACATCAACTCCAAAACTACTTGAAGATGAAGAGTCATTACTCTCTGTAGCTACTTTAAGGTTGGAATTTATGTAACGACCAGCTACTGCCATTGAGAACTTATCGCTCAATTTTAAGGCATATGATAAATCAAAAGCAAATTCATTAGGAGAGACGAGGACAACTTGGCTGTCAAAATCTGTTCTTAATTCAATATCTCCCAGGCCAAAATAACGGAAACTACCAGCAAAAGAACTTTTGTCGCTATATCTATTATAGTAGGTTATTTGAGCTAGTGATATATCATTTACTAAATCGGTTAGATAAGGTGTGTAGCTTAGAGAAAATCCCTGTTGATCAGTGGAAAATGCATATTTTGAAGGATTCCATTGTTGGGAAAATGCATCTGCTGATGAAGCAACACCATTGTCTCCCATACCAGCAGATCTAGCATCTGCTGCTACTAAAAGAAAAGGAACGGCTGTTGTAATCACGTTTTCTTGTGCGTGAACAAAATTAATATTGTATAAAAATATAATCAATAAAGTAGCTCTCTTCATTACTTAAAATAAAAATTAATTAGAGGTAAATATACTATAATATTAAAGAATCACAAGTTTTTCAAATTTTTCGATCTTCTTATTGGATAGGGTTGCTTTTACGGTTAATTTGTAAACATAAACTCCTTTGCCAATTTTATTTCCAAAATCATCACGAGTATCCCATGTTATTTCTCTTGATAAAAAACCTGGTGTTGTAATGGTTTGGTTTTTTGTCCAAACTACTTTCCCAGTTATTGTTAGCACTTGAACTTGTACCTCTAATGGTTCGTTTGGTTTGTTGTGAGAAAACCAAAATTCTGTGTAATTCACACATGGATTGGGATAGTTCAATACATTTGTAAGTGTAATGGATTCGTCTCCAATTACCAAAAATTGTATTTCTGATGTTGTAGCATTATTATAAACATCCCAAACTGTAAAAGTAATAGTATGTAAGCCAGCTTTTAAATTTCGGAAAGGAAAATGTAAATTTCCTTTTGTGAAATTATCTAGTTCGGTTTGATAATAGTCATTCAAAATGAATGGATTACTCACATCACCATCTAAAACAGCTACAATATCGTGTCCGATTCCGCCAGCTGTATTGATTCCGCTTTCGTCTTCCATATAAGCAATAAATATAGGCGATTCATTGGTAATGCCTCCAGACACAAAAGTTTCATCATTCATATATAACTTTACTTTTGGAATATTATTGTCTGCAACTGCATTTTCATTTACCCCACCTACTTTGATTGTAGTGTCGTAACCTGTAACGTCTTTAGGTAATTCATTCTTTTGGGCGTAAAAACTTAGTTTTCCGGTGTCTAATGGAATTCGGATGTCTTTTGGTACTATGAAGCTGTATTCAAATTGACCATTCGTAACAGATGCATTTCCTCTAAAAATAGCTTCACCTAATGTCGTGAAATTTATAACAGGACTGTAGCCATCATTGTTTAAAGTGCTTTTTGTTATTTTTTTATCAAATAAAATAGTTGATAAAACTCCGTTATAATTGGTCAAAGGAAGATTGTTTTCGTCGGTTATTTCCCCAGTTATTTTCATCTTAGCTAATGATTTGAAATCTGGGAGCGATTGATTTATTGGTATATCATTCACTTTGGTCAATATTATTTTTGGTTTTGGAATAGCAAGGAATATAGCTGGATCGCCAAGATAAAGGACTACGTTTGTTGCTGTATTTGAATTTTCATTTTTAGAGATTCTTAAGGCCTCGGCTATAGAGACATATTGATTGGAACCGTATGATAAAAGATTTTTAGCAAAAACATCATTGAAATTTTCGGCACTAAATTGTCCAATTGAACGAATTGTTGATACTAAAGAAATGGCTCCTCCTTTTGAATTCCAATAAATGTATTCTCCAGCTGTGGGTCTTGTGGGATTGTCAAAACGAGAAAACTCACAAGTAATTGTAATAAACAATGGGTATTTATATTTATTGCTTAAGTTTTGACTGTCTGCTTTGTCCCAAAGTCTTTCACTCGCCAAGCCATCTTCTCCGCCATGTCCCAAATAATTAAAAACCAAGGCTCCTTTCTCAAATTCGTTATAAAATTCAGATTTTGCTTTAGGATACCTTTCTCCTCCAGCTGAAGCCTCTTGTGTGTAAGAGTCCAAAAATATTTTAGATACATTCAAAAACGGTTTTTGGAGAGTAATTTCATCAGCAAGAGTGTTCTGTCTTGATTGCAAAGAAGCGTCGGTAGATTTGTCTGAATCATCAGAAAGTGTAGTGTAGTTATTCCTCCAGCTCCCATAGGACTTTTTATCATGATATTCAATGACTTTATTAACCATCTCGTCTGCTTGTGTGGTAGTACTAACTAGCATTCTGCCGGCAGCAATGTCTATTCCGCCGTAAAATGTAGTAATGTTCCCTTCAGAATCATCCATTAGACAATAAAAATCATCTGACGCAAATGATGCTTCGCCAATAGTATTACTGGTTAAAGATTCATATATAGGTACAATATTGGTATTGTTGGTTATTCTTTTTTTATAGTCAAATGATGCATCTCCAAAAAGATTGACATATCGTACTTTTTTGTCTATCGATGAAGCGTTATTGTAAATGTATTTTATGCAATTTCTTATTGCGGCAATGTCTTGTTTTCCTGAAGCAAACTCTTGATAGATGGATTCAAGAGTGATAACTTTTACATTTAAATTTGAATTTACTCTGTGAAAATTAGCTAGCTTCTCTGCTTGGGATCTTAAAATTTCTGGGGAAATGATTACATAATCAATATCTTGAAATTGACCTTGATTGTTTTTAAAGACTGTACCTTTTATATTTGAATTGGCTATTTTTGATTTATTTTCTTTTAATGGGGAATAATAGTCATTCGTATCAATAGCAATGTATTTTCTAAGTTCACCAAGATTAGCTTTGAAGGAAAATGCACTTTGGTTGCTGTTTTCGATTTTTGACACATTATATATATCGGTTATATCCCAAATTTGAGAAACAGTGGTAGCATTTGTAAAATCATACGATATGACTCCAAGACTTGAATTGGCTAAATCATATTGGAAATGGAATTGCTTTCCAAATCCCTGTAATTTGCTTTTTGCTATTAATTGAATATAGTCTAGGAAGCCTTTAGAGCCAGGTACTCCATTGTTGTTGTAGGATAATTTTATTTTTATATTAGAACTGCCTGTAAAAGTGGTATTGCTCGGAAGTACACCATTGAAATATTGTATGTCTGAATTGGTATTTAATGCAGAAAATGTAACATTGCCAACTTCAAGCCCATTGGTTGTAACTTTAAAAGAAGTAGGAGTGTAGGCTGCAGAAGCTAATAAGATATTTAATTTAACAGGTGTTGATGAGTCTATATTTGGAAAATCAAATGCAAATTCTTGGTCCTGATTAATGTCAAATGATTCACCAACCCATTGTCGGCCAACTTGTGCGATATTTGTTAAGTCGACCTCGTGAAATTGATAATCGTCATATGCTGAAATGTTTAAAGTGCTTGCAGCTGTAGGTTGAGGCATGTTTAAAATTCTCTTTCCATTGTCTCCTTCTACAGTGATGTAATAATAAGATTTTGAATCGTATAAATTTATATTGGTTTGACTTTCATCATTCCAATTGTAAATTCCCTCACCATAAAACAAGATATAATCATCATTGTTGAAAACCCCATCGCTTTCACCTTGAATTTGGATTGCATTTTCTGTTAAATCTGTCGGATAAAAAGTTTCATTTGCTAGTGGAAGCATTTTACCGCCATTACCATATATCTTAATTCTTTTAGGGTCAATTCCATTTAAATTCAGCCCTAATTCCTGTAGAAATTTTAAAGAAATTTTATAGACTCCAGATTTTTCGATATAAAAACGATGCCAATTCCCTGAAGCCAAAACTGAATTTGTAATACTCATTTTGTTTTTGGCGGAAATGGTTTTTCTAGGAGAGCCGTTATTTATAGTATATGAAAAGGATTTAATTTTTTTGTAGCCAGAAGCGTCTTTGATTATTGGTGATATTCTGAGGAAATTTTGAATAGTATTTCTTGATTTAGATGTATACAGTGTGGCTTTTATGGCTGAAGGAATAATTGAAGTGTTTAAATTCCCAAGCGCTGATGTTGCTATGGATTCATAAACTACATTTGAAATCTGAATGCTTTTATCGTCTAAATCGGAGGTGTTTTTTAAGTTTAAATTATAATAAATAGATTGACGATATCCATCGTAGAAATAACTGTTTCCTTTGAAACTTGGTGTTTGAGATTTGGCGTTGGGGGTTATAGTGTAACTTTGTATCCAATCGATATTTATATCTCCTTTTATTTGTGCAAAAGTTATAATAGGGAATAAAAGAATAAAACAAGATATGAAGTTTTTCATTGAAATTGATAATGGAATGAATTGTAAATAATTGTTAAAATTAAATAAAAAATATTAAATGTCATTTTCGTTGTTTTGTGTAATAAAAAATATATTTTTGCGTTTTTATTACATCTGTTAAAAATATTAAAAATTAAAGTTAAAAAGGGTTTTGTGATTTAATGTTTAATTATTACATTGCGCAACCTAAATTTTAATAATCACCTACTAGAAACTATGAGAGTAAATAAAACTATCCCCCTAAAGATAATGCTGTCCCTGGCATTAATATTAGGACTAGCTAGTTGTAGCAAAAAATCTAAATCCGAAAGTGCCTCGAGAGGTACAGGTTGGGACATAAACAGTTCTAAAGGAGGTTTTGCAAAAGGAGCGGCGCATAAAACACAGGAAACTGGACCAGGATTGGTATTTGTAGAAGGAGGAACTTTTACAAGAGGATTGGTTCAAGATGATGTAATGCACGATTGGAATAACCTTCCAAATCAACAACATGTTATGTCTTTTTATATGGACGAAACAGAAGTTACCAATTTAATGTATCTTGAATACCTTGAATGGTTGAAAAAAGTTTATCCTCCAACTGAAGAAAATTATAAAAATATTTATGAAGGAGCTTCACCTGATACTCTTGTTTGGAGAAACAGATTAGGTTACAATGAAACAATGACCAATAACTATTTAAGACATCCTGCTTATGCCAACTATCCTGTAGTAGGTGTAAATTGGGTTCAAGCTGTTGAATTTAGTAAATGGAGAACGGATCGTGTAAATGAGGCTGTTTTAGAAAAAAATGGATATTTGAAGAAAAATGCTAAGTCATTAGATGTTTCTGCCGAAAGTAATTTTAATACTGAAACATATTTAGCGGCTCCTACAATGACTTACGGAGGTAACGAAGAAATTCTTTTGAAAGGTAAAGGTGCCTCTAAAAAAGGACCAAAACCAGATAAAAATGGTAATGTTGTTGAAGAGAAAAATGTATATGCCCAAAGATCATCAGGGATTTTATTACCTGAATACAGACTGCCAACAGAATCTGAGTGGGAATATGCAGCAGCAGCTGATGTAGGTCAAAGAGAATACAATATTTACAAAGGGCAAAAGAAATATCCTTGGTCAGGAACTTATACTCGTTCTGGAAAAAGATCAAACAAAGGTTTTCAGTTAGCTAACTTTAAACAAGGTAATGGAGATTACGGTGGAATTGCAGGTTGGTCAGATGATGGTGCAGATATTACAAACGCTGTTAAAAGCTACCCAGCAAATGATTTTGGACTATATGATATGGCTGGAAACGTAGCTGAATGGGTTGCCGATGTTTACAGACCAATTGTTGATGTTGAGACAAATGACTTTAACTATTTCAGAGGTAACGTTTATACTAAAAACAAAATTGGTAAAGACGGAAAAATTGAAATTATCACTAATAAAAATGTTGTTTTTGATACATTAAGTAACGGTAAATTAGTTCCAAGAAACTTAGCTGGTGAAATTGCTCAAGTTCCTGTAGATGATAATGAAACCTATTTGAGACAAAATTTCAGTACAAGTGATAATATTAATTACAGAGATGGTGATAAACAATCTAGTAAGTATTATAAGTTTGGTGCTGCTGATGCTGATAAAGGAAAAACTTCAGAAAAAGAAATTATGTACAATGCTCCTAAACACAATGTGAAAATTGACAGTTTAGGTAACATGGAAAGAAAATATGATAAGTCAAGTAAAAGAACAACTTTGATAAACGATGCAGTTCGTGTTTACAAAGGAGGATCTTGGAGAGACAGAGCTTATTGGTTGGATCCTGCACAAAGAAGATTCTTCCCTCAGGATATGGCAACAGATTACATCGGATTCAGATGTGCTATGTCTAGAGTAGGTTCTAAATCTAATACAAAAAGATCACCAAGAAATTAATTTTTTTTATACAATACAGTAAAAGCCCTTTCATTAGGGCTTTTATTTTTTAAATTATATTTATATGGATATTAAATACATTCATAGTTTGTTTTTGAAATGTAATTCGGTTTCAATTGACACACGAAAAATTGAGTCTGGATCATTTTTTGTAGCCATAAAAGGAGATAATTTTGATGCAAATACTTTTGCTAAAGAAGCGCTCAACAAAGGAGCTTCATATGTAATAATAGACAATAAAGAGTATTATATTGATGATAGAACTGTTTTGGTTGAAAATAGTTTAATGGCTTTGCAGGAATTGGCTAAATTTCATAGAAAACATTTAAAATTGCCTATAATTGCCCTTACAGGTAGTAATGGTAAAACCACATCAAAAGAATTGATTAATGTTGTGCTTTCGAAAAAATTTAACACTAAAGCTACTGTTGGTAATTTAAATAATCATATTGGTGTCCCTTTAACATTATTGTCATTTAATGAGCAAACCGAAATGGGAATTGTAGAAATGGGGGCTAATCATCAAAAAGAGATAGAATTTCTTTGCGATATTGCACAGCCTGATTATGGTTACATCACTAATTTTGGTAAAGCACATCTTGAAGGTTTTGGTGGAGTTGAAGGTGTTATTAAAGGGAAAAGCGAAATGTATCACTATCTCTCAAATAATGGCAAATTAGCATTTGTCAATCTTGAAGACCCAATTCAAGTTGAAAAAACTAAAGTGATTAAATTGTATTCTTTTGGATTAAATAAAGATACAGCTGATGTAAATGTAACTCATGTTGAAGCAAATCCTTTTGTTTCTGTAACGTACTCACAAAATATTATTTCAACTCATTTAATTGGTCTGTACAACGCAAATAATATCAATGCGGCAATTGCTATAGGGACTTATTTTGGTGTTGAGAAAAAGGATATTAAACAAGCATTAGAAAGTTATATTCCTGAAAATAATAGGTCTCAATTAATTTCTAAAGCAACTAATGAAATTATTTTGGATGCTTATAATGCGAATCCTAGTAGTATGAAAGTTGCTATTGAGAATTTCATTCTTTTGGATAAAAAGAATAAAATTGTTTTCTTAGGCGATATGTTTGAACTAGGGAATGAGAGTTCATTGGAACATAAGGGAGTTGTTGATTTATTATTGAATCAGGATAATATTGCTTGTTATTTTATTGGTAAAGATTTTTATCAAAATAAGACAAATCAGTCAAACTTCTTTTTCTTTGAAAATTTTGAAGCCTTTTCAGATTCCATTAAAAATAAAAAATTTGAGAATAACATGATACTCATTAAAGGTTCTAGAGGAATGGCCTTGGAACGTACTTTAGAATTTATAAAATAATTTTTGTAAACATTTAAAAAGAGAGCTCCTTCAAATAATTCTGAAGGAGCTTTTTTTTATTTGATACTCATTAAATAACCAATTAGATTTTCTTTTTGATTCAGTTCTAATTTTTTTCTTAGACGGTATCTAGCTAATTCCACTCCGCCTGTTGAGATATTCATGAATTCGGCAATTTCTTTGGTTGACATATTCATTAATAAATAGGTAGCTAAATCCATTTCTCTTGAGGAAATGGTGGGGTGTTTTTCCTTTAATTTTTTCAAGAAATCAAAATGTACATTCTTGAGGTGTTTTTCAAGATCTTTCCAGCTTTTGTCGGTATTAACTTCTTTGGTAATACTTCTATTTAATTTAGCGAATTGAGCTTTGGTTGTCTCATCAAATGAGCCTGTATTTATGTCTTTTAATTTTTGAATAATCCCATTTAATATTTTATTTTTTTTAACTACCTGTAAAGTGTTGTTTACTAGTTCTTTGTCTTTCGATAGAATTTTTATTTGTAATTTTTCATTTTCTAATTTTTCAATTTCTTTTTCTAGCTCATATTGCTCTTGTTTGATTTTTGTTTCTTTTTCTAAATACAATCTTCGTTGCTCCAGTGTTTCAAAATGTTTGTTTTTTCTTATTTTCATTCTGATTCTAAAGCGAATGTAGTGAACACAACCTGCGGCCATTAATAAGTATAATAAATAAGCTAGTGAGTGTCTATACCATGGGGGGTATACCCTAAAAGCAATAGAGGCTTCGTCTGATTCAATCCCAGAATTGTTTTTCACCCTTACTTTCATTTTGTAATTTCCTTCTTTTAGATTGGTGTATTCTTTTACGGTACTATTTGACCATACACTCCAATTTTCTTCAAAACCTTCTAATTGATATGAAAATTCAAGATTTTCAAGATTCTCATAAGATGGGGAGGAAAATGTGAATTTCACTTGATTTGAGGAATATGGTAATTCATATTCTTCCTCTTTATTTTGGCCGTTTCCTAGGTGTATTGTGTCTCCAGGAAAAGAAAAGCTTCTTATAAGGGCTTTTGGTTTTAGTGGAGTTATATTTTCGATAGTAGAATCATAATGGGCAAGTCCGTCTGTTAAGCCTATAAAAGTATTCTTAGAGTCGATCGTGTTAATCGACATATAATTTGTTACTAGATTTTCGGTTAGGTTTGATAATGGGGAGGAGATATGTCTATACTTATTGCCTGCTTTCATTAAAACTCCCATAGAATTATTGTTGTTATACCACAGGTTTCCATTGCTATCCTCTATGAGCTGATTTATTTTTGGGATCGACTTGAATAGATTGGTAATGGCTTGATCTTCTATAAAAGTGTTTTGTATTTTTGAATATGTATAAAATATATTATTAGTTTGAAAATAAATTTTATTATTGATCTTTTGTAGGCTCCCAATACCAGGATTGCTTTCGGAAAATTGAGTGTACGTTTTGATTATTTGTGTTTTTCTTAGATTATTTTCAAGAGAAATTTTATAAATGAACTCATCTTTTTTAAGCCATATATAGTTATTATCAATTTCAAAAACAATTGAAGATTTGTTAAAGCCTTTTACTTTGTTTCTGAGTTTTATTCCTGTGTTTGTTTTTTCGAAAATTGAAAACCCATTATAATTTGCTCCAATATAAAAGCCAGGATGTTTAGGTATTGGTTCAAATTTTAAATAGCCAGTAGGGTCTAGATTTTTAATCAATTTGCCATCCAATATTACTAAGGCTCCTTTGTTGCTAGCACATATCAGCTCTCCATTCATTATTTGTATGTTCCAAGCTATGGTTGTTGTGCCTTCTACAAGTTTAAATGAGTCTGCTTTGAAATCAGTATTCCAAGGATGATAGAAAACACCTTGGTTCGTAGCAACATATAAATTGCCTTTGTGTATAACTGAAGAATATACTGTGCCTAAATTGTAGTTGAAGTCTAAATAGGTCAGAAGTGAGTTTTCGTTTACATAGGTTATACCATTGTCAAGTCCTAGCCATAGGTTGTTGCTGTTGTCAATAAACAAACTAAGAGCTGTGTTGTTTTGTAGTCCCTTGCTGCGATTGATATGTTGAATAATATTCCCATTTAAGTCACAAACTATAATTCCGTCAAGAACGGAATTGATTACAATGTATTTGTTCTTGTATAAAATACATCCCAGTGAGCCATTTTTCTTTATAAATGTATTGGCTTGTGTATTCCAAGGTATTACCTGGTTGTTTGATAATGTGAAAATACCTCTATCTAAAGTGGATATTAAAATTTTGTTTTTCTGTATTTCAATCACACCCCAAACTTCGGTATTGTTCAAGGCATTTGTTCCTTTTAAATAGGTGAGCTTTCCGTCATGGTACTCCATTATTCCCGAAAAAATATCCTGAATATACAATCTTCCATTTGAAATAAATGAAAATTGAAATTTTTTGGGTGCATTTATGATTTTTAACTTATTATTCTTGTAGATATAGATACTATGAAAGGATTGAAAAATAACTTCATCTTTATAAAGATGAATTTTCCAAACAACGTCCATCTTGCTGTGCTCTTTTTTGTTTAATAATGATGAAAGTGAAAAGTATTCTAGTTTTCCTTTTGAATTGGCTTTGAAGTAACCAAATTCATTGTAGTATCCTACATATACTTTTCCTGTAGGATCTACTTTTAAACATTTCATCTCATCTGTTTTTTTTGCTTTGTATTTTTTCCATGTCGAACCATCAAATTGGATAAGACCAGTATTATTCGCAAAATACATATTCCCGTTTTTGTCTTGGTCTATGTCCCAGTTTTGGGTACCTCCTTTATATTCTATCCTGTTATAATTTTTAATTAAAGGAGTTCCAATTTTTTTTATTTGACCATTAATTGTTATTGGTAAATAAATTAAAATATAAATAAGTAAAAGCTTTGTTGTTTTCATGTTTATGAATCATTATCAATAATATAAATAGAATTGTTGCTCTTTTATATTTCTTAATTTATTTTGTTATTCTTGTTTTTATGGCTAAAATATTCAATTTAATATGAATTAAGGTTTTAAATATAATTAATATTTTCTTAACTAGTCTTGTAATTTTTTAAAACATTGAAAATGAATTATTTATATTTATTATGATGTGTTTTTTATTATAACAAAATTTATTTTGATGTGTTTTTGTAGTGGTTTTAAAATATGAATTATGCATTATTTAACTTTATATTTGTCAAAACACTAATTAATTAACCAAAAAAAAATTAAAAATGAAATTAAGAAAAGTACTTATTTTTTGTTTTTGGTCTTTATTGTTTTCCATTGGCTTACAGGCGCAAGATGCTCTGATTAATGGAAAAGTAACAGATCAAGATGGACTTGCAATACCAGGTGCAAATGTCTTATTGAAAGGAACAAATGTCACAACCTCTACGGATTTTGATGGTAAGTTTTCAATTAAATCTCCTTCTAATGGAGTTTTAACCATTAGTTTTATTGGTTTTTCTACTATTGAAACTCCAATTTCAGGGCGTGATCAAATTAATGTCAAACTAGTTCCAGAATCTAAATCTCTGCAAGAAGTTGTTGTTATTGGATATGGTACTCAAAAGAAAGGATTACTTACTGGAGCCAGTGCCAATTTCAAGGGTGAAGAACTTGCATCATTAAATACGGGATCTGCAATGGAGGCGCTTCAAGGTATTGCGGCGGGTGTTAATGTTACTAAAAACAGCGGTTCTCCTGGAGCAGGAACAAGAGTAACTATTCGTGGATTAGGTACTATTGGTAATTCAAATCCTTTGTATGTAGTTGATGGGGTATCTGTTGGTAACATTGATTATTTGAATCCGTCAGATATTGAATCTATCGATGTTTTAAAAGATGCGGCTTCAGCAGCAATTTACGGTTCTAGAGCGGCAAATGGAGTTGTTTTAGTTACGACTGTTAAAGGACGCAAAGGCAGACCTGCAAAAATAAGCTATGATTATTATTTTGGTGTGCAAAACATATACAAAAACTTGGATCCATTAAATGCTCAAGAATATATGTATATTATGGACGAAGGAATGGTTAACGACGGAAAGGCTCCTTACGATTGGAATGCACTTGTTCATGACAATGTATGGCTTGAATCAAATTATCCAGGAGCTGGACAACAATTAGGGGATGATGTATGGGGACAGCTGCAAAATGGTTGGCAAGGAACTAATTGGATTAACGAAATGTCCAAAAAAGATGCGCCTGTAGTAAGCCACTCTTTAAATATTACCGGTGGTAGTGAAGATATTATTTATTCTGCGGGTTTATCTTATTTTGATCAAGATGGTATCATTGGCGGAAATATAGTTGATGCAGGATTCAAAAGACTTACTGCGAGGTTAAATACACAAATGGTGTTAAAAAAGAATGACAGCCACAGTATAATTACTATTGGTGAAAATTTTACCTATTCTAATAGACAAAACAGGTCGGTTGCGACGGGTAATATATATTGGAATGATTTACACAATGCATTGATACAAAATCCTTTACAGCCTGCATATTGGCAGAATTCTATTGACAGAAATGTTAATGAGTTTGGATTTACTCCTACATTAGATGGTTTGAATACTGGACAAACCAATCCATTGGCAATAATGTATTACAGACACAATTATAATTATGGAAAAGGGAATAGCATTAATGGTAATGCATTTGTAGAAATTGAGCCTGTTTTGAATTTAAAATTTAAATCAGTATATGGAATTGATTCTTGGTTTGGAAATGGTAGATCGATGAATCCAACTTATCATCTAGGGTTACTTTATGATGATGCTACAGATGGAGCTTCGCAAAACTCGTACTTCGGAGCTACGTCAACTTGGACGAATACGCTTTCTTATGATACTAAATTGGGTGAGCATAGAATTACTGGAGTAATAGGAACTGAATTAATTCAATCCCAAATTAACAATGAGGTTACTGCATCTAGAAATGGCTTATTGTTTCCTGGAAACCCAGATTACGCCTATTTACGTAATACACAAAATCCAAGTTCAGTAAATGATATCACGGCAAATGGTCAAGATTGGGCTGCAAATGGTGGTGGGACTCAGTCTTTTTTTGCTAGAGCGCAATATGATTATAAAGAAAAATATTTATTTTCTGCAACAATGCGTGCTGATGGATCTTCAAATTTTGCTCCAGACAATAGATGGGGTTATTTTCCTTCCGTGTCAGCAGGTTGGGTAATTACAAAGGAAGATTTTATGGCAAACACTTCAGATATACTTAATTCATTAAAAATACGAGGAAGTTGGGGACAAAACGGAAATCAAGCAATTGATGCTTTTCAGTATCAAGCTAATATTAATTATTCTTTCCCAGGCTACTTTTTTGGAGATACAAAACCTGTTTCCGGAAGTACTGCAGTACTTGCGAATGTTCCAAATCCTGACATAAAATGGGAAACTTCAGAACAGCTAGATTTAGGTATTGATGCTAGATTATTTGATTCAAGATTAGGATTGACTTTCGATTGGTACAAAAAATCAACAATAGACTGGTTGGTTAAAGCTCCGGGTCTTGGAACTCTAGGTGCTCCACCTCCATTTATTAACGGAGGAGATGTTGAAAACACAGGAGTTGAATACTCTGTGAATTGGAACGATAAAGTAGGTGATTTTAAGTATGGTATCACACTTAGTGGTGCTCATAATAAAAATGAAGTTGTCAAAATAGCTAATGCAGATGGAATAATACACGGGCCAAGTAATGTATTATCTCAAGGAACTGGGGAAGTTTCTAGAGTAGAAGTTGGACAGCCTATCGGATATTTCTACGGATACAAAACTGCAGGAATTTTGCAAAATCAAAGTGAAGTGGATGCTTATGTAAAACCTGATGGAACGCCATATTTTAGTGATCAACGTCCTGGAGATGTTCGCTTTGTAGATCAAAATCAAGACGGTCTAATTGATGAAAAAGACAAAGTGTATTTAGGTAATCCAAATCCAGATTTTGAATTAGGTATCCAATTAAATTTCGAATACAAAGGTGTTTATTTAAATTCAACTATGGCTGGTAAATTTGGAATGCAGGTAATGCAATCCTATAGATCATTCGCTGATAGTCCTAAACAAAACTATACTTCCGATGTTTTCAATCGTTGGCATGGAGAAGGAACTTCGACTAAAATGCCTAGATTAGGGTCTACATCCAATAGAAACAGTCAATATATCTCTGATATCTATATGCAGGATGCAGACTTTTTAAGAATTAATAATTTAACTCTTGGTTATAATTTTAATGAGGTTCTTTCAAATGTAAAGTTTATGTCAAATCTAAAATTATATGTTGCTGTAAACAACTTATATACATTTACTGATTATGACGGTATGGATCCAGAAGTTCGTTTTTCAGGAGCGGATGATTCGGGCGAAGGAAAATGGGCTTCAGGAATAGATCTTGGTCTATACCCACAGGCTAGAACAGTAATGTTTGGATTAAGTGCAGATTTTTAATATAAACACACATTTAAAATGAAAAAAATAATATATATACTAGCAATTTCAGCAATTTTTGTTGCTACAAGTTGCTCGGACTATTTAGATTCTGAGAATCTTTATGGAAAAAATACGTCGAATTTTTACAAAACACCTACTGACATCAACGAAGCAATGGCGGGTGTTTATAATGCAATTTATCTCCCAAATCCAATGAGTGAAGAACAAATTGCAGCCAATTTGTTAGACACTGGAATGCTAGGCGGTGGAGGTCCTGATGATAAGGCAGCCAAATGGGTTGATAATTTTGAAGATCCTCTTGAGGATACTTATCGCGATTTGTGGGTTCAATCGTATTTCGGGATAACGAGAGCAAATGCGATTATTGAAAAAACAGAAGCTGCAGATTTTTCAAAGTACTTCACAACAGTAGAGGAAGCTAAAAAGTTTAAAGATCAAGCCATAGGTGAAGCAATGTTTATGAGAGCCTTTTTCTATTTTAGATTAGCTAAATTTTTTGGAGGTGTTCCATTAATTGTTAAACTTGATGGCGATAGAACAGTTGGTAGAGCAAGTTATACAGAAACTTTTGCGCAAATAGCCAGCGATTTAAAAGGAGCAATTGCGTTAATGCCAGCAACTCCATTTCCTAGTATTCCAACTGCTAGTTATGGTCATGCTAACAAATGGGTTGCTGAGGCCTATTTAGGACGTGTGTATTTGTTTTACACTGGATATATGACAAATATTGAACAAAAAGCAACAACAGACTTGCCATTAGTAGAAGGTGGAGCATTGAGCGCTACAGATGTTACATCTTACTTGAACGATTGTATGAACAATAGTGGTCATGCCTTAGCTTCTGATTTTAGAAATTTATGGCCTTATTCATATGTAAACGAGAGTGCTGGTCAAAATGTATTGCCTTGGGCTGCAACTGAGAATTTGTCTTGGGTTGGTCAAGATGGTATTACACCAACTTTTGGAACTGGAAATTATGAAACAATGTTTGTGCAACGATTTTCTTTTGGAGATTGGAATTGGACTAATGGACCAAGCTATACGAATAGACTTGCCTTATTTACTGGAATGCGTGACAACTCACTAGTTCCTTTTGGAACAGGTTGGGGAATGGGTACTGTAAATCCAAAATTATGGAGCAATTGGTCAGATACTGATCCTAGAAAAGTAGGCTCAATAATTCAAGTTGGGAAAGCAGAACAAGGAACAGATGCATATGTTGCTGACAAAGGCGATCATGAAACTGGATTTTTTAATAAAAAATATACTTCTATACAACATTCAAATGGATCTGGTAGTAATGTAGGTATGTTTGTTCAAATGTACGATTGGTCTAATACGGATATGCAACTAATGCATGCACAGGATTTTATCTTTATGCGTTTTGCAGATGTATTATTAATGCATTCTGAAATCACTAAAACACCAGATGGAATGAATGCAGTAAGATCTAGGGCTAAATTACCGGCAATTGGATATTCATTGGATGCAATAAAAGAAGAGCGTTTACATGAATTTGCATTTGAAGCTTTGCATTGGTTTGACATAGTGAGATGGGGAGATGTGAATACTGCTTTTAATGATTCATTCCCAGTTAGAAATTCTGGAACAGGCGCAATGTATAGCGTAAAATACAGAGCCGAAACAAAAGGTTTGATGCCAATTCCAGAAACGGAAATAAGATTGTCAAATGGGGTCTACACTCAAAATCCAGGTTGGTAAAATTGAATAACTATATAATAAATTATAATTATGAAAAACAATAAAATAATATATCTCCTTATTGCTTCGTTAATGCTTATATTTTCAGCTTGCGAGCCAATTGTAGAGGAGGATCATTTAGAAAACAGCACAAATGTTGAGGGTGTTACATTAAAAGCTACAAATACCACAGCAGGAGGTAATGAAATTAAGCTTGAAATGCTTACTCCAGGAATTAGTGGACATTGGAATTATATTATAGGTAAGGCTTTAACAGATGAAGCTACTATTGTTTTTCCAGTTATGGGGACTTTTAATTTTGCATATAGAGGTACTTTAGGGGCTGAATTATTTGAAAAAAAGGTTGCCGTAACTATTGATAAGTTAGATCATCCAGTTCCAGCTGAATGGGGTGCTTTGCTAGGAGCAGATGCTGTCAAAGGTAAAACTTGGGTTTTTTATAAAGATAATCCTGAGGCAAATGGAGATGGTCCATTATGGTGGTTTATGTCTCCTCCTAATAATCCAGATCCAGCTTCAGTTATGGGTGCTTGGTGGAATGCTGGAATTTGTTGTCCTCCTAGTGATGCAGATGGAAAAATGCATTTTGACTTAGATGGTGATGCTAATTTTAATCATTATGAAACCAAAACAGCTACACCAACTAAAGGTTTATTTACTTTGGATGTGGCAGGTAAAAGATTGATAATTAGCGATGGAGCAAAAATGCTTGGGTCAGCTGCAGGAAATGCAGATGGAGTATATACAATTGTAGAGCTTACAGACAACAAAATGATTCTCTATTTAAATAACAATGAAGCAAATGGTACTGGTTGGACATTTGTTTTTAGACCAGAATAATAATAGTTAAGTTAATTTATATTTTCGAAAAGGGGAGATTCAATTCTCCCTTTTTCGAATTATAAACTTTTAATTTGTTTAATAATAAATAGTTAAGGATAAACATTGCTTGATATATTTAAAATTCACCTTTATTTTCCAAATACTAGAATGTATCTTTTTTGATAATTTTAAAAATAATAATATCTGATCAAGTGTCTTTAATGGCGTTGTTGGTTTGACTTATTATTTCTGTCTTCTGCTTATAATTCAATTAAAATAATGGAAATATTTAAAAAGATTATGGCATTGCCAATGTTGCTATTTTTAGCCTTATTGAGTTGTAGCTCTGGAGAGAGTAAAGATGAACCTATAGTAGAGAATACAGAATCAAAATTAGTAATAAATGCTGAAGTTGTTGGAACTACATCTCAGTTGCCAAATGGTGATGGAAGCGGTGTTGTTAATTTTAAAATCAACTCAAATAGTGGGACTTCATATAAAGTTATATTTGGTGATGGACAAACTTTAGAAACTACTACGGGAGTATTTACATACACCTATACTTCAAGCGGTACCAAAACGTTCGATATAAATGTCACAGCATTCAACGGTTTAAAATATTTAAATTCAACAAAATCTATTGTGGTTTTTGTTGCTAGTAAGCAAATTTGGGCGGATGAATTTGATGTTGATGGAGCACCAAATAGTGAAAAATGGAGTTATGATCTTGGAGCCGGAGGTTGGGGAAATAACGAACCTCAATATTATACAAAAAGACTTGAAAATTCTGTTGTAAAGGATGGTGTTTTAAAAATTCATACAATAAAAGAAAATTATTTGGGGAGTACTTATACTTCCGCAAGGCTTCAAACGTCGGAAAATTTTTCTTTAAAGTATGGTAAAGTTGTGTTTCGAGCCAAGTTACCTGCACAAGCTGGAACATGGCCAGCATTATGGATGCTTGGAAGTAATATATCAACAGTTGGTTGGCCTGCTTGTGGTGAGATTGATGTCATGGAACATGTAGGTAATCAGTTAAATAAAATTTTTTCAACCTTACATCATCCTGGGCATTCAGGTGGAAATGGAGATGGATTAACAAAAATGATTTCAACGGCTACTTCTGAATTTCATACTTATACTGTTGATTGGAGGGCAGAAACAATAAAATTTTATATTGATGATACCTTATTTTATACGTTTACTAATAATGCTAGTTTGCCATTTAATCAAAATTTTTTCCTGATAATCAATTGTGCTATCGGAGGAGATTTTGGAGGGGCAATTGATCCCAATTTTACATCTTCTACTTTTGAAATTGATTATGTAAGAGTTTATAATTGATTATTTTTTTGTGTTAGTTAGCTTGTTTGGTCTTCGTTAGTAGCTTCTATTTTGTTAAGTTTGATAGAAGCTCTAATGAAGAATCATTCGGCATTGTATGACTAATAAAAACGAGTAAAAAAAGAAAAATGATTCTCTACAAAAAAGCAGCAGTTTTATTCATTTTTAGTCTGGTTGGTATTTTTTCTAATGCACAAACTTTAAAAGTGATGACTTACAATATCCGACTAGATATCGAATCGGATGGAGAAAACGACTGGGCACATAGGAAAGATTTTTTTAATGGACAGATTCAATTTTATGCTCCTGATATTTTTGGAGTTCAAGAAGCAAAGCCCAATCAAGTATTGGATATTGCAACAGCACTTCCTCAATATAGTTATGTAGGAATAGGAAGAGACGGAATAGGAAAAGGAGAATCGTCGAATATTTTTTATAACAAAGAAAAATTTAAGATAATAGAATCCAATACCTTTTGGTTATCGCCAACACCCGAAACCATTTCAATAGGCTGGGATGCTGCTTATAATAGAGTTTGTACTTATGCGCTTTTGAAGAATAAGCAAAATAATAAATTGATTTGGATTTTTAATACCCATTTGGATCATGTCGGTGAAGAGGCAAAAACCAAAGGATTAGAACTGATACTTTCAAGAATTGAAAAATTAAATACTAATAAATATCCTGTTGTTTTGATGGGTGATTTTAATTCAGAACCAGAAACCGAGAGGATAATTGCATTAAAGAATAAAATGAATGATGCCAGATCAATTTCACAAGAAAAACCTTTTGGACCTTATGGCACTTTTAATAATTTTAAATATAATGAAGCTTCAACACGTTTGATTGATTACATTTTTTTATCAAAAGGCAGCTCTATTAGCGTTAAAAAATATGCTGTTTTATCAGACACCAAAGATTTGAGATATCCCTCAGATCATTTTCCAGTTTTTATCGAAATAAATTATTGAATAACTATATTTTAATATGAAAAAATTAACCACCACAGCATTAGTACTAGCTACCTTTTTTGTTTTTGGACAACAAAAAAGTAAATCACAAGCGCATCCTTTTTCAACAAATGGAAAAACCGTTACGGTGTACACTACGGCCGAAAGTACTAATTTGAGATTGTCAAAAACAGAAAGCCTTACGTTTTCAGAATTGGCTCAACCAACAGAAAGACAGATTTGCGTTTTTGTAAATCCAGATAAAACATTCCAGTCTTTTATGGGAATTGGAGGAGCAATAACAGATGCAAGTGCCGAAGTTTTCGCCAAATTATCCAAAGAAAAGCAAGAGGAATTACTGAATGCTTATTATAACACAGAAAAAGGAATTGGCTACAATTTGATGCGTACCACTATTCATAGTTCCGATTTTAGTTCAGGGAGTTATACTTATATTGATGAAGGTGATACGGCATTGAAAACTTTTTCTATTGAACACGATAGAAAATATAAAATTCCGTTAATTAAAAAAGCAATTGCAACTGCGGGCGGAAAAATTACGACCTATGCAACTCCTTGGAGTCCTCCTGCTTTTATGAAAAGCAATAAAGATATGCTGAAAGGCGGTACATTATTACCTGAGTTTTTTCAGACTTGGGCAACGTATTATACCAAGTTTGTAAAAGCCTATGAGAAAGAAGGAATTCCAATTTGGGGAATCAGTACAGAGAATGAACCAATGGCAGTTCAAACATGGGAATCTTGTGTATATACTGCTGAAGCAGAAAGAGATTTCGTAAAAAATTACCTTGGACCAACTATGAAAAAAGAAGGTTTGGGCGATAAAAAAATCATTGCTTGGGATCACAACCGTGATTTGATGGTACAAAGAGCCAATATTGTTTTCTCTGATCCCGAAGCATCGAAATATATTTGGGGAATGGGATTCCATTGGTATGAAACTTGGGCTGGAGGACATCCAATGTTTGAGAATGTAGCTAGAGTTCATGAAGCATATCCTGATAAAAATTTAATGTTTACTGAAGGTTGTGTCGAGAAATTTGATGCAAAAAATTACCAATTGTGGGCTAATGGAGAACGTTATGGAACTTCTATGATTCATGATTTCAATAACGGAACTGTGGCTTGGACAGATTGGAATATTCTTCTGGATGAAAATGGCGGACCTAATCACGTGGGTAACTTTTGTTTTGCTCCAGTTCATGCTGATAGCAAAACGGGAGAGTTGATTTATACTCCATCGTATTATTACATTGGGCATTTTTCAAAATTTATACGTCCTGAAGCCAAAAGAGTTAGTACTGCCGTGAGTAGAAGCAGCTTGTTGAGTACTTCATTTTTGAACAAAGATGGAAAAATGGTAACTGTTGTAATGAATCAAAGCGACGTTACAGTTCAGTATAATTTGTGCGTGGGAACTCAAGCCACCGAAATTAGCATTTTGCCGAATTCGATTCAGACTTTGGTGTATTAAATATGTAAAATTTCTTGTGACCTTTAAAGTTAGTTACGCGTGAGGGATAGAAGCAAGCTGCCGAAGTAGCGCGTATAGCCCGACAGCATTAGGGAAAGAGGGCGAATAGGCGGTACTGTATGTCAGCCCTCTTTTTCTAATGGTGACACGCCCAAGATATTCTTAAATATTCAAATTTTTAAAATTAATTGAGATGAAAAAAATAATCGTATTTTCTTTCATGTGCTTCACCATTGCCTCTTTTGGACAGGGGTTTTTGCACAGAGATGGACAGAAAATTGTGGATGGAAACGGTAAAAATATTGTTTTGCGTGGTTTGGGACTTGGAGGCTGGATGGTTCAGGAAGGCTACATGATTCAAACGGGTGCTTTTGCAGGCCCTCAATATAAAATCAAACAAAAAATTACTGATGTAATTGGTACAAAAGAGACCGAAGAATTCTATAAGGCATACAAAGCAAACGGAATAACAAAGAGAGATATTGATTCTTTGGCAGCTTGGGGATTTAATTCCATCCGATTGCCAATGCATTACAATTTATATACTCCAGCAATTGAAACCGAAAAAGACGGGCAAATTACTTGGCTTGAGGAAGGTTTTAAAATGACGGATGATTTATTAAACTGGTGTGCTGCCAATAAAATATATTTAATTCTTGACTTGCATGCAGCTCCTGGGGGACAAGGGAAAGATGCTGCAATATCAGACTACGATGATTCGAAACCATCGCTTTGGGAGAGTGCTGCAAATCAGGATAAAATGGTGGCACTTTGGGAGAAATTGGCGCAACGTTATAAAGACAGTCCGTGGATTGGTGCTTATGACATTGTCAATGAACCCAATTGGAATTTTACAGGTACGAATCAAAATGGTTGTGACGAAACCTCAAACGCTCCTTTAAAAGCGTTGCAGGTTCGACTTACAAATGCGATAAGAGCTATTGATAAGCACCATTTAATTTTCATTGAAGGAAATTGTTGGGGGAATAATTACAATGGAATGTTTCCGCTTTGGGATGAGAATATAGCTTTGAGTTTTCATAAATATTGGAATATAAATGACAAGGCATCCATCCAAACAATGCTGAATTACAGGACTCAATACAATGTGCCAATTTGGTTGGGTGAAAGTGGTGAAAACTCTAATGTGTGGTTTGAGGAAGCTATCTCATTGATGGAATCCAATAATATTGGTTGGGCTTTTTGGCCAATGAAAAAAATTGAGAATTTAGCAGGAGTTACTTCGGTTACTAAACCAGTGGGCTACGACAAAATCTTGGAATACTGGAAAAGCGGGGGAGAAAAACCGAGTCAGGAATTCTCCAAGAAAGTCATGATGCAAATGGCTGAAAACTATAAAATGCAACATTTGACCATCAGATATGATGTGATTGATGCAATGTTCAGACAAGTACAAACTAACGATACCAAAAAGTATAAAAATCATGTGGCTCCAGGGAAAGTGTTTGCGACCGAATTTGATTTGGGACAAAACGGTTTTGCTTACTCCGATAAGGATGTGGCAAATTACGATGGAACTAAATTTACCCAATGGAATAAAGGAGGCAAAATGAGAAATGATGGTGTTGATATTGTAGCTTGTACGGATAAAATAACCAACGGTTTTCAAGTCTCCTTTATAGAAGAGGGTGAATGGTTGCAATTTACAATTGATGTAAAAAAACAAAGTATCTTTAATGTTGATATTCGATATTCGAGTGAAAAATCGGGAGGTAAATTGTATTTGGAATTGGACGGAAAGAAAATTTCGGAAACAACCGAACTTCCTGTTACAGGAGGAGAAGCAGCTTGGAAAACAATTGAAATAAAAAATGTAGCTCTTAAACAAGGAATGAACAAAATCCGAGTTCACTTTGAAGGAGGAAATTTTAATCTTAACTATTTGGAGTTTAAAACAGCTAAATAAAAATTTAAAAAATGAAAAAATCAATAACACTGGCATTCGTATTCGCATCGGTTTTTGCCTTTTCGCAGCAAACTGTAGACCAGAAAGTAGATGCTTTGCTAAAGCAAATGACACTTGAAGAAAAAATAGGACAGTTAAACCAATATACAGGAGACAATACTGCTACGGGGCCAATTACGATTAATTCCAATAAACAAAGCGAAATCAAAAAAGGATTGATTGGTTCGATGTTGAATATTATGGGTACAAAATATACAAGACAGTACCAAGAATTGGCAATGCAATCCCGATTGAAAATTCCGTTGTTATTTGGTCTTGATGTTATCCATGGTTACAAAACTACTTTCCCTATTCCGTTGGCCGAAGCGGCGAGTTGGGATTTAACTGCTATAGAACTTGCGGCTAGAGTTGCTGCGACAGAAGCTGCTGCCTCTGGAATTCACTGGACATTTGCACCGATGGTTGATATTTCTCGTGATCCGCGTTGGGGAAGAGTTATGGAGGGAGCAGGGGAAGATACCTATTTAGGATCTAAAATTGCTTATGCCAGAGTCAAAGGATTTCAAGGAAACCTAGGAGACGTGAATTCGGTTATGGCATGTGTAAAACATTTTGCTGCTTATGGAGCTGCCGTTGGCGGACGTGATTATAACTCGGTTGACATGAGTGACAGAATGCTTTGGGAAACTTATTTGCCTCCTTTCAAAGCGGCTTTGGATGCTGGTGCCGCTACTTTCATGAATTCATTCAACGACTTGAACGGAATACCGGCGAGTGCCAATAACTATTTACTTAGAGATATCTTGAAAGGAAAATGGAATTTTCAAGGTTTTGTGGTTTCCGATTGGGGTTCGATAGGCGAAATGGTGGCTCATGGTTATGTAAAAGATAATAAAGAAGCAGCTCTTGCGTCGATAACAGCAGGAAGTGATATGGATATGGAGAGCAATGCGTATCGTTATAATCTAGAACAATTGGTGAAAGAAAATAAAGTTCCAGTGGCTTTAATCGATGATGCTGTAAAAAGAATTTTACGCAAGAAATTTGAAATGGGATTATTTGATGATCCGTATAAATTTTGCAGTCCAGAAAGGGAGCAAAAAGAAATGAATAATCCAGAACACACCAAAGCGGCTAGAGATATGGCTGCTAAAAGTATCGTCTTACTTAAAAACGAAAGAGACGTATTGCCACTTTCCAAAGGCTTAAAAACGATTGCTTTTATTGGACCAATGGTAAAACCGAAAAGAGACAATCACGGATTTTGGGCTGTTGACGTAAAAGGTATTGATTCGACTTACATCGTCTCTCAATGGGAAGGTTTGGAGAATAAAGTAGGCAAAAGAACCAAAATTTTGTATGCCAAAGGATGTGGTGTGGAAGACAAAAGCAAAGAAGGTTTTGCAGATGCTTTGAGGGTTGCAAGTCAAGCTGAAGTTATCATTTTAAGTATTGGTGAAAACTTCAACAAAAGTGGTGAAGCCAAAAGTAAAAGTAATTTACAATTACCAGGAGTTCAGGAAGAATTAATCAAAGAACTTCAAAAAACAGGGAAACCTATTGTTATTTTGATAAATGCGGGAAGACCACTTGTTATTGATTGGATTGCCGATAATATGCCAACGATTGTTTATACTTGGTGGTTGGGTTCAGAAGCTGGAAATGCTATTGCTGATGTACTTTTTGGGGATTACAATCCGTCTGCAAAATTACCGATGTCATTCCCAAGAAACGAAGGACAAATTCCAATTTATTACAATCATTTCAATACTGGACGACCTTCTATCAATGAAGATAAAATTTACAAATCGGCTTATATCGATTTACCAACAACTCCAAAATTTCCATTTGGTTTCGGATTAAGTTATACGACTTTTGAATATTCTGATTTGAAATTGTCTAAAAAAACAATGAAAAACACTGAATCAATTACGGTTTCGGTAAATATAAAAAATACAGGAAGTGTGAAAGGTGAGGAAGTAGTTCAGTTGTATTTGAAAGATAGATTTGGTTCTGTAGTTCGTCCTATAATCGAGTTGAAAGATTTCCAAAAAATCACATTGAATCGAGGTGAGGTGAAAACATTACAGTTTACTATTGACAATCAAAAATTATCCTTCTACAACAATGCATTGGAATTTGGTTCAGAGCCAGGTGATTTTGATTTGATGATTGGTTCATCTTCAGCAGATATCCGTTTGAGAGACAGTTTTGAATTGGTAAAATAACACCATTTTCTTAAGTAAAAAGCGATACAATTCTTCTGAATTGTATCGCTTTTTTTGTAAAATTACGATTGGCGTTTATAAAAATTGCGATATTTTTTTCTCTTTAAGTCCAATGTTTATTTTTGCAGTAGGTAGTTTTCTAAATGATTTGGGTAATTCTCAAGGTCTTTAGCCATGTCGCCAAGTCTATAAATATCAAAGCAGTTGTAACTATCTATAATGTCGTAACCTGAAAAACGATAATTACTAGTAATGTGCAAGAAAATATCTGTTAAGCCTTTGCCTGCAAATAATTTTTGATTAAGATTATCAAATGCTTCAGCTGGTGCATTCCAAGTCGCGGAAATCATAAATTTTCTACCTTGCATCAGTCCGCCTGATCCGTATTGTTTTGTCGGGTCTTCATTTGTTCTGCCATCACCCGTTAATAGCGATTTATTGGCAAATCCACTATTGAACACTTCGTCCACATATTTTTTGTAAATCCACGGTGCACCAAACCAATTTATTGGTGTTTGTAAAATTACAATATCTGCTTGCAAATGTTTTTCTACTTCTACTTCTGGATTGTAGCCGTCTTCAACTTTAGTTTCTAAAACTTCAAAACTTTTAGATTCGAAAAAGTCTTTTGCTTTTTGTACAAATGAGTTATTTAACGTTCCTTCTGACCAATTTGGATAGGTTAAATGTGTATTGATTAGCAATACTTTTTTTGATTTTTCCATTCTTAAATGCTTAATATTATTTTAAATTTTTACCAAAAAAGGTTGTCATAGTAGTAGCAACTTGATTTACATATTTTGGAATATCGTATAAATCCATATGCGTTGCACCTTGAATAACCTTTAATTCTTTTGGACTCGTTGCTCTTTTATAAACTTCTTCTCCTTGCCAACGAGAACCTGCGTTACTACCCACAATGATAAGTATTGGTTGCGTAAGCAAAGTTTCAATGTTTGCATAAGCATCAAAAGCCATCATTTTATCTAAACTTGTAAATAGAAAAATATTGGTAGAGTTAGGATGTTGCGCTCTGGGTGTTCTGTAATAATCGTATGCTTCAACCAAATCATTTGGTGTTTTTGCATCGGGTTTTTCAGGTACATAATTTATATATATTGGTTTCGCTCCATTTGCTTCTGCTGTACGCTGTTTTGCAACTGCTTCTAATGTTGTTATCGATTCTGAAATAGGTGTTTTTCCGTCCCAACCTTTTTTGTTACCTGTACTAACAGGACTTGCAATGGCAATAGTTTTTATTCTGTGTTCGGTTTGTGCCGCACTTATAGAATAACCCCCACCTGCACAAATGCCTATTAGTCCAATTTTTTCAGCATCTACAAATTTCAGTGTGCTTACATAATCTACCGCGCTTCTAATGTCTTCAACTCTTTGGGTTGGGTCTTCCAAAAATCTTGGCAATCCTTCACTTTCGCCTTGGTGTGAAGCATCAAATGCCAATGCAACATAACCTTGTTCTGCCATTTTTTGAGCATACAAACCCGAAGTTTGTTCTTTAACGCCACCGCCAGGATGAACAGTAATTATTACGGGATATTTTTTGTTTTCATTAAAAGCTGCAGGCAAGTATAAGTTCCCTGCCATTTTTAGATTATTGTTGTTGAATGTAACTTTTTCAACCTTTTGTGCTATTGATTTTGTTCCGAATGACAACATTGTAACGAATGTTATCAGAATGATTTTTGCCTCCATTGCTTTGTCTTTTAAAATGATAGGGCAAAGATAGAATGCTGAAAAACAGCTAAAGGAAACAGACTACTACAGAAAAAGAAACAAATTACTGATTACAAAAAAACGCCTTGATAAAAGACGTTTCGATTGTATTAATTTTTGCCGATTGTTTGCAATCGGTATTCTTTTGGTGTGAGATTAACTTGTTTTTTGAAGAATTTTGAAAAATAATTGGGATACTCAAAACCTAATTCATACGCTACTTCTGTGGTGTTTAGTTTTTTGTCATCTACTAATAATTCTTTCGCTCTTTTAATTACAAAATCGTGAATATTTTCGAGTGCAGATTTATTGGTAAAATGTTTTACAATGTCACCTAAATAGTTTGGCGTTAGCCCTAATTTATCAGCAAAATATTGAACATTTGGAAGTTGGGAAACAGGACGATTGTAATAGTCTTTAACACTTTGCTGAAAATCGGTTACGATGCGATTATATTCTTTTGGGTCGGTAGAAAATTGTCTTTTGTAAAATGCTTCTACCAACGAAATCAACACATTTACATAGGAAAGCAATACTACAAAATTTTGTCTTTCTTTGTTGTAATACTTAATCATCAGTTCAAAAAGAGTAGTAATTTCTACAATTTCGTTGTCTGTTAGAAATAAAGGTTCGTGCAGACCATAATCAAGATAATTTTTGAATAAAAATCGATTTTCGTCAATAATTTTTTTTGACAATTGCACATACATTCCCTTGTAAGTTGGTTCAATATCCCATCCGCCAATCATTTCAGGACTGTTGAAAAACACCGCATTCACAGGCTTTGCATTGGGTGTCGTTTTGTCAACAAAATTGGTTTTAAATGAAACTCTGTAAAAGTCAACCATTATAGGTTCTGACTTCAAAAGCATATTGGGTGGATCATAATAACCAATATCAATATCATTGTCCAAAGGATTTGGCAAGCCTATATATTCATTGAACGCTTTGAAGTCTTTAAATATTCTCATTTTACAAAGTTATAAACAAGTGAATATATATATGAAACATTCTACTATAAAAAAGGAAACAAATTACTGATTTAATGGTTTTTTATCTCTAGTTTGGGTTAAACACAAAAGCGATACGATTCGTATGAATTGTATCGCTTTTTCTTGGAAATTACCATTGGCATTTGCAAAAAGCCCGACATTTTTTTCTTTAAAAGATTATATCAGGGAGATAGTATGGTATTTATAAAGGACTTTCTTGCCAATGGTATATAATTATTTGGCTGTAATTAATACTGATTTAGACGTTAACATTTTCTGTTTAAGCCAAAGTCGTACTGGTTCATCATATAATTTTAAACAAGTATAAGCAAGAAGAATAGATCCTATAAATGTCAATAAAGCAAAAGGTAATGCTTCTTCAAAGGAAGGTTTGTTGCTTGCAGCCCATCCTGTGTAAATATAGATAAGTGGATAGTGTGTTATGTAAATGGGATAGGATATATCACCAAAAAATTTACAGATTTTAGTTGAGTATTTACCTGTTACTTCTCCACTTGCTCCCAAGTATACGATTAATGGGAAAATAATAATAATACTCAAAGAATCATACAACCCATTCATCCATAAATGTTCGCTTCCGCCAATTCTTGGCATTGCAAGAACAATAACCGTTAACAAACTAGCCCAAAAGAAACCATTATTTATAGAAGTTAATTTTACCATTCTATGCAATAATAATCCCCCAAAGAAAGGAAATAACAAACGTGAAAAACCGATGTGAAGTTGTGTGGCGTCTATTGACCAACCACCAATGACATCACCATTTGGACTTGTTAAACCAAGATGGATTAAAAGACAACCAGACAGAAACACCAATATGGCAAGTGCTGTATTCGAAAACTTTCTTACGAATAAGGCATAAAGAATATTGCCTATATATTCAAAGAATAAAGACCAGCCTGGTCCATTCAGCGGATGCATTTCTTGCCAACCTCTTATATCCATAGATGGTAATAGCGGAATCAATGTAAATCCGACAAGCATAACAATCACTGTTTTCCATACTGGCACTTCGTGAATTGTTGGCCACAATATGGAGTCCTGGAAATAAAAGCAAAGGGCTCCAATAATCATTCCCATAACCACCATGGGTTGCAGGCGGACAAGGCGGATTTTAAAGAAATCGGTAACGCTCATTTTGCCCCAACGATCATCATAAGCATAGCTAATAACAAAACCGGAAAGCAGGAAGAAAAAGTCAACTGCAAGATAACCGTGGTTTATAATTTGGTCCAAATGACTTGTCGCATGAGCCTCAAAAATATGAAAAGCAACCACCATGATTGCTGCAACACCGCGTAAACCGTCAAGTATTGGATAATGTTTTTTTGAAGTTAAAGAAGTAGTTTTTTCCATATGAGTAGATTTATTTTTTTAAAAATGAGGCTGTCCAACAGAGACAGCCTCAAAGATAAACAACTATTAATAACCAATTATAAAGTGTTTTTTTTAATTTGAATTAGCGCTTTTTAAAACTGCCTGTAGATTTTCTTCAGTGAATTTCCCACCAGACATTACTGTAAATTTGCTGATTGGCATATCGGCTAACATCGCTTGCATAAAGGCTTCTGCTTTTTTTTCTTCTTCGGTTACAGCTTTTTTATTTCCACCGGTAAAACCTTTGGTAATTTGTTCGTAAATGGACTCACTATTAGGAGCATTTTTAAATTCCTTAAACAAAGTGTTACGGGTGTAAACTATTTTATTCATTTTAGTAGATTGAATATCGATAGTTTGTTGCAAAGGCAAGTCTCTTGAAGAAGCTCCCACACGAATATCAAATTTTCCTGATTTTATTGTCCAATCGTGTGAAGCGATGCTGTAATAAGCAAAATCACGAGATGTTAAGTGAAAGCTAACTGTTTTTTCTTCCCCAGGATTAAGAGCTATTTTTTCAAAATGTTTCAATTCATTTTCAGGTCGGGAAGTTTCTGTTGCTTGTTCGTGCACGTATAATTCGACTACTTCTTTACCGGCTACTTTACCTGTATTTTTAACTTTCAATGAAATGATAATGTCGTCCGTATCTTTTGCAGAGACAGTGTTGCTTTGAATATCAGAATAACTGAAAGTAGTATAGCTCAATCCGTATCCGAAAGGAAAATTCGGTTCGATTTTCTTTTTGTCATAATAACGGTAACCAATGTATATTCCTTCTCCATAATTGGCATTGCTATCTTTTGAAGGAAAATCAATGGCAGTAGGAGTATCTTCCAAACGCATTGGGAAAGTTTCAGATAATTTTCCAGAAGGATTTACTTTTCCAGTCAATACATCGGCGATAGCGCCACCACCGGCTTGACCACCTAAATAAGCTTCTACAATTGCCAAAACATCTTTTTTCCAAGGCATAGAAACTGCAGCCCCATTCATTAAAACGACTACCACATTTTTATTGGCTTTGGCCACGGCTTCAATCAATTTATTGTGACCTTCCGGCATATCCATATTCGCTCTGTCATACCCTTCAGATTCATAAATACCTGGTAAGCCTGCAAAAACCAAAACAGTTTCAGCATCTTTTGCATTTTTCACTGCTTCGGCAATCAAAGTTTCATTTGTTGCTCCTTCAGGGGTATATCCAGCGGCATAGGTTAATGAAGCGCCTTTGGACAATTTTTGTAATTCGTCGAAAGCATTTTCTACTTGCGTTGGTTTTACTTGAGAACTTCCTGAACCTTGATATCTTGGTGTTTTTGCGAATGCACCAACAATTGCAATTTTTTTAACTGAAGTTGTCAGTGGTAAAATATTGTTCTCATTTTTTAATAAAACGATACATTCCCCACTTACTTGTCTGGCTAATGCATTGTGTTTTTGTTTGTCCACGACGATTCCATTCTTGTGGCTGTCTTTTGCTTTAAGCGTTACAGCAAGAGTTTCAATTACGATTTGGTCTAATGTGGCTTCCGCCAAAGCACCACTTTTTACTGCTTCGATGATTTTTTTGTTATTTAAACCACCACTTGAAGGCATTTCCAAATTTAGACCCGCTTGAACTCCTAATGGTCTGTCATTTACAGCTCCCCAATCGGAAACGACGAATCCTTTGAAACCCCATTTTTTCTTTAAAACATCATCCAATAAATATTTATTTTCAGAAGCGTAAATACCATTCAATTTGTTATAAGAGCACATGACCGTCCAAGGTTGCGCTTCTTTTACTGCCATTTCAAAAGCAGGAAAGTAGATTTCGTTTAAGGTACGTTCATCAACATTGGAACTGTTGGACATTCTTTCAAATTCTTGATTATTAGCAGCAAAATGTTTCATCGAAGTACCAACGCCTTGACTTTGTACACCATTTATAAATGCCGTGGCAATTTTACCCGCCAAAATCGGATCCTCGGAAAAGTACTCAAAATTACGACCGCCCAATGGAGATCTTTTCATGTTAACTCCAGGACCCAACAATATCTGAACGTCATTGGCTTGTGATTCTATAGCTAATGCTTCACCCATTTTTTGTGCCAAAGCTGTATTCCACGAGGAAGCTAGAGCAGAGGCAGTAGGAAAACAAGTGGCTGGAACACTATTGGCAAAATCGAAACCCTCAGCTTTTCGCAAACCGTGAGGACCATCAGTCATAAATATAGAAGGAATTCCTAATCTTGGGATTGCTTGTGTTGACCATGCCGTTTCACCAGAACATAAAGAGGCTTTTTCTTCTAGTGTCATTTGAGAAACCAATTTTTTGGCTTTTTCTCTATAATCGGTGGTTTGGGCGAATGCTGTTACAGAAATAAAAATTCCCATAATCAGCAAAAGTTTATTTTTCATAAATTATAAGTGGTTGGTTTTTAATAAAATGCAATGCGTTAATATGACGCAATGTACATTTAATTTTAATACAAAAAACATTTTTGATAAAAAAAATGGATTTGAATATTGATTTGACAAACTTATCAGTGTTTTCAAATGATCCTGTATTTTTTTGAAATCTTATTTTTGAAATTATCTGCAATTTTGAAGTAGTTTTGGCTGTCAAAATAAGTTTCAATGGTAAAGATTTATTTAGTTTATTTGCTGTACTGAAAATGAACTAAATTGCAGCACAGTAATTTAGAAGAGTAACGGATACTACAAAGTCATGTTAAAAACACATCTAAAAAACAGTAAAGAGTATCAGCCCGGATTGTCTATTGATTGTGTAATCTTTGGTTTCGATGATAATCAGCTCAAGGTTTTATTGATCAAAACAGGGTATGACGATAGTTGGTCTTTGCCGGGTGGATTCATTTCGGTCGATGAAGATATCGACACAGCGGCTGTCAGTATTTTGCAAGCAAGGACTGGTCTTAAAGGTATTTTTCTGAGACAATTTTCAACTTTTGGTAAGGTCAAGAGAAATCAGGACCATTTTAGCAGTGACTCTTTAGCCTATTTTGGAATTCCGCCCGAGGAGGTAAAATGGTATAAAAGTAGGTTTGTGACCATAGGTTATTATGCGTTAGTCAATTTTTTAAAAGCAATTCCACAGACTGATAATCCTGGCGAAATGGTCGAATGGGTTGATCATAATGAAGTTCCGAAATTGATTTTGGACCACGGGGAAATTTTGGATAAAGCCCTAGAAACATTAAGAACAGAACTAAATTTAATGCCTGTAGGTTACAATCTTCTTCCAGAGAAATTCACTATCCCCGAACTTCAAAAATTATACGAAACCATATTGGGAAGAACACTTGATCGCCGAAATTTTCTCCGAAAAATAACCTCCATCGGCATACTCACCAAGTTGGACGAAAAGAAAAGCAACGTAGCTCACAAAGCCCCGAATCTCTACAGTTTTGACAAAGACAAATACGAAGAAGTCTTAAAGAATGGCTTGACGCAAGGTTGGTAAAAACTCCATTATTTTAATTTGTGCACACCTCGTTGCATACCGCTTTGATTTAACAGCCGCCTAAAATAATTCGACAAAAAAACTTCAAAACAAATGAAACACATTACAATCTTAATCTTGATTAGCAATTTCATTTGTTTTTTCTCATTTGGACAAATCAAAGATATTGTTCAAACCGACGGAATAAAAAACCAAATTCATAAAGATAATATCGGTAAGGTGACTTTTATGAATGGAAATATTCCTTTGGAACAATACAAGGAGTCAGACTTTTTGACAACATTTGAATTAAAGCAAGAATCTAATTTGAACATTCGAGTTTTTATGGACAACTCGATTACAAATTATATGCACCGACTTGCCCCTGAACTTACTGCTGACGAACTCAATTTAAAAGGGAATTATCAATTTTCATTTTTTCTAGACAATAACCTCATTTACAAAGAGAATATCCATCACGGTTGCGGATTAAGGAAAAGTACAACTACTACATTTCGAGTTCCATTTACAGATACTGCAGGCGGTGATTGGTGGTCAATTTATTTATTCGACAGATTTAAAAACAATGGTGGTGATAAAGCATTAACCAATGGAACGCATAAACTAACAGTAGAATTGCGACCGTATGTAAAATTGAATGAAAATAGTGAAGCAATTGTTGGAGATTTAATCGCGTCAGGCAAGCTTGATTTAATAATTAATACTCCTGAAATAACAGCAAAACAAATAGAGATTCAGCCTATTGGAACTAACAGCGGTTTTGAAATATCATATTCGGAATATGATAAAAAGAAGATTGAAGAACTTAATAAAAGCATTGCCGAAAATTCATTCAAAGCAATTACAAGCATAGTTGTTATAAAAGATGGCGAACTTTTGTTGGAAGAATATTTTAACAATGCAGATAGAAATACATTACACGACACCCGTTCAGTCGGAAAATCGTTTACATCAGCATTGATGGGAATTGCGATAAAAGACGGATATATAAAATCTGAGAATCAAACCTTAAACTCTTTCTACGATCTGACTAAGTTTTCAAATTACAGTTCTAAAAAAGATAATGTAAAGTTGAAAGATTTATTGACAATGAGTTCGGCATTTGATGGTTCAGATCAAAATAGCGATTCGCCAGGAAATGAAGATAATATGTACCCAACCGAAAATTGGGTGAAGTTTGCATTAGACTTGCCCATGGACAGTATTAAATCAAATGGCAAACAATGGGATTATTTTACGGCAGGGGTAGTTTTATTGGGTGATATTTTAAATAAATCCGTGCCAAACGGGTTAGAAGAATACGCAGATAAAAAGTTATTTAAGCCATTAAATATTGATAAATACCAATGGCAATACACTCCACAAAAAGTGGTTAATACGGCAGGTGGTTTACAAATGACTTCGTTAGAATTTGCAAAAATTGGACAACTGTACAAAAACAATGGGCGATGGAAAGGACAACAAATTTTGCCAGCTGAATGGGTGAACAAAACATTTACAAGGCAAATCCAGATTCCTGAAAGAGTGAATGAGTTTTACGGTTACTTATTTTGGAACAAAACGTATACGGTAAACGGGAAAGATTATGAGACTTTTTATTGCGCTGGAAATGGCGGGAGCAAAATATTTATTTTTAAAGACTTGCCTTTAACGATTGTTATTACGGCAAAGGCTTTCAACAGACCCTACGGGCATCCGCAAGTGGATAAAATGATGGAAGAATATATTTTGCCTGCAATAATAAAATAATCAAGCTATAGGTGGTGCGACAAAAAACTTCTCGAGAAATTGAGAAGTTTTTTTTGTTTTTACGAAGTTATTGATGAATCATCTTTTTAGGATTTGAAAAATGTAAATTTATTTCAAGAGAAGCCCCTGCAATACTGCGAATCTTTTGTTTTAAATTTGCACCACTGTAAATAAAAAGGAAGTGGGAAAAGTGAAAAATGAAGAAGCTAGCTGGACGATTTGTCTGGAATGTCAGGGACGAGGCAAAAAAGGCCAAAGACTTAGCAAGAAAGTGCGTCTTCGTTACCAAGCAGCACTTGATCAATTTGAAAAAACGAATGAAGGTAAAGTACCAGTTCGTCCCAAGCCACACCTAAATCCTTGCTTGAACTGTTCTGGATCTGGTTTGGTTCATGCTGCCAGTCCACCTATTGCTGATAAAGAAAACTTGCCACATGTTGCGATTATTGGTGCAGGTATTGGCGGAGTTGCTCTAGCTGTAGCCTGTTTGCACCGAGGAATTCCTTTTACTCTTTTCGAACGTGATAACAACTTCGAAGCTCGATCTCAGGGCTACGGACTCACTTTGCAGCAAGCCAGTAAAGCAATCGCAGGATTGGGTATTTTTTCGCTAGAGGAGGGGGTGATTTCAACAAGACATTTGGTTCATACTACAGAAGGAAAAGTGATCGGAGAATGGGGTGTCAGAAAATGGATTCCGTCAGAGGCGAAAACATTTTCCAAACGTTCCAATGTGCATATCGCAAGGCAATCTTTGCGTTTAGCACTACTGAAGCAACTCGGCGGACATGATATGGTACAGTGGGGACATCAGTTAATAGATTTTACTACAAGTGAAGAAGGTAGTGTTGATTTAAACTTTCAAGTAAACGCAGAGTTGAAGAGCTTCAAGGCAGATCTTGTGGTTGGAGCCGATGGTATTCGCAGTTCGGTGCGGAGGTTACTGATTGGTGAAGATACTACCCCTTTGCGTTACCTAGGTTGTATTGTGATATTGGGGATTTGTCCTATGAGTGCACTCGAAGGAATAGATAGTTCTCTACTAGACTCGGCTACAGTATTTCAAACGGCCAATGGCAATGAGCGAATCTATATAATGCCTTTTACATTAGATTCTGTGATGTGGCAACTTAGTTTTCCAATGGACGAAGATGAGGCTAAGAAGTTAAGTGCTCAAGGAAATCAAGCACTTAAGGAGGAAGCGTGTCGCAGAACGCAGTGGCACGATCCTATTCCTCAAATTTTAGCGGCAACTCAAGAAACGCAGATTTCGGGTTATCCCGTATATGATCGAGAATTACTCAAATCAGAATTGTTAGCGAAAGCAGGAAAAGTGACTCTGATCGGAGATGCAGCTCATCCAATGAGTCCATTCAAAGGACAGGGAGCAAATCAAGCACTACTGGATGCTCTTGCTCTTGCTCGCGGAATATCAAAGGGATGCCGACCTTTATCTCAGTGGAGAAAATCTGGATTGAGGGAAAGCGTTTTGACTGAATTTGAATCAGAAATGTTAAAACGCTCTGCCATCAAAGTGAAAGATTCTGCAGAAGCCGCAGAGTTTCTGCATTCCGATATTGTGCTTCACGAGGGTGATGAGCCGAGAGGGCGATGTATTAAGAAAAAAGAACTATAAAGATTGATAAGTATTTTTTTAAACATAAAAAAAACCTCCAAAATCAAATGACTTTGGAGGTTTCTAAATTATGGTGGGCGATGAGGGGTTCGAACCCCCGACCCCCTCGGTGTAAACGAGGTGCTCTGAACCAGCTGAGCTAATCGCCCTTTCGGGTTGCAATGTCTTGCGTTATTGCGAGTGCAAATATAGGCTAGTTTTTCGCTTATGCAAAACATTTCGAAAGAATTTTTGCTTTTTATTTTATAAAAATATTCAGTTTACTGGTATTTAGTGTTTTAAAAAGTAAAAAAAAGGCAATAAAAAACAAGTTTAATTCTTAATTGATGGAATAAGATACAAGGTTACTAAGATTCTTAGTTGATAAAATCAACAAAAACCCGTTTGATCAGTATAATCGGTGGGTGATTGGGCTACTGGATTAATCTTTTTTGCTGTTTTTGGCTTCAATCCAGCGTGACATATATTTGGTACTAGTTAAAGTATGATGTTGTAACAAAGCTCCAAAGAAATTATCCAAACGATGTTGAGGTAAATTGGAACGCAAAATCTGAATTTTGGAAGCAAAATCATTTTCAAACTGTTCTTTCGAATAACGTTCATTAATAATTGAAATTCCGTTTTGTTGTGCCAATATCCAAACTTTTTTGTCTTGGTACAATTGCATGGCAGAATTTGTAAATTCGGTGACATCATCAGTTACAAATCCATTCCAAGGCAAATTTCCCTGCATGGATTCAGCGCCAATAGTGGTTGTGATGCTCGGCGTTCCACATTGCATGGCTTCGATCAGTTTTCCTTTTATACCTGCGCCAAAACGCAATGGAGCCAAAACAATTCTTGCGTTTTGCACTACTTCATTGGCGTCAATCGCACGTCCTTTGATATGAAAACCTTCTTTAGGTTGGTGTAGTTGTAGTACTTTTTGGGAAGGATATGCGCCATAAACATGAAGGTTTGCATCGGGTAATTGCTTTCTTAGTAAAGGCCAAATGGTTTCTTTCAGATACTGAACGGCATTCCAATTGGGTTCGTGAAGAAAGTTGCCTATAAAAATAAAATCATTTCTTTCCTCAAATGAAGGAAGCTTTTCAAAAGTCTTCTCTGAAATTGGTTCTAATAAAAACGGCAAATAATACAGCAGTTTATCGTCTATTTTAAAAGTCGTTTTTAATAATTCCATTTCAAACTCGGAAATCATTAGTGATAAGTCGCATCTCAAAATACTGGCGATTTCCCTTTTGGCAACTTCTTCTTTTAAAGTGTCAGTAATTGTGAAATTACGATGCTCCTTGAATGCTTTTTGTCTTGCCAATCGCAGACAATGTAAATCCTCGGTGTCTAATACTCGTAAGGCATCGGGGCAATTTTCGGCAACGCGCCAGCCAAATTGCTCTTCAATCATAAATCGGTCAAACAAAACAACAGCAGGATTCAGCTCTTTGACAAAAGTATCAAAGCTGGAACAATTTAAGGCAATTGATTCTTTTTTCACATTCAATGGTGCCAGATCGACCATAAAATCACTATCCATAGCTGGACTTGCAAACGTAATGGCGTACCCTTGTTGCTGAAATTGAGTAATGAGTTGCAACATTCTGCCACCTGCAGCCGAAGAATTGGGTTCGGGCCATACAAAACCAATGATTAAAAGCGTTTGAATTTGAGTCATGTTAATTAAGATAATGGTGCAAAATAATACAATTTAGGTGGTTAAAGCATCATTTTAAAAGGAAAATCAACAGGAAAACACTAATTTTGCAGTACTAAAAATTACCTGTTATGCTTGGATTAAAATTAGTTACGGACCCACGTTGGGTAAATATTGTAGAAACCAACATTGAAGAAATATTGACCGACCACGCTTGGTGTGAACAAAAAGCGGCTTCGAATGCTATTAGTTTGATTACGTACAATTCGGAGTTGGAAGAACTGGTAACGGAGTTATTGGTTATTGCAAAAGAAGAATTGGATCACTTACAATTGGTACACAATTTAATAAAAAGCAGAGGATTGACTTTGGGCAGGGAACGAAAAGATCATTATGTGAATGAACTTTTTAAATTCATGAAAAAAGACGGTAGTCGTAAAGATGCTTTGGTGGATCGATTGTTGTTTTCGGCAATGATTGAAGCTAGAAGTTGTGAGCGATTCAAGGTATTGTCTGAGAATATAAAAGACCCGGAATTGGCCAAATTTTATAGAGATCTTATGATTTCAGAAGCGGGTCATTATACAACTTTCCTTGGCTTTGCAAGAAAATATGTAGACAGTTTTGATGTAGATAAGCGTTGGCAAGAATGGATTGAGTTTGAAACCTCAATTATTGTAAACTATGGTAAAAACGAAACAGTCCACGGATAAAATAACCATTGAACGATACATTTTGTAATTGTATTTGATTATTGTTATTTTTCTTTTTTTGGATGGTGGAAAAAAGCAGAATGTTTCCTTTTAGCCCCGATTACTTCACTGTACTTTTATTTTCATCGGAGTTCAGTGAACTTAGTTTACAGTGGAAATCTTCCCGTTTTTTTAGGGAGATTGCAACGGAAAGCAGGACTATATTTCCAAAAAGAACAAATTTTTCTGCTCCAAAATCAATTAATTGAACTTAGATTTTAAGTTCTCATTTATTATTTTATACCAATCACAAATGGCGGTTACCAGTTATAAATCTATATTTTTCAAAATAATAAAATATACAGGAATTACCCTTGTGGTTTTATTAGCGCTGATGTTTATCACACCTTTAGTTTTTTCGGATAAAATAAAGGAACAGGTAAAGAAGACAGCCAATGAAAAATTAAACGGCGAGCTGAATTATTCGGAAGCCAAAGTTTCTTTTTTTAGCCACTTTCCTTCATTGACCTTGACTTTGAGTGATTTTAAACTCAACGGTTCGGCTCCTTTTCAAAATGAAAAATTCATTACTGCAGATGAGGTTGCTTTTGGAATTAATTTGAGTAGTCTCGTTTTTGGAAAAACAATCAAAGTCGATCAAATTTTCCTTTCCAATTCTTTGATTAATGTTAAAGTAAACAAAAAAGGGGAGGCCAATTATAATGTATATATTGCCGAGAAGGAGACCACTCCAAAAGAAGAATCGGAAACGGGGTTAAAGCTTGAAGAAATTGAAATCACAAACAGTAAACTTATATATGACGATCAATCTGCGAATATTCACGTCGATGCTTTTGGGTTTAATTATTTAGGAAATGGAGATTTTAGCAAGGCGATATTTGCTTTGCATTCGAAGGCAAAAATCGAAAAGTTAAATGTGATTTATGAAAATGAACCTTACTTGATGAATAAAAAAGTGGACGGGGATTTGATTACCAAAATAAACACCAATTCGCTTTCTTTTGTTTTTGAACAAAACGATCTTTTCATTAATAAACTGTTGGTCGATTTTACCGGAAAATTTGATTTTTTAAAGGATGGATATGATATTGATTTTAAAATAAAATCAAACAAAAGCAATTTGAATGACCTTTTTACTGCTTTTCCGCCTAAATACGTTACTTGGCTAAAAGACACCGAATTAAAAGGAAATGTAGATTTATTGCTGACACTTAAAGGGAAATATATTGCAGCTCAAAATCTAGGACCTGATTTAAATCTGAATTTTAAAGTAAAAGGCGGATTTGTAAATTATAAAAAAAGTGCTTTTCCGGTTTCCAACTTAAATATGGATATTGCTGCAAAAGTGCCTTCTTTGAATCCAGAACTTTTAGAGTTGGATGCTAAAAATGTGTCCTTAAATATTGGAAAAAATTATCTTAAAACGCAATTGAAAGTGAATGGGATGACTACCCCAGACATTGATTTGGTTTTGAAATCTCAAATTGATTTGGAGAAATTAAATCGCGCATTTGGGGTTTCGGATATAGAATTGAAGGGGATGCTAGTGAGTGATTTTAAAGCCAAAGGAAAATACGATCAAAAGAAAAGACTTTTTCCAAATGCAAATGGAACGTTGAACTTGAAAAACGGATTTGTAAAAACTCCATATTATCCAAACCCAATAACCGATATCAATGTTGTTTCCAAAGTAAGCAATCAGAAAGGGACTTATGATGGTCTTTCGGTAATGTTGAAACCAGCTGGTTTTACTTTTGAAGGGGAACCTTTTTTAGTGGAAGCTGATTTGAAAAATTTTGATGATTTGAATTATGATATCAAAGCCAAAGGAACTTTGAATATCAGTAAAATTTACAAGGTGTTTTCTCAAAAAGGATTGGATGTAGATGGTTTTGTCAAAGCGGATTTGGAATTGAAAGGGATTCAAAGCTATGCCCAAAAAGGCGATTACAGTAAATTACATAACAAAGGAACTCTCGAGCTTCGAAATATAAATGTTACTACAGAGTACTTGCCAAAATCATTTTTGATTAAAGAAGGAATATTCAGGTTCAATCAGGATAAAATGTCTTTTAATACCTTTTTGGCTTCCTATGGTGAATCTGATTTTAAACTGAATGGCTATTTGCAGAATGTATTTAATTTTATGTCTTCCAAAAATGGAGTTTTAAGAGGTTCGTTTACCTTAAATTCAAAATACCTCAATATTGATGAATTTATGTCCAGTACATCGACAGCTCCAGTTGTAACAACAACTGCTGTACCAGGTAGTACAGCACAACCTACAGTGCAAGAAAAAGGAGTGATTCTGATTCCTTCGAATCTTGATTTGCAATTTTATGCCACAGCTCACAAAATCAATTATCAGGGACTTATACTACAAGATGGAAAAGGAGCAGTGAAAATAAAAGACGGAAAAATGCTGATGCAGAATACCGGATTTAATTTGATTGGTTGCAATGTTGCTATGAATGCCGCCTATCAGGGATTCACTCCTAAAAAAGCAGTCTTTGAGTATGAAATCAAAGCCTCGGAGTTTGATATAAAAAGAGCGTACAAAGAAGTGAAGATGTTCAAAGAAATGGCAAGCGCAGCTGAAAATGCAGAGGGAATTGTCTCGTTGGATTACAAAATAAAAGGTAGGCTGAATCAACAAATGATGCCAGTTTATCCTTCTTTAATAGGTGGAGGCGTACTGTCTATAAAAGATGTAAAAGTAAAAGGAATGAAAATGTTTACTGCTGTGAGTAAAACAACGGATCATGAGGAGATTAAGAATCCGGAATTGTCCAAAGTGGATATCAAATCAACAGTAAAAAACAATATTATTACCATTGAACGTTTTAAATTTAAATTTGCAGGTTTCAGACCAAGAATTGAAGGAACATCAAGCTTGGATGGTAAATTAAATATCAAAATGAGATTAGGATTGCCTCCATTGGGAATTATTGGAGTTCCGTTGACAGTTACTGGAACTAAGGATAATCCAAAAGTGAAAGTGGGTAAAAAAGGAGAGGAAATAGAGGAAACTCAAGATACTGAGGAGTGATTTTCAAAAAGCGAGGGTTGTTCCTGTCGCTAGATTTGAATATAAAAACACAGTACAAATTGCGCTTTATGACATTGTCAGCGCAGTTTGTACTGTTTGTTTTTATTTGGAAGCCTCCGGTAGATTGTGGTAAATAAAATCTCCGTGAACGCCAGTGAAACCTAAATTTAGTTGGTCAAAAAAAGCTTTATTGTCGGCTTCTTTAGGCCAGGCAGCTTTTATTAATTCATCCTGTTTTAGGTTTGATTTTTCTATGTCGCCAAAAGAATTATAAAAAACAGCTTCCATAAAATCCCTGCTGTCAGCACCCCAAGCGTGACGAAACGGATAGTAGCCCTGGATGTAAGGATCTTTCAGAGTAATTTTCTCGTTGTACTCTTTCATGCCTTTTCTTTTTCCGGTCATTGACATTTGTGATTTTCGGATGTAAACAATCATAGGTTCTTTTGATGTGGCTTTGAATTCTTTCATACCTATTGTCTCAATGGAGGCGTAAATTTCGTCTGAGTGCAACGGAACATAATAGCTTTTTTGTTTGTCAAAAAAAGTGGTTCTTGCTTTTTCATCGGGCCAGGCTTTTTTTGCAAGATCATCAGAGATGGTTTGTGCTTTTTCTATGTCTTCCCAGGTTCTATAGACACTTACCATAATGACTTCTGTACTGTTTCCGGTGTAATAATGGGTCAGAATTTCCGAGCCGATTATCAAATTATTTTTGCTCGTTACTTTGTCAAAGTACTCTTGTTCCGTTGCCTTCCAGTCTTTACCGTCAGTGTCTAAATTTCTGTGTAGGGTTGTCATCGTAATAAATACAGGTTTGGGGGGATCTTGAGCGAGGATATCCAAGCTTAGAAGGAATGTTAAAATTAACATTCCCAACGAAAAAACAGTTCTCCTTTTCATAATAAATTAAATATTAAATGATTAATTAACAAAAAACACACATAAAGTTAGTTAATTGTAAATCAAGTAATTATGAAAATTTAATTTATTTCAAGAGAAAATATAAGAATTATTTAAACCTCTTTATTTATCGGCAATTCAGCCACTACAAAGGTGCTTCCGCCAACATAGATAAAATCTTCTTTTGTAGAATTATTCTGAGCAGCTTCATAGGCTTCTGTTACGGAGTGGTAGGTAGTACCGATTAGTGAAAACTGTTGCGCTTTTTCCTGTAATAAAGAAGCGTCCAAGCCTCTTGGAATATTCGGTTTGCAAAAATAATACGTTGCGTTTTTTGGGAATAGAGGCAATACTTCACCAAGCTCTTTGTCGTTGACAACTCCTAACACAATGTGCAAGTGATTGAAAGTTTCTTTTTGTATTTGTTTCAAAACAATTTCGAGGCCGTTTTTGTTGTGTGCTGTATCGCAAATCACTTTTGGGTTTTCACCTAGTTGTTGCCATCTTCCCAATAATCCGGTGTTTTTGACAACATGCAGCAATCCCGATTTTATGTTTTCGTCACTTACTTTAAAATTGGTTTGTTCATTTAAAATTTTAAAGGTTTGCATAACGGTCTTTTTATTGTGTTCTTGATAATCACCAATTAAATCGGAAGGATATGTTTCCCGCATTAAATTGGATGCAAAATAGATTTCGGCTTTATTAGCTTCAGCTTTCGTCAAAAATACGGGCTGGGTTTCAGGAGTGTATTCTCCAATGATTACTGGGATTCCAGGTTTGATTATTCCCGCTTTTTCAGTTGCGATAGATTCTAAGGTATTGCCCAAAAATTGTACGTGATCAATACCAATATTAGTTATTACAGAAACTAGTGGTGTGATAATATTCGTGGCGTCGAGTCTTCCGCCCAATCCCACTTCGATAATGGCAATATCGACTTTTTCTTTTGCAAAATAATCAAAGGCCAATCCAACAGTCATTTCGAAGAAACTCATGTCATTAGCTTCAAAAAAGGATTTATGTTGCTCGATGAATTCACAAACAAAGGCTTCGGAGATTTCAATGCCATTAATCTTGATTCGTTCCCGAAAATCTTTCAGATGAGGTGAAGTATATAGTCCCACTTTATAGTCCGCTTCTTGGAGAATAGAAGCCAGCATATGAGAAGTCGAACCTTTACCATTGGTGCCAGCAACGTGAATGCATTTTATATTTTTATGGGGATTATCAAGATGATCCGCGAGTAAAATGACATTGGTCAGGTCTTCTTTATAAGCCGAAGCTCCCTTCAATTGATACATTGGAAGTTGATTAAACATCCAGTTTGTGGTTTCTTGATAGTTCATTATTTTTTGATAAAATAGTTGTGAATTGAAATAATTTTCGCTTTTTTTAGTTTAATATTACAGTTGAATTATTTTATACAAAATTGAAATAATTTTTAGAATTAATGATTATAAACCCAGAATAATATATGTTTAGTTTCATACAATTACAAGCTGATACTCTTGCCAATGCTGCGTCCAATGTTGTTATCGAAAAAATAGCACCCAATACCGAAATCTCCGTTTTAGGCTTTATTCTAAAAGGAGGGTTTTTTTTAATCCCTATCGCAATCTTATTATTTTATACTTTTTATGTGATTATAGAAAGGTATTTGTACATCCATAAAGTTTCAAAAGTGGATCCACTTTTGATGCGTGATGTAAGAGATCACCTGACTGCAGGCAATTTTGATTTGGCTCGTTCCATTACGGAGAGAACAAATACTGCTTCCGGAAATGTGATTAAAGAAGGTATCTTATTAATAGGACGTCCAATTGCAGAGATTGAATCGAATATGGACCGTGCCGCCGATATCGAAATTGCCGAAATGGAACAACACTTAGGACAATTAGGGCTTATTGCTGGTATTGCTCCAACGCTAGGATTCATCGGAACGATTTCGGGGGTAATCAAGATTTTTTATAGCATCTCGGTAACCGAAAATATTAGTATTGGTAATATTTCGGGAGGTTTGTATGAAAAAATGATCAGTAGTGGTTCGGGATTAATCGTGGGAATTATCGCTTACAGCGCTTACCACTTGCTGAATGGAAAGATTGATAATTATGCTTTGAAAGTACAAAAGCAAATATTGGAATTCGTAAATATTATTCAAAAAGCATAAGTCATGTCTATCAAAAGAAAAAGAAGATTTCATGCAGAAGTCGCCACTTCATCCTTGAGTGACATCATGTTTTTTTTGTTGCTGTTTTTCTTGATTATCTCTACTTTGGCGAATCCAAATGTCATCAAAATGACGCTGCCAAAAGCCAAGTCCAACGAAAAAACAAACAAACAATACATTAGTCTGTCGGTTACTGAAGACAAGAAATTCTATATCGACAAGGAAGCAGTTGCTTATGAAGAGCTGGAAGCCACTTTAATGTCAAAAATAGACAATCAAAAAGACCAAACGGTTATTGTTAGGATTCCTTTTAATCTGCAAGTGCAGGATTTGGTCGATGTGTTGCAAATAGGAGTAAAGAACAACTTAAAATTCGTAATCGCCACGAGTCCGAAGTAAATTCGAAAAATCAGTTGGGCGTGACCACAATAAAAAAATGGGCTACTTTAGATTATCTAGAGTCGCCCATTTTTTTATTGTGGTCGGGCTATCCGCGCTACTTCGGGAGATTGAAACGGATAGCGGGACAAAAGTTGATGAAAAGCAAAAAAATAGTGCTCCTAATTATTTTAATTCAAATTGAAATTATAAACAATCTTTCCAACTTGTTTTTCGGGAGCGTCACTGCTAGCGTCCCATTTGGTGTTCATGGCCGCAATTCGAGCTTGATCTAGTAAGCATTTTGCTGTATTGGTTGTGCCTTTTATTCCCGCAGTTGCGTTGATGGTGTTTCCGTTTCGATCTACAGAAACTTCTACGACTACTTTGCCAGATTCGTTGCAAGTGTATTTTGGAGCGGGTTTGGAGAGTGCTTTTCTATTGCCAAGCGAATAGCCAGAACCGCCGCCGGTGCCTCCACCAGAGCCACTGCCACTACCAGGGCCGTAACCGCTTCCGTTGCCAATTCCAGTCCCAGTTCCGTTTCCACCTCCCGTGCCACCACCGGAACCTCCCGTTCCATAATAGCCAGTTGCGGCTAAGCTTCCGTTGGATTTTCCTTTGTTGCCTGATGTTTTATCATCCCCGTCGCCGCCTTTGTTGGAGCCTTTTAGAATGCTTGCCAAGGCGTCGTTGGTAGAATTGGAAACTTTTGGTTTAACGACTTCGGGTTTTATTTCGGGTTTGACAACGACTTCCGTTTTTTTAGGTTTCTCTTTTTGTGGAATAGTTACGCTTTCTTCGGTTGCATTTTCTTGTGATAAAATAGCTTCGTCGGGAGTGCTTTTAGCTGGGGCTTGTTTTGCTTGGTTTTGTACATTCAAAACCTCGCTTTTTGTATTTTTTCCTGATCCCAAATCGCTGTCGCCAAAGTTTAAGGTTACACCTCCACCACCACCTCCGCCATCAGCGAGTGCTACATTGTTTTCCGGATTATATGGTGGCCAAAAACGGATGAAAAATAACAGCAACAATAAGGATGCGTAGATGAGTATGGATAGGACTAATGATTTCTTTTGGTCGTTGGAAAGAGTAGAACTCATTGTGGAATTGAATTAAAAAAGTGTACTTATAAAAACGTTGAAAAGTACTAAAAATTGTCAAGAATAAAAAACGACTGGAGTGTTAAACCAAGAATAGGCAATAAAAAAAACACGGATTAAACAGTTTTAAAGCCGTTCGATCCGTGTTGGAGATTTTGAATTAAAATATTTTGTTATGTCAATTGCTTTAAGGCAATCTCAAATGCTGTAGCACTAATGTTTGTTTTAGAGTTGTTTAAATCATAAGCTTTTGTAATGGCTTTTTTGATCGTTTCCGAAGTGTCGTTAAAAATGGCTTCGTCAGTCATTTGTACTTTCTTTTCCATGAAATAAGCAAAAACTCTTGCCATACCGCAATTTGAAATGAAGTCAGGAATCAAGCTTACTTTATGATCTACTTCTTCCATGATTGAACCAAAGAAAATTTCTTTATCAGCAAAAGGAACGTTGGCTCCACATGAAATTACTTCCAATCCATTGGCGATTAAGCTGTCAATTTGACTTTGGGCCACCAATCTAGAAGCAGCGCATGGGGTAAATATTTCAGCACCAATTGTCCAGATTTTTTGGTTGATTTCTCCAAAAGGTATCATGTTGTCGGCTACCAATTTATTTCCGTCTTTGTCAAGGAATAATGTTTTTATTTCTTCAAAAGTAAAACCTTCTTCGTTGATTAATCCACCGTCTCTGTCAATGATACCAATAATTTTGGCTCCCATTTCGGCTAAATAAAATGCTGCAGCCGAACCTACGTTTCCAAAACCTTGTACAATGGCTTTCTTTCCTTTTACAGAACCACCATAAATATCATAGAAATGACGTACCGCTTCGGCAACACCATAACCGGTAATCATATCGGCAATTGTATATTTTCTGGTTACATCTGGTGAGAATCTTGGGTTTTCGATTACCTTAATTACACCTTGACGTAATTGTCCAATTCTATTGATTTTATCAGCTTCGGTAGGTTTGAAGTGTCCGTTAAATACACCTTCTTGCGGATGCCAAACACCACATTCTTCGGTCATCGGAATTACTTCGTGAATTTCGTCTACGTTCAAATCTCCACCTGTTCCGTAATAACTTTTTAATAATGGGGAAACCGCTTTATACCAACGTTGCAAAACGCCTTTTTTGCGAGGATCGTTCGGATCAAAATTGATTCCAGATTTAGCACCACCAATCGCTGGTCCAGAAACCGAAAATTTCACTTCCATGGTTTTTGCCAATGACAAAACCTCATTCATATCGAGTCCTTTTCTCATACGTGTTCCACCACCCGCAGCACCGCCACGAAGAGAGTTAATCACAGTCCAACCTTCAGCTTCGGTTTCAGAATCTTTCCAGTTAAAAATGATTTCAGGAGTTTTATTTTCGAATTTCTTTAATAAATCTTTCATATTATTGTGATATATTTATTTTCGACAAATATATAAAAGGTTTTATGAGAAATATGTATTTGCCTTAAAATTTTTTGCCTTCGAATTTTATCAAAAAAAAAGTGCTTTTATATCGTCGATAGATACAAAAGCACTTCTATATTTTAGACTTCTTTTAGAAGAAAATGAGCAGAAAAGTATTGGTATTTGCAGCCAATATTAAATCATGTTCATTTGTAAATATTGCATTTAAAGTTTTTTAAAACAATAAATATTGATTATTAGATTCCTAATAAACTATTTTTTAATTCTTCGTCTACTGGATTGTCACCCAGCCAAATACCGAAAAATACTTTTTTGAAATCAAATCCAGGAACTTTCCCTTTAAGAGTTCCATTTTTTATAACCCAAACAGAACTGTCAGTTGGGTTGTATGTTAATTCAAAAACATCTCCTTTTGTGATTTCTTCAGACAAGTAACTTTTTAACAATTCCATTTTTGGTTTAAAAGTAATGAAATTTGTTCCTGCAGATTTTTCAAATCCAGTATTTAATGCTCTTGTTAATTTACCAGAAGAAACTAATGCAGAAGTAATTTCTATACGAATAGACATTTCTAAATTATCATTAATGATTTCTTTTGGGTTCTGTGATAAGTGGCTCAAATATAAAGCTTGAATATATACTTCGACCCACATTTTTGATCTAGATCCTGCGCCATTCAGTTGCAAAGTTTTGTTTTCAAATTTCATTGTTCGAGGGATAGTTACCCCTTCGAATACGATTTGTTTTTGAGCATTTGCCTCAGTGAACAATGCAGAAATAACTAGCGTTATAATCAATAATATTTTTTTCACAATTATATAAATTTATAGTTCTGGACAAAAATAATGCATAATTATTGTAAATTTAATTTTTTAAAGCCTTTATTTTGCTAAATGTGCATATTATTACGTTGTAGTTAATTATTTCTTGTAAAACCACAACGCTCTAGTAAATAATCACTTACATTAAATGTTAAAAAGTTTTTAGCAGTCATAAATTATTCCGGAACTATGGTCGTATTTTGCACCTGTTACGCTCTGAAGCGCATTAACTTCTTTCCGCATTTTTAGAACGCCTAATAACGCAAAAATTAAAGCTTCTTTGAATTCCAGAATTTTTTTCGACGGTATGATGACATCCATTTCTGGCATATGAAATTGAACTCTTTCGATCAGGAAATCATTATAAGCTCCTCCTCCAGTAGTTAGCATATTTCCTTTTTTCTTTGGCAAAGCCAATGCTATTTGGATGGCTATATGTTCAGTATAGGTTCGCAATTTGTCTTCAATGGAGATTGTATAACCTTCTATTATAGGCAAAATGACTTCTTTTACAAATTCAAAACCCAATGATTTTGGATGCTTTTTTTGATAAAAATCTAATTTGTTCAATTCATTTAATAAATCAATGTTGCAATTGCCACTTCGGGAAATTTGCCCTTTGTCATCATAGTCTAGTCCCAATTGATTGGCATAAAAATTAAGAACCGTATTTACAGCCGAAATGTCAAAAGCGATTCTATTGTAATTTTCTTCAAAAGATACATTTGAAAAACCGCCAAGATTCATACAATAATTATAATCAGAAAAAAGTATCCGATCCCCGATGGGAACCAGCGGAGCACCTTGTCCTCCCAATTGAACATCTTGAACTCTAAAATCGCAAACTACTTTTTGTTTTATCAGTTTTGCAATTTCTGGTAAATTTCCAATTTGTAGTGTAAAGCCATTTTGAGGCTGATGCAAAATAGTGTGCCCATGAGAACAAACTGCATCCAAATTTACTAGAGCATGTTTTTTTATGAAATCAGCAATGATGGATGCCAACAACTGAGTGTAGTTTTTGTTTAATTCCAATAGTTGGTTTTCACTATAATCTACAGCTGTTTTTAAGACTGAAATCCAGTTTGAATCGTAAGAAATGGTTTCACATTCAAGTATTTCGAATGCCCATTTGCTGTCTTTTATTTGGAATTGAATATGAGCCAAATCGACTCCATCTAGCGAAGTTCCTGACATCACTCCGATAACGTTATAGTAATCTTTTTTCATAGGCCAAATTTACGATTCAAAATTGAAAATTTCATAATTAAAAAGTACCTTTGGCCATATTTTTAAAACAAAAACCAATTTTTATTTTACATTATTATGGATTTTAATCTAACCGAAGAACAATTAATGATTCAGCAAGCAGCGCGAGATTTTGCTCAAACTGAATTGTTAGAAGGAGTAATAGAAAGAGACGAACACTCCAAATTTCCTACAGAACAAGTCAAAAAAATGGCTGAACTTGGATTTCTGGGAATGATGGTTGATCCAAAATATGGTGGTTCTGGTTTGGATAGTGTTTCTTATGTTTTGGCTATCACTGAAATAGCTAAAATTGATGCTTCGGCAGCTGTTATTATGTCTGTGAATAATTCATTGGTTTGTGCAGGATTAGAGAAATACTGTAATGAAGAACAAAAGATGAAATATTTGGTTCCACTTGCCAAAGGAGAGGTGATTGGAGCATTTTGTTTATCTGAGCCAGAAGCGGGTTCTGATGCGACATCTCAAAAAACTACTGCGATTGATAAAGGAGACCATTATTTATTGAATGGAACCAAAAATTGGATTACCAATGGTGCTTCTGCTTCAACATATATTGTGATTGCCCAAACGGATATTGAAAAAGGACATAAAGGAATCAATGCTTTTATAGTTGAAAAAGGTTGGGCTGGATTTGATATTGGTCCAAAAGAAAAGAAAATGGGTATTCGTGGTTCTGATACACATTCTTTAATGTTTAACGATGTGAAAGTGCCAAAGGAAAATAGAATTGGAGCCGATGGTTTTGGATTCAATTTCGCTATGTCAGTTTTAAACGGTGGACGTATTGGTATAGCTTCACAAGCTTTGGGAATTGCAACTGGTGCTTACGAATTGGCTTTGAAATATTCTCAAGAGCGTAAAGCTTTTGGAAAAGAAATTTTCAAGCATCAAGCAATAGCCTTCAAATTGGCTGATATGGCGACACAAATTTCGGCAGCGAGATTATTGTGTTTTAATGCAGCTTTCCAAAAAGATGCCGGAATGGATATTTCACAATCAGGTGCAATGGCTAAATTGTTTGCTTCTCAAACTGCTATGGACACTACTATCGAAGCCGTACAAATTCACGGTGGAAACGGTTATGTTGCCGAGTATCATGTAGAACGTATGATGCGTGATGCCAAAATCACCCAAATTTATGAAGGAACTTCAGAAATTCAACGTATTGTAATTTCAAGAACCTTAATTGCATAATTAATTTTTTCACTCAATATATAAATCCAAACTTTAATTCCGAGTTTGGATTTTTTATTTAATGACATGTTTTTGAAAGACACTTTGTTTAATTTTGCTGGAATTGGCAACAACTTAAAATTTTAAATTTCCAAAAAATGAATCCCTTTAAAAACATAACAGCTGGGTTTTTAGTGAGCTTTGTGGGATCGTTGCCTCTTGGATATTTGAATATTGTCGGCGTGGAGGTTTTTTCGAAATTCGGAATGAATTCCCTGGTTTCTTTTTTGGTCGGAGTGATTATTGCGCAGACTGTAGTGGTTTATTTTACTGTGATTTTTGCCAACCAATTAGTAAATAATAAGAAATTAATGAAAGGTATTGATTTCTTCGCCGTACTCTTTCTGTTGCTTTTGGCGTATCTGTTTTATGCCCATTCAGACCAAACTGTTGAAGACCATAATTATTTGGAAGAGTATGTTCGCTATTCTCCCTTTTTAATTGGAATTGTATTGTGTGGATTAAATTTTCTTCAAATACCATTTTGGATGGCTTGGAATTTATATCTAATGAATGCCAATCATATATCATTGCATCGTAAACTAAAATTCCATTATATTTTTGGAACATTAATGGGGACTTTTTGGGGAATGTTCGTAGCAATATTAGCGTTGGATTCTTTATCTCAGAATACGTTTTCTTTTTCAAAATACATAATGCCTATATTTATTCCGATGTTTTTTGTGGTTTTGGCTTTCTTCCAGACTTTTAAAGTCTACAAAAAATATATTAGATAAGATTTACAAAGACGGTTGATTCATGTCGTAAGCTAAAATGAAATAATTGTTGTTGTTGAATTGAAAATCTCCAATAACCGACCATTTTAACTTTTCAATATGTGCTTTTTGTGAAGGTAAATTGGTTTTGTTGATGAAAGTAATGCTTACTGGGAATTTTTTTAAAAGATGAATACGCATAAAGTCGAAAAAAGGATTAATCAAACCTTTTCCTCTGTATTTTTTATCAATGCAAATAGGGCCGTACTGAAAAGTATTGGAGTCAGTCATCTTAAAGTCTTCAAACGAAAGACCTGGCAGCATAGGAGTCATGTGATTAAAAATAGCCCACTGACTGAAATATTCCCAACTTGCCGCAAAAATATAGGCAATAATTTTTTGATTGTCCTTGGCAATAAACAAACCTTCTTGACGAATCACTTCTTGGAGTTGCTCAACAGTGAAAGGAGTAGTTACAAATCCAGAGGCTTTTTCTTCTTCGGTCATATTGGATACCAGATAAAGGCTCTGTAATTCCAATACGCCTTCGATATCTGTGTTTTTTGCTACTTCAAATTGGATATTTTCAATCATAGTTATGTATTCTGGTTTTTATTTTTTTGCAAAAATAAGTAAAATTAAACTCTAAAGTTTTTCTTTGAATTTATAAAGTGGTATTGAGTTTTTTAAAGAATGAGTTTCTTTAAAATTTAGCATTAATAAAAATGAGTAAAAGAGGTTGGAGTAATAGTTGTCTTGAAAAATTATTGTGTTTGCTATTTTAAAGCTTTCAAATTTTATAAAAACAGCATCGTTTTATAGAATGTTAAATTTATTGTAAAAAAAATAATATTTTTTATGTTTTTGATAATAAGTCTTTTACTGTTTGTTTTGTCGGAATTTGTAATTATTACTACTAATTCAGTTTGTCTTTGGGATGTTGTCTGATTTTTATTTTAACATTTTTTTATGTTATTTTGCCCAATTTATTCAGACGCTATGCTTCCAGAAATTGAAAATTTACATAAAGTTTGGATAAACACCAAAAGTTCCGAAACAACTAGGTTGCCTCAGATTTCATTTGACGATTTAACAAATTCAATTATAAATACAGGTCCTTTTTATTATTACATAATAGATTTTTATGATATGTCATTGTCTGATATAAGTCCATCTATTATCGAAATGCACGGATTTAATCCCGGTACAATAAAATTCAATGATATACTTAATGCAATCCATCCTGATGATATAAATTTTGTAGCAAATGCAGAGAAAGCTCTGGAGGATTTTTTTTATAAAAATCTTGGAGTGAATAAGTTGCTTAATTATAAAATGAGTTATTGTTTTAGAATGAGAATGAAAAATGGAACCTATTCGCTGATAAACCATCAAGCATTGATACTTACAATGGATAGTAATGGTAAAGTGGGAAAATCATTAAACATTCATACTCAAATTGATCACTTGAGTAAATTGAACACTTACACAATGTCACTTATTGGACTAAATGGAGATCCTTCTTTTATGGATTTAAGCCTAGACAAAGAAAATCAAGATTTAAAAGAATTTTCTAAAAGAGAAATTGATATAATCAAACTTTTAGCTAATGGCTTAAATAATACACAAATTGCAGAAAAGCTTTTTATTAGTCCATTGACGGTAAAAAAACACAGAAATAATATTTTGACTAAATCTGAATCTAAAAACACCGCTCAGCTTATTAAAAACTGTGTTGTACAAGGGGTAATTTAGTTTTTACAATGAAGAATACTCCTTTTGGTGTATTTTTTAAAATTCTGGTTAGGCTAATTTTACTGCAATTAAAACAGAAACAATAATTTATAACAAACGAAGTATGACAACGATGAAAAAGTATTTTAGAATTATTTTTATTTTAATAACAATTTTACAAGTAAGTTCTTGTTCAAATGATGAGGGCGATAAGGGAGACAAGGGAGATGATCCTATCGAAACTCCATCAAATAATAACAACCCGAATAATCCTACAGATACCCCAACAGGAAATAATGGAGGAAACAATTCAACCGAGACTTCAATATATGGAGGTGTTTGGGTTCGTCTTCTAGGCCCAAGTGGGGATGAAACTGATATAGCAATAGGCGGGATTAAAGGTGAGGCACCAGATAGAGTATATATGTGTGAGAAAAAGGGGTCTGTCGGTTTATATAAAGGGACAATAAGCGGAGATGTAATCGTTTGGGATTCAGAACACGGACTTCCTAACTCTCAAGTAAAATTGGTTGGTAATGAATTAGAACTTTCATATCCTTCAGTTAGCTGGTCAATTCCGACAATGTATGCTAAAGGCTCATGGTCTGGAGGTTGTGTACCTCTTGAAATAAGTGTTGGAACTGGAACAGATAACGGACAAGTTTTGTTTTGGACGGAAACTGATTTAGGTGTTGGTAGTATAACTGTTACTTGTAATGGAATCAATAAAACGATGAATCAATATTATACTTCAGGTTCTCCTAGTTGTGGATCAACTGGCGCGGCTAACTTTACTTTAGCTCCTGGGGATTATTCTTATACTGCTTCAGGAGGAACATTGTTATGGAGTGGTACTATAACTGTAACTGCTGGTGGTTGCTTAAAAACGCAACTAAGAAGTAGTGATGCTGGTGGCGCAACAGGAGCAGGTCAAGCTATGTTTTGGACTCAAACTGATTTAGGAGTTGGTGCAATAACAATTTCCTGTAATGGAATCACTAAAACGATCAATCAATATTATAGTTCTGGTGCCCCTAGTTGTGGAGCAGCTGGAGGAGCAAACTTTGATTTAGACCCAGGAACTTATTCTTATAGTGCTTCAGGAGGATTATTGACTTGGAGTGGAACTATAACTGTAACAAGTGGTGGTTGTTCTAAAATGGAACTAACTAGTAGTGGAGCAGAGGGTGGATCAACAGGAACTAATACTGGACAAGCTATGTTTTGGACAGCTTCTGATTTTGGTGTTGGCAGCATAACCGTTACCTGTAATGGAAGCTCTAAAACGATAGATAGTTACTACAGTTCAGGTGTTCCTGATTGTGGAGCAACGGGTGGGGCTAACTTTAATTTAGATCCAGGAACTTATTCTTATAGTGCTTCAGGAGGATCATTGAAATGGAGTGGTAATATAACTGTAACTAATGGTGGTTGCTTCAAAATGCAACTTACTCATTAGTATATAAATGGCAGTGGCAGCAGTTGAGCTGCTCTAGTTACACTCTAGATTTAGATGCCCCAAGTTGTGGATTCAACTGGGGCATACTTTATTTTAATCCAGTGGTTTTAATAATAAAAGTAAACTTTGATAATGAGATAATCGCTAGTAGGGTATTAAAGAATAAACAGGTCATCAGAAAAAAAACATGAGTTTCCATCTTGAAAGAATCCATCAGGTTATACATAGACTTGATGGATTTTTTTTAATTTAGCGAAAATTTTAGAATGAAAAACATTATTATTACAGGAACCAGTAGGGGAATAGGTTTGGAGTTGGCTTTACAATTTGCCAATGCAGGAAACCAGGTGCTTGCTTTGTCAAGAAAAACAAATCAAATCTTGCTTTCTCATAAAAATATTACCAGTCTTTCGGTTGATTTATCAAGCGAAGACGAGCTGCAACAAGTAACCAATTTTCTTTCCGCTACTTGGGATAGAATTGATGCCGTTGTCCATAATGCAGGAAGTTTGCTATTAAGACCTTTTGCCGAAACGACACAGCAAGATTTCGAAAATATTTACAAAGTCAATGTTTTTGGAGTTGCCAATTTAACCCGAATCTGTTTGCCTTATTTGCAAAAAGGGAGTCATGTAGTAACCATAAGTTCCATGGGAGGTGTACAGGGAAGCTTAAAATTTGCTGGATTGGCAGCTTACAGTTCGAGTAAAGGAGCTGTGATTACGCTATCTGAATTATTAGCGGAAGAGTATAAAGAACAAGGAATTTCTTTTAATATTTTGGCTTTGGGCTCTGTTCAGACCGAAATGTTGCAAGAGGCATTTCCAGGATATCAAGCGCCACTTTCTGCTAGTGAAATGGCCAATTATATTTATGATTTCACTCTTACAGGGAATAAATATTTTAACGGTAAAGTATTGCCCGTTTCTTCCACAAACCCATAATTAATTTTGCCCGAAACACTTTTAAAATATTTGCCGGAACATGCCGTAAAGCCAGTTTTTGAACTGATTGTTACGCATCAAGTGCATCTCAAAATTGTAAATGAGAGGCAAACCCGTCATGGAGATTACCGAAAAGGGATGAACGGGAAACATGAAATTACGGTGAATGCGAGTCTCAATAAATACAGGTTTTTGATTACTCTTATTCATGAAATTTCACATTTGGTGGCTTTTGAGAAATTTGGACGTAATATTAAACCCCACGGAGGTGAGTGGAAACATTCTTTTCAAAGGATGATGGTTCCATTTATTCGACCAGAGATTTTTCCGAATCATTTGTTGCCATTGTTGGCAAGACATTTTAGGAATCCGACGGCAAGTAGCGATACCGATACCACATTGGCATTGGCTCTAAAGCAGTATGATAAACCAAATGATAAAAACTATATCTTTGATATTCCTTACGGTAGCGTTTTTAGAATTTCAAATGGAAAGATTTTCAAGAAAATAGCAATACGAACCAAGCGATACGAATGTTTGGAAATAAGTTCCGGACGATTGTATTTATTTAACCCAAATGCCGAGGTAGAGTTGTTGCCTGGTTAATAAATGATTAGCTATAAAGTAGCGAAGACAAAACATTACAATGAACAAAAATTATTACGCAATATTAATGGCAGGTGGAATCGGTTCTCGATTTTGGCCAGTAAGCACGAGAGAATTCCCGAAGCAGTTTCATGATATGTTGGGTTCTGGAGAGACTTTAATTCAGAAAACATTTAGTCGATTATCACAAATTATTCCAAAAGAGAATATTTTGATTTTGACACACGAAAGTTATAATGATTTGATTTTGGAACAATTACCAATGGTAAAACAAGATCAAATTGTTTTGGAACCAGCGATGAGAAATACAGCTCCTTGTATTTTGTATGCCTCATTAAAAATTAAAAAATTGAATCCAAATGCTGTGATGGTTGTTGCACCAAGCGACCATTGGATTGAAGATGAAATGCAGTTTGTGGCCAATTTGCAACGCTCTTTTGATTTATGCGAAAGAGAAGAAACCTTGATGACTCTGGGAATTTTGCCTACATCTCCAAACACCGGTTATGGCTATATTGAATTTGACAAATTGGACAGTCGTTCGATAAAAAAAGTTGTTCAATTTAGAGAAAAACCAGATTTTAAAACAGCTAGACGCTTTATCCAAAGTAGAAATTATTTATGGAATGCTGGTATTTTTATCTGGAGTGTGCGGTCTATTTTAAAAGCTTTTGAAGAATTTCAACCAGAAATGTTTACTCTTTTTATGGAAGGATATGAAGCATATAATTCAGATAAGGAAAGTGCTTTTATACAGGAGAATTATCCAAATGCTGACAACATTTCTATTGATTATGCCATCATGGAAAATGCGAAAAACGTGTATGTGCTTCCAGCAACTTTTGACTGGAATGATCTTGGAACTTGGGGCTCACTACATGAAAAATTACCAAAAGACGACAATAATAATGCAGTGGTAAATGCAAACGTGTTATTGCAAAACGCATCGAATAATATCATTAGAACTGCGTTAGGAAAACAAGTAATTGTCGATGGTTTGGATGATTATATTATAGTAGATAAAGATTCTATCTTGTTGATTTATCCTAAAAGCAAGGAGCAAGAAATAAAAGCAATTGTATCTCAGTTAAAATCCTAGTGGATATTTTTATTCATAATTAAATCAAAAAGTGAATTCTTAAGAATTTTGGGAAAACTCAATTTTCAGAAAGGAATCATTTTTTTATTTTTATAAAAAACCTAAAAATAATATGGCCAAAAATGAAAATCAATTTCTAATTTATCTCGCTTTTGCGGCTATTTTTATTATTTGGGGAAGCACTTATTTCTTTATTTTTTTGGGACTTGAAACGATTCCGCCCTTTATGTTGATGGGAATGCGATTTGTAATTGCAGGTTTACTTTTATTGATTTTGATAAAAGCGCAAGGAAATTTGAAGAAACCCAATAAGGATGCAATACTCAAAAATTCAATTTACGGAACTCTTTTACTTGTTGGCGGAACAGGATCTGTGATGTGGGCAGAGCAATATGTCCCTTCTGGTATTGCTTCGATAGTAGTTTGTAGTTTACCTTTTTGGTTCTTGATTTTGGATTATCCAAAGTGGAAAGAAAACTTTTCAAATAGCAGTTCACTTTTGGGATTAATTATTGGTTTTGCTGGAGTTATAATTCTTTTTGATGTCAATGCATCTGTTTTTTCAGATCATTTTGTATTAGGGGTAATAGTAATTATAGCCGGAGGAATATCTTGGGCATTAGGTTCTTTATTTTCTAGATATTACCCTACTGATTTACCTACTTTGATGAATGTCGCTTTGCAAATGATAAGTGCAGGATTGTTTTGTTTGATGCTGTCTTATTTTACGAAAGAGACCGAAGATTTTGTTTTGAGTAATGTGTCTTTAGCTTCTTGGCTGAGTTTGGCGTATCTTGTTGTTTTTGGAATACTTGCTTTTGTCGCTTATTTATGGCTAATAACAAAGCGTTCACTGATACAAGTTGGAACCTACGTATATGTAAACCCAGTTATAGCTGTTTTTTTAGGTTGGTTGTTTGCTAAAGAAACCATCAGTAAAAAACAAATACTTGCATTAATTGTGATTCTAATAGGTGTAGTTTTAATCAACTGGGTTGGATATCGAAAGACTTTATTTGAAAAAAGTAAAGCCTAATTTATCCTTTTAGATATGCCTCTCTCACTTTTTTGAATAAGTTGGATGAATAAACAAATTCAACAATAGCTTCATTTTCGGTAAGGAAGATTTCTTCTTTGTTACCTTGCCAAGCTTTTACCCCATTTTTAAGAAACAAAATGTTATCCCCAATTTCCATTACAGAGTTCATGTCATGGGTGTTTACAACTGTTGTAATGTTGTATTCTTCCGTTATTTCTTTGATAAGATTATCGATCAATATTGCGGTGTTGGGATCCAATCCTGAGTTAGGTTCATCGCAAAATAAATACTTAGGATTATTTACAATCGCACGAGCAATGGCAACCCTTTTTTGCATTCCACCTGAAATTTCTGAAGGTAATTTTTTATGAGCACCCACCAGGTTCACCCTTTTTAAAACAAAATCGACACGATCTTGAATTTTAGAATTACTGTCGTTGGTAAACATTTTCAAAGGGAAACCCACGTTTTCGGCAACTGTCATGCTATCAAATAAAGCACTTCCTTGAAAAAGCATACCTATCTCAGTTCTGATTTCTCTTTTTTCATCGGCACTTAAATCAGAATAAATACGTCCATCAAAAGAGATGGTTCCTACTTCTGGTGTATGAATTCCTAATAATGATTTTAATAAAACTGTTTTTCCAGATCCACTTTGTCCGATGATCAAATTGGTTTTTCCTGCTTCAAAAACACTGGAAACTCCTTTTAGAATTTTGACACCACCAAATGATTTTTCTATGTTTTTTATTTCTATCATTTTGTTAAGAGTAATTGGGTAATAACATAATTCAATACGATGATGGCAACCGAGGTCCAAACAAAAGACACAGTGCTGGCTTTACCAACTTCTAGCGCACCACCTTTCATATAATAACCATGAAAAGATGGAATAGTAGCCAAAAGCATCCCAAAAATAAATGTCTTGGTGAAAGCATAAAAAATGTGAAATGGAAGAAAATCTCTTTGAATTCCTTCAATAAAGTCGATGCTGGCTCCAAAGCCACCATATACAGTTGCTAAATATCCTCCAGCTATACCTAAAAACATTCCGATACCAACTAGAAATGGATACAAAAGTAAGGCTATTATTTTTGGAAAAACCAAGTAATTAAGTGAGTTAACACCCATAACTTCTAGTGCGTCAATTTGTTCGGTAACTCGCATAGATCCTATGCTTGATGTTATGAAAGATCCCATTTTTCCAGCCATAATAATGGACATGAATGTTGGGGCAAATTCTAAAATTACTGATTGACGTGTAGCAAAACCGATAAGGTATTTTGGAATAAAGGAATTGGTTAGATTCAAAGCTGTTTGTATGGAAACAACTCCACCCACGAAGAAAGAAATGAAAGCTACAATTCCCAATGAATCAATAATTAAATCATCGACTTCTTTAAAAATTAAACCTTTCATAACAGACCATTTTGTTGGTTTGTTGAAGATTTCTTTCCACATTAAAAAATATTTCCCGATTTGGGAGGTATAGCGAATGAGCATCATTTTTTTAGTATTCAGTTTACAGTTTGCTGTATTCAGAAAGGAATACAAGTATGCAAAAATACTGTATTTTGTTGGAATTTTAGATTTTGTTTTTAATTACAGAGTTGTAAAATATTAAAACAATTTCTCTTTCATTTTTTGTAAACGATACTTTTGAATGAATTGGGCTTGTTCATTGGAAACCAACAACGTTTTTTTTGTTTTTTTGGCCTTCCAGAAACCTTGGATGTAGTCAAGAAAGAGTAGAGGTTTTTTCTTCAGCATCGCCAATTTTGCGGATGCAATAGCTGTAATCCAGAAACCATATCCAAGAGTGTAAAAAGCTTCGCCTTGTTTGTAACGTGCAGTTTTGTTGTAATTTGCGCCAGTTGGTTTGAGGTGTTTTACGTGTAAAGTAGAATCAGTGACTACTTTCCAATTGTAGTATTTGCAAAGCAATTCGTCAACTGTGTCCCAGCCCATAGCCGGTTTTAAGCCTCCAATTTGTTCAAAGGTTTCTTTTCGATAAGCTTTTAATGCACCTCTAATATGATCTTTATCGGTTAGGTTTTCTAAAATCCAATCACCATTTTTTTCGATGTAACAAAATCCGCCTACCATTCCAATTGTAGAATCAGATTGAAAATGTTTAATTATGGTTTCGAAATAATTGGAAGGAAAAATTAAATCGGCATCAATTTTTACAATTAAATCGTAATCTTCGTCCAATGTTTCAAATCCTTTCTGAAAAGCTTGAATTACCTTGCTTCCGGGTAAATGTATCGCTTCGGAAGTCTTGTTTACCAAAGTAATAAAAGGATTGTCTTTGGCAAAAGCCAAAACGATGTCGGCTGTTTTATCAGTAGAATTATCATTGACAACTACTATTTTTTTGGGCAAAACAGTTTGCGAAATCAAAGATTTCAAGGTCAACCCGATAAAAGCTTCTTCGTTGTAGGTAGGAATTACGATGTAATATTTCATTTAAAATATTTTTGAATGATGATTAACAATTCTTGATTTCTTAAAAATCGTTAATCTGCAATTTTAAATCTGTAATCTTAAATCTTAATTTTTTCTGCGTAAACAATGTAATATCTCGGAGTAAAAAATCGCAACAACGGGCGAAATCCAATTTTCTTTACAGGGTGAGTGAATTTTTCTCTGTCTATGATTTTCCAACCTGTTTTTTCCAATAACCAGTCCAATTGCCAATCTTCAAACTCGTGGTAATGTCTGTCCCACATGTCTGTTTTACTGCGATAGGCAGATGAAAACCAAAGGCGTAAAGGAATTGATATCAATAATTTGTCTGATTTTATTTCGCTTAAAATAGTATATGGATTAAGTAAATGCTCAAAAATTTCAAAAGCCGTTACCACATCTTGTTTTCCTTCCGAAAAAACACTTTGATTCAAGTCTAAATCTTCACCAGTTGTGTTTTTTACTGAATAACCTTCAGCTTTCATTATTTTAGAAAAAGGGTTGTCAACGCCCAAGTCTAATATGGTTTGAGAAATGTTGATATGTTTTTTTAAAAATTCTAAAGTATGTTTGAATCTTTTATTGGGAAACGTTTTTTCGTACATGTTTTTAATTTTTAACTATCGCTTTTGCTTTAGAGTTTGCAAATATAAAGATTCTGTTTCTTATACAGTTTGTAATTTCAAATTTGTCCAATAATATCTATTGATATTGGTGGTTGGTATTTGGTTACCATAAAAAAGCCCACTGCGCTAAAAAATAGGGAGTGGGCTTGAAATAAATAAGCGTACAGCTTAGTTTAATATCGGTAAACGAAGGCATTGATGTTCATTCCTGCTCCAACCGATGCAAAAATGAGTACATCTCCTTTGTTGATTTCTTGATCTTCGATTTGGCCTCTAATTATAAGATCAAAAAGGGTAGGCACAGTTGCAACACTGCTGTTTCCAAGTTCATGTATGCTCATTGGCATAATGTTCTTTGGAGGTGTTTCTCCGTACAGTTTGTAAAAGCGGTGAATGATGGCTTCATCCATTTTTTCGTTAGCTTGGTGGATAAGGATTTTCTTTACATCACCAATCTCAAGACCACTTTGATCCAAACAGCTTTTCATGGCTGCTGGAACTTGGCTTAGTGCAAATTCATAAATTTTACGACCATACATTTTAATGTACTTAGTATCTGGGTCTAAATCTGGGTTGTATGATTTTCCGAAGTAGAGGAAGTTGGCTTCTTCTGCGGCATAAGTAGCGCTTTCATAAGATAGCATTCCAGTTTCGTCGTCTGAGGCTTCTATAACTGAGGCTCCAGCTCCATCAGAGTAGATCATGGAATCTCTGTCGTGTGCATCAACTACGCGCGACAATGTTTCTGCACCTATAACAAGACATTTTTTTGCCATGCCTGATTTGATAAATGCATTGGCTTGCAATACTCCTTCAATCCAACCAGGACATCCAAAAAGGATATCGTAAGCGACACATTTTGGGTTCTTTATTTGCAATTGGTGTTTTACTCTGGTTGCCAAACTTGGAATAATATCCGATTGGGTTGTGCCAAATTTAACATCACCAAAGTTATGTGCAAAAATGATGTAGTCCAATGTTTCCGGGTCTATGCCTGCGTTCTCTATCGCTTTTTGGGAAGCAAAAAAAGCTAAATCTGAAGCTGTATAATGATCTTCGGCGTATCTTCTTTTTTCGATACCCGTAATTCCTTTGAATTTGTTAATTACGACTTCGTTTGGATAAGCAAATGGAGAACCGTCTTCGTTTAAGAAAACATGTTCACTAAAGTCGGTGTTGCTAATATTTTTCTCAGGAATATAGCTTCCAATACCAGTTATTTTTATTTTCATTTTGATAATTTCCAGATAAATTTTGGCTAAATTAATTATAATAAATATATAAAGCACGAATTATTTACTATGCATGCATATAATTATGGAATACTAGATATATGGTAAATTTATTGAATATATTTTATTGATTTGCAAAAATAATTGCATTAAGTTTTGGTAAAAGCTGGAAATAACAAAGTGGATGTTTTTTGTTACAAAGATATTTTTGTAAATTAAAAGGATAAATATCATTTGATTTTAAATATAAAGCGTAATCCTCTACGAGTCCATTTTGTAAAGATAAAATCAGCTTTTTATGAAAAACGTGGAGCCGAAACTCATTTATTATGGAGCCTATATTTTAAAATTTAAACCTAATGAAAAGTTATTTTATTGTTGTTATTACTATAACACCGCTGGATCCTTGAGATCCATAATAAGAAGCCTCAGCTCCTTTCAAAACCCTTATTGATTTTACATTATTAGGAATGATATAATCAATATTTGATACGATTACTCCATCAAGAACAAATAATGGCTCAGAAATAAAGTTTATTGAACTAACTCCTTGAATCGTTATTCTGTTATCTCTTGAAACGGTTACTCCAGCTACTCTGCCTCTTATCATATCATAAATAGTGTTGTAATTAGTCTTGTCATTTGTGGTACTATTACTTTTCGATTTGGCAACATATTTGTCCTCTGATTTGGAATATACAAGTGAAACGTCATTCCCTTTTTTGGTTTTTTTTGACTTATCAGTCTCTAAATACACAAAACTCATTTTATCTTCATTGTTAAATTTGGAGGATAATAATCCATATTCATCAGAGTAAACATTAATTGTACTCACCTTTGCAGGAATTAAAACTTCAAAATCACCATTCTTGTTTGTTACCACTTTTGAGTATATGGAATCCAAATATATTTTAGCTTTTGCTACAGGTTTATTGTTAAAATCTAGAACCTTTCCAATTAATTTATTTTGACCATATCCGAAAAGGGCAAATGACAAACAAATAGTAAGTAACATTTTTGAAATTTTCATAATGAAATTATTTGATTAAGAATTAGGGAGTTAAGTTATTTCATTTTTTTGAATAATCATTAAAGTGTTAAAAATTTATTAATTTCAGATAGCTCCGATTACCCAAATCCGTTGTACTAGCTGTTACCTGCAGGTATTATTCCTGTTTTAATAACCATTCAATTAATTCATTATTTTCCACAATACTCCAAGAATGTGGATGCCTACTATTATCAAGTTTTCTATATCCCTTATTTTGTGTAAGTATCAATTCTGCTTTAGTATTCCCAAGTCTATTCAATTCATTAATCATTGCCGAACATTCCGAAGCATTCATCCCTGTAAAATCTGTTGCAAATTCTTTTAACCACCAATCAACATCAGGCTCAGTGTAAATTCTCAAAGGAAGTTTTATTATGTTCTTAATAGCTGTTTGAGCTGTGTCACTAAATGAATAAGGTGATGTTTTGTAATAATTTTTTAATGCAACTTTTGGTGAACCACCCATTTCTTTTCCTATTCTCTCAATCATATAAACTCTCTCTTCATCTGGACTTTTGTTTACGGATAATCGTATCTCTCTTTCGGCTGTATTATAAAATCTTTCAAGATCAAGAGGTGGATCAATAGCAAAAATTGCATTTGGTTTTATTGTTGCAATTTCGGCAAATTTAATTGCTGTACTACCACCAATTGAAAAACCACCAACATAATATTTAAGGTTAGTTAATTTGTGCTTTTTCTTTACATCTAGTATAATATTATTGAATGATTGTTGACTTAGGCTATCAATCCCAAATGACAAAACGCCATCTTGTAAGGTTGGTATAATAGTCAATATTCCATTTTGAGATAATTTATTTGGTAAATCAGTTTGAAGTAAAACATCTTCGGCTGTTTGACCAAAACCTGGAATTAGAAACAAATATCCTGTCCAAGGTAGTTTTGGCGGATATATTATTGTGTAACAATTTTTTGTTGTGTCTGTTTTGACAAGGTAAACTTTCTCTGTTTTAGGATTAGTTGTTTTTTGTGCATTGCAACTAATTACAAAAAATGAAAAAGTCAAAAATGTAATTAAAAGTCTTGTCATTGGTTTCTGTTTTGTTTAGTAGTCTGTGGTTTTACACGTGCGTTTTGCGGCTTTGTGCAGTGGCGTTTGTTAATTGATAGTTGTAAATATATGTAATTTTCCTGTTGAGTAGTTTCCGTCTAAGAAAGATAAAATGAGACATTGCACAAAACCGCTGTTAAAAGAAGTTTTTATAATAATTTCCACTTTTCCTCAAAATTTTCTTTGCTAATTTCTATCGCAACAAATTGTTTTTGGAAATCATCAAGCACTAAATTGTTAGCAATCCAATATCCATAATTATTCTTGAAAAGCATTTTGAGAATTACTCGGTTAGCCTGCAATAGGTAATTTGCAGGCTTTTATGGTTTTTGCTTGTGTTTCCAGTAGCTCTACAGGAGATTCTTTGAGTATTTATTAGCTTTTTTTGAGACGTTAGAGCCGGTTTTGATTGCCATTAGCTCCGCTCCGCTTGCAGCCTCGGGTGTCGCTAATCGCGAGGCCCCTAATCCTCAGCAACCTTTATTTTTGCTAAAGTCGCGTTTAAAAAGTATCTTATTATTTCGCGCGATATAGTCCCCCGATATAATCAAATATGGATGATTATGTGAATACCCTGCGCCGCGGCTTCGTACAATTATTTTGTCGTTAACTTTCAGGCTATTTAACTGCTGAAAATCCTTAGGAATAAATTGCATCATGTATTCTTCGCCATTAATCCTGACTATAAGCCATTTTGGCCCTGATGATTTCGCATTTGTGCGCTGAAAAGTAACAGAGGTTACCACGGCCTCCATATTGGTGAAAGACTTTATATACTCCTTTATTTTATCATGACTGGCATGAATTTTTTTGCCTTCGGGAGAAACCTCCCATTCTTTGTACTTTATGCCGTCAGGAGAAGCTTCCCATTTTTTTCTTTCATCTAGATTGGCTTTCTTGTCAGCAATGGACAATGGCTTTGGGGATGGCTTAGTTTCATTTTTAATTTCACGATTAGCACCCGAGCCGTAGGCGAACGGAGCGAAGCTAAATACTAGTCCGCTCACCACAACTAGCGGTAAGATCAGCACATAGATGATTTTTTTCATATGTTTCATATCTTTTCAAATTGTTTCTGCAAATTTACACTGATGTTTTTCTGTTTGAGAGATTGGGATTGTAAATAAAAATGTAAACTTTGTAAATAAAAAATTGACATTATGCATCTTAGTCAAAATCTCCTCTCCGGAAAGCGCAAATACCTATTTGCATTGATACTACTCTCGTTTATCTTTGTAATCTGTGCAGCTTTCAGTATGACTGATAGTGACGATTTTGATATTGCCAGAAGGGAAGTTTTACTGCGCAGGATCGGACATGAAATACTTTTACAGTCCGGCGACAGTACATCAAGGGTTCTTCCCATAAAAAAGATAGCTGAAAATGAATATCAAATCAGGTTTGAGAATGAACTTACTTTTCAAACCGACTCCCTGGTGAATACTACTCAGCGTTTATTAGCCAAAGCCCCGTTCGCACGTGATTATGTTGTTAACGTACTTAATTGTGGCAACTCCAGTGTAGCTTATGGATATGCTATATCCAAAAATAAAAAAGATGATATTGTAGCGTGTAAAGGAAGAAGGCAACCCGTCGCCTGTTATATGATTAACATTAAATTTAAACCGAATGGCATAACTACAGTAAGGAATAAATATTTTTTGAGCGGCCTGTCATTTTTAGCATTTGTTGGCTTTGTTTTTTTGAGATCGGTGAAGCCGCGGAGAGCCTTACCTAAAGATGAGGATAACAAGATATTCACTTTTGGTTCAGTCTTATTTGATGCGCAGAAACGGCAACTGCTAATAAATAAAAAAACCATAGATCTGACGGGAACTGAAACGCGTCTGCTGCTCATTTTCGCATTAGCACCTAACGAGACTATTGAGAGAAGCCGCCTGCAAAAAGAGATATGGGAAGATGAAGGAGTTATTGTGGGGCGTAGTCTGGATATGTTCATATCAAAACTTAGAAAAAAACTAGATCTTGATCCGAATATTAACATTGTTGTTATACGCAACAAGGGATATAAGCTTGAAGTTAGCTCTTAAGACCCGAGGCTTAAAGCCGAACGGAGCGAAGCTAAAATCTTCGCGCTCCGAACAGCGAAGCAAATCATCCCAAATACAAATAATCGAGCTGAGTTTCTAATTCTAAATTCGGAAATTATATAAAAAAATCCATTCGTGTGAATGGATTTTTTGTTGGGTTTTAGATTAATAACGGTTTGGCGCATTGTGTTTGGGAAGGAAATTGAAAGAACTGCTGTTGAATTTTTCATTTCCGGATACCTGACGAAAACCACTGCTGTAAGATATTTTATTTATCGAGAAACGAAAGAACTAGATTTGTCAATGATGCTCTTTTGTTTGTAAAACTATGGTCCGTGTCCCAAACCTGATAATCAAAGTATTTCGGATTTTGAGATTTTATTGTTGCAGCTAATTCTTTATTCCATTCGTGTTCGTCCAACATTATAATTTGCTTGTCTTTTAATGCCTTTACATCTGTCTCAAGATTGTAATAAGGACGCTCTCTATAAGCAGATAAATAGATTTCAAGTGTGGTTGAGTTTAATGATTTATAATTAGGATATTTAGTGACTGTTGCAGTCAATGCTTTTTCATCAGGAAACGTCTTTAAATCATAATAGAAGTCACCCGCCGATAAAGCAAATCCTTTTTTTATTTGTGGTAATTGTTCCAAGGCTTTGAGACAGACAAATCCACCCATACTATGTCCAAACAAGACGATGTTCTTTGTGTCAATTCTCAAAGAATCCTGATATTTATTACAGAAAGCAACCACATTCTTGGTGTCTTCAACACAATTTTTAAAATCAAATTTTCCAGAAGTTCCCCATGAACCTCTGTAATTAAAATAAATCACGTTCCACCCGTGTGCACGCACTGCTTGTGCAATGTCAAGGCTTTTTTCATTTCCCGGCATTCCGTGCAATAATAGTAATGTTGGATGTTTTTCCTTTCCGTTTGCAGTATACATCATTGCGGGTAATTGAGAGTTAGCCGAAGGAATTTCTAGCTCCAGCATTCCTGCAGGTGCAGTTTTGTCCCACGTCAGGTCTTTTAAAACAATATTGTCTGTCTGTGCGATGATGTCTGCCGAAGCAAAAAACAAAATAAAAAATAAAAGCAGTCTTGTCATAATGTTATGGTTTAATGTTTGGATGTTATAGTTTAATGTTTGAGCTGTGTCAAAAAAGTAATTTACATTGTAGCTTTGATGGTTTGTGGTTCGTAACCGATAAATTTTCGGTTTATTATTTTTAATTATTCACTTTACGTTATTATATTCTGCACAAAATATTTCAATTTTCAGCATTCTACTTTTTAGGTTTCTGTAATCAAGTTTCCACATTTTCAGTTTCTAAACATCAAACTTTAATTTTCTGCGCAACTGAATGAAATTAAAAACATGATTTTAACTGAAATGCTCTTTTTCAACTAGCTCATAACGTTCTGGTTCGACAGCAGGTTTGGGATTAAATTAAGCCCTTTATTCGGATTTGCCACCCGAGCGGTAGCGAACAGGCGAAACAAATCATCCCAAATGCAAAACCAACTTTCCATTAAGCGAATTTGTTCTATCAGGTTTTACCACTCTTGAATTATAACGCAAACTTGTTCATCTCTTAATGCGAATTCTTTAGCACCCCAAGGGCGAAGAGTAATTTTCTGAAGGTTAGGATGAAGAAATTCAGGATGAGAGTTAGAAACCTTTCCATAAACTTCGTCAATATTTTTTGTCACTAACCTAAACTCTGGATTATGCTCTTTAGCAAGTTTTACATTTTCAAAAAGATATATCTGCAATCCATCTTTTTCCAATACACAAAACGGTTCGCTTGATTTTATTTCATTATGTACAATAGTAAATCCCAAACAGTCATAAAAGAATTTCAATCCATTGATAATATTCACATAATAAACATTTGGAATTAGTTTTTCAAAATTCATAAACTAAGATTTTTAAATTTATATAAATTCTCTTAATGATTACTGATAACATCTTGATACTACAACGGGTTTGCGACTAAATTAATCCCATTCTTCGGATTTGCCACCCGAGCGATAGCGAACAGGCGAAGCAAATCATCCCAATTACAAAACCAACTTCCATTATGTCAATTGCTCAAATCCATTGTAGCTTTTGTGCGTTCATGCTTATTTATTCTAAATGATTTTCCTTTTTTAATATTGCAATGGTCTTAGGAATTTGTTCTTGAAGATTATTGAGTTTATAAATATAAAAGGCTACCACTCTCGATGTGATAAAGTTTTGATTACTATACTCTGCCATTAATTTTTCATCATCATTGACCAATTTAACGACTTTTGATTTCAAGAAGAAACTACTTTTATTTTTTAAATTGTACCCTCTCATATAATTGAAGTTAAATATCTTTCTGCTAAGGTTCACTATTTCACCTATCCCTTGTTCATCATAATATTCTCCTTGAGATTCAACGTCTTCTATCAATTCGGCATATTCAGTTATTGCATCGGCAGATGCTTTGTTGCTTATTAATCTCATTCCGCCCGAATTTTTTAATTGGGTTATTGTTCTTTTTGTAAATCCAATTTGATAACTAGATGCTGTATTGTAGTACATTAATTGATACATATGCTTAATAGTACTATCATTATACGGTGAATTCGAGCATAATAATGACAAGCTATCTAAACCAACCACTTGTTTTTTAAGATTAACGAGATCCTCATTGATTTTTGCGGAATCCGATTCTAAATCCTCTATCATAGATAGTACATATTGTGTTCCCTTTTCTTTTTCAATACGATGCTCTAAAAAATACTCAGCCAAAAAACCGCAGAATACCGCCAAAAACAGCATTCCAAACTCCCAACCATAAGTGCGCCAAGTTTTTTTGCCATGGTCATGTGATGAATGATGATGTACTTCCATATTGTCTATTTTCTGATTGGGGTTATTAGTTTCTGTTTCTTTTGTTGGTATAGTTATGTCACCAATGTCTTCTACTTCAGTTATTGGTGAATTATTTAAACTATTTTTTTCTGTTTCTAAATCGTCTGTCATATTTACTTAGTTATCTGTATAAATTTATGGGTGTTCATCAGTATGATGCACAACTTGAATATATGTCTGATAAATATCAGTATTTGTTTATTTTCAAATATATAGATTTTTCCTTATAAATTATTAAAAGTACTTTTTATCTGCATGCTGCACTGATTCTATTTTACTTTCTTTTCTGTTTTTTTGGCTTAATGTTTTGAAAAGTATTTTGAAAAACTAAAGCTGTAAAATAGCCCTGATGGGAGCTGCATCCCATCTCGTTTTTTCTACGAGTTGGAATAGAGCGGACAGCAGGAGTGATGTTGATAAAAAACGGAAGAGTTCTGCTCCTTAATTTTCTTTAGGATTATAAACAAGAAACCCTTTCAGTTGTGATACTGAAAGGGTTTTGTTTGAGAAATTCTAAAAATATTTTTATATTTTTTCTCGGTTTTTGAAAATTAATTGATGTTCATTTTCTCTAAATGTAGATTTAGTTTTTTTAGTTTTTTGTCGTATTCTAAAAGCAATACATTTCCAAGTTTGGCAGGTAAAACTCTAAACTCGACTGCGTCATTTTGTAAATATATTTTGTCTTCGGATAGTTTTCCTTCGTCGTAAATGATTGTTTTAAAAGCATTTTTGTTTTTCTCTCCTTTTAGTCTTTCGTAGTCAATAAAACAAGAATAGAATCTGTCATTGACTTTGTCAACCTGAGTGTATTCGTAATCAAAAGCACCTTGTCCCTTTAAAGCAAATGCATTTAATTGTGGACTTCCAAAATCGGTTAAACTAGGAGCTCTGGATTTTCCTTTTTCGTATTCTTTGATTTCGGTTAGTTTAAAGTCTGAATTAAATTTGAAAACTACTGAATTTGTTATGGTAAGTTGAGTAACATTTGTTGGTCCGCCGCCACCCAGCATGGATAATGCGGATAATGCTACACCTCCGCCACTTACTGTTTTTTTGTAAAACTCACCTACAGCATAAAATTCGTTTTGGTTTGTTTTTACGATTTTATGGAAAAAGACATATCCTTTTTCGTCAAGATAATCTCCTTTTATATTGGCCAGTTTTACTACATCATCTTTCCAGCTGATAAATTCTTCTCTTATAGTTTTTCCTGTAGAGTCAATTAGTTCCATAGCCAACCCTAAACTTTTGTCAGTGTATATATTGTCACCTTCCTTAAAATATTCTCCCATTAAAATAAGATTATTTTTATTGTCGAAAAAAACATTGGTGATTAATTTAGGTTTTTTGTTTTTGGCATACTCTTTTTCGAATAATAAATCGCCTGTTTTGATATCAATAACTTTAGTTTTCAACGTTATTTTACGAGATAGTAAACTTGATTTTGATGATTCTAGCGCTACTAGGTATTTGTCATTTGCTTCAATCGGATTGATCGCTAAATAATCTTTGGAGTCTTTAGGAGAACTGTATTCCCAAGCTGTATCTCCATTGGTTGGGTAGTATTTTAAAGAATAACCTATATTTTTATTGTCTTCGAATTTATTGAAAATAAATCCTTTGTTTTCAATCGGAAAAAGAACATTAAAATCTCCTGATTGCTGCATGTATTGAAGATAACGAATCTCTTTGCTTTCAAGAGGAAATTCCACTTTTGGCAATTGGTTTGCTTTGGTATCAAAAGACAATAGCGTGATTTTTTTTTCTTTGTAATTAGCCATAGCAAACATTACTTGCTGGTTGTTGAAACTACTTTTCATCAAAAAAGTGTTCTTATTGTCGATGTAGTTTTTTTGGGCAATTTCATTTAGGTTTTTGTCTAGAATTTGGATGGCAAACTCACGGTCTCCTTTTTTTAGTTTATCTAATTCATAAAAGAAATAATAGCCATCTACATCACTGTCTTTGTTCAAAATGGCTCCTGAATTTTTTACTTTGAAGGTGTCGTTGACATTGTCAATGTTTTTTGTTTGTGCGAGTGTCAAGTTGGCAACAAGACATGTAAGCAGTAAAATACTGGTTTTTTTCATGGTAGGGGTTTAAGTATTAATTTTGGTTTAAATTTTTAAAAAAGGAGAAATTATCCTGAAAGAGTACGTCGTCTTTTGCTTTAAGTTCATTTTCTGCGCAAAAGGCGTAGCCAATTTTTCGAACATTTTTGAGTTCAAGATTGTTTAAGAATAACCGGATCTCGTTAACATATTTTTCTTCCGAAAATGTATTTGCTGGTTCTACATATTTTCCAAAAACATGGTTTTGTTTCAGCAAGAATATTTTTTTGAATAAGGTTGAAATTGCTTTAGTGTATGTTAAATCATCTATGTCTTGGTTCTCATGTAGCGAAAGGATTTGATATAAAGCATAATCATATCTATTGCTGTCATAGTAAATTCTGAAACTATTTTCGGCAACTTTTTTCTTGACTAGATCAAGTAGCTCCTTTGAAGGACTTGTTGAAGACAATTTATTATTATGAAGTATTGTTTCAATACGTAGTGGTATGTCGGGATGTGTTTTTAAAGAATCTTTATCTAACGCAAAATCATTTGCACTTTGGGTAATGTCAAAAAGCTTGTCTTCTTTTTCAGTCCATACCTCTTTGAACGGGTAGTCTTTGAAGTTAAAGTTCTGTTTTAGATTTGTTTGATTATTGAAAACCATACCTTCATCAAAATCTAATTTTTTTAAGGCAGTGACCGCAGCCTGTTGACTGTATTTTGTTTTGCTGAAAAGTACTATTCCAAGAGAATCAGCTTGGATTTCGTCGTTTCGGCTGTGTTTCATGAAATTGTATTTTAAGTCGCTTAACAAAGAAGTAACGGCAGCTCTTCGACCGTATTTTAAATTGGATGCAGCACTTAATTTCTTTTTTACATCCTTAGAATTAAATGTCTGGATGTGTTTCAAAAGTGATTTGTCATTGTGATTGAGTATATAATGGGATAGCTCATGACAAATTATAAAAGCAATTTCATCATTATTCTCTGCTAAATTAAATAGGCCAAGGTTTATTGTAAAAATTCCATTTCCGTAACAGGCAGCATTTGGAATTAAGGATTTACTGATCAGAAAGTAAAAATCTTTGTTGTCTATTTGTGGATTTGAACGGTATATTTCCGCTAGTACCGTTTGAAGATAATTGTTGATGTTTTTATCAAAAATGAAGGAACTGTCTTTGATGCTTTTGAAAAAAGTTTCCTTTCTTTCGAGTAGTATTTCTTTGATTTTCTTTTGATTTTTAATATCAAAGGAACCTATTTTGTTTGTGGTTATTTTATTGATGTAATTTTGAATTGAATCAATATTGTTTGGAGTATAAATAAAACTTTTGTTTTGTGAATTGGCAACACTAAAGCACAATAATAAAATGAGACAGAATACTTTTTTCAATGGAGTAGGTGTAGGATTTGGTTTGATAAAAACCAAAAATAAAAAAAATGTCCCGATTTCTCGAGACATTTTGTGTTTATTTTTCTTATTTATTTTTAGCTTTCCATGTAAGCTTCGATTGGTGCACAGCTACAAACCAGGTTTCTATCTCCAAAAGCATCATCGGCTCTACGAACGGTAGGCCAGAATTTGTTTTCGGCGATGTAATCCAGTGGGAAAGCTGCTTGTTCTCTGCTGTATGGGAAATCCCAAGTTTCGGCAGTAAGCATTGCCAATGTATGAGGAGAATTTTTCAATACGTTGTTACTGTCTTCGATGGTTGCTGCTTCGATTTCTTTACGAATGGCAATCATAGCGTCACAAAAACGGTCTAATTCTTCTAGGTTTTCACTTTCGGTTGGTTCGATCATCAAGGTTCCTGCCACTGGGAAAGAAACGGTTGGTGCGTGGAAACCATAATCCATTAAACGTTTTGCGATATCGGTAACTTCGATTCCTTTTTGTTTGAAAGGACGACATTCCAAAATCATTTCGTGAGCCGCACGACCCATTTCACCAGAGTATAAAGTATCGTAATGACCGTTTAATTTTTCTTTGATGTAATTGGCGTTCAAGATAGCGTGCTCTGTAGCTTCTTTCAATCCATCGGCACCTAACATCGTGATGTAACCGTAAGAGATTAAACATACCAATGCAGATCCCCAAGGTGCTGCAGAAACGGCTGTAATAGCACTGCTTCCTCCTGTTGGGATAACTGGGTTTGAAGGTAAGAAAGGAACTAAGTGCTCGGCAACGCAAATTGGTCCAACACCTGGTCCACCACCACCGTGAGGGATGGCGAATGTTTTGTGAAGGTTCAAGTGACATACGTCAGCTCCAATAGTTGCTGGGTTGGTCAAACCAACTTGTGCATTCATATTGGCACCGTCCATATAAACTTGTCCTCCGTTTTCGTGGATTATTCTTGTGATTTCGATAATAGCGCTTTCAAAAACTCCGTGAGTTGATGGGTAAGTAACCATCAAACAAGCTAAGTCGTCTTTGTGCTCAATCGCTTTTTGACGTAAATCTTCAACGTCAATATTTCCGTTTTCCAATGTTTTGGTAACGATGATTTTCATACCCGCCATTGCTGCTGTAGCCGGATTGGTTCCGTGAGCAGATGATGGGATCAGCGCCACGTTTCTGTGGTGATCACCACGAGATTGGTGGTACGCACGAATTACCATTAATCCTGCATATTCTCCTTGTGCTCCTGAGTTAGGTTGCAAAGTGGTTCCTGCAAAACCAGTAATTACGTTTAATTGTTGTTCTAGTTTAGACAACATTTCTTGGTATCCTTGTGCTTGATCTAGCGGTGCAAAAGGGTGAATATTGTTCCAAAGTGCATTGCTTAATGGCAACATCTCTGAAGCTGCATTCAGTTTCATTGTACAAGATCCTAGAGAAATCATTGAGTGATTCAATGATAAATCTTTACGTTCCAACATTTTGATGTAACGCATCATCGCTGATTCCGAGTGGAATTTGTTGAAAACATCGTGTTGTAAGAAAGATGATGTTCTGTTTAAATCCTCTGGGAAATGATTAGCCCCAGATAAAGTTTCGATTGTTGTTGCTTGCTTACCATTTGCGGAAGCGAAAATTCCAGCAATTTTATTGATATCGGTAATACTTGTAGTTTCATTCAAAGAAATTGAAACGGTATTGTCGTCGATGTAATAGAAGTTTACCTCGTTTTGTTCTGCAATAGTGCGAACTTTTTGAGCGTCAGCTTTGATAACGATAGTATCGAAGAAAGCAGTATTGGTTTGTTGTAAACCTAGTTTTTCCAATTCGTTAGACAAAGTTGCAGCCAAAGCGTGAACTTTATCGGCGATATATTGCAAACCTTTTGGTCCGTGATATACAGCGTACATTCCTGCCATTACAGAAAGTAATACTTGTGCAGTACAGATATTTGAAGTCGCTTTGTCACGTTTGATGTGTTGCTCACGAGTTTGCAAAGCCATACGCAAAGCACGGTTTCCGTTAGTATCAACAGTTACCCCGATGATTCTTCCTGGCATAGATCTTTTGTACTCGTCTTTGGTAGCAAAATAAGCAGCGTGTGGTCCACCATAACCCAACGGAATTCCGAAACGTTGTGTTGTTCCAACTACTACTGCAGCTCCCATTTCTCCTGGAGGCGTTAGTTTTGTCAAACTCAAAATATCAGCAGCAACGGCTACTTTGATTTCGTTTTCCGCCGCTTTTGCAATAAATGAAGTATAGTCGTTTACTTGACCATATTTTCCTGGATATTGAAGGATTGCTCCGAAAAAGTCTGATGAGAAATCAAAAGTTTCGTGGTTTCCAATCACTAATTCTATTCCGATTGGAGTAGAACGAGTTTGTAAAACTGATAAAGTTTGAGGTAATATTTCTTCTGAAACGAAGAATTTATTGATATTGTTTTTCTTTTGATCGCGAGTTCTTACGTCAAATAATAACGCCATTGCTTCGGCAGCTGCAGTCGCTTCGTCCAATAAAGAAGCATTTGCGATCTCCATTCCGGTAAGTTCAACTACCATAGTTTGGAAATTCAAAATAGCTTCCAAACGACCTTGTGCAATTTCGGCTTGGTAAGGAGTGTAAGCAGTGTACCATCCTGGGTTTTCAAAAATATTTCTTTGAATAACAGCTGGAACAATTGCTTGGTTATATCCTAAACCTATGTAAGATTGAAACATTTTGTTTTTGCTTCCCAACTGGGTGATATGATTGGCATATTCATATTCGGTCATAGCAGGGTCTAATGCAAGAGGAGCTTTTAGACGAATATCATCCGGAAGTGTTTCATAAACAAGTCGCTCTATAGAGTCAACTCCTATGGTTTTCAACATGTGTTGTAAATCTGTTTCTCTCGGGCCAATGTGTCTTAAAGCAAAAGAATCTGTTTTCATATATGTGTAGCTACTATTTGTTTTTTTAAGTCTAACGTAAAGCCTGATTGTTTAAATATTCATTTATATTTGAATTTCAGTCCAATCAAGACTATTTTGTGTAGAAATAAAGCGTTGTGTTTTTTGTGGTGCAAAAATAAATATTAATCTCTTAATAAAGCTCTTTTTTAACTTGATTTTATAGGGATTTTTCAACTAATGGACTGATTTATTAACAATTGATTAAATTTGTTAAATGAAGGTTTTAAAAAGTATTCTCCAATTTTATATAAATAGCAGCATACACGTTGCTTTGTCTTGTTTTGCATTCGTACAAATTACCCAAATGGTGTTCCTTATTTCAGGCCAAAATACAGTAAGTTATTTTGCTTTTTGGGGAACGATTGTAGGATATAATTTTGTGAAGTATGAAGAATTGGCAAGAGGTAAGCGATTACAGTTACGAAAGAAATTAAGAGTGATTGCTGTTTTTACTTTGGGTTCTTTTATCATGACAGGTTATTATTTTTTTCTGTTGGAACGCATCACGCAAATAGCAGCTATTGTTTTTTTAGGATTAACATTGCTTTATACGCTTCCATTTTTTCCCAATAAAGTGAATGCCCGAAATTGGGCTGGAATAAAGATTTATATCGTTTCGTTTTGCTGGGTAGGGGCGACTGTATTTTTGCCTTTGTTGAATGCTGGAGTGGCTCCTTCGGTAACTATGGGGATAGTCAGTACGCAGCGCTTTATCCTGATTTTTATATTGATTATGATTTTTGAAATTATCGATTTGCGATTTGACAATCCTAATCTAAAAACCGTTCCGCAACAAATAGGGGTAGAGAATACCAAAATTCTGGGTTTTGTTTTACTGATTCTTTTCTGCGGATTAGAGTTATTCAATATCTACGGTAATTTTAATACCCATTTTTTGAAGCTGAAATTAAATCTTGATATTGCTCTTGCAATTGTGATTACACTTTTTTTGACTTTCGCTAATGAAAAACGGACTAAATATTACACTTCTTTTTGGGTTGAAAGTTTACCAATTGTTTGGTGGATTTCTCTTTTGTTTTTTAAATAGTATGATGATTGATGAATAGGGTTTATAAAACTAAAAAACCGAAGCATTTCTACTTCGGTTTCTTTCTGAATTCTACATTTTTATATCAGCCCCGCTCTTTTTAGTAAAGCATCTGGCTTCGGTTCCTGTCCTCTAAAACGTTTGTATAAAATCATAGGATGTTCGGTTCCTCCTTTTGAAAGTACATTTTCTTTGAATTTTTCGGCCACTTCTTGGTTGAAAATACCATTTTCTTGAAAATATTCGAATGCATCAGCATCAAGAACTTCGGCCCATTTGTAACTGTAATATCCTGATGAATATCCACCTTGAAAAATATGTGAAAAGGCTGTACTCATTGCATTTTCTTTTACTTCTGGATACAATTGTGTTGAAGCAAATTGCTCGGTTTCAAAAGTTTTGATGTCAGTAATATTTGTAGGATCTTGTCCATGCCATGCCATGTCTAACAATCCAAAACTCAATTGGCGATTTGTTGCCATTCCTTGTTGAAAACTTGCACTCTCTTTGATTTTCTCTACATATTCCTGCGGTATAACTTCGCCAGTTTCATAATGATGTGCAAACAATGCCAAAGCTTCTGGTTCGTAACACCAATTTTCCATAATCTGACTTGGTAATTCTACAAAGTCCCAATACACTGATGTTCCTGAAAGATCTGGATATTCGGTATTGGCCAACATTCCGTGCAATCCATGGCCAAATTCATGAAATAAAGTTGTTACTTCATTAAATGTCAAAAGTGACGGTTTGGTTTCGGTAGGTTTTGTAAAGTTGCAAACATTCGAAATATGAGGTCTTTCGTTTTTACCGTCTTTTATATATTGCGATTTGAAAGAAGTCATCCAAGCACCATTTCTTTTTCCTTTTCTCGGAAAGAAATCGGCATAGAAAACAGCAACCAATTCGTTGTTTTTGTTTGTTACTTCATAGGTAGTAACTTCTTCATGGTATTTATCGATATCAAAAACCTCTGTAAAAGTCAGTCCATATAGTTTTTCGGCAATAGTGAAAGCGCCATTCAATACTTTCTCCAATTGGAAATAAGGTTTCAATTTCTCATCATCCAAATTGAATAATTGTTGTTTCAATTTCTCCGAATAATAAGCACTATCCCATTTTTCTAATTGTTCGATGCCGTCTAGTTCTTTGGCGAAAGCCGATAATTGTGCAAATTCTCTTTGCGCAGCTGGTTTGGCTTTGGCTAATAAATCATTGGAAAAAGACAATACTTTTTCCGGGCTTTCGGCCATACGTTCTTCAAGTACAAAATGGGCATGAGTTTTATATCCTAAAAGATTGGCTCTTTCAAAACGCAGTTTGGCAATTTTTAAAACAATCTCCTGATTGTCGAATTCATTATTTTGAAAAGATCTTGCGCCAAAAGCAATGGTTATTTTTTTACGTAATTCACGGTTGTCTGCATACGTCACAAACGGAATGTAGCTAGGATGGTCTAAAGTGATAATCCAACCTTCTTTTTCTTGTGCTTTCGCCAAATAGCAAGCCGCTTCGATTGTTCCTTCGGGTAAACCTGCCAAATCCTTTTTATCGGTAAGGTGCAATTCAAAAGCGTTGGTTTCGGCCAAAACATTTTCACCAAATTGCAAGCTCAATTTCGAGAGTTCTTTGTCGATTTCTCTTAATTGATTTTTCTTTTCTTCGGGTAAATTGGCTCCATTTCTAGAAAAGCTTTTGTATTGTTTGTCCAAAAGTGTTTTTTGCTCTGGATTTAAGTTCAAAGATTCCTTTTGTTCATAAATGGTTTTGACTTTAGCAAATAAATCAGCATTCAAACGAACATCATTTCCAAATTCAGATAAAAGAGGTGAAACTTCTTGTGCAATTTTTTGCATTTCGTCACTCGTTTCAGCCGAATTTAGATTAAAAAAAATACTTGAAATTCGCTCCAAAACATCACCGCTAAATGATAAAGCTTCAATTGTGTTCTGAAAAGTAGGACTTTCTGTATTGTTGATTATTGCGTCAATTTCGGCTTTTGCCAAATTAATTGCTTCCTGAAAAGCAGGAAAATAATCTTCGTTTTTTATTTTAGAAAATGGCGCTGTGTCTAACTTGGTGCCAAATTTTTGAAGTAGTATATTCATAATTATATATTCTATTTTGTTACAAACAAGTGGTTGTTATGTTTTTGCATTTTTATCCTATTGAAAATAAAAGACAAGAAAAATATGTTAAAATTTTCAACAAGTGTGTATTTTGTCGATTATTTGAATACTTTTGTCGAGAAATTAATTAGCAAATAAATTAATTCAGTCGAAATTATAAACTCTTTTTGTCCCCAAATCACAAAGAAATTTATATTACTAAATACCACACATTATTGATAAAACTAAATTTCTCCCCCAAGTTTTTAGATTTTACAATATCAAAAAAGCTCCTTTTTTAGGAGCTTTTTTTTATTTATACAAGTTTTCAGAAGACTTATATACGGCTTCTTTTAGTCCTTCTTTATAGGTGATGATTTTGTCTAAAACATTTTTATCAGAGCTTCCTATGATTTGTGCAGCAAGAATTCCAGCATTTTTTGCTCCATTTAAAGCAACAGTGGCAACAGGAACACCGCCAGGCATTTGTAAAATGGATAAAACACTGTCCCAACCATCAATAGAATTACTTGATTTTACAGGAACTCCAATAACTGGTAAAGGAGACATTGAAGCCACCATTCCAGGCAAATGAGCTGCACCACCCGCTCCAGCAATAATTACCGAAATACCACGGGTATGGGCATTTTTACTAAAATCAAATAATTTTTCAGGGGTTCTGTGCGCCGATACGATGTCGACTTCTACAGCTATATCAAATCCTTTTAAAATGTCTATGGCATCTTGCATTACCGGCATATCCGAAATGCTTCCCATGATTATGGCTACTTTGCTCATTTATTTTTTTATTTAAAGATGAAATGATTGAAATATTTAAAAATTAGGACATCCCAATCTTTAAATTTTTCAATCTTTAAATTTTTTAATTATTCAATTTATCACTGATTACTTTAATCGTGTTTTTCACATCCTCGGCAATTCTTCTTGCTTCGTTTATGTCTTCATTGACAATTGTTACGTGTCCCATTTTTCTAAAAGGACGTGTTTGTTTCTTGCCGTAAATATGTGGTGTAACACCATTCCAACCTAATATTTTTTCTATATTTTCGTAAATGACATCTCCAGAGAAACCTTCTGCTCCAGAAAGATTAACCATAATTCCAGCCACTTTACTTTCGGTATTTCCTAACGGCAAATCAAGAATCGCTCGTAAATGGTTCTCAAATTGTGAAGTATAACTGGCTTCAATTGAATAATGACCAGAATTGTGTGGGCGAGGTGCCACTTCGTTTACCAAGATTTCATCGTCTTCGGTTTGGAACATTTCAACTGCCAAAAGACCTACGTGATTGAATTGCTTAGAAACATTCAAGGCAATTGCTCTTGCTTTTTCGGCTACTTTTTCGTCAATACGGGCAGGGCAAATTACATATTCCACTTGGTTGGCTTCAGGATGAAATTCCATTTCAACTACCGGGTACGTTTTTATTTCTCCCTTCGGATTGCGACAAACAATTACGGCCAATTCATTTTTGAAAGGAACCATTGTTTCTGCAATACATTCTACATTCGGTAAATTTTCTAAATCAGAAGTTTGTCTAATGACTTTTACACCGTTTCCGTCGTATCCAAATTCGGTACATTTCCAAACAAAAGGAAGCTGAATATTAGAATCTACTAAATCAACCACTAAATCTTTTAAAGTTGCATAACGTTTAAAAGGAGCTGTTGGAATATTATTTTCAATATAAAAGGCTTTCTGAATTCCCTTGTTTTGTATTAGTTTCAGTGTTTTTGGCGAAGGATATACTTTTATACCTTCGTTTTCCAATTTTTCCAAAGCTTCTAGATTTACCAATTCAATTTCAAAAGTCAAAACATCAACTTGTTTTCCAAAATTGTAAACCGTTTCAAAATCCATCAAGTCACCTTGAAAAAAATGATTACAAGCAATTTTGCATGGCGCTTCGTTACTTGGATCGAGTACATACGTTTGAATGTCAAATTTTCGGGTGTCAAACAATAGCATTTTGCCTAATTGTCCGCCACCGAGTATGCCTAATTTGAAATCGGATGAAAAATAGTTCATTGTGATTGGTATTTACTTTGTCTGTTTGGCATATTGCCTTAAGTGTGCAAAGATACTTTTTCCTAATCGAATAGGAAAATGCTATTTTATTTTCTTCAAAACTTCTTTGGCGACAGCCTTATAAGCCGCACTATGATTTGGAAAATCTTTAGTGATTATCGTTTTTAATTCGGGATGAATCCAATCATAATGTTGTCCCAAAAGATACAAAGTACGTATTGAATACGCTTTGGTAGCTACTTTGGTATCACCAATCAGCCAATCAAAACTGTTTTCTGTTATTTCCTCCAAATTTTTTTCAGAAAGCTGAATTTTTTTTTGCTTAGAATGTGAAAGAATCAAAAGTTGGCAAATCTTAGCTGCTGGTCGTATGGCACTTTCGTCTTTCAAGCTTTTTATTTGGGAACAAAAAAAATCCAGATGTTCTTTTATCCATTCCAATTTTTGGTAACACACAAATTCCAGAATCCAAAAAGCTTTAGACGAATTTTTATTTGCAGTATGAAAACACAACTGGATTAACTCAGGAAAAAGTTCTCTATTATCGAGAACTTCATCGGCATATTTTTGTCTGCTGGCTCGATATCCGGTTACGTTATTTAGATTTTTTTGGAATTCAGAAATCATCTTTTTGTTTGGGATTTAAAAGTACAAATCAACTGCAAAAATATCAATTAAAAATTACGATTTGCTAAGTAGTTTTTATTTTATAAAAAAACTAAAAGAAGTAATTAAATGAAATTGTTCCGTAATAATTTATAGGAAGTCCAGGGTAATAATATCTTCCAGATGCGGTTGCATTGGGTAAAATTAGCGAAGCATATTTTTCATTGGCTACATTGTTTATTCCAGCAGAAAGTTGGGTGTTTAAATTAGGCAGTATCTCAAAGGTGTAGCCAGTTTTTAAATTTATAATTTTATAAGAATCGGAATAGACCGAATTAGCGTCATTCAAAGGTATCGCATCTACAAATTGAAAATCGGAGGAAATATAAAGTCCCAAGCGCGTAGATAGAGTGACTCCCGCATTGGCTTTAGTGGCAGGCACGCCGGTTAATTTATTACCTGAAAAATCATTGCCACTGTCGACAAATTTCTTAAACTCGTATTTGCCTATTGAGATTGAAATATAAGCGTTTATTGAAAAAATAGAATTGATTTGCCATGTGTCTTTTATAGCCATTTCAATGCCCTGATGGAATGTTTCACCTGCATTTACGCCCACATATTGATCATCATCAACCCTTTTGGCAACCAATAAGTTTTTTATTTCCATTCTATAAGCGGCAAATTCGGCGTATAGATTTTTGTTTAAAAAATAAAATTTTCCTCCTACTTCAAAATTATATCCGGTCTCCGGTTTTATGTCGGCATTTATAAGGCCATTGCTCGTAAGGGTTTCTTCTGTACTTGGCAATGAAAATCCTCGGCTTACAGAAAAATAAAGACTCCGATGTTCATGTGGTCTAAATAAAATGGACAGCTGTGGCGAAAAAATATCATCATAACTGTATTTTTGAGTTGAATTTAAAATGTAATCGGTTAATTCAAATCGTGTTTTATTATAATTTAGACCTCCCTGAAACTCAATTTGTTTTGAAACCAATGTTCTGAATTGTGAAAATATATTGTAAAAACGCCTTTTCTGACCAGTTTCAGAAAGTTGATTTCCTGCTAAACTACCTAAACCATTATTTTGTTGGTATAAATTTTCAAAAGTATTTCCAGTATAATCGTCAGTAAAATATTCAATTCCTGCTATGAATTGGGTCACAGTTTTCTTGATTTTAAAATTCCCATAAAATTGTGTCCTCCCTCCGGTAGCGAAAGTATATTGACGCAAAATATCAAAAGGTCTTGGTTCATTATTATCTTTGTAATTGATAAAAACGGAAGTAGAATTACCTAAATTTTTATTGATTTTAAAGTCATAGGCCAATCCGCCCATCGTTGATTTATATTCTTTATATCCTTTTGAAGCAACCCAGGTAGGTGCACCATATTGTGGATTATTATCATATGTTTCCTTATTGATAGAACTCGGAATATACGCTTTCAAATAAGTATAATTTGAAAAGTAAGTTAGCTTGCTGTTTTGTTTTTTTAATAGTTCTCCGGCAATGGTAATTCCTTCTCTGTTGTAAGAGCTATTTTCTCGCCATCCGTCTGTTTTTAGTTTGTGGTAGTTAATATTAATACTTGCTTTTTCTTTGCTCAAATTATAATTGACACTGTTTTTCATCAATCCAAAAGATCCATGCACGGTAGTTAAACTTGCAGTTTGCCCTTTATTTTTTAAAAGTAATGGTTCTATTAAAATTGCACCACCTAAACCTGCTCCATAAACGCTGGAAAGCGGACCTTTAATGATTTCAATCTGACCAATATTTTCTATGTCAATATCATCAATTATAGTTTCACTGTTTCCAGAAGTTAGTGGAATACTGCCGTAAAAAGCTCTGATTTTATTGGTGCCATAAGTTGTTCTGGCGCCGATCCCACGAATAGTAATACGGGTTGTTGTAAAATTCGAAGACTGCATAAAAACCCCAGGGATAGTATTAATTACCGTGCTTATATCCGTTAAGTTGTTTTGTTCCAACTCTTTTTTTGATAAAACGCCAATAGACGCTGGCGTGTTTAATAAACTGTTGTTAATGTGAAGCGGACTGATAATTATTTCCTGAAGTGTTGTGGTTTTTAGAGAATCAATAATTTTGCCTTTCTGTTCTTGTGCAAAAATGGTATGACAATTAATCAATATGAATAAAAGAAAGTAATGTTTTTCTCTGGTCATAGAAATGTTTTGTTATTTATTGGCAGTAACTTTCCAAATCATATTTCCGCTATCGTCATTTACAAAAAGTGATCCGTCATTCATAACACTACTGCTATTTGTTTTAGATTCGGTGACATTGGTGGAGGCAATGTAATAATGCCAACGGATGTTTTACGTCGTTGTCGTCTTGTATTGCTAAAGCTTCTTTTTGTTCTTTCTTTACTTCCCCAGTGCAGGATGTTACTAAGATTAAAAACAATAGGGGAAATAGTTATGTGACTGTTTTTATGGCGACAAAACGTTAGAAAGTTGTAAAACAACAATTTACATATTAAAAAAATATTTAGTTGCAAAGAACTGTAAATATTAAGGGATATTTAACATTACCAAAAGTATGACCTAACTCTGTTTTTGATACTAACAAGTTGGTTGTAATTCTGTATCTTTGCCAAAATATTTTAAAATATAAAACTGTGATACAACTACACGATAAACAATTTGTTCCGTTTATTTCTGCCGAAGAGATAAACTTTGCTATTGAAAAAATGGTAGCGCAAATAGAAGATGATTTTTTTGATGAAACACCAATTTTTATTGGAGTGTTGAATGGTTCTTTTATGGTAGTTTCTGATTTTTTAAAATTATATAAGAAACCATGTGAAGTCTCATTTATCAAAATGGCTTCTTATGAAGGAACTTCCTCTACTGAATCCGTTAAACAATTAATTGGCATAAACCAAGATTTGACTGGGCGTACAGTAGTTATTCTAGAAGATATTATCGATACCGGAAACACTTTGGAGGAATTGAAAAGATTATTCAAAGAACAAAATGTTAAACATTTTAAGGTGGCAACATTGTTTTTCAAACCGGATGCTTTCAAAAAAGACTTAAAAATTGACTATGTAGGAATTCGTATTCCTAACAAATTCATCGTTGGTTTTGGTTTAGATTACGATGGTTTAGGAAGGAATTTGCCTGAAGTATATCAATTAAAGGAATAAAAAGAGTAAAAATCATATATAAAAAAAGAATGATCAATATAGTTTTATTTGGAAAGCCAGGAGCAGGAAAAGGAACTCAGGCTGAATTTTTAAAAGAAAAATACAATTTAACACACATTTCAACTGGAGATGTTTTTCGTTACAATTTGAAAAACGACACTCCATTAGGTAAAGAAGCAAGAGTGTATATGGATGCTGGGGATTTAGTTCCGGACGAGTTGACTACCAAAATGCTAATTGATGAGGTAAACAAACACCCAGATACCAACGGAATTTTATTCGACGGATATCCAAGAACAATTTCTCAAGCCGAAGCATTAGACGCTTTTTTGCCAACAATTGGTTCATCTGTAGCTGCAACGATTGCACTTGAAGCTGATGACAATATTCTAGTGGCTAGATTATTAGAAAGAGGAAAAACCAGTGGAAGAGTTGACGATCAGGACGAGGACAAAATCAGAAATCGTTACCAAGAATACAACGAAAAAACGGCTCCGTTAATGGGGTATTATAAAGACCAAAATAAATTTTACGCTGTAAATGGAATAGGTTCTATTCAAGAAATTACAGAAAGATTGACAGCGGTTATCGATAATTTGTAAGAGCAATTTCCAGCTGTACGTTACAAGTCCGCGTCCCGTTGTTTATTTTTCTAAAGCGCCTCATAAGCTTCTTTTAGTCGCTTTTGAGTCACTCATAAAAATTAAACAATGGGACTGTGGGCTTTTCACTTCCATCTGGGCTAGTAAAATACGATTTCATAACAACAAGATTCTAAGAATCAAAAGTATAAACGAATTATCTAAACATTGGAAATAGTAATAATATTTTTTCTAATACTCTTAAATGGGGTTTTCTCTATGTCTGAAATTGCATTGATTTCGGCCAGAAAAAACAGATTGGAAACCGCAGCAAAAAAGGGAAACAAAAGTGCCCAAATCGCTTTGGATTTAGCCAATTCCCCAAATAAGTTTTTATCAACCGTACAAATAGGAATAACACTAATTGGAATACTTACAGGTATTTATAGTGGGGATAAAATCACTGCCGACGTGGAGTTATTTGTAAAAGGATTTCATTCATTGATTCCTTTCGCACATTCCATCGCGGTTGGAATTGTTGTAGTAGTATTGACGTTTTTTTCTTTGGTATTGGGAGAATTATTACCTAAGCGTATTGGGTTAAACCATCCCGAAGGAATTGCAAAGGCAGTGGCCTTGCCCATGAAAATCATTTCGATAATTACCGCTCCTTTTATATGGTTGCTAACCACTTCAACCGAATTTTTATTGGATGTACTGAGAATAAAGCCTACGGCTGACGGAAAAGTTACCGAAGAAGAGATAAAAGCCATCATCAAAGAAGGAACCGAAGGGGGGGAAGTTCAGGAAATAGAACAAGATATTGTAGAACGTGTTTTTCATATTGGAGATAGAAAAATCAATTCGTTGATGACGCACAGAAAATCGGTTATGCTCTTGCCTTTACATGCTGATAAAAACCAGGTAAAGGAATTTATGCTAAAAGAATTACATTCCATTTATCCTGTTTATGGTGAAAATCATGATGATATCGTTGGAGTTGTAAATTTGAAAAATATCTTCGCCCATTTTGAAAAGGATAGTTTCAATTTAGCCGAAATTATGACCGAAGCTCCTTTTATGATGGAGCAAACCACAGCATACAAAGCATTGGAGCAGTTTAAGGAAACAGGAATTCATTATGCATTGGTATCAGATGAATATGGAGTTTTTCAAGGGGTAATTACTTTGAATGATATTCTTGAAGCATTGGTTGGCAATGCCTCCGATTTTTATAAAGACGATTTCCAGTTAATCGAAAGAGAAGATGGAACTTGGATGGTAGACGGACATTATTCGCTACACGATTTCCTTACATATTTCGAGTTGGATGATTTGATAAATGATTATGAAGTGACCACGGTAAGTGGATTAATAATGACCGAATTATCTCGTATCCCAAAAGAAGGAGAAAAGTTGATTTGGCAAAAATTTGAGTTAGAGGTCATCGATATGGATGGCGTGAAGATTGATAAAGTAATGGTTAAAGCCTTAAAGGTTTAAAAAAAATGGTTTAGAAGTTTAGAAAGTTTATGAGTTTAGTGAATCAACTAAACGATTAAACGGCTAAACGATTAAACTTTAAACAAGAAAATATGACAGAAGGGAATTTTGTAGATTACGTAAAAATTTATGTTTCTTCAGGAAAAGGAGGGAAAGGATCTACGCATTTGCATAGAGAAAAATTTATTGAAAAAGGTGGGCCAGACGGTGGTGATGGTGGACGTGGTGGACACGTATATTTAGTGGGGAACAAAGGACTTTGGACTTTGTTTCACTTGAAGTTTGCACGTCACATCAAAGCAGGACACGGTGGAGATGGAGGAGGAGATCGTAGCACTGGTGCCGATGGAGATGATAAATACATCGAAGTTCCGTTGGGGACAGTTGTGAAAGATAAAGAAACAGGTGAAACCCTTTTTGAAATTACCGAAGACGGAGAGAAACAAATTCTTTCTCGCGGAGGTAAAGGAGGATTAGGAAACTGGCACTTTAGAAGCTCAACCAATCAAACGCCTAGATATTCTCAACCAGGTTTGCCAGGTGTGGAAATGGATGTGATTTTGGAACTTAAAGTATTGGCGGATGTAGGTTTGGTAGGTTTCCCTAATGCTGGAAAATCAACATTGTTATCTGTATTGACTTCTGCAAAACCAAAAATTGCCGATTATCCTTTTACAACTTTAAAACCAAATCTTGGAATTGTGGCTTACAGAGATTTTCAATCTTTTGTAATTGCCGATATTCCTGGAATTATTGAAGGTGCTGCCGAAGGAAAAGGATTAGGTCACTATTTCTTGCGTCATATTGAGCGTAATTCAACCTTATTGTTTTTAGTTCCGGTTGATACGCCAGATATTAAAGCAGAATACGATATTTTGGTGAATGAATTGACCAAATACAATCCAGAAATGCTGGACAAAGAGCGTTTGTTGGTGATTTCAAAATGCGATATGCTGGATGATGAACTGAAAGCCGAATTGAAAACAGAACTTGATGTTGCTTTCAAAGATATCCCTTATATGTTTATCTCATCAGTTGCTCAACAAGGTTTGACTGAATTGAAAGATAAATTATGGAAAATGTTGAATGACTAAAAGTCAGTATTTTATATTAAAAAGGTGTTCTAGCAATAGAGCACCTTTTTTTATTTTAATTGCACAATTCCTAAAATTAAGTTAATAATCAATGATTTGCTTTTGATTTTAAAAGAACAATTAGTTTTGAGTTGCGAAAATGATTTATATTCGCAGCACTTAAAAATTATTCAAATATGAAGTTGCAAAACTTAAATTAGCAAAAACTAATAAGTAAAGTAAGCTCATATTTAAAACTTAAAAAAACTGTTTATGAAAAAAATTATTTTATTCCTGACGATGTGCCTAATGGCTTTTCCTGTTAGAGCAGATGAAGGAATGTGGTTTCTGATGTTTATCGAAAGACTGAACCATAGAGATATGGAAAAAATGGGCTTGCAATTGACAACCGAAGAAATTTATAGCATCAATCATCATAGTTTGAAGGATGCTGTAGTTCAATTCAATGGAGGTTGTACTGCCGAAATCGTTTCAAAAGAAGGTTTGGTGTTAACCAATCACCACTGTGGTTACAATGCCATTGCAGAACTTTCTACAGAAGAACAAAATTATTTAAAAAACGGATTTTGGGCTAAAAACAAAAGCGAAGAATTAAAACCAAAATCATTGTATGTTCGTTTCTTCGTTCGTATGGACGACGTTTCCAAAAGAATTTTATCAAAAGTAAATGATAAAATGACCGAGACTGAACGCAATAAAGTGATTCAGCAAGAAATAGCTTTGATCGAAAAAGAAAACAATGAAGGTGGAAAATACACTGTATCTGTTCGTCCTTTCTTTCAAGGAAATGAATACTATTATTTTGTATACCAAGATTATAAAGACGTTCGTTTAGTAGGAACACCTACAGAAAGTCTTGGAAAATTTGGTGGAGATACCGATAACTGGGAATGGCCTCGCCATACTGCAGATTTCTCTATGTTTAGAGTTTATGCAGATAAAGACGGAAACCCTGCAGAATATTCTAAAGAGAATGTTCCTTTGCAACCGAAACACCATTTGCCAATAAATATTACTGGAGCAAAAGAAAATGATTTTGCGATGATTTTAGGATATCCAGGAAGAACAAACCGTTGGATGCCAGCTGGAGGAATAGCACAAAATGTTAGTTATGCTTATCCTGCATGGGTTGAAGGAGCAAAAACTGGAATGGACAACATGAAAAAGTTCATGAGTAAAGATGAAAGCGTAAACTTGAAATATGCTTCTAAATATGCTTCGACTGCCAATTATTGGAAAAACCGTCAAGGGATGATTGATGCATTGACTAAAGCAAAAACTGCTGCTACAAAATCAAATGAAGAAGCTAAATTCAATGCTTGGGCGAATAAACCTGAGAACAAAGAAAAATACGGAAATGTTATTGCTACAATAAACGATTATTACGCAAAAACAAATTTGAAATCACGTCACGATAATTACCTTACACAGTTGGTGAGAACAGCTTCTTATGGTATTGCTCCGTCTATATTGGGGAATGCATTGATTGCTTATTACAAAGAAAATGACGCTAAAAGAGCCGAAATGCTACCTAAGATAACTGGATTAATTGATAACTATTATGGTGAGTTTTATGCTCCTTTGGAAAAAGAAGTTTTGACTGCTCAGCTTAATTTGTACGCTGCTAAAGCATCAGAATATGGTTTGGCTCCAGTTGTGGCTAAAATGAAAGAAACCAATAAAGGTAATTTTGCTGCTGATGTGGATAAAGCAATTACTGGAAGTATTTTTGCCAGTAAAGAATCGGTTGAGGCTTTTATGAAAAATCCAAAAGCTGAATTAATTGCTACAGATCCTTTGTATGTTATTTCAAATGATTTGGTAACAAAAGTTAGAGCCAAATCTGATGAGCAATCAAAAGCAGATGATGATTTTGCTATTGCTTACCGCAAATTAGTTGAAGGTTTAAGAGAGTCAAAATTGAATACGATTCAGTATCCAGATGCCAATTCTACTTTGCGTTTAACATATGGTAAAGTTCGTGCCTTACCTGCAGACAAACGCAATGACGCCAAAATAAACAATTATACAACAATGACCGGAATGGTTAATAAGTATAAAGCAGGAGATGCAGAATTTGATTTGCCAGCTCGTTTGTTGGAATTAAACAAAGCAAAAGATTTTGGTCAATATGCTGACAAAGCTGGATATATGCCTGTGAATTTCTTAACTGATAATGATATTACTGGTGGAAACTCAGGTTCTCCTGTATTAAATGGAAAAGGTGAATTAATAGGTGTTGCTTTTGATGGAAATATCGAAGCTATGGCAGGTGATGTTATTTTTGACAAAAAACTGCAACGTACCATCAATCTTGATATTCGTTTCGTACTTTGGGTTATTGACAAATATGCTGGAGCGCAAAACATTATTGATGAAATGACAATTGTGAAGGAAGCACAACCTTAAAACATACCGTTATTGAATATTAAACCCCGTCTCGTTATTAAACGAAACGGGGTTTTATTTTTTTATACAATGCCAATCAATCATAATATGTATCAAATAAAAGCTGCAAGGTTTCATCGATATTATTGGCTTTCATAATTGGATATTTTATGGGGGAATCAAGCCAGTTTTCGATTATTAAATCAAAATCATCACTAACATCATACAGTACAGGAACGCCCAATTTCTTGAGAGCAGCTGCATTGCATTCTTGTTCATAATGTTTACGAATAGGAATTGAGAGTATCTTTTTGCCAAGATATAAAGCCTCTGCGGGAGTTTCAAATCCTCCTCCAGTGATAATTCCTTCGCAGTTAATGAGGCTTTTGTTGAAGTATTCTCTATTGACTGGGAAATAGGTAACGTTCTTAACTGTGTGTTTGGTTTTTATGTCATTCAAAAACCAATGAAATTTTAAATTAGGAAGTTTGTTGAATGCTTTCTCCAAACAATCTTTTTGAAATGAAGGTAAATAAACAGTGATGTGTCCTGCATTTTTAGGTTCTGCATATACGATTTCATCTTTGATGATGGGAGGATGAATAAAATCATCGTATTTGTCAAAATGCAATCCAATGTTTTTTGGAGAAGGCGCATAATGTTTTAGAATCATTTCACCCATGACACTTTTCTTTTCCGGTCTGGGAGTTTTGGGGGATATAAAACTGGCTTGATGTCCAAATTGTATTGAATGAACCTTTTGTAATTTGCAGGCTAGGGAAGTAATCGAATCAAAATCATTGATGACTACATCATAATTTTTCAAGGGCAAAGCATCAGCGTCTTTATAGATTTTTCTCGGTTTAATGTTTTTGGCAATATCCCAATAATTCAAACCGCCACATTTACTGTAATGCAAACTACAGCCATCACTTTTAAATTTTATAGGCAAATTGATATCCAGACTGGCATTGTTACCACTTAAGAAAAAATCAACCTCACCAAATTTTTGCAGATAAGGATACAATTGCACCGCTCTGCTGATATGACCGTTACCTGTTGCCTGTATGGCATAAAATATTTTCATTGCTGTATATTTTTAAGAAAGAATTTTGTTGACAATGTCGTTGACCACTTTTTCCTCATTGATGTCAGAATCTTTATAATGCTCCGGTTTATATTGGTAAAGGCTCCATTTTTGCTTTTTGTATTCTAATGCAGTTAGATTTTCAATCCAATCTCCACTGTTGAGGTACAATACTTTTCCGTGTTCATTTTTTACTTCCTTTATCTGCGGTTTATGAATGTGTCCGCAAACTACATAAGAACATTTTTTTTGGATAGCAACATCGGCAGCGGTAGTTTCAAAATTGGATATAAAGGAAACCGCTTTTTTGACGCTGTCTTTGATCATTTTGGAGTAGCTTCTTTTTTCTTTACCCAAAATGGTCAAAAACCAATTGATTAAACTGTTGATAAGAATCAATAAATCGTATCCTTTTCCGCCTAGTTTAGCAAGTATTTTGGCATAACCCTGAGTGGAAGAATCGAAGACGTCGCCATGGAAAATCCACGCTTTTTTGCCATCCAAATCCAATGTTAGTTTGTCAACCAATTCAAAATTGCCTAAAATAAAATCGGAATATTTGCGTAACGCTTCATCGTGATTTCCGGTAATGTAAATGACGCGAGTTCCAAGATTGGACATTTTTATAATCTGTCTCAGAACATTCATGTGTGCAGCAGGGAAGTAGCTTTTAGTAAAACTCCACATATCGATGATATCACCATTAAGGACTAATGTTTGTGGGTTTATTGATTTTAAATATTGCAGTAATTCTTTGGCGTGACAACCGTAAGTTCCTAAGTGTACATCACTTATTACTACTAATGGAATCTTCCTTTTTCTTTTCATTTTTAGTTTTTACGAAAGTATGACCGCTATGTTATTCTAATGTATTCTAAATGTTATTTGTGTATAAAAATAAATTTGGCACTTTCCCAATTACTATTTAATACGGATTACTTTTATAGTATAATAAAAAAAATCCTATAAAATAGTGATTGTTTGAATCTGCTTTTTCTTACATTTGGAAATATTAACCAAAAAAAGTATAAAATGAGCAATTTGAATCCAAACCGATTGAATGTAACTTATCCTGTGGCCGACATGACCCTTATGAAGAGCAATGCCAACGCAACAATTGCCAAAATTCCGGCAGGAGCTACCCTGACCGAAGAAGAGCGTGCCAGTGGAGGTGACATTAATGTGGACAACAAAATTTTTGTGGATGGCACGCTGAACGAGCTCAATTCGAACGGAGCAGCTATCATGCCTGCCTGGTTCAGCATTGCTAATCTGGCTACCGATGTCACTTTTTACGACCAGTCCGAAGAGTTGATTGCGCTGTATCAAAACATCGTACTCAGGCTTAAGGATGCTCAGCGTATTGCGGGCAGGGAGGCACTGACTAATGCCCGAAAAGCCTACGAACAATACAAATCGGCTGCCGATGGTGGTGTTGCCGGCGCTCAGGCTAGTTATGACAAACTAAAAGTCAGGTTTGAGAAAGCAGGAGGAGGCGCTACGCTTAAGGAAACTCCATAAGAATGGTACAATAAATTAGGTATGCTATTTTGAATAGTAAATAAGAGTAATTTCTAAGTTCTAAAACCAACAGTGTATGCTGTTGGTTTTTTTTGTGCTATTCGATTCGGTTATCCTTGCAGACAATAGAGTTATCCTTCTAGATAGTTCAACTATCTGAATAGATAATAGAACGATCAGTTTAGATAGTAGAACTATTCAATTAGATAGTATAACTATCTGTTTAGATAATTAAACTATTGGAATAGACAATTGAACTATCTATTTAGATAATTAAACTATCTGAATAGATAGAAGAACTATTCAGATAGATAGTTCTTCTATCTGTTTACATTACTTTATTCTATTTTTTTATAAGACAAATCATTTTTTATAAGAAATAAATTCCTACTTTTATAAAAACTATACAATTTAGAAATTATGTTAGTAATACATACTGGCGAGTTACTCTCAGCTTACTACAATCGAAAACGCATTTACAAAAGTGCGTTGGCACGAAAAACGGGCATTGATTATCAGGCTATATTGAAACACCGAAAGTCAAACACGATAGAAGTGGATACTTTGCTAAAAATTTCAGCCGTTTTAGAACATAATTTTTTGATGGACATAGCGGTGCAGTTACCAAAAACGTACACGACGGATGCTCCCATAGATGCAGCGGCTGCCAATGAAATTGAGTCTTTGAAAGAAAAAATAAAATTGCTCGAAGCCGAAAAACAACTTTTGCTGCAGGTGATTGGAGCGAAAGGGTGAAACGATCAGAAAGTGATATACGCCACTATATTCTAAAAAATAAAACGCTATGTTTGTCAGACAAAGCTACCCAGATTGGGGTGTATATGTCTGACTATGTCAGACATATACACAAGTTGGCAGTAACCTGCTCTCGAGAGCTCTATGAAAGAATATTAAACGAAATAGCATGACTATACAGCATAATTCAAAAACAACTTTAAAATGGTATTATACCTTTGGGCGAGTTTTGCTTTTTTGCGTGAGTTGTTCTGTAATTTTAATATTATGCTCGAGTATGACTCAAAATATTTCAGCAAATATTTCGGATCATATATCTATTTTATCCGCAACAGTTCTAACATTTATATTAATATTGTTATTTGTGAAATGGGAGAAATTGAAACTAAATGACATCGGAATCATTCCCGATAAACACAGTATTTTTAGATTTTTAAGTGGCTATGCAATTGGTTTTTGTATGGCTATCTCACAAGCATTAATAGTTATAGCATTTGGACATTTTCAGTTAAAATTTGTCTCACAAATTTCATTAATTGATATACTCTTACCGTTCATTTTATATTTGCTTGTTGCTTGCAGAGAAGAATTGGCTTTTCGCGCTTATCCTTTGAGAAGCCTGAATATTTCAATAGGTTCTCTTTTAGCGTTAACAATAATAACAATAATTTTCATTCTTGAACACGTTGCTGGTGGAATGACATGGAAAATGGCAATATTAGGTTCTGGAATCGGAGCAGTTTTATTTGGCGTGTCGGCATTAAAAACTAAAGGCCTTGCGCTTTCATTTGGACTTCATAGTGCTTGGAATTTTGGGCAATGGATATTTGGATTTAAAAGCAAACCAGGTTTATGGGAAGCTATCGTTGATAAAGGATATGAATCAAAAGTCGAAGATGTTGGATTATTAGCTTTTATATTTATAATGGGAGTTGCAATTACAGGCATTTGTTTTTATTACAGAAAAAATCATTTAAGCGAATGAAAATGGCTACTGCCAACAGCTACTACAACTGATTTGGGCAATTGGCTCAATGGAAAGTTGGTTTTGTATTTGGGATGATTTGGCAGATCCGAAGAATGGGCTTAATTTAGTGCCAAACCCGCTGTAGTACCAGAACGTTGGCAGCAACCGTGTGAAGCGACTATACAACCGTTGCAAGAGTAACAATTAGACACTGGATAACTGCCCTCACTGCAATTAAAATTTGACAGAGGAATAAATTTTTTAATAAAATAAAGATATGCTGACAAACGTAAATCCAAAAATGCCAATGCGGAACAAGACCGCAACAAAAGATTTCTATATAAACAAGTTAGGATTTCGGAACGTTGGAAGTTCTGACTATGACGGTTATTTGATGGTTGAAAAAGACAACATAGAAATCCACTTTTTTGAGTTTAAAGAACTTGGCCAGAAAGAAAACTATTCAGGAGTTTACATCCGAACCAACAACATTGACAGTTTATATCAATCATTGTTGGACAATAAAATAAGCATACACCCGAATGGTGCATTAGAGACAAAAGCTTGGGGACAAAGGGAATTTTCCTTACTTGACCCGGATAACAATCTACTGACTTTCGGACAAAGTATATAATCACTATTGACCGAGCACTAGGTAACGGCAGCAGCCAACAGCTACTACAACGGATTTGGGCAATTGGCTTAATGGAAAAATGGTTTTGTATTTGGGATGATTTGGATTTGCTTCGCCTGTTCGCTATCGCTCGGGTGGCAAATCCGAATAATGGGCTTAATTTAGTAGCAAACCCGCTGTAGTACCAAGACGTTAGGTGTAATTTTGAAAATCAGAAATCTTAAAATCAATACGATGAATACTGAAGAACATAACGCAAAGATTGTGGAGCAATTTTCTAAACAAGCCATTCCATTCACAAAACTATCAGGGCATTTAGATTCGATTGAAATACTTAAAGAGATGGCTGAATTGACGCCAGAAGACAATGTTTTAGATATTGCCTGTGGGCCAGGACTTGTGCTTTGTGAGTTCGCAAAAACGGCAAGCCAAGGAACAGGAATAGACATAACACAGGTTATGCTGGAACAAGCCCAAGAAAGACAGAAAAACTTAGGTTTGACAAATATTAAGTGGGATTTAGGCAATGTTACAGAATTACCATATAGTTCAAATTCATTCTCATTAGTAATTACAAGGTATAGCTTTCATCATTTTTTAGACCCTAAAAAAGTCCTATCTGAAATGTATAGAGTTTGTAAGCCCAATGGACGAATTTTGATTGCTGATGTAGTTTTATCAAAAGAAAAAGTAAATGCGTTTAATGAGATGGAAGTTATAAGAGACAATTCTCATACAAAGGCTTTGACTTTTGAAGAATTTGAAGAACTTTTATCCCTTTTTGAATTGACAAATTTAAAGAGAGCATCTTACAAGGTCGAAATGGAACTTGAAAGACAACTTACTGCATCTTTTCCAAAAGAAGGGGATGATGAAAAGTTGAGACAAATCTTTAAAAATGATTTAACTGAAAACAATTTAGGCGTTGAATCGCATTTAATAGGAAATGAAATTCATTTTTCTTACCCAATTTCAGTTTATGTAGGACGGAAATAAAAACTACACCTAACAGGTGCTACAACGGATTTGGGTGTTATTATCGTAACAAATGTTAAACATTGATTCATGAAGAAAATTCTATTTCTTGTCTTTTGCATGATAATACTTAGTTCTTGCAACTTACCGTCTTATGTTTTCTACAATCCTGGACAAACAACAGGTGTCGATTTTACCAATGGAAAATGGCTTCTTAATGAGATAGATGCGCCAGCAGATTGCACAAAATATCTTAAAGAAACTTCAATACGTGACTTTAAGAGTCTTCTCGGCGAAAGATTAAATTATGTGACCGACGTTTCTGGTTTACTTTTGACACAGAAAAAAATCCCTTTGAATCCAAGTAAGCAAATCATTGCTGACATTAAAAAAGGAACTAACTATGACTTTTTCATAAACATTAAAGCTACCCAAACAAGAAATGATTTTGGTTCAATTGATTTGACTCCACATAGAATGAGCCGAGAAGGCATGAACAGTAATGAAGTAACAATCGAAATCTACGATTTAAAAAATTCTCAAATTATTTACACTCAAAAAGTAATAGCTTCTGTAGGAAAACCAAAAGATAACTCTGATGTTCATTTTTCTAAGCCTTCAAGAAGTTTAATAATTGGCGCATATAATAAACTAATAAGAGATATTAAAAACAAGTCAATAAAGTAGTAACGCCGCCCACAGCTACTACAACGGATTTGGGCAATAGGCTTAATGGAAAGTTGGTTTTGTATTTGGAAAATTTGGCAAATCCGAAGATAAAAGCTTAATTTAGTCCCAAACCCGCTGTAGTCCCAAGACGTTGTGCGTCATACTTACAATACCCCGTAAATAAAGTTCATTACCTAACTTAATAAATAAAAATGAAGGCAATTATAATAAATGAATTTGGAGATATAGACAAGCTATTAATGACGGAATTACCGTTACCAGAAGTTTTGGAAAATGAGGTATTAATTGAAGTTAAAGCAATCAGTATAAATCCGGTGGATGTAAGAACAAGAAGTGGTTCAGCCATGGCTGAGTACCTCAAAGACAATATGCCTTTAATATTAGGGTGGGATATTTCTGGAATAATTATGGATATAGGCACAAAAGTTACAAAATTTAAGAAGGGCGATGCTGTTTTTGGATTGATTAATTTTTTAGGACACGGGAAAGGATATGCAGAATATGTAGTAGCACCTGAAGATCAAATCGCCCATAAACCGATAAACATAAGCTACGAGGAAGCTGGTGGTGCAACATTATCTGCATTAACTGCCTGGCAATTATTGGTTCATTATGCAAAAATAAAACGAGGAGATAGGGTTTTGATACAAGCTTCATCAGGAGGAGTTGGGCATTATGCAGTTCAAATAGCTAAATATTTTGGAGCTTATATAATTGGTGTTTCCTCTGCAAAAAACAAATATTTTGTCTTGGAGTTAGGCGCTGATGAACATGTAGCGTATGACGAACAAAAATTTCAAGATGTTGTGAGCGAGGTAGATTATGTAATTGATGCGTTTGCAAAAGATAGTTTGTATCAATCGCTTAAAGTTGTTAAAAACGGTGGGACAATTTTGAGTCTTTTGCCAATGATTAGTGACGATTTATTGGAAAAAGCTAAGGAAAAAAATGTAACGGTACATTATTCTCTTGTGAAATCAGATGGTAAGGACATGAAAGCAATTGCAGAACTTTTAGAAAAGGGTATTATTAAATCTCATATCTCAAAATGCTTTTCACTTGATAAAATGGGTGATGCCCATATTGAAATGGAAACAGGCAAAACAGTTGGAAAAATTATAGTTAAACCATGAGGACTTTATGTATTGCGAAAAGAGAATTTACTAAATTATAAAATATGCCTAAAATAGTACGAACGCACAATAGCCGTTTGGCAAGATTGGGGTTTTAGGTTGAATTTAAAGATGGTTTTGTATTTGGAAAATTTGTGTTTAACCGATCTCACATCTTTATTCCCCAACCTCGCCAAGCGCCAGAACGTTAGCAGTAAGCAACGAATCAAACCGTAAAATATAAGCTTATCAAAATGGCAGCAAGAGATATGGAAAGTTTGGCGAAAGTAAAAAAAACACTAGCGTGGTATAATATGATTGCAAACCTGATCTGGTCTATTTTAAATCTAGGTCCTATTGCATTCTATTGTTTTAGATTCGTCAGTTATCAAACACTCTGTGTTTTCCTGACAATAAGTTTAATCCCAATATTTTTAAAAAAATCTTTTATAGACAAACTTCAAATGGGAAAGACAATTGGAATTTACAAGAAGTTGCGAGTTCATTTAATAAATAAATTTACTCAAAATGGTGCAATAATAAATAACCTCATAAAAAGAAAATTTCCGGATCACAAAATTGTTACACCTAAAAAAACTTCAATTGCAGGACTTATTAGTCAAAGTTATATGTTCGAGAAATTCCATTTAATTCTTTTTTTCTTTTTTAGTTTGACAATTATTTTTGCTCTCCTACAAGGGCAATTACTTTGGGCTATCATCATGGTACTGACTAATATAGTATATAACATTTATCCAATTCTTCTACAACAATACATCAGACTTAGACTAATTTTATTCAGTAAAAAAAAATAGAAATAGTTGCTTGGAATCTGCCTACCACCAGAAGCTACTACAACGGATTTACTTCGTCTGTTCGGCTTGCAGCCTCGGGTGGGCAATTGGCTTAATAGAAAGTTGGTTTTGATTTGATGCTCTATCCATTATGTAAAAAGTTTGACGAGTATAAGCAAATGAATAAGGAAAAGTGGTGGTTGAGTTATTTGTAAAAATAAATCCCATTGTCGTTCGTTTGTCCATGTTCACCCGTGCTAGTATGTGATGAGTATTTGCATAAATTAGAAAATAAATAATTGTGTTTGCACTGTAGGTAGTTACTAGGTGTAAATGAGCAGTTGAAAGGCAAAAAATGACTCTCTATCTACAAGTTTTGGAGAATCCAATAATATGGATTAATTTAGAGATAAATTATTACTAATAAGTATGTTGTGTTGTAGTGTTCTGCTATAATAAAGCATAATGTATTTTATTAAGTTTAACTATCCAACAAACTAATTTATGGCATTAACTTTACCTGTCAATACCCGAATCGAATCCATTGACTTACTAAAAGGTTTGGTTATGGTTTTAATGGCACTCGATCATGTGAGAGATTATTTTCATTATTCTGCTTTCTTTTTTGATCCATCAGATCCTCTTCAGACTACTTTGCCTATTTTTTTTACGCGATGGATTACTCATTTTTGCGCACCAACGTTTAGTTTTTTGGCTGGAGTTTCCGCATTTATGGCCAGCAAAAGAAGAACTCATAATGAGTTATCGAGTTTTTTATTAAAACGTGGAATTTGGCTGATTTTTGTCGAGTTGACAATTGTAGGGTTTGCATGGTCTTTTAATGTTGAATTCGTTTCTTTTGGCTTACGTGTGATATGGTCATTGGGGATTAGTATGGTTTTTTTATCTGCTTTGATTCATTTGCCAAGAGTAGCTATTCTTATCTTTAGTTTGTTGCTTATTTGCTGTCACAACTTGTTTGATAATGTTCATTATGCGGATAATTTTTGGTGGGACATTATTCATGAACAAATGGTTTATCAGCTTACAGAAAACACTCAATTAGTGATTGGGTACCCACTTGTCCCTTGGATTGCGATAATGGCATTAGGATATTATTTTGGTGGATTTTATGCTCAATCGTATGATAGTAACAAACGAAAAAAAATATTTAACTATATAGGAGGAATTGCTATTGCTCTTTTTATTCTGTTACGATTGACAAATATCTATGGAGACCCAACACCGTTTATTCAGTATAATACTTTTTTACAAACCCTAATTTCTTTTTTAAATCCAACTAAATATCCACCATCATTTTTGTATATATTGATGACTTTGGGTTTGTCCTTTTTATTTTTAGCCAACACAGAGAAACTAAAAGGAAAAGTTGTGGACTATTTTTGCACCTTCGGAAGGGCGCCTTTTTTTTATTATATTTTACATCTCTATATAATTCATTTACTAGCATTGATTTTTGCTGAATTATCTGGGTTTGGTTGGCAGAAAATGATTTTGTCAACTTGGATAGGATTTGAAGCAGATTTGAAAGGCTATGGATTTAGCCTTTGGGTTGTTTATATTGTTTGGATTGGAGTGATTTTACTCCTTTATCCATTATGTAAAAAGTTTGACACCTATAAACGAGCACACAAGGAAATATGGTGGTTGAGTTATTTGTAAAAAATAAATTCAAATTAGTGTTTACTTTTGACAGAAGATAATTTTGTTAATCAATATTTGAATTTTATGAATCCTAAGGTTGATTTTTATTTTAGTAATTCCCAAAAATGGCAATCTGAATTAGAGCAATTGAGAAGTATTGCTTTGGATTGTAAACTGACCGAAGAATTGAAATGGGGAACTCCCTGTTATACATTACAAGGAAAGAATATTGTTTTGATACACGAATTTAAAGAATACTGCGCTTTTTTGTTTTTTAAAGGGGCTTTGTTAAGTAATTCTGATGGTATTTTAATCCAACAATCAAAGAATGTACAGGCGGCACGCCAAATCCGTTTCACTAATATCAAGGAAATAACGGATATACGTGACATTTTGAAAGCCCATATTTATGAAGCGATTGAAGTAGAAAAAGCCGGTTTGGAAGTGAAATTCAAAAAAACGGAAGAATTTGTACTTGCAGAAGAATTTCAAAAAAAATTAGATGAATTGCCAGAATTGAAAATGGCATTCGAAAGTCTGACACCGGGAAGGCAAAGAGCTTATATGCTTCATTTTTCTTCACCAAAACAATCCAAAACCCGTGAGTCAAGGGTTGAAAAAAGCATTCCGCAAATTCTTGTCGGTAAGGGGTTGAATGATTAGTTAGTCTTTGGAGGAAATAAAAAATCAACTCAGGTTTTCTGTCAAAAAACACTTCATTCTTTTAGAAATTCTTTATTTTTGGAGGATGAAATTACTGCTAAGTGTTTTTTTGATATTTCCATTGTTGTTGTGTTCCCAATCTTTTGAAAAAGGGGAAAAATTATTCGTTGACGGGAAATTCGATCAAGCGCAACCTATTCTTGAAAACTACTTAAAAAGCAATCCGTCAAATCTTAAAACGATAGAATATTTAGGAGATATTTCAGGATACAATAAGTCTTGGGATAAAGCGATTACTTATTATAAAAAACTGAAAACGTTAAAACCCACAGAAGCTAATTATTATTACAAATATGGTGGTGCTTTGGGGATGAAATCTTTGGAAGTCAATAAATTCAAAGCATTGGGGATGATTAGTGAAGTGAGATCTTCTTTTGAAAAAGCCATAGCCTTAAACCCAAAACACATCGAAGCACGTTGGGCTCTAATTGAGTTGAATTTGAAATTGCCTGGAATTGTGGGAGGAAGTGAATCCAAAGCCATTAAGTATTCGAGTGAATTAAGAGAAATATCTCCAGTTGACGGGTATTTGTCACGTGGTCATATCGATGAATATTTTGATAGATATAACAGTGCGGAACAGCAGTACAAAAGAGCTATTCTGATAGGAGGTTCAAAAGTTTGTTATCAAAAATTAGCCGATTTGTATAAAAATAAAATGAAGCAACCCGATAAAGCCAATAAGGTTTGGGAAGACTATAAAAACAGAAAGTAACGGTTATTCGATGACATTGTCTTCGATTGAACCTATTAACGTATAAACGAATAAACAAAAATGAGAACACATTTCATAGCTATAGGCGGAAGCGCAATGCATAACTTAGCATTGGCATTACATAACAAAGGATATCAAGTTACGGGAAGTGACGATGCCATTTTTGAACCTTCAAAATCAAGATTGGAAAAAAAAGGAATTCTGCCAGTTGAGTTAGGTTGGTTTCCCGAAAAAATCAACTCCAATATTGAAGCCGTAATCCTTGGAATGCATGCCAAAGCTGATAATCCTGAGCTCTTGAAAGCACAGGAATTAGGACTTAAAATATATTCGTATCCTGAGTTTTTATATGAACAATCCAAAAATAAAACACGCGTAGTTATTGGTGGATCACACGGGAAAACGACTATAACATCGATGATTTTGCATGTTATGCATTACCATAATATTGAAGTAGATTATATGGTTGGCGCTCAATTGGAAGGCTTTGACACGATGGTTCATCTTACCGAAGAAAATGATTTTATGGTTTTGGAAGGTGACGAGTATTTATCTTCACCAATTGATAGAAGACCTAAATTTCATTTGTACCAACCTAATATTGCCTTGATTTCTGGAATTGCTTGGGATCATATCAATGTTTTTCCTACTTATGATTTTTACGTTGAGCAGTTTGAAACTTTTATTGATAAAATTACAAACGGCGGAATTTTGGTTTACAATGAAGATGATTCGGAAGTAAAACGTGTTGCTGAGGCCGCTACAAATCCTATTCGTAAATTAGCTTATCATACACCAAATTATACGGTAAATGATGGTGTAACGCTTTTGGAGACTCCAGAAGGACCTATGCCTATTGAAGTATTTGGAGCTCATAATCTAAATAATTTGGCTGGAGCCAAATGGATTTGCCAAAATATGGGAGTTGATGAAGCTGATTTCTATGAAGCGATTGCTAGTTTCAAAGGAGCTTCCAAACGTTTGGAAAAAATCGCCGAAAGCAAGACTAAAGTTGCTTATAAAGATTTTGCTCATTCGCCAAGTAAAGTAGCTGCGACTACCAAAGCCGTAAAAGAGCAATATCCAAACCGTACTGTAGTAGCTTGTTTAGAATTACACACCTACAGTAGTTTGAATGCTGAGTTTTTGAAAGAATACGAAGGAGCATTGGAATATGCTGATGTTGCTGTGGTTTTCTATTCTCCAGATGCTGTAAAAATAAAACAATTGGAAGAAGTGACTTATGAGCAAATAGCCAAAGCTTTCAATAGAGAAGATTTGATTATTTACACCAACCCAAAAGATTTTAAAGATTATTTGTTTAACCTTAATCTAGAAAATTCAGCTTTATTGTTGATGAGTTCTGGAAATTATGGTGGATTGAATTTTGATGAGGTAAAAGGATTGATTGAATAGAAATAGTTGTTTATAATATATAAAGTGCCAATTACGATTTTGTAATTGGCACTTTTTTTACATAATTACTTCATTATCAAAATAAGAAATGATTTTTTGTTGTATGATTTTTCTGTTTTTTAGTATATTAGCCTAAATAAGATTATAAATTATGAGTTCAATAGTGAAAGTTGTGAAAACAACCAGCGAAAATCCTGATTTTTTGTCGTTGATAAAGACATTTGATGAGTATTTGTGGGAACGTTACCCGGAATTGAAAACCAATTATTGGGGAAATAATGTCATTGAGTTGAATACAAATGTGGTAGTAATTTATTTGGATGAAAAACCTGTTGCCTGTGGTTGCTTTAAAAAGTATGACAAAAATACGATTGAAATAAAACGAATGTTTGTTTCTCCCGAAGCTCGAGGATTGGGTCTGGCGCAAAAAGTATTACACGAATTAGAACTTTGGGCCAAGGAATTCGACTATTCAATTTCTGTTTTAGAAACCTTGTATAAACAGCAAGAAGCGATTATTTTGTATCAAAAAGTTGGATATGTAATTGTCGATAATTACGGACCTTATGTAGGTTTGGATAAAAGTGTTTGTATGCAAAAAATAATAGGAAAAATTTATAAATAGTAGGATTGTTGAAATAGTATAAATTTAAATCTTTATGAAATTATGATTTTAGACGATTCTAATTCTCCTTTTCGGGAACAAGGGGCTTTTCCTATCACTAATTGGTCGGAAGATGATAAGCCTCGTGAAAAGTTAATGCTAAAAGGCAGAAGCGTTTTGAGTGATGCCGAATTGATTGCTATACTGATTGGTTCTGGAAGCCGAAATGAATCAGCTGTGGATTTAAGTAAAAGAATTTTGGCAAGTGTCGATTATAATTTGAATGCTTTGGGGAAGTTATCTATTGCACAATTAATGAACTTTAAAGGAATTGGAGAAGCAAAAGCGATTTCGATAATTGCTGCAATGGAGTTGGGTAGGAGAAGACGAAGTGAAGATGCAGTTGAGTTAGCAAAAATAACTTCAAGTAAAGCAGTTTTTGAAGTTATGCAACCCATAATAGGAGAGTTGACTCATGAAGAATTTTGGGTCTTGTTTTTGAATAATTCCAATAAAATACTTTTTAAAACACAGTTAAGCAAAGGAGGAATGACTGGGACTATTGTTGATATTCGGATAATTTTTAAAATTGCTTTTGAGCAAAATGCTACAGCAATTATTTTGACACATAATCATCCTTCCGGAAAATTGCAGGCCAGTGATGCCGATATTCAAATAACAAAAAAAATTAAAACTGCAGGTCAGCAATTGGATATTCCTGTTTTGGATCACATAATTGTCACAGAAACCGATTATTACAGTTTTGCTGATGAAGGAATATTTTAAAAAACTTGCTCAATAGGGACATTTGTCTTATATTTACAGACAAATGTATTTTTATGGAAGCGATTAAATTAAAACCTAAAGGACCCATTGATAAAGCTGTTAGAGTTTTAGTAAATAGAGTAGAGCAGGAGAGAGGGTATAAGCTTTTGAATAAGAACATCACTTATGATGAGTTTTTGAAAAACAGAATGCTGATTGTTCACGCTATTCGTGAAGGAATCGCGTATGATTTTTTTAGTTTGATAAAAGAAATAACTCCTTTCAACGAAGAGGATTGGGCTTCTTTTTTAGGAATTTCCACAAAGTCACTTCAGAGAAACAAAATCAAAGAAGACTTTATTTTCAAACCTATGCAATCAGAAAAAATATTGGAATTGGCCGAAGTAACTTCATTAGGGAATGAAGTTTTTGATTCGGAAGCACAATTTTATATGTGGCTGAAAACGCCTTCGTTTGCACTTGGAAATTTACAACCAATTGAATTACTCAGAGATTCTTATGGTAAAGAAATGGTGGTGAATGAATTGAATAAAATAGATCAAGGGATTTTTGTTTAATGGAAGTTTTTCGATTAGCACGCAAAAAATTCCCTATTGAATTGTCCGGAAAAGGAGCGTCAATTTCTGGTGCGCGTTGGAATTCAAAAGGAACAGAGATTGTTTATTGTGCCCAAAATAGAGCTTTGGCAATGGCTGAGGTTTTAGTTCATCTTTCATTGGCAACATTGCCTAATGATTTTGTGATGTTAACGATTGATATTCCAGATGATATTTTTGTAGAAGTTTTAGATCTGAATAAATTATCTATCGATTGGAATGTTTTTCCTTGTACCTTTGAGACGCCACTTTTGGGAGACGATTTCATAAGGAGAAATGAAGCCTGTATTTTGAAAGTTCCTTCAGCGGTGGTGAAAGGAGATTTTAATTTTTTGATAAACCCGTATCACATTGATTTTTCTAAAATTAGAATTACGGAACAAATTGATTTTCCTTTTGATAAACGAATATTTAAATAATGTCTTTATATGTTTTCTGCTAAAATAACCGATATATTCTTCGACTTAGATCATACACTTTGGGATTTTGATGTCAATTCGGAGTTGGCTTTTGAAACAATTTTGAAGAAAGATCATCCAACAATCGAAATTGAAGATTTCATAGAAAAGTATGCGCCTATCAATCAGGCCTGTTGGAAATTATACCAATATGATAAAATTACACACGCCGAATTACGGTATAATCGTCTAAAACATACTTTTGATGCATTAGAATATTTTGTATCTGATGCTCAAATAGAAAGTATCGCCCATGATTATATTCAGTTATTGCCCGAAAATAATCGTTTGTTTGATGGTACAATTGAAGTGCTGGAATATCTTGAAAAAAAGTATACGTTGCATATTATTACCAACGGATTTGCTGATGTGCAATACAAAAAAATAAACAATTCGAATATTGCTGGATTTTTCAAAACAATCACCAATTCAGAGTTGGCTGGGGTCAAGAAACCCAATCCTGTTATTTTTGAGTATGCACTCAATGCAGCTCAAGCCAATAAAGAAAGCAGTATCATGATTGGAGATTGCCTCGAGGCCGATGTTCAGGGAGCTTTAAATGCAGGTTTAGATGCCATTTTTTTTAATGACAAAAAGATTAAAGTTCAAGAAGATATTAAACAAGTAACACATTTATTAGAACTAAAAAAATATTTATAAATTATGAAGACGAAATTTCTGTTCCTATTATTGTTTATTTCAAGCTATGTTTTTTCTCAATCGGTTAATGATTATGCAGCGGTTGTAGTTCCTGTGAAGTATGATTTTCTTAAAAGCGAAAATGAATACAGACTTAGTACTTTGACTAAATTTAATCTTCAAAAAGCCGGTTTTCAAGCGTTTTATGCTAATGAAGAGATTCCTACAGAATTCAATAGATGCAGTCTTTTAAATATTGATGTGTTGAAAGAGAATGCATTTCTGATTACTAAATTATATGTGGTTTTCAAAGACTGTAACGGTAAAGTGATTTATAAATCGGAAGTTGGAAAAAGCAAAGAGAAGGAATATGAAGTAGCCTATGTTGAAGCATTAAATATGGCTTTTACATCTGTTTATGCACTGCATTACAAATATAATGGAAAAACTATTGCGCCTAATCAAAATACACCAGTAGCATCTTCTGCAACAGCACCAGTTGTAGCTTCTGTCGTTCCTGTTACTACTGCAGCCGTAGCAGCAAATGTTCCTAGCAGCAGTGTAGAACCTGATGGTTCAGTATTGTTTGCACAGCCTATAAAAAATGGATTTCAATTAGTTGATAGTACACCAAAAGTGGTTCTGAAAGCATACAAAACTACAAATTCTTCGATTTATTTAGCATCAAGAGAAAACACGCAAGGTGTTATGATTCTAAAGGAGAATCAATGGTTTTTTGAATATTATGAAAAAGACACTTTAATGTCTGAGATAATTAAAGTGAAGTTTTAATCTCTTACGGTTCAATTTACTGGAAGATCTATTTCGGAAATAGAAAGATTTCAATAATACCTCGGTGACTCTGCTCCGAGGTTTTTTATTTATATAATGAACATTATATATTTTAAAATCTGCAATCTAAAATCTTAATATCCATATTTATCTTTCCATCTATTTTTCAGAAATTCACGAGTAGTGTTCTCCCTGGAATTAGTTCCGGGAACATAAATAGGTGTATTGCTTAAAGCTTCCGGTAAGAATTCCTGTTCCGCAAAATTATTGGCATAATCATGTGAATATTTATATTCTTCGCCATAACCTAATTCTTTCATTAGTTTGGTAGGAGCGTTACGCAAATGAATAGGCACAGGTAAATCGCCCGTTTGTTTGACTAATTGTTGCGCCGTTCCGATAGCCAAATACGAAGCATTGCTTTTGGGTGAAGTGGCAAGATAAATAGCACACTGACTCAAAATAATTCGACTTTCCGGATAGCCTATGGTTGAAACTGCTTGGAAAGCATTATTTGCCATGATAAAAGCTGTCGGATTTGCATTTCCAATATCTTCACTGGACAAGATCAACATCCTTCTGGCAATGAATTTTACATCTTCCCCACCTTCAATCATTCTTGCCAGCCAATAGACTGCACCGTTCGGATCACTTCCCCGAATTGATTTTATAAAAGCCGAAACAATGTCATAATGCTGCTCACCACTTTTGTCATACAAAACTGTATTTTGTTGCACTAATTCAAAAACTCGGTCATTGGTAATCAAAATTTCGTCTTCAGAGGAGGCGTTTACGACAAGTTCGAAAATATTTAATAGTTTGCGTCCATCGCCACCAGAAAGACGCAATAGTGCTTCTGTTTCATGTAATTGTATGTTTTTTGTAGCCAAATAAGTATCCGTTTTCATTGCTCTTTGTAACAAATGTTCCAAATCCGCTTTAGTAAACGCATTCAAAATATATACCTGACAACGAGACAATAAAGCGGGAATAACTTCAAAACTCGGATTTTCTGTCGTAGCGCCAATAAGCGTAATCCATCCTTTTTCAACTGCAGCCAACAAAGAATCCTGCTGTGATTTGCTAAAACGATGAATTTCATCAATAAACAAAATAGGATTTTTGGCTGTAAATAACCCGCCGCTCTGTTTTGCTTTTTCAATTACATCCCGAATATCTTTTACCCCCGAGTTAATGGCGCTTAAGATATAAAAAGGACGTTTGGATTCTTGGGCAATAATTTGTGCCAAAGTCGTTTTTCCAGTTCCAGGTGGTCCCCACAAAATTAATGACGGAATAATTCCTTTTGATATTTGTTGAGTCAACGAGCCGTTTGGACCAACCAAATGGGATTGACTGATATAATCTTCTAGTTTTTGTGGGCGTATGCGTTCTGCGAGTGGTGCTTCCATGTGGTAAAATTACACAATTTTCAGTTTTTATGACTATATTTTTCAAGAGCTATTTCCTGCTATCCGCTTGTATCTTTTCATAAGGTGAAGAAAAAATCACCTTATGAAAAGGATACCGCTTCTATCAGGGCTAGGGCATTCGTTTTCATAATGGAAATTATTTTATATGACAAAATAGCACTAAATTGCTTCTGGATACATTTTTGATTTGTATTAAGAATCTATTTAATTCAATAATTCAGTATTCTATAAATGGAAGAAAATCATTTTAAATTTACCAATAGCGTAGTGGGAGTGCCACTTTTTTTTGTGCTGTTCCTGTGGTTTGTATATTGGTTGGAAATCCGTTTTGGATTTGATTTTGATGAAAACGGAATTTTACCGAGAACTTTTTCTGGATTACAGGGTGTGATTTTTAGCCCTTTCATCCATTCGAATATTGAACATCTCTATAATAATTCTATACCATTGCTAGTGCTTTTAGCGGCATTGTTCTTTTTTTACCGTAAAGAAGCAATAGAAATATTGCTATATGGAATTCTTCTTTCTGGAAGTTTGACTTGGCTTATCGGAAGGGAAAATTATCATATTGGTGCGAGTGGCTTAATCTATGTATTGGTCTCTTTTATTTTTTTCAAAGGCTTGCAAACCCAGTATTATAGATTGGTAGCCTTGTCTCTCACTGTCGTGGTTTTGTATGGCGGAATGGTTTGGTATGTTTTTCCAAAAGTTGATGAAACCATTTCTTGGGAAGGTCATTTGTCTGGATTAATCGCTGGTTTTGTACTTACTTTTTTATATAAAAAAACAGAATTTAAGAAAGTAATAAAATACGATTGGGAACACCCAAATTATGATCCGTCTGAAGATAAGTTTATGCAGCGTTTTGATGAAAACGGAAACTTTGTCAATCCTCCTAAACCCGAAATTATCGAGGAAAATCAATTAGAAATCAATCCTTTTTTTCAATCGAATTCAAATGTCGTTTATAATTTTATGAAAAATAAAGAAAATACAAACGAAAAAAATGAATCAAAACCGGAGTCTTGATTCATTTCTTTTTTATATTTTAATTCTGCAATCTAAATTCTAGACTCTAAAATTTTTAGCTTCTCTGTCTAACGGCTTCATATAAAAAAGCACCACACGCTACAGAAACATTTAGTGACCCTATAGAACCAAACATAGGAAGTTTTGCTTTTTCATCAACGATTTTAAGTACAGATGGATTCACTCCTCGATCTTCTGATCCCATAATAATCGCTACCGGCTCGTTTAAAGAAATATCATAAATATTTTGTTCAGTTTTTTCGGTTGCAGCAACTGTTTTTATTCCACTAGCCTGCAAAAGAAAAATAGCGTCTTTAATGTGTTCTACTTTACAAATAGGAATATTAAATACAGCACCTGCTGAAGTTTTTACGGTGTCTCCATTTACTGGAGCGGAACCTGCTTTTTGAACAATTATACCATTAACACCCGTACATTCAGCCGTTCTGATAATAGCTCCAAAATTACGCGCATCTGAAATTTGGTCCAAGATTAAAAATAAAGGCTTTTTACCGTTTTCAAAAACTGTTTCTATCAAGGTTTCCAAATCATAAAATGAAATAGGAGAGACAGTAGCCACAGCTCCTTGATGGTTATTTGGAGTTAATCGGTTTAGTTTTTCGACAGGAACGTAAGAAAAATTGATATTTCCTCTTTTCATCACTTTCATTAAGTCTTTCATCAGTTCGCTACTCGCTTCCTTCTGAATATATACTTTATCTACTGTTGCGCCTGCTTGTATTGCTTCAATTATTGCTCTGATCCCAAAAATTTGATGTTCTTTTTCCATGCGGCAAAGTTAAGTAAAAGGTTTGTATAAAAAAAACCACCAGCTAGGCTGGTGGTTTAGATGTATTAAATTTTTAAGATAATTAGAATTTATCCCAGAAAATACGTTTAGATGTACCATTGCTACCTAATTTGGCAACAGCAGCATTTAAGTTAGTAGCATTAAGAGTTTCTTCATTACCTGGGTAAGAATAACGTCTAGGTACTACAGTAATTGGACCATCAGCATCTTCATAAGTTACACTAGGAACATGTAGAACTGGGAAGTCTAATCTTCTGTAAGATGTCCAAGCTTCAAATCCTCTATTGTATAAAGCAATCCAAGATTGTTCTCCAATTTTTTGTTTCCAGGTACCTGTTGCAGTTGCATAAGCAACATCTGTTCTTGCTAAATAAGTTGTAATATCAGCAGCAGCTACACCCCAGTCTTGCATAGATGCTGTAATTGCAGCATTATAGTGTGTTTCAGGTGTACCGCCTACAGCAATACCTCTTGCAGCAGCTTCCGCCAACAAGAATTCAACTTCAGAATATGTTAACAATACTCCAGGATAATCTTCTACTTTAACAGTAGGAGTGATGTGAGAGAAATCAGCATAAGTGTTAAGTTCTCCATAAACACCCCCTTCGTAATTTCCTGATCCTTCTGGAAATTCTGTGAAGTATTTAGCTCTTCTTGGGTCAACAAGAGTATTCATTTTGTTTACAAATGTATCAGCTGGTAAGAAGTCATCACGTCCACTAGCTACTAAATCAACATACAATGGGTTTGTGTTTGGTTGATTTGGTGTGTAAACTAGATATGCGCTATCTGCGTTTGACATAATTACTCCATCAGCTATTGCAGCAAGTGCTTGTGTTGATGCATAAGAAGCATCAACGTCAGCCATATTGATTGCCATTCTCAAACGAAGAGTGTTAGCAAATTTAGCCCATTTAGCAGTGTTTCCATGGAATATAAGATCAGCGCTACCAAAACTTCCATTACTTTGATTCAAAGCATGAGAAGCAGCTGTTAATTTCGCTATAAGATCAACATAGATAGTTTTAGCGTCATCATATACTGGTTGAGGATGTCCAAGAATGTCTAATGCTTCTGTGTAAGGAATATCTCCAAAAGTATCAACTAATATTCCGTATGAATATGCCGTTAATATGTCAATTACAGCTATTTTATTATCTAACTCAATAGCTTGGGCTGGAGTACCAACAAAAGTTGCTTTTGATGCTACTAATTGATCTTTAGATTCTTTAAAATCTCTTAGTACATCACGATAGTATTCAGTCCAATGAGCAGCAGGAATATTACGTCCTGTAAGGTCGTATTGACTTTCTTGAGGGTATTGAACTTCGGTCCATTGCTGAGCAAATAATCTAAAAACATTAAAGTTTACTGATGTACTTGTTACTTGGTCCATCATTGATTTTTCTGCATTGGTAAACAAAAATTCAGCAGGAACTTTTGTCGCGTCTTTAGTGTTTTCATTCAATCCTGTAATATCATCACTACATGATATAAATAAGGATATGATCGGAATTAATATGAGCAGTCTATTTTTCATAGCTTAAAATTTTATTGTTAGGTTACAACCAATTGTTCTAGCAGTTGGTAAAGATCCAATAGATAATCCTAATGAACTAGCGTTAGATCCTAATCCACTTTCTGGATCTGCATCTGGAAGATTTTTGTCAATTATCCATAGGTTAGATCCAACTAAGGCTACTTGTAATTGACTTAATTTCATTTTTGATACAATTGAACTTGGTAAAGTATAAGTAATGTTTACCTCTCTCAATTTAACAAAACTTGCGTCATAAATATATCCTTTTCTTGCTCCTCCAGAATATGAATCTGTGATAGCTCCAGCTTCAGGTCTAAAATATGCGGTTCTGATTGCATTTGGAGTTGTTCCAGTAGCATCAGTTACCCCTTCGAATATAACTCCACCACCATTGGCTACAGTATTTCTTATCGGATTACCTAAGTCGTTATTACCACCTGTTACTTCAGTTAAACCAGTTCCTACACCATACCATTGGTCAGTTGAGAATACATCACCACCATGTTTCACATCAATTAAGAAACTAAAAGATAGGCTTTTGTATGTGAATTTATTACGAATACCACCAATCCAGTCAGGATTAACGTTACCAATAATATTGTTAGTAGAAGTGTTTATTACGTATCTACCAGTTGTTTGATTTACAATTCTTTGTCCATTTTCAGCATAAGTGTAGTCAGTTCCTTTCAAAACTCCAAAAGGTTGTCCTACTACAGCATTTAATGTAACTCCACCTGGGAATGAATTAAGTTGTAAGTTGCTAATTCCGTCAGCTAATGCTGTTACCTCGTTCTCATTTTTAGACCAGTTAAGATTAATATCCCATGCAAAATCTTCTGTTCTTACAGGAGTAACATTAAACTGAACCTCAATACCTTTGTTTTCAACTGTAGCTGCATTCACATAGCGAACACTATTTCCGGTTGAAGTAGAGTAAGGTACTTGTATAGCCTCACCGTCATTTATATTTTTGTAAACAGATACATCAAAACCAACTCTTCTGTCTAAAAATTGTGCTTCAAGACCTACCTCGTATGTTGTAGTTTTGATTGGTTCCAAATTAGGGTTGTTTTTTATACTGTTTACAGAGTACATTTGATTACCATCGAATGCGTCAGATTTAGTGTAGGTATCAACTAAAGCTTGTCCAGGTGATCCCAGTGGGCTTTCAGAATAACCACCTCTTAATTTTCCAAATGATAACCAGTTCGCTTCAATGTTTTTTGAGAAAACCCAGCTTCCAGAAGCTGAATAACTATTTATCGAGTTGTCACCTTCTGGTAGGCTTGAGAAAGCATCTTTACGTGCGGTTGCATCTAAGAAGAATGTATCTACATAGCCTAGGGATCCAGAGACAAAATAACTGTTTACACCAAGGTTAGTAGCTCTTTCATATGGGTAAGGACTTGCTGAAACAGAGTTTGACAAGCTGTAGATACCTGGGATAATAAGACCTCCTTGTGTTGATGCAAAAATTGAATTGAAGGTATTTCTTTTTATTGTACCCCCAGCAACTCCACTTAAACTGAAATCTTCTCCAAAGTTCTTTTTGAAATTTAAAAGCAAATCATAGTTTTGCTCTGAGAAATTACCATTGTAACGTTGGTATCCAGATGTTTCGTCTAGTAAGTTAATACCGAATGATTTTGCTACTGAACCAACAGCAACTCTTTCTTCACGTATTTCAGAATAAGTATCTGTTGATATTTTTCCTGTTGCTGACAACCAATCATTGATTTTGTAAGTTAGATTTGCATATCCTACAAAACGATTTCTGCTGTCATTTTGATAGTTTTGGTAACGTTCGAAATAAGGGTTGTTCCAGTATGCTGGAGCTCCATTTTCTACTGATTTTCTATTCCAAGTAAGGTTTTGACCTCCTGAACTGTTATAAGCTTCTTCTAGTTGTTTGATGTCAACGTTTGTTTGCCACCATTGACGGAATCCAGAAATTAAGTTATCACTGTATCCAGTCATGTTTCTACCAAGTGTAGTTTGAGCTGAATAATTAGCAAAAGTACTAATTGATAATTTGTCAGTAAATTGGTGGTTTAATTTTAAACTAAAATTGTTTTTCTTTAATTCACTGTTAGGTAAAAGACCTGTTTGTTTAGAATTACTATAGTTGAAAACTACATTAGTCTTATCGTTTCCATCTTCAAATGAAATACTGTTTACTAAGGAGTAAGAATCTTGGAAGAATGAGTTTGGGTCATTTTTAGCACCAACCCATGGAGTTGCTTTTCCGTAATTTGCATTTCCTGGATATGCTGAAAATGCATCCCATTGGTAAACATTTTGTGATGCATTAAAAGGATCTCCAGCTGAGGCGTCATCTCCCATGTATACTACTTGATCATCTGTACCATCTCCATCAATATCTTGATCAAAGAAAGAACCACCATAACCAGCTCCGTAATTTTTTTGATATTTTACAAAGGTATCTTTGTCTGCAGTTCCTATCGCAAATTCAGATGAAATGGTAACTCCCATTCCTTTTTTAGCTTTACCTTTTTTAGTTGTAATCATCAAAACTCCATTTCCAGCTAAATATCCGTATAATGCAGATGCCGCAGCACCTTTCAATACGTTGATGCTTTCGATGTCTTCTGGATTAATATCCATACCATTGTTACCGTAATCAAAACCAAGAGCACCACGAGATTGATTGGATGTCCCGTCATTTGTTGTGTTTGAATTGTTAACTGGCATACCGTCAATTACAATAAGCATTTCGTTACTTTGTCCCAATGCTTTAATACCTCTTGATACAGCACTTGTAGATCCTCCAAAGTTAGAGTTTCTTGTAATGTTAACACCTGCTACTTTTCCAGAAAGTTCATTTAAAAAGTTTCCGCTTGGTGCTCCACTTTTTAAATCTTCACCTTTTACTTCTTGTGTAGCATAACCTAGAGATTTTTTATCTCTTTTAATACCTAATGAAGTAACAACTACGCTCTCTAATTGAGTAGCATCACTTGCTAATTTTACATTAACTGATGTTGAGCTTGCAGATTTCTCTGAAGATTTCATTCCAACATAGCTAAATACCAATACATCGCTTGGTGCAGCTTTGATAGAATATTTTCCATCAAAATCTGATTGAGTTCCATTCTTTGTTCCTTTAACTAATACACTCACACCTGGAAGAGGCATACCTGCATTGTCGGAAACAACTCCTGAAACAGATCTTTCTTGCGCAAAAGTTAGTTGCGCCACTAGTACTACTAAGAGTACTAAGAATCCATTGAACTTTAGTTTCATTTTTAAATATTTTGAATTAGTGTCGCAAAAATCATAATAATTTGTTAACTATCCTAATATCTTAAACTCTTTTTTTTGTTAAAGCTAAAATTTAACATTATAACTTATCGTTATGTTTGTGTTATAAAATTTTAGTTCTTCATTTTTTGTCTTTCCATTTGTTATGGCAAATTTCAACAAACCATTGATAGTTCGTGCTCCTAAGCCAACTCCAATTCCAAGAAGTTTTTCTTTTTTGTTTTCTTTTATTACAACTGTGGGATCTTCATAATAGCTGTAATCTAATATAGAGTTGAAGTAAAAATTTGAAGAAATCAAATAGCGATATTCTGTCATGAGTGAAATTATCAGATTGCCTTGTAGGCTATTTTCTGCAAATCCTCGTATGGAGTTGATTCCTCCAAAACGGAATAATTCATTCGTTAGGTAGTTTTGACTTTTAAGGTAATAATTTTGACTTTTAATATTTATGGCATTTTTCTCATTAATATAAAAATCATTCATTATGTTAAAATTTACAAAATTTTGTTTTAAAGATAGGTTTGTTGATGTGTTTCTATTCCCAGTACCTATGGTTATATTTAAAAACGATTTTATTGGGAATAGATTGTATTTTGTTGAGTTTTTTTTGAAATCTATGGTAGTGGTGTAAAATGAATTTTTATAATCACTTAGATTTTGGTTGTTTGAATTTTGGATATCGCTTGACTCAGTTGATTCATAGCCGATATAGAATCTTTTGTTGTAGTCTATGGAGTAACCTAGTTGCAAGGTGGTTTTTGTATTTTGAAAAATACTGTCTTGTTTGAAAATGTTTAGTTGGGCTTTAATTCCTATTTGGCTTTTAAATAAATATGGAGCAGTTAAATTGGTATTGAATATTTTTTGATCGTTTCCATCGTTTTTCCAATATATGGATAGTTCTTCTCCTTTGTGAAGTGTGTTGATTAAAGTTAAATCTAGATACCCATTAAATTGTATTTTTTTATCTTCAGTATTATTGAAACCTAAATATCCGTCAAAAACATTTGCTTTTCTTTTTTCTAAATAGATAAATACTTTGGTGGTGTCTTTTGTGAATAGAATTTCTGGATATTTGATTTGATTGATAAATTCAAATTTTTCAAAATCTTCATGCAGTTGCTTAATTGTCTTTTGGCTGAATATTGAGTTCTTGTATTTTTTGTTAATTTGTTTTTCGGCGCCTTTTGGGAGAAGATTTTTGTGTTGCTGATTAGTGTATTTTAATTCAATTGTATTTATTGTTCTTTTGTTTCCTGTATCGATGCTTAAATCGGCATATATAGTTTGTTCTTTTTTTTGAATATTGATAAGTTTTACTTTTGCGAAAGCAAAGCCATTTTGTTCTAAATTTTGTGTGGTTTGTTTTAAAAAAGATTCTATTTGAGAATATGGTAAAATTATTGAGTCTTGATTTGTTTTGAATAAATCATATAGTTTTAGATCTTTTTTTATACCTATATATATATGTATATTTTTTATTTTATTTTCAAGTGAGATTGTTGTTGTGTAACTGCTGTCATTTTTCTTTTTGTTTTCTAGTATTTTGTTTTCAATATAGCCATTTTTGGAAAGTTTTTTTCTTGTCGAATTTATTTCTTCAATTAGTTGTTTTGTATTTTGATGTTTTGTTGTGTATATGGTTGAATCGATAATTGATGTTTCAGTGGTTGTTTTTCCAACTATTTTTAAATGGAAAGTTTGACTAATTGAAGTCAGGTGATTAAGTAGAAATAATAGAATTAGAATTTTAGATTTCAATTTTGATTTCTTTAATTAAGATGTTACAAATATCTGTTCTTTGTTGGAATAATCATAGTTTAGGATCAATGAAGTTGTATAGTGTTTCAAAGACTTTTTTTTGTTTTGAAAAGCGGTTTGTTTGAATTCTGCCTATGTGTTAGTAAGCAAATATTTACTTCAGTTGAAAATTAATCAATTATGGTTTGTAAAGTGAAAATTAATTTATACATTTGCAACCCCGTAAAAAGCGGGATTTTAATATAATAAGAAATTTTTAGTATTAATTATGCCAACAATTCAACAATTAGTAAGAACAGGAAGAACTCAGATAACTAAGAAGAGTAAATCGGTTGCTTTAGATTCTTGTCCTCAAAGAAGAGGGGTTTGTACGCGTGTTTACACTACAACACCAAAAAAACCAAACTCTGCAATGCGTAAAGTAGCGCGTGTACGTTTGACAAATGGTAATGAAGTGAATGCCTACATCCCTGGAGAAGGACACAATTTACAAGAGCACTCGATAGTATTAGTTAGGGGTGGAAGGGTAAAAGATTTGCCAGGAGTAAGATATCACATCGTTCGTGGTGCACTTGATACGTCAGGAGTAGCAGGAAGAACGCAAAGAAGATCTAAGTACGGAGCAAAACGACCAAAAGAAGCGAAAAAGTAATTTAAAACGTTATTCCTGTAGAGGTACGATTCGTCGTGGTTGTATAGGTATGAAATTTTATTAAAAAAAAGACATGAGAAAAAGAGCGGCAAAGAAAAGACCACTTTTACCAGATCCAAGGTTTAACGACCAATTGGTAACACGTTTTGTGAACAACTTGATGTGGGATGGTAAGAAATCAACAGCTTTTAAAGTTTTTTATGATGCAATTGACATTATAGAGACTAAAAAGCAAGATTCAGAAAAATCTTCATTAGAAATTTGGAAAGATGCTTTAACAAACGTTATGCCTCACGTAGAAGTACGTAGTCGTAGAGTTGGTGGAGCTACATTTCAAATTCCAATGCAAATTAGACCAGACAGAAAAATTTCTATGGCTATGAAATGGTTAATTCTTTATTCAAGAAGAAGAAACGAAAAATCAATGGCTCAGAGATTGGCTTCAGAATGTTTAGCGGCTGCTAAAGAAGAAGGAGCTGCTGTTAAGAAAAGAATGGACACTCACAAAATGGCAGAAGCTAATAAAGCTTTCTCTCACTTTAGATTTTAATTCTTAAGAAATGGCTAGAGATCTTAAATATACAAGAAATATAGGTATTGCTGCTCATATTGATGCTGGTAAAACAACAACAACTGAGCGTATATTATTCTATACTGGAAAATCACATAAAATTGGTGAAGTACACGATGGTGCTGCAACAATGGACTGGATGGCACAAGAGCAAGAAAGAGGTATTACAATTACTTCTGCTGCAACTACTTGTGAATGGAATTTTCCAACAGAACAAGGTAAAGTTTTACCTGAAACATTACCTTATCACTTTAATATTATCGATACCCCAGGACACGTTGACTTTACAGTTGAAGTAAACCGTTCTTTGCGTGTACTTGATGGTTTGGTTTTCTTATTTAGTGCTGTTGATGGTGTTGAGCCTCAATCTGAAACTAACTGGAGATTAGCGGATCAATATCGTGTGCCACGTATGGGATTTGTTAATAAAATGGACAGACAAGGTTCTAACTTTTTGAATGTATGTCAACAAGTTAGAGATATGTTGAAATCAAACGCTGTAGCAATCACTTTGCCAATTGGTGAAGAGAATGATTTTAGAGGTGTTGTTGATTTAGTTAAAAATCAAGCGATTGTATGGCATGATGCTACACAAGGAGCTACTTTTGATATTATCGATATCCCTGCGGATATGGTTGATGAAGTGAAAGAATACAGAGATATCCTTATTGAGGCTGTTGCTGATTATGATGAGAACTTGCTTGATAAATACATGGAAGATCCAGATTCTATCACGGAAGAAGAAATCAACAAAGCTTTAAGAGCTGCAACTATGGATATGGCTATCATTCCTATGATTGCTGGTTCTTCTTTCAAAAATAAAGGAGTTCAATTCATGTTAGATGCAGTATGTAAATACTTGCCGTCTCCTATGGATAAAGAAGGTATTACTGGTATTCATCCAGATGATGCTGAATTACTTGAAGAAGATCAAACTACTATTTTGCGTAAGCCAGATGTAAAAGAGCCTTTCGCTGCTTTGGCATTTAAGATTGCTACTGACCCATTCGTAGGTCGTTTGGCTTTCTTCCGTGCATATTCAGGAAGACTTGATGCTGGTTCTTATGTTTTGAATACTCGTTCTGGAAACAAAGAAAGAATTTCTCGTATCTACCAAATGCATGCTAACAAACAAAATCCAATCGAATATATTGAGGCTGGAGATATTGGGGCTGCTGTTGGATTTAAAGATATTAAAACTGGAGATACATTGTGTGATGAAAAACACCCAATTATTCTTGAGTCAATGAAATTCCCTGCACCAGTAATTGGTATTGCTATTGAGCCTAAAACAAAAGCTGACGTAGATAAAATGGGTATGGCTTTAGCTAAATTAGCTGAAGAAGATCCAACATTTACAGTTAGAACTGATGAGGCTTCAGGACAAACTATTATCTCTGGTATGGGTGAGTTACACTTAGATATCTTGGTTGATAGAATGAAACGTGAATTTAAAGTTGAAGTAAACCAAGGTGAGCCTCAAGTTGAATATAAAGAAGCTTTTACGAAAACGGCTCAACACAGAGAAACTTACAAGAAACAATCTGGAGGTCGTGGTAAATTCGGTGATATCGTATTTGTTTTAGAGCCAGCTGATGAAGTTGATGGTAAAGTTCCTGTAGGGTTGCAATTTGTTAATTCTGTAAAAGGGGGTAACGTACCAAAAGAATATATTCCTTCTGTAGAAAAAGGTTTCCGTGAAGCTATGAAAACTGGTCCTTTAGCAGGATACCAAGTAGATAGTTTGAAAGTTACTTTATTGGATGGATCTTTCCACCCTGTGGATTCTGATGCACTTTCTTTTGAACTTGCAGCTAGAATGGGTTATAGAGAAGTAGCTAAAGCTGCTGGAGCTGTAATTCTTGAGCCAATCATGAAAATGGAAGTTATTACACCAGAAGAAAACATGGGAGATATCGTAGGTGATATTAACCGTCGTAGAGGTCAAGTGAATGACATGGGTGATAGAAATGGTGCGAAAACTATTAAAGCAGATGTGCCATTGTCTGAAATGTTTGGATATGTAACAACTTTGAGAACTTTGTCTTCAGGTCGTGCAACATCTACAATGGAATTTTCACACTACGCTGAAACACCTTCTAATATTTCAGAAGCAGTTATCAAAAAAGCAAAAGGAAACGCATAATCTTTAAGAAAATGAGTCAAAAAATCAGAATAAAATTGAAATCTTACGATCATATGTTGGTAGATAAGTCTGCTGAGAAGATTGTAAAAACAGTAAAAACTACTGGTGCTGTTGTAACTGGGCCAATCCCATTACCAACTCACAAAAAACTTTTTACAGTATTGCGTTCTCCACACGTAAACAAAAAAGCTAGAGAGCAATTTGAAGTAATGTCATATAAGAGATTAATTGATATTTATTCATCTTCATCTAAAACTATTGATGCTTTAATGAAACTTGAATTGCCAAGTGGAGTTGAAGTTGAAATCAAAGTTTAAGTACTTTAAGAGTAAAAAGGAACGCCGTTTTTAGGTAAAAAATATTTTTTTGGTTTGTGTGTAAATAAGTTATACATTTGCACCCACTTAAAAAATAGGATTTGCTTAAAAGCTGCGTTCTATATTTATATTTAATAATTAATAATTAATATTTATGTCTGGGTTAATTGGTAGAAAAATCGGCATGACTAGTATTTTCGACGAAAACGGGAAGAATATTCCTTGTACAGTAATCGAAGCTGGTCCATGCGTTGTTACCCAAGTCAGAACCAAAGGTGTTGACGGGTATGAAGCGTTGCAACTTGGTTTCGATGACAAAAACGAGAAACATTCCACAAAAGCGGCTGTAGGTCACTTTAAGAAAGCTGGAACTGTAGCTAAGAAAAAAGTCGTTGAATTCCAAGATTTCGCAACAGAACAAAAATTAGGAGATCTTATTGATGTTTCTATTTTTGCTGAAGGAGAATTTGTAGATGTACAAGGTGTATCTAAAGGTAAAGGTTTTCAAGGGGTTGTGAAACGTCACGGTTTTGGTGGTGTTGGACAAGCAACTCACGGTCAACACAACCGTTTAAGAGCGCCGGGTTCTGTAGGAGCTTCTTCTTATCCATCTAGAGTATTCAAAGGAATGCGTATGGCTGGAAGAATGGGAGGAGATAATGTAAAAGTTCAAAACCTTAGAGTTTTAAAAGTAGTTGCTGAAAAGAATCTACTTGTTGTTAAAGGATGTATTCCTGGTTGCAAAAACTCTTATGTAATCATTCAGAAGTAATGGAAGTAAAAGTATTAGATTTCAACGGAAAAGATACTGGAAGAAAAGTTCAACTTTCTGATTCAGTTTTCGCAATCGAACCAAATAATCACGCTGTATATCTTGATGTAAAGCAATATTTGGCTAATCAAAGACAAGGTACTCACAAAGCTAAAGAAAGAGCTGAAGTTGCGGGAAGTACACGTAAGATTAAAAAACAAAAAGGTACAGGTACGGCTCGTGCGGGTAGTGCTAAAAACCCTTTGTTTAAAGGTGGAGGAACAGTTTTTGGACCTAGACCAAGAAGTTATTCATTCAAATTGAATAAAAACTTGAAACGTCTTGCTAGAAAATCTGCATTTTCAATTAAAGCAAAAGAGTCGAATATAATCGTACTTGAAGATTTTAATTTTGAAACGCCAAACACTAAAAATTTCATTAATGTTTTGAAAGCTTTAGAGTTAGAAAACAAAAAATCACTGTTTGTGTTGGGTGATACGAATAAAAACGTATATTTGTCCTCACGAAATTTAAAAGCATCAAATGTCGTAAGTAGCTATGAATTAAGTACTTATGCTATTTTAAATGCTAATAATTTAGTGCTTTTGGAGAGTTCTTTGGAAGTAATTGAAGAAAATTTAAGTAAATAATAGGATATGAGCATCATAATTAAACCTATAGTAACGGAAAAAGTAACCAAAGAAAGTGAAGTTTTAAACCGCTTCGGATTCGTTGTTGACAGAAAAGCAAACAAAGTACAAATTAAGAAAGCTGTTGAAGCTGCTTATGGAGTAAATGTTTTGAGTGTTAATACAATGAATGTGAGACCGGATAGAACTACAAAATACACTAAAAGTGGTTTAATCAGTGGAAAGACTAACGCAATTAAAAAAGCGATTGTTCAAGTACAAGAAGGAGAAACAATTGATTTTTACAACAATATCTAAGATAAAATGTCAGTAAGAAAATTAAAACCTATTACCCCAGGTCAGCGATTTAGAGTTGTGAATGGTTATGACGCCATTACAACTGATAAGCCGGAACGCTCTTTGATAGCGCCGATAAAAAACTCTGGAGGTAGAAATAGTCAAGGAAAGATGACCATGCGTTATACGGGTGGTGGTCACAAGCAGAGATATCGTATTATTGATTTCAAACGTACAAAAGAAGCAATTCCAGCTACAGTGAAATCAATCGAATACGATCCAAATCGTACTGCGTTTATCGCATTATTAGCTTATGCTGATGGTGAGAAAACATATATTATTGCTCAAAACGGATTGAAAGTTGGTCAGAAAGTAGTTTCTGGACCAGAATCTCAACCTGAAATTGGTAATACTTTACCTTTAAGCAGAATTCCTTTGGGAACTGTTATATCTTGTATCGAATTGAGACCAGGTCAAGGAGCTGTAATCGCTCGTTCTGCTGGAACATTTGCTCAATTAATGGCAAGAGATGGAAAATATGCAACAATTAAAATGCCTTCAGGTGAAACAAGATTAATCTTGTTGACTTGTTCAGCTACAATTGGAGCAGTTTCTAATTCAGACCACCAATTAGTTGTATCTGGAAAAGCAGGTAGAACAAGATGGTTAGGAAGAAGACCTAGAACAAGACCTGTTGCAATGAACCCTGTCGATCACCCAATGGGTGGTGGTGAAGGACGTTCTTCTGGTGGACATCCACGTTCAAGAAATGGAATACCAGCTAAAGGTTATAGAACTCGTTCTAAGAAAAACCCGAGTAACAAGTATATCGTAGAACGTAGAAAGAAATAATAAGATATGGCACGTTCATTAAAAAAAGGACCTTTCGTTCATTATAAGTTAGACAAGAAAGTTGCAGAAAACATAGCAGGTGGAAATAAAGGAGTTGTTAAGACATGGTCTAGAGCTTCTATGATTACTCCAGACTTCGTTGGGCAAACTATCGCAGTTCATAACGGTCGTCAATTTGTACCAGTTTACGTAACAGAAAACATGGTAGGTCACAAATTAGGAGAATTTTCACCAACTAGATCTTTTAGAGGTCATGCTGGAGCAAAAAATAAAGGTAAAAAATAAGAAGCAATGGGAGTTCGTAAAAGAGAAACAGCAGATGCGAGAAAAGAGGCTAATAAGTCTTTAGCTTTCGCAAAATTGAATAACTGCCCTACTTCACCTAGAAAAATGCGCTTAGTAGCGGACTTGGTAAGAGGTCAGAAGGTAGAAAGAGCACTTAACATATTAAGATTCAGTTCGAAAGAAGCTTCAAGAAAATTAGAAAAACTATTATTATCTGCTATCAATAACTGGGAGCAAAAAAATAGTGAAGGTAATCTTGAAGAAGCTGGATTATTTGTTAAAGAAATCCGTGTAGATGGTGGAATGATGTTGAAAAGACTTCGTCCAGCTCCACAAGGTAGAGCACACAGAATAAGAAAACGTTCTAATCACGTTACAATCGTGTTAGGAGCTATCAATAACACACAAAGCAATTCTTAAGCAGCATGGGACAAAAGACAAATCCAATTGGAAATAGACTTGGTATCATCAGAGGATGGGACTCAAACTGGTATGGTGGAAATGATTACGGTGATAAATTAGCCGAAGATTATAAAATCAGAAAGTATATCCATGCTCGTTTATCAAAAGCTAGTGTATCAAAAGTAATCATCGAGAGAACTTTGAAACTTGTAACCGTTACTATCACTACTGCTAGACCTGGTATCATTATCGGAAAAGGTGGACAAGAGGTAGACAAGTTAAAAGAAGAACTTAAGAAAATTACTGACAAAGAGGTTCAAATCAACATCTTTGAAATTAAAAGACCTGAACTTGACGCGTATCTAGTTGCTACAAGCATCTGTCGTCAAATCGAAAGCCGTATTTCTTACAGACGTGCAATCAAAATGGCTATTGCTGCTTCTATGCGTATGAACGCTGAAGGTATCAAAGTTTTGATTTCTGGTCGTTTGAATGGTGCAGAGATGGCTCGTTCAGAGGGTTTCAAAGAAGGTAGAATTCCTCTATCAACTTTCAGAGCTGATATTGATTATGCTTTGGCTGAAGCTCATACTACTTATGGTAGAATGGGGATCAAAGTATGGATCATGAAAGGTGAAGTTTATGGAAAGAGAGATCTTTCTCCACTTGCAGGAATGGATAAAAAACAACCTGGTGGTGGTAAAGGTGGAGATTCTCCTAGAGGAGATAGAAAGCCTTTTAATAAAGGTGGAAAACCAGACGCTCGTAAACGAAAGTAAATTTTTAAACTAAAGAAAAATGTTACAGCCTAAAAGAACAAAATACCGTAAGGTACAAAAAGGTAAAATGAAAGGAAATTCTCAAAGAGGACATGAACTTTCTAATGGAATGTTTGGTATTAAATCTGTACATGAAGATGGAATGTTCTTAACCTCTCGTCAAATCGAAGCTGCACGTATCGCTGCAACTCGTTTTATGAAAAGAGAAGGACAATTATGGATCAAAATATTTCCAGACAAACCTATCACTAAGAAACCTCTTGAGGTACGTATGGGTAAAGGTAAAGGTGCCGTTGAATATTGGGCTGCCGTTGTTAAACCCGGAAGAATTATGTTTGAAGTTGGAGGAGTTCCTTTGTCAGTTGCAAAAGAGGCATTACGTCTTGCAGCTCAAAAGCTTCCAGTAAAAACTAAATTCGTAGTTGCTAGAGATTTCGAAGCATAATCTATATTATATTATGAAACAATCAGAAATAAAAGATCTTTCTGCAGCGGAGTTGCAAGAAAAACTTAGCCAAACTAAGAAGGCATATGCCGATCTAAAAATGGCTCACGCTATTTCTCCAATTGAGAACCCACTTCAAATTAGAAGTGTAAGAAGAGCAGTTGCAAGATTAGCTACAGAACTTACTAAAAGAGAATTACAATAATTCTGCTGAAAGATGGAAGAAAAAAGAAATTTAAGAAAAGAAAGAGTTGGGGTTGTTACTTCAAATAAAATGGATAAATCCATTGTGGTTGCTCAGGTAACTAAAGTAAAACACCCATTATACGGTAAGTTCGTGTTGAAAACAAAGAAATTTGTTGCACATGACGAAACAAACGACTGTAACATAGGAGATACTGTAAGAATTAGCGAAACGCGTCCTTTGAGTAAATCAAAATGTTGGAGATTAGTTGAAATCCTAGAAAGAGCTAAATAATTATGGTACAACAAGAATCAAGACTAAAAGTAGCAGATAACACGGGAGCAAAAGAAGTTTTAACTATTCGTGTTTTAGGAGGTACCAAAAGAAGGTATGCCTCTGTTGGAGACAAGATTGTAGTATCTATAAAAGACGCAACACCTAACGGAAACGTTAAAAAAGGTGCTGTTTCAACTGCAGTTGTTGTACGTACCAAAAAAGAAGTGAGAAGAGCTGATGGTTCTTATATCCGTTTCGATGATAATGCATGTGTTCTTTTGAATGCTGCAGGTGAAATGAGAGGAACTCGTGTTTTTGGTCCGGTAGCAAGAGAACTTCGTGAAAAACAATTCATGAAAATTGTATCATTAGCACCAGAAGTGCTTTAATTCGTTTTAAGATGATAAAGCTAAAAATAAAATCAGGAGACATCGTAAGAGTAATTGCTGGAGACCATAAAGGTGAAGAAGGTAAAGTTTTACGTGTTTACCGTGAGAAAAACAAAGCAATTGTTGAAGGTGTAAACATGGTTTCTAAACATACGAAACCTAGTGCAAAAAGCCCTCAAGGTGGTATTGTAAAGAAAGAAGCTTCTATTCAAATTTCTAATATATCTCTTATTGATCCTAAAACTAAGGAAACAACAAGAGTAGGTATTAGAGTTGAAGGAGATAAGAAAGTAAGATTTTCAAAAAAATCTAATCAAGTACTATAGTAATGGCATATATACCTAGACTAAAAGAAGAATATAAGAGTAGAGTTATCTCTGCTCTTAAAGAAGAATTCGGTTACACAAACGTAATGCAAGTTCCAAAATTGGAAAAAATCGTTTTGAGTAAAGGAGTTGGTGCAGCAGTATCTGATAAAAAATTGATTGACTATGCAGTTGATGAATTAACAAAGATAACTGGACAAAAAGCAGTATCTACTATCTCTAAGAAAGACGTTGCGTCTTTTAAATTGAGAAAAGGGATGCCTATTGGAGCAAAAGTTACTTTGCGCGGTGAAAGAATGTATGAGTTTTTAGATAGACTTATTACATCTGCATTACCACGTGTTAGAGATTTCAGTGGTATTAAAGCAACTGGTTTTGACGGTAGAGGAAACTATAATTTAGGTGTTTTAGAGCAAATCATTTTCCCTGAAATTGATATTGACAAAGTAAATAAAATATCTGGAATGGACATTTCTTTTGTAACTACTGCAAAAACAGATAAAGAAGCAAAGTCATTGTTGGCTGAATTAGGTTTACCTTTTAAAAAGAATTAAGATATGGCTAAAGAATCAATGAAAGCCCGTGAGGTTAAGAGAGAAAAAACGGTAGCTAAGTATGCTGAGAAAAGAAAAGCTTTGTTAGAAGCTGGAGATTTCGTAGGTTTGCAGAAATTACCGAAAAATGCTTCGCCAGTTCGTTTGCACAATCGTTGCAAATTGACAGGTAGACCAAGAGGGTATATGCGTCAATTCGGTATTTCACGTGTTACATTCCGTGAAATGGCTAACAATGGATTGATACCAGGTGTTAAAAAAGCATCTTGGTAGAAACAATATTCAGACGTGAGTAATCACGTCTGTTTTTCACATTTATAAACTGGTTTCAGGTTCGATTACATTTAATCGAAAACCGTTACCGCAAATCAATACATATGTATACAGATCCAATTGCAGATTATTTGACGAGAGTTAGAAACGCTGTGGCTGCAAACCACAAAGTTGTCGAAATTCCAGCATCTAATCTAAAAAAAGAGATAACAAAGATCTTATTTGATCAAGGTTATATCTTAAGTTACAAATTTGAAGACAACGCTGTACAGGGGTCAATCAAAATTGCTTTGAAGTATGATAAAGATACAAAAGAGCCTGTAATCAAAGATATCCAAAGAATTAGTAAACCAGGTTTACGTAAGTACGCAGGTGCTTCTAAAATCCCAAGAATCCTTAATGGATTAGGAATTGCTATTGTTTCAACTTCAAAAGGTCTTATGACTGGGAAACAAGCTAAGCAATTAAATGTAGGTGGAGAAGTAATTTGTTACGTATACTAATTTTAAAGACTATATAAGATGTCAAGAATAGGTAAAAGCCCAGTAACAATACCAGCTGGAGTAACTATTACAGTTGCCGACGGTATTATTACGGTAAAAGGAAAAAACGGTCAGCTAACACAGGAGTTCTCGGACGTAACTGTAACAGTTGAAGGAGATCAAGTTCTAGTAGAAAGATCTTCTGATCATAAAGACCAAAGAGCAAAACACGGTTTGTATAGATCTTTGATTAATAACATGGTTATTGGTGTAACAGAAGGTTTTACAAAATCTTTAGAATTGGTTGGAGTTGGTTATAGAGCTTCAAATCAAGGACAAAAGTTAGATTTAGCGCTTGGGTTCTCTCACAATATTATTTTAGAAGTAGCTCCAGAGGTAACTCTTGAAACTATATCTGAAAAAGGTAAAAACCCAATTGTAAAATTAACATCATTAGATAAACAACTTTTAGGTCAAGTTGCGGCAAAAATTAGAGGTTTCCGTAAGCCTGAGCCGTACAAAGGAAAAGGTGTTAAATTTGTAGGTGAAGTATTAAGAAGAAAAGCAGGTAAATCAGCTTAAAAAATAAGATTATGTCATTAACAAAACCTGAAAGAAGACAACGTATTAGATTCAGAATTAGAAAAACGATTAGTGGTACTGCTACTAACCCAAGACTATCTGTTTTTAGAAGTAACAAAGAAATTTACGCTCAATTAATTGATGATGTAAACGGAGTTACTATATTAGCTGCTTCTTCAAGAGAAAAAGAAATTGGAAAAGGTACGAACCTTGAAGTGGCAACTGCAGTTGGGAAACTAGTAGCAGAAAAAGCTTTAAAAGCTGGTATTGAAGTGATAACTTTCGATAGAGGAGGTTATTTATATCACGGTCGTATTAAATCATTAGCGGAAGGCGCAAGAGCTGCTGGACTTAAATTCTAATATATTATGTCTAAATACAAAAATATAGAGTTAGTAAAACCAAGTGGTCTTGAATTAAAAGATCGTTTGGTGAGTGTGAATCGTGTTACTAAGGTTACAAAAGGGGGTAGAGCTTTCGGTTTTTCTGCTATTGTAGTTGTAGGTGATGAAAATGGAGTTGTAGGTCATGGATTAGGAAAATCTAAAGACGTTTCTGAAGCAATTGCGAAAGCAGTAGAAGATGCAAAGAAAAATCTTGTAAAAATTCCTTTGAATGGACAGTCAGTTCCTCACGAACAAAAAGGTAAATTTGGTGGTGCGCGTGTATTCTTAATTCCTGCCTCTCATGGTACAGGAGTTATTGCTGGTGGAGCTGTTCGTTCAGTTCTTGAATCAGTTGGAATTCATGATGTATTATCTAAATCACAAGGATCTTCAAATCCTCACAACGTAGTGAAAGCAACTTTTGATGCTTTATTACAAATGAGAAGTGCTTACACTGTTGCAAAACAAAGAGGTGTTTCTTTAGAAAAAGTTTTTAAAGGTTAATTCAAGGAAATTATGGCTAAATTATTAGTAAAACAAGTTCGAAGCAAAATCAACTGTCCTCTTACTCAAAAAAGAGGTTTGGAAGCTTTAGGCCTACGTAAAATGGGACAAGTTGTAGAGCATGATTCAAATCCTGCTATCCTTGGGATGATAAATAAAGTTAAACACTTAGTTTCTGTTGAAGAAGCTAAATAACAAATACTGTTATGAATTTAAGTAACTTACAACCTGCTGAGGGTTCTACACACAATCAAAACAAAAGATTAGGTAGAGGTGAAGGTTCTGGTAAAGGTGGTACCTCTGCAAGAGGACACAAAGGAGCAAAATCTCGTTCTGGTTATTCTAAAAAGATTGGTTTTGAAGGAGGGCAAATGCCACTTCAAAGACGTGTACCTAAGTTTGGTTTCACTAACATCAATCGTAAAGAATACGAGGGTGTTAATCTTGATACTCTTCAATTATTAGTTGATAATGGAGTAATTACAGATACTGTTGATATGACAGTTTATGTAGCTAATCGTCTTGCTACCAAAAATGAAATCGTTAAGATTTTAGGTAGAGGAGAATTGAAAGCAAAATTAAAAGTAACTGCTCACAAATTTACTGCTACTGCAAAAGCTGCTATCGAAGCTGCTGGTGGAGAAGCTGTAATCATGTAATATTACAATTAAGATGAAGAAATTTATTGAATCAATAAGTAATGTTTGGAAAATAGAAGAACTAAAAAATAGAATTTTAATTACTTTAGGTCTGCTTCTTGTTTATCGTTTTGGTGCTCATGTTACACTTCCCGGAATTGACGCAACTCAATTAACCGGATTAGCTGGGCAAACCAAAAATGGATTAGGATCTATTCTAGACATGTTTACCGGAGGTGCATTTTCTAAAGCTTCAGTTTTTGCTTTAGGAATTATGCCTTATATTTCTGCATCTATTGTTGTGCAACTTATGGGAATTGCGATTCCTTATTTGCAAAAACTTCAGAGTGATGGAGAGAGTGGTAGAAAGAAAATCAATCAAATTACCCGTTGGTTAACTATTGTTATAACTTTAGTACAAGGACCAACTTATATCTACAATCTTTACAGAACTTTGCCTAGTTCAGCTTTTATTTTAGGATTTAATTCCTTTGAATTTTTGTTTTCTTCAGTTGTAATCTTGGTTACTGGTACAATTTTTGCCATGTGGTTGGGAGAAAAAATAACTGATAAAGGAATTGGAAATGGAATTTCTCTTTTGATAATGGTTGGTATTTTGGCTAGATTGCCTCAAGCTTTTATTCAAGAATTTACAACAAGAGTAACTAACAATAATGGTGGACCAATGTTATTGGTTGTTGAAATCATTATCTGGTTACTTGTGATAATATCTTGCGTATTATTGGTAATGGCAATTAGAAAAATTCCAGTACAGTATGCTCGTCGTACAACTTCTGGTGATTTCGAACAAGATATGATGGGTGGTAACAGACAATGGATTCCATTAAAGCTTAATGCAGCGGGTGTAATGCCTATTATTTTTGCACAAGCGATTATGTTTATTCCTGCCGCTGTTGCTGGTTTGTCTAAGTCAGATGCTTCTCAATCTGTTGTTGGTGCTTTTAGTAATATGTTCGGTTTTTGGTATAATTTGGTTTTTGCAACTTTAATAGTTGTTTTTACTTTCTTTTATACTGCAATTACAGTTCCTACTAACAAGATGTCTGACGATTTAAAGAGAAGTGGTGGTTTTATACCAGGTATTAGACCAGGTGTAGAGACTTCAGATTATCTTGATAAAGTGATGTCTTTAATAACTTTTCCAGGATCTTTATTTCTTGCTTTGATAGCTGTGTTCCCAGCAATTGTTGTAAGTCTTATGGATGTTCAACAATCTTGGGCTATGTTTTTTGGAGGGACTTCATTGATAATTATGGTTGGAGTTGCAATAGATACTATTCAACAGATTAACTCATACTTGTTGAATAAACATTATGATGGTTTGATGAAAAGTGGTAAAAATAGAAAAGCAGTAGCTTAACTTATGGCAAAACAATCAGCAATAGAACAAGACGGATCAATCATTGAAGCATTATCTAATGCAATGTTCCGTGTAGAGTTAGAAAATGGACATATTGTAATTGCTCATATTTCTGGTAAAATGCGAATGCATTACATCAAATTATTACCTGGTGATAAAGTGAAACTAGAAATGAGTCCTTATGATTTGTCAAAAGCAAGAATTACTTATAGATATTAAAGGATATTCACTATGAAAGTTAGAGCATCAGTAAAAAAGAGAAGTCCCGAGTGCAAAATTGTGCGTAGAAAAGGGAGATTGTACGTAATAAACAAAAAGAATCCTAGATTTAAACAAAGACAAGGATAATTATGGCAAGAATAGCAGGGGTAGATATCCCAAAAAATAAGAGAGGTGTTATAGCACTAACCTATATCTTCGGATTAGGAAGAAGTAGAGCAATTGAGATTTTAGAAAAAGCTCAAGTTAGCCAAGATAAAAAAGTTCAAGATTGGAATGATGACGAGATCGGAGCAATTCGTGAAGCTGTTGGTACATTCAAAATTGAAGGAGAATTACGTTCTGAGGTTTCTTTAAACATCAAACGTTTAATGGATATTGGATGTTATAGAGGTATTCGTCACAGATCTGGTCTTCCATTAAGAGGACAAAGAACTAAAAACAACTCTAGAACAAGAAAAGGTAAAAGAAAAACTGTTGCGAACAAGAAAAAAGCAACTAAATAATAAGTAATATGGCTAAAGCAACTGCAAAAAAACGTAAAGTTATCGTTGAATCAACGGGTGAAGCTCATATTTCTGCTACCTTTAATAACATCATCATTTCTTTGACTAACAAAAAAGGTGAAGTTATTTCTTGGTCTTCAGCTGGTAAAATGGGTTTTAGAGGTTCTAAAAAGAATACTCCATACGCAGCTCAAATGGCAGCAGAAGATTGTAGTAAAGTAGCTCTTGAGGCTGGACTTAAAAAAGTAAAAGTTTATGTTAAAGGACCAGGAAACGGACGTGAGTCTGCTATCCGTTCTTTGCATAATGGTGGAATTGAAGTTACAGAGATTATCGATGTTACTCCAATGCCGCACAATGGATGTCGTCCTCCAAAAAGACGTAGAGTTTAATACTCAAAAATAATTATAGTATAACCTAGATTGAAAATAGATTATCGAAGGATAAGACCTGAATTCATAATCTCAATCTTAAACAATTTAAAATGGCAAGATATACTGGTCCTAGTACAAGAATCGCTCGTAAATTTGGCGAGGCAATTTTCGGAGACGATAAAGCTTTCGAAAAAAGAAATTACCCTCCTGGACAACACGGGATGGCAAAAAAAAGAGGAAAAAAATCTGAGTACGCTGTTCAGTTAATGGAAAAGCAAAAAGCTAAATATTCTTACGGAATTTTAGAAAAACAATTCAGAAATTTATTCGAAAAAGCATCAGCTACTAAAGGTGTAACTGGTGAAGTATTGTTACAATTGTGTGAAGCTAGATTAGACAATGTAGTTTTTAGAATGGGTATTGCTCCTTCTAGAAGAGGTGCTCGTCAAATCGTTTCTCACCGTCACATTACTGTTAATGGAGAAAATGTAAATATTCCTTCTTACCACTTGAAACCAGGTGATGTAGTAGGTGTTCGTGAAAAATCTAAATCTTTAGAAGCTATCGAACGTTCTTTATCTAATTCAAGTCATGTTTATGAGTGGATTACTTGGAATAATGAAACAAAACAAGGTACATTTGTAAGCGTTCCTGCTAGACTTCAAATTCCAGAAAACATTAAAGAACAATTAATCGTAGAGTTGTACAACAAATAATAATTGACTTAGTCGAAATTTATGGCAATATTTAATTTTCAGAAGCCCGATAAAGTTATCATGATCGATTCAACCGATTTTGAAGGTAAATTTGAATTTAGACCTTTAGAACCTGGATATGGATTGACCGTTGGTAATGCACTTAGAAGAGTTTTGCTTTCAGCATTAGAAGGTTATGCAATTACATCTGTTCGTATAGAAGGTGTAGATCATGAGTTTTCTACTATTTCAGGAGTTGTTGAGGACGTTACCGAAATTATCCTTAATCTTAAACAAGTACGTTTCAAACGTCAAATTGAAGATATAGATAATGAATCAGTTACTATATCTGTTTCTGGTAAAGATCAATTAACAGCTGGTGATTTTCAAAAATTTATTTCAGGTTTCCAAGTTTTGAATCCAGAACTTGTTATCTGTAATTTAGATAGTAAAATTAAACTGAATTTCGATTTAACTATTGAAAAAGGTAGAGGATATGTTCCTGCTGAAGAGAACAAAAAACAGAATGCTGCAATAGGAACTATTTTTACTGACTCAATTTTTACTCCTGTAAAAAATGTGAAGTATGCAATTGAAAACTTCCGTGTAGAGCAAAAAACAGATTATGAGAAATTGGTTTTTGAAATAAAAACTGATGGATCAATTAATCCTAAAGATGCTCTTACTGAAGCTGCAAAAGTTTTGATTCACCATTTCATGTTGTTTTCAGATGAAAGAATTACACTAGAGGCTGACGAAATTGCACAAACAGAATCTTATGATGAAGAGTCATTACACATGAGACAATTGCTTAAAACTAAGCTTGTTGATATGGATCTTTCTGTTAGAGCATTAAATTGCTTGAAAGCGGCTGAAGTTGATACACTTGGTGATTTAGTATCGTTCAATAAAAATGACCTAATGAAATTCCGTAATTTTGGTAAAAAATCTTTAACAGAACTAGACGAACTAGTTGCAATTAAGAATTTAACCTTCGGTATGGATTTAGCAAAATACAAACTAGATAAAGAATAATCTAATCCCGCTTGCGGGATTAAATTTCATAAAGCAATGAGACACGGAAAAAAATTCAATCACTTAAGCAGACAGACTGCACATAGAAGTTCTATGTTAGCAAATATGGCTTGTTCTCTTATTGAGCACAAACGTATTAACACTACTGTTGCTAAAGCTAAAGCGCTTAAACAATTCGTTGAGCCGCTTATAACAAAATCAAAATCTGATACTACTCATAATCGTCGTATCGTTTTTGCTTACTTACGTAGTAAATATGCAGTAACTGACTTGTTCAGAGATGTAGCTGCTAAAGTAGGAGATCGTCCAGGAGGATACACACGTATCATTAAAGTTGGAAATCGTTTAGGAGATAATGCTGATATGGCAATGATCGAATTAGTAGATTTCAATGAACTTTACAACGGAGGTAAAAAAGAAGTTAAAAAAGCAAAAAGCCGTCGTGGTGGAAAAGCTAAAAAAGCAGACGAAGCTACTGAAGCTCCAGCTGCTGAGGCAGAACCAACAACTGACGCAGCTGAATAATTATGAAAATAATCATTCGATAAGAATTAAGGATAAACTATTTATAGTTTATCCTTTTTTTTTGATTTTTTATAAAAAAATAATCAATTATTGTTTCGGTTATTGATTAGTAGTTGAAGCGGTGCTGTTTCAGTTTGTTTTTTTGGAATGTAGTACTCTGTTTTTTTTAAACATTTTGCTGTGATTTTGTTACTCTGTATTGTTGAGTTTCAAATAGTCTTAATTATTCACAAAAAACGTTGCTTCCGCTGTTTTAAAAATTTAAATTTGCACAATATTAAATTACACATGAAATATACAACACGAAAAAGCGCTATACTTTTATTAAGTGACGGAACCATATTCCACGGTAAATCAATTGGAATAAGTGGAAAAACTTTTGGGGAAGTTTGTTTTAATACTGGTATGACAGGATATCAAGAGATTTTTACAGATCCTTCTTATTTTGGTCAATTAATGGTTGCAACAAATGCTCATATTGGAAATTATGGGGTAAATGATAAAGAAGTTGAATCTAGTAGTATTAAAATTGCAGGTTTGATTTGTAAAAACTTTAGTTTTAATTATTCTAGAGTTGATTCATCAGGAAGTTTGGAAAGTTATTTTGCTAAACAAAACTTGATTTGTATTTCGGATGTAGATACACGTGCATTGGTTAGTTATATTCGTAAAAATGGAGCTATGAATGCTGTTATCTGTACTGATGATACCTCGATTGAAGAATTGAAATTGCTTTTAGCTGAAGTTCCTGATATGAAAGGTTTAGAATTAGCTTCTAAAGTATCTACAATTGAGCCTTATTTTTATGGAGATGAAAATGCTGCATATAAAATTTCAGCTTTAGATTTAGGTATAAAGGAAAATATTCTACGTAACTTAGCAAAAAGAGATTGTTATATTAAGGTTTTCCCGTATAATGCTACTTACACAGAATTAGCTTCTTTTAATCCAGATGGTTTTTTCTTGTCTAATGGTCCTGGAGATCCTGATCCATTGGATAGTGCTATAAAAGTTGCAAAAGAGATTATTCAAAACAATAAACCTTTATTTGGTATTTGTCTAGGGCATCAAGTTATCGCCTTGGCAAATGGTGTTTCAACATATAAAATGTTTAATGGACATAGAGGGATTAATCATCCTGTGAAAAATATAATAACAGGCAGAGGTGAAATTACTTCTCAAAACCATGGATTTGCAGTAAATAAGGAAGAACTTGATAATCATCCGGATTTAGAAATTACACATTTGCATTTGAATGATGGAACTGTTGCTGGTATGAGAATGAAAAATAAAAATTGTTTTTCTGTACAATATCACCCAGAAGCAAGTCCAGGACCGCACGATTCTTCTTATCTTTTTGATCAGTTTATTGAAAATATCAAATCTGTATAAGACTAAAACGTTATCGTTAATAAATAAAAGTATATTAACGTTTTTGAAATAAAGACTTATGATTTTTTTTACTTAATTTTGAGTAAAATACAAATTAATAACATAAAAAATAAGAATAATGAGTATTATTGTTAAAATTCACGCAAGACAAATTTTCGATTCAAGAGGTAATCCTACGGTAGAAGTAGATGTTGTGACAGAAAACGGTGTTTTAGGAAGAGCGGCAGTTCCATCAGGAGCTTCAACTGGTAAATTTGAGGCCGTTGAATTACGTGACGGAGGAAAATCTTTCTTAGGTAGAGGTGTTTTAAAAGCCGTTGAAAATGTAAATACTAAAATTGCTGAAGAATTAATTGGATTTTCAGTTTTTGAACAAAATTTGATTGATCAAGCAATGATAGATTTGGATGGTACGCCAAACAAAGCTAACTTGGGAGCAAATGCTATTCTTGGAGTTTCTCTTGCTGTAGCAAAAGCGGCTGCTAATGAACTAGGATTGCCTTTATATAGATATGTGGGTGGTGTTTCTGCAAATACATTACCAGTTCCTATGATGAATATTATCAATGGAGGTTCACATTCTGATGCGCCTATCGCATTTCAAGAATTTATGATTTTCCCTGTAAAAGCAACTTCTTTTACTCATGCTATGCAAATGGGAACTGAAATTTTTCACAATCTAAAAAAAGTATTGCACGATAGAGGTTTGAGTACAGCTGTTGGTGACGAAGGGGGGTTTGCTCCAAACTTAGCCGGAGGAACTGAAGATGCTTTAGATACGATCAAGTTAGCAGTTGAAAAAGCAGGTTATTCTTTTGGAGATGAAATAATGGTTGCTTTAGATTGTGCTGCGTCTGAATTTTATGTTGATGGTAAATACGATTATTCTAAATTTGAAGGAGCAACTGGAAAAATTAGAACTTCTGCTGAACAAGTGGATTACTTGACTGAATTAGCTACTAAATATCCAATTATCTCTATCGAGGATGGTATGGATGAAAATGACTGGGATGGATGGAAGTTATTGACAGAAAAAATCGGTAATAAAACACAATTGGTTGGGGATGATTTGTTTGTTACTAATGTAGAGCGTTTGTCAACTGGAATTGAAAAAGGAATAGCAAATTCAATTCTAATTAAGGTAAACCAAATTGGTACATTATCAGAAACAATTGCTGCTGTGAATATGGCTAAAAATGCTGGTTATACTTCAGTAATGTCTCACCGTTCTGGAGAAACTGAAGATAATACAATTGCTGATTTAGCAGTTGCATTAAACTGTGGACAAATCAAAACAGGATCAGCTTCTCGTTCTGATCGTATGGCAAAATACAATCAATTGTTAAGAATAGAAGAAGAATTAGGGAATTCTGCATATTTTCCTGGGAAAAAGGCATTCAAAATAAAGTAATTCTAATAAGTTTATAGTAATTAAGCCATTTATCTATGATGAATGGCTTTTTTTTTGAATTTTTAACAAATTCAATGTTCAATAAGTTTTTAATTTAATGTGGAATTCCTTAGATTTGGTAAATTATAAATTAAATTATATTTCATAAAAAAATATGTCAAAAATAGCAGTATTAGAAATTGATGGTAACAAATTTGAACTTCCCGTAATCGTTGGTAGTGAGAATGAAGCAGCTGTTGATATTAGCAAATTACGAGATATGTCAGGCGTGATTACCCTTGATCCAGGTTACAAAAATTCAGGTTCTTGCAAAAGCGAAATTACTTTTTTGGATGGTGAACTTGGAATTTTACGTTATAGAGGATATTCAATTGAAGAATTAGCCGAGAAGTCTCATTTTTTAGAAGTTTCATATTTAATAATTTTTGGAGAATTACCTTCTGTTGAAAGATTGGAGCAATTTGAAAATGACATTCGAAAATTCACTATAGTAAGTGAAGAAATGAAGATTATTTTGGATGGTTTTCCAAGAACAGCCCACCCTATGGGAGTGTTGTCTTCATTGACTAGTGCTTTGACTGCTTTTAATCCTAAGTCAGTAGATGCGGATAATGAAAAAGAAATGTATGATGCGGTTTGTAAAACTATTGCTAAATTTTTAGTTATTGCTACTTGGACTTATAGAAAAAGTATGGGGTATCCTTTGAATTATTATGATAATACAATAGGATATGTTGAGAATTTTATGAGCTTAATGTTTAAGTTGCCTAACGGACCTTACAGTGCTAATCCTATTGTTATTGATGCATTGGATAAATTATTTATTCTTCATGCTGATCACGAACAAAACTGTTCTACATCGACAGTAAGAATGGTTGGTTCTTCGCATGCTGGTCTTTTTGCTTCAATTTCGGCTGGAGTTTCTGCTTTGTGGGGGCCATTACACGGTGGTGCAAATCAAGCTGTACTTGAGATGCTTGAAGAAATACATGCTACTGGTGGTGATGCAGATAAATATTTAGCGAAAGCTAAAGATAAAAATGATCCTTTCAGATTAATGGGGTTTGGTCATAGGGTTTATAAAAACTTTGATCCAAGAGCAAAAATAATCAAGAAAGCAGCTGATGAAGTACTTGCAACTTTGGGAGTTAATGATCCTATCCTTGAAATAGCTAAAAAATTAGAAGCTTCGGCATTAGAAGATGAATATTTTAAGTCAAGAAATTTATATCCTAACGTTGATTTTTATTCTGGTATTATTTATAGAGCATTAGGAATTCCAACTGATATGTTTACTGTTTTGTTTGCGATTGGTAGATTGCCAGGATGGATAGCTCAATGGAAAGAAATGAGAGAAAACAAAGAACCAATTGGTAGGCCAAGACAGATATATACTGGTTATCCTTTGAGAGAATATGTTAAATCATAAATCTTAAAATAGTTTATTAAGGCTTCACTTTACGGTGGAGCTTTTTTTTTTATCTTTGGCAAAAGTTATAAAAATGCTAGAATTAAACATAAAAAATGAGACCTCAAAATTGAGGGTAGTAGTGTTAGGTTCTGCTGTTAATAATGGTCCGACGCCTAAGGTTGAAGAAGCTTATGATCCTAAATCTTTAGAACATATTTTAGCTAAAACCTACCCAATAGAGGCTGATATGGTTGTCGAAATGGAAGCCTTTAATTCGGTGTTTCAAAAATATGGAGTAACTGTTTTGCGTCCAGAAATGATCGAAAATTACAATCAGATATTTACAAGAGATATTGGCTTTGTAATAGATGACACTTTTGTTAAATCAAATATTTTACCAGATCGTGAACGAGAGTTGGATGCTATTCAATATGTAATAGATCAGATGAATCCTTTAAAAGTGGTTCGGCCTCCCGAAGAAGTTCATATTGAGGGTGGTGATGTTATGCTTTGGAATGATTATATTTTTATAGGGACATACAAGGGAAGTGATTATGCTAGTTATATAACTGCAAGAACCAATATGCATGGTGTGAAATTTATAAAAGATTTATTTCCGAATAAAATTGTAAAAGAATTTGATTTGGTTAAATCAAGAATTGAAGCTCGCGATAATGCTTTGCATCTTGATTGTTGCTTTCAGCCAGTAGGAAAAGACAAAGGGATTATATACAAAAGAGGATTTAGAGAAGAAGCAGATTATATGTTTTTAGTGAATCTTTTCGGTAAAGAAAATTTGTTTCATATTACGCGTGATGAAATGTATAATATGAATTCTAATGTATTTTCGATAGATACAAACGTTGTTGTTTCTGAAAAGAATTTTACAAGATTAAATAATTGGCTACGAGCTAATGGGTTTATTGTAGAAGAAATTCCATATGCCGAAATTTCAAAGCAAGAAGGATTGTTGAGATGTTCCACCTTGCCATTAATAAGAGATTAACAATTCGTTTTGGGTTTTATTGTTTAACTTTAGGCAATAGATTCTTTTAATGATAATACCATAAAAATATGAAACAAACAACAAACTCCATTTTGATGATTCGGCCAGTTGCATTCCGTATGAATGAGCAAACAGCAGTGAATAATTACTATCAAAAAGTTTTGGATGGTCTTTTGCCTGCAACGGTAAATGCAAAAGCACAACAGGAATTTGATGTTTTTGTTGAGAAGCTTCGCTCGGTTGGGGTCGATGTAACGGTAGTTGATGACAAGGAAAATTCAGACACGCCAGACAGTATTTTTCCAAACAATTGGATTTCTTTTCATGAGAACGGGGATGTCGCACTATATCCTATGTTTGCTGAGAATCGTCGTTTAGAACGTCGTGAAGATATTTTGGATACTCTGGAAGAGAAAGGATTTATAATCGATAACATTATGGATTATACTTCTGCCGAGGAGGATGGTTTTTTCTTAGAAGGGACGGGAAGTTTATTATTGGATAGAGAGAATGGAAAGGCTTATTGTGCCCTTTCTCCAAGAGCTGATGAAGAGTTATTTATTGAGTTTTGTGAAGATTTTGAATTTACGCCTGTAATTTTTGAAGCCTTTCATACTGTTAATAACGAACGAAAGTTGATTTATCATACCAATGTGATGATGTGTCTTGGTGAGACCTTTGCTGTTATATGTGCTGATTGTATCGACGACAAAAAAGAACGAAAAATGGTTCTTGAGAGTCTTAAAGGTGATGAAAAAGAAATTATTTTAATTACCGAAGAGCAAGTGAATAACTTTGCAGGAAACATGCTTGAAGTTAAAGGTACCAACGATAGAAGATATTTGGTAATGAGTGCTTCGGCTCATCAAAGTTTGACCAAAAAGCAAATAGCTCAATTAGAAGAGCATGTAACTATTTTGAGTTCGAGTTTGGATACTATAGAGGCTTGTGGTGGTGGAAGTGCCCGTTGTATGATGGCTGAGATTTTCTTGCCGAGAGAATAAGATTTAAATTTTTAAAATAAAAAAAGTCCAAATTTCAATAGCTTGAGCTAATTGGAATTTGGGCTTTTTTTTGATAATTTTTAGAATTACATCAAATTACCTTTGATAATATTAATAAGAGCACTTACAATGTATTGAATACCAATTGCAATAACTATAAACCCTACAATTCTTGAAATTGCTACTATACCAGAGGCACCAAGTATTTGGGCCAAATAATGTGCGCTTCTTAGGATGATAAAAATTGCAATTGCGATTGCTAATATTGCTAGTGAGGCAATTATAAGTTCGTTAGTGGAATTATGTTCTTGATAAAATGCGATTAATAAGGAAATGGAGCCAGGACCCGCAAGCATAGGTATTGCCAAAGGTGTTAAAGCAATATCATTTCGTTTTTGGGCGTCGTTTTCTATCTTTTTATTGATTCCTCGCTTCTTGTTGAATTGTCCCGAAAGTAAAGAAAAACCAGAACTCACAATGATTAATCCTCCTGCAATTCGTAAGGAGTCTATACTGATGCCAAAAAAGTTTAAAACATATTTCCCAACAAAAAAAGAAATAATTAGAATTAGAAATACATTTATAGAAGTCCATAATGAAATTCTTGAACATTCTTTTTTGGAATCACCTTGGGTAAGGCCTACAAAGATTGGAACGGTTCCTATGGGATTTAATACAGAAAATAAAGCAACAAATAAGTAAATAAATAAATCCATCCGGTTTTGGTTTTTGATTGTAAAATTACGAATTTATGTATAAATAAGTTTAAACAAGTGTTATGTAATTGTTTATTTCATTTAATTATTGGAACCATTTGCTGAAATAGTTAAAAGACAAAATGGTTAATTATAATTTCCATGTTTATGACAACTATTTAGTTAGTGCTTAATCCTTTTTGATTACTTTTGCATCTTATATTGATTTAAAATGACGAAAAATAAAAAAACCTTAGTTCTTGGAGCAACTGTAAAACCAGAAAAAGCAGCGTTCAAAGCTATTGAATTGTTGGTTGCCAAAGGACATTCAGTCCTTGCTTTGGGACAAAATACGGGAGAAGTAGCAGGTATTAAAATAAATACCAAAGCGATTCCTGTTAAAAATATTGATACCATTTCGCTGTACCTAAACCCAACCCGTCAAAGGGATTATTATAATTATATTGTTGATGCTAAGCCAAAACGTGTCTTATTTAACCCAGGAACTGAAAATCCAGAGTTTTATCAATTGTTGGAATTGAATAATATAAAGTATGAAGCTGCCTGTACGTTGGTGCTGCTGACCTTAAATAAATATTAATTTTTAAGAATCTATTCCAGCTGTCTACTATATCCACTTTAAAAAACGTAGGATGCCTCTTCCATCTGGGATAGGCTATAACTATCTAAATTTTTAATTGAAACAATTTGTTTTTTTGGAAATATTAGACATTTGCTTAGCAAAAAAAATGCTGATTTTGTTTATTTCAATACTAATGCACGGTATTTTAAAATAGATTCAATTTTCTAAATGGCAGTTTGTCAAATTGCTTACTTTTGTATCCATGGAATTTTCTTCAAAACTAATAGAAAAAGCAGTTAATGAAATGGCTCAATTGCCTGGAATTGGCAAAAGAACTGCCTTGCGATTGGTATTGCATATTTTGAAGCAACCCAAAGAACAGGCTACTTTTTTAGCTCAAGCATTAGTTACAATGCGTGAAGAAATCAAATATTGCAATAGCTGTCATAATATATCAGATAGTGAAGTTTGTGAGATTTGTGCCAATTCAAGCAGAAACCATCAAATTATTTGTATTGTCGAAGATATTCGCGATGTAATGGCAATCGAAAATACTGGCCAATTTAGAGGGATTTACCATGTTTTGGGAGGCAAAATTTCACCTATTGATGGAGTAGGGCCTAGTCAGCTTACTATTTCTAAGTTAGTAGAGAAAGTGAAGTTAGGTCAAGTCAAAGAGATAATATTTGCTTTAAGTTCAACAATGGAGGGCGATACCACTAATTTTTATATCTATAAACAAATTGCTGATTTACCGATAGTAGTTTCAACAATAGCAAGAGGAATTGCTGTTGGTGATGAATTAGAATACGCAGATGAAGTAACTCTTGGCCGAAGTATATTGCAAAGAGTGCCTTTTGAAAAATCATTAAAAACCAATTAAGCTGTTTATTAAGCGTGATGCTTTTTAAATCGTAATTGAAAAACTATATTTGTTACTAAATTAAAACGAATGAATAAACGTTTAGTCTTTATTTTTTTATTTACCAGTATGTTATTTACATCCTGTATTCCAGTAAAGGATTTGGTTTACCTTCAAAAAAAGGATAATTCTTCTAATGAAGGTCCAGTCGTAATGGTGGAATCCAAACCGTATCGTTTGCAAACCCATGATGTATTAAGTATTACAATTAAGGCTTCAGACCCAAAGTTAGTAGCTATTTTTAATCCAACTGCCAATGGTTCCGAAAGTGATCAATCAGAGGAGGGTTTATATTTTGATGGATTTACTATAGATGATCATGGAAACATTCGAATTCCGGTTTTAGGTGAGATGAATGTTATGGGATTTACTTTAGAGGAAGTGCGCGTTAATGTCGAAAAAAGATTATTGGCAGAGTATTTTAAAGAGAATGCCAGTATTTTTGTAGTAGTGAAATTAGCTGGCTTTCGATATACCATTAATGGAGAAGTAGGTAGTACTGGTACCAAAACCTTGTTTCAGGAAAAAGTAAATATAATGGAAGCTATTGCCAATGCTGGGGATATAACGACAACTGGTGATAGAAAAGCAGTAACAGTTATTAGACAAACTCCAAATGGTACAGAAATGAAAGATTTGGATTTGACAAATATTAATGTAATGAATTCGCCATATTACTTTTTGCAGCCAAACGATTATATTTATGTAAAGCCGCTTAAGCAAAAAACTTGGGGAACAGGAAGTACAGGAATTCAATCTTTGACGACTCTTATTACATTATTATCTTTAGTAAGTACCACTTATTTGTTGCTTAAAAAATAAAATCAATTTCCAAATATGTTAGATATTAAAGATTTTTCGGTTTTTGAAAATCATCCCAGTTTTGATTTTAAGGGTTTTTTAATAAAGATATTAAGTTATTGGAAATGGTTTTTGCTATCCATATTTATAGCATTAATGATTGCGTATCAGGTTAATATTCGCAAAGAGAAAATTTATGCAATCGAAACCCTCATTTCGGTTAAGGAAGAAACCAATCCGCTTTTTACCTCAAGTACTAATTTGGTTTTTAATTGGGGAGGTGCTTCGGATCAAATGCAGACTATCTCGACCACTTTGCAATCTCGTTCTCACAATGAGTTGGTTGTTGATAAATTACAGTATTATATTGATTATTTGAAGCAAGGGGAATATAATCTTGTTGACGCTTATGGATCAGTTCCTTTTCATCTAGATATCGATAAAAAACAAGGTCAAGTAGTAGGGAATCTTATTGGGATTAAATTTATTACTGAAAATGAATACGAATTAAGAATTCCTTTTGAGGAGGGTACATCTGTTTCATTAATTCATTATTCTGATAATAGTTATAGTAATACGTCAGTTGTAGAGGGTGACTTTGTAAAAAAATACAAAGTTGGACAAAAAGTGTCTTTGCCTTTTTTGAATTGGACATTACAAATAAACGACAATCCAGGTTTGTATAAGGGTAATGAATACTTTGTGAGATTTAATGACTTTGATGGTACCGTTTCGAATTATAGGAACATAAATGTTATAACTGATGATAAAGGAAGTTCTATAATTACATTGGGGATGCAGGGTACCAATAAAGCCCGAATGGTTGAATATCTAAATTCGACCGTAAATATGCTGATAAAAAGACAGCTAGACAGTAAAAATCAATTTGCAACAAACACAATAAATTTTATTGACAGCACACTTGTTGCGATGGAATCTCAACTAAAACTGGCTGGTGACGAGCTGAAGTCATTTAGGAAAGATAAAAATATTTACGAGGTTGAAGGAAGCGGAGGCCAAAAATTTTCAGATAAGATTCTTGATTTTGATGTAGAAAAAGACGCTATAAATCGAAAAATCACCTATTATAATTCTTTGAAATCTTATTTAAGAAATAGTGTTGATTATTCGAAATTACCTGCGCCTTCTGTGGCTGGAATTGAAGATCCTAATATTGTTGTGAATGTATCTAAATTGATAGCTCTTTCTACTCAACGATCTGAGATGGCTTATGCAGTAAAAAGCGAAAAAATATTTAAGGATTTTGATAATCAAATGGAGGCTGTTAAAAACGTTTTAATGGAAAATATTACTACAGCTAGAAGTTCCTTAGATTATGATTTGGCAATGGTTGAGAGCAGAATTAATCAAGCAGAAAGCAAAATTAAACGTCTTCCTGATGATCAGCAAGAATTAATAAAAATCAAAAGAAAATATGATTTAAATGATAATATATATAGTACTTTCCTTCAAAAAAGGAGTGAGGCAGATATTGTAAAAGCTGCGAATCTGTCTGATATTCATTTTATTGATTCAGCAAAAGATATTGGAGGAGGGCTTATTGGGCCTAAGACTGGAGTGAATTATGTTTTGGCATTATTTCTTGGATTATTACTTCCTTTGCTGGTTATTGTTGTTGTTTTCTTTGTAAATAATACCATTCAAAATCCAGATGATATAAGTAAACTAACAGATATTCCGTTAATAGGTATAGTTGGAATTAATAGTGATAATAATGATTTGGCAGTATTTGAAAAGCCAAAATCTGCGTTGTCAGAATCCTTTAGAGCCATTCGTTCCTCTCTTCAATTTTTATATAAGAAGAACAATGTAGCTGGATCAAAAACATTGATGATAACGTCTTCAGTAAGTGGTGAAGGGAAAACGTTTTGTTCTATAAATATTGCAACCGTATTTGCTTTAAGTGAGAAAAAGACTGTAATTGTAGGATTGGATTTAAGGAAACCAAAGTTGTTTGAAGAATTTCATTTGGATAATACGGTAGGGGTAGTGAATTATTTAATTAAAGATAAAGGATTGGATGAGATTGTAAATCATACTTCTGTTCCTTTTCTTGATGTTATATTATCAGGGCCTATTCCGCCTAATCCATCTGAATTGATTTTGAGTGATGGGATGAAAGAATTGATAGAAGAGCTTAAAATTAAATACGATTATATTATTTTGGATACGCCTCCAGTAGGTTTGGTAGCAGATTCACTTGAGTTGGCACAATATTGTGATGTTACTTTATATATAGTAAGACAAAATTTTACTAAAAAAGAAATGATAACATTACTGAATAATAGGGTAAATAGAGGTGAACTTCATAATGCGAGTATTGTTTTGAATGGTTTTGAAAATAAAGCCAAATATGGAGGAGGTTATGGGTACGGCTACGGTTATGGAAATGGTGATTATTCAAATGGGTATCATGAGGTCGAAAAGAAAATGACTTTAATTGATAAAATAATTAGGAAGAAAAAATAAAAATCATCTGTTTAAAAATTAATTTTAAAAATGACAGAAAATAATAAAAAAAAAATACTAATTACGGGAGGGGCAGGATTTATTGGGTCCAACCTATGTGAATATTTTTTGTCTAAAGAATACAACGTAATTTGTTTGGATAATTTTGCCACTGGTCATCGTCATAATTTAAAAGATTTTATAGGCAATGATAATTTTAGGTTAATTGAAGGTGATATACGAAATTTAGATACCTGCCAACAAGCGGTACAGGGAGTTGATTATGTGCTGCATCAAGCTGCATTAGGTTCTGTGCCCAGATCAATAAATGACCCAATAACATCTAATGATGTTAATGTTTCCGGTTTTTTGAACATGTTGGTAGCTTCACGAGATGCCAATGTAAAAAGATTTGTGTATGCGGCCAGTTCTTCGACTTATGGTGACTCAGTTGGATTGCCAAAAGTAGAAGATTTAATAGGAAAACCACTTTCTCCTTATGCCATTACAAAATATGTAAATGAGTTGTATGCGGAGATTTTTAGTAGAACTTATGGGTTGGAGACTATAGGGTTGCGTTATTTTAATGTGTTTGGTCGAAAGCAAGATCCTAATGGAGCTTATGCAGCAGTGATTCCAAAGTTTGTCATGCAATTAATGCGTCATGAAAGTCCGAAAATAAATGGAGATGGAAATTATTCACGGGATTTTACATATATCGATAATGTAATTCAGATGAATGAATTGGCAATGACTATTGAAAATTCAGAAGCTGTAAATACGGTTTATAATACCGCTTATGGAGATACAAATACATTAAATGATTTGATTGGTTACTTGAAAGCTTTTTTAGCAGATTATGACCCAAAGATTGCAGATGTAGTAATAGAATATGGCCCTAACAGAGTAGGAGATATTCCTCATTCCTTGGCCAGTATTGATAAGGCAAAAGCAATTTTAGGCTATAATCCAAAATTTTCCTTGCAAGAAGGGTTGAAGGAAGCCGTTGGTTGGTATTGGGAGAATCTTAGCAGGTAGTAGGTTTCAGACAATAGATTACAGAAGACAGAATAGAGAAATAGAACAACAATATGGAAATCACAAAAATTTGTTGCATCGGTGCAGGATATGTAGGAGGGCCTACTATGGCGGTTATAGCGCAAAAGTGTCCTCACATTCAAGTTACGGTTGTTGATTTGAATGAAGAAAGAATTTTGGCTTGGAATGATAAAAATACAAACAATATTCCAATTTATGAGCCAGGCCTTGATACAATTGTAGCTGAAGCAAGAGGAAGAAATTTATTTTTTTCTACCGAAGTTGATAAAGCAATAGACGAAGCTCAAATTATTTTTATATCTGTAAATACGCCAACAAAAACCTACGGAAAAGGAAAAGGTATGGCTGCCGATTTGAAATATATTGAATTGTGTGCCAGACAAATTGCGAGAGTTGCTAAAAGCGATAAGATAGTTGTCGAGAAATCTACTTTGCCAGTACGTACAGCAGAAGCTATCAAAAGCATCCTTGATTCTACCGGGAATGGAGTACAGTTTCAAATTCTGTCAAATCCAGAATTTCTGGCTGAAGGTACTGCTGTTCAAGATTTATTAAATCCAGACCGTATTTTAATAGGCGGGGATACTACGGAAGAAGGACAAAAAGCTATTCAAGCTTTAGTTGATGTTTATTCTAATTGGGTAAGTTCAGAGAAAATATTGATGACTAATGTTTGGTCGTCGGAGTTATCAAAATTGACAGCCAATGCTTTTTTGGCACAAAGAATTTCATCCATCAATGCAATGTCTGAGCTTTGTGAAAAAACAGGCGCCGATGTGAATGAAGTAGCTAAAGCCATAGGAATGGATAGTAGAATTGGTGCGAAATTCCTAAAAGCTTCAGTAGGATTTGGAGGATCTTGTTTTCAAAAAGACATATTAAATCTTGTGTATATAGCAAAATCTTATGGATTGAATGAAGTAGCCGATTATTGGGAACAGGTAATAATTATGAACGACCATCAAAAGCGTCGTTTTTCAAATAATATAGTTCAAACATTATATAATACTGTTGCAGATAAAAAAATTACTTTTTTGGGTTGGGCTTTCAAGAAAGATACCAATGATACGAGAGAGTCTGCTGCGATATATGTGGCAAATGATTTAATTAATGAGCACGCTAATATTGCTGTATATGACCCAAAAGTTTCTCGAAAAAAGATTCTTTCTGACTTGGATTATCTAGAAACTAGAACTTCGGAGGAGAATGGGAAAAGCATATTTACATTTGGAGACCCATATTTGTCTTGTGAAAAAGCACATGCTATTGCAGTACTTACTGAATGGGATGAATTTGTACACTATGATTGGCAAAAAATATATGATGGGATGCAAAAACCAGCTTTTGTATTTGACGGAAGAAATATTTTGAATAAAACGGAATTAGAAGATATTGGCTTTGTGTATCAGGCTATTGGTTCTTAATTTTTTAAGATATCTAATAAAAAGACCTTTAATTAAATATTTATTTAATTAAGTATCATCAAAAACAGTGATTTTTTATCTTCAGTTAGGGTTTTATAATTTTTTTTATTGACTATTAGTTGTTTACAGTTTTAGTTTATAAAAATCTTTTTCTTTTGTTATAATTCGTTTTCTTTTAACAAATTTGAAATCATATTTTTACTACCTTTGTTGGCTAAATTTAATTCAGGAGTTAGGGTTAAATAAGTAAGTCGAAAGTTTTAAAGTAATAAAGGTTTTATGAGATGAAAACACACTATCGAACGACGAGAGTTTTTTTTTCTATTTGTAAAAAAGGGCTTTTATAATGTGATTACTTAGGTTAAGATTCTGAAAAAATATTTTGTTAATAAAGCTTTTAAAGCCAACAATAGTTTAAGAAATTGAATAAAGATATAAAAATTGCAGTAATAGGTTTGGGTTATGTTGGTTTGCCTTTGGCTCGATTGTTTGCTACCCAATTTTCTGTTGTAGGTTTTGATATTAATACATCAAGAGTTGTAGCATTACAATCGGGAACAGACAGAACCCTTGAAATTGATGAGGAAACTTTGCAAAAAGTACTGGTTCAAAAAACAAGTGACGAAAAAGGCTTGTATTGTACTTCACAAATTGCCGATATAGCGGATTGTAATTATTATGTTGTTACGGTTCCAACTCCAGTGGACAAAAATAATCGTCCCGATTTAATCCCATTATACAAGTCCAGTGAAACTGTCGGTTCTGTTTTGAAAAAAGGAGATATCGTTATTTATGAGTCAACTGTTTATCCTGGTGTGACAGAAGAGGAATGCGTACCTGTTTTGGAAAAGGTTTCGGGATTGAAATTCAATGTCGATTTTTTTGTAGGTTATTCTCCAGAGCGAATTAATCCAGGAGATAAGGAACATACTGTAGAGAAAATTTTAAAGATAACTTCAGGTTCCACTCCTGAAATTGGACAAAAAGTAAATGAATTGTACCAATCTGTTATCATTGCAGGAACACATCTTGCTCCGTCCATAAAAGTAGCAGAAGCTGCCAAAGTAATTGAGAATTCCCAAAGGGATATTAATATTGCTTTTGTTAATGAATTAGCAAAAATCTTTAATCTTCTAGATATTGATACAACTGCTGTACTTAAAGCTGCGGGTACCAAGTGGAATTTTTTGCCTTTTAAACCGGGTTTAGTTGGTGGTCATTGTATTGGAGTTGATCCTTATTATTTAGCCCAAAAGGCACAAGAAAAAGGTTATCATCCTGAAATAATTTTGGCCGGGCGTCGTTTGAATGATAGTATGGGTGAATACGTAGCTTCGCAAGTAGTGAAGCTGATGATCAAAAAAGGTGTAATCATTAATGGCGCAAGTTTATTGATGTTGGGTATTACCTTCAAAGAAAATTGTCCGGATGTTCGGAATACCAAGATCGTAGATGTGATAAAGGCATTAGAAGATTATGGAATTCAAGTGACTGTTTTTGATCCTTGGGCTAATCCAGTCGAGGTAAAACAGGAATATGGTATAACAATGGTGAATGAGGAACCAAATACTACTTTTGATGCTGTCGTTTTGGGTGTGGCCCATATCGAATTTATGAAGATTGATATTAATTTATTGAGAAAGACATGTAGTATTCTTTATGATGTTAAAGGTGTTTTGACAGATGGAGTTGATGGGAAATTGTGAGTAGTGAATTGTGAGAATTGAGAAGGCAGAATGAAGAAGGCAGAATTCAAAAAGTAAAATATAGGTTATAAATATAAAAAATCAAGAAAAGACAAATGAAAAAGATACTTATTACAGGAGGAGCGGGGTTTATTGGTTCGCATGTTGTAAGACGATTTGTGAAAAATTATCCAGATTATCAAATATTTAATTTGGATGCCTTGACGTATGCTGGGAATCTGGAGAATATCAAGGATATTGAAAAAGAATCCAATTATACTTTTGTAAAAGGAGATATTACCGATGAAAGTTTTATTGATTCCTTATTTCAAAACCAACAGTTTGACGGTGTAATTCATCTAGCTGCCGAATCTCATGTCGATCGTTCTATCGAAGATCCTTTGGCTTTTGTAAAGACCAATGTGATTGGAACGATGAATTTATTGAATGCAGCAAAAAAACAATGGTTGGGGAACTTTGAAGGAAAACGTTTTTATCATGTGAGTACCGACGAGGTTTATGGTTCACTTGGAACTGAAGGGTTATTTACAGAGACGACTCCTTATGATCCTAATTCACCGTATTCGGCATCCAAAGCGAGTTCAGATCACTTTGTGAGAGCTTACGGAGAAACATACGGGTTGCCATATGTAATTACTAATTGTTCCAATAATTACGGCCCTTTTCATTTTCCAGAGAAATTAATTCCGTTGTTTATTAATAATATTATCAATAATAAACCCTTGCCAGTTTATGGAGATGGGAATTATACAAGAGATTGGCTTTTTGTAAAAGACCACGCGGTTGCTATTGATTTAGTTTTTCATGATGGAAAGAATCATGAGACTTATAATATTGGAGGTTTTAACGAATGGAAAAATATTGATTTGGTTAAGGTATTATGTCAAATTATGGATCAAAAACTAGGTCGAGTAGCAGGAGAATCAGCTCAATTGATTACTTATGTAAAAGACAGACCTGGGCACGATTTGCGTTATGCTATTGATGCATCCAAAATAAATTCACAATTGGGGTGGAAGCCATCAGTAACTTTTGAAGAAGGATTGGAAGTTACTATTGATTGGTATTTGAATAATCAAGAGTGGTTGAACAATGTGACTTCAGGAGCTTATGCTTCTTATTATGATAAACAGTATTCTTAAAAGGTTTTTTGATTTTTAGGGTTAATAAGAGGAAATATATGAACTGGTACGTAGTTTACACCAAGCCCAAGTGGGAAAAGAAAGTTGCGGAACGGTTGAATGAAGCTGGAATTAAGGCCTATTGTCCTTTGATAACTAAAGAGCGTCAATGGTCTGATCGCAAAAAGAAAATAGAGGCCCCTTTATTTAATTCCTATATTTTTGTTCAAGTCAATGAAAAAGAGCGTAACGTCATTTTCGAAATTCCAGGAGCGATACGTTACTTGTTTTGGTTAGGAAAACCAGCGATAGTAAAAGAGAAAGAGATTCAGGCTATTCAAAATTGGTTGAACGTGCCAGATGTTTTTGAAGTGATGGTGGACAAATGGCAAAAAGGTGATAAAATAGTGTTAGAATCAGGGCCATTTATTACACAATCGGCTATTGTTCAGGAAGTAAAACACAATCACTATGTGCTCGTTTTAGAGTCTTTGGGTTGTGTTCTTAAAGTTGAAAAAAAATAATTTTTTTTTTATATATAAGATATAAAAAAGACATTATTTTTTTAATTATTTGAAGGTTAGTTGTTTGTGTTGTTTTAAATTTTTAGGATAAAAACACCAAATCAGCGCATTAAAAAGAGAGAAAAGTTCTTTTTTTAATGTAATTTTGCAAATTCGTAAAAAAAACGGTAAACCTTATTGGGACTCACTGTGGCGAAGCCGTATAAATTGGTTGCTATATTATAAGGTAGAATTTTAAAACACTGCTAGTTTAGCAATAAAAAGTAAATTATTAGTTAGAATTAAATCCAAAACTATAATATCAAAAATAGTATCTTCATATGAAAAAAATAATTACAGTAATTGTCCTTTTTGTAGCCCTTTTTCAGAGCTCATCTTTGATGGCTCAAGATATTTTAAAAGGTAATGACCTAAGTACCGTAAGAGTTGATTATTTATCGGATGGGGATATCGCAAAGATAAAATCACAATTGCAAAGTAATAAAATGACTATTGATCAAGTTGAGTCTATGGCTTTATCTAAAGGGATGAGTGCTACAGAATTTGCCAAATTGAAAAAACGTTTGGGACTTCCCGAAGAGACTAAAACAAAAAATGAAAAAAAAGGAACCAAGAAGAATACAAATGATTCCGATTTAGAAGAAGGTGAAGATGAGAGTGAGGATGATATTCGGAAGCAAGAAAAGATTGAAAACAAAAAAATTAAAGACAGTCTGAATTCCCTTGTTTTTGGTTCTGAATTATTTGATAATCCTACTTTGAACTTTCAGCCGAATTTAAACTTGGCAACCCCAGTTAACTATGTTTTAGGACCTGGTGATGAATTGGAAATTAGTGTCAATGGAGTGCAAGAATTTAATGATAACGTACCCGTATCTGTTGAAGGAAAAGTAAATATCCAGTATGTTGGCCAAATTTCAGTTTCTGGATTAACAATTGAGGCTGCTACTCAAAAAATTAAAGGGGCTATTTCTCACGTATACAGTACGGTTCGTTCTGGACAATCACAAGTTGATGTAAGCCTAAGTCGTATTAGAACGATTAAAGTAACTATTATAGGAAGCAGACAACCTGGAAATTATTCTATTTCTTCTTTAGCAACGGTTTACAATGCGCTGTTTTTAGGGGGGGGGCCAAGTAAGAATGGCAGTTATAGAAATATTGAGCTGATTCGTAACAATAGGGTTTATAAAAATATTGATATTTATCGTTTTTTGGTTACGGGTGACCAGTCAGACAATGTGGGATTAAAAGACAATGATGTCATTCGTATTCCTGCTTATGTTAATAGAGTGACGGTTGAGGGGGAAATGAAACGTCCCGGTATTTTTGAGATGAAGAAAGGGGAACATTTCTCTGATTTATTGAATTTCGGTTCAGGATTCAATGAGTTTGCTTATACTGCTTCAGTAAATGTTTTGCAAAAAACGGGTAAAGAATATAAGGTCGCCGACATACAAGCAGCACAATACGGTAGTTATATTCCTTTGAATGGGGATGTGTACCGAATTTCCAAAATTTTAAATCGATTTGAAAATCGTATTATAATTGACGGAGCTGTTTTTAGACCAGATACTTACTCTTTTTATCCTGGGATGCGGGTTTCGGATTTGATTCGTCAAGCAGAAGGATTAAAAGAAGATGCTTATCTTAAAAGATCCAGAATCATTCGTTTAAAAGATGATTTAACTAAAGAGATTGTTAATGTTGATTTGGGTAAAGCAATGAGCTCTGATGCTAATGCCAATATCGAATTAAAAAAAGAAGACAGAATTACTGTGTATTCCATTTTAGATTTCAAAGAAGAATACAAAGTTACTATTGATGGTGAAATAAAAAAACCAAATATATACGATTATCAGGACAATTTAACATTAAATGATTTAATTATTGCTGCAGGAGGGTTAACGGGTTCTGCGTCTAAGCGTGTTGAAATTGCGAGAATGATTCGTGCTGAAGCAATAGATGACACTAATCCGAATAAGGTTGAATTGTTTAATATTGAAATTACTCCCGGTTCGAATGAACAATCGACCAATTTTGAGTTGAAACCTTTTGATGTTGTGAATGTAAGAAGAATGGCAGTTAATGAAAAGCCAGAGATGGTAACCATATCGGGAGCGGTTGCATATCCAGGAAAATATGTTTTGGCCAGTAAAAAAGAGAAGATTTATGATGTTGTCAAAAGGGCAGGTGGACTTACAACATTGGCGAGTCTGAACGGAGTAAAAATAAAACGACCTATCAAAAAAGATCAAATTGAAGATTTAGAAAATGTAAGTCTAAATTTGGGTGAAAAGGATAGTATTCAGAACAAATTAGAAAAGAAACTAAAAGAAGATTTGAAATTTTCCACTATTCCTGTGGATTGGAGTGCAGTCACCAAAAATCAAAACAGTAATGCGAATGTAACATTATTACCGGGTGACGAAATAGATGTTTCGCCTTTTAATGAAACTGTAAAAGTGGCAGGGAATGTGCTTCTGACTTCAGAGATTCCCTATAATAAAAACAAAGGGTTCGGTTATTATTTGGATGCGGTTGGTGGTTTGGATGCGAAAGGGTGGAGGAATAAAGCGTACATCATTTATCCCAACGGTGAAGCTGCTGTGACACACAAAGTTTTATTGTTTTTTAGGTCCAACCCCAAAGTAGTGCCAGGTGCACAAATCGTAGTGCCTGAAAAACCGGAAACCCAAAAGATGAGTACAGCACAATGGGTGAGTATATCTTCAGTATTAGTTAGTGTGGGAGTTCTTTTGGTTACGGCATTTAAATAGGAGATTTCAGAATACAGATTTTTGATTGGATTATAAAGATTAGAAATTTTAGATGAAAGTACAATTAAGATTTCAGAAATTAGAAAGCCTTAAATAAAGCAATTCATAGTTAATAACAGAATACCGAATTTGATGAACGAACAAATACCTAACGACGAAATATCCTTAAAAGAGTTATTAGAGAAAGCAAAAGAATGGTGTGCTTATTTATTAGTACAATGGAGAATTATTGTATTAGCAGGGTTAATAGGGGCAGTCATAGGGATGGCCTATTCTATCATAAAAAAACCGGTCTACACCGCAACCTTAACGTTTGCATTAGAAGATGAAAAATCGGGCGGTGGATTAGGTGGTGCACTTGGATTGGCAAGTTCTTTTGGTATTGACCTTGGAGGAGGTGGTGGAGGTAGTATATTTACAGGTTCTAATTTGACTGAATTGTTCAAGTCTAGAACAATGGTGGAACAAACTTTAATGACTCCAGTAGCAATAAATGGGAAGTTAATTTCTTTGGCAGAAATGTACATCCAAAACAATGAATGGAGAGAGAGTTGGGATGACGATCCCAAGTTCAAGAATATACAGTTTTTGCCCAATACTAAGCGTAAGTATTTTACCCGTGTGCATGATAGTATTTTGGGTGTTATTTATGAGAATTTATCTAAGACCTCTTTATCTGTAGCTCAAAGAGATAAAAAGATTGCCATTATTTCTATGGACGTGGTTTCTACAAACGAATTGTTTTCCATTTATTTTTGTGAAGCACTTGCGAGACAGGTTGGTAAATTTTATGTGGCTACCAAAAGCAAAAAAGCGCGTATGAATATGGAGATTTTGGATAGACAAACCGATTCTATCCGTGCGGAATTGAATAGTGCCATTACAGGTGTGGCTGTGGCTACCGATAATACTTTTATGTTGAATCCAGCACTCAATATACGTCGTACACCTTCTGCCCGTAGACAAGTAGATGTGCAAGCGAATACAGCTATATTAACAGAATTGGTTAAACAGGCTGAATTGGCCAAAGTTACACTACGAAAGGAAACTCCATTAATACAAGTGATTGATCGCCCTATTTTGCCATTACCTAAAGAGCGTTTTGGTAAAGCCAAAGGATTAGTGATGGGTAGTTTTTTAGCAGGGTTTTTGATGATTTTAGTGTTATTAATAAGAAAAACGATTGATAAATTATAAAGTTATGAAAATACTTATTACTGGAGGAGCTGGATTTATTGGGTCTAATTTATGTGAATATTTCTTATCTAAAGAGTATAATGTGGTTTGTTTGGATAATTTTGCAACAGGACACCGTCACAATTTGGATGCAATTATTAGCAATACTAGGTTTAGCTTGATAGAAGGTGATATTCGTAATTTGTCAGATTGTGATAAAGCAGTTGAAGGGGTTGATTATGTATTACATCAAGCTGCCCTGGGTTCTGTCCCACGTTCTATTAATGATCCCATTACAACAAATGATGTAAATGTTTCTGGGTTTTTAAATATGCTTATTGCTTCGCGTGATGCCAAAGTAAAAAGATTTGTTTATGCGGCGAGTTCTTCGACTTATGGGGACTCGCAAGGGTTGCCAAAAGTAGAAGAAGTAATAGGGAAACCGCTTTCACCTTACGCAATTACCAAATATGTAAATGAATTATATGCCGAAATTTTCAGCAAAACGTACGGATTGGAAACTATTGGATTAAGATATTTTAATGTATTTGGAAGAAAACAAGATCCAAATGGTGCCTATGCTGCTGTGATTCCAAAGTTTGTCATGCAATTCATGAATTACGAATGTCCAGTGATTAACGGTGATGGTAATTATTCCCGTGATTTTACTTATATTGATAATGTGATTAAAATGAATGAGTTGGCTATGACTACTCAAAATTTAGAGGCAATAAACACTGTCTATAATACTGCGTACGGAGACAGAACTACTTTGACACAATTAGTTGGTTTATTAAAAGAATATTTATCTGTTTTTGATGCTAAAATCGCGGATGTTGAAGTGTTACATGGACCTAATAGAGCAGGTGATATCCCTCATTCTTTAGCAAGTATTGATAAAGCAAAAAAATTATTAGGATACAAACCGCAGTTTTCTATTCAGGATGGACTAAAGGAGGCAGTCGCTTGGTATTATAACAATTTAATATAAAACAGAAAGATAAAATCAATCTATTCAGTACTTGGTTTTAGTATTTAAAATATAATTTTGCATGAAAAAAATTGCCATTATTGGATTAGGTTATGTTGGGCTTCCGTTGGCCAGATTATTTGCTACTAAATATCCTACTGTAGGATTTGATATAAATAAATCAAGAATTTCTGCACTAAATAGGGGGCATGACAGTACTCTTGAAGTAAAAGACGAAATTTTGCAAGCTGTTTTGGTAGACCACCTTTCAAACAATACGGGACTTTATTGTACAAATGATCTTGAAGTTTTAAAGGATTGTAATATTTTCATAGTTACCGTACCAACACCAGTTGATAAAAACAATCGCCCTGATTTAACACCGCTTTATAAAGCTAGTGAAACAGTTGGTAAGGTTTTAAAAAAGGGAGATATTGTAATTTATGAATCTACTGTATATCCTGGGGTAACTGAAGAGGAATGTGTTCCTGTACTTGAAAGAGTTTCAGGATTGAAATTTAATATTGATTTCTTTGCGGGTTATTCTCCAGAAAGAATTAATCCAGGGGATAAAGAACATACAGTAGAAAAAATTTTAAAAGTTACTGCGGGTTCTACTCCCAAAATTGGTATTGTGATTGATGAATTGTACAAGAGTGTTATTACTGCGGGGACTCATTTAGCACCTTGTATTAAGGTTGCTGAAGCAGCTAAAGTAATCGAAAATTCTCAACGAGATATTAATATCGCATTTGTAAACGAATTGGCTAAAATATTCAATTTAATGAATATTGACACTAATGCTGTATTAGAGGCTGCTAGTACTAAATGGAATTTTTTGTCTTTTAAACCTGGGTTGGTTGGCGGACATTGTATAGGAGTAGATCCATATTATTTAGCACAACGAGCACAAGAATTTGGATATCATCCTGAAATTATATTAGCTGGTCGTAGATTAAATGATAGTATGGGAGAATATGTAGCTTCACAAGTAGTTAAGTTAATGATAAAAAAAGGCATTTCAATAAAAGGCTCAGATTTATTGATGTTAGGAATTACTTTCAAAGAAAATTGTCCTGATGTCCGTAATACCAAAATTGTAGATGTAGTTAATACACTTAAGGATTACGGAATTCAAGTAACTATTTATGATCCAATTGCAAACCCTATCGAAGTTAAGCATGAATATGGCTTAGAGACTTTATCCAGATTGCCTAATGAAAAGTTTGATGCGATAGTTTTGGGGGTTTCGCATAGGGAGTTTTTAGATATTGATTTTAAATCTATTCAAAATGAAATTGGAGTTATTTATGATGTTAAAGGATTTTTACCGGAATTTGTTGATGGAAAATTGTAGAAAAAAGTAAAAATAAAAGATTGATTTTTAGATTTCTAACCTAATTTTTTTATTTATATATGTTGAAAATTTTATCTTTTTTTTTTTCATTTCATTTTTTTATGAGAATTATTTATTTGTTTAATTCCTTGCTTTCGATATCATTAAGTAAGAAATTAAAAAAAGTCAATGGAATAGCTCGTTTTCAATATCCAGTAACAGCAATAGGATTTGATAAAATCATAATAGGAAAAAATTTTGATAGTGGTAAAAATCTAAGAATTCAGGCAATAAGCCGGTATCAAAAAGAAACATTTGAACCTGAGATTGTTATAGGTGATGATGTAACAATAAATCCCAATTGTCAATTGGTTGTGATAAACAAATTAGTTATTGGTAACAACGTTTTAATTGCAAGCAATGTTTTTATATCGGATCATTCTCATGGATGTTCTAATTTTAGTGATATAGATACTCCTCCTTCATTAAGAAAATTATCTTCCAAAGGATCAATTGTTATTGATGATAATGTTTGGATTGGTCAAAATGTTTCTATTCTAGCAAATGTTAAAATAGGAAAGAATTCAATTATTGGAGCAAATTCTGTTGTTACCAAATCTATTCCTGATTTTTCAATTGCTGTGGGAATCCCTGCAAGTGTAATAAAAAATGTAAAACCTAATGTCAACATAATAGATCAATAGGGTTTTCTGCATATTAAAATCTTAAAATTTGTAAACAGAGGTCTATTGGCTTATAAAAGATTCATTATTTCTTCTTAACAATTGGTAGTAAATCGTAAATGATTTAAAAGAATTAACTTAATTTAAATATTACTAACGACTTGTAATATTTTTAATACAGCAAATAGTATGCTTATTATTTATGATTCTGTTCCGGAATTTGTTTCATATATGGAAACCAAAAACATAAAGGTTTATCCTACGTTTAAGAAAATTTCGTTATTAAACAAAATAATGCGCAAGATAAGTCTAAAACTTGGGATAGGTGTTAGTAAATGGTATGATGATTGGAAAAAAGAATTAGATATTGTAGATACAATTATTGTATTTGCAACTAATAGAATTGATCATATAGAGTACATTAAGAAACATTCTCCAAATATTAGACTCATTCTTTGGTATTGGAATCCTGTAGAAAAAATGATTAATCCAATGACCTTTGCAAAAGATTTATGCGAATTATGGTCATATGACAAGGTTGATTGTTTGAAATATAATATGCAATATAATAACACTTTTTTTTTCAAAGAAATTGAAATTGATAATAATGACAAAGAATTTGATTTGTTATTTTTAGGTTTTGATAAAGGGAGAAGATTAAGTATTGAGGAATTAAAAAAGCAAATGATAATTTATGAAGTTAAAGGGTATTATCATATTGTTCCAGATATTGGAAATGCTAAAAATGATTCTCCTAAACCAATGAATTATTCAAATTATTTAAAATTAGTAAGTATGTCAAAATGTATTTTGGATTTAATGCCAAATGAAAATAACGGTATGACCTTAAGACCTATGGAGGCATTGTTTTTTAAAAGAAAATTAATAACAAATTTTATTGCTATTAAGGATGAGCCTTTTTATGATTCAAAAAATATATTTATATTAGGGATTGATGATTTTAGCAGAATAAAACAATTTATAGATTCCGACTATAATGAGATTGATTATAAAATCATGAAGGAGTATGAATTTAAAAATTGGTTAAGTCATTTTTTTATTGGAGGAATTAATTAAATGAAAGAATTAATTAAAGCATTTTTGATATTTGGATTAGCTACTTCAATTGAAGGATTATTAGGTTTTACATTATTACCTATTTATACTAGATATTTTACTAAGGTTGAATATGGTGTAATAGATATGGTTGGAGTAATTTTGGCTATTGCCACTATTTTTGGAGTGTTACAGATTGAAACAGCGCTTCAAAGGTATTATTACGAATCCACAGGAGTAAGAAGGAAAATGTTGACGTTTAATGTGTTTTTTTTTGTTTTTTTTGCTTCTTTTTTTGTGTCAACTTTATTGTATTTTTTTGCACCATTGTTAGCAAATTTATTATTTGATAATTACCGATACGAAAATTTAATTAGAATCGCGTGTTTTCAATTACCATTGATTAATTTGAGTGTTCTTGGTCTAATAATTCTTAGGTTTGAAAAACAAAATTTAAAATTTTTAATCATTATTGTTGTCAAGGTTTTAACGTCTTTGTTGTCAGTTTTTTTATTTGTTATTTATAATAAAATGGGAATTAAAGGTGTTTTTTTAGCACAATTATTGGCTTTAGTATTTTCCTCCAGTTTATTGTTTTGGTTTGTTAAAAAATATTTTTGTTTTCGTTATTCGAATATAATAATTAAAAAGACTTTAACATATGCTTTACCTCAAATTCCTGCTAGAATTGGGAGTATATTAATGTCTCAAGCAAATCGTTTTTTTATGTTGAGTTTTCTTAGTTTATCGGCTATTGGTTTGTATTCTGTCTCTTTAAAATTATCCTCAGGTATACAACTTTTTTATTCTGCTTTCGTCATGGCATGGCGACCTTTTATGTTTGATAAATTTAAGAATGAAAATAATAAAATCATATTTTCTTCAGTATTGCCAATAATGAGCTCTTTTATTTTTCTACTAGTTAGTTTTATATCGTTATTTTCACACGAAATATTTGTTTTAATGACATCAAAAGAATTTTATGAGGGGCATAAATATATTGGAGGGCTCTCACTTTATTTTGCCTTATTTCTAATTAAAGAAGTTGTTGATATAGGGCCTGTCATTAAAGAGAAAACTAAATTTCTTTCGTATACTTTTTTTTTAACACTTTTTATAAGCTTTATTATCCTTTATGTGTTGATTCAAGTCGATGGTTTGCGGGGAGTCGTAATTTCGCTATTAATTTCTAACTTGATCCTAATGATTTTTTCTTGGATTGTTTCTAATTACTTGTATTACATTCCATTTAATAAAGTTCATTTTCTAATACTATTTTTACCTGTTTTTTCATTAAGTGTTATTTCAATGTATCTGGAGATATCCTTTCTTTTCAGAATGATTTTGGTGATTTCTGTTACTTTTTTCTATCTGATTTCTTTAATTTTTTTCGTTAGAAAATATTTAAGTATTAAATAGTTTTTATGATTTATTTTTTTGTTTTATTTTCATTGGTATTCAGTTCAATATTATTTGATTTTAATGTTTCCAAAAAACAATTTGATAAATTATATTGGTTTTATCTCTTGGTTTTTATTCTTATAGCTGGGCTAAGATGGAAAGTAGGAGGGGATTCATTGTCATATGAACGTAGTTTTGAAAATGAAATTCCAGATTTGCACGAAATAAGTTTTGAATTTATTAGTACATTTCAATGGGAACCGTTATTTGTGTTGCTTGTTTCTTTGTGTAAAACAATAATGAATGAATTCTGGTTTTTTCAATTAGTTCATGCTTTTTTTCTAAACATTACCCTTTTTGTTTTTATAAAGAAGTATGCTTCAAAAAAGTATGTAGCTTTAATTATATATTCTTTTTTCTTTTATTTCTATTTAGATTTTGAGATTTTAAGAGAGTCAATTGCTATTATGGTTTTTGTGCTCATCTATCCTTATTTTTCAAAAAGAAACTGGTTAAAATATTATACGTTTGTGTCAATTGCAATATTATTCCATTATTCGGCTCTAGTTTTATTGTTTTTTCCCTTGTTTAGAAACTCAAAAATAAATGGAAAAGGAATTTTGATTTTATCGGTAATTGCTATGTTTCTATTTATTTTAAGTTCAATTTTTCCAATTGAACTTATTATGTTGCTTTTAGGAGATTTTGCCTCTAATAAATTTGAAGCTTATTCGGGTGTGGGTGTCAATATTGTAGGGGTCATATATACATTTGTGGTATTTGTGATTTTTCCCTATTGTATTTATATGTATAATAAAAGATATGCACAAGTATCTTTATTTGACGACTTAATTTACATTTATTTTTCACTTTCGCTTGTTTTTATTGTTATTGCAGGGCTTGGTAGATTTCTCAATTATTTAGCCCCATTTGTAATTGTTTATGTGGCAAACACATTTGATTTGATGTTTAATAATATAAAAAAAAGCTTAAAAAGAATACTAAACTCCAATGGAAATTTAAGTAGTGATAGAATTATTTCAAGAATGGTCGTATTAATAAATGTTCTTGTTTTTTCATTGTTTTTATTTATTCCAGTTTATCATAAAGTAAAATATTACTTTAGATCTACGGATAATTTAATTAAAGGGACACATGCTTATAATGTTTATTATCCTTACTATTCAATATTTGATAAGGAGATGACAATAGATAGGGAAGGATTAGTTGATGAGAATTTGAGAGAGTCATTTAATAACGCCTTGAACAACAAATAATAGTATTAGTTGTTATAATTCTATTTGTTATTAGATAAAAATAATTTTAGATGAAACAAAAAAAAATAATTTTTTTAGAAGCTGTACAAGATTACGGAGGAGCAAGAATAAGTGCCGTCGAACTTGCAGAGAGATTGTCGAAACAGCATAAGGTAACAATAATAGATTTTTATGGATCTTGTAAACCTTTTTTAGAGAATGTAACAAAGAGAGGAATAGATTTGCGTATTATTGAGAAAAGAGATACTCCTTATATCATTAACACTTCTCCTATTTTATTTATAAAAATAATAAATTTTGTGTTGTTTGTTCCTCATTTAATAGGGATAAGAAAAAAAGTTCAAAGTATAATTAAAGAAATACAACCTGATTATATTGTTCTTAATAATTCTAAGGTATTGTCATCATTGGTTTTCTTCCCAAATAAAAAATTTAAGGTTTTATTTTTTGCCAGAGGTTGGTTTATTCTCAGTCAAATAACCAGACTTGATAAATTACTTTATAAATATCTGGTAGATAAATTTGTATGTGTTTCAAATGCTACTAAACAGGCGCTTTTTTGCGGTGGTCTTACTTCATTAGATAATTTGTATGTTGTGCATAATGCTATTTCGGAATTTAGCTTGTCTAAAGAAAAAGCGGTTGTTGAAAAAGAAGTAAACACTAAAATAATATTACATGCTGGAGGGTTTTTAAAAGATAAAGGACAATTAGTTTCATTAGAAATGGCAAAAATATTAAAGAATAGAGGAATAGATTTCAAACTAGTTCTTGCAGGATTAGTGTATAAAGGAGGTGAATCTGAAGTTTTTTATAATAAGGTAGTAGATTTAATTCAACTTTATAAATTAGAGGATGTAGTTGAAATTATTAAAAACAAATCAAATGTAATTGCTTATTTTAATGCTTGTGATATACTAATACATCCATCAGAAACAGAAGGCTTACCGAGGGTTATAATGGAAGCTATGATATTAAAAAAACCTGTTGTAGCTAATGCTGTTGGTGGTGTTTCTGATTATATATTGAACGGTTTTACAGGATTTTTGCCCCATCATAATTCTGCAAAGGAATATGCTGAATATGTTGAAAAACTTATAAAGAATGAGAAACTATATAATTTTATTGCAATTAATGGTTACAATCTTGTAAAAACAAGTTTTACTGAAGAAAATCAGTTAAATAGTTTGGATAAAGTATTTCAAAGTTAGGATAAATAAAAACTAAGATTATCCAATTGATTTTAATATTACAAGTATTGGCGATTTTAAGTATTCGTTTTCAACGATTGAGTATTGATTATTATAGAAAAAACAATTAAATTATTATTTTGAAATTATCGTTTAAGAGAATTACAGCCAAAGCTAGTTTTATACCAGAAATAGATGGATTGAGATTTATAGCAATTACGAGTGTTATTTTATACCATTTCCACCATTTTTTAGTTGAAAAAGATAACAACCAATATTATGATGATTTCGATTATTCTTTTTTGCATAGAATTTTGGAACATGGTTTTTTGGGCGTGCCCCTTTTTTTTGTAATAAGCGGTTTCATATTGGCTTTGCCTTTTGCCAATGAACATTTGAATAATGGGAATAAGGTACTTTTAAAAAATTATTTTTTAAAAAGGTTAACAAGATTGGAACCTCCTTATATTATAGTAATGACACTTTTATTGTTAGGTTCAGTATATGTGGCTAAAACTTTTACAATTAGCGATGGAATAGCTAGTTACTTGTCTTCTATATTTTATTTAAACAATTTTATTTACCCAAACTTTACTTCTACATTGAATGTAGTGACGTGGTCGTTAGAAATTGAAGTACAATTTTATATTTTAGCCCCTCTATTAGCTTGTACTTTTTTAATAAAAAAAGCTTCTAATCGAAGATCGATATTGTCGTGTGTTGCAGTTATTCTTGTGATTTTCAATCAATTATATTCATTGCCTTATTTAAGTCTTATAAAATATTTTCAATATTTTATAATCGGTTTCTTGCTGGCAGATTTGTATGTGTCAAATTATCAGTTATTACCGAAAACAAAAATAGATTATTTAATAGGTGTGTTTTTGTTTTGTTTCATTTGGTTATTTGATGTCAATGATTTTAATAGTATTTATAGTAGAATTATTTTTGAATTAGCGCAATTAAGTTGTATTTTTTTGTTTTATTATTATGTTCTTTTTCATAAAATTTTCAGATTCTTATCATTCAAATTAATTACAAATATTGGAGGGATGTGTTACTCGATATATTTATTGCATTATCCAATAATCAGTTTGATAGGCAATAATATTTTAAACTATACTTTTTCAAAGTACAGTTATATAAATACTTTCATATACATATCAATATTAATATTTGCTATTGGGATAATATCTTCATGCTTCTTTTTATTAATAGAAAGACCTTGTATGGATAAAGATTGGTATAAAAAAATAGCGAGAAGAATAGTCGGAACTTAATTAAATAGTATACATTTTGATAGTGAAAATTGTTTAGGTGAAAGTAATAGGAAAGTTTTAATCAATTTAAGAGACATATATAGTGAAAAACAAATTATTTTTTTTGATCATACTCTTTAGTGTCAGTATGTTTTCTCAAGATTATAAAGTACTTCCTTTAAATTCTACGTTATTAGACAAACGTGTTAACATAAACAAATACTACAAAGACTATAAAAAATATTTAAAAACGGCTTATTATGCAGAAAAGCGCTTACCTGAAAATTTCATAAAAAATGGTACGGTCGATTATACAAAAAATATTCAAGATGCGATCAATGAAAATGAAATTGTAGTACTTCCAAATTTTCCAGTTTTAGTTAATATCAAAGGATTAAAATTAAGAAACAATAGTGTTTTGTTATTTCAAGCGAAATCAAAAATAATTATTGAGCCTAATAATTTAACTAATTATGAGATTTTGAATGTAAATGGGGTTAAGAACGTAAAAGTATATTTTCCTAATATTATTGGTGATAAATATAAACATTTGTCTAGCACTGGAGAATGGGGTTTTGGGATAAGTATTAGAGGTGCTAAGGATGTATTAATTATTGAACCCAAAGTTTATGAAACTTGGGGAGATGGAATATACATCGGCAAATTAGGTAATGAGTGTAGTGAGAGAATAAATGTAGTAAATGCATTGATTAATGATGTTAGAAGAAATGGAATTTCAATTACTTGCGGAACAGACATTAATATTTTATCGCCAGTATTGTCTAATACTAACGGTAATAACCCAAAAAGCGGATTGGATATTGAACCAAATACAAATGATGATATAATTGAGAATATCAATATATTAAATCCTGTTACTTTTAATAATGAATGGAGTGGTATATTAGTTGTATTGCAAGGATTGGAGGGGGAAATTAATAAAAAAGTGAATATAAACATAGAAAACCATACAGATATAAAATCAAAAAATGCTTTTTCATTGCAAGGATTGGTTCAAAATAAACATAAAAACTTTATTTTAGAAGGGAATATTAGAATAAATGAAACATCTTATTTGAAAAGTAAGAATGAATTTTATTTTTATACATCAAATTTATCTAGTGTAAAGATGGAATCTAGTAATAAAACTATTTCGGATAAAATAGATAGTTATAAAAAGAATATTAAAAAATAGCAGTTAGGTAGTGATTATAACTAATTGTATGGGGATATTTTTACAGTAAAAAACTTCAGAATATGATACTAATTATTATCAAACGGATTAATAAAATATAATATAATATGAAAATTTCAGTTGTCATACCAATGTACAATTCCGAAAAAACAATTACAACATGTATTAATTCGGTACTTAATCAGACTTTCAGAGGAGAAATAGAGATTATAGTAGTAAACGATGGAGCGAATGATAATTCGAAAACTATTGTTGAAGAATTAATACTGAACAATAGTTCTTCAATTGATATAAGATTAATTAATAAAGTAAATGGAGGTGTTTCTACAGCAAGAAATGCAGGCATGAAAGTAGCTGATGGAGATTGGATTGCATTGCTTGATAGTGATGATGAGTGGTCGGCAAATAAATTAGAAAGACAGATTCAAGTGCTAAAAGAAAATCCTGCTATTGACTTTTTAGGAGCATGCAGAAATGGAGAAAAATTCTCAAATATTTTGTGGAAAAAATTAGGTGATTTAAATAAGATTTCTTCTAGGGATTTATTAGCGAAATTTGTTTTTATTGTTCCAACAGTTATTTTTAAAAAAGAAATCCTTTCAACTGTAGGATATTTTGATGAAAATCTCAGATTTGCTGAAGAGGGAATTTTCTTTATTAAAATCGCTCAAAATTACAATTGTTATCTTTTAAACGAGAGTTTAGCTTTTACAGGCGGAGGGAAGCCACATTTTGGACATTCTGGACTTTCTGGAAATTTAAAAGAAATGGAAAAGGGTGAGTTAAAAAATTTACGGGAACTGTTGAATTTAAAAATAATTAATTATTTTGAATATTTGCTATTGGTTGCGTTTTCATTGTTAAAATATATTAGAAGAATTATTATTGTTAAGCTTAGATAGTGTTTTAATTCTAACTCAAGTATTTATTAATAAAAATTTCATGAAATACTTAACCATGCTGATGTGTATTACTGGAGAGACGGCTTAATTTTAAAAGGAAAAGGGAACGATTAAAGAAAATATCGATTTTAAATCGAAGAAAAGAGTATCAAAAATTTAAAAATTCAACAAACCAAGAAAAGCATTTATCTTTGAATTAATTAAACGAACACTCTATTAGAAAAGGTCAAATTAGTTTGAAGACATATAAAAGATGATAGCTTTATTGGTTTTTTTGTTAGTTATTATTTTTCTTTTTAATCGAAGTGATTTTTATTATGGGTATCAAAAAATGATTTGTGATTTACTTCAACTATTTGATATTTTCTTTTATACTATTATGTTTTCTTTTATTAGGATTTATAGCAAACATTTGAGGTATGTGTTATTCTAAATATTTATTACCCTACCCTAAGTTTGTTTAGGAATCACCTTTTTAGAATAATTTTTTCACAGTATGCATTTGTAAATTGTACCATTAATATTTTTCTTCTAGTTTTTTCATTATGACAACTTCATCCTTTTTTTGCACTTGTAGTAAGATCTTGTATGGATAATAATTGGTATATAAAAAAAAGAGTTTCTAAAAAATGGTTAATGATTTAAAATTATGATGACAAAGATTTACAAGATTTACGGTTTTTTTGGATTACTTAGGCTAATAAAAGATAAAGCATTAACAATTTTATTTTACCCAAATGCAAGAATAGTAAGATTTCCTGTATACATACGTGGTAAAAAAGGGATTAAAGGAGGGGAGCAATTAACAACCGGAATTAACTTAAGGATAGATATTATTAATGGAAAAGAGAAAAATCCTTTTCTTATAATTGGAAAGAATGTTGAGATTAATGATTATGTTCATATTGGTGTTGCAAATGGAGTGACTATTGGGGATAATACATTAATAGCATCAAAAGTTTTCATTTCTGACCATAATCATGGTTGTTATAATGGGGAACTACAAAGTAGTCCTGATGAAAAACCTATTTCTCGCATTCTTAGATCAGAAAAAATTAATATTGGTAGAAATGTTTGGATAGGAGAGTTTGTTTCAATATTGCCAGGAGTTACTATTGGAGATGGAGTTATAATAGGTGCAATGAGTGTTGTCACAAAAGATATTCCTTCTAATTCTATTGCAGTTGGTTCGCCTGCAAGAGTCATTAAGGTCTATAGTGAATTGACAAAAAAATGGGAAAAAATCAAAAATTAAGATACATATGAGAATTCTTGTGGTTCTAGCCTCATATAATGGCGAAAAATATATAAAAGAGCAATTAGATTCTCTATTGTCTCAGGAAGAAGTTGATGTTACTATTATTGTTTTTGATGATGTTAGTAATGACGGTACAGTAAATGAGGTGAATACTTATAATAAAGATGAAAGGGTTCGGTTGATTATTAATGAATCTCCAACTGGAAGTGCTGCTAATAACTTTTTTGGGGCAATTAAATTTCTAGATGAAGATTTTATTTCCCAATATGACTTTGTTTCATTTGCAGACCAAGATGATATTTGGTTACCGAACAAGTTACGCGCAGCGACTGAAAAGCTAACTGGAGAAAATTCAAGTCTTTATTTATCAAATCTGATTTTATGGAATGAAAAAACTAATAAGAAATCAATAATTAATAAAAGCTTTCCTCAGAAAAGATATGATTATTTGTTTGAGGGAGGGAGTGCTGGTTGTACATATGTTTTTACCAGTGATTTTTGTATTAATTTAAAAAGCACTTTGGCGATTATTGATTATGAAAATTGGAAGTTCTTCTCTCATGATTGGTTTGTTTATTTTTTTGCAAGAGTAAATAATTATCAAGTTTCTATAGATAATAATGCTTTTATCTTATATAGGATTCATGATAATAATGTTCACGGACAATTAAATTCAAATTCATTTTTTGCTTTTACCGAAAGATTAAAACTGGTTCATCTAGGTTGGTATATTGAAAATATTAAAGGATTTGTGGAATTGCTTCCTAAAGTATCAAAAGAAAGAGATATTTATGAGTTATATTCAAAGAACGTTTTGACAAGATTATTTGTTTTATTCAAATACAATTTTAGTTTGATGAGAAGCACTAAAAAATTTATTCAATTCTTTGTTGTTAGTCTTCTTCCCATAAGATTAAAGAAATAATATGTATAAATTCTTTTTTAAAAGAGTCGTTGATTTTATGGTTTCATTTCTCAGCTTGTTAATTTTGTGCCCATTGCTTCTATTCTGTACGATTGGATTGTTTTTTGCTAACCAAGGTAAACCTTTCTTTTTTCAACTACGGCCTGGCAAAAATGGAAAGACTTTCAAAATTATTAAGTTCAAAACGATGAACGATAAAAAGGATGTAGTTGGGAATTTACTATCTGATGATCAACGTTTGACAAAAATCGGAAAATTTGTTCGAAAAACATCTTTAGATGAAATTCCGCAGTTAATAAATGTTGTAAAAGGTGATATGAGTTTAATAGGGCCACGTCCTTTATTACCAGAATATTTGCCACTGTATGATGAAATACAAAGGCAGCGTCATGATGTAAAACCTGGTATAACAGGCTGGGCACAAGTAAATGGACGGAATGCTATCAGTTGGCAGAAAAAGTTTGAGTATGATGTTTGGTATGTTAAAAATTTAAATTTTTTTTTAGACATTAAGATATTTTTTTTGACTGTAAAAAAAGTATTTAAGTCGGAGGGAATTAATTCAAATGGTTCAGTGACAACAGAAGTTTTTAAAGGGAATTAATATGTATTTATTTGGAGGGAATGGTCATTGTAAAGTCATCGTTGATATTATTAAAAAATCAAACGAGTATACAATTGAAGGGATATTTGATGATAACCCTAAATTTAATGTAATTTTTGATATACCTGTTTTTAAAACTAAGGATTTGGATTTTTTTTTAGATAAACAATTAATTATTTCAATTGGAAATAATAATATACGAAAAAAATTTTCAAAAAAATTTTCAGCAACATATATAAATGCAATTCATCCCAATGCAATAATTTCAAATGATGTTAGAATTAATGAAGGTACTGTAATTATGGCTGGAGCAATTTTGAATGCTTCCGTAACTATAGGAAAACATTGTATTATAAACACAGGAGCTGTAATTGAACATGATTGTATAATCCATGATTTTGTTCATGTTTCTCCTAACTCATCCCTAGCTGGGAATGTAGTTGTAGGAGAAGGTACTCAAATAGGAATAGGTGCTTCTGTAATACAAGGAATTCAAATAGGAAAATGGTCAACTATAGGAGCAGGAACTGTCATTATTGATGATGTTCCTGATTTTGCTGTTATAGTGGGCAACCCTGGTAAAATAATAAAATATAATTCAATAGAAAATGACTAGTTCAAAAATATGGCTTTCTTCTCCACATATGGGAGGAAACGAACAGAAATTTATTAAAGAAGCCTTTGAGGCAAATTGGGTAGCACCATTAGGGCCAAATGTAAATGGCTTAGAAAATGATTTAGAAAAGTACTTAGGGAGCCAAGTCAGTGTAGGAGCATTGAGTTCAGGTACGGCTGCAATTCATTTGGGTTTGATTCTGTTGGGAGTAAAAACAGGGGACGAAGTGCTTTGTCAGAGTATGACCTTTTCGGCTTCGGCGAATCCTATTTTATACCAAGGAGCTATTCCTGTTTTTATTGATAGTGAAAAAGAAACTTGGAATCTATGTCCAATTGCTTTAGAAGAAGCTATAATAGACCGAATTGCAAAAGGAAAAAAACCAAAAATTATCATAGCAGTGCATTTGTATGGTGTGCCGTATAAAATTGATGAAGTTCGAGTTGTTGCGGATAAATATAATATACCGATTTTGGAAGATAGTGCCGAAGCTTTAGGGAGTAGTTATAAAGGACAACGATGTGGTACATTTGGAGATATAGGGGTGTTGTCTTTTAATGGTAATAAAATTATTACAACATCAGGAGGCGGTGCAATTGTAACGAAAACCAAGAGCCTAAAAGATAAGGCCGTTTTTTACGCCACCCAATCTAGGGATAATGCGCCACATTACCAGCACAGCGAGATCGGGTATAATTATAGAATGAGCAACATTTGTGCTGGAATTGGACGAGGACAAATGGAAGTTTTGGATGATCATGTGGGGTTGCGTAGAAAAATGCATAATTTTTACGTGGATTTGTTTAAAACTATACATGGCGTTACTGTTTTTAGCGTTCCAAATAATGATTATTTTGCTAATTACTGGCTGAGTGCCATAACAATTGATTCGCAGTTGACCAATGGAATTGATAGAGAGATATTACGTTTGGCTTTTGAGAATGCCAATATTGAGACACGGCCATTATGGAAGCCAATGCATTTACAGCCTGTTTTTGAAAAGTATCCCTATTATGGTAACAATGTTGCCGAGACTTTATTTGAAAAAGGTTTGTGTTTGCCTTCAGGTTCTAATCTTACAGCTAATGAAAGAGAGCGTATTGCTGAGGTGGTGAGAACGATTTTTGTGTAGTTTTTTAATAGATTTTAAAATTAAAATATGAATGTAGAACAAACTTTTATTAAAGATTTAGTCATATTGACTCCTGACGTGTTTGAAGATGAAAGAGGTTATTTTTTTGAAGCATACAATAAAAATAAATTAGGGGGTTTGGGAATTGATATCGATTTTGTACAGGACAACCAATCTTTCTCACAAAGAGGGACGTTGAGAGGTCTGCATTACCAAAATCCGCCTTATGCTCAAACTAAATTGGTTCGGGTGTTACAGGGCGAGATTATGGATGTGGCAGTCGATTTAAGGAAAGATTCAGCCACTTATGGGAAGCATTTCGTTGTAAAATTAACAGCGGAAAATAAAAAACAATTATTGGTGCCACAAGGTTTTGCTCATGGTTTTTCGGTGTTAAGTGAAACGGCAGTAGTGATGTACAAATGTGATCAGTTTTACAATAAAGCTAGTGAGGGAGGAATTCGATATGATGATGAAGCCCTAAACATCGATTGGGGAATGGATATAAAGGATTCGATTGTCTCTGAAAAGGATTTGGTTTTGCCAGATTTTGCTAATTGTAATAGTGAGTTTTAGATTGTGAGTTTTTAACAACAAAAGAACAAAGACGCTCCGCTTGGTTTTAATCACTAGGTTCGAAAAGATTACGCAAAGGGCATAATGACTGAGGGTTTTAATTGTTGTTTGATTAATTATTTAATATAAAATGGTAGGTAGATAACCTAGGGTTATTGTTCCTTAGTGATAAAAAATATGAAAAAAATATTAATTACAGGAGGTAATGGACAATTAGGGTCGGAATTAAGGGTTTTGTCGAAAACGTATAACCAATTCGAATGGATTTTTACAGATTGGAAAGAGTTGGATTTATGTGATTTGGATAATTTAGCAATTGCTTTAACTAGAATAAAACCTCAAATTATTATCAACTGTGCAGCACATACCGCAGTCGATAAGGCTGAATCGGAGCATGAGTTGTCAGATGTGTTGAATCATCAATCGGTTGCGATAATGGCTCAATGGAGTCATGTGAACGATTGTCAATTGATTCATGTTTCGACGGATTATGTTTTTGATGGTACGGCTTCTACAGCTTTGTTCGAAACAGCCATGCCTAATCCTATTAATGTGTATGGGGTTACCAAATTAGCTGGAGAAAAGGCCTGTTTACAAGAAAATCCGGAAGCTATAATCATTAGGACTTCCTGGGTGTATTCTAGTTTTGGAAACAATTTTGTTAAAACGATGTCTCGTTTGATGCAAGAAAGAGATTCTTTGAATGTGGTCAATGACCAAATAGGAAGCCCAACCTATGCGGCCGATTTGGCACAAGCAATAATGACCATACTGACCCATAATCATTGGCAGGCAGGAATTTATCATTTTTCGAATGAGGGAGAAATCAGCTGGTATGAATTTGCTTTGACGATTCAAGAAATATGTGGTTTTGATTGTGCAATTAGCGGAATTCCATCTTCAGCTTATCCTACTCCTGCAAAACGTCCTCAGTATTCTTTATTGGATAAAACCAAGATTAAAAAAACTTTTGGAGTTGTTGTTCCAGAGTATAAGGAAAGTTTGGTAAAGTGTATGAGGTTGTTGAGTGAGAATTAAGAAATGAGTTGTGAATAGTTATGATTTTTGGGTAATTAAATAAAAAAATAAGAATTAACAATAGGGATTGAGTTTGTGTATTGATACTTGATTCTTAAATATTTAAAAGTAAATGAAAGGAATTATATTGGCCGGTGGATCCGGTACCCGATTGCACCCACTAACGCTTGCGATGAGTAAGCAAATGATGCCTGTTTATGACAAACCGATGATTTATTATCCGTTGTCGACTTTGATGATGGCAGGGATTCATGAAATATTAATTATTTCTACTCCTCACGATTTGCCAAATTTTATAAAATTATTGGGAGATGGATCTGCAATTGGCTGCCAATTCAGTTATGCTGAGCAAGCTATTCCTAATGGATTGGCTCAGGCTTTTGTTATTGGTGAAGAATTTATCGGTTCGGATTCGGTTGCCTTAGTTTTAGGGGACAATATTTTCTTTGGTGCCAATATGCATGAATTATTGCAGTCCAATACAAAACCGGAAGGAGGAGTTGTTTTTGCCTATCATGTTTCGGATCCAGAGCGATATGGTGTTGTAGAATTTGATAAAAATTTAAAAGCACTTTCTATCGAAGAGAAACCTTTGGAACCTAAATCAAATTATGCAGTTCCTGGATTGTATTTTTATGACAATTCAGTTGTGGAAATTGCCAAGAACATTAAACCAAGTGTGAGAGGTGAATATGAAATTACCGATGTGAATAAAGTATATCTGGAGCAAAGCAAATTAAAAGTTGGAATCTTAAGCAGGGGTACAGCCTGGTTGGACACGGGAACTTTTAATAGTTTGATGCAAGCAGGGCAATTTGTGCAGGTTTTAGAAGAACGCCAAGGATTGAAAGTGGGTTGTATCGAAGAAATTGCTTGGAGACAAGGATTCATAACTGAACAGCAGTTGAGAGATTTGGCAGAGCCTTTGAAAAAATCAGGTTATGGGGAGTATCTTTTGGGACTTTTGAAGTATAAAATGTAATAGTTGTAGGTTGTTGGAATAGAATATAGATTACAGAAAATAGATGGTAGAAGGCAGACTGCAGAAAATCCGTAATGCATAATCTTTTAAATGATTTACATTGCTTTATTAGTTTTATAGATGGCATAAACCCTTTGTCACAGTTGAGTAGATTTCCTTCACATGCTATAGCGATTGGTTTAGTCTTTTATGATTTAGTCTTGTCCAAAAAGGGAGTATAAATGGGGTTTACTTTTTTAAATGGTTTTTAACTATTATTAATTTGAAATCAACTATAAAGCGTCTTTTTGATATTTTTTTTTCGGTATTTGGAATTTTATTATTTTTTTGGTTATTGCTTGTGGCTTGGTTCTTGGCTATTATTGATACCAGAAGTAACGGGGTATTTACTCAAGAACGCATAGGTCAGTTTGGAAAAGGTTTTAAAATCTATAAATTACGGACTATTCAAATTGTGTTCAATACAAGGAAGCTTAAAATATCCAAAATTGGTAGATTCCTTCGAAACTATAAGCTAGACGAGTTGCCACAACTTATTAATGTTTTGAAGGGAGAGATGAGTGTTGTGGGACCAAGACCTGATATTGTAGGTTATTATGATTTATTGGAAGGTGAAAATAGAAAGATTCTCGAATTAAAACCAGGTTTAACAAGCTTGGCTTCTTTGAAATATTATAATGAAGATGAATTATTGGAAAAACAAGGTTTCCCTTTAGAATATAATGATAAAATCCTTTTTCCTGATAAAGTGCAACTGAATTTATCATACTATTACAATCAAAGTCTTTGTGTTGATTTAGAAATTGTTATTGATACTTTTAAATTAATGCTTAACAGGCACAAAGCGCAATTGTAAATATTCATTATGCAATTAGCTTTCAAATAAAAAAGGATTGTTTAAATATAAAGGTAATGTTTTAAAAAACAAGTTATTAATGCTTTTCTTTTTACATTTCAGTTGTAAAGTGTTTTTCTATCCAATTAATTTATTTCAATACAGAAATTATTTTGTATTTTTGTTAACAAACTTAGTTTCTTTAGAAATTTAAATATCGTAAAAATGAATGAAAATTCTGTGCATTCTGGATTTTTTTCAAGAGACAATTTAAAATTAAGCATTCGTAACTTAAGTTATCTTCCAAGGTGGATAATAGTTACGATTGATTTTTCAGTTTTAATTGTTGCTTTTTTCTTTACCCTAGTTATATTTAGAGGTACTGGTTTGAAATATATAAACACTACACATGATGTATTGTTTATTTTTTCTTTTTTTGGATTTAATATTTTCTTTTTTTGGTTGTTTAGGACTTATTCTGGGATCATAAGGCATTCATCCTATATTGATGCAGTAAAACTTTTGTTTTCTCAAATGGCTGTTTTAGTGGTGTTCTTAGTCTTTAATTTTGGGTATGAGTTATTATACAATGAAAGAGCTTTTTTGACGACTGCACTTTTTATCAATGTCGTACTTTCTTTTTGCGGATTGTTTTTGTATCGTGTGGTTGTCAAACAGACTTTTGAATTATATCTTTCCGAGAAAAGCACTACAAAATTAATACGTACCATCATATATGGAACTGATGCCAATGCTATTTCGGTTGCGAATGCTTTGAAGTTTGAAACTCCTACTCGTTTTAAAATTGTTGGTTTTGTGGACAGAAACAATCAAAATGCATCCAAAAGAATGTTGGATTTGCCTATATTGGTTCAAAAGAAAAAATTACCTTCTTTAATGCGTTCTGTGGGTGCTGAGGCTGTAATTATGGCTGACAAAAGCTTGGAGAAAGAAGAACAATTAATCATTGTGGATCAATGTTTGGAATTTAATTATAGGGTTTATACGGTGCCTTTGATTACTGACTGGGAAAATCAGAAGGAGATTTCACAAAAGGTAAAGAATATTCAGATTGAAGACTTACTGGAAAGAAAACCGATTGTCTTGGACAATAAGTCCATTTCAAAACAGTTGAAAGACAAAACAGTTTTAATCTCTGGAGCTGCAGGTTCTATAGGGAGTGAAATTGTGAGGCAGGTTTTGACATTCAATCCTAAAAGAGTAATAATTTTAGATCAAGCTGAAACACCTTTGCATCATTTAAGCCTTGAACTGGAAAAAACACATTCGAAATCAAAAATTCATAATGTCATTGCCGATGTGAGAAATAAGGAAGCGATGAATAGGATTTTTAAGTTATATAAACCTCAAGTGGTATACCATGCGGCAGCCTATAAGCATGTACCCTTAATGGAGGAAAATCCATCTCAAGCGATTTTGACCAATATAGAAGGGACTAAACATTTGGCTGATTTAGCTTGTGAACATGGAGTAATAAAATTTGTGATGGTTTCTACTGATAAGGCAGTTAATCCGAGTAATGTTATGGGAGCCAGCAAAAGAATAGCAGAAAAATACGTGCAATCTTTGCAAATAAAAAACGAAAAGGAGAATAATATCAATGCGACTAAATTCATTACCACTCGTTTTGGAAATGTATTAGGGTCAAACGGTTCTGTTGTTCCTCTGTTTACCAAGCAAATTGCTAATGGTGGTCCTGTTACTATTACACATCCTGATATTATTCGTTATTTTATGACAATTCCAGAAGCCTGTCAGTTGGTTCTAGAAGCTGGTGCTATGGGTAATGGAGGAGAAATTTACATTTTTGATATGGGTAAACCTGTTAGGATTTTAGACTTAGCAAAAAAAATGATCAAACTGGCTGGATTTATTCCTGAAAGAGATATTAAGATCGAGATAGTAGGTTTACGACCTGGAGAAAAATTATATGAAGAGTTGTTAAATGATACAGCAAAGACAATACCTACTTATCATGAAAAAATCATGATTGCTGAAGAAATTCAAGATGAATTTGAAAATTTGCATCTTGATATTAATGAACTCATTGGAATTGCTAATTTCTTTGACAATGATGATATCGTAGCCAAGATGAAAGTCATTGTTCCAGAGTTTAAGAGTATGAATTCTACATTTGAAGTTTTGGACAAATAAAAATTTTATAAAAATAGATATAGAAAAGGTTTACAGGGTTGTCTCTGTGAACCTTTTTGGTATAATTATTGTTTAGTTTAAAAAAATACTTTTTTTAAATTATTACATTTGCGCTCTTTTTAATAAATAAGGGGAGGCAATTATAAGCCAATTACAGTATTGAGCGTTAAAATAATGAATACAGAAAATACCACAAATAACGATTGGCTTTTTGAAATAAAGCCAAAGAATAATTTCTTCTCGCTTAATCTGAGAGAGGTTTGGCAATATCGCGATTTATTGTTCCTTTTTGTTAAAAGAGACATAGTCACGGTCTACAAACAAACGGTATTAGGACCACTATGGTATCTTATTCAGCCGTTGTTTACTTCGATTACTTTTACCATTATTTTCAACAATGTTGCAGGAATCAATACGGGAACTGTACCTCCATTTTTATTTAATTTGGCTGGGATTACCGTTTGGAACTACTTTACAGCTTGTCTTACGGGTACCTCGGATACTTTCAAAGCTAATGCGGCGATTTTTGGCAAAGTTTATTTCCCCAGAATTATTACGCCACTTTCCGTAGTGATTTCTAATTTAATTAAGTTTGGTATCCAGTTTTTCATCTTTATTGTTTTTTATCTTTTTTATTACTTAAATGGAGCTCCATTGGGTCTGAACAGTTCAATTTTATTTTTTCCTGTTTTAATCTTCTTGATGGGGATTTTGGGATTGGGATTAGGAATGCTTATTTCGTCTATGGTAACCAAATATCGTGATTTTAGTTATTTGATAGGTTTCGGTATACAATTATTGATGTATTTGTCTGCTGTGATGTATCCTATGGAATTAATTAAGCAAAAACTTCCAGCCTATGGTTGGTTAGTAGAATACAATCCGTTGGCCTATCTAATTGAAACGGCTCGGTTTATGCTATTGGATGTTGGACAAATTTCAGTTTTAGGGCTGTGTTATACTTTTGGCGTTACAGTATCCGTTTTTTTTATAGGATTATTAATTTTCAACAAGACTGAGAAGAGTTTTATAGATACGGTTTAGTTTAGTAAGTAGCTGTATTATAATTAGATAATAAATGAGTAAAGATATAATATTAAAAGCCGAAAATATTTCCAAGCAATACCGTCTCGGACAGGTTGGTACAGGTACACTTAGCCATGACTTGAACCGTTGGTGGCACCAAGTACGTGGGAAGGAAGATCCTTATTTAAAAATAGGTGATACCAATGATCGAAGCACCAAAGGCATGAGTGATTATGTTTGGGCGTTGCAAGATATTAATTTTGAAGTGGAGCGAGGTGAAGTCTTGGGGATTATCGGTAAGAATGGAGCTGGAAAATCTACGTTATTAAAAATACTTTCGAAGGTTACAGCCCCTACAACGGGCAGCATTAAGTCCCGTGGTCGTATAGCATCCCTGCTTGAAGTGGGCACAGGTTTTAATCCGGAATTAACAGGTAAAGAAAACATTTTTTTGAACGGAGCCATTCTTGGAATGACCAAAAAAGAAATTGCATCGAAGTTGGAGGAAATTATTGAGTTTTCAGGCTGTGAGCGATATATTGATACACCTGTTAAACGTTATAGCAGCGGAATGACTGTTAGATTAGCATTTGCAGTAGCCGCTTTTCTCGAACCCGAAATTTTGGTGATTGATGAGGTGTTGGCTGTAGGCGATGCCGAGTTCCAGAAAAAAGCTATTGGCAAAATGCAGGATATTTCCAGAGGAGAAGGAAGAACGGTATTGTTTGTGAGTCATAATATGGCAGCGGTAAAGAGTTTGTGTACGAGGGGGATTGTTATGGAGCATGGGAAGGTGGTTTTTAACGGTGAAATTGAAGATAGTATTGATGAGTATTTAAAAAAAGAAAATCAGATTGCACATAAAAAATGGGATAAAGATAAGTGTCCTGGTTCTGATTTTATAAAATTGCTTGAAGCTAAAGTTATTGATATCGATAATAGAATTACGTTAAATCATTTAATTACAAATGATGTGAAAGTTGAATTTACGTATGAAATTTTAAAGGATAATCAATTGTTTACTCATGGTTTTAATTTGTTTAATTATCAAGGACTACATATTTTAAGTTCACATGATAAAGATTCGGAAACCTTAAAATATCCATTGCCTAAAGGAATTTACAAAAAAACAGTATTGATACCGAGTAAAATTCTTGCTGAGGGCACATATAGTTGTAGTTTTGCGATTATGAGGTACAAACCTTTTAGTGTTGTTTTTCAGGAAGCAGATGCAGTAGGATTTAACATTGTTGAAATTAGATCAGATAGTACAATGAGAGGGGATTTTAACGGAAAAATTCCAGGAGTGATTAGAGTTTTATTGAACTGGAAATAAAGTAGGAGTATGAAAAATTGGACAGGAGAAAGATTAGAAACATTTGTATTTAATAGAATAACTATTGAACATTTGCATAGATATGGAATAGTTCTTGACTATGTTAAAGATAAAGTTGTTCTTGATATTGCTTGTGGGGAGGGATATGGAAGTAACATATTAAGTGAAAAAGCAGAGTTTGTATATGGAGTTGATATTGATATAAATTGTATAGATAGAGCAAGACAAAAATATAAAAAAAATAATCTTGAGTTTATTGAAGGTAATACAAGTGAAATTCCTTTAAAGGACAACAGTGTCGATATAATAATTAGTTTTGAAACGATTGAACATCATGATGAACATTGTGAAATGATGATTGAATTTAAAAGGGTTTTGAAAACAAATGGGGTTGTTATTATTTCGACTCCAGATAAATTATTTTATTCAGATAAAAGAAATTACTATAATGAGCATCATGTAAAAGAATTATATAAATATGAATTTAAGGGATTGCTAGCTAGTCATTTCTCTGATTTGCAATTATTAAATCAAACTTATCGAAATGGGAATTCAATAATTCAAGAAGATTTGGAGCAAGATAAAATAAGTTTTTTTACTGGGGATTATTCAAGTGTCCAAAACATTGAAGTTAATCCAATGTTTCTTCTTATTATTGCTTCAAATACAAAAATTAAAAAAGTAGGTTTATCAATATTTGATGGAGGGAACATTAGTAATTTAGAGATGTTAGAGAAAATACACAAAAGCCGTTCATACAGATTAGGACATTTTTTATTGGTTCCACTAAAAAAAATCAAGTATTTGTACAAAAAACACATAAGGTAATTTAAAATTTATTCTTATGAATGTCATTTATGTTGTGATAGTTACCCACAATCCAAAAATATGGGTTGATAAATGTTTGGGAAGTCTGAGACAAAGCTTATGTACAGTACGTACCATTGTAATTGATAACAATTCTTCAGATGATTCTGGTGAATATATTAAGAAAAATTATCTAGAAGTTGATTATATTCAATTTGAAGAAAATTTAGGATTTGGAGCAGCCAATAATATTGGGATAAAGAAAGCATATGAAGCTAATGCAGATTATGTGTTTTTACTTAATCAAGATGCATGGATTGAACCTAATACAATTGAGAATTTGATTAGAGCCCATGAAAATGAACCTCAATTTGGGATCTTAAGCCCAATGCATTTAAATGGTAGAGGAGATGCATTAGACTACAATTTTTCTATCTATATTAATCCATCAAAATGCAAAAAAATATATTCGGATATTTATCTAAAAAGTTTAAAAAGTAAACTTTATGAAGTAGAATTTGTTAATGCGGCAGCTTGGTTATTGACAAGAGAATGTATAGAAACTGTTGGAGGGTTTAATCCTTCTTTTTTTCATTATGGTGAAGATGAAAATTATGTACAGAGAACAAAATATAAAAAGTTGCGAGTTGGAGTTTTAGCAACTTGTAAAATTTTTCACGACAGAGAAACTCGAACAGGTACTAATATTTATTTTAAAGATGAGTTAGAGTTATTTAAGCGATTACTTATCTTAAAAGTTTCGAATCCTTTTAGTGATTATAATTTTAATGATGAATTTAAAAAACAATTTAAATTAATAATCAAAACAATTTTATTTTTAAGATTTGATATGGCTAAAAAAAATATTTCGAAAGTTTTTCTTTTGAATAGGAAAAATAAGAAAGAAATAATAGAGAATAAGAAAAAAAGTATAATTGAGAAATCAGCCTTTTTAAATATTTAATTTGTTTTAAAGAAATACAGTATAAATTATTTTATAAATGTTAAAAGTAATGAGAGTTCTAGTTGTACTAGTTAATTATGGGGAAGAGCAAATTTCTTATCTTGAAAAAGTGATCAAGGAATTTAGGAGTTTTGAGAAATATGATGTTACTATAATTGTAAATTCTAATATTCCATTAAGTTTAGCTGGTATCGATAAAGTTAATGTTTTTGAATTAGATGACTATCAATTACTGCCTTTAACATGTAGAAAAGTAATATGGGAAAACCGAAATGAATTTGATGTTTTCATATATGGAGAAAACGATCATTTGTTTATTGAGAAACATATTGATAATCACTTAGAATATGCTAAAATTCTACCCAAAAATAGAATTTCTGGTTTGATACAGTATGAAGAAAATGAAACGGGTAAATATTATCCAGGGTATCATTTTGATTTTGAATGGGACTTCAATTCTGTAGAGGTTTATGAAGGAAAAACATTTGCTCATTTTAACAATGTGCATCAGGCAACTTTCATTCTAACACAAGAGCAATTGTTTAGAGTTGGAAATAAAATTAATTTCTTAGAGTTAGAAAATGAAAATACACTGTATGCTAAAATTAAGCGTAAGATAAGAAAAAAGTTTGGGTTAAAAGTCGAAAGAGAAAATAAGTATAGTGTAAAATGTAAAGTAAATACAGATATTTATTTATTTGGAGGAATGAAAAAAATGATTTGTATTACGGATTTTGAAGACAATTTAATACATCATCTTCCTAATTTATATATTAATGGTAATGAAGGTAGAAATAAGTTACGTTCTGATTCTGTAAGAATGGAACAGTCTGTGAAAAAAATATTGAATTAATTGAATTTTAGTGTAAAATAGTGCTCGCCAAATCATTCAGTAATATAGATTAATTTTTTAAGATAAATAGGGTGACTAAAAAATAGGATGACTTACCAAATAGATAGGTGAGACTACCAAAAGAATTGGCGCAGCCAAATGTTTAACAGGTTGTACTTGGTAAATATTATAGTATACCTAAATATTCGGCTGGAGGACTTACCAAAACATTTCATAATGAAGATTTGATAAAATAGATAGTCTGTTAAAATGTCCTATTATTTTGTTTTATGGACATTATACAAGAAAAAATATTAGTAAATACAATAAGGATAAAATACATGCTCGCAATAATAATCCCCTATTATAAAATTACATTTTTTGGAGAAACTTTAGAATCGTTGGCCAATCAAACCGAAAAGCGATTCAAGGTTTATATTGGGGATGATGCTGGTCCCGAAAATCCTGCCAATCTATTAGAGAAATACAAAAATAAGTTTGATTTTGTTTACCATCGTTTTGATAATAACCTTGGAGGCGTTTCATTAACTCAACAATGGGAACGATGCATTACTTTATCTGGAAATGAGGAATGGATTATGATTTTGGGGGATGATGACGTTTTGGGGGAGAATGTGGTAGAGGAGTTTTATAAAAATTTGCCAGAAATAGAAAGAGAGAGTATCAATGTAATAAGGTATGCAACTCAGGTTATTGATGAAAAGGCTAGGGTTAATTCTGAAATTTATTTTCACCCTATAAAAGAGAAATCTACAGATTTTTTATTTAAAAAAATGAAAAATCAAACTAGAAGTTCACTAAGTGAATATTTATTTAGAAGAGAAAACTTTAAAAAATATGAATTTTATGATTTTCCTCTAGGTTGGCATTCAGATGATATGGCTTTTTTGTTACTATCTAATTTCAGTATTATTTATACTATTAATTTTGCGACAATAAAAATTCGGATAAGTAATATCAGTATTTCTGGTAAATTGGATAATATTTATCTAAAAAATAAGGCAACCCAATTGTTCTATTACACTATTTCAGATAATTATATTTCTTATTTCACCAAAAAACAAAGGATTAAGCTAATAGAAAAGGTAGAGGTGAATTTTTTTAGACAAAAAAGTGTTTTTTTATTTTTTAAAATTACACGGTGGCACTTAAGAAAAACTGATTTGTTTAATTTTTTTAAGTTTATTAGGAGAATTTATATTAATTCATAATGATAGTTTTATGAAATATTTGGTTTCCATCATAATTCCCTGTTACAATCAAGCCCAATATTTGGAAGAGGCTTTGCAATCTGTTTTCGATCAAACGTATGTTCAATGGGAGTGTATTATTGTGAATGATGGTAGTCCTGATAATACAGAAATAATAGCAAAGGAATGGATTATAAAAGACAATCGATTTAAATATCTATCTCAAGAAAATGGGGGGGTGAGTAGTGCTAGAAACTTAGGTATTTCAAACTCAAATGGTGAGTTTATTTTACCATTAGATGCTGACGATAAAATTTCTAAAGATTATATTGATTTAGCCATAAGTGCATTCAAGGAAAATTCTTCGCTAAAATTAGTTTACTGTAAGGCTGAGAAGTTTGGGGATGAAGTTGGTTTGTGGAATTTAAATTTTTTTTCACTTTATAATTTAAGTATAAAAAATGTGATTTTTTGTTCTGCTTTATTTAGAAAGAATGATTGGGAATTGGTAGGTGGTTATGATGTAAATATGACGCATGGAGTTGAAGATTGGGAATTTTGGATTGCACTATTAAAAGAAGGAGGACAAGTTAAATGTTTAGACAGCATAGGATTTTATTATAGAGTGAAGAAAGTTTCAAGGCAAAAACTTTTCGATGACAATAAATATAATTATTCTATAAATTATATAAGTATTAAGCATGCTGATTTTTTTCTAAAACAGCATGGTAATTCGATTCGACTTTATAGAGAAAATATCGAATTAAAAAAATTCCATTTAAAAGTGGTTTCAAGTTTTGTATATAAAGTATATAAGTTCCTAATGTTTCTTTATGAAAAGGTAAATAAAATATTTTATTAAAAATGAGATTATCAGCAATAATATTGAATATGACCTCAAACTGTATCAATTTTTTAGCGGTAACGAAAGAGGTATTTGGATGTATTTGTTATTAAGTCTAATAAATAAATGTTTTGATTCAGATTTTAATTTTTAAAAGTTTCTAAATATGGTTATTATGGCAATGATAGTGGGTTTTATCTCATTATGTAATAATTTTATTTTAAATATATAAAAAAAAATGCTAGCTATAATAATTCCATATTACAAGCTCACTTTCTTTGAAGCTGCTTTGCAATCATTAGCCAATCAAACCGATAAGCGGTTTAAAGTCTATATTGGGGATGATGCGAGTCCCGAAAATCCTATGGATTTATTAGAAAAGTATAATGGAAAGTTCGATTTTGTTTATCATCGCTTTGATACTAATTTTGGTGGTACTTCGTTAACCAAACAATGGGAGCGTTGCATTGCTTTATCAGGAAACGAAGAATGGATTATGATTTTGGGAGATGATGATGTTTTGAATGAAAATGTAATACGTGATTTTTATTCCAATAAGGATGAAATAGACGATTTAAATATTGATGTTGTCAGGTTCTCAACAATGACAATTGACGAAAATGATAATAAAATATCTAAAACATTCATACATCCAAAAATTGAAAATGCAGTAGATTCTCTAATGAGAAAGCTTAAAAATTTGACAAGAAATTCACTGAGTGAATATGTTTTTAGAAAAGTTAAATTTTGTTATTATTCTTTTAAAGATTTTCCAAGTGGATTGTTTTCCGATGATATTTTAATTTTGGAACACACTTCTTTTAAGAATATTTTTACAATAAATTCTTCAGTAGTAGAAATAAGGAAAAGTAAATTTAATTTGTCAGGAAGTGGATTGAAAATTAATAAAAGATTTAAAGCGATATTGCAATTTTATCAGACATTATTAACGGTATTAAATGAAAAATTTAATAAAGAACAAATTGCTTACATCGAATATAAATTAGAAAGAGAAGTTTTTAATCATAGGAAGATAAGTATTATTGTTTTTTTGATAAAATACTATTTTATTAGTTTTAAGTTTTTAAAATTAATTCGGTTATTAATTAAAATCATAATTAAAATTCCTAAATTAATTTATCTAAAATTGACAAAACATAGGGAATAGAAATAAAAAGATTTTTTTAATTTTAGAAACGTTAAATGAAAAAATGCGAGTAGGCTTCAACCCACACAAAGATAAAACTCAAACTACATCTGAGTATTTTCATCAAGTTATTATTCCAGTTTATATTCCCAATAAAGAAGGCTATTTTAAAGATTGTTTTGAAATATTAAAACTATGTCTCGATTCATTATTTAAAACCATTCATGATAAAACTTATATAACTATTGTCAATAATGGAAGTTGTGATTTAATTGTCGATTATTTGAATGAATTGTATAAAGTAAATAAAATACAAGAAATTATCCATGTTACCAATATAGGCTACATAAATGCAATGTTAAAAGGTATTACGGGACAAAATTTTTCTTTGATAACAACGTCAGATGCCGATGTACTATTTTTGGATGGATGGCAAAATGCTACCTACTCAATATTTGATGATTTCCCCAAAGCAGGAGCTGTTTGTCCTACACCCTCATCTCGTTCCTTCAAAAGATTTACTTCTAATATTTTTTGGGATAATTTTTTTTTCAATAAAATTCAATTTGAGGATGTTGTAAATCCATTAGCTTTGAAAGCATTTGGGAGTAGTGTTGGTAATGCTAATTTTTACAATTCAATTCAATTGAAAAAATATTTGACACTATCTACTACAAATTGCAAGGCAGTTCTTGGGGCTGGACATTTTATTGTAACTTATAGGGCATCTATTTTCAATAATTTAGAAAGTCGTTACACTGATTTTATTCTTGGTGGGAATAGTGATGATTTATTTGATCTCCCTGTTGTGAAAAAAGGGTTTTGGCGATTATCAACTGCAGATAATTACTCCTATCACATGGGCAATGTCTTGGAAGATTGGATGCCTGTTGAGGTTTCTAAATTAACACAAAACGATAAAAAGTGTTTTTTTGAATTAAAACCAATACAGTCAAGTTCTAAACTGGCTTATTTTGTCAAAAGTAAATTATTTGCCAAATTAATTTTGAATAAGAAAATAATGCAATATTTTTTAATTTGGAAAGGATTAAGCAAAGAAGAAGCAAAAAATTACATAACATAATTACCATAATGCATCAATAACCTGTTTTGATTGGGAGGAAAGTCAAGTGAAATGTTACTCTATATGATTGATATTATGGTTTAAAATGCATAAAATTTAAAAAATCAAAAAGAATAAACTACTTTTTCTATTTTTACCATACCATTAATTTTTGTCAATGATCAAAGTTGTTCTTATATCTCAATTTCCTTTGCCTTATTCCAAAATAGGAAGTTGGACTACTCTTTATAAAAATTATTTAGAAAATGATAACAAAATTGATTGTATTGTATGCCCGAAACCACAAAAACTATTTGATGGAATAAAATATAGCTTTGTTAATCACACATTTTGGAATAAAATCCAACGGAAATATTTAAACAGAAAATACCTTGAGTATTTTCAGGCTATCGATAGATTGATTGTTTCAAATGAAAAATACATAATTCAAATTATTGATAACTATGGAATTGTGAAACCCCTGAACAAATATTTGGTTTCAAAAGGAATTTCCAAGCAATGTTATATTCAATTTTTTTATCACGGTTATCAACCTTATCTTAAACAGGGGGCTGGGACGGATTTTTATGAAATAATTGATGAGATGGTTTTGCTTACTAATGATAGTTATAAGCAACACACGAAACAAATTAGTGTTTTGCCAAGCTATTTTTCAGTGTTATACAATGGTATAGATACGAAAATTTTTACAATAATTTCTGATTCTGAGAAAACTAAATTAAAAGACAAATTTGGTTTTGGAGACAAAAAAGTTTTTGTTTGGTGTTCCCAAGACAGACCAAAAAAGGGTTTACATTTAATTTTAGATGTTTGGAAAAATATATATTCAAGACATAAAAATATTATCTTGGTTGTTATTGGTTGTGATCCAAGAGAAGAAATGGAGGGAGTCGTTTTTTTGGGGAGAATTCCAAACGATGAGCTTCCAAAGTATTATCAAGCTTCAGACTGTTATCTTTTCCCAACATTATGGCAGGAAGGGTTTGGACTGAGTTTGATTGAAGCTTTACATTGTGGAAGTTATTGTATTGCCTCTGCAATGGGAGGTGTTCCAGAAGTTTTGCAGTATGGAAGATTAGGGAAACTTATTAATAACCCTCATTTTGTTTTGGAATGGGAAATTGCCATAAACGATTTTTTGGAAGGGAATTTTAAAGTTCTAGAAACTCAAGAAATATTGTATTCTAAAGAAAAATGGAATGAGGAAATGAACAAAATTATTGAGCAGGCAAAATTAAGATTAATAAACAATACGGTCAAATAATGAGAATAGAACAATTGACATTTACCAGGTTCCTTGCAGCAGTTTCAGTTGTTGTTTTCCATTATGGTAAAAAGAGCTTTTTATTTAATAATGATATCGTTTCTTTTATATTTAGTAATGGCAATGTTTGCGTAAGTTACTTTTTTATTTTGTCAGGGTTTGTGATGATTATAGCTTATGGGAATAATGCTGTTATTTCAGTTTCTGATTATTTTATAAATAGATTCTCTAGAATTTATCCATTGTATTTTTTTGGTATACTCTTGATTTTTTTTCTGCAATTGCGTACATATAATGTAGATATATTAGGTCTTTTTTTAAATATTTTTATGATTCAAGCTTGGGTTCCAAGTAAAGTACTGTCTGTTAATTCACCTGGGTGGTCATTGTCTGTCGAGTTATTGTTTTACATAATTTTTCCATTGATGTTTAATAAGTTCTATAAAATAAGTTCTTTGAAAAAGGTTTCGTTTTTTATTATTATATTTTGGGTTTTAAGCCAAGTATTTCTTCATTTACAATTTGAGTTTTATGGAGGTTTTGAATTAGATACAATAAAAAACATGTTAAATTATAATCCTTTAATGCATTTCAATGAATTTTTGATAGGAAATGTTGCTGGACTTTTCTTCATTAAGAATTTACAGGAGAAAAAAGGCAATTATGATTTTGCTATCTTACTATTTGTAGGATTGGTATTATTGGCTTTGAAATTTCGATTTGGGTTAAATTTTCATAATGGTTTGTTTGCTGTATTTTTTATTCCTTTGATAATTTTATTCTCTTTAAACAATGGTTTTATAACTAAGCTATTTCAAAAAAAAATATTTGTTTTTTTAGGGGAAATTAGTTTTGGAATTTATATTTTGCAATATCCTGTTTATTCTTGGGTAAGTGCCTATAGCATTAATAAATATTTTCATATCAATGATGTGACAAGTCTTTTTTTTATTAGACTTGTTATGTTGCTTTTAGTTTCTTCATTGTCTTATGTTTATATTGAAAAACCAATTCAGAATATAATAAAAAATAAAAAGAAAATAATAGTTTTTTTTTGAAATTGAGTTTTATAAAAATGTAGTAACAATGAAAGCAATAGTCATAATTCCTGCCAGAGGTGGATCAAAACGCATACTCGAAAAGAATATTCAGATGTTGGGAGGATTACCTTTATTGGTACATTCAATACAATATGCATTAGTAAATAACGAATTTATTGATGATGTCTATGTATCAACTGATGATAAAACAATAAAGAGTATTGCCTTAAAATATGGAGCTAAAGTTATTGACCGCCCAAAATCCATTTCGGGAGATTATGAGCCTACAGTTTCGGCGTTGAAACATGTTTTGGAATCAATTGATGAGGGAGTAGAAAATGTAATTTTGCTTCAAGCCACAAACCCTCTTCGACCAGATAATTTGCTAAAAGAAGCTTTTGAAACCTATCAAAAAGGAAATTTTGATAGTTTATTTACAGTTACTAGAAACCATCAAAAATTTGGAAAAATAATAGATAACAAATTCCAACCATTTAATTATTGCTTTGGACAGAGAAGTCAGGATTTGGAACCTTTGTTTTTCGAAAATGGATTGTTGTATATTACCAAAGCATCTTTGATTCTTGAAGACAAGATTATTTCTGAAAATGCTTTTCCATTTCAAGTAAATCATATTTTTGCAAATGTAGATATCGATACTCCCGAAGATTTGGAATATGCGGAGTATCTGTTTCAAAAATTTCAAATTTAAAAAGCAAAATACCTGATCAAAATGAATTCATATATAGAAATAGCAGGACGAAAAATAGGCCCTGATTATCCACCTTTAGTCATTGCCGAAATCGGCATTAATCATGAAGGCTCTTTGCAAGTAGCCAAAGAAATGGTAGATGCAGCACACAGAGCTGGCGTTGAGGTTGTAAAACATCAAACGCATATCGTGGAAGATGAAATGTCTGGAGCTGCAAAAAAAGTAATTCCAGGTAATGCTGATGTATCCATTTATGAAATTATGGAGCGTTGTTCGTTGAATGAAGCGGATGAATTGGAGCTAAAGAATTATGTAGAAAGCAAAGGGATGATTTTTATTTCAACTCCATTCTCTCGTGCTGCATCCGAAAGGTTGAAGAAGTTTGACATTCCTGCTTATAAAATTGGTTCGGGTGAATGCAATAATTATCCTTTATTGGAACATATTGCTTCCTTTGGGAAACCTGTTATTTTGAGCACTGGGATGAATACTATTGAAAGTATTAGCAAAGCTGTAGCTGTTTTTGATAAATATAAAGTCCCTGTAGCTTTATTGCACACAACTAATTTATATCCAACTCCAATACATTTGGTTCGTTTTGGTGCTATGATTCAAATGCATGAAGCTTTTTCAGATAAAGTATTTGGGTTGAGTGATCATACCTTGAATAACAATGCTTGTTTGGGAGCAGTTGCATTGGGGGCCAGTATTTTGGAACGCCATTTTACAGATCATATGCAGCGCACAGGACCAGATATTATATGCAGTATGGATGAGCAAGCTACAAAGGAATTAATAGTTAGTTCCAATGAAATTTGGCAAATGCGTGGTGGTATCAAAGAACCTGCAAAAGAAGAACAAGTGACAATTGATTTTGCTTTTGCAACAGTTTGTACTATCGCTGAGATAAAAAAAGGAGAGATATTTACAAAAGAAAATATTTGGGTGAAACGTCCAGGAACGGGAAAGATTCTAGCGGAACATTTTGATTCTGTTTTAGGTAAAAAAGCCACTCGAGATATTGCTAATGATGAGCAATTGGATTTTATTGATTTTGAATAAAATGAGAAAAAATTCATAGACATTAAAAAAAAAATTTAAATAAGTGAATAAAAAGATATTATTCCTGACTGGGACTCGTGCAGATTTTGGTAAAATAAAATCATTGATTTCGATTTTGGAACAACAACCAGAATTCGAAGTTTTTGTATCGGTTACTGGCATGCATTTACAGGAAGAATATGGATATACATTGTTGGAGATTCAGCGTTGCGGTTATAAAAACATACACACTTTTCAGAACCATACCCATGAAACTACCATGGATTTGACACTAGCCAAAACTATCGAAGGACTCTCAAGTTATGTGAAAATTGTGGAACCGGATTTAATTCTTGTACACGGTGATAGAGTTGAAACTTTGGCGGGGGCTATTGTGGGTTCTTTAAATAATATTCTGGTTGCACACATTGAGGGAGGCGAAATATCAGGAACAGTTGATGAATTGATTCGTCATAGCGTAAGTAAACTGAGTCATATTCATTTTGTTTCCAATGTTGATGCAGCTAATAGGTTGAAACAAATGGGTGAGATAAAAGAATCCATCTTCACTATTGGTTCTCCTGATATTGATGTTATGTTTTCAGATAAACTTCCTGATTTAACTACTGTAAAGAAGTATTATCAAATTGATTTTGATTCGTTTGCCATTGTAATGTTTCATCCAGTAACCACAGAAATAAAAGAAATGTCACAATATGCATCAGATTTTGTAGATGTATTATTGGGGGATACTCATAATTACGTGGTTGTTTTTCCTAATAATGATTTGGGAAGTCAAGTAATTCTGGAAGCTTATGAGAGATTAAAAGGTAATTCTCGTTTTCGGATTTTTCCATCGTTGCGATTTGAATATTTTTTGACATTATTGAAAAATTCACAATTCATTATAGGGAATAGCAGTGCTGGAATACGGGAAGCTCCTTATTATGGAATTCCGATTGTCAATATTGGCACTCGTCAACAGAATAGAGCCGTTCATTCTGATATTATTAATGTTGATTATAGTAAAAATAATATCTCAGAAGCCTTAAGGAATATCGATTCCCATATGGTACAGCAAACGGAAGCCGATTTTGGTGAAGGAAATAGCGCCGAATTATTTTTGGAAGCTCTCCAAAATAAAGGGTTTTGGCAAATGAATCATCAAAAACAGTTTAGAGATAGATAATTCGAAAGAATGTTTTGAAATAATCAATATATACCCTCTACAAAAAGTATTCAAACGTATTTGGGAAGGAATTATAATATTATTTCTAAAGAATAATCCTTTCCTTTGCGCCTTCAATATAGAATGCAATTTTTTTAAATAAATTATGTTTTTTAATTCTCTGGCTTTTGCCATTTTTTTACCCATAGTGTTTTTCTTGTATTGGTTTGTTTTCAACAAAACAAAAAGTACCCAAAATGCACTTCTCATAGTTGCCAGTTACTATTTTTATTCCTGTTGGGATTGGCGTTTTTTGTTTCTGTTGGTTTTCTCAACGTTTTTGGATTATTATACAGGAATCAGAATTGAAAAGAGTAGTAATGAAAAAGGGAGAAAATTTTGGTTTTGGCTAAGTGTTATTATCAATTTAGGATTTTTAGGTGTTTTTAAATACTATAACTTTTTTTCAGCTTCTTTTGCTGAAATGTTGACTACTGTTGGTTTTAAAGCGAGTCCAATTCTTTTGGATGTAGTTTTGCCGGTAGGAATTTCATTTTATACGTTTCATGGATTATCTTATGTGATTGATATTTATTATAAGCGAATAAAAGCCGAATACAACTTTATTGATTATTCTTTATTCGTTAGTTATTTTCCGCTTTTGGTTGCTGGCCCTATAGAAAGGGCAACCCATTTATTACCTGAAATAAAAGTTAAACGTGAATTTGATTTAGAAAAAGCCAAAGAAGGAATTTGTCAATTAATTTGGGGATTGGTCAAAAAAGTAGTTATTGCAGATACCTGTGCGACTTATGCCAATGCTGTTTTTGATAATTACACTTCAATGAATTCTTTGTCACTTATTCTTGGAGGAATCTATTTTGCGTTCCAAATCTATGGTGATTTCTCAGGATATTCAGATATGGCATTGGGAATGTCAAAATTGTTTGGACTGGATTTATTACGCAATTTCAATTATCCTTATTTTTCAAGAGATATAGCCGAGTTTTGGCGACGTTGGCACATTTCACTTTCCTCTTGGTTTCGTGATTATCTCTATATTCCGTTGGGAGGAAGCAAAGGTTCCAAAGCAATGCAAGTACGTAATGTTTTCATCATTTTTGTGGTAAGCGGTTTTTGGCATGGTGCCAATTGGACGTATTTGGCTTGGGGTTTCCTCAATGCTGTATATTTTTTGCCACTTTTATTATTGAAGAGAAATCGAAGTAATATTGATGAAATTCAACTGAATTGGAATTGGTATTCGGTAAGAACAGTAGCGAGTATAGTAATGACTTTTTGCCTAAGTACGATTGCCTGGGTGTTTTTTAGGGCTAAAACGATAACTGATGCTTTTTTGTATTTGAAACGAATAGTTGTAAACAGAGAATTTACTTCTCAGTATCTTATAAATGAACGTTACAATTACGAATTATTGCTTATGATTGGTCTTTTTGTTTTGGTCGAATGGAATAATAGAACCAAAGTAGAGCCTATTTCAGGGAAATACAATACAGTGAAATTGGCTTTGGCTATAACAGCCATTCTCGCTTTTGGAACTTACTCCGATTATAAAGAATTTATATATTTTCAATTCTAATGCAAAAGTTTTTACTATTCACTTTAAAAACATTAATCCTTACGATTGTAATAGCTGTTGTTTTGGATTTTATATATACCGCCGTTTATCTACAATCGAGTAATCGAGGCAAGATAGATCATGTATATAATTCAAAAAATGAAAATTTCGATGTGGTCATTTTAGGGTCTTCCAGAGCGAATAATCATTTTGTTGCCCAAATGTTTGAAGATAAAGGACTGAAAACATTCAATTATGGTATGAGTGGTGGTCATCTATTTGAAGCTTCCCTACTTTTGAAATTGATGATAGAAAGAGATTATAAAATTAAAAATGTAATCTTAGAAGCTGATTTGAATTTGTCGAATAAGCATAGGGATTATGGGATTTCAAGTAAATTTTTGCCCTATTTGCATCAGTCGAAAACTGTAAAAAAACATTTTTCAAATGAAGATGATTTTTTAGAATTGTATTATGTTCCTTTTTACCGTTATATAAAATTTGATGAGCGTATTGGTTTTCGAGAATTTTACGATACTGCTTTAAAAAAGGCAACCAGTATTTTAGATCACCAAGGTTATTATCCTTTAGGAAAGAAGCCGAATGCCAATATGAAGAATAATATTGTCAATCTAAAGCCTTTAGTACATAACCAATACTACGAAGAAATTAAGCAAATTTGCAAGGACAATAAAATCAATTTCATTGCGGTCATGACACCGATGTGTGAAAACACCAAAGGAATCAATTATTTTGAAAAAGTCCAAAAGCTATATCCCGAAATTCATAATTATGAGAATGTGGTGGTCGAGGACAAGTACTTTTCTTCTTGTGGACATTTGAATGACACAGGTGCAAGGAAGTTTACCAAAACAGTAATTCACGATTTTTTTAAGTAACAAATAATTCATAAGGACTATTTTTTCTTATGAAACCATAAAATTTTAGAGCAGTGAAAAATAAGATTGTATTACTTTTTCCGGATGGAGTTGGAATTAGAAATTATCTATATTCTGATGTGTTTAAAGGCATTGAGGAAGATTTGATACTGTTTCATAATTTTGATTCGGAGACTATAAGGGCTGTTAAAGAAAATGTTTCTATAGATGATGATATTGTTATTCCAAAATACAAAGAATCTGTTAAGGAGAAATTTTTTCGAGAATTAATTTGTCTTTCCAGACTGTATTATAATACTGAAAAAGTTGATAATAAAACTTTGCTGACCAATTGGAATTGGAAACAAAAAACATTTTCAAAAAAGCTGTTTTATAAGACAATTGAAAGAATAGCTCCTTATGTTAAAAGATATTCAGGTATTCTAAAGTTAGAAAAAAAGTATCAAAAAGCCATTCGCCAAAATCCTTTTTATAATGAGGTAAAGAATATTTTAAGGAGAATAGAACCTAGTGTCGTTTTTTGTTCACATCAACGAGCTTTAAATGCAGCTACTATATTTGCAGCTGCCACAGATTTAGGAATTAAGACCACAACGGTAATTTATTCTTGGGATAATTTGCCAAAAGCACGTTTAGCTTTGAGAGCAGATAATTATTTGGTATGGTCAGAATATATGAAAAAGGAATTGAAATTATATTATCCCGAAATTTCTTCGGATGCTATTCATATCACAGGTACTCCTCAGTTTGAATTTTATGAGAATGAAAAAAATATAATTGAAAAAGTGATTTTCTACGAGAAATATAAACTGGATTCATGTAAAAAAATCATTTGTTTTTCTGGGGACGATACCAAAACCTCTCCAGACGATCCAAGTTATTTAAAAGATATTGCTGAGGAAATAATCAAAGCTAATTTGCAAGGGGAATATCAGATTTTGTTACGACGATGTCCAGTTGATTTTTCTGGTAGATTTGATGCTGTAGTAAATGAAAATAAAGATTTAATTCGAGAAGTCCCTCCTTTATGGTATTTTAGTACATCAAAAGAATGGAATGCAGTTTATCCTTCTATTGATGATGTGAAATTGTTGGTGAGTACTGCTTTTTATTCTGATATAGTTGTTAATGTTGGTTCTACAATGGCTTTTGATTTTGGTATGTTCAACAAGCCGTGTGTTTTTATCAATTATGATCAAGAAAATAAAAAGGTAAAAGATTGGTCGGTTAAAACAATTTATAAATATCAGCATTTTAAAAGTATGCCGAATGGAGATGCTGTTATTTGGTTAAATAATAAAGAGGAAATTATTGAAAAATTAACTAATGTTGCTGGTAATTGTTTCGAAATGAGTCAGTGGGAGAAAATTGTGCTTGGGGATTATAAAAATGCTTCGGAAAGAATACAACAAACCATTAAAATTAATTAAAATGCACATATGTTTCTTAACAAGCGAGTTTCCTAAAGAAGGATTTCCTCATGGAGGAGTTGGGTCATTTATTGCTACTTTAGGCAGAGAATTGGTTGAAAGAGGAATTAAAGTTAGTGTAGTTGGGCTGAATTATGTTTCTAATGAGGAAACGGAAATTATAAACGGGATAACAGTATACCGTTTGGTTTCGAAAAAGCAAAAAGGACTGCAATGGTATTATAATTCAAAAGTGATTACCAATAAAATTGATTCTATTCACAAAGAGCACCCTATAGATTTTGTAGAAGCAACCGAGTTAGGTTTAGCTTTTTTGCCAAAACGAAAAGAGATAAAGTATGTTATTCGGATGCATGGTGGACATCATTTTTTTGCCAAAGCTGAAAACAGAAAAATTGAATGGTGGAAAGCTTTTCAGGAAAAAAAGTCTTTTAAAAAAGCGGATCTTTTGGTAGCAGTATCAGAATATGTGGGAGAAACGACCCGAAATTTGTTAAAATTGGGTGATGTTCCTATACAGGTAATTTATAATCCTGTAGATATTTCTAAATTTTTTGATGCTTCTGAAATTGATTATGTAAAACACACACTATTGTTTGCGGGGAGTATCGTTGAAAAAAAGGGAATTCGACAATTGATAGAGTCATTAGCGTTTTTAGTTGATGAATTTCCAGAAATCCACTTATTGATTGCTGGTAAAGGTGGTAATTTGCCTGGAACAAAAATTCCGTATTTACCGATCTTAGAAAAATCAATTACTCCAGAAATTTCAAAACACATTACTTTTTTGGGTTTGGTGAATAATAGCAAAATGCCAAATCTTATTGCAAAAAGCAATATCTGTTGTTATCCAAGTCATATGGAAGCTATGCCTTTGGCATGGTTGGAGGTTTTAGCTATGGGAAAAATTTTTGTTGGTTCTACTGCTGGCCCAGGTAATGAAGCAGTAATCAATAATGTGACTGGAATTTTGGCTAATCCTTATTCTCCAGAGGACATTGCTGATAAAATTAAATGGGTCTTGGATCATCCTGAGGTTTCAAAAACGATGGGAAAAAATGCTAGAGCAGATGTTACAGATAGATTTAGTGTTACAGTTATTGCGAATTTGAATTTTGATTTTTTTGCTAAACAAAAAAATGAAATGTTTTGATTAATATGGATAAACCTAAACAAAATGCTTTTCAATTATTTACTTTTGACAGTTATGCGATTTAGCAATACATTTACCAAAACGAAGAGCACTGGAGCTTTTAAAGAAACATTGGGGTGGTGGAGTTTGATTTTTAGTAAACGAAAATTGAATTTATGAAATTATTCATTGTCAGCCATATTGCAAAATCAATATTTTTAGATAAACTTCTCATATCCATAAGATCAATATTTGGAAAAATTATTTTAATGAATAAATAATTGTCTCTCCAATTAATTGAAATAAAAAAGGTACTGAGTATTATTATTTACTGTCTAACAAGCTTTTTGCAATAACAAAACTTAATAAAAAACACTTATTTTGATACAAACGATTTCAATTTGGACATCATCAGGTAATAGTGATGTTTCTTTTGATAAAATCCAAAAGAACAAAACTGAGATAGATGTTTCAAAATTTTTGACTCCACAAATCAACTCGTTCGATATTGTAATACGATTTTCTCAACCCATTAGCGAATTTAGAGATCACGATTATAATTGGGTAAAATGCAATCGTGATAGAATAGCTAATGAATTTTGTCCTAAGATTATTAAATTGAAGGATGGAACATTGGTACAGGCCAATAGGAACATTGGGATATGGGAAATAAACAAAAAGAATAAATCAATATTGTTATGGCGTTTTAATCCAGAATATGCCTCGCCTTTAACGAATTATATTGCGCCAAACAATGAAAGAACTATTGATTTTGCAAAGCAAAGATTTTTGTTTATACAATGTTTAGCGCTGCTATTTCCTGCTAAAAATGCCATTGAATTTAGTCGTTCAAAAATTCCTTTTACGGCAATAGCTTGTTTTACCGATCATTGTGATTTTGATACACTAGAAAATTTAAAGATTCAAAGAGATTTTTTTAAGCGAAACAATGTAAAAATCACTAAAGGTTTTTTCTTAAATCATTTTTCTAAGCGCACCGACAATGCTTCCTTTGAGTATGATGCTGTTGAGCTGGAACAGTGGAAAGAAGACGGACACGAATTGTGTTACCATTCACTCTCTCAATCGATAAAATCGGGGAGTGGCAGCAATGCAGATTTTTTTAATTTTGTACCGCCAAATTCAGACATGCCTACTTGGATAGACCACGGTTATCAGCCTTATAATTTATCATTATTTAAAAATAAAAAGATAGAAACAGAAGTTTATGAAAACAACTTAATAAGCAAAAATATTAAAATTTTGTGGAATTATGTCGATTCTGGAACGGCTACATTTGGAGTAATTAACCAATTGAATTCGCAACATTTTACTTTGTATGATTTTTTAACAGGAAATAAAGATTTAGGTTTTTCGAAAAAAATGCAATTGATGATTAAAAATATTGTTTTTCATTTTTATGGAGATCAAAAACTATTGTTAAAGTACAAAAGCATTGCCGGGAATTTTAAAAAGGTATTTTACCAGAAAGACAAAAGCAAATTTTATCTATTGCTAAAAGATAGCTTTAGTATTTTTTTCAATATTATTAATGTTTTACTTTTTTGGAATAGCAATAGAAATAAGCCTTATAAATTGGCAAAATACAATCCCATTTTGTTCAAACACACCATTTTTGAAAAAGAATTTTATATTTTTCAAACTTTGGAAATGGTCGATTTCAAAAAAGCATTGTGTCCTGATAATATTGAATTACTAATAAAAGAGAAGGGGATTTTTATTGCACATACTTATTTTTCGGTTCCTATGGAGTATCACAACGGGAAATTGTTTGATACGGTAAGTACTATTGATAAAGAAGTGGCTAATAATTTTAGTGTTTTAGGAACCAAAATAATGAATAATGAAATTTGGAATCCTACATTGAAAGAATTAGTTGGGTACTGGTCCGGCTTTGAAAACATACTGCTCGATATTGATGAGCTTGGGGTCATAGCCGTAAAGAATGAAACTGATTTAATTTTTAGAGTAATAAAATAATGGAGATTATTTTTACGAAAGACAAGTATTGGTTAGAAAAATGGGACAATTTTGTGCAAACTAATGATAAAGGAAGTCATCTGATCTTGTCGGATTGGTTGCGTTCTTATGAATCTTATAATTTTGATTTTGAAGTGTGTCTTTGTTTAGAAAATGATTTAATTATAGGAGGATATGGAGCTGTAATTGCCAAAATATTGTTTTTTAAGTTTTATGTTGTTCCTTATGGGCCAATTGTTGCAAGTGGACATGAAAATGATTTAAATATGCTTATTGGGAATGTTCCTGAAAGAGCAAAAAAGCTTAAAGCTTGTTATAGTCATATTACTTTGCCTTTTTCATCTGTTTTAAACAGTCACGTTTATACTGATCTTCCAGAATTTGATTCGCTTAGGGATGTAAATCAAGGACATATATTTAAATATGTTTATTCTTCAAATGGACTGAATTGGGTAGATTTAAAAGGGTTTGATGATGAAGCAAAGATTATGTCGCTAAAATCATCGATAAGGAGAAATATTAGGAGCTCTTATCGTAAAGGTTTAGATTTTGAGGAAATAGAGACTAAAGATAAAATAAAAGAAGGTTATCAACTTTTTATTGAGAATTCAAAAACATCAAATTATAATATAAGAGGATGGGATGAAATAAAAGAATGTTTGTTTGCTTTATTAGAAAAGAATGTTTTGAAAATGTTAGGAGTTTACAAAAATAAAGAACTTAAAGGAGCAATATTGTTATTGAAAACGGGAAATTATTTTACTTATATTTTAGGAGGTTCTAAAAAAGAAATACCAGATTTACGAACGGGAGATTTTCTTCAATGGGAAGCAATAAAAATATCTATAAAAAATAGTTTTGATGGATATAATATTTCTTTAGGAGGATCAAAAGGCGTTGTCGAATTTAAAAATAGTTTTAATACTGAACAAGTATTGTTTGAAAATTCTAAATTTCATTGGGTTTTGAACCCATTTATTTTTAAAATGTATTTGATTTTTGATCAATATATGAAGCCCTATAAAAAGAAAATAGCAAAAATATTATCAATGGTCAAAATATAAGAGGGTAAAAAGAAAAACAAAAAATATTGAAATTTAAGAGATATGGAGTTAGTAGAAAAAAACATTAAAGGCATTAGTTTTTTTAAGGAAAAAACTATAAAGTATTTTAAAAAATATTTTAGAATTGTTTTAATAGATGTTTTAGTTTACAGAATTTCTAGTCCAACACATTTTTTAACTGCAAAAAGATATACAATAGAAAAACAGAAAATATCAATTAATAAAATAAAATATTATATTGAAGAGAACAATAAAATAATACATAGTAGTTGTCTTTTTATGTCTCTGCATATATTAAAATTGATACATAAAAAAGGACCAGCTATAGGAGACTGTTTTACAAATAATGAACATAGAGGTAAATCAATTTATCCTTTTGTAATCAACAGTATAGCTAATGAAATTATTTCCGAGAATGGTTCCTCTGAAATTTTTATATTAGTTGATAGTAATAATTTCAATTCAATTCGAGGAATTGAAAAAGCAGGATATGTTTTGCATTCGAAAATTGTTACAAAACGGTTTTTATTTTTTTATTTCAAAACAAAGGTTATAAATTTTAATTTATGAAACTCGCAGTCATTACTCACGTTCCTCACATTCAATCACAAAATCAATATTTTGCTTATGCTCCTTATGTACGTGAGATGAATATTTGGGGGAAATATCTAGATGTGTTTATAATTGTTGCGCCGATTATTCAAACTGAAAAAACGGCAATAGATATTCCATATAGTCAGGAAAGAATCAAATTTATTGAGATTCAATCTATCAGTTTATTGGGATTGAAAGCTGTTTTTACAGCTTTTTTTTTAGCTCCAAAAATCTGTTGGCAAATTTATAAAGCAATGCGGCAGGCCGATCATATTCATTTGCGTTGTCCCGGTAATATTGGTTTATTGGGCTGTTTGGTCCAAATTTTATTTCCAGGAAAACCCAAAACGGCCAAGTATGCAGGCAATTGGGATCCAAGAGCGAAACAGCCTTGGAGTTACCATTTGCAAAAATGGATTTTGAGCAATACCTTCCTAACTAGAAATATGCAGGTTTTGGTTTATGGTCAATGGGAAGGATGCACGAAGAATATAAAACCTTTTTTTACGGCAACTTATTCTGAAAAGGATAAAATGCTGATGAAAGAATTGGATTTAAAGGGTAAAATCAATTTCATTTTTGTAGGAACATTATCCTCCAGCAAAAATCCTTTGTATGCCATACAATTAGTCGAAGCATTGTTAAAGAAAGGATATGATTTGACTTTAGACTTGTATGGTGAAGGAATAGAACGTAGTGTTTTAGTAAATTATATTGAATCCAATGGTTTGGAAAAGATTATAGTATTGAAAGGAAACAAAAATCAGGAACGTGTAAAAAAAGCTTATCAAAGTAGCCATTTTGTGATTTTGCCTTCCAAAAGTGAGGGTTGGCCAAAAGCAATTGCCGAAGGGATGTTTTGGGGCTGTATTCCAATAGCGACAGTCGTTTCCTGTGTGCCATTTATGCTTGATTATGGGGAAAGAGGGTTATTGTTGCAAATGAATTTAGAACAAGATACACAACAATTGGAAACAATTTTAAACAATAAAAGGGCTTTTAACAGTAAAAGAGAGAAAGCTATGGAATGGTCGCAAAAATATACGTTGGATGTTTTTGAAGATGAAATAAGAAAATTGCTCATACAATGAGAATTATTCAAATCATAGATTCCTTAGAGGCAGGAGGAGCAGAGCGTATGGCTGTGAATTATGCCAATACTTTGGTCAATGAAATTGAATTTTCCGGGCTTGTTGCCACCCGTAAGGAAGGTTCACTGTTGCCTCAAATCGATCCGAATGTTTCGTATTTGTTTTTGAATAAGAAAGGACAGCTCGATATTGGTGCTCTTTTCAGATTACGGTCTTTTGTTTTGAAAAATAAGGTAAGCTATGTTCATGCTCACAGCACTTCTTTTTTTCTGGCTTTTCTACTGAAATGCATATGCCCTTTTTTGAAAATTATTAGGCATGACCATTATGGGAACAATGAATTTTTAGCTGCTAGACCTCATTTTGTATTGAAACTGACTGCTGTCTTTTTTAATGGTGTTATTGCCGTAAATCAAAGGCTTAAAAATTGGTCAGAAACGGAATTAAAAGCAAAAAACGTTATTTATTTGCCTAATTTTCCAGTGACGGAAACGGGGGTTGAGGGGTATACATCGTTAAAGGGGGAAGAAGGAAGACGAATTGTTTCTTTGGCTAATTTGCGACCCCAAAAAAATCATTTTTTATTATTGGAAGTGGCTCGAAAACTAAAACAATCCCATCCGGAGTGGACTTTTCATTTGGTTGGAAAAGATTTTGAAGATGAATATTCTAGACATATTAAGGGGCTGATTGAGGATTGTGGTTTGGGAAACAATGTTTTTTTTTATGGCTCCAAACAAGATGTACAACATATTTTATCCCAATCAGACATTGCTGTTTTGACTTCACAATCGGAAGGCTTGCCTGTAGCACTTTTGGAATATGGATTGTGTAAAAAAGCTGTTGTCGTTACTCGAGTGGGGGAAATTCCAATGATAGTGCAACACGGGAAAAATGGTTTTATTGTGGATTCTAATGAAACCGAATTATTTTATGAATCTTTAGTTGATTTGATAGACCATGAAGCGGTAAGGTCTGATTTCGGAAGCAAACTTTATGATACTATTCAAGCTGATTATACAGCTGAAAGCGTGATTGAAAAATACTTAAATTGGATGCGAAAAAATTAAAATGAAGAAAGAAGAACGATCCTATATTTATTTGATGTTGTTCCATGCTTTTATTGGAATAGTGGTATTTGCTCTGCCTTTTGTTTCCAAAATATACACTTTGGCAATATTTGGACTAGGTATTTATTACATTGTTAAAAGTAGGAACAGAAATAATGAAGCACTAATCATGTCAGCCTATGCAGTAAGCGTTGAGGTGCTTTTGAGAATGACAGACGGGATGCTTTTGAATGAGTTTGGTAAATATTCAATCTTAATTTTTATGTTTTTGGGAATGATTTATTCTGGTTTTTCCAAAAATGCTTTAGCGTATTGGCTTTTTTTGCTGTTACTGATACCTAGTATTGTTTTGTCTTTAACGTCTTTAAATTTTGAAACCGATATTCGAAAAGCAATCGCTTTTAATATTTCTGGACCCGTATGCTTAGGTATTTCGTCCATATACTGTTATCAACGAAAAATAACATTTGATCGGCTAAAAGGGGTTGTTACTGCATTTTGTTTGCCTTTGTTTGCTGTCGTGGTTTACTTGTATTTGTACACACCTAGCGTGAAGGATGTAGTTACCGGAACGGGTTCCAACTTTGTAACATCAGGCGGATTTGGTCCTAATCAGGTGTCAACTATATTAGGATTAGGTATTTTTGTTTTTTTTGTTCAATTGTTGCTGAATTCTAAAAGTAGGTTTCTACAAATTGTTAATTCAGGATTTGTTTTGGTTTTTGCTTTTAGGGGAATTGTTACTTTTTCAAGAGGAGGGGTAATTACTGGAATAGTCATGATTTTTCTTCTTCTGATAGTTTTATATTTTCAAGCTAATTTTAAAACGAAGCGCAAAATAGGGTTGATATTAATGTTCTCATTTATTGCAGGGCTAGGTGTTTGGAGCTACAGTTCATTGCAAACTGGAGGGTTGATTAACAAACGCTATGCTAATCAGGATGCTAGAGGAAGAGAAAAAAAAAGCAAGATGTCAGGTAGAGAGGATATTATGGCCACGGAAGTCCAAATGTTTTGGGATAATCCTATTTTTGGTGTAGGTGTAGGAAGATCTAAAGAAGTTAGGAAAAAAGAAACTGGAATTGTTGTAGCATCACATGATGAAATTACCAGAATGTTGGCAGAGCATGGTTCTCTTGGTTTGATTGATTTAATGATTTTGTTTCTCACTCCTTTGTTTTTATTTGTAAATAATCGTCAAAATTTATTAGCACTTTCTTTTGTAGCTTTTTGGTTGCTAACAATCAATCATGCCGCTATGCGACTAGCTGCTCCTGCCTTTATTTATGCACTTTCATTATTAAAAGTTTATACTGTTGAAATCGCCATGATTCCAAAACAAAAACAATAATGAAGAATGGTGATACCATGTTCCGCTAAAAAGAAATATAATCTTCGCATGAAAAACCTCCTCTACATAGGGAATAAGTTATCCAAGCATGGAGTTACTCCAACCACTATTGAAATTCTTGGCCCACTTTTGGAACAGGAGGGTTTTATTGTATCATATAGTTCTTCTGAAAAAAATAAAGTGCTCCGATTCGTCGCTATGATATGGAGTGTATTTCGATATAGAAATGTTGATTGTGTATTGATAGACACCTATAGTACAACCAATTTTTGGTATGCATTCGCTATCTCTCAGTTGTGCCGACTGTTTGGGTTAAAATACATTCCAATTTTACATGGAGGTAATTTAGCATTTAGATTGAAGAATAACCCGCAAATTTGCCAAATGATTTTCAAATATTCTTTCCAAAATGTGTCACCATCTCTTTTTTTAATAGAGCAATTCAAATTAGAAGGGTATGAAAATGTTATACACATTCCTAATTCGATTGAACTAGAAAATTATCCTTTTTTGGAACGAGAAAATGCAAAACCCAATCTATTATGGGTGCGTTCTTTTGCGAAAATATACAATCCCATGATGGCTGTTGAGGTATTTTCGGTTATAAAAAACAAATACCCTGAAGCGACACTTTGTATGGTTGGTCCTGAAAAAGATGGAAGTCTATTGCATGCTAAACAGAAAGCGAAAGATTTAAAATTGGATATACTTTTTACGGGGAAATTGTCCAAACAGGATTGGATAAATAAATCAAAAGAATATGATATTTTTATAAATACAACTCATTTTGATAATATGCCAGTTAGTGTGATTGAAGGAATGTCTTTGGGTTTGGCCGTAGTTTCAACCAATGTTGGGGGAATTCCTTTTTTATTGGAGAACCAAAATGATGCCTTATTAATTCCAGATAATGATGTTGAGAAAATGGTTGAGGCAATCGATAGATTAATTGGAGATTCTGATTTGGTTAGTAAAATTACCGCTAATGCAAGACGGAAATCGGAACAATTCGATTGGAATGTGGTTAAAAAGGAATGGATGACTATTTTAAAATAAAAAAGGTTTAATTTTTAGATAATAAGTAACTTGCAACGCAATCCAATTTTGGAATCAATGGATAATCAAAAAAATATACATTTCGAAATTTCTGAACGTAAAATTCTTTTACGAGTTTTTGATGTGGTTTTTGTATTGCTTGGTTTGTATTGTATTGGTTTTGTTTTTCAGTTTAATTATTTTAAATTTTCGACAGAAATTATCAATTGGGCTATTGTTCTAGCCATATACATTAATGTATTTGGAGCTATTTTCGAGATGTACAATCTTCAAGTGGCTAGTAATCATTTTCAAGTGTTACGAAGTACTATTCTTACCACTTCTACTACAGTAATATTTTATTTATTGACTCCTGTTTTTTCTCCACAATTGCCCAAAAATCGTTGGCAATTATTGGTTTTTTATATTACAGTCTTTATGGCACTGTATGCATGGAGAATGATTTATGTTCGATTTTTAGCGTCCAACAGGTTTGTACAAAATGCAGTTTTGATATGTGACATGGAACAAGTAGAAGAGCTTGTTTTGGGATTGGAGAGTGTTGATCCCCATTATAAAATAATTGGATACGTAAATCTAGATTATTATTCGAAAAATGAATATGACTATCTAGCTGTGGAGCATATAAAAAGAGAAGATTTAACTTTATTTGTTTCCAAAAATGGAATATCGGAAATAGTGGTTGCTTCCCAAAAAACAGAAGGAATTACTGCAGATCTATACCAGCAATTACTCCATTTGCTTGAATCGGGAAAGAGTGTTAGAGAATATACGCATGTTTATGAAAGTAAAACACAACGTATACCAGTTCAATATATTTCAAGGGATTTTTATCGATTTTTCCCTTTTAGCCGCAGTAATCAAAACAAACTATATTTGTATTCTGCCAGAATATTAGAGGTTTCATTTTCATTGGTTGGTTTAGGAATCGGTTTGGTTTTATTGCCATTAATATTGTTGTGTAATGCCTTTTGGAACAAAGGAAAATTGTTTTACACCCAAAAAAGAGTAGGGAAAGATGGAATTGTTTTTAAAATCATTAAATTCCGAACAATGGTCAAAAACGCCGAGAAAGCAGGAGCTGTTTTTGCGAAACTCAATGATTCTAGAATTACCAAGTTTGGAAAGTTTTTAAGAAAAACAAGAATTGACGAAATCCCTCAGTTTATTAATATTCTAAAAGGTGATATGGCAGTAATAGGTCCAAGACCTGAGCGACCAGTATTTGTGAAAGAAATTGCTCAAATCATGCCATTCTACGAAACGCGCCATATTATCAAGCCAGGTCTTACGGGCTGGGCTCAAGTCAATTATTCCTACGGTGAAAAATTGGAAGATAGCTTGATAAAATTGCAATACGATTTATATTATATTAAACACCGAAGTATTTATCTGGATTTGGATATTACTTTCAAAACTATTTCTACGGTTTTATTTTATAGAGGTCAGTAGATTAGATAATTATCGGAATGCGCTTTTTGTGTTTAATAGCCAATCGAGTCAAAACAACCAAGTTTGTTATTAGTATAGGAGTAACTATAAGTAAGTGAACTTTTGTGATGATGAAAAAGAAGTACACTACCATCAAAAGAATACTTAAAACAGAAAGTTTGTACGTCCATTTGGAGTTTTTTGTGCTCCAAAAATATAATACAAGAAAAATAATCGGGTTGAACAACAGGACGTTGTAATTGTATGCCAATTCCTGATGGAAAGAATAAAATCCTAAAAATACAAATAGCAAACCCAATAAAGCTATAGTCGTAAGATAAATATAATCAATACTTTTCTTATTTATCAAAATTATAAATCCTAAAAGCAAAACATAAGTATAATAATTATTCCACCAAGAGCTTGGAATTTCTTTTTCGAAAACGATCAATGTTTTGTTCTCTTTGCATAAAGGACGATTTTGATACTGAATGAGTTTTAAGCTTTTAAGAAGCTCAAGCGGTAAAAATATTTTAGTCCCCATTTGATCTACTTTTGTTCCAAAAACAATACTCGTTCCTAGTTTTTCATAAAAATGGTTGTCAAAATAGGGAAACAAAATGGATCTGTAAGTTTGGTCAGTATCTGTTTTTTTGGTTATTACTTTCGTACTTAATGTTTTATTGATGACATCCACTACCTTAGAAGTACAATTATTATCAATGAATTTATATTGATATAAGCGTTCGTCAGACAATAGTGATTGAGATAGATTGTCAAATAATTTTTGTTTGAGGTCAAGTGGAATGTCTAATTCTTGTTCATAAACATCCCTTTTTTCATAATTGTACTGATTTATAAAATCAACGTATCGATCATTTGCAATGAAATAATCCATATCCCCTTTGGTAAACTTCATCACAAAGTTGGGCGTGTCAAAGTCAAAAGCACCATAGTTATAAACCACATCAAGATTGTTCTCAATGTCGCTAACTCTTATTGCGGTGTGACCAAATAAAGAATAGGATTCATTACCAGTACCACAAGTAAGTACGCTTATATGAGCATTTTTGGATAATAAAACATCTTGACAGTAAGAGTTATAAATGGAACCCAATAAAAGAATACAAACGAATATTTTTTTTAATAAGGTGGCTTTCATATGTCTGAAATTTATTTTTTGAGTTCAAAAGTGTTTTTTCAACTTTCAAAGTTAACCTCTAAAAAGGGATAAATCAATTTTTAAGGAAAATACATTAGAATATAATGCTGTACTTTGGTTTCCTAATGAGGTCAATGCATAATCAATAGCGATTCCTTTGTATTTGAATCCCAAACCAATATTGGGTTGAAACCCTACCTTTTCGCCATTATCCAATTGTGTTACATGCTGAAAATTACCGACTCCTGCTCTTAAAAAAGCAAGATTGGTATAACCGAATTCAAGGCCAACAGCCGGATCTATACTCACAAAACTGCTTGAAATTAAATCATTGGTCTCAGTAAATTGCATATTCATATTGGCAGAAGCTAAAAGACTATAATCTTCATGAAAAAGTATTTTTTTCGCCACTCCTAGTTGAGCTTTAGGGAGCGTAATCTCAGTGCTTTCAGGTATTTCCTGATTTTGTTCCGGAATAGCATCTGCTATTTTTTGATAGGCTTCTTCGTTGATGTTCCAAATATTATAAGTTGTCGTGATATCTCGGAGCATTAGTCCAAATTGCCAATCATTCTTTTCAAACTGCAATCCAAAATCAAAACCAAATCCCCAAGAAGTTGCAAAATCTCCAATGATTCTTCGGATAATTTTTGCATTTACTCCATATTGAAACCCCGGTACTGGTAATTTAACTGCATACGAAAAAGTAAATCCATAATCGGCCGTTGAGAAAAGCTCGATTCTATTGTAATCTATGTTGCCCTCATTATCTATTAAATCGGTAGTATTCATAATATCATCGACTCCAAAACGGATCAACGAAATTCCCCAAGCACTTCGGTCGTCTATGGGACTAGCATAGGCAGCATAATCATATTTAGCAATATTGGCGAAGTAATTGGAATGCATCAAGGAGATTTGATTGTCTTCTAGATGAAGCAATCCTGCTGGATTCCAATAGGTTGAATTTACATCCGAAGTAGAAGCAACTACTGCATTTGACATTCCTAAAGCTGCAGCATCTACACCTATATTCATGAATTCATTCGAATATTTTCGAACGGTTTGACTACAGATTGTGTTCGCAATAAAAAGGAATAAAATGAGCTGTATTTTTTTCAAAAGATGTTATTTGTAGACTTAGTGAATTTTAATTTTCACCAAAAATAAAGTTTTTTGATGATGTAGCTACTTCAATTCAATGAATTAATGATTTTTGTTAGCAAGCCACTAAAATCTCTTAACAAAACAAGTATCACTTTCACTTATTGTATTAAATTTGTCGAGCTTATAATTCAATTTAAAAAATATGAACATCAAAAAACACATTCCAAATACAATTACTTTACTAAATCTTTTTTGTGGCTGTATCGCTTTAGTATTTGTAAGTAAAGACCAATTTGAAATGGCATTCTTTTTTGTTTGCCTCGGAATTTTTTTAGATTTTTTTGATGGTTTTTTTGCCCGTTTGTTTAAAGTTTCTGGACCATTGGGGTTGCAATTGGATTCATTGGCTGATATGGTAACAAGCGGTGTAGTTCCCGGATTTGTGATGTTCAAAATGATGCAAAGCAGCTCGGTTTATATGAGTGAAGGATATCTTCAATTTTTTCCTTATTTAGGTTTTATCATTACTTTGGGATCGTGTTTTCGATTGGCAAAATTCAATATTGACACTCGTCAAACGGATTCTTTTATTGGCTTGCCAACACCAGCCAACGCTCTTTTTATATTGAGTCTTCCTTTGGTTAAGGAATATTATTCTGGAGAGTCATTGATGATACTTGAAATTTTGACAGAGAAATGGGTTTTGCTTTTGATATCATTGTTTAGCGCCTATATTTTGAATGCTGAGATTCCTTTGTTCTCCTTAAAAATAAAAAAGTTTAATTTTAAGGATAATGCACTTCAGGTTATTTTTCTGATCAGTTCCATTTTGTTTTTGGTGTTTCTAGATTATTTGGCTATTCCGTTGGTGATTATTTTCTATGTTTTACTTTCGGTGATTAATAATAAGTTTCTAAAAAAGTAATTTTTTTGGATGAAAAAAAGTAGCAGTACTATGCCAAGGCGTAAACCAAAAAAGAAAAAAAACGGTTTTTCCGGAAGGTGGATAGATTTCTTTTTTATTGGAATTGCGATTCTTTTCATCCTGTCAATAGCCTATCATTACCGATCTGGTATTATTAATTATTTAGGTTTTAAATCACACTATAGCAACAACACAAATATTTTTTCTGAAGCTCGAAATTTAAAAGTTTTGGAAAAAAATGAGGGTAAAGTGGTCGGTCTGGACGTTTCCGAATATCAAGGAAAAATCCGTTGGTCTTATGTTGATACTATTGAAGATAAATATCCTTTGCGTTACGTTTTTATTCGGGCAACTGTTGGAAAGGATAGGGTAGATAACCAGTTTAAAAGAAATTGGCTTGGCGCTAAAGAAAATAAAATGATACGTGGTGCTTATCATTATTATCGTCCAAATGAAAACTCTCTTGAACAAGCGGAACTTTTTATTAAAACCGTTAAACTGAAAAAAGGAGATTTACCACCTGTTTTGGATATCGAAAAACTTCCTAAAGAACAATCCATAGAACGTCTAAAAATTGGCTTAAGACGTTGGTTGAAAGCCGTAGAATCGCATTATGGAGTAAGGCCCATAATTTATACAGGTGAGAAATACTATGACGATTTCCTGAAAGAGGAGTTTAGCGATTATCTTTTTTGGATAGCCAACTATAACTTTTATCGTGAAGAAATTCAAAACGATTGGCTCTTTTGGCAATTTACAGAGAAAGCTACTGTACCTGGTATCGATACTAATGTTGATGTGAATATTTACAATGGAGATTTACAGCAGTTGGAATATATTACTGTGGAGTAGTAGTGTTCAGATTTCAGATTATGAATGTTAAACAGCTTGATTATTTTTTCAAAATAAAAAAATAACCATTCCAAAAAAAGCCAAAGCAATCAGTAAAGCCAATATTGATTTTGGGTTTGCAAAATTTATGGTGCTACCCATTTCTTCATTTTTCTTAGGAGGGAAAATACGTTTGTCTTCTTTGTTATAATAAAATATTCCCCAAATCCAATTTTTAGGATCTTTAGTCCACTTCTCTAAGGTTTCTTTGGTTGGATATTTTTGGTTTTTCATTATACGATACTAAAACTCCAGTTTTTTCTTTCTCAACTCAAAATTCTGACCCAAATACACGCGACGCACCATTTCGTCCTCGACCAATTCCTCAGGAATACCTGCTTTTAGGATTCCTCCTTCAAACATAAGATAGGTTTTATCGGTAATCGCCAACGTTTCCTGTACATTGTGGTCTGTTATTAGGATTCCGATATTTTTATTTTTTAATTGAGCCACAATTCTTTGAATATCCTCTACAGCAACTGGATCGACACCTGCAAAAGGTTCGTCAAGTAAGATGAATTTTGGGTCTGTAGCCAAACAACGGGCAATTTCAGTACGGCGACGTTCCCCTCCCGAAAGTAAATCACCACGGTTGGTACGGATGTGTTCCAAGCTAAATTCGGCAATTAAACTTTCCATTTTGGCTTCCTGTTGTTCTTTGGAAAGTTTGGTCAATTGCAAAACGCTCAAAATATTGTCTTCTATACTTAATTTTCTAAAAACAGAAGCTTCTTGTGCTAAGTACCCAATACCTTGTTGGGCTCTTTTGTACATTGGATAATCGGTAATATTCAAATCGTCAAGATAAATATTTCCTGAATTTGGTTTTACCAATCCTACAATCATATAAAACGAAGTCGTTTTTCCAGCACCATTAGGTCCCAAAAGACCAACGATTTCACCTTGGTTTACTTCTACCGAAATACCTTTTACAACACTACGGCCTTTGTAGGTTTTTATCAAATTCTCTGCTCTTAACTTCATTTTTTTATTTTAAACGTTTAAACGTTTGATTCGTTTATTCGTCCAAATTAACGAATAAACGAATCAACAAATAAGCCTATTAACAATTATTTAGCCTCAGTTTCCTCTAAAGCTTCCCAAAATTCATATGCTCTACGCAAATGAGGCACAACAATTGTTCCTCCAACGAGGGTTGCGATTCCCATAGCTTCCATCATTTCTTCTTTGGTTACACCTTCTTTGTAGCTAGTTTCCAAATGGTATTTTACGCAATCATCACAACGCAAAACCGTCGAAGCTACTAATCCTAAAAGTTCTTTGGTCTTTACATCTAGCGCCCCTGCAGCATAGGCATTGGTATCTAAATTGAAAATACGTTTTACTATTTTATTATTGTCAGCCAATAATTTTTCGTTCATCTTAGAACGGTAGTCGTTGAATTCTTGAATTATATCAGACATTTTCTTTCTTTTTATTTAATACTACAATTTTTGAAATTAAGATACTTACTTCATAAATAATCAGCATTGGGATAGCAACAATAGTTTGGCTCACCACATCAGGCGGAGTAACAATTGCGGCAACAATTAAGATTATTACAACGGCATATTTCCAATATTTCCTTAAAAATTCGGGGGTTACCAGACCTAGTTTTGTTAGAAAATAAATAATTATAGGAAGTTCAAAGAACAATCCACTAGCCAAAATACTGGTTTTTACCATTCCGATATAAGAGTCGAGTGTAAACTGGTTTTTTACAACATCACTTACCGTAAAAGTGGCCACAAAATTCACTGACATTGGAATAACGACGTAATATCCAAATAGGACTCCTAAAAAGAAAAGCAATGAAGAAGTAAATATAAATACTCTAGCATTTTTCTTTTCCTTTTCATACAAAGCTGGGCCAATAAATTTCCAAACTTCCCATAAAATATAAGGGAAACTTAAAATGAAACCAGCCAAAATGCACATCCAGACAAAAATATTAACCTGTCCTTCCATCTCGGTATTTTGAATGATAAAAGGCATTTCGGTTATACAAATGCTTTCTGCAAAACCCAATTGATGTGATAACTCACAAAAATAACGATAGGTAAAAAAGGTAGGTCTTGTAGGGCCAAATATGATGGTGTCAAACAAGTAATCACTGATAAAATAAGTTACACATGCCATGATAATCACAGCAGTAGTACTTCTCACTAAAAGCCATCTTAATTCTTCTAGATGGTCTAAAAAGGACATTTCGCCTAGGGTTTTCTGTGCCATTATACGATTCCTTCTTTTAAAATGTCATGTAAATGCAATACGCCTTTGTATTCTCCATTGTCAACAACGATTAATTGTGTGATAGAGAAATCTTCCATTATATTAAAGGCATCCACTACCATATCTGTGGATTGTACTGTTTTTGGGTTTTTGGTCATAATGTCTCTCGCGGTTAATTCAGCAAAAGTATCTCTGTCGTTTAGCATTCTTCGAATGTCTCCATCGGTAATTATTCCAATTACTTTGTTATTTTCTACTACAGCTGTTACGCCCAAACGTTTTTCTGAAATTTCGAAAATCGCTTTTTTAATAGGAGTTTCAGGATCTACTTCAGGTTTTAAGGTGTGTTCAAGCATGTCTTTCACTCTAAGTAATAATTTCTTGCCTAAAGCACCTCCTGGATGGTAGACTGCAAAATCTTCTGCTTTGAAATCTCTCATTTCCATTAGACATACCACAATGGCATCTCCCATTACTAATTGTGCTGTTGTGCTATTTGTTGGTGCAAGATTCAATGGACAAGATTCGGAATCAACAGTTGTATTTAATACATAATGAGAACCTTTAGCCAAAAAGGAAGTCATATTCCCGGTCATACCAATTAATTTATTGCCAAAACGAGTCAGAAGTGGAACCAATGATTTGATTTCTGGACTGTTACCGCTTTTTGAAATACAGATAATGACATCATCTTTTTGAATCATTCCTAAATCACCATGAATTGCTTCAGAGGCATGTAAAAATAATGATGGAGTACCAGTTGAATTAAATGATGCCACCATTTTTTGAGCAATAATAGCACTTTTCCCAATCCCAGTTACGACCAATCTACCTTTTGAATTGTAGATGCATTGTACCGCTTCCGCAAAGGTTTCGTCAATGTAATCCATTAATTTTGCGATAGATTGACTTTCAGATTTAATAGTTTTCTTGGCATTAGCCAGTATATTTTCTTTTGTAATCAAAACTGATAATTTTAAATTTGTAAGTGTAAAAGAAAGTTGTATCTTTATGTTCCGCAAATTTATACAAAATACCACATATTAAAGAATGAATTCAAACGAAATTGACATACACAAAGAATTAAAGAAATATTTTGGCTTTAGCCAATTCAAAGGCCTGCAAGAAAAAGTAATAACGAGTTTGCTTAATAAACAAAATACATTTGTTATTATGCCAACAGGAGGAGGAAAATCACTTTGTTATCAATTACCTGCTTTAGTCCAAGAAGGGACTGCAATTGTTGTCTCTCCGTTAATAGCATTAATGAAAAATCAAGTTGATGCTATCCGAAGTCTTTCTTCCGAAAATGGGATTGCCCATGTTTTAAATTCATCCCTTACTAAAACAGAAATTGCTCAAGTAAAATCCGATATTTCAGCGGGTATAACTAAGTTATTATATGTAGCTCCAGAATCCTTAACAAAAGAAGAATATGTAGCTTTTCTTCAAACGGTACCTCTTTCTTTTGTAGCAATTGATGAAGCGCATTGTATTTCAGAATGGGGTCACGATTTTAGACCGGAATATCGAAATCTAAAAAATATCATTAAGCAATTGGGAGAAGTTCCTATTATTGGACTTACTGCGACTGCAACTCCAAAAGTGCAGGAGGATATTTTGAAGAATCTAGAAATGGCCAATGCAACTACATTTAAAGCGTCATTTAATAGAGCTAATTTATTTTATGAAGTTCGTACCAAAACAAAAAATATTGAATCGGATATTATTCGGTTTATAAAACAACACAAAGGCAAGTCAGGTATTATTTACTGTTTAAGCCGTAAAAAGGTTGAGGCAATTGCCGAGGTTTTACAAGTAAATGGTATTAGTGCTGTTCCTTACCACGCAGGTCTGGATGCCAAAACACGTGCCAAACATCAAGATATGTTTTTGATGGAAGATGTAGAAGTTGTTGTGGCAACAATCGCATTCGGAATGGGAATCGATAAGCCCGATGTGCGTTTTGTGATTCATCACGATATTCCAAAATCATTAGAAAGCTATTATCAAGAAACAGGAAGAGCTGGTCGAGATGGTGGTGAAGGACATTGCTTAGCCTATTACTCTTATAAAGATGTAGAGAAATTAGAAAAATTTCTATCTGGAAAACCAGTAGCTGAGCAGGAAATAGGATTTGCTTTATTGCATGAAGTCGTGGCTTATGCCGAAACTTCGATGTCGAGACGTAAATTCTTATTGCATTATTTTGGTGAAGAATTTGATAGCGAAACCGGTGAAGGTGCCGATATGGATGATAATGTTCGCAATCCAAAAACTAAAGTAGAAGCCAAAGATGAAGTGCTTAAGTTATTGGAAGTTGTCAAAAAAACTAAGCATATATACAAATCAAAAGAGATTGTTTTTACCTTAATTGGTCGTGTGAATGCAGTTATTAATGCTCATAAAACAGATTCTCAATCCTTTTTTGGGTCAGGTTCGAATCATGACGAGAAATTTTGGATGGCATTATTGCGACAAGTGCTTGTTGCAGGCTTTTTGTCCAAAGATATAGAAACCTACGGTATTGTAGAGATCACCAAGGAAGGATTGGCCTTTATGAAAAATCCGGAATCCTTTATGATGTCCGAAGACCACGAATACAATGAGTCTGAAGATGAAGCTATAATAACAGCTGCAAAATCATCTGGTACAGCCGATGAATTATTGATGTCGATGTTACGCGAGTTGCGTAAAAAAGTGGCCAAAAAATTAGGAGTTCCTCCATTTGTGGTTTTTCAAGACCCTTCTCTAGAAGATATGGCTTTGAAATATCCAATTTCTCAATCTGAGTTGATTAATATTCACGGTGTTGGAGAAGGAAAAGCCAAAAAATATGGTAAGGAGTTTATTGAATTAATAAACCGTTACGTAGAAGAAAACGATATTATTCGCCCTGATGATTTGGTTGTGAAATCTACAGGAGTTAACTCAATCAATAAGTTATATATTATTCAAAACATAGACAGAAAGCTGGCTTTGACAGATATCGCTTCCGCAAAAGGGTTGAAAATGGATGATTTGATCAAAGAAATGGAACAGATCGTTTATTCTGGAACCAAATTAAATATCAAATATTGGATAGATGAAATGCTGGATGACGATCAACAAGAAGAGATTCATGAGTATTTTATGGAATCCGAATCCGATAATATAGAGAAAGCGCTAAAAGAATTTGATGGAGACTATGATTTGGATGAATTGCGATTAATGCGAATAAAATTTATTAGTGAAGTGGCTAATTAGTTAGTAGATTTCAGGTTGCAGAGGGCAGAATACAGGAAAAAAGAGTTAATAAAAAGCTTTCATATTAAAAAGCCGATTTTCGTATGAGAATCGGCTTTTTTGATTTTATAAAGTGTCAGCTGAAATCTGCCCTCTGCAACCTGAAATCTGATTACTGATAAACTTCCCCACGGTGTGGTTTCAATGCATCGCGTACTTGAATCATATTTTCGTCTGTTACTACCATATAGGCAATAGCATACATTTCATCCAAGATTTGAAATCCAGTAATGTTTAGTGGTAATTTTTCAATGTTGATGTATTCTTTCAAATGAATTTCGTGGTGTTCTGCTGTTTTTGCAGAAGCAGGACCACGAAAATCCCATATTAGTTTTATTTTTCTGGACATTATTTTATAGGTGCAAAGTTTCAAAGAAACAAAGGTACAAAGTCTATTTTGAAAATGGATTTTATATTAAAGAACTAATTTCATTTCAAAATGTTATTTTTGCATGTTCTTTTCATAAAAAGAAAAGCTAATAGAATAAATAAGATACAATGCCAAGAGAACTTTTACTTCAAGTAACACCGGAAATAGCTTCAAACGAAATGTTGTTACGTGACTATTTGTCCAAACAGATAAAAGTTTCGGCAAATGAGATTCAGCATGTTGTTATTTTGAAACGCTCCATCGATGCCCGTCAAAAAGCTATCAAAATCAATTTGAAAGTTTCGATTTATTTGAAAGGGGAACCATTTCAGGAGTATAAAATAGAATTACCCGATTACAAAAACGTTTCGACTGCCCAAGAAGTTATTGTTGTAGGAGCAGGGCCGGCTGGACTTTTTGCTGCTTTGCAACTAATTGAGTTGGGTTTGAAACCAATAGTAATCGAACGCGGAAAAGATGTTCGTGGTCGTCGTCGCGATTTGAAAGCAATTAATAGAGATCATATTGTTGACGAAGATTCCAATTATTGTTTTGGCGAAGGAGGAGCAGGAACCTATTCTGACGGAAAATTATACACTCGTTCCAAAAAACGTGGTGATGTTACTAGAATATTAGAGTTGCTTGTTGCTTTTGGAGCTACAGGAGATATATTGGTAGATGCCCATCCGCATATTGGGACGAATAAATTACCACAAATTATACAAGATATTAGAGAGAAAATCATCGAATGTGGTGGGCAAGTTTTGTTCGAAACTCGTTTGACCGATATTTTGATAAAAAATAATGAAGTGCAGGGAATTGTAACCCAAAGTGGAGATACAATTCTGGCAAATAAATTAATTCTGGCAACAGGACATTCTGCTCGAGATATATTTGAATTGTTGGACAAAAAGAAAGTGCTTATTGAAGCAAAACCTTTTGCCTTAGGCGTAAGAGCCGAGCACCCACAATCGTTGATTGACAGTATTCAGTACAGTTGTGATTACCGCGGTGAGCATTTACCGCCTGCACCATATTCTATAGTAAAACAGGTTAATGGTCGCGGAATGTATTCGTTTTGTATGTGTCCGGGAGGTGTAATTGCGCCTTGCGCTACCAGCCCAGGAGAAGTTGTGACCAATGGCTGGTCGCCATCCAAACGAGATCAGGCAACAGCAAATTCCGGAATTGTAATCGAATTAAAACTGGAAGATTTTAAGCCTTTTGCAAAATTTGGAGCTTTGGCTGGAATGGAATTTCAAAAAAGCATTGAACAAAAAGCATGGCATTTGGCTGGGCAAACTCAAAAAGTACCAGCACAACGTATGGTTGATTTTACGCAAAATAAAGTTTCTTCCAGTATTCCAAAAACTTCCTATGTTCCAGGGACTACTTCCGTCGAAATGGGACAGGTTTTTCCAGGATTTCTATCTCAAATATTAAGAGAAGGATTTACTGAATTTGGAAAATCCATGAGAGGCTATTTGACTAATGAAGCCATTTTACACGCTCCAGAATCTAGGACTTCTTCACCTGTCCGTATTCCCAGAGATGCAGTTTCTTATGAGCATTTAGAGATAAAAGGATTGTATCCTTGCGGAGAAGGAGCAGGTTATGCAGGTGGAATTATATCTGCAGCTATCGATGGGGAAAAATGTGCTTTGAAAATTGCTGAGACTTTGAAAATATAAATTTGTTGAATGCGCGTGAGGGATTACTTCACTATACATTTATTTTTATATGAGTTCAGTGAATTTCATTTGAAGCAAGCTACCGAAGTAGCGCGTATAGCCCGACAGCATTATAAAAAGGGGCGACTAAGCGATGCTAAAAGTCAGCCCCTTTTTATAATGGTGGCACGCCCAAAAGATTATTATTCTAAGGAATCAATATAATTTTCCCAGTGCTTTTTCGGCTTTCAAGATAATCGTGAGCCAATTTTCCTTCGGATAGCTTGAAGATTGTCGGTGCTGCAATAGTTATATCGCCATTGGCAATCCAATCAAATAATTGATGGGCTCTTTTGATACGCTCTTCTTTTGATATCAAATAACTCCATAAATCGCCACCGGTCAATGTTTTGGATGTATCCATCAACATTCTCGGGTTTACCAATTCAGGATCACCACCGGCCATTCCAAAAAATACGACTTGGCCACACATTTTGGTTACTTCAAAACTATCAGTCAAATTACTGCCAATACTGTCGTAAACGGCATCCACACCATTTGGACAAAAATCGAATACTTGTTTTTTCCAATCTTCAGAATAAAGAAAAACTGCGACGGCCCCATTTTGTTTAGAAACTTCAGCCTTATCAGAAGAAGAGGTTAGTCCAATAACTTTAGCGCCTAAAAGTTTGCTAATTTGTGTCAAGAATTGCCCAACTCCACCAGCCGAAGCATGAACCAATACGGTTTCTCCTTTTTGGGTTTTATGACTGTCGGTTGCCAAATAATGGGCAGTCAAACCTTGTAGTAAAATGGTGGCGGCGATTTCGAAAGAGATATTGTCGGGTAGTGGAATTATATGTTCTAGCGGAACGGCAACGAACTCGGCATTGGCAAAAGGAACATCGGCAAATGCGACTCTATCACCAATTTTAAATTCTGAATTTCCATTGGTTTTCACCACAATTCCAGCACCTTCATAACCAGCAATAAAAGGAGGATTTCCTTTGAGATGATAATTTCCTTTGCGTCTATAAACATCGGCAAAGTTGAGGCCGATTGCTTTCATTTCGACCAATATTTCACCTGATTTTAGTTCTGGTGAAGGGATTTCTATATATTCAAGTACATCAGAATTTCCAAATTTGGAGAAGGTAAGTGCTTTCATTTTTCATTTTTTTGAGGATACAAAGAAAGCTAAATTTTAGGAGTTAACGAGCGTTTGGAAAGTTATAAAAGTGAAATCAAAGGTCAATTAGGAATCAATTATTAATCAAAAGAGAGTGTAATTTTGTTCGATTAAAATTCCCTTCTGGATTTTGTTGTATTTCCATAAAATAATCCAATTGCCATTTCTGTGTTTTTTGTGCCTGTTTGCTCGTTGTTATATCCCAAGGTGGATAAACTCGAATAGCACGTTTTCCTTCTTTTTTATCAGTTACTATTTCCTTGGTTATCAAAATTGATTTTGGAAAAACAAACATTCCGAAGTGATTGCCTGTTCGAGCACTGATAATAAATAAGTCAATTGGGTCGGTAGAATCAAAAGGCTGAATTGGACCTTTATTTATTCTTTTCCACAGCGTAACAAATTGACCAGTTTTGGTAGGAGTAATTTTTGCAGTTCGAAATAGAATGTTTAAATTATTTAACACAAAAGTACAGGCTCCATATTCTGAACTTTCGGCTTCTAGAGTGGGTTGGGTGATTTCGAAATTAGAATTGCGAAAAAGTATTTCTTGGATTAAAATTAAGTCTTCTGGAATACCTTCTGAAGCAGTGAAAGTCTTGTTTGTCTTCATTTGAGAAATTTAGTCTTTGTAAAATAAAAAAACCGAAAATGGATTTCGGCTTTTTATAAATTGAGAATTACTTTTTAGTTTTCAATTTATCTTTGAATACTTTTTCAAATTTCTCTAGCTTGGGCTGAATGACCATTTGGCAATACGGCTGGTTTTTATTATTGGCATAATAATTTTGATGATAATCTTCGGCTTTGTAAAACTTTGTGAAAGGCTCGATGGTAGTCACGATAGGATCATCAAACGCTTTAGCTTTTTTTAATTCGGCAATAATAGATTGTGCTTCTTGTTTTTGTTCTTCATTAGTATAAAAAATTACAGAACGATATTGTGTCCCTCTATCGGCACCTTGTCTATTTAGCGTTGTTGGATCGTGAACAGTGAAGAATACTTTGAAAATTTCATCAAGATTGGTCACGTTTTTGTCAAATGTAATTTGAACTACTTCTACATGACCCGAAGTTCCAGAACAAACTTCTTCGTAACTGGGATTTGCACTTTTGCCTCCGGAAAAACCCGAAACAACAGATTTTACTCCTTTCAAGTTTTCATAAACAGCCTCTACGCACCAGTAGCAGCCTCCGCCAAGAGTTATGGTTTCAAAATTTGATTGTGTCATTTTTTTTGTTGTATTATTGATTTGAGAAAATAGTGTTACGGTAAATAGCAAACAGGCTAAAATTATTGTCTTCATTTTGATAAAATTTGAGTTTTATTTAGCATCAGGCACAAAATCAAGTGCTATGGAATTCATACAATATCTTTTGCCGGTAGGAGCAGGGCCGTCGTCAAATAAATGTCCCAAATGACCGTCACATCTACCACAAAGTGCTTCTATTCTTTCCATTCCAATAGAATTGTCATTTTTGAATATGATGCTTTTTTTGTTTTCTTGTTCAAAAAAACTTGGCCAGCCACAGCTACTTGAAAATTTGGCTCCCGAACGAAAAAGTAGATTGCCACAAGCCGCGCAATAATAGGTTCCTTTTGTATCAGTATTCCAATATTTACCTGTAAAAGCTCTTTCAGTATCGGCTTTACGGGAAACCAGATAAACATCTTCGGGCAATATTTTTTTCCATTCAGCGTCATTCAGATTCAGTTTTTTAGTATCGGTATGAGAGTAGTATGGATTTCCAGGTTTACTTTGGAAAGTTTCAACTGGAACCATTTTATTGCTTTTCGTTTCTTTACTCTGCCCACAAGCTTGAAAAATAAATAAAGTAAGTATTAGTAAAGTGCTTAGAAATGATATCGTAGTTTTCATGTTATTTGTTTTTATATCCAAAAGGAAAGGACAATTTACAATCAAAATGGCGGGTATTTTACAATTCAATTTCTATTTATATAATTTTTAACTATTGTTAGTTACGTTAAAAATGTCTTTTTTGTTTTGAAGGAGAAATAGATAAGATGTTTTTCTATATACCAATACGCATATTGATTAAATGTTTTTTGAATCCTACCTTTTCGTATGCTCTTATCGCCGACGGATTATCATTATAAACATCCAGTCGCATTTCAAATATATCTTGCGATTGAACCCACTTGCTCAATGCTTCAATGATTTGAGTGTTTACTCCTTTTCCTCTGTGGTTTGGATGTGTAAACATAAAACCCAAATAAGCATATAATTTGTGGTTCAAATAGGGTTTTGCGTTCTCTATTCTCGCATATCCTGAGCCAATTATTTGTTCATCCAAAACAGCAACAACAACTTCTACATCGGAGGCCGAAATCATTTTTTCTATGTTGTAATAACTTATTTTACCATCTTTCAACGTTGGGTCAAATGGGCGTTCGGCGACGATAATTCCTTGTTCAAATTCTAGAAGTATAGCTAGATCATCTAAGGTTGCTTTTCGGATATAAATCATTGTCTTGCTGGTGAGTTTTATAGTATCAAATATACGAAAAGGAAATGTAGAATTTCTATGGTCCGTATTCCAATATTTCTTGGTATGCTGTCGTTGTATATTTCATTTGATGCAGTTTTTATTGGTGCAATCTGAAATAACTAACGGAGTTAAAGCCTTTGGAAAGCGTAACTTTTTTGTACTTTTGTTTCATTAATACATAATATGGAAGAAGAACAAGTAATATTAGTAAACGAATTGGATGAACAAATTGGTTTAATGGCCAAATTGGAAGCACATGAAAAAGCCATTTTGCATCGTGCTTTTTCTGTTTTTGTTTTAAATGATAAAAAAGAAATCATGCTCCAACAACGAGCGCACCAAAAATATCATTCCCCGTTATTATGGACAAATACCTGTTGCAGTCATCAACGAGATGGTGAAACAAATATTGAAGCCGGTAGTCGTAGATTGTATGAAGAAATGGGGTTTAAGACAGACTTAAAAGAGCTTTTTAACTTTATTTACAAAGCTCCTTTCGATAACGGTTTGACTGAACATGAACTTGACCATGTAATGATTGGGTATTATAATGACGAACCTATGATTAATACTGAAGAAGTTGAAGATTGGAAATGGATGAAAATTGAGGATATACAAAGTGATATGGTTTTAAACCCAGATATTTACACCGTTTGGTTCAAAATTATTTTTGATGAATTTTATCATTTTTTAGAAGAACATACAATATAAGATTACAAATTTCTAAAATTAAACTCCTAAATCTAAAATTCCCCCTATGAGAGTAACCATATCGAGAAAAGCCCATTTTAACGCAGCTCATCGTTTATATAGAAAAGATTGGACTTTTGAACAAAATGATGCAGTCTTTGGAAAATGTAACAATCCTAATTTTCACGGACATAATTATGAATTAATCGTAAGTGTTACGGGTGAGATAGAGAAAGAAACAGGCTATGTTATGGATGTGAAATTTCTAACCGATATTATTAAGGAGGAGGTTGAGGATCAATTTGATCATAAAAACTTGAATCTGGATGTACCTGAATTTCAAGATTTAAATCCCACAGCAGAAAATATTGTAGTGGTGATTTGGAATAAAATTCGAAAAAAAGTAAAATTGAATTTGGATTTGGAAGTGGTTCTTTATGAGACACCTCGAAATTTTGTAACCTATAAAGGAGAATAAATGGAATTGAAAGTAGGAGATAAAATTCCAAATTTTAAAGCAAAAGACACCAATGGAAATGATTTTGACAGTCAGGAATTGATTGGACAAAAAACATTGGTTATTTATTTTTATCCAAAAGACAATACGCCTGGATGTACGGTTCAAGCATGTAGTTTTAGAGATGAATACGAGGATTTTAAAGATTTGGGTGCGGAAGTAATCGGAATTAGTAGTGATGGTGTCGCATCGCATCAAAAATTTGCCCAACAGTATAAGCTGCCTTTTATACTTTTATCAGATTCGGATAAAAAAATAAGAAAGCTTTTTGGGGTGCCTTCAGGTTTGTTCGGAATATTGCCCGGTAGAGTTACTTATGTTGCCGACAAAACCGGAACAATAATTATGATATTTGATAGTATGATGGCAAAACGTCATATTCCAAAAGCGCTTGAAGCGGTTAGAGAATTAAAACAATAAATAAGAAAATAATATTGTGGTTTGATTAAAAGATAAAAATTTCTAAAAAATATAAAGCATGAATTCAAAAATTTATCCATTACAGTTTAATGCAATTCTCAAAGAAAGAATTTGGGGCGGTGAAAAATTAAAAACAATTTTGAATAAGCCAATCACATCTAGTATTACTGGAGAAAGTTGGGAGTTGTCCACAGTTGAAGGTGATGTAAGTGTTGTTGCAAATGGTGATTATAAAGGAAAAGCATTGACGGAATTAATCAATGAGTTTCCAAATGAAATTTTAGGAACAGCAGTTTATAAAAGATTTGGAAATCAATTTCCGTTACTTTTTAAATATTTAGATGCTCGTGAAGATTTATCGATTCAAGTACATCCTAATGATGAATTGGCCAAAAAACGCCACAACTCTTTTGGTAAAACCGAAATGTGGTATGTTACTCAAGCTGATGCCGATGCCAGAATTATTGTTGGTTTCAAAAATGATTCTAGTTCAAAAGAATATGTGGAGCATCTTAATAGCAATACACTGATTGATATATTGGATACCGTAAAAGCAAAACCAGGAGATGTTTTTTTCTTGGAAACGGGTACGGTTCATGCTATTGGAGCAGGATTGGTCATAGCCGAAATACAGCAAACCTCGGATATCACTTATCGTTTGTACGATTTTGACCGAAAAGATGCTCAAGGTAATACTAGAGAACTTCATGTTGATTTGGCTTTGGATGCTATAAATTACAATAAAGTGGATACTTATAAAGAGTATACTAAGGAGGTGAATAAATCGAACACTGTAGTTGACTGTCCTTATTTTACAACAAATTTTATACCACTAGAAAATGAAAAAGCGGTTGAGAATTCTGGATTGTCCTTTGTAGTGTATATGTGCATTGAAGGCTCTTTTGAATTAGAGTACAATGGTGTAGCTTATCAATATATAAAAGGCGATACAGTGCTTATTCCTGCTGCGATGAAGAGTTATAATCTAAAGGGAAAAGCTTCTATTTTAGAAATTTACATTTCATAGTTGGGAATAGAAAGATTATGTGTACTTTTGCAAACGCAAATTAAATAAAAAATAAAATGGCAAACGTTAAGAATTTAAAGAAAGACATCAACTACGTTTTAGGAGATATTATTGAAGCAGTTTACTTGTTTGAAATTTCTACAACAGGAAAACCTACTGAAGAAACGAATGCATTGATTGACGAAGCTATCGCTGCTTTTGATGTTTTGATCACTAAAGTGAATGCTAAAAATGTTGAAAACAAAAAAGCACATTTCAAACAAATAAATGTAGAATTGGAACAAACTGCTAATCAATTGATTGGTAAAATCAACGATTTGCAGTAAAAAAAAGGGCAAAAAAAGTTTGAATTTATTTTGGAAAAACGAAATTCAGACTTATATTTGCACCCGTAATGAGTCGCCAGCGTAGCTCAGTTGGCTAGAGCAGCTGATTTGTAATCAGCAGGTCGTGGGTTCGAGTCCCTCCGCCGGCTCTTTAAAAAAAACCATCTATTCATTTAGATGGTTTTTTATTTAAGTTGGCACATTACAAAATATATTGAGTCCGCCAGCGTAGCTCAGTTGGCTAGAGCAGCTGATTTGTAATCAGCAGGTCGTGGGTTCGAGTCCCTCCGCCGGCTCTTTAGTAAAACCATCTAACTTTTGTTAGGTGGTTTTTTTGTTTTAGGACTGTTTGTAATTTGTATAAAAGGTTTTTAAGAATCAGAAGAGTTTTTGATTTCTATTGGTTCGCGAAAGGGATAGAAACTAGCTACCAAAGTAGCGTGGATAGCTCGACCGCATTTTGGGAAGGGGGCGAGTACGCGATATGTGGAGTGGGCCCCTTTTCATAATGGGGTTTCGCCTAAATGAACTTTGGAGAACTGATGAGATAAATGGCCTTTTGAATTAGGGATATAAAAAAACCGCCTAGTGATAGGCGGTTTTTGATTTATAAAATAATTTGAATTATTTAGATTCAGTTTCTTTTATGGTATTAACATATTTAGTCAATTTTTTACCGTAAAGTGAGTTGGCTACTTTTGGAGTCATTGATTTTTGAATGGTATCCAAATATTTGATATTGATGTCATAAATTTCAGCTAAAGCGATGTATGGCGAAACTTCATGGTCTTTATTGTTTACTGCAAAATTGGTTGCGTAAAGATATTTGCGTTTAATATTGTTGTCTTGCAAAGTGTTTATGCTATCTATTGCTTTTGCATTGTTGCTTTTTATAGCTTTGAATTTTTGCTCAATCAAGGTTAAATTTTCGTCAGTGAAGCGAGAATTTATTTTTTTGTATTCCTCATATAATTCGTGGTTTTTTGACCCCGTGATTTTTGCACTTGTAATAAATGAATCTAGATTAGTATCGATATTGATAGTTCCAGGCTCTGCAAAAAATGTAATGTTGTTGTCAAGTGAGTTAGTCACACCTCTGTCAAGATATAGATACAACATTTCAGGAGATTTTAAATCAATGTTACTTTCAAAAGCAGAATTTCCATCAATCTTGATACTGTCGATGGCTACAAGTGAAGAGTCAGCATATCTTTGAATGTACAAAGTTCCTTCTTTTAATCCTTTGATGTTTCCTGTGATATGTAGGTTTGTTTTGGATTCATTTTTGTTACAAGCAACCAAAAGGAATAGGGTAACAAAAGCAATAATTGAATTTTTCATGTGTAAATAAATTTGTTTTTTTTGGGAACATAAAAACGCTATCCTTCATTGTTGAATTATGGCGATTTCAGTTTTGTTTATTTTTGGCGCAAAATAAAGAAAATTGTTGGAATGAATCGTTTTAATTAGAGTGAATTTCAAAAAAAATCCCAATCTAGTTTTAGATTGGGATTTTGTGTAAGGTTGTTAAGATTATCCTTTCAGCCAGGCTGTTCTTAAAGCAGCTTTAGATGGATCTGTAGCTTCAGGTCCATCTGAATCTACATAAGGTAATTTTACGTTTCCTTTTACTATTTCTTCTTTTCCATCACGTTTAATTTTGATAGAAATTGGATCATTCTCTTTCCATTTTTGACTATCGCTAATCATGTCATAGATATTTTGAAGAGAATATGGTTTGTCGTTGATAGAAAGGATAATATCTCCTCCCTTAAGCCCTAATGACGTATAGAAAACGTGCAGCTCTTTCTCTTTAGCGACAAAAATTTCACCATTTTCTTTGTTTACGCCAACATATGGAATTTGGCCTTGAAGAAATATTCCTTCGGGTGTTTTTTTGGTAACTTTAGTTACGCCTACTTTTGCTAAATAGTCATAATATGGGATTGGAGTAGGTCCAGAAACGTATTTGGTTAAAAATTCACCAACTTCTGGATAAGTTAATGAAGTTATTTTTGCAAATAATTCGTCATCATTAAATGGTTTTGAAACCCCATACTCATTTGATAACTGATGCATTAAATCTAATATTCCTCTTTTTCCATTACTGCTTTCTCTAATTTGGATGTCTAGACACATACCAATTAATGCTCCTTTTTGATATACATTTAAGTATTGATCTTTATAAGGCTCAGTTAGTACATTAGTACTCATAGTTGTAAATGGCATTGTGTCATTCAAAGCGTTTGCACCTTCTATTTTTTCGGATATACGAGAATAGAATTCGTTTTCATCAATTAATCCTTGATTGATTTGGAAAAGATTGGCAAAATATTCAGTTACTCCTTCGTACATCCATAAATGTTGTGACATTTTTGGGGCGTTATAATCAAAATACTGAATTTCTTTTGAGTGGATTGTTAATGGAGTTACGATATGAAAAAATTCATGTGAAACTACATCTTTCATTTGTTTTACCAATTCGTCTTTCGGCATCATTTCTGGCATAACTACAGTAGTTGCAGTAGGATGTTCCAGTGCTCCAAAGCCCTTTGCATCGGTAGGGGACATTGTAGATAGATAAAGAATTACAGTGTATTTTTTTGTGGAATTGATTTTTCCTAAAAAAGTTTTTTGAGCAGTCATCATTGTTTTCATTTCGGGAGTAATACTCTCTGCCGTGAATTTTCCTGATGGTGAGTATACAGCAATTTGAATATCCATACCATCTACAGTATAAGAAGTGTAGTCAGGTTTGGAATACATGATTGGGTTTTCTATTAATTCTGAATAAAGTGGCATTTCAAAAATGTCCACAGTTTTGGAGGCATCTTTGTCAATCATTGAAGTTGCTCCCCAAAGTGTTTCAGGATGAGTAATGGTAACTTTATAAGGAGTCTCTTTTTTTTCTTGAAAGTATCCAACAAAACCATGCAAGTTTAGCATGAAGTTTTTATTCACATCTATGTTCGTACCAGTTGGAGAGAATACATCATCTTTCCCGAAACCTCTTCCTTTTTCAGTGTCGAAGGTGTCGTTTACTAGGTATGTAATTTTTGCTAATGATTTTGCTTTTTTGATTGACCAAGTGTTATCATCAGTTTTGGTAACTGTCAATAAGTTTCCTTTGCTATCATACGCTTTGAAATCGGCAACATATTTTCCGTAATCATCTACTGAATAGGTTCCAGGAACTATTTTTGGTAGGCTATAGGTAATTTCGTCAGTTTTGATTTTTGGCGCTTTTACCGTAACCATAACTTGGTCGTCTTTTACATCAATAAGATTGATGTTGACTTCAATTTCTTCTTTTCTTGAATCTACAGGATTTGTAGTGCTAGCTTTGCTTGTCCAAATAAGAGAAGAAAAAGCAAATGCAAAGATTATTTTTTTCATTTTGTAAGTGTTTGTTTTGTGCATTAGTATTTTAAAATCTAAAAATGTTACAAAAATGTTTCAATTTAAGAGGTTTTTGTAAAAAAATAACTAAAAAAATGTAGTTGTTATTCCTCGGAAAGAACTGTTTATTGTTTCAAATGCCAATGTGTGCTGTATTTACAGTGTTCAACTGTTAATCAATGTTTTTAAAAATGGAATAAAAAAAACTCCTGAATTTCAGGAGTTTGAAAGGTTTGGTTAGTCTAGTTTGTTTTTTATGTAATATTTTCCATCTAAATCTTCGTCAAAATCATCGATTTTAAGAGGTTTCGGCTTTGGTTTACTTGCAATAGCTTTCTTTTTCCACATTTCATATTTTTCGGTTGGCATTTTCTTTTTCATAATTTCAAGAACCTCTTTTTCGTCTAAGCCGAATTCTTTCTTGATAATCTCAAATGGATTTCTCTCCTCTTGGGCCAATGTAACAAGTCTTTCTGTTTGTTCCCAGTTTAATTCTTTGCGGTTACTCTTTTTCATCACGTGAAAATTAATTCTATTTGGTGTTAATGATTAATAAATCTGATTTTAAATCTTATACCAATATTAATAAAAATTATTATTACTTTTTATTTTAATTTAAAAAAATATTCAAATTTTTAATTCTTTTATTTTAGGGATATTTCTAATAAAGAATATTGTGAATGTTTTACTGAATGACTCTAAAAGTAAGGTTTATTCGAGAACTAATAATTTTTGTAGTTTTCGGAACTTGATGTTTCCAAAAATGCTGTGTAGTGCCTTTCATCAATAACAAACTCCCGTTTTGTAAAATAAGATTCTTTTTTTGAGTAGTATCAAAGTTGTGTTTCAATTGAAAGTTGCGTTCTGCTCCTAAACTTAATGATGCGATTACTGGATTTATACCTAATTCTTTTTCGTTATCTGCGTGCCATCCATTGCTATCGCTCCCATCTCTGTAATAATTCAATAAAACGGTTGTAAAATTTGTATAGGAAGCACTTTCTACAAGCGATTTAATTTTTTGTAGAGTCAATGTCCAGTGATGAGGATGCATCGTTATGTTAGAGTAGGAGTAAGGCTTTCCTTCATTTCCATATAATGCAGTTAATCGTGGCTGTAAATGTTTTTTGCCATAAACCGTAATTTCATCCTGTTGCCAAGGAATGTTTTCAAGTAGTTCCTGAAATAGAGAATCAGCCTCCTCTTCTGAAAGAAAAGCAGGGAAGTAGATGATTTCAGCATCAGGTAAATTAAAAGTTATAGGTTCGGATTGAAAGAGTGAATTCATATTACAAAAATAAAGAGAAAAACAAAATCTAGTATTTCGTTTTTCTCTTTATAATTTATTTTGGGTCATAAAATCTAAACCTCGGAATGATCTTGCAGTAAATTTTTATAAATAAAACCAGCCACAATAGCACCTAAAATAGGAGCAACCCAAAACAACCAAAGTTGGGATAATGGTTCACCGCCTACGAAAATAGCTTGAGACAATGATCTTGCAGGATTTACAGAGGTATTTGTAATTGGAATACTAATTAAGTGGATAAGAGTAAGTCCGAGTCCAATAGCAATTCCGGCAAATCTTCCGTTGGCAAATTTATCTGTGGCGCCAAGTATAATTAAAAGGAAAAACAATGTCAGTACAAATTCGGCAATGAAAGCAGCTTGTAAAGAATATCCATCTGGAGAAAAGGCACCATATCCATTAGATGCAAAAGCGCCAGCCTTTGTGTTGTCTATTGCAAATCCTGCTTTTCCAGAGGCAATTGTATACAGTGTTCCTGCAGCAGCAACTGCACCTACAGATTGGGCTATAATATAAGGGAGTAATTCTTTGGTTGAAAATCTTCCGCCAGCCCATAATCCAAAAGAGACAGCTGGATTAAAATGCCCTCCTGAAATATGTCCAACAGCATAAGCCATGGTCAAAACAGTTAAGCCGAAGGCCAGTGAAACTCCCACAAATCCAATTCCTAAATCAGGTATGCCTGCCGCAAATAATGCGCTACCACAACCTCCAAAAACCAACCAATAAGTTCCGAAAAATTCTGCAAAAAGTTTTTTCATGATAAAAAAATTTAGTTAATAGCTAATTGGTAAAAATGTTTAAAATAGTTTCTCAATACAAAATCTTTGTAATTTAATAAGAATTGTATGGATTACGAATTTATAAAAAAATTAACAAATAATAGCTATAACTATATTTTTTTAATGTTGATAATCAGAGTGATTGCTCTTTTTTGAAATTAACATTCATTATTATAATGGCCAATATTATAAGGAGTATGCCTATCCATTGTAATAAAACGACTTCTTCATGAAGAAGGAAGTAAGCCATTAAAACAGATACAGGAAGTTCAAGTGCTGAAACAATACTTCCTAATCCAATTCCAGTAAGCGGAAATCCAGCATTCATGAGCATTGGCGGAATGATTGTGCCAAAAAGAGATAGTATGATTCCCCATTTAAGGAATATTGTAAAATTGAATGCTGTATTTTGTGTAGTGATTGCAAAGACAAAAACAATTATGGCTCCTCCCAAAAGCATATACAAACTGCGTTGTGCAGAAGAAATTCCTAAAGCAACTCGATTAGCAGTAAACATAGTGGTTGTAAATGAACAGGCGGCTAATATTCCCATTACAAGCCCTCGCCAATCTAATTGAATTTCGTTTTCAAAGATGTTGGTAGCCAAAAGAGTTCCTATTAAAACCACAAGAGCTGCTACGATTTTTTGTATTGAAGGTATTTTTTTTTCCAAAATCATTTCTAGTAATAAACCAATCCATACCGTTTGCATCAACAATACAATGGCAATAGAAACAGGAATGTATTTGACGGCCATATAATAAAAGACGCTAGTCAAACCCATAGAGGTGCCCGCAATCATCAACTGAAATATGTTTTTCTTTGTGGCTTTGATAACTTCATTTTCGCTTTTCGCTTTTTGAAACCAATTAATAATGAGAATTCCGGTAATTCCTAATATAAATTGTGAGATAGTTACTTCGGCGGTAGTGTAGCCTTCGTCATAAGCCATTTTTACAAATGTTGCTAGCATTCCGTAAGTAGTCGCGCCAAATCCTACCAAAAAAACTCCTTTGAGTGTATTGTTTTTAAACATGTTTGTGAGTGTGTTATTTTTTAGCGATTTCTTTGGTGATAAAGAGAAATCTATTTTGTTTAAATAGTCGGTTGTTGTTCTTTTTCAAGCTCTTTATGGGTCAGATCACTCAAATGCAAACGCAGAGCTTCAACCGAAATGTTAATCTCCCAAAAGCAAAGTGCCAAAGAGATTAACAGAGCGAGCAAACTGAAACCAAATAAGTAAATTCCAGTCAATTGATAATCTAAGAATAATACCAGCATTGTAAAAACAGACAGAAATAAACTCAACACACCTGCCATCTGCATAAAGCGAATTAGTGTCAATCGCAGGTTGAGGTTTTTTATTTCCAGTAAAATCATTCGATTCTCCTTTTCTTTATAGGCTTTCTTCAGGCCGCGTATAATGGTCGCGAGTGTCAAAAACCGATTAGTGTAAGCCAGCAATATTAATGAAGTAGCCGAAAACAGTAAAGCAGGAGTTTCTATATGAAGTGTCATTAATGTAATTTTTAGGTTGCAAAGTTCGTTTTTTTTGAGGAGTAATAAAAACCACAAGTATAGTTTGTAGAAGGTCAAATGAAAGGGTAATGTATAAAGTAGTCAAAATCCCAATACTCAGGAGCTATTTCCCGCTATCCGCTGCAATCTTGTGGTCCGAACCCCGGACCACAAGGATTTCCGCTACTATCGGGGCTAGGGCATGAGGTTTTTCATCAGAAAGAAAGTCAAAGATTCATACGTTATATATAGGAGTAGAAATTACTAAAGGAAATCCGCTCCTTATATATAGGAGACATGGTTTGAAAAAGGAAAGATCCACAGAAATTCATTCTTATCACATTTTTTAAAGCATCAACAGCCCCAAAACAAATCCAAAATAGGGCAAGATTGATTAAATTATCAGAAAGGGCCTATTGAAATTTTGAAATCGATAAAAAAGGGGATGTGTAAATTTCAATATATCAATACGTTAAAAAATAAATGTAAAATTAAAGTAAAATAAATGTAAAAAGTCATTGTTTAAACGAATAAACGTGCTACTTTTGCACCCGCAACAACGCACAAGTTCTTTCACATACTGACAAGCAAACGAATTGAAACTGAAAATT
>NZ_JAVDTX010000008.1:0-213730 GCF_031456055.1 Flavobacterium granuli
AGGAACGTTACGCGTTTTGCGGGGTGCAAAAATAGCTTACGTTTTCGAATCTCACAAGCTTTTCTCAATCTTTTTTTGAAAATAAATTTTCGTTTGGATTTCGTGGGCTTGTCAGGATTTCTAGGAACGTATGCGTTGTTGCGGGTGCAAAAGTAGACCCTTTATTCGTGTAAACAATGGCTTTTTTGATTTATTTAGCATTTATTTTTTAAACAACTGATAACTTGAAATTTACAAATACCTTTTTAGTTCAGATTTTAAACTTCAGGACGCCGAAGCTAATATTTTATCATTTTTACAGGGCTTTCAGTCACCGGAAGAGCAACAAAACCCCACCAACAAAGCTCTATTTTGCTCGTAAAGACGCAAAGACGTAAATTTTGAATCTGATTTCATTAAACCTTCACATCTTTGCAGGTTTTGGATTTAACAAAAGAAGACACCTTAATAATATTTCAGATATAGTTTTCCTTTGAATCTTCTTTACTCTATATAATGTATGCCTTTTTCATCTTTTCTCTTTTATAAAAACTAATACCCTAGCCCAGATGGAAACGGCATCCTGCTGTCCCGGGGTTCGGGACAGCAGATATAGTGTACAGCTGGAAATAGCTCCTAATTATTAGGATCGATCATTAACAACAACACTTAATTGGATTTTATACATATATATAGAACAAACCTTATATATCTATTGTATGTGTTTTGCTAATACTTTATATTTGCAATCTTAAAATATAAAAAACAATGATTAAGATTACTTTGCCCGATGGGTCAGTTAGAGAGTTTGCTCCTGGAGTAACTCCGATGGATGTTGCAAAAAGCATCAGTGAAGGATTTGCAAGAAATGTAATTTCGGCATCTTTTAATGGTACAACTATTGAAACATCTACTCCACTAACGATCGACGGCAGTCTTACATTATATACTTGGAATGATGCTGATGGGAAGAAAGCTTTTTGGCATTCGACTTCACACGTTATGGCGCAAGTTCTTGAAGAAATGTATCCTGGAGCAAAATTGACTCTGGGACCGGCCATTTCTAACGGTTTTTACTATGACGTTGACTTTGAAGACCAAAAAATCACTGAGGCCGACTTTAAGAAAATTGAAGACCGTGTTCTTGAGATTTCAAGAGAAAAACATGAATTTAAAATGCGTCCAGTTACTAAAGCGGAAGCATTGGAAATGTACAAAGACAATGTTTACAAAACAGAACTAATCACTAATCTTGAAGACGGAACTATCACATTTTGTGATCATTCAACTTTTACTGATTTATGTCGTGGTGGACACATTCCTAATACAGGAATCATCAAGGCAATGAAAGTAATGAGTGTTGCCGGAGCTTACTGGAGAGGTGATGAAAAAAACAAGCAATTAACTCGTGTTTATGGGACGTCATTCCCGAAACAGAAAGACTTAACTGAATATCTGGAATTACTTGAAGAAGCGAAACGTCGCGACCATAGAAAACTAGGGAAAGAATTGGAATTGTTTGCTTTTTCTCAAAAAGTAGGTCAAGGTTTGCCGTTATGGCTACCAAAAGGAGCTGCCTTGAGAGATCGTTTAGAGCAATTTTTGAAAAAAGCACAGAAAAAAGCAGGTTACGAACAAGTTGTAACTCCACACATCGGCCAAAAGGAACTATATGTAACTTCTGGACATTATGCAAAATACGGAGCAGACAGTTTTCAACCGATAAATACTCCTGCTGAAGGTGAAGAGTTTTTATTGAAACCTATGAACTGCCCTCATCACTGTGAAATCTATAATGTAAGACCTTGGTCATACAAAGATTTACCAAAGCGTTACGCTGAATTTGGAACAGTTTATAGATATGAGCAAAGTGGTGAATTGCACGGTTTAACTCGTGTACGCGGATTTACTCAGGATGATGCACATATATTTTGCACTCCAGAGCAATTGGACGAAGAATTTAAAAAAGTAATCGACCTGGTACTTTATGTATTTGGTTCATTAGGTTTTGAAAACTTTACTGCTCAAATTTCATTGAGAGATAAAGAAAACAGAGATAAATACATTGGTTCTGATGAGAATTGGGAAAAAGCAGAAAATGCAATCATCAATGCTGCAGCAGACAAAGGATTGAATACCGTTGTTGAATACGGAGAAGCAGCTTTCTACGGTCCAAAACTGGATTTCATGGTAAAGGATGCTTTAGGCAGACAATGGCAATTAGGAACAATTCAGGTAGATTACAATTTACCAGAACGTTTTGAATTGACTTATAAAGGATCTGATAATGAATTACATAGACCTGTAATGATTCACAGAGCACCTTTTGGATCAATGGAACGTTTTATTGCTATTTTATTAGAACACACGGCAGGAAATTTCCCACTTTGGCTAATGCCTGAGCAGGCAATTATACTGTCTTTGAGTGAGAAATATGAAAATTATGCTAAAAAAGTTTTAAATCTGCTAGAAAATCACGAAATTCGCGCCCTAATTGATAACAGAAGCGAGACGATAGGAAAGAAAATTAGAGATGCAGAAATGCAGAAAATCCCGTTTATGCTGATTGTTGGTGAGGAAGAGGAGAAAAACGGAACCATTTCTATTCGCCGTCATGGTCAAGAAGGAAAAGGTAATATCAGCGTTACAATAGAAGAATTTGCTTCGATTGTTGACGAGGAAATAAAAAAAACATTAAAAGTATTTACAGTTTAACTTAAATTATAAAGTCATAGCAATAAGAAGCAACAGAGGTTATCAACCTCGCGTAGAAAAGAAGGATGCACACAGAATAAATAATTTTATTCGCGGTGTACAAGAAGTAAGACTTGTGGGTGAAAACATAGAGCCTGGAGTTTTTAAACTTGCAGAAGCTTTAAGATTAGCTGACCAATTTGAATTGGATTTAGTTGAGATTTCACCAAACGCGGAGCCACCGGTTTGTAAAATCATGGATTACAAGAAATTTGTTTACGAACAAAAGAAACGTGATAAGGCTCTAAAAGCGAAATCTACTCAAGTAGTAGTAAAAGAAATACGTTTTGGTCCTCAAACAGATGAGCATGATTACGAATTTAAGAGAAAGAATGCTGAAAAGTTCTTAAAAGAAGGAGCCAAATTAAAGGCTTTTGTATTCTTTAAAGGACGTTCAATTATCTACAAAGACCAAGGGCAAATCTTATTATTGAGATTGGCTACTGACTTAGAAGAATTTGGAAAAGTTGAAGCAATGCCAATTCTTGAAGGAAAGAGAATGATTATGTTCATTGCTCCTAAAAAGAAGAAGTAATCAGTTTACAGAAAGCAGATAAAAAATAGTTTTCAGTTTACAGTGTTCAGTTTTAAACCTGAAGTCTGAAACTTTAAATAAAATATAAGTAAGTAAGAATAAATTAAAACACTAGGAAAAAATGCCTAAAATGAAAACCAAATCTAGCGCCAAGAAACGTTTTAAAGTTACTGGTTCTGGAAAGATTAAGAGAAAGCATGCTTTTAAAAGTCACATCTTGACTAAAAAATCTAAAAAACGTAAATTAGCTTTGACTCACTCAGCGCTAGTTCACTCTACAGATATGAAAAGCATCAAACAACAATTAAGAATTATCTAATAATTCTTTAGGTTAAAACAAATTTAATAACCTTGGAGTATGGCTAATAAGTTCCTTTGATTAAATTCAGGACGCCTACTACAAAAAAAACAATAAAATTATGCCAAGATCGGTAAATTCAGTTGCAAAAAGAGCAAGAAGAAAAAAAATAATGAAGCAAGCCAAAGGTTTCTTTGGTAGACGTAAAAACGTTTGGACAGTTGCAAAAAACGCGGTAGAAAAAGCAATGTGCTATGCATACCGTGACAGAAAAGTGAATAAAAGAAATTTCCGTTCATTATGGATTCAACGTATTAACGCTGGAGCTAGATTAGAAGGAATGTCTTATTCTCAATTCATGGGTAAAGTAAAATCTAACGGAATCGAATTGAACCGTAAAGTTCTTGCTGATTTAGCGATGAATCACCCTGAAGCTTTCAAAGCAGTACTTAATAAAGTAAAATAAACGTTATATAAACTCAATTTAGAATTACTTACTTATAAAAAAACCCAATCTTTCGATTGGGTTTTTTGTTTTTATTGTACTCCAACAAAATTATAGAACCAATAATGGAGCTATAAATCCAAAGCCTAAAAGACCAGTCGTATAATCTTTTACCCCGAAAGCATTTTCGGCATAGGTTGTATATTCATAACTTCTAGCCGTATAGGCTACATAGAATTTTATATTAAAATCTTTGAAAGGCATATACTGTATAGTTGGAATAAGCCCATAACTAGTAGATAATTTTGAACTTCCATTTGGATCAGGATTATCTTTCCAAGAATGATTGCAATTCATTACTGTTAAAAGCAAATTAATTTTAGGAGTGACCAAATATTCAGCTCGTATCCAGTTTTCAACATAAAGAGCTTCTTGTGCAGCATATTGATATTGACTGCTTATAATACTAGAGACAATCCCTTTGCGATCAAGCCCTTCATCACTATATTTAAAATCATAATACAAAACGAAATTTTTAGCTTTGAACTTATTACCCAATGCAAAATAGTTCATATGTGCCCCTTTAGCCTCATTGAAGAAACTATAGCTATAAGTAGTTTCTAATTTGTCATTAAAAAAATTACCTCGCCAATTAACTACTGCCGCCAAAGGATACTCTGAAGGATTTATGTTTGGAGGCGCAGTATTTCCATATTGCTCTTCATACGTTTTAGTCCTAGAATTTAATATCTGAAAAGATAGTGAGTTATTACCATCTCCGAAATTATGAGATATTCCAGCACCTACCAAAAAGTTATCTGCATATTCTATTATGTCATTATAAGTCAAGATATCGATAGGATTAAAATCAAACTCATAACCTCCCCAATCTGCACATAATTTCCCAAAAGAAAGCTGGGTGCTCTGAGATAAATCAATTCTCAAAAAAGCCAGATCGACTGATCTGCTAATGTTATCCAGATTTCCAGGAATGGGTTCCCTTGTGTATCTGTTACGGAATCTAAAAAATATTTTATCATGAATTTTTCCTTTAATTTCAAATCGGAGCTGATTCACGTTAAATTCTGAAATTTCATGGTTTCCATCCATAAAATGACTATTGTAAGCCATTCGGGAATTAAAAATTACATCAATATCCCTTAACAAAGATTGTTTAGAAACAGGTATCAACGATTTTAAGGAATCTGGAATAATTAAAACTCCTTCTGTGGTTTGTTTTTCCACTTGCTCTATTTGGGCCATTACAATAATTGGAAAAAAACCAATTATTAAAAAAACAAAGTATTTTCTCATAATTATCTAATTTTTAAATTTATAATAATAAAGATCCCAATAAAAACCCAACTGCAATCGCCACACCAATGGCAATCACACCTGGTGTCATAAAACTATGATTTACTACATATTTTCCTATTTTTGTACTTCCTGTCCTGTCAAAATTTATAGCAGCCAATAATGTTGGATATCCAGGTAAAACAAAATCACTGTTTACAGCCGGGAATATAGCAATCAATGCAGATGGAGGAAGACCCAAAGCAATTCCTAATGGCATCATCGTTTTAGTAGTGGCGGCTTGACTGAACATCAATGCACCCATTATAAAAACTGCTATCGCAAAAGTCCAAGGATGTGCCTCAACAATACCTCCTAAAGCTTCTTGAATTGTATCATTATTGGCATTCATAAAAGTTGAGCTCATCCAAACCACTCCAAAAACTGATACCACTGCAGATGCCATTGAAGTAAATAAACTGGCTTTAGTAACATCAGATGTACTTGTTTTTGTAATCAGCATCATAGCTGCGGAAGCTGTAAGAGTTATTACGCTAATTATGGTTACCATTGACAGAGATCCATTAGCGGCAACACTAAGAGTTTTGTCCCCTGGTGCAAAACTAGGCACTAAACTCGGAAATGCTCCAGCTATTACAATTAGGACTATCGCAAACGTGAATATTAAAACTGAGGTTTTAGCGCCAGATTTCAAACTTTTCTCTTCACCTTCAGCATTTGCTTGCATGGTTTCTGCAAATTCAGGATCCATCATTTTTTCAATAAAAATAGAGTCATCTTTCAATTCTGTTCCTTTTTTGAAAATAGAAAAACAACCTATTAGTATACCGATAATACAAGCAGGAATGCAAATCATCATAATATCTACCAAAGCCCCAGGATAACCTAATATAACTACCAAAGCAGCTGTTGCCGCACTCATAGGACTTCCTGTTAGAGCCAAATGGGAAGCAATAACCGAAATACTTAATGGGCGTTCTGGTCGAATTCTTTTCTTGGCAGCCACTTCAGAAATGATTGGCAAAAGGGAATAAACGATATGAGCAGTTCCAGCAAATAGACATAAAAAGTAAACTGTAAAAGGCGCAATAAAAGTGATATTTGATGGATTGCTTCGAATAATTTTCTCGGCCAAACTCACAAGATAATCAAGTCCTCCCGACGCCTGTAAAGTCGCAGCCGTTGTTACGATAGCCATAATAATCAACATTACATCCAAAGGTGGGTCTGTAGGTTTCATTTTGAAAACAAATAGAAAAATGAATAACCCAACCATTCCCATGACACCTAATCCGATCCCTTTCATTTGTGATCCTATGAGAATCATACCAATAAGAACAGCAAATTCGATCCAAATCATATAGTTACTTTTAAGGTTATTATTGTTTTTGAAACAAAAAAAGTGAACCTTATAAAAGATTCACTTTGGGACTCACTAATATTCAAAGAAATATTGTTGTACCTTTTCTCTATCAGATGTAGTTGTCAAAGCTAACATTAATAAAACTCTAGATTTTTGGGGATTCAAATCATCCGAAACAACAAAGCCCAGTTCTTTATCTTTTACTTCATTATCTAAAGTAATTCTACCAGAGCCAGCTCTAGCAGAACGACATACCAAAATTCCTTTTTTGGAAGCATCGGCTAATGCTTTCCCCACAGGCTCACCAAAATTACCATTCCCCATTCCGGCGTAAACAATTCCTTTTACACCCGAATTTAAAATTCCAGTAACTGACGCTGGACTAGCATCTGCATATCCATAAACAATTTCAACTTGTGGTAGTGAAGTCAAACTTGTGACATCAAATTTTTTGGAAGGATTTTTCAATGATTGATAGTAATAATTTACTTTACCATCATAAATTAAACCGATAGGTCCGAAATTGCGAGATTGGAACGTTTCAAGATTGGTAGTACTGGTTTTTGTCACATCTCTGGCGTCAAAAATCTTTTCATCCATAGCAACGATTACTCCTTTTCCTTGGCTTTTTGGACTAGCCGCAACCATTACGGCATCTAGCAAATTTCTATTTCCATCCTGACTCATTGCTGTTGATGGACGCATTGCTCCAACTAGAACAACTGGTTTATCGGACATCACTGTTAAATCCAAAAAATAGGCAGTTTCTTCCTGAGTATCAGTACCATGAGTAACAACTATCGCATCAGCCTCATTATTTTTGAAAATTTCATTAATTCTTTTAGATAGTTTTAACCAAGTTACCACATTCATATCTTGACTACCTATTTGTGCAATTTGCTCACCAGTTATTTTTCCGTAATCGTGAATTTGAGGCACGGCATTCAGCAAATCATCAATAGGCACTTTACCAGCAGTATAAGCCGCTTTTGTTGAAGATTCACCGGAGCCAGCGATAGTTCCTCCTGTTGCCAAAATAATAATTCTTGGTGAAGTCTTTTGAGCTTTGTTTTGTGCTTGCGCTGGTAAAACAAAAGCTGAAATCATAAATAATAAAATAATATTTTTCATAATTTATATAGTTATAGTTAATTAATTCTTTCTTGGTTTAATAATGATTTTCACTGTTAAATTATGAGGTAATGAACTTAGGATTAATCAAATTTTCTATTGAATAAATTTCATCCCATTTTTCTTGAGTTATTAATTTACGTTCAACAACAGCAATTTGATGGACACTTTTTCCAGTTTTCAAAGCTTCTCCCGCTATGCTGGCACTTTCTTCGTATCCTAAAATTGGATTCAACTGAGTTACGATCCCAATACTATTCATCACCATATTATAACAATGTTGCTCATTTGCAGTAATACCAATGATACATTTATCTATTAATGTTTGAATTGCATTTGATAAATAATCTAATGAGGTAAACATTGCAAAAGCAATTACTGGTTCCATAACATTCAATTGCAATTGTCCAGCTTCAGCCGCCATGGTTACTGTTAAATCTTGTCCTATCACATAAAAACAAGTTTGATTCACCACTTCTGGAATTACAGGATTTACTTTTCCTGGCATAATTGATGAGCCAGGCTGACGAGCAGGCAGGTTAATTTCATTAAATCCTGTTCTTGGTCCCGAACTCAACAACCTAAGGTCATTGCATATTTTCGAAATTTTAACTGCCGTTCTTTTCATGGTACCCATAATTTGCACATAAGCTCCTGTATCTACAGTTGCTTCGATCAAATCGGGAGACAATGTCAACGGAATTCCAACCTCTTTGGCCAAATAAGCAACACAAATTTCCGGATAGCCTTCAGGTGCATTTACTTTTGTCCCAATGGCTGTTGCTCCCATATTAATATCTAAGACTAAACTTTGCGCATCTTTTAATCGTAAAACATCTTCTCCTATTGTTGTTGCGTACGAATGGAATTCCTGGCCCAAAGTCATTGGTACCGCATCTTGTAACTGAGTTCTTCCCATTTTTAAAACTTGCTTAAACTCAGTGCCTTTATCTGCAAAAGCTTTCTCAAGATTTTCAACAGTTTTTATAAAATGATCCATCTTTAAATAAAGTGCAATTCTAAATGCTGATGGATAAGCATCATTGGTCGATTGGGAACAATTCACATGATTATTGGGATGCAAGAAGTTATACTCTCCTTTTTTGTGCCCTAAATATTCCAATCCAATATTGGCAATAACCTCATTTGCATTCATGTTTACTGATGTCCCAGCTCCGCCCTGTATCAAATCGCTGACAAATTCTTGATCAAATTTACCCGCTATTACTTGGTCACTCCCATAACAAATCGCTTCAGCAATTTTGGTATCCAGAGCACCACAATCTTTGTTGGCCATTGCAGCCGCTTTTTTTACATAACCCAATGCTTTGATGAACAATGGCTCTCTAGAAATTGGAATACCGGTAATATTAAAATTCTCAACAGCCCTAAAAGTTTGAATTCCATAATACAAGTGATTTGGAATTTCTAATTCGCCTAAAAAGTCATGTTCTTTTCTTGTTGCTCCCATAATAAGAATTATAAAAAATTGATGTTAGAATTTATTTGATGTTATTTTTTTAGTACATCATTGAAACTAAAATTGGTCCCCAAGCCGTTAAAAGAATATTTCCCAGTGCATAAGGAATTGTGTACCCCAAAACTGGAAATTTACTGGCCGAAGCATCCTGTATCGCTTTTAATCCAATGGTTGATGTTCCTGCTCCCGTTTGCGCTCCTAACAAAATTATCGGGTTCATTTTGAGTATATATTTCCCAAAAAATAATCCAATGATATGTGGCACAATCGCCACTACAAAACCAGCCAAAACAATACTAAAGCCCATTTCTTGAAGTCCAGATATAAAACTAGGCCCTGCTGCCATTCCTACCAAACCGATAAATGTTGCCAATCCAACATTATCAAAAATCCATAAGGCAGGCTCGGGAATACTGCCAAATATTGGTGTATACGAATGCAGCCACCCAAAAATCAATCCCATTACCAATGCTCCGCCGCTGGTTGTCAAAGTGATCTCGATTCCAAAAACGGTAACAGAAAGCAACCCAAAAAATCCACCTAAAACTATACCCAATCCCAAAAAAACGATATCGGTAGCTGAACTTTTTCTGTCTAGATACCCAATGTCCTTGGCCGCTTTTTCAATTAAAACCATCTTGCCAGAGATTTTCAAAACATCACCTCTTTCAATAATAGTATCTAAATTAATAGGTATCTCATGGTACTCTCTAGTGATCTTATCCAACATTAAGCCGGTACTGAAATGATCACGTAAACTCTTAATTGTTTTCCCTGCTATATTCTTATTTGTGACTATCACATCCATGTGTGCCAATGGAAATTTCAATAATTCATCATCTAAAACTTCTGGACCAATTTCGGAAAGACTTGAAAGGATAATCCCTTGTCTTGCCATAATTACCAATATATCACCCTCGTAGATAACCGTATTGGGAGTTGGATCAATTAATTCTTGCTTGTGTCTTAATCGCTGAATGGCTACCCTAAAATCTTTATTGGCTTTTTCGAATTCGGATATCGTTAATCCGATCCATTTCTTATTTGTTATTTGATAGGCTCTAATAACCCAACTTTGATAAACTGTCTCTATACCTGGCTCCTCTTCCGCATCCCCTGTTAAAGTCTGACTGAGTTTTTCGCTTTCTTCCACTAAATTGATTCTCATTAATTTTGGTGCAATTGATGTCAGAAAAAAAACAAATGAAGTCGCTCCGATAAGGTAAGTCAGAGAATAAGCAACGGGGATGTTGTTGACTAACCTTGTTTTCTCAAGTTCTGAAATTGGTAGTTGATGAATAGCCTCCGAAGCTGTTCCTATAAGAGTCGATTCTGAAAAAGCTCCTGCCAAAAGTCCTGCAGCAGTACCCGTATCATAGTTTAAAAGCTTGGACATCCCAAAAGCAATCAACAAACAAGAGACACAAATAACAAGGGTTAACATCAATTGAGGAAATGCATTTTTCTTTAAACCCTGAAAAAACTGAGGCCCTACTTTATAACCTGTAGCAAAAAGAAAAAAATCAAAGAAAATAGTTTTAACAATAGGCGGAACTTGTATGTTCAATTGTCCAATAAGCACACCTGCAAACAAAGTCCCTAAAACAACACCAATTTTAAAACTACCGATTTTAATATGCCCTAAAGCAAAACCTAGAGACAGCGTTAAAAAAACGGCTAGCTCTGGATGCTGCTGTAAAATATGCGTAATTTTTTCCATTAACTTCAAATTAGAAATCCACTAACAAAACACACTCTACTTTAAAAACAGGGGCTTGTTTTTAAACCTACACTAAAGTTAATACATAAATCTGATACATAACCATTTAGGATGCCAAAAAATTCCTATCCTTTGCGCATTTTTGTTTGAATCATATAATGGATGAACTATAAACATCACAGAAAACTACTTGTATTCGGGGATATACATTTTGCTTCTTATAAAATCGCTAATACTTTCTGGCCTTTTAACACCAGCTAAACCTGAATTAAAGATGTCTTCGGCAATCTTTATCGCAACATTTACGGATACTTTCAAAATATCAGCCACACTAGGATAGATCAACCCTTTTTCAAAATCAGAAAAACTCACTTGTTCAGCCACAGCTTCTGCAGCTGTCAACAATATATCATCAGTAACTCTTGTCGCTTCTGTAGCAAAAATGGCAAGTCCTAATGCAGGAAAAATAAACACATTATTTCCTTGGCCAGGTGTAAATATTTTGCCTTGATATTCTACTGGAGCAAATGGGCTTCCACTGGCAAAAATGGCTTTCCCTTTGCTCCAGTTATAAGCCTGTTCCGCAGTACATTCAGAATGGGAAGTTGGATTAGAATAGGGAAAAATTATTGGGCGCTCATTTACGGCACTCATATTTTCAATAACCTGCTGATTAAATGCTCCCCCAACAGTACTCACTCCAACAATGGCAGTAGGCTTAATTTTAAGAACCGCTTCAGCGAAATCCGTACAGGAATCAGAATCATGAGCAAACTGTAATTGATGCTCAGCAAGATCTGTTCTGCTTTTTATCAATAATCCGTTTATGTCAAACATCCAAATCTGTTTTAAGGCTTCCTCTCTTGTCAGACCATCCCTTTCAAACTTTTTGACTAACATATCGGCTATTCCAAAGGCCGCTGCTCCAGCTCCCAAAAACAAGAAATGCTGATCAATAAATCTTTTCTTCATCAAACGGCTTATCGAAATAAAACCAGCAGTTGCGACTGCTGCCGTTCCTTGTATGTCATCATTAAAAGTGCAAACTTTCTCTTTGTAGGTATTCAAAATCTTTATGGCATCCACTCCTGGAAAATCTTCCCATTGAATGCATATTTTAGGAAAAACTTCATTCATTGCCTCAACAAAAGCTGCAACAAAATCATCAAATTCCTTACCTCTAATCCTTTTGCATTTCAATCCGGGATATAGAGGGTCATTCAAAAACTCTTCATTATTGGTTCCTACATCCAAAACAATTGGCAATGTATATTCAGGAGGAACACCCCCGCAACTGGTATACAAAACTAATTTTCCTATGGGAATCCCTAACCCAAAAATACCCAAATCACCTAAGCCCAATATCCGACCGCCATCTGTAACAACGGTAAACCGAACATCTTTTTCGGGCCAATTTCTTAGAATCTCTTTTAGATTGTCTTTTTGTTTTATCGAAAGATATAATCCTCTCGGCCTTCGGGATACCTGACCAAATTTTTGACAGGCCTCTCCAACAGTAGGTGTATAAACCAAAGGCAGGTACTTAGCAGGATCACTGCAGATTGTTTTGAAAAATAAGGTTTCATTATTTTCCAGCAACTGCATTAGATATATATATTGATTTATAGGCTTTTCAAAATTATCCAGCTGTTCGTGGATACGTATTGTTTGCGTTTCAATGGTTTCGACCGCTTCTGGCAACATTCCGAGCAATCCAAATTTTTCTCTTTCTTCGTGAGTAAATGCTGTTCCTTTATTTAATCGAGGATTTCGCAATAACGAATAACCAGTGCAGTCTTCCATTTTAATAAGTTTTATAAATTTTTAAAATCAACGAAACAACCATCACTCTTAAAAATGAATATTCTTAACATTATCCAATCAATAAGAGAAAACTTTAAAAAAATAACAATTCAAAAAAGACATCTGTTTATTGAATTTTAAGATATAAACTTACAAAAATATTTAATATAAATTCTAAAATATTCAACATCAAATTGTTAAATAAAACTTCAAAAACCCTAGTTGGTACTGCAAATTTTAAAACGAAACCAATATGAAAATTATTCGTCCCCCGAATGATGCTCAGGAGCCATAGCCTGATTGTGTTTTATAGCAGAATTCAAGTAAAAGAACAATCGAATGGTATGATTCATGTCATACTGATAACCTGAATATTTTTGTTGATAGACATTCATATAACCAAAATCATAACTCAATTCAGGAGTAATATTTTGTTTAATTCCAATAAATAATCTGTTTTGATCAAATGTATTATAGACCACTTCTTTGCCAAAATGAATTAATAACTCATCGGATAAAACCAAAGAAGGCAATTTTTTATTATTAAAAATTGGAATAGTGAAACTGGCCAAGTAACGTATCCTATTCGTAAAACGATTTTCACCAGTAGACTCATCATTTTCCATTTTTTCCTGCCATCGTTGTTCGTTTCTCAGTCTTTGAAGAACGCTTACTTTACCAACTTTTGTCGTTAATTGCGCCTGCTGGTAAATTCTGTTTTCATCCGCATATGTTGACCAACCTTCTTTAGTCGGAGCCAGCCACATATGAGCGTAACCTGCGGTTAATGATACTGATTTACCAGGAAAATAAGAGAAACCGCCTCTCAAAAAATAAAAATTATTGTTTTCAAAAAATCCGTTTTCGCGAATATGAGCATCGGCGGCAACTCCCCAATGTTCACTGAACTTCGTCACACTATTCAGTGAAACCCATGTTTGAACTTGCTGGTTTATTTCTTTTTTTGTAGCCCCTTGACCAAAAATTAAAAAGGGAAATAAAATCGCTAAAATTTTAGATAAATTTTTCAAAATGAATAGATTTAAATCAACAAAAGATTGCATTAAAATTAATCAAAATAACATTACTATTTTCCAAGTAAATTTACCCTAGCCATAATTATATTAATATAATTTTCATCAGTTTAATTAGGAAATTAATGCATTTTTTAATTATTCTAAAAAGGAAAAACAAATCCGAACCTACAAAAACGTCATTTTTGACGTTCAAGACATCAAATTTGTCCTTAAATCCCCTATCAATAGCGTTTTGCCTTATCAGCAAAAGATGGCTTTCGAAATTTGACTTCCAAAAGGGATTCTAAAGTCATATAAATCTATAAAAAACAGATACTGGACTTTGCAATTTTTATAAAATTTTCTATTAATGAATACTGGATAATTCTTTTTGCAATCTTTATATTTGGACATTAATCCAAATCCATGAACAAAACCTATTTCGTTCTCTTTTTACTTTTTTTCAATACTTTTTATTCCCAAACCAAACTCCTTTCCTGGAACATTCAAAACTTTGGCAAATCCAAATCCGATCAGGAAATTGCATTTATAGCCAATACTGTAAAGGACTATGACATAATTGCCATCCAAGAGGTTGTGGCCGGAAATGGCGGAGCACAAGCGGTAGCAAGATTGGCCGATGCACTCAACCGGAAAGGGACAAAATGGGACTATCGGATAAGTGACCCGACATCAAGCGATGCTCATGGAACCGAACGTTATGCTTTTGTTTGGAAAACTAACAAGCTAAAACTAAAAGGCAAACCTTGGCTGGAACAAAAATACCAGACCGAAATAGACCGAGAACCTTATTTTGCCACATTCGAAATAAAAGACAAAACCATAACAATTGTCGCCTTTCATGCCATCCCAAAGAGTAAACAGCCCGAAACCGAGATTAAATATTTCAAGCTTTTGCCAAAGGAATACCCAAATCTGAATCTGCTCTTTGCTGGAGATTTCAATTGTTCCCAATCACATTCAGTTTTTGATCCTTTGAAGAAAATGGGCTTTCCTCCTATTTTAAAAAACCAAAAAACGTCATTGAAAACTAAGCCGAAAGGAACTGAATGTCTGGCATATGAATATGACAATATGTTTTATAAAACGAATTCCATAAACTATTTAAAATCAGATGTGATTTTGTTTTACAAAAAATTCATTTCCTTAAAAGAAGCCCGAAAAGTATCGGATCATATTCCGATTTGGTTTGAATTTTCTTTGAATTAATTTTTTAAAAAAATCTCTCAAATAAAAAATCCCAAATTCCAATTGTAACTATTGGGATTTGGGATTTTCAGTTTAAGATTTTCTATCTTTTTATGTTTTCTGCTTTTTCTTTCTTGCAGCAGGAAACAAAACATTATTCAAAATTAACCGATAGCCGGGAGAATTAGGATGCAAATCCAAAACTGTTGCGGGATCACCCACTTGATGCTGATAATCCTCTGGATCATGACCACCAAAAAAAGTAAACATACCCTTTCCTTTTTCACCGTGTATGTAACGCGCTTCACCATTGAGTTCACAAGCTCCCATTGTCAGAACATTTGATTTTATCAATTCTGAATCAAATGAAGTGGTTTGTCCCATAAAACCTTTGATTAACTGTGTATGATTTTGACAAAGCATACTTGGTATGAAATCCCATTTTGCAGAATATTCCATCAAGCTAAAATAATCTTTATCCATAGGAACCTTCCTTTTTAAAGTCATATCGATATCCGAAAACTCGTATTGCTCTGGTCTTCGTTCTAAAGTAAAATTCTTGAAAGCAAAAGTATTATTAAAATTCAATTTGGATTGATAATTAGCTTCACTAGGATCTCCATCAAACATGGATTCACAAATATCAACACCATCTGCAGCCAACGCAATGTCAAAACTATCCGTTGCAGAACACATTGCAAATAAAAATCCTCCCCCAATTACAAAATCTCGAATCTTTTTGGCAACTGCTCCTTTTTCTTGAGATACTTTTTCGTAACCTAACTTTTTGGACAAAGCCTCAGCATCTCTTTTTTGGTCAATATACCAGGGAATATTTTTATAAGCTGCATAAAACTTTCCATATTGCCCTGTATAATCCTCGTGATGCAAGTGCAACCAATCATAAAGCAATAATTGATCACTTAGAACTTCTTCATCATATATGGGAGTAAAAGGAATTTCGGCATACGTCAATACTAAAGTAACTGCATCATCCCAAGGTTGTTTCCCTTTGGGAGTATAAACTGCAATTTTCGGAGCTTTCTCTAATATAACTGCCTCCATATTCTGTGAAGGACTTGAAATTTCATTCAAAATCGATGTCTCTTCAGCATCCGAAATGACTTCAAAACTCACTCCTCGTATTTGACATTCCTTACGAATTTCTTCTGCATCTGGTAATAAAAAAGAACCGCCACGGTAATTAAGCAACCAACTTGCTTTATAGTTTTTAGCTAAGCACCAATAGGTAATTCCATACGCTTTAAGGTGATTCTGCTGCGTAGTTTCGTCCATTGGCAACAAAATAAAGGAAGCTCTCGATGAAATCGATATTAGAAAAATAAATATAAAAAGAATTCTTTTGCACATCATTGAAAACTATTTTAAAGCAAAGATAATTGGAAGTAATTAAAGTACTCCTTTTATCTTTTATAATCATGCAAAAAATCCTTTTTAACATTCAATCAATTAAATCTCTAGAGAAACAATAGAATTTTGAATGGCATAAACAACCAGTCCGGCAATATTTTTGGATTCTGTCTTAAGTAACAAATTGTTTCTGTGGCCTTCAACAGTTCTTGGGCTAATGAATAGTTTTTCACCAATTTCTATGGTGCTTTTTTGCTTGCAAATAAGTTGCAAAACTTCTAATTCACGAGAAGTTATAAAACCAGTGTCTAAACTGCACTTTGTTTTTTTATTGGCAATTAGGTCATTTTGAATGATCCCCATTACATACTCTGAATAATAGAATCCTTTTGTCGCTACTTCATTTATGGTTGCAAATAATTCCTGAGGAGTCGTATTTTTAACCAAATAGGAAACAGCGCCCACATCAATCATATTGGCTATAAATGATTTTGAATCGTAACTCGTCAAGGCTATGATTTTTATATTCGAAAAATCTCTATGAATAATTTTGGTAGCTTCAATCCCATTAAGCAATGGCATTTTCAAATCCATAATCACAATATCCGGTTTGAGATTATCTCCTTTTAGAAAATCAATTAATTCAACACCATCTGAGGCCTCAAAAATTACCTCAATATTCTCTTCTCTAGACAACAGAAAAGAAATTCCTTTTCTGAATAGAACTTCATCATCAACCAAAATTATTTTTATAGTTTCCTTCATAATTTAGAAATTAAAAATCACTGTAATTCCATTATTCATTTGCGACTCAATCGAGAGACTTCCCTCTAAAACAGCTACTCTACTTACAACATTTTTCATTCCAAGACCCTTATGATTTTCCAATTGATTTACATCAAAACCAATTCCATTATCCGAATACTTACAGGTTCTTTTTCCGTCAATTGTATCAAAAAGAACAGAAATCATTGTTGCTTTTCCGTGTTTTATCGAATTAGCAAATAATTCCTGTAAAATTCTAAAAACATGTATATGCTTATCGTTGTCTTTAAAATCAAACTCCAAATTATTCTCATATCGAATTTCAACAGCTCCATCATCAAATAATTGAGCACATAATTCCTCAATTCCAGCATGAAGACCGAATTTATCCAATACCGGAGGAAGTAAACTGTGCGTCATTTTTTTTGAACTATTCAAAGCTTTAGAAGTATACTCAATAATGTTTTTGGTAATTTCTTCAATATCTTTTTGAGGTAAATTAGGAATCTTCAGAAGATAACAATTCAAAGAAATCACATTCAATTTTGAACTGATATCATCATGCAAGTCCTGTGCAATACGCTTTCTATCTGATTCTAACGTACGAATCACTGCCGATAATTGTTTGTTTTTCAGGAAAACATCTAAGTCATCAAATTCTAATTTGTTTCCCATATCCTTTTTATTGTAAGAATGACTAAATTTCCTTAACGAGTTTTTAAAATTTCACAATATTTATCTTATATAAAACAAACATGCATTTTATCTTTTTTTATACAACTTTAAGCGGCAAATATAGCTATATTTAGCTATTTTCCTAATAAAGTATTGTGTTTATATAAGCACAAACATAATAAAAATTCTTATTTTAGAAGAATAAAAACTTTTAAATTCTTGTAAGCCAATGCCCTACAAAAAACCCAAGCTTAAATCCATAAAAAAAGGAGAATATCTTATTTTCATAAAATAGTCTCCCTTGTGATAACTAATGTTTTTAAACTTTAAAATGGAACGTCACCATCATCATCGTCATCATTATTAAAATTACTACCAAAAGCCTCGTTTGCTGATGGAAGATTTTTGGTTATAAAAGGACTATCATCATGATTCATACTTGATGGTAAATCATCATAGCCACCACTGTAATCTTCAAGATTATCAAATCGACCCAAGTGTCCAATAAACTTCAAACGAACATTTTCAATTCCACCATTTCTATGTTTTGCAATCATAATCTCGGCTTGTCCCGCAGTTGGAGATGCTTCTTCATCATCCCACTCATCGATTTTGTAATACTCAGGACGGTATAAAAACGAAACAATATCTGCATCCTGCTCAATCGCTCCAGATTCACGAAGATCCGAAAGCAAAGGTCTTTTACTTGAACCACGCGTTTCAACAGCACGCGATAATTGTGAAAGTGCAATTACAGGAATATTCAGCTCTTTCGCCAATGCCTTTAAATTTCGGGAGATTGTAGAAATTTCCTGCTCTCTATTTCCTCCTCCTTTTCCATTTCCGCCAGCAGTCATCAACTGCAAATAATCGATAATGATAATTTTGATACCATGCTGCGACACTAAACGTCGTGCTTTTGCACGCAAATCAAAAATGGATAATGAAGGTGTATCATCTATATAAAGTGGTGCTTTTTCTAAATTCTTAACTTTGGTACTAAGCTGTTCCCACTCATGTTTTTCTAATTTTCCGGTACGTAACTTCTCTGAAGACAATCCTGTTTCGGAAGAAATCAACCTGGTAATCAACTGTACGGATGCCATCTCCAACGAGAACAAAGCAACTGGATGTCCAAAATCGATAGCAATATTTCTAGCCATCGATAATACAAAAGCTGTTTTTCCCATCGCAGGTCTCGCTGCAATAATAATTAAATCACTTGGCTGCCAACCCGAAGTTAGTTTATCCAATTTATCAAAACCTGTGGCAACACCAGAAAGCCCCTCTTGACCAGCAATTTCTTCAATACGTTTTTTAGCTTGCAATACTAAACTCTGAGCGGTTTCGGAACTACGCTTGATATTTCCTTGTGTTACTTCATAGAGTTTGGATTCGGCTTTGTCCAACAAATCAAATACATCGGTAGTTTCATCATAGGAATCTTCAATAATTTCAGATGAAATTCGAATCAAACTTCGTTGAATAAATTTCTGAAGAATAATTCTAGAGTGAAATTCAATATGTGCTGATGAGGAAATCTTTTGCGTCAACTGAATTAAATAAAAATCACCTCCTGCAAGATCTAACTTAGCAGTTTTTCGAAGCTGTGCAGAAACGGTCAGCAAATCGATTGGCTGGGTGTCATTAAATAATGTTACAATGGCTTCAAAAATATATTTGTGAGCATCTTTGTAAAATGCATCAGCTTGTAGAATATCAATTACATCATCTACCCCTTTTTTATCAATCATCATTGCCCCAAGCACTGCTTCTTCTAAATCTAATGCTTGTGGTGGTAATTTTCCTTTTTCTAGGTTTATAATTGTTGTTTTGTCCACTTTAACCGGACTAATATTTTTGAAATTTTCCATGTAGCGAAAGTAACTAAAATTAAAAAAAAATCACAATTGAGTTATTATAATTTATTGTTTATAAATACCTATTTTTTGTTTATAACCAAAAAAAAATCCGAAACTGTAAGGCTTCGGATTAAGGTCTTAAAAATGGCTGTTTATTCTTTGAATTCTCCCATTTTACAGTATTTATCCATTCTCTGAGCGATTAACTCTTCTGTTGATAAGTCTTTCAATTCATTATATCCTTTTATGATATATTGTTCAACTGTAGTAAAAGTAGTCTCTCTGTCATAATGAGCTCCACCAAGTGGTTCTGGAATAATATCATCAACTAATTTTTGTTTTTTCATATCAGCTGAAGTCAATTTTAAGGCTTCGGCAGCTTGTTCTTTATAGTCCCAACTTTTCCATAAAATTGACGAACAAGATTCTGGTGAAATTACAGAATACCAAGTATTTTCTAACATATAAACACGGTCTCCAACGCCTATTCCCAATGCTCCACCTGATGCTCCTTCTCCAACAATAATTGTTATAATAGGGACTTTCAAACGAACCATTTCAAAAATATTTCTTGCGATAGCTTCTCCTTGTCCGCGTTCTTCCGCTTCCAAACCTGGATATGCACCCGGTGTATCTACTAAAGTAAGTACTGGGATATTAAACTTCTCGGCCATTTTCATCAAACGCAACGCTTTTCTATATCCTTCAGGATTTGCCATCCCAAAATTTCTATATTGACGCGTCTTTGTATTGAATCCTTTTTGTTGTCCAACAATCATAAAAGATTGTCCTCCTATTTTTCCTAAACCACCAATCATGGCTTTATCATCCTTAAAACCTCTATCTCCATGAAGTTCCAGAAAAGTATCCCCACAAATCCCTTTGATATGATCCAAAGTATAAGGTCTGCTTGGATGTCTTGATAACTGCACACGTTGCCAAGCAGTTAAGTTTTTATAAATATGTTTTTTGGTCTCCTCTAATTTTTTGTTGATTTGTTTACAAGTATTGGTTACATCAACATCCGATTCTAAACCAATAACAACACATTTATCTAATTGTTCTTCAAGTTCTTTTATAGGAAGCTCAAAATCTAAATATTCCATAGGATTTGTGCGTATTTATTATTGTTTTTAATTTTTCGATTTGGAACTGCAAATATAAAATTTAATATCGTTATACACTTATTTTTTTGTTCAAGTAGAAAAAAATAGGTTTTACAAAAATAAAAACCTTACAATTAATCTTCTTTTCTATAGTGCTTTATAATACCGTTTAAAAGTACCGTAATTACAATTACAACGGCTCCTATGTAAAATTCTGTACTCATTTTTTCTTTTCCACCAATGATAAAAAAGGCCAATACAATACCATAAACAGGCTCTAAATTAGTCGTTAACATAACCGTATATGGTGACAATTGTCGCATCACTTTTACCGAAGCCGTAAAGGCATAAGCGGTACAAATAGATGCTAAAATCAGAATCAAAATCCAATTTTTGGCTGACAACACAAAAAAATCTGCTGAGAAAGAACCTTGAAATAAAAAGTAGATGGAAATAAAAATAAAACCGGCTAAGAATTCATAAAATGAAATCACCGAAGGATCATGATCAGCAATTAACTTTCCATTCATTAAAGTAAATAATACTCCCAATATTATGGAAACTAATGCCAATAACATTCCGCTCCAATAGTTGACCTCTACCTGCATGATTAATCCTAAACCAGCAATAATAACCAATCCAAAGAAAACTTCGTACCAGAGCACTTTTCGACCATAAAATAAAGGTTCCAATAATGAAGCAAAAAATGCACCTAATGAAAAAACAGATAAGGTTATCGAGACTGTTGAGACTTTTATGGCTTCAAAAAAGGTAATCCAATGTAAAGCTATAAGAAGACCAACCAATATAAACTTAACTAATGATTTGGGAGAAACTTTAAATGATTTCTTCTTGATGCCAAGAAAAACAGCAATAAAAACTGCCGCAAAAAACATCCTATACCAAACCAAAAAATCTGATTTTATCGTAATTAATGCTCCTAAAATAGCTGTAAATCCCCAAATAAAAACAATCAAATGTAGATTAAGGTAACTTCTTAAATTATCGTTTCGCATTTCGTAATAAATAAACAGCTAATATTCCAAAAATTATGTTTGGCAACCAAACCGCCAAAAGAGGTGAAAATGAAGATTTCTCGGCCAATACTCCAAATATCTTATCCATAAAGACAAATGAAAAGGCAACTGCAATTCCAATGGCCAAATTGACTCCCATCCCCCCTCTTCGTTTCATTGAAGATACAGAAACAGCAATAATAGTCAAAATAAATGCCGAAATAGGAACGCTATATTTTTTATATAAAACGACTAAGTAAACATTGATATTAGATGATCCACGCTTTCTTTCCTTATCTATAAAAGCATTCAATTCCCCTAGAGTCAATGTTTCAGCAATATAAACCACTGGCGCCAAATCCTCCAGATCAAAACCAAATTTCATCTTCTTTTCAGGAGCTTTTTCAATCACGTCCCCTTCTTTCCCAACTATTCTCTTGGTATAATCATATAAAGTATAGTTCTTTTCTTTCGGATTCCATTTGATTCTGCTAGCAGTGATTTTGTATTCTAATTTCTCTTTTTTAAACCGCTCCATCGAAAAATTAAAAGCCATTTGAGACTCATTATTAAAGCTATTTACATAGATAAAATCGTGATCATTTATCTGTCTGTAAACATCCGTATTATCGCCCCGCATGAGTTCCTTACCACCACTGCGGAGATAGGTGTACCTAAAATTATTATACCCTTCACTAGAAACAGGAATAACCCAAAAACCCATCAACAATACTATCAGGGAAACAATGGAAGCCCCAATAATATAAGGCCTCATAAACCGAGTAAACGAAATACCCGAACTTAAAATAGCAATAATCTCTGTATCATTTGCTAATTTTGAAGTAAACCAAATCACCGATATAAACAAAAATATCGGAAAAAGATTGTTCATAAAGTAAATCGTAAAATGATAGTAATAAATGGCGATTTTTAAAACCGGCACATCATTGGCTAACATTTTATTAATTTTTTCCGACACATCTATGATAATCCCAATAGGGGCAAATAACAAAAGCATCACCGCAAAAGTGGCTAAATATCTTTTTAAAATGTATCTGTCTATTATTGTTAGCATAGTTATGATTGAATCTTTTATTCGTTGAATCAGTTAACTGTTTAATCGTTTATTCAATTAAACAAATAAACGATTAAACATATTTACAGTCTTTGGCTCATATTTTTCACCATCATTTCTTTCCATGGTGCAAAATCGCCCGCTAAGATATGTTTTCTGGCCTCACGAACCAACCACATATAGAAACCTAAATTATGAATCGTAGCAATTTGTTTCCCCAAATATTCATTGGCAGCAAACAAGTGACGCAAATATGCTTTTGTATATTCCGTATCAACAAAAGTATAACCCATTTCGTCCAATGGAGAGAAATCGGCTTCCCATTTTTTATTCTTGATATTGATCGTCCCGTTGGCTGTAAACAACATCCCGTTTCTGGCGTTACGTGTAGGCATCACACAATCAAACATGTCGATTCCAAGAGCGATATTCTCTAGAATATTGATTGGTGTTCCAACTCCCATCAAATAACGAGGTTTGTCTTCAGGCAAAATTTCACAAACTACTTCGGTCATGGCGTACATTTCTTCTGCAGGCTCCCCTACCGAAAGTCCTCCAATCGCGTTTCCTTGCTGACCAGAATTGGCAATATATTCTGCAGACTGTCTTCTTAAATCCTTATAAGTACTTCCTTGTACAATTGGAAAAAAGGTTTGCTCGTAACCGTATTTAAAAGGTAATTTGTCCAAATGATTAATACAACGATCCAACCAACGGTGGGTCATGTGCATCGAGCGCTGGGCATAACGATAATCACAAGGATAAGGCGTACACTCATCAAAAGCCATAATGATATCGGCCCCAATGGTACGCTGAATTTCCATCACATTCTCTGGCGTAAAAAAGTGATACGAACCATCAATATGCGATTTAAACTTTACTCCTTCTTCCTTAATTTTTCGATTTGCCGAAAGCGAATACACTTGATATCCACCAGAATCGGTCAAAATGTTACGATCCCAATTCATGAATTTATGCAATCCTCCCGCTTTTTCAAGAATTTCGGTTTGTGGACGCAAGTATAAATGATAGGTATTTCCAAGAATAATATCTGGGTTTATTTCTTCTTTTAACTCCCGTTGATGAACCCCTTTTACAGAGGCAACTGTACCAACAGGCATAAAAATTGGTGTTTCAATAACACCGTGATCAGTAGTAATACTTCCCGCACGCGCTTTCGATTGCGGATCTGTTTTTAGTAAATCAAACTTCATATAGACTTTTTATCAGTCGGCAAAGATAGTCTAATTTAAAACCCACATCAAAAAAATATTTCCCTTCCTATGAATGAAAAGTCGGTTCATGACATTCAAAATTTAAATACTACTCAGAATAAAATTAGAGAATTATTAAATCTAAAAATGTTTTATTATTTAATTTAGACAAAACGTATCTTTCACACACTATTAATCAAAACATACATTATGAAATTAAAATTAGCCATGTATCTTATTCCGAATTTAATTTTCTTGAGTTGCAATCCAAAAGCAGATGATACACAAGCCATTAAAAGTCTTCTTGAAAAGGAATCTTCCAGTTGGAGATTGGGCGACAGTGAAGCACATGCTGCATGCTGGCATATTCAGCCTTATAGCAAAATTTTAATTTCAACTGTTGATGGTAAAGCATTAGACATCCCTGCTGAAGACATTATCAAACCTATTGCAAATGCCAGTGGCGGTACCTCTATGAATACAAATTATAAAATGAGCATTCACGACAATAATGCTTGGGTCAGCCACGATGAAGTATCGATTGCGAAAGATGGCAAGAAAACCTTTTCGCATGAGATTCGATTACTTGAAAAAATAAATGGCAATTGGAAACTTGTAGGACAATCTATTCACGCCTATAAATAAAAATATTTAAGGATATACAAGCTGAACAACCTTTAAAGATTGGATAAAAACTTGTGTAACAAAAGTTACTGTACAACCTTAATTTCTGTTGTAATTTTGCGTTATAAAACAATACACTTTAAAGCAACTACTATGACTTTAGAAAATATAATAAAAGAGCAACAATGTACGATTGTAGATGTACGAACTCGAGAAGAATTCAGTGGAGGACATGTTGTCGGGTCTATTAATATCCCACTGAATGAAGTCCAAGAGCGATTTGAAGAAATACAAAACCTAAAATCGCCGTTGGTTCTTTGTTGCGCCTCCGGAAACCGAAGCGGACAAGCGCAACATTATCTTTCTCAAAAAGAAATAGACTGCCACAATGGAGGTTCTTGGCTTGAGGTCAATTATTATCAATCCAAATAATAAACAAAATGCTAAATAAACTAAAACAAATATTCGGCTTCGGATCTACTGTTGACTATGCAGCACTTGTAAAGCAAGGTGGTATTATCCTAGATGTACGAAGCAAGGTTGAATATGCCAGCGGACATATAGAAGGTTCCATAAATATCCCCGTAGATATTTTGAAAAATAGTTTATCTCAATTAAAAGACAAAAACAAACCTATTATCACTTGTTGCGCCTCTGGAATGAGAAGTGCGAGAGCAAAAAACATCCTTAAAACACATGGCTACACTGATGTCCATAATGGAGATGGATGGCGAAGTTTACAAAGCAAAATATAAATCTATTATTTTTTTAATTACTAAATATCTGGTTTTAACGACTGCATGAGAAAAAAAAGTGTATACCATGCAGTCTTTTTTTCATTACTGGAAAAAGATAAAAATAATAGAAACATTTTCAATAATTTGTGGAACTAAAGATTTTGTAAAAATCTTTTTTCTCAAAAAAACATTATTTTGGTCTTCATTGTCAATTTCTTCAAATACCTAGTATTCTGGCTTTCATTAGGTAATTTTTATATGAGTAAGTTTACCTTTTCATGCTATAAAAAAATTATCTAAATAAAATTCAATTATTTCTCCACGTGATACTTCTGCCAAATGAGTGTAATTCCTATTGATTATGGTGTCACAATATCCTAAAATAGTTTTCATCAACTACTGACAAACATCATATTTTGAATAAACTTTCTGTTTTAAATTTACAAATAATTTAAAATGAATACGTTATGAGACAGCAAGTTCCAGTGTCAACAATTATGACCAAAAATATAATTAAACTGACTATTTCAGATGATTTAACAAAAGCTGAATCCCTCTTTAAGCATCACAAAATTAGGCATATTCCTGTTGTGAATGGAGAAACCATAATTGGGATGCTAAGTTATACTGATTTACTGCGAATTTCTTTTGCAGACGCAATAGATGATGATGAAGAGGTTGTGGATACAACCGTTTATAATATGTTTACGGTTGAGCAGGTAATGGCTAAAAAATTAATTACCATTACACCAGATACAACTATTAAAGAAGCTGCTGAGATATTAGCAAAAAAAGAATTTCATGCTTTACCCGTATGCGAAGATCATTTGTTGGTCGGAATAGTAACCACCACCGATTTGATAAAGTATTTAATTGATCAGTACAAATAAGTGTTTACTAAAAAAGAAAGTCCCAATGTCTCTTTTGTGATTATTGGGACTTTTATTTTTTTATACTGTTGTCAATTGTTTTAAATCGGCTACGGTTTGAATTGGGTCTTCAGCTTTAAAAACAAAGCTTCCGGCAACAAGTACGTCCGCTCCTGCTTCCACCAATTGTAATGCGTTTTTATTGGTAACGCCACCGTCAATTTCTATAAGAGTTGATGCTCCTTTTCTAGTAATTAAATCTTTTAGTTTTTTCACTTTTACATAAGTGTTTTCTATAAAAGACTGTCCGCCAAAACCAGGATTCACACTCATGATACAAACCATATCAATGTCATTGATTACATCTTCCAATAAATCAACATTAGTATGTGGATTTAACGCCACTCCAGCTTTCATCCCTTGAGCTTTGATCGCTTGAAGAGTTCTGTGTAAGTGTGTACAAGCTTCGTAATGTACAGTCAAAATATCGGCACCTAAATCTTTGAATGTTTTAATATATTGGTCTGGATTGACAATCATCAAATGCACGTCAACTGTTTTTTTAGTATGTCTTGTGATGGCTTCAAGAACAGGCATTCCAAAAGAAATATTTGGAACAAAAACGCCATCCATGATGTCAATGTGAAACCAATCGGCTTGACTGTTGTTAATCATTTCAATATCACGTTGCAAATTAGCAAAATCGGCAGCTAGAACTGATGGAGCAATAATTGTATTCTTCATTGTGTTGTTTTTGTGTTTAGATGCATTGTGGTACATCTTTACATTTGTGTTGTTTATTTTTTGCAAAGGTAATATAAAAAATAAAACTCCGGTAATCAGCCGGAGTTTCAATCATCAATCAAAAAACGAACAGTTAATCAGACTGTTGTTCACGTTGTATTAAAATAGTTAAAATTACTTTTTTTAAAAATTTTAATTTGGGGATATTTTATATTAACCTAAATACGTTTTCAAAATTTTACTTCTTGAAGTATGTTTTAATCTACGGATAGCTTTTTCCTTGATTTGACGAACACGTTCACGAGTCAAGTCAAAAGTTTCACCAATTTCTTCCAATGTCATTGGGTGTTGATCACCAAGACCAAAGTACAAACGTACTACATCTGCCTCTCTTGGAGTCAATGTCTCTAGTGAGCGCTCAATTTCAGTACGCAAAGATTCATGGATTAACTCTCTGTCTGGATTTGGTGATTCACCAGAACGCAATACATCGTAAAGGTTTGAATCCTCTCCTTCTACAAGAGGAGCATCCATAGATAAGTGACGACCAGAGTTTTTCATAGACTCTTTTACGTCATTTACGGTCATGTCCAATTCTTTTGCAATTTCCTCAGCAGATGGTGGACGCTCATTAGATTGCTCTAATAACGCATACATTTTGTTGATTTTATTGATAGAACCAATTTTGTTTAATGGTAAACGAACGATACGAGATTGTTCGGCTAAAGCTTGAAGAATCGATTGACGAATCCACCATACAGCGTATGAAATGAATTTAAATCCACGAGTTTCGTCAAAACGTTGTGCTGCTTTTATCAATCCAAGATTTCCTTCATTGATCAAATCGGGAAGGGTAAGACCTTGATTTTGGTATTGTTTGGCTACCGAAACTACGAAACGTAAATTAGCTTTTGTTAATTTCTCAAGTGCTCTTTGATCCCCTGCTTTAATTCTTTGAGCTAATTCTACTTCTTCGTCAGCGGTAATAAGATCAACTTTTCCAATTTCTTGTAAATATTTGTCTAATGAAGCGGTTTCACGATTGGTAACCTGCTTGGTGATTTTAAGTTGTCTCATGTTTTTGTCTCCTCATTTTTTTAAGTGTACAAGTGGTTATACGTACAAGGTTTCAAAAAAGTTACAAAAGATCTGTTCTTTTTTTAAAATAAAATAAAAATACCTGCTTCAAATTAATGAAACAGGCACTTCTAACTAATTTAATTGTTAATTGGTGGATTAGTTAATACAAGAAATAGTGCTAAATGGCATAGACTATTTTTTATTTTAATTGGTTTTATTCCATTCCTTCTAAATTGATGATTCGGTCGAATATTTCTTTTAAGAATAAAATCATAAAAAACACGCCTGCAGCTAAAATCAAGTGATCAGAGGTGAGCAAAAAAGGTTCGTCTAGAATGTCATACAAACTCGGAATAATGAGGCATAATGACGCTATAAGTCCAATCCAAGGATTGATTTTGTTAAAAAAAGTTCTGAATTGCATATTTGTTTGGTTGTTAAGTTCAAGTCTCATGGTAATTCGGCTTTATAATTTTTTAGTAGAGTAAAGGTAAATAGCAAAACAGTCTTTTTTTAAAGAAATGTCATGAATGAGCTTTTTAATGTCATGAAAGAGGTGACTGAATATATAAATCCGGAAGCAATTAATTAAAAAAGATTTTATGGAGCGAAAAAATAGGCTTTATCAGCAAGGATCGTTCCAGCTGTCCGCTATATCTTTTTTGTATCTTTAGAAAAGAAGATACAAAAAAGGATGTCGCTTCCATCAGGGCTAAAATCCAGCATATTCAATTCTTGGAAAAAATGCTTAGTATTCGACAGTACGAAAAAGACAAACATTTAAGGAGAAGATGTATTGGTATTTATGAAAATGAGTTCTTACGATATAATGTTCATTTTCTTGATGAAATCTTTATAGGTATCACTAAGATTAATTTTGTGGTTCCCTTTAAGTATAATTAAATTATCGGCAAGGATAATTTCCTCAATTTTATCAGTATTTACGATATAATTTCTGTGGGTTTTAATGAATTTGTCTTTATTTAGTAAATCACTGATTTTGGTTAATGAAATCAAGATGACAAATTTTTCTTTCTCAGTAATGATGTTACAATAGCGTTCTTCCACTTCTATGTAGAGAATGTCTTGTAACGACACTTTTTTTAATGCATTTTTCTTTTTAATGAACAAATAATCATTACTGATTACGGTGTCTTGATCTTCGCTCAAAAACACATTAGTTTGCTCGTAGAATTTTTCGACAGCCATTTCTAAGGCATAAAGAATTTCCAATTCATTAAAGGGTTTCATCAGAAAACTAAAAGGCTTGGTGAGTTTTGCTCTTTCAAAAATCTGACGATCTTGTGAACTAGTTAAAAAAACAAAAGGTTTGGATGCGTTTGGCACAATATTGATAGTCTCGGCAAAAGTGATTCCGTCAGGTTTACCATCAAGAAAGACATCGATTACAATAATATCCACTGTATTTTGGTAGAATAAAGTCAGAGCATCAGTATAGCTTCTTGCAACACCTACAATATTGTATTTATTGGCCAGTAAGACTTTGCTCAGCGCTTCACTTTGCTCTGGCGTATCTTCTATAATAAGTACATTGATATTATCCATTTTGTTCTGTCTTTGGGAACGTCAATATAATCTTAGTGCCTTTGTTGAGTTCGCTTTCTATTGCTAGCGTTCCTCCGTTTTTCTTGATCATTTGTTTGCACAATTGTATTCCAAGTCCCGTTCCTACAACCTCCGAATTGCTTTTCTTAGCCAATAATTCGTTATCTTCAAGCAGCTTGTTTATAGTGCCTTGGCTCATTCCCAAACCGCTGTCTTGAACTACAAGTTGGCAAAAATTAGTATTTGTTTCTATCGTATAAATCCTAATTTCACCATTTTCATTAGAAAATTTAATGGCGTTGTCAAGCAAGTTTCGCAATACAATTTTTAGGGAGTCAAGATCTACGAAGATAAAACTATTTTTGGAAACGGCGTTCTCAAAAGTTATGGCTTTGTCAAGCAGTAATGATTTGTAGTTGTATTCTATTTGTTGCACGATGGAATATAAATGAACCGAATCTTTATGAAAATACAATTGTTTGGTTTGCAATAAAGCCCAATGGAGCAGGTTGTCGAGCAAACTGTAAGCGCCGTTTGCAATCGCGCTATTTTGGTGCAAGAGTTGGTCTAGCTCATTGTAGTTTTTGGTTTCAAGCGAAGTAGTTAATTTAGCATTACTTGTTTTGAGGGCATTCACCGAAGAACGCAAATCATGACTCACGATAGAGAATAATTGATCCTTGGTGGCGTTGAGTTCGTCTAATTTATTTTTTTGAGTAAGGATTATTTTGTTGTTTTTTACTTTTTGAGCATATATATAAACACCTCCTACTAAAAGTAATAATAAAGCTAGAACTGAATAAAATAAACCATTACGCTGAGTGTCTTTTAGTTTGCTCTCAACTTTTAGTACTGATATTTGTTTTTGTTTTTGCGCTACCGCATATTTTTTCTCGTAGTCTGCGAGTGCCCAGACTTTATTTTGGTTGTTTAGGGAGTCATTCCATTGTTCGGATTCTTTTCTATATGCTAATGCTTCTTTGAAGTTACCTCTGTTTTCTTCGACAACTGCCATATTTTTTGAAGCAGATTTTTTTGTATAGAAATCCTTAATTCTTTTGGATATTATATATGATTTTTTAAAATAAAAAATAGCTAAATTATCTTTATATTGATCATAATATAAATTTGCTAAATTCATATATGAGTTACAAATTCTATCATTATTTTGACTTTTTTCATTTATTCTCATATTTTTTAGCAGATATTTTTCTGCTTTTTCGTGTTGTTTCAAGAAAATATAAGTGGTGCCTATTCCGTTATATGCAATAGTTAGACATTGAATGTCGTTTGATTCAATAGATTGATTTTCTGACAGTATAAAATAATAAAGAGCTTTATCATAATCTCTTAGTTCTAAAACTGTAGCACCTAAAAAAAAATTTTTTATTTGTGAAAGTTCAAATGAATCTGAGATTAGTAAAAACTCTTTTCTTGCCTCTTTGTATATTCTTTTGTTAAAAAAACTAATCCCCCTAAAATAATGACAATAATCATGTAAAGTTTTGTTTTTATCTACATTTAATTGCTTCATGGAATATACCAAAGTAGAGTCCCAATCTTTCTTTAAATAGAAAGATTGGGCTTTTACAAAATTTAAGTTTTCTTTAAATTTGACAGATTTTTGATAAAGATTTTTTTTTTCAAATAAATTATTTTCTTTGATTTGTGATAATAAGAAACTAGGGAATATTAATATAAAGCAAATAAAATAATTATTGATTTTTAGATTCATAATTAAGGAAGATTTGTTGTAGTCCCTCTAGAAATTTCAGGATCTAAATTTACCATAAAAGATTTGATTTTGTTTATATTCCCCACCGTAGGAGAGGTGTAATCAAGCTCTACATACCAAACATCACAGGTTTTTGGGGTAACCATAGAGAAATCATAATCATACTTGATAGTCAAAACCCCATCTTTTTCTACAGGTGGTTCTACAACAGGTGCGTCTAGATTATCGGAGTTTATGTAGAGTGTTGCTCTTACTTTTAGGGCCTTTACCCCACCTGGCTTGTAAAATTTTGCCGAAATTAATGGCGCTACTGGATAATCGACCTCTTTGAGATTGTCGAACTTAAATACTTTGGTATTAATCTTGGTCGTTTGAATGGTTGGATAAGGAACGAATTCTAGAGGAGTTTTTTTATCACCCATGATTGTTTTTTTTGGTTAATTGTTAATAATAGAATGTGTTAAAGATATTTTTTTTCTTTGAATTAAATGTAATGATTTTGTTATTTTTTAAAAGTAATCATTTAGAAACATGTAAAATAGACATGTTTTTTGTAGTTAAACCAAGAACTAGACTAATGTACAGATTGCTGGTGATTGTATTTTGATTCTTATAAAATTTGACTGTGAAGTGCGCAGAGGTTTTCGAAAGGTTCGCGAAACTTTATGTATTAGAAAGCTTGGTTTTGATGCTGTTTTTACTGAAGAATTTTCTACTGGGGCAAGCCCAAATAAAGTAAAAACAAAAAATGAAGATTGAAAAAAATGAATGCCTTTGGTTTTTAAATTTCACTTGACTCTTAAAATTGTTGTAGAAATTACCATTCTCATTGAAATTGCCCTTGAAATCATTTGTCTTACGGTAAAAAAAAATTACTTTTGCAGCAGTTTAACTTTTACACACAAAATGAAGCCTAACACACAACAATTAAACGATTTAACTATCCAAGTAAGAAGAGACATTCTTCGTATGGTTCACGCTGTTAATTCAGGTCACCCAGGAGGGTCTCTTGGTTGCACCGAATTTTTAGTAGCCTTGTACCAAAATCTTATGGATCGCAAAGAAGGATTTGACATGGACGGAATTGGAGAAGATTTATTCTTCCTTTCAAACGGACATATTTCACCTGTATTTTACAGCGTTTTGGCAAGAAGCGGTTATTTTCCGGTAAAGGAATTAGCCACCTTCCGTTTAATCAACACAAGATTACAAGGACACCCAACAACTCATGACAATTTACCTGGAGTACGTATTGCTTCTGGCTCATTGGGTCAAGGGTTATCTGTAGCAATTGGTGCGGCTCAGGCTAAAAAACTAAACAATGACAATCATATCGTTTACACACTTCATGGTGATGGTGAGTTACAGGAAGGTCAAAACTGGGAAGCGATTATGTATGCATCTGCTAAAAAAGTAGACAATATTATCGCAACTGTTGACCTTAACGGAAAACAAATTGATGGTACTACTGACGAAGTTTTGGCAATGGGAAGCATTCGCGCTAAATTCGAAGCTTTTGATTGGGAAGTTATTGAAATTACCAAAGGAAATGACATTGAAGCTATCATTGGAGGAATGAACGAAGCAAAAGCGAGAACTGGAAAAGGAAAACCAGTTTGCGTGCTACTTCATACTGAAATGGGGAACGGTGTGGATTATATGATGTACAGTCATGCTTGGCATGGTAAAGCACCGAATGATGCACAACTTGCCAATGCTTTAGAACAAAATTATAATACTGGAGGTAATACAGATTATTAAATAATTTTTGAATTGTAAATTTTGAATTTTGTTTCAAAATCTTTCAATTTTTAAATTTTAAATCTTTGAATTTAAAATACATGAAAAAATATACAAATACAGGAAGTAAAGATACTCGTTCGGGTTTTGGAGCGGGAATGACTGAATTAGGTCAAAAGAATGAAAACGTTGTGGCCCTTTGTGCTGATTTAATTGGATCATTAAAATTTGATGATTTCAAAAAAAATCACCCAGAGCGTTTTTTCCAAATTGGAATTGCAGAAGCAAACATGATTGGAATTGCAGCAGGATTAACTATCGGGGGGAAAATTCCTTTCACTGGAACTTTTGCTAACTTTTCTACTGGAAGAGTTTATGACCAAATCCGTCAATCAGTTGCTTATTCAGATAAAAACGTAAAAATCTGTGCTTCTCACGCAGGATTGACCCTTGGAGAAGATGGAGCAACTCACCAAATCTTGGAAGACATTGGATTAATGAAAATGTTACCTGGAATGACTGTAATCAATACTTGTGATTACAACCAAACAAAAGCGGCTACATTAGCTCTTGCTGATCACCATGGTCCAGCTTACTTGCGTTTTGGTCGTCCGGTTGTGCCTAATTTCATGCCAGCTGATGAGCCTTTTGTAATTGGAAAAGCAATTCTTTTAAACGAAGGTACTGATGTAACAATTATTGCTACAGGACACTTAGTTTGGGAAGCTCTTATTGCTGCAGAAGTTTTGGAAGCAAAAGGTATTTCTGCTGAAGTAATCAACATCCACACTATTAAACCTTTGGACGACGAAGCAATTCTAAAATCATTGGCAAAAACCAAATGTATCGTTACCGCTGAAGAACATAACATCCTTGGAGGTCTTGGAGAAAGCGTTGCTAGAGTATTGGCATTAAACAATCCAGCTCCTCAAGAGTTTGTTGCTGTTAATGACAGTTTTGGAGAATCTGGAACTCCTGAGCAATTAATGGAGAAATACAAATTGAACAATCAAGCGATTGTTGAAGCTGTAGAAAGAGTGATCAAAAGAAAGTAATCTTTCTCTATAAATATAAAATCCCATCTCGTTGTAAAAATGAGATGGGATTTTTTTATACGTTATTTTTAATATTAAGCTTCGTCGATAAGTAATCAATTTACAAAACGCATTTTTATTTTCTATGTTTAACCTCAAAAAAAAATCCCATTCTAAAAAGAATAGGATTAATATATTATTGATTCATTTTGATACAAGTTGCATCCAAATGCCTTTTCAACCTATCAGGGTTAGCCTGATCACCTGAACAATCTGGAATTTTATCAAATGTATAGTAATTTCCATCCTTATCTTTGATTTCTCCTCTTGTTGCATAATTATCTCCGTCATCATCAAAATCATTAAAATCAGGAATACCATCCTTATCCGTATCATCTGGATTAGCAACCCCACTTAAAAAAGTATTCATATATCTATCACCATCTAAATCTTCCTGAAAAGAAGGAATACCATCTAAATCATGATCAAATCGCTTTAATTCATACAATTTAATACTAAATACTATAGGAGAATAAGCAGGAATAGTTGTTTGAGCAGTATTATAATATCCTAAACCAGAAGGAAGAAACATTACACCAACACCAAAATCATTATACTTTATCGTCCCATCACTATTTGAAGATGTCCAACCCGTTTTAAATTGAGGAAAACCCTCAGACCAACCACGAATAACCCCTGTTCCTCCGTCATGAGTGGTACCGTCCAAATTGTATTGTGCCTGACCATTATTAGAAGAGTCAAACACTGTACCATCCAATAAAGTACCTTTATAAGCTGCAAAAACAGCATCTACATTACTAGGATATTCACCGCCTGTTGCTTTATCTCCTCCTTTTATCCCTTCTCTAATTAACAAAGTATAAACTTTATAAGTAATACCATGGGCACTTACATTTCTGAAGGTTAATCTTGGAAGAGTAGGACTATTCAAATAAGACCATAAAGAAGGCTGAGTTCCAGCGTCAGTAATCTTTTTAATTGTTACATCCTGATCATCAGGAAAACCCGGATGATTTACTATTTCGCTGATATAATTTGTTTTTAAATAGTTGTTAATAGCTAAACTATCAATAGGATACTGCTCAGCATAAGGCTTTGGCGGAGTTACTTCTACATCATCATCATTCTTATTACATGAACTTATGGTAACAACTGCTGCAATTAATAAAATAAAATTTAATTTAATTTTGTTCATTATATAGGTATAGTTTAAGTCACAAATATACATTAATGATTTACTTTTGTAAAGTATTTAACTTTGATTTTAGAAAATTCATGAGAATAGACAAATATTTATGGTGTGTTCGGTATTACAAAACCAGAAATATGGTAACAGAGGCTTGCAAAAAAAACCACATTACCGTAAATGGTATTATCGCCAAACCATCGAAAGAGGTTTTTCCTACTGATAAAATTACTTTTAGAAAAGATCAAATCACACAAATAATTACAGTTCTCGACATACCCGATAATCGTGTAGGGGCCAAGCTTGTTGATATATATCGAAAAAACGAAACCCCAGCCGAAGCATACGCACACTTAGAATTATTAAAATTATCAAAAGAACATTATAGAAGAAACGGAACTGGAAGACCTACCAAAAAAGACCGAAGAGATATTGATGAATTTGGAAATGAAATAAAAGACGAAGACGAAATAGACTAAAATATTCAGTTTCAGTTTTTAGTTTTGAAACCAGATTTAATGACATAAAATTCGCCTAACTTTTTTATCTTTGAAAAAAATAAAATACGCCATGAGCAAAAATATTATTCTTACCAATCAACAAATCGAACACACAACCAAAAGAATAGCTTACCAAATCTATGAAACTTTTGTAGAGGAGGAAGAGATTGTGATTGCTGGAATTACAACAAATGGTTTTATTTTTGCCGAAAAAATTGCTCAAGTACTGTCTACTATTTCACCTATCAAAATTTCACTGTGTGAAGTAAAAGTTATCAAAGAAAACCCAAAACTTCCCGTGACTACTTCCTTAACAAAAGAACAATACAGTAACAAAGGTTTAGTACTTGTGGATGATGTACTGAGCTCCGGAACTACTCTCATATACGCAGTAAAACATTTTTTAGATGTTCCTTTAAAAAAATTCAAAACCGCTGTTCTTGTGGACAGAAACCATAAAAAATTCCCTATTAAGGCCGATTTTAAAGGAATTTCTCTTTCCACTTCCCTATTTGAGCATGTATCTGTTGTTTTTGACAACAATGGCGATAGTTATGCCAGTTTAAGCTAATAGATTTAAAATATCATTTACCGTTTCCTCGATTGATTTATCATCAACACTCACTTTATACTGTGCATGGTTGTAATAGAAGCTTCTGTCAAAAAGATGCTTTGCTATAAACTCTTTCATTTCCTCTTCGCTTTTATCCGCAATAAGCGGCCTTTTGCTCTTATTAGACACCAATCTATTAAACAAGGTATCGATAGATGCTTTTAAATAAATAGACGTCACACCCTCCCCTATCAAGAATTCATGATTATTGGCATAACAAGGCGTTCCTCCTCCCAAACCGATGATGTTTTTATCCGGATTATTTAACAATTCCAGAAAATATGTATGCTCTAATTTTCTGAAATGGATTTCACCGTGATTCTCAAAAATCTGTTTAATGGACATTTTTTCATTTTTTTCGATATATTCATCGAGATCAACGTACGGAATTGAGACGATTCCAGAAAGTTTTTGAGCGATTGTTGACTTACCACAACCCATATACCCTAATAATATAATTTTTTTCATTTGAATAAGGCCTTACATATTAAGGCGTTAAGGATTTTTAATTAAAAAAGACAAATTTATAATAATTTTACTTGGAAACTTCGAAAAAAAGTCCCTATATTTGCACCCGCATTCAAGAAACGAAATGACTCGATAGCTCAGTTGGTAGAGCACATCACTTTTAATGATGGGGTCCTGGGTTCGAGCCCCAGTCGGGTCACAAATTATGTGATCAAAGCATAAGTTTCTTGAAGCAACGACTCGATAGCTCAGTTGGTAGAGCACATCACTTTTAATGATGGGGTCCTGGGTTCGAGCCCCAGTCGGGTCACAAAAGGTCGAGTAATTTATTACTTGACCTTTTATTTTTTAAGGCCACGTGGAGAAACGGTAGACTTGCCATCTTGAGGGGGTGGTGCTCGTAAGGGCGTGTGGGTTCAAATCCCACCGTGGTCACTTGATGGGACAAAGAAGAAACATTCTTCTTTGTCCCATTTTATTTGGCTCCAATTCGTTGTTAATTATATAAATAATCAATCCTGACATAGAGTTTTCAAATTCAACTTTAGGAATACAACCTCACCATTGCGTATCGTTTTTTTTTGACCTAAATTTAAATCAATTTATAAACAGTAAAAGCAATGTTAGAAAAATTCTTTAAACTCGAAGAAAGAAACACTTCTTTCAAACAAGAAGCCATTGGTGGGACGGTTACCTTTTTGACGATGGCCTACATTATTTTTGTAAATCCTAACATTCTTTCTGCTGCTGGGATGGACAAGGCTGCACTGATTAGCGTTACCTGTATTGCCGCAATCGTAGGAACTCTTTTGGTTGGTATTTGGGCCAATGTTCCTTTTGCAATGGCACCAGGAATGGGGCTCAACGCAATGTTCGCCTTTACACTTGTTATGAGCGACGGAGCAACATGGCAACAGGCACTGGGCGTTGTTACCATGTCAGGGATTGTTTTTATCATCATTTCTATACTCGGAATTCGGCACAAAATAGTCGATGCCATACCCGAATCGCTCCGGGTTGCAATTGGTGCGGGAATCGGGCTGTTTATAGCCTTCATTGGGTTCAAACAAATGGGACTGATTGTTGCTAATCCAGCTACTTTGGTAGGCCTTGGGAAATTTACCCCAGCTGTAGTCATTGGGCTGATTGCCTTTATTGTCACAGTATTTCTGGAAATCCGAAAAGTAAAAGGCTCCATTCTGATAGGGATTTTACTTGCTACCATACTTGGCTTTATCTTTGACGACTCTATAAAAATCCCTTCACAATTTATTAGTACTCCTCCCTCTATCATTCCTCTTTTTGGGCAATTGGAAATTTTATCAGTTTTGAAAATTACTTTCATCGCTCCTATTTTTTCATTTTTGTTCGTGAATTTATTCGACTCCATCGGAACGGCTATTGCCTGTTCTATGGAAGCTGGACTGATTGATAAAGATGGGAAAATGCCCCACATCAAAAAAGTTTTGGAAGCCGATGCTGTAGCAACCGCTTTCAGTGGTGTTTTGGGAACCAGTAGCACCGTGACTTATATTGAATCGGCGGCAGGGATTGCCAATGGTGCCAGAACTGGATTAAGTTCTGTTTTTACCGCCGGATTATTCTTTCTTGCCATGTTCTTTGCTCCCCTTATTGGAATTGTCCCTGCTTATGCAACGGCACCAGCACTTATCTTGGTTGGTATTTTTATGGCTAAACACTTAATCAAAATTAATTTTACCGAACTTTATATTGCTGTTCCTACTTTCCTAACCTTAATTTTAATGCCTTTAACTTACAGTATCAGTTCAGGAATTGCTTATGGCTTTTCATCATACATCATTCTCTGCTTTTTGACTAAAAACACTGATAAGGTCCATCCAATCATGTGGGGAATTGGCCTTTTTTCCATTTTGGAAATCATCATTTCACAAATGAATTAACAACAAAATCTAAAACATATCAGCTTTATGAAAATTAAACTTTTATTAATAGCCCTTTTGTTTTCTTTTTTTGCCAGAGCTCAGGAAGTTCAATTACATTATGATTTTTTACCCGAAAGAGAATACTTTACTTTTACTTTCGAGTTTTTTAAACCTGACAAGTTAGGAAGCACTTTCTTCTTTACCGATTTCAACTTTGGACGCAGTGACTCTGCAAACCTGGCGTATTTCGAAATTGCTAGAAAATTCAATATCAAAAACAACCTCATCGAAGGTTTGAACTTTCATATTGAATACAATGACGGCCTTTTAATGACCGATGACAAAGCCGATAGTCCCGAAAATCCACTTGGCTTCCCAATTAATCGCGCTTTTTTGGTTGGATTGGGTTTCCCAATAAAGATTGGCAACTTTACCTTAAACACGACATACTTGTACAAAAACACACATGGATCTTCTGGATTTGACGGACAATTTACGGCTGTTTGGTTCCAAAACCTATTCAATAACAAAGTAACCTTTAGAGGATTTCTTGATTTCTGGTCGGAAGACAGAGCTGACGGTTCCAGCAAAAAAGCGATCTTATTAACCGAACCCCAAGTTTTGTACAATTTTAACAAAAGCTTTTCAATGGGGTCTGAAATTGAAATCAGCAACAACTTTGACCCATCAGAAGAATTCAAAGTATTTCCAACTATTATGGCCAAATACGCTTTCTAAAGAAAAACTTTTAAATACCAATAGGGCAACAGGATTTCGATTCTTGTTGCCTTTTTTTAATACTCTTTTTGGATTCAAAAACAAAGTTCCATGTAAACACAAATCAATATTATTGTAAATTTTTAATTAATCTTTTATTTAATAACAATATTTGGCAATTAAAAACGTTAACTTACTTAATTTAAATATTTTAGCAATCCCTTTCTACCAAAAAAATCGTCTATGAAAAAAACTGCAAAACCAATTAAAATCAACCACCTTGTGTTTTTAAGCTTTGCTTTTATCTTTTTGGTAATAACAAATGCTAATTCCCAAACCGTTCATTACGATTCTATAAACAAACAAAAATTTGTCCTTGTTAACGTCCAAAAAACATATGAACGCATTGCTGACAAAGGCTACGAATCTGTAGAAATCTATGAATCTCTAGGAAATTACTATTATGAAAATAAAAATTTTCTAAAATCAAAATTATATTTCGATAGGCTATTTGATAAATACAGCCTTTCTCAAATTTCATCCAAAAGCAAAGAAAGATATCAATTAATAAGAAAACAGTTTTATTAGAAATCAATCAACCTCCAATATAAAAACAGTAGCTATATTCAACTCATAGCTACTGTTTTTTTTACATTAAACACAAACAAGTATTTTCTTTAGAAAAAATTAAATATAAATTTTAAAAAAAGTCATAACTTTCAACTTCCTAATTGCAAAATTGAAATCCAAATGACAACACTACTCATAAATAAGAAGAAACACACTATCGATGTTGACCCAGAAATGCCTTTGCTTTGGGCTATTAGAGATACCATCGGTCTTACGGGAACCAAATTTGGATGTGGCATTGGTGCTTGTGGCGCTTGCAAAGTATTAGTTGATAATGTGGCTACCTATTCATGCTTAACTCCTGTTTCGACAGTTGTTGGCAAAAACATTACTACTATTGAGGGTACTGCAGAAAATTTACAATTATTGCAAAAATCATGGGAAGAATTCAATGTCCCTCAATGCGGTTATTGTCAACCTGGACAACTAATAACAGCAACTTCCTTACTCAATTCTAATAAAAACCCTTCGGATACTGACATAGACGATGCCATGAGTGGTAATATTTGCCGTTGTGGCACTTACCAACGCATCAAAAGTGCCATAAAACATACCATAGAACTTAAAAAACAACGCTAATCATGAATGAAATCCAAAACATAAGCCGCAGAGCTTTTATCAAGAACATGGGATTAGCGTCTGGTGGATTAATCTTAGCGTGTAATTACCCTTTATTCTCACAAGAAATTGTATCGGGAAATCTAACCGTATTCAATCCTAATCTGTTTGTACAATTAAATTCAGACGGAAGCCTTGTTATACTTTCATCTCGTTCAGAAATGGGTAATGGAGTGAGAACTTCTTTGACCTCTGTCGTTGCTGACGAAATGGAGGCCGATTGGAATAGAGTTTCTGTAAAACAAGCAACAGGAGATGCTAAATATGGCGACCAAAATACCGATGGTTCCAGAAGTATAGTAGATTTTTACGAAACCATGCGAACAATGGGAGCTATGGCTCGAATGATGCTTATTACCGCTGCCGCAAAAAAATGGCAAGTTCCCGAAAATGAATGTAAAGCCCAGAACCACTTTATTATTCATTCCAGCGGAAAAAAATTAGGTTATGGAGAATTAGTTGATATAGTAGCTACATTGCCAGTTCCAACAACCATTACTTATAAAAACCCTAAGGATTTCAAATATATTGGTAAAACCCTAAAAAGTATCGACGTTAAAGATTTTGCAAACGGAAGTGCCATTTATGGTATTGACAAACGCTTACCCAATATGAAGGTTGTAGCTATAGCGAGATGTCCGGTTACTTTTGGGACAGTCAAATCTTTTGACAAAACTGCTGCTATGAAAATTCGTGGTGTTATAGATGTAATCGAAATTCCGAGAGTTGAAAAACCTTTTGGACCACTTGGTGGTGTTGCGGTGATTGCTTCTAATACTTGGGCGGCATTTAAAGGCAAAGAAGCTCTTGTAATAGAATGGAATTATGGCAAAAATGAAGGTTATGATTCTGAGAAGTACATGACCGAATTAACCGAAAGAGTTCATAAAGCAGGTAAAGTCGAAAAAGAAATTGGCGATGTAAACAAAGCTTTTAATGAAGCTGCAAAAGTTGTTGAAAGTACTTTTCAATTACCTCATCTTGCTCATGCGCCAATGGAAGTTCCAAATGCGGTAGCTTGGGTTCAAGGAGATACCTGCGAAGTTTGGGCGCCTACCCAAGATCCTCAAACGGCTAGAAATGAAGTTTTTAATTATTTGGGAACAACCATAGATAAAGTCACTATAAATGTCACTTTTTTAGGTGGTGGTTTTGGACGAAAATCAAAGCCAGACTATATTGTAGAAGCCGTTATGGTTTCAAAGGCTATCAATGCGCCCGTACAAGTCGTTTGGTCACGGGAAGACGATATAAAACACGGTTATTACCATACCGTAAGTTCACAATACATGAAAGCCTCGCTGGATGCACAAGGTAATGTTACAGGTTGGTTGCACCGATCTGCATTTCCTTCGATTATGTCCACCTTTAAACCAGGCACCGATTATCCTGCTGGATGGGAAGCTTCCAGTGCTGCCGATGTCCCTTTTGCTATAAAAAATTTCAAAGTTGAATCAGGGCAAGCTCCAGCAATGGTTCGAATTGGATGGATGCGATCTGTAATCAATATTCTCCATGGTTTTTCGATCAATGTGTTTGCCGATGAATTAGCGTATGCTGCCAAGCAAGATCCATTAGAATTCAGACTAAAATTAATTGGTGGCGATCGCATAGAAGACACCAAAGACTCCATTAAATACAATACGGCACGTCTCAAAAATGTTTTGAAAATGGCTGCTAAAAATGCCAATTGGGGAAAACCTTTACCAAAAGGCCATGCTCACGGCATAGCAGTTCATTATAGCTTTTATTCCTATGTAGCTTCTGTGGTTGAAGTTTCAATGGTTGATAACAAAGTAAAAGTACACAATGTTCATACCGTTATTGATTGCGGAACTGTTGTAAATAGAGACACTGTAAAATCTCAAATGGAAGGTGCAGCTATCTTTGGAATGTCACTAGCCTATTATGGAAAAATCACGGCTAAGGACGGAGCTATTGAACAAAACAGTTACAGTGACTATCGAATGATTCGTATGAATGAAATTCCAAAGGTTCACGTAGAAATTGTGGACAGTTCAGAAAAACCAACAGGAGTTGGAGAACCTGGTGTACCAGTGATTGCCCCTGCCATAATCAATGCTATCTTCAAACTAACAGGAAAACGATATTACAACTTGCCTTTGAGCGATTACGACCTTGTATAACTAATTGACAAATTAAAATCCTAAACGAATACTTATTTTTAATGAACAATTGGATTGAACTATTACAAGATTTTAAAAACAAAAAGAAACCTGTTGCACTTGTTACAATTACCAAAATTCTTGGTTCGGCTCCCTGTAAAGTAGCGTCAAAAATGATTGTCACGCCACAAAAAGAAATATACGGAACCATTGGTGGTGGAAAATTAGAATTTCAAGTAATCGATGAAGCGGTTCGTGCTATTAAAGAAAATAAAGTTTTAGAATCTACTTATACTTTGGGACCCGAATTTGAACAATGTTGCGGAGGAAAAGTAGAATTAATTATTGAGCCCATGAATCAATCCCCAGAATTATACCTTTTTGGAGCCGGACATATAGGCGTTGCTATCTGCGAAGTTTTAAAAGACACACCTTTCTCAGTTACACTTCTCGATACTCGGGAAAATTGGAGAGAAACTATCGAAATTGACCAAACGGTTACTTACAGCGCCTTACCTTTTGACCTTTATAAACAAACAATAAACTGGGGACCGAATTGCTACGTAGTTATTTTAACCCACGACCACAAACTGGATTTTGAAATTACAGCTTTGGCATTACACGAGCAAACCAGATACATTGGATTAATTGGTAGCAAAACCAAGAAAAACAAATTCAACAACTTATTGATAAACGAATTGGATTTCAAACCAGGAATCAAGCCCGTACATTGTCCGATTGGATTGGATTTGGGCGGTAATTCGCCTAAAGAAATAGCGATAAGCGTCGCCTCCGAATTACTGAAAGTCTATTATGGGAAATAATGCAGTATTTGTGTTATTGGCAGGTGGAAAATCCGAAAGGATGGGCATTGCAAAAGGGTTGCTAGAATATCAAAACACCTATTGGATTTTGGAACAAATAAACCGAATTTCAGCTTCAACAGTAACCGAAGTTTATATTGGCTTGGGTTTTCATTACGAAGAATATTTAAATAAAATCCCTTGGTTTACTAAAGCTCAATCGCTTTTCATAAATTACAAAAATCTAAAAGTGCGAGTTGTGGTTAACCAAAATCCAGAACTTGGCTCTTTTTCAACACTTCAAACTGTTTTGCAACAAATCCCTAAAAACAAATCGGTTTTAATTAATCCAATTGACATTCCTATTTTAAATGCAAACGAATTACAAAACATTATCGAAGAACAAAATCTAATTGTACTTCCAAATTTTAAAGGTAAGAACGGTCATCCAATAAAGTTGCATTCTGAATTTTGGGAACCACTACTTTTGCTCAATCCAACCAATGAAAACAGTCGATTGGATTTAGAAATCAAAAAAATAATTCCTTCTAAAATAACAACAATAACCGTAACCGATTCCTGTATCCTAAAAAACTTAAACACTCCAAATGATTGGATTGAGTTTACAAATTCCAATCATAAAAGAGCATAAAAAAAGCATCCCGAAATCTATCGAAATGCTTTTTTCAAAATTAAATTCAACCTTATTTCTTTATTAATTCCTGCAATGGTTTTAATTGCTCCAAATCAATTTTAGATTCTTTCAAAACCGAAATCATATTCATAATATTCGTTGGATTCATATCTTTTCCCAAAACCCTGACAACAGCAAAACCTGCATCATTTTTATTGGCAAAAAAAACAAATTCATTGATATTATCATCTGTTCCAACATAGCTAACAGAAGCACCTTGTTTACCTGAACCAAACTTCATCAACTGCTGATATTTTGGGTCTTTTAAAATTAAATTCACTTTAGCTCTTTCTGTCTCGAACTGTGCTTTGTTTTTCTCATTCAATTTGAAAGCCAAAACATTCATTTTATCAAAAGAATGTAATGCTTCACTTTGAGCAACAGTCAATTTTGTTTTGTCAACATTCAAAATATTTGATGAAATATCCAAAGCAATAAAATCTTTGTTCTCCGTATTTTCAACAAAGTATTTTTGCAAAGTAGGCTCTGAGTTACAGCTTCCAAAAAGCAAACTACTTAGCAATGCGATTATGAATAATACTACTTTCATTTTACTTTTTCCCTTTAGTTGCTTTTTTCAAATCATCACCACCAGGAATTTTCATTTTGTCTGTCAAGACCGAAATCTCACTCAAATCAAAGTCTCCTGTTAATGACATCAAAACAGTATCTTCATCTTTCCCTCCTTCAACAAACATCAACAACTCTTTAATTTGACTGTCTTTTGCTCCAGATTTAACCATGATTTTAATATTTCTCCCTTTGTCATTTACGCGCATCAATTCTTCCAAACCTGCAGTTTTAATATATTTGTCTGCAGTAGTTTTCATTTCGCCTTCAACTCTTGTACTTTGAGTGGTAAACACTTTCAAATTATCTAATTTCTTTATCAGATTCATGTATTGCTGCGCCTCTTTATCAGAGGTGTCCACTTTTACCTTACTCATCAATTCAAACATTTTCTTATTAACAACAATCGATGTTACATCGTCTTGGCCGTCAAATTTATCGAATGCTCCTTGAGCAAAAAACGGACTTGATACTAATACTATTACTAATGTGATTATTAACTTCTTCATTTTATTTTGATTTAATGATTATTTTTAAAATTCAATTCAACTATTGGGCTTGAATGCTCTAGAATCACTCTCGCTTTATTTTTATTCAACAAATACTTTATCTTTTGTCACTTCATATACCTGAAGATATTGTACTCCTTCAACACCAACATTTACATTATCAGATAACATTGCCAATGCTTTTTGGGTTGCTTCAAAAGCTTCCTCAGGATTATCATAGGTTCCCAACTCCTTGTTTTCTCTCACAGTATTTGCATTGAAATAAGTATATATCCCCACTCCCATTAAAACGACAATCGATGCCGCTATTGACAACCATGCTACTTTTCTTTTTTTAGAAACTAACGGTACTTCACTAGATAGCTTTTGTTCTTTTGCTTCAGTAAAATATCCAAATAGTGGTTGGTATTGTTCTAAATGTGGTGCTACATTTGAAGAAGAAAAATAGTCTTTCAACTCATTTTCTTCGGCAATACTTGTCTCTCCTTCAAAGTATTTTTCTAAAAGTACTTCCATTTTATTGAACTCCATAACTGTGTGTTTTTAACATGTATTCTCTAATCGTTTTCCTTGCTCTAGATAGTGCCACTCTTACTGCAGTTTCATTCATCTCTACTATTTTTGCAATTTCCGAAAATTCGCATTGCTCTATATCCCTTAACTGAATAATCAATCGCTGCTGTTCCGGTAATTGGTCTATAATTTTTTCAACCCAATTTAAGCTGTCGTTATCTTCAACTTTTTTATCTAAACTTGGCTCCCTATCTGTAAAATTATTGTGCACAATTTTAAGATTACCCGCTCTTTTCGATTTTAACTGATCCAAACAATAATTTTTGGTCATTGTCATCGCCATTGCCTCGACACTATAATACGAATCTAAATTTCCGTTTTTACTCCATAATTTTACCAAAATTTCTTGAGTAGCATCTTCTGCTTCCTCTGTGCTTACGAGTAATCTCTTGGCCAATCGAAAGAGTTTATCTTTGAATGGATTGATTAAAAGCACAAATTCATTTTGGTTCATAAAATGGCTATGTTAATTCGGTTATATAATCAAGACGATTCACAATTATATTTGTTACAAAAAAATTTAAATTAAACTAAAGTTAGTATTTTTGCGTTCTATACCTACAAATAAAATACTAAAAATGAAGGCATTTTTCAAAATTACACTTTTACTATTCATTGCCCTTTTTACTTTTCAGAGTTGCGAAGATATAGATGATGTTGCAGCACCAGAGTATTTACAGGTCAACGATTTTATATGGAAAGGTCTTAATTTGTATTATTTATGGCAAGCCGATGTTCCTAATTTAGCAGATAGTCGATTTGCCAACCAAGCAGAATTAAATGCTTTTTTAACCAAATATCCAAGCCCTGAAGACTTATTTGACGCATTAAGGGTTGATAAATCTGTCGATCGATTCAGCTGGATTGTAAGTGATTATTTGGAACTTGAAGGAATGTTGCAAGGAACAACAAAAAATGACGGTGTGGATTTTGGTCTTTATCGTAAAGCTTCCGGTTCAAATGACATATTTGGTTATGTTCGTTATATCATCCCAAATTCTGATGCCTCAACCAAAGACATCAAACGTGGCGATATTTTTTATGGGGTAAATGGAACTCAACTTACAGTAAGTAATTATCAAACTTTATTATTAAATTCAGAGAACTACACTTTAAATCTAGCCGATTATAATAATGGTCAAATTACGCCAAACGGAAAATCGGTTACCCTGACAAAAACAGAACTTTCCGAGAATCCAATTTTAATAAATAATGTAATTGAAACCGGAAGCCATAAAATAGGATATTTAATGTACAATGGTTTTTATCCAAACTATGATTCGCAATTGAATGATGCTTTTGCTACATTAAAATCACAAGGCATTACCGATTTAGTATTAGATCTAAGATACAATTCTGGTGGTTCTGTTCAATCTTCAACCAGATTGGCTAGTATGATAACTGGACAGTTTACAGACAAAGTGTTTTCTAAACAAAGATGGAATGACAAAATCAATGCTTATTTCGAATCCGAAGATCCAAATGCATTGAAAAATTTATTTACAAATACTATTGATGGTGAACCAATAAACAGTTTGAACCTTAAAAAAATTTATATCCTAACTACAAATAGTACTGCCTCAGCAAGTGAATTGGTTATTAACGGCTTGAAACCGTATATAGAAGTGGTTCAAATTGGGGATATTACAACTGGGAAAAATGTTGGATCCATTACCATTTACGACTCACCTACTTTTGGTAAAGAAAATAGAAACCCTCTTCATCGTTATGCAATGCAGCCTATTGTTTTGAAAATTGTAAATGCAGATGATTTTGGTGATTACTTTAATGGCTTGACTCCGACTTATTCTTTAAAAGAAAACATAACCAATTTAGGCGTACTGGGTAACAGTTCTGAACCTTTATTGAGTACAGCCATTGGAAAAATTACAGGAACTGCCAAAATGGTTAAAAAAACCGAAGGAAAAACTTTCCAATATTTTGAAGATACAAAATCAATCAACGGACAAAACCAAATGTATGTTGACAAAGTACCGGCTGGGCTTTTGAAATCTTTGTAATAGACTCCCTAAAAAAGGAATTCATCATTTCGTACCAAATTAGAACTCAATCAAAAAAGGCTTTCATCACTGAAAGCCTCTTTTTTCCCCAAATAAAATAAATAACCAACATAAAAACTTTTTTCCTTTTTTAAGATAATGGCAAAAAAGCAAAATCTTTCCCCTTAGCCCCGGTTGAAGTGAAAACCCTTATAAACGGGTGTTCGGTTTATAAGGTTGTAACGGAAAACGGGACGATCTTTCCAAAAAACTATATCATTCTGCTCCAAGAAAATAATAGTCCAGCTCAGGTTAACATTAGTCATTAAAATAGAAACCCGCTGGAATAACTCCAACTGAGAATGTTTTTTCCAATGTACCAATTGATGGTGAGGTTAATGCATAAACATATACTTTTCCATTATGCTCATAATCGCCAGCGTCACCAACGTAGATATGACTTCCATGAACCGCAAAACTATACACTCCATAAACTCCTTGCGCCGTAGTGCTAAATGCTGAAGTTGTCGGCAATGCTGTTGCACTTGCACTCATCTTATAAATATCTGAACCAATGGTATAATAAACATCATTCCCGTTCAATACCAAATTTGATAAATGCTTAGTCGCATCAGAATAGGCAATTGTGCTTGTCACTGTATTTGTTGCTAGACTTACTTTTACAATTTTACCTGCTGTTTCTGTCAAAGGTGCACTCACATAACTTGGATTTCCAGCACATGATACCCACAAAGTTCCGTCTTTTATTTCCATATTCTCTGGAATATCACCAACAGTAATTGTTGTAGAGACAGCATTTGAAGCAGCATCAATAACCGAAATTTTGTTTCCATAATTGAATCCCCCTTTATGCGCAACATATAATTTTCCAGAATTCACTATAATTTTTTCAGGACCTTCAACAACTGGAATTGAGCTAGATACTTTATTTGTAGACAAATCTATTACAGCAACATAATCATCTGTTGCAACAGTTCCATCACCCCAATTGGTAACATATCCTTTACCATTTGCAAAAGCAATATATCTTGGGTTTTTCAATCCAGAATTGATGGTTGCAATACTCTTCAAAGTATAACGATTTACGATTTCAATTTTGTTGCTTGCATTCAAAACGATATAAGCAAATTCATTATTAAAACCAACATCTTGTCCAGTGTCACCCAATGTTATTGAAGGATTTACTACCGAAAAAATATCATTTTGGGCAATTGAAAAATCTGAGGAAACATAAGAAATCGAAGCATCATTATGACCAAATCCTCCTTGGTTCAAAATCAAAAATCCATTATCATAACTTCCTAATGGAGTATCTTCATTCGTGTCATCATTGGTACACGAAACAAAAAACAACGAGAAAATTAACGCTATTAAAACTAGTTTACTGAAATTCATTTTATTAAAATTTAAAGGTTAGGTTGATTGTAAAATTTCTTCCCGGCATATAGTGCTGGGAAATGCTTTGATAATTTTGATTAAAAAGGTTCAATGCCTGTAAACCGATTTTACATGTTGATTTCTTTCCTAAATCATAATAGACACCCAAATTGGAAACCCAATATTCTTTGACTAAATGATATTTTTGGGAAGGTGTTGTAACAGCTCCATTAAATAAAAACTGGTACGTCACAGCTATTTTTTTATAAGAATAGGAAATATTCGAATTGATTTTATGATACGGAACATAATTCAATTGCTCTCCCGTATCTACGTTTTCGGAAACGGTGTAAGCATAACTTGCATTTAGTGCCAAATTATTTTTCCCGTACGTATTGGACCAACCCAAATTTGTTTCGGAACCATAGCTATTTACTCTGTCAATGTTTTCGGGTGTCCAATTACTACCATCCAAAGGAGCCCATCGAATCAAGTCACTTATTTTTATAAAATAAACTGTTTCGGACAAAGTGAATTTTTTATACGTAAAAACATTTCCAACCTCAGCTTGATAGGAACTCTCCGGTTTCAAATTGGGATTCCCCCCCGTTTCCCAGTATAAATCATTGAAAGTCGGAATTCTGAAGTTTTTTGAAAGGTTGATTTTTAAATTATAAAAGGAATTAAAAACATAAGAGGAACCCAACGAGAATAAAAATGGGCTATCATAATCCGAACTCACTTCTTTTCTAAAACCCAGTTCGTTTTGCCATTTTTCATTGTGTTGCTCAACCGCTTTGATCGCAATCGCACCAATTTGTCTGGTATTATCCCCAAAACTAGTACCAAAACCCTTAGTACGATTGTAATCAAAAATTCCATTAAGTTTTATAGATTCTAATAATTGGTAGCCAAAATCCATTTTGGCAATAAGCGATTCTGATTTCCCAAAACTAAAATCATCGCTGTCGATATTCTCAAAATATTGATATTGTTCTGTGAGATACGCCACTTTATAATTACTGCTGAAACGATCTTTGGTTGTTGAATATTCCAAAAGATTTCGGCTAAAAGTATTGACGTATTTCGTTTTTGAATCGGATTCAGAAATTAAAGAAAGATTTCTGTCCGTGTTTGATGACTGACTGTAAAAAGTAACAACTGAATTGGGCTTTATTTTGTAACCAACATTCGCATACAAATTGGTCGTAGCATATTGCCCGTTTTCATTTTTCCGTTGAGTTCCATCCCAAGTATATTGATTTACATAAGGATAATCATTATCCGAACTGTTTCTGGAAAATCCGACTTGAGTACTCCATTTTTTGTTGGAAAGAATTATTTTATAATTGACTCCAATCGTATTGAAACTTCCATAATCCAATCGCAAATCATTTTCGAATTTATTTTTAAAAACCAAATCATTGCTTAAATGGACTGTCCCTCCAATGGCCCCGCTTCCATAACTAACGCTTCCTCCACCAGCTTTTATGCTGATGGTATTAAAATCGGGTGCCGTGAAAGTATTAAAATCGGCACTACCGTTGAGTTGAGAATTTACATTTATCCCATTCCAAATTACAGCCGTTTGCGAAGCTGTCGTCCCCCTAAAAGAAACAGTTGACAACATTCCACGCCCGTATTCCTTAAAATACAAAACACTGTTATAATTCAATAAATTGGTAAGGGAAGATTGGTTTTTATTAATAACCGAATCATTGAGAATCTGAATCGATTGCGATTTATTGCTAGAATATAAAGTACGGTCTGAAACTATAACCTCTTTTAAATTGGTAATAGAATCATTTTGCGCCGAAATCAATTGGCACATTAAAACAAAAAGGGCAAATATTAGTTTTCTTAAAGTCATAATTTCTGAACCTTTTTTCCCGAAAGTTCGATATTTGTTAAGAAAAAAGGCAGGTCTCCTGGCTTGCGTCTTGTTGTTCACCTTCCCATTCTTTTAAAAACAGTGGTTTGTAGATAACAACAAGCTTAATAGCTTACAGTTGCGGGAACAGCTTAGGTTTTGAACCTAATTCCCTTTTAATGTGTTTTCGTAAAAAGTAAAACACAACCTTAATTCGAGTGCAAATATAAAGTTAAAAATATGGAAAACTAAAATTAATGAACGATTTTAATTTCAACACAAATATAACAAATTGTTTATCAGTAATTTAAAATCAAAAACAAATCAATTCTACATTTCTACTTTAATCACAGCACCATAATCCAATGCTGTTTTAAAAGCTTCCTGCAGTGGAAGATTATTTATTCTGCACAAAATACTTCGGATAACTCCTGAATGAGCCACTATGATAACCGGCTTAGTATGTCCCTTCGAAAAATCATTATTCAAAAATTCTCGAACCCTATAATCCAAATCCACGAACGATTCTCCATTAGGCACATTTACGGTAACAAAATCTTCCATCCAAGGATCTAAAACTTCACGAGGAATGTCATCCCAACTTTTTAGCTCCCAATCTCCAAAATTCATTTCCATTAGTCTTGAATCTTCAATAATGGATTCGATTTGGGTGTTTTTTTGAATATGTTTAGCCAAGATAGCACATCGTTGCAACGGACTGGAATACAAAATAGCATCTTGTGGCAATTGACTTAGAATTGATTCAAAAATAACATTGTAAGGTTCACGAATTCCAACATCACTCTGACCGTAGCAAATTCCTTTTTCACAAACCGTCTCGGTATGACGGACTAAATAAACTTCCATATTCCAATAATTGACAGATAAAAAATTACTTCACAAACCTGTTGTGTTGCTCCTAGGCAATCTCCTGTATAACCGTCAATCCATTTTTGAAAATAACGAGCCAAGAAAAAACGAGCAATAAAAACAGGAATTAAAACCAATAACAATTGCCATTGAAAAAAAGACAAAACGACAAGAGGCAACAATCCAAAAAATGAAGCACCAATTACTTCTTTCCAAGTAAAATTTTGGGCAATTGGTTTGCTTTTGCTCGATGCGTCTTCTCTTGAATATTGATGTGTAAAAACTATCGAAACTGCTGCTAATCGACTTACTGAATGAGCAGAGATAAAAAGTAGCAGATTGCAGATTGCAGATTGCAGATTACATGTTTGAGGCAAAGAAACCAGATTATAAAGAACTTGGAATTTCAATAAAAACAGTAAAACTAAACCAATGGCCCCATATGCTCCAATAGCACTGTCTTTCATTATCAAAAGGATTTTTTCTTTGGTCCAACCTCCTCCAAAACCATCGCAGACATCAGCGAATCCATCTTCGTGAAATGCTCCCGTAGTCAGAATTCCTGTAATCATTGACAATATCAAAGCAATTTCTACAGAAAACACAAGCGAAGCCAGATAATAAACTCCAAAGCAAATTCCACCAACGATCCAACCAATCAAAGGGAAATATCGGGATGCTTTGTTTAAATAATCGGGATTGTGGTCGATGTTTTCAGGACACGGAATTCGAGTATAAAACATCAAAGCAGTGAAAAATATATGTAATTGTTTTTTCATATTTAAAATTAAATTTACGAACGGCTTACCCCTGCGGTTTCAAAACTGGCCATTTCATTTAGAAAACAAACAGCGGATTGAATAATTGGAAATGCAACGGCACAACCTGTTCCCTCGCCCAATCGCAAATCAAGCTGCAACAACGGCTGAACATTTAAATGATTCAATATTGTTTGATGCCCTTTCTCCGCAGATGAATGACAGAATATCGCGTTTTCTTTTACTGATGGATCCATTTTATAGGCAATTAAAAAAGCAACTGTACAAATAAAACCATCAACTAAAATGAGCATATTGTTTTGTTTCGCCTGGAGCATTCCTCCTGCCATCTGCATAATTTCGAATCCTCCAAAATAAGCTAACTTGCTTTGCAAATCATTTGGACCACTATAATTATCAAGAGCTTTTTTGAGAATATTTTGTTTCTGAATTAGCTTTTCGTCAACGACACCCGTTCCTTTTCCGACGCAATCTTCGATAGGCAATTCGAGAAGCACACTCATCAAAACCGAAGCAGTTGAAGTATTTCCAATTCCCATTTCTCCAAAACCGATACAGTTACACCCCGTTTCAAAAATCGAATTCACGATTGCTGCCCCTTTTTCAAAACACAATTCTAGTTCAGCTTGACTCATTGCTGAGCATTGTAAAAATGACTGTGTGCCCTTCGCTATTTTGGCAGAAACCAAATTAGCATTTGTTGGAAAATCATAATTTACACCAGAATCGACAATGGTTAAGTCAATATTATTTTGTTTGCAAAAAACATTGATCGCAGCTCCACCTTCCAAAAAATTAGTTACCATTTGTCGGGTGACATCTTGTGGATAGGCACTTACGCCATGGTTGCTGATTCCGTGATCTGCGGCAAAAACAACGATATTGGGTTTTGTTATTTTGGGTTCCAATGATTGAAAAACCATTCCTATTTGTTTTGCCAGGATTTCTAAAACACCAAGCGAACCTGTAGGCTTAGTTTTATTGTCTATTTTTTGTTGAAGTGCCTCGCTGATTGTGGAATCACTAGATTGAGATTGCTTCGCTTCTCTCAAGGACTTAGGAGCTGAGACTGGGACTAAAATTTCTTCAACACAAGGTTTTTCAGTTTTTTGCTTCCAATTCAATTGTTGCAACATTGGCTGATTGCCGTAATTGGTAGCGGGCTTGCCTACGCAAAAATACCCCAAAGGCTCTATGTTTTCAGGTAATCCCAAAAGCTGTTTAAACTGATAATAATTTAGAATCGAAACCCAGCCCATAGAATATCCTTGTTCCGTCAATGAAAGCCAAATATTTTGGGCTGCGCAAACCGCACTAAACTTTACGGCTTCATTACTACCAACAGTTCCAATCGTAAAATTATTCAAAACGGAACGGTCATAACAAATCACCAATCCAAGTGGTGCTTCCTCAATCGCTTCCAGTTTTAAGGCTTTATACTGTACTTTTTGAAGTTCGTCGTCTGTTAAGTTTGATGCCTTAATATCGTAATCCAAAAACAGTTCTTTTACCGCTTTTTTGATTTCCGTAGATTTGATTAGATAGTATTTCGTTGCATCGGTCAATCCTACAGACGGCGCATAATGTCCTGCCTGCAATGCTCTTTGAATCACTTCATCCGGAATTGCATCGTTTGTAAAATGGCGAGTGTCTCGACGTGATTTTATAATATCATCTAAATTGGACATCTTTAAATTATTTTATTTTTAGAGGAATTCCTGAAACCATCAACACCACATTTTCGGCTTTTTGGGCTATGTATTGATTCATCCAACCTTGAAGTTCCGTGAATTTTCTGCCTATGTGAGTTTCAGCGTGAACTCCCATTCCGATTTCATTGGTTACAATTATGATATTTGTGTTTTCCTGTTGTGCAATCGCATCCAATTCGGCTTTGGCTTGTTCCAAACTTAAAGCAACATCATTTTTGGTATCCACAAAAAAATTAGTCAGCCAAAGTGTCACGCAATCAACAACGGCTGTTTTTCCAGAAAAATCAATTTCAGACAAATGTTTTTCTTTCTCTATGTTTACCCATCGTTCATCACGATCTTTTTGATGGCGGTCAACTCTTTTTTGAAAATCATCATCCCATTTTCTAGCCGTTGCCACATAGATTGGATTTTCGGCTAAATCTTTGGCTAAATTTTCGGCATAACTGCTTTTTCCGGAACGTTCTCCGCCTGTAATTAGATAGATCATTTTTTTCTTTTCTTTAAAACTTTCTCGGTATTCTAAATGTTTTATAAAATCAATTAAAACTAAATTCGATTGTTACTTTTTTCCTTTTTGGAATGATCCCAAAAAAACAAAATCTCTCCCTTAGCCCCGATAGAAGTGGAAATCCTTTTTATTTTTCCTTTAAAAATAAAAAGATTGCAACGGATAGCGGGACCAATGTTGCTGAAAAAACCAAATCTTTCTGCTCCTAAGTCAATTAATAAGGACAATGCGTACAATCACTTTTACAGCAATGTCCCCGTTTGAGATGAAACCACGGCTTGAAAACATAGTTCCCGTCTTCAAAATAATAATCAATTCCTTCAATTATGCTTGCGGTTTCGGGCAAAAATGAAGCTTTGTTTCCTATCGCTGTTTCGGGAGTTATGGTCGCAACAAACTCGTCTATTTTGTCGGAGCAAGCCGTTTTAAAACAATTTGAACAAAGACAATCTTCAATATCAAAAGGATTGAAAATGGGAGGAAAATCATTGCACCAACATTCCTTTCCTTCAACTGAATCTCCACAGCCAAAAGGCATTTTACAAGCCGAGCAATGTTTCACTTTTAATGTATTCATTTGGTAAAGATAGCGTTTGTCTTAATTTTTTACTTCAAAAACTAAACAGGAAATTTATAATTTAATATACCTTTGCTCTTATTGTAAAAAATATAATATGAAATTTTCGTTCTACAAAGTTATTTTATTCGTCATTCTTTTTTCATTTATTGGATGTAAAAAAAATGAAAAAAATGACACTCAAACTGATGTAAACACTCCAAATAGTATTCAGTATGCCAAAAGTTTAGCCATCCACAAACATGAAGGTTATACAGTGGTAACGGTTTCAAATCCTTGGCCGGATGCGGTTAAAGATTTCACTTATATTCTAAAAGAAAAAAACGGAATTGTTCCGGACAGCTTAAAAAAATACACTGAAATTTCCGTTCCATTGCAATCTATTGTTGTGACTTCGACAACAAATATTCCATTTCTGGAAATGCTTGGTGTCGAAAAATCGCTTGTTGGTTTTCCTCATACCGATTATATCTCATCCGAAAAAACGAGAGCTTTGATTGATGCTGGTTCCGTTAAAAATGTGGGACAAAACGAAAAACTCAATATCGAGCAACTTATCGAATTGGCTCCTGAACTTATTGTGACTTTTGGTATTGACAACAACAATCCTAGTATTGAAAATTTACAAAAAAGCGGTTTAAAAGTATTAATACAAGCCGATTGGATGGAGCAATCTCCTCTTGGAAAAGCCGAGTGGTTAAAGCTTTACGGAGCATTGTTTGGCAAAGAAAAAGAGGCTGATGTTTTATTCGAAAACATCGTAAAAGAATACAATAGTGCTCTGGCTTTGGTTGCTGACAAAAAACCAACATCGACTGTTTTATATGGTTCGATGTATCAAGACCAATGGTTTGTGGCAAGAGGCAGCAGCTGGGTTGCTCAATTTATGAAAGATGCCAAAGCCGATTATTTGTGGAAAGATCTTGAAGGTACTGGAAGTCTTGGATTGTCTTTTGAAAACATATTGGACAAAGCCAAAACAGCTAATTTTTGGATTGCAACTGGTTCGTTCAAATCATTGTCTGAACTGGGAAAAGCCAATCCTCATTACAGTCAGTTTGATGCTTTTACAAATAAAACCATTTACACTTTCGAAGGAAAAATGGGAGCCACTGGAGGTACTATTTTTTATGAATTGTCACCATCAAGACCTGATTTGGTATTGAAAGATTACATTAAAATTTTTCATCCTGAATTACTTCCCGATTATGCTTTTACTTTTGCCACTAAACTGAATTAGATACAAATTGAACAATCAAAAACGAAATACAATCTTATTCTCATTCCTGTTTTTAGGACTCGTTGTGCTGTTTTTTGTCAACATCAGTTTGGGGTCGATTACGATACCTTTTAAGGAAGTTTATACGAGTTTGACAGGAGGCCAGTCTAGTAAATCTACTTGGGAATACATCATCATCAACTACCGTTTGCCCAAAGCGATTACAGCGGTTTTAGTTGGAATGGGATTGTCTATAAGCGGATTATTAATGCAGACTTTATTTCGGAATCCTCTCGCTGGGCCTTACGTTTTGGGACTTAGTTCGGGGGCTAGTTTGGGAGTTGCTTTTGTAATATTGGGAGCTAGCGTGATGCCTTCATTTTTGAGCGGTATTTTATTATCTCCCTACGGAATAGTTTTGGCTTCTACACTAGGAAGTACGAGTGTTTTATTATTAGTTTTATTGGTTTCGCAACGTTTGAGGGATACTATGGCAATTTTGATCGTCGGACTTATGTTTGGTAGTTTTACCAGTGCAGTTGTGGGCGTTTTAACTTATTTCAGTTCAGCAGAACAATTACAAAAATTTACTTTTTGGTCGATGGGTAATCTCGGCAATTTGTCTTGGACATCCATCCTCATTTTAACGATTTGTGTCTTATTGGGATTATTCCTCAGTTTGCTTAGTATAAAGCCATTGAACGCACTATTATTGGGTGAAAATTACGCCAAAAGTATGGGATTAAATTTCAATAAAGCCCGACTTATTATCATATTAGCAACGAGTATTTTGGCAGGAAGTATAACGGCCTATGCAGGTCCAATTGCTTTTATTGGATTGGCAGTTCCTCATATCGCCAAATTAGTGTTTCAAACCAGTAACCATACTATTTTATTCTGGAGTACTTTGCTTTTTGGGGCAGCAATTATGTTGGTTTGCGATGTGGTTTCCCAAATGCCGGGAATGGAAATTACTTTGCCAATTAATGCCATTACTTCAATATTGGGAGCGCCAGTAGTTATTTGGTTGTTGGTTCGAAAGAGGAATTTTAAGTAAACCAAATTATCCAACACTCAATAATACTTTGCTTATTACAATTTTAAAACATTTAAATAAAAACATATTATGCCACATTTTGTAATTGATTGTTCCGAAAACATACTGAATCTAAAATTACCCGAAAAAATTATGCAAGCTGTTTATGATACTGCAGAATCAACAGGTCTTTTTGACCCTGCAGATATCAAAGTTCGTATCAATCCTTTTCAATATTACAATACTGGAAATACTAAGGATGATTTTATTCATATTTTTGCGAACATAATGGAAGGTCGAACAACTGCTCAAAAAAGCAATCTCTCGAATAAAATAGTTAGTCAGTTGAAACTAATGTTTCCTGAAGTTTCGATTTTATCCATCAATATCAGGGATTTTGAAAAAGCTACCTATTGCAATAAATCTATGGTGTAAATTTTCGTTTTCAGTATAATAATTATCTAAAATTTAGAGCATTTCAAAATGAGTAATATCCTAACCACAGAAAATTTAAGCATTGGATACACTTCCAAAAAAGAAACTGTGACCATTGCAGAAAACCTCAACTTGAACTTACAGGCAGGGAAACTGATTGCTTTGATTGGGGCAAATGGCATTGGAAAATCTACTTTGTTACGCACTATTACTGGAATTCAAAAACCTTTGAAAGGAGCTGTTTTATTAAATGATAAAAAAATAAGCAGTTACGAACCTTTGGCATTAGCCCAAAATTTAAGTATGGTTTTAACCGAAAAATTACCTCCCAGTAATTTAACCGTTTTTGAATTGGTTGCTTTGGGACGTCAGCCATACACTAATTGGATTGGAACTTTATCGGATGCTGATGTTCAAATAGTTCAAAATGCAATTGAGCTGGCGCAAATTGGCCATTTGTCACAAAAAAAACATTTCGAAATAAGTGACGGTCAACTACAAAAGGTTTTGATTGCAAGAGCTTTGGCACAAGATACACCTTTGATTATTCTAGATGAACCCACAACACATTTGGATTTATTGCACAAAGTTTCGTTGTTAAAACTCCTAAAAAAACTAACACACGAAACTGGAAAATGTATTTTATTTTCGACTCACGATATTGATATGGCCATACAATTGAGTGATGAAATGATTATTATGACTCCCGAAAGTGTGGTACAAGACGAACCTTGCAACTTAATTAGCAGAGGTAGTTTTAATACTTTATTCAAAGATGAACATATTATTTTCGACAGCGAAAAAGGGAAGTTTGTTATTACTTAGAAAGTTGCCGGCTACGAAATTGAATACTTCAATTACATTCCTTTCAATAAATTAATACTCACTGTCGCAATTTCTGAATCCGGAAATTTTTTAAAATAATTAAAGTCTGGAAACAATCCTGCTTCGGCGGCAATTTTATGCAGCACATCAATTTCCACAATATATTGATCCGAAAAACCGTGTGTCGCATCATAAGCCGTGGCTGCTGTTTTGCCTAAATTTTCAGCTGTCAACTGGGGTGAAACAGTATGCAATTCAATAATGAGTAATCCGAATTTATGAACATAAGGCGACCATTTTTTGAAGTGTTCCAATAAATTATCTTCAACTAAATTGTTGTTTATTCGAACACCTCTGTGCGCAAATGCTCCTGTTGAACTGCTTATCCTTCCTTCAGTGATTTGTTTTGGCATATCCCAAATTCGGTTGTGATCCAGAAAAGTTCTTACATTCAACAAATCTTTCAAATCGATATTATAATTCTCTCGTAAATCTTCTGCCAGCAAATCCGGACGACCAATATCTCCCCAAATCACTTTGGCCCAAATATCGGCTTTGATTAAGTTGGCTCTTGTTACTTTGAGAGCAGCTTGATTATAATCGGCACCAACCAAAAATAAAGGATGCATATCCAACATTTTTCCTCTCAAAGTTTGACGTTCAATTACATCAAAAATATGTTCCAAGAATGCGCCATTTCCGCAACCCATATCCAATATCCCTTTAGGTTGTTTAGCAATAGGCAAATTGAATAATTTAATGATAATTTCATCAACCACTTTAAAATAGGTATCGTGAGCACCACCACTTCCCCACACGTTCATTTCTCGATCCACGTGAATCTCATCTTCCCCATCTCCAACGATTCTTAAAACAGAAGGATCACCAAAAATCAATTCATCTATTTTACTAAAAGTAGGCAAATACGAAACCGTCACACCATAAGCAGAAGCTCTTTTAGCAAAAAACAAACCAGTTTCGGTAAATTGATAATTGCCTTTTTTTTGTGTAAACCATTCTAAATAAACTAAAAAGTCAAGGATGATTTTGAAATTTTCGGGTGATTTATGAAATTCTTCAGCTCGAAAGGATATTTCCATAAAATACTTATGAAACATGCCACTCATACCGAGACGCACAATAGTTGGGCCAACCAAAAAACCTTCAATATGCTTTAAAATTTGATGCTGAATGGTATTGGTCAAAGAATCCTCAGAAAACGAGATTCCATAATTATCTTTATACTTTTCGAAAATAAATTTTAAGCGTTCAAAGGGAGCTTCTTCAAATAATCTGGGATGAAAATCCATTGAATAATGCAATAAATCCACAGCGTCTTTATACAATGGAAATAGGGAAAAAGCGATTTCACTTTTTTCATTAATACTGATGGTTATTAAATCAGTACTTGTATCAATGTTGTAATTGAGGAAACCTTGAGAAGCCAAAACCCGCAAACCTACATTGAGGTAACCTTCATTGGCCTTAAATTTATCTGTGAGTTCAGAAAGGCTTACTTCCTTTTTGTCAAAAATATGGGCTAACACTCCTTTTTCATGCAAACAAAAAGCAACTGGAGCAGTTACTAAACCGTCGAGATGTCTAAAAATAGTACTTCGTAAGGAAACGTTATCTATCATAAAAAGAGATTTAAGACCTAAAATGTCTATCTCAAATATATGAAATTTCCTTTAAAAAACAGATTACCTTTACACCAAATAGACTTTAATAACCTCATACTAAATACCTAACCCAATCTGCCTTTATACTTCTCCAACAACAAAAGTAACTAGACTAGCAATATTTTAGTTTGTAATTTATGCTGACATAGGAATCATCAGATTGTTTTCGACAAGAAAAAGGAAAATTCACTTTCAAAAACCTATAATTAAGTTGTTTATCTTTGTAATAGTTGTAAAAACCTGAAGATGAAACACTTTCTTAAAATCACATTGTTTTTTTGGATTATCGTAAGTTCAGCACAGCCAAAATTGGAAATGACTCCAAAGGGCTTTCTACCTCTAGAAGTGGAAATGCCCAATCAGCCCGTTAATAAATTAATAGAACAGTCTAAATCTTGGGCACCTTATTACAATGAAAAAGGTTTTGATGTTTTTGATGTGACTGAAAATTCCTTAACAATTGAGGCACCTTATGAAAATGGCTATTACTATTATAATTTAGGTGTAAAATACAATTTTGATATTCAATATAGTCTTAAAATTGTTTTTGGAGAAAATCAAAAATACACTCTTACATTTATTGTAAAAGAAATTTACATTGATAGGGTTCCCCTGAAGACTACAGTAGCCGATTTTTTCACTTCTGAAGGTAAACTCAAGGAAGATTTCAAAGATGTAAAACCTTCACTGGAAAAAACTGCAAATAGAATTGTAAATTCTTATATCGCTTTTATAACCCCGTAATCTGTCTCTTTGCCTCTCCAACAACAAAAGCAACGGAATTCGCAATATTAAAACTACGAATTAATGGTGACATGGGAATAGTCAAATGATTTTCGAACAATGCTAAAACTTCGGTACTCAAACCAACGCTTTCCTTACCAAAAACCAACCAGTCACCATCTTGGAATTGATTTTCCAAATAGGACTTTTCGGCATGGGAACTCATCAGAAAAACTCTAGATTTGTCTGGAATTTGAGACATCCATTCGGCTACATTTTTATATTCGGTGACATCAAGGTGCACCCAATAATCAAGTCCAGAACGTTTTAAGTTTTTATCATTGATAACAAATCCAAAAGGATGAATTAAGTGCAAACGGCTTTCAGTGCCTACACAAAGACGACCAATATTTCCTGTATTATTTGGTATTTCGGGTTCTACGAGAACGATGTTTAACATGTTTATTGGTTTAATCGTTTAATTGTTGATTTGTTTAATCGGGGATTTGTCTATTTGGGATTGTTTAATCGTTTAATTGGAAATTTTCCACTTCCAAAACTTCTCCTGCTTGCAAGTCATTCAAAAGTAGTTTTCCTATTCGGACTCTTACTAATCTTAGGGTAGGAAAACCAACAGCTGCCGTCATTTTTCGTACTTGTCTAAACTTCCCTTCATTGACCGTAATCGAAGCCCAAGAAGTAGGACCATGACGTTCGTCCCGAATCTTTTTGCCTCTTGCACCAAAATTAGGAATTTCATTTACTATAAAAGCTTCACAAGGTTTGGTTGTATATTTTGTACCATTAAATCCAATTTCGACACCATTTTTCAATTGTTCAATGGCCTCGAGAGTAATAATACCATCAACTTGCACATAATATTCTTTATCGACTTTTTTGCTTCGAATGATTTCACTCATTTTCCCATCGGTGGTCAATAAAAGTAAACCTTCCGAATCTTCATCAAGCCGACCAATAGCCATTGTTCCTACGGGGAAATTATGCAATTCGCCCAAGAGCTTTTTCTTGCGCTTCAATTCGTAAATAAATTGACTTAAATAGCCATAAGGTTTATGAAGGATGAAATGGTGGTGTGACATTTTGGCTTAAATTTAAAAAGGCAAAGATAAATTTGTTAACCCATTAATTAAAGTTATTTTCTAAACAATTAAATCCGCTACAAAACACAAAAGCTTGTAGCGGATTTATTTTAAAATTTTATTATAAAATTTTTCTTTAATCAGTACTAAAACGTAACATTCAATCCCACATTAAACATCCATTGAAATTGGTTGAATGATTGATTTTCTAATGGGTTGATATAATAGTTCATCCCAGGTTCAATGAAAAAGTTGGTTTTCTTAAAGACTTCGTATTCTAAAGTGCTGCTCAATAAAGTACCATAAACAAATTCGTTTACATTTTTGTTTTCCCCAATTGAACTTCCATTTAAAGCAATATCATTAGAAATTAACTTCCCAACAAAACCTCCAGTATTCATACTAATATTAGCTTTCTTTTTACTCAAAATAGCATATGATACCTCCAATGGCACTTCAAAATACTTCAAATTTTGTGTTACATCACCTTTTTCAAAACCATTATCAGCATTTGGATTAGATGCAAACATATAATCTTGATTATTTGAAATAAAAACAACTTCATAATTCTTTTTGGAAGAACTAGGTTGATAAATATCACTTGCAATAGGTAATGTATTTGATAATATTCCTGAACGACTTTGTTGTTCATAATACGAAACTCCAGCAATTTTTTGCCCTAATTCGTTAATTTTGAAACCAGAACTTATCCCCCATTTTTTGTTAAGTTTATAATTTGTCTTCACACCATAACCATTAGACTCTTTTGAAGCCACAGTGTTTCCTAGCGCTTTTTCATTACTATAATTTTGTGAACTCATAACACCTGCAAAAACCTGAAGTGACCATTTATCAATATTTTCTGAAGTCGTTTTTTTCTTTGTTTTGTCTTTATCCAATTGCACTAAAGCCTTCTCTAATTGTTCAACTTCTGATTTTATTTTGTTTAAAGAATCTTTTGAATTTGCGTTTTCTGCAATTACTTTATTGCTACTCAATCTAGAAACATCATTATTTTGATTATTTACAATAGATTTATTATTGCCATTTGACTGGTTTGCTTGAACCGATTTATCTATTGACAATTCAGATTTTAAAATGGTATTCCCTGCAATTCCTTTATTGCTGTTCGATCCTGAAACAGCTTTATTTTGATTACTTCCTATAGATTTGTTACTGGCATTTGATTGGTTTACTTCAGCCGATTTACCAATTACTATTTCTGATTTTGGAATGGTATTTTCTGCAATTCCTTTATTCTTATTCGCTTCTGAAATATCGCTTTTTTGATTACTAACTATAGAATTTGAATTACCAACTCGATTCGATTTGTCAATTGGTGATTCGGATTTAGGAATAACTGAAGTTGCATTTTGATTTGAAGCTATTGCACTAGATTGTGATTCATTCTTAGCAATTTGAATCTTCCCTTTCTTTCTCCATTGATTCAAATTATTAAATTTTGAAGAATCTTTTGCTTTAGAAGAAATACTTGAAACAGTTGTTATTGTTACTTGATTGCTATTTAAATTGTCATTTTTGACCTCTTCCCCGTTCAGATTATTATTCCCTTTTAGGTCGTTCTTGTTACTATTATTTTTTCCCTTAGAATCCTTTTGCAAAACAACTCCATTCGCATTATTTTCCACATTCAGTTCAAGACCATTTCCTTGATTGGCATTAAAATACAAAATAGTTGGAACAGAAAGTCCAACTACTAAACTAGCAGCAATCGACCACCAAATGATGGCGCGTTTCTTCTTTTTAGGTTCATCTAATTGCGCTTCAATTTTATCCCATAATTCGGGAGGTGGAATACTGGAGTAGTTTTCCAATGAAGAAAAAATAGATTTTGCTTCTTTATTTTTCATGCCTTGTTCTATTTACTGATGTGGTATTTTATCATGCTGTTTTACTATTCAATACAACCAAAATTCTTTTTTTTAAAATACTCTTGGCTCTATTCAAATTAGATTTCGATGTGCCTTCTGAAATTTCAAGCAACTTTGCAATCTCTTTATGCTTCATTTTTTCGAAAACAAACAAGTTGAAAACCATTCGGTACTGGTCGGGTAATTCTTGAATGTATTCTAATAATTTTTCTTGTTCAATTGGGGCTAGTTCTAATTCTTCTTCCTCAATTACATCGGTATCAAAAACATCCAGGAAGAGTACATCTTTTTTCTTTTTCTTAAGTGTTTCCAGTAATTTATTGATAAAGATTCGTTTGATCCAACCTTCAAAACTTCCTTCAAATTTGTACTGCCCCATTTTTTGAAAAGCAATTACAAAAGCCTCCTGAAATACATCTTTGGCATCATCTTCATTACGCATGTACTTAAGACATAGACCATATAAAATAGGAGAAAACAACTGATAAATTTTCAGTTGTGCTTCCCTGTCATTTTCGACACACTTTTTTATAATTAGTTCTATGTTTTCTTTCAAGAAATAAGTTTTTAACTCGTTATTTTTTTCTTTTAGTTAAATTAAAATTGGTAAAAACAATTGGATTATTGAATGCTTGTTTTTGATCATTCAAAAAGAAATCTTCTTTACTGTAAATTCTCAAAAAATCTTCGACAAAAATAGGACTTCCTTTTGTAGTATTATCAAATTTATTTTTGGTTGTCTTAACAGGCGTAAATTCTCCTTCATCTGTAAAAATAAAAATTTTCCAGGCCCAACTATTCATTATTTCTTTTTTGGAATTTGAATCAAAACCAGCATCATCATTAGCACAGGAACAAAAAGTAAAAACCATAAGAATTACAAAAGTTATTTTTTTCATTTCGCAAGTATTAAATATTGATACTGGTTTTATATATTCAATTTCAATCAATTATCTAAAAAGTAACATTTACTTTGATAACGAACCTTTTTTATGATTTAGTTTTTAATTCAGTTATTTTATCTTGAATTGCTTTCTTAAAGAGGATAATGTTTTGTGTTTGATCTGTTGAATTATCAGAATCTAAATATATTTTAGTCACAGTACCAGCTTGACTCCATTCAAAATAAACACCACCTTGATCATGAGAATCAGGTGTGCCAAATGTTTTTGTTTTCCCTTTCAAATCTTTAATTTCTGTTGGAATTTTCAAAAGAAAAGCAGCAAAATCATCTTTAAAACCTAATACTTTATAGCTGTATTGACTAAAATCATAAGAATCATAATTCACTTTTAAATAACGAAGTACTTTTTCATTATCAATTCTAAAAAACTGTTGGCAATCAGACCCTGTACAATTACCAAAATAAGATCCCATAACTACATAATCATTAATTTGATTTGCTTCCTTAAATAAGATAGGCTTAGTTGATTTTGGAAGTATCACATAATCTGCAGGGTATGTTATTGCAGTAGTTACAATCTCATCCTTTGCTGGTTCTTTTTCAAAATACTCTACAATTATTTGGCAATCATCTTCAACCACAGATTGAATTTTTATAGTATATCCGCTTGTTGGTTTTGGTCCAGCATAAATTCCCAAAATTCTTTTCTGAGTAAAATCGGGTAATGCAACATCGACAGTTTGACAATTTGTAAATACTTTTTGTACATCTTCATTTGAGCTTAAAATCACAAAAGAATATTGTTTTGGATTTTCTTTTAAAACACCACAATAATTAAAACTTTCAAAAGCTACATTGGTAATACTACCGCAATCTTGCACGTTATCATCAGACATATCAGTACACGAATAAAAGCTTAAGGCAACAAACAAGATTGAAATTAAATTCTTCATATTCTATTTAAATTAGGTTATATAGTAAAGATGTCTTTTTAATAAAAAGGTTGCGTTGCGGTCTAAAAAAATTATAATGTTCGTTTAATATTAGATTTGGAATAATTCGTGAAATTTCATTTTTTAAAATTAAGTACTACGTATTAATGCGTACTTTTACTTTTTTTAAAATAAAATTCTATGTTAACAATTCTTCCTTTATTATTGGTTTTTATTATTGCCCTTGCAATAGGTGTCTTCATTGGTAAACTTATATTTTCGGCACGTTTTCAGTCGGAAAAAGTAAGCTTAGAAGAAAAATTAATCGCGCTAAATTCACAATTCAACCAACAAAAAGAACAATTTTTACTCGATAAAAATACTTTCGAAAAACAACTGGAATTATCCAATTCTGAAAAAGAAAACATCCGAAACGAGAAAGACAGTCTGGCGATTCAACTTTCTAAAAAAGAAGTTGATTTTGAAAATCTTTGGGAACGAAACAAGGAACAAAAAGAGGAAGTCGAGAAACTTCAAGAGAAATTTACTAAAGAATTTGAGAATCTTGCCAATAAAATATTAGACGAAAAATCAAATAAATTTACCGAGCAAAACAAGGAAAACATGAAAAACATCTTGACACCGCTTCAAGATAAAATTCAGCTTTTCGAAAAGAAAGTCGAAGACACCCACAAAGAAAGCATCGATTATCATGCAGCTTTGCGCCAACAAATATTGGGTTTACGCGAAATGAATATTCAAATGAGCAAGGAAACCATCAACTTGACCAAAGCTCTAAAAGGCGACAGCAAAATGCAAGGAAACTGGGGTGAACTAGTGCTGGAGCGCGTACTGGAAAAATCTGGATTGGAAAAAGGACGCGAATATGAAGTGCAACAAAGCCATATCACCGAAGATGGTAATAGAGTATTTCCAGACGTTGTTATCAATTTACCCGATGGAAAAAAGATGGTTGTCGACTCAAAAGTTTCTTTGGTTGCTTACGAAAAATACATCAATGAAGATGAAGATGAAATCGCAAAAACCCGTTATTTAAAAGAGCATGTCAATTCGATAAAACTTCACGTAGAACAATTAGGCAATAAAAATTATCAGGATTTGTACCAAATAGAAAGCCCTGATTTTGTTTTGCTATTTATACCAATGGAACCTGCATTTGCGATAGCCCTAAACGAAGATACTTCGTTGTACAACAAAGCATTCGAGAAGAACATTGTTATTGTAACACCTTCTACTTTATTAGCCACTTTACGAACTATAGACAGTATGTGGGCCAACCAAAAACAACAGGAAAATGCCTTTGAAATTGCAAGACAGGCTGGTGCATTATATGATAAATTTGAAGGTTTTGTGGCCGATTTGATAAAAATTGGAAAAAAAATAGACGAGAGCAAAGTCGAATACCAAGGAGCGATGAACAAATTGGTTGATGGAAAAGGAAACTTAATCATCAGCGTAGAAAAACTTAAAAAAATGGGTGCCAAAGCCAAAAAAGCACTTCCAGAAAATATTTTGAAAAGAGCCGAAACAGATGAAAACACTCTTTTAAATTAAACCCAACATAATATTAATCCCCTCTAACCAAAACCAAACCAATGGAGAAAATATACAAAACAGTTGCTTCATCACACGTCAGCATATCAGTATTGATGTTACCTTCACATACCAATTTTAGCGGAAAAATTCATGGTGGCTATATTTTGTCTCTACTAGATCAAATCGCATTTGCATGTGGTTCTAAATTTTCTGGAAATTATTGTGTTACAGCCTCGGTTGATACTGTCAATTTCTTGAAACCTATCGAAGTGGGCGAACTCGTGACAATGAAAGCTTCTGTCAATTATGTTGGAAAAAGCTCTATGATTGTCGGTATTCGAGTAGAAGCCGAGAACATTCAGACTGGTTATAAAAAACATTGCAACTCTTCTTATTTTACTATGGTTGCCAAAGATAATGAAGGTAATAGCGTACCAGTTCCTGGTTTAATTTTGTCGAATTTTGAAGACATAAAACGCTTTTGCAATTCATTGAAACAAATATCTTTAAAGAAAGAACGCGACTTACACGAAGAAGAATTCAATTACACTTCAAAAGAAACATTAGAGGCTCTAAAAAAATACAATATTCAGATTAATTTGGATTAGTTTTTTTTCTAAGTCACTAAGATTCTAAGTTTAAAAGTAAAATTGCAAGCTCATAAAATAAAAGAAAAAAACGCACAACTTAGTTTCATAGAATCTCAATACCTTAAACTCTTAATCGCCAATATCAAAAGATCAATTCTTTTAATATTGGTTTTTTTTGGCGTAATTTTAAGAATATTGTCACAAAAAAAATCGTAACTTTAGATTAAACCTTTAATAGAAAAAATTATGGAAAAATTTACTCTATTAGTTTTGTTTTTCGTCTTATATCCAATTATTGCCCAAGAGAAATTAAGCACCTCAAATTGCACAATTCACTTCGAAGCTTCTGTGCCATTATTTGAAGCCGTTGAGGCAAAAAACGATGCTGTAGACTGCACATTAATTCCAGACAAAAGCCAGATTACCTTCACTGCTGTCATCAAAAATTTTCAATTCAAAAGAGATTTAATGAAAGAACATTTCAATAGCAATTACATGGAAAGTGACCGCTATTCAAAAGCCGTTTTTAAAGGAGTTATCGAAAAATTTGATTTGAAAATTGTAACTGAAACTGAAAAGGATTTTCAGATAAAAGGCAAACTAACAATCCATGGTCAAACCAGGATTATTGTTGTAAATGCTAAAATTAAAAAGGTAGATAAAGGAATCCAAATTAACTCTCATTTCACCTTAAACACAGACGATTTCAATATTGTCATTCCAAATATTGTCATTGCCAAAATTTCAAAAACTGTGAACACTAAAGTGGATTGTATTTTAAACTAAGTTTTTAGTAATCACTATTTCAAACAGTCTTTCAACGCTTTTTTAAGGTTTTTGAATTGAAATCGAAACCCCAGTTTTTTTATTTTATCCGAAGAAACTCGCCTCCCTGTCAAAATAATGTTGGACATTTCTCCCATCCTAGCACGGATTAAAAAAGATGGAACATTGGGAAGCCACATTGGTGAGCCCAGAGAATTAGCCAATCCTATGGAGAAAGATAAATTTGTTGTGCTGTCATTAATCGTGGCATTATAGACTCCTGTCATATTTTTATTTTCAATTGCCTCAATATATATACTGCATAAATCGTGAACATGAATCCAAGGCATATATTGTTTCCCCGATCCTAAAGCACTTCCAAATCCTCGCTTAAAGATAGGAACCAATTGCTTTAATATCCCCTCATTTTTACCCAAAACCAAGCCCGTTCGAATTTTTACAGTACGAATGCCCAAACCAGCCATCAAATCAGCTGATTTTTCCCATTCTTGGCAAACCTTACCAATAAAGTCATTGGCAGGCAATGTGTTTTCGGTACAAATACCTTCACCATTAACAGCACCATAAAAACCAATTCCCGAAGCCGAAACAAAGGCTTCAATTCTTTTATTGTGTTTTTTCAAAACAGTATAAATCAATTCCGCTGATTGCACTCTGCTATCTCTAATTTCTTCTTTTCTTTTGGCTGTCCATTTTTTTTCAACTATGTTCTCACCAGCCAAATGAATGATATAATCGGCATTGAGTACAGCAACCTCTTCTATTTTTCCTTCCGAAACATCCCAAAGATAATAGCTAATCCTATCAGTATTGGGTTTACCGTTTCTTGTAAGTATTGAAACCGAATATCCCTTTTTCAACAATTCTGCTGTTAGATATTTCCCGATAAAACCAGTCCCACCAGTTATTAAAACATTCTTTTTCATTCTTTTATAAATTAGGGGCAATCCATTTTAACTATACAAATATAAACTACTATTTCGTGCAGCATTATTAATGTTTAGTTAAACGTAACCAACTTCATTCTAAAAAGAAAGTTCAATTCCATTTATAATCAGTTCCTTTGGGCGTGCCACCATTAGAAAAAGGGGGCAACTCACCATATGCATATTCGCCCCCTTTTCCTAATGCTGTCGTGCTGTCCGCGTTACTTTGGTAACTTGCTTCCATCACTCACGCATACACAACAACTTCAAGAAAAACAACCGATTTAGTTATTCATAAAAAAAAGAATTTCAATTCAAAAGTTTTTACGGGTCCTTTTTTAAATCAATAAAAAATTACTTCAAAATTCCTGCTTTATAAGTAGCGATAGCACGGTCTCTTGCAAATGTGTGATCAACCATGGGTTCACAGTAACCCAAATCAAACTCAGTAATCCATTTCCGGATATAGATTCCTTTTTCATCAAATTTTTTTAGTTGAATATCAGGATTGAAAACTCTGAAATAAGGTGCTGCATCGCAACCTGTTCCAGCAGCCCATTGCCAGTTGCCAACATTGGCAGACAAATCATAATCCAATAATTTTTCGGCAAAATAAGCTTCACCCCATTGCCAATTGATCAATAAATGTTTGCATAGAAAACTGGCAACCACCATACGAACTCTATTGTGCATATAGCCCGTTTCATTGAGCTGACGCATTCCTGCATCGACCATAGGATAACCTGTGGTTCCCGTACACCAGCGCTTGAAATCTTCTTCGTTGTTGCGCCACTGAACTCCATCATAAGCAGATTTGAAATTATGGCTGACAACTTTCGGAAAGCTAAATAGGATTTGCATAAAGAATTCCCTCCAAATTAATTCGCTCAAGAAAACGTCATTTTTTTGAACCGCCCAATTGACTAATTTCCGAATACTTACTGTCCCGAAACGCAAATGTGGCGACAAATACGAAGTGCTGTCCATCGCAGGAAAATCGCGAGTTTCATGGTAATTTGTAATCTGTGCGAGATTATGAGGCTGTACTTTTATATTGCTTTCTTCAAAACCTATTTGTTGTAAATTGGGAAAATCAAAATGGTTTTTATGAAAACTGGAGAAGTGATTTTGAGTATCATATTCCACAAGCGGCGCCATGGATTTATATCTTTCCAACCATTTATTTTTATAAGGCGTGTAAATGGTATAAGACAATCCATCAGATTTTGTGATTTCTTTTTCTTCAAAAATGACTTGATCTTTGAAAGAAAAACAAAGAGTATTATGTTCTTTTGCCAATGCCACAATGGCTAAATCTCTCTTAATAGCATAGGGCTCATAATCTTTATTGAAGAAAACTGCCGAAATGTCAAACTCTTGAAAAAGTTGTTCCCAAACATCGATTGTAGCGCCTTTTTTTATCAAAAGAGAACTTCCAACACTATTTAATTTGGTGTTTATTTTTTGTAGTGATACATGTATAAAACCAACACGCGGATCATTCTTTGGCAAACTATTCAAAATGCCCGTGTCGAAAATAAACAAGGGAATAACAGGATATTTGGATTGTAAAGCATGATACAATGTCACATTATCTTCCAGACGCAAATCACGTCGGAACCAAAAAATAGATACTGTTTGTTTTTGCATTATTTAGAATTGAAAAGCTGGTTCACTTTTTGAAAACGATAATCAAAGATTTCTTTTAGTTTATTCTTGACGATTAAAGCATTCACGATTCGTCCTAAAAACCCAAAAGGCAATGCATAATGAATTACATCAGTCATTTTCACACCGTTTGGGGTTGCTTCAAAGAAATGTTTGTGATGCCAAAAACTATACGGACCAAAACGCTGATCATCTATAAAATAAACTCTGTCTTTAATTTGTGTAATTTCAGTAGTCCAATTTAATTTTAACCCTAAAAGTGGCGAAATCTTATATTGGATAATTTGGCCAGCATACATCGACTGATTGTCAAAATCTGTGATTTCAAATCCCATTGTTTTGGGAGTTATTTTTTGCAGATTTCTAGGATTGGAGAAAAAAGCCCAGCATTCCTCTAGCGAAGCATTAATATACTGAACACTTTCTTTTTTATATACTTTCATTTTTTCTATCCATTATTTTTATCAAAATCAAACTCATCAGCAACATAGTAAAAGCATAACCAACATCTTCAACAGGAATTGTTCCTATTCGAATTCCTAAATTCTCGTTGTCATTGTAAAAAACAACTGGTTCATCGATAAAACTGCCTGTAAGGATTCCGTTTACAAGTAAAAAAGGCAATAAAATGATTAGAAATGTAATGAAATAGGTGTTGAGAATTTGTCCTACTTTAAAAACAGCAATAGTTGTAACAATTATAAACAAACTAAAATTTACAAAAGTGTACCATCTATCATAATTTAATACCGCAATCGGAATTAGAATAATCATCAAAAGCCAATAAATCCTTTTTACGACAGTATCACTCAAAGCCACATTGGGAAAGAAATATTGAAAAGAAAAATGAATAAATATACTGGCATAAGGAATGCAGATAAAAAACAGCCACTCCTCTATTGGCAAACCAAAAAATTCAATTCCAGAATGATATCTTGGATTGAAGCTCCAAACTCCTATTTTGGTAAAAATAATATCCCAAACAATAAAAAATAACGCCGTTATAATCAAAGAAGGAAAAATGATTTTCCATCGATTACTATATTTCATTCTTTTTTCGAAACTATACAGAAACGGAATCAAGAAAGAAGCGATATTCAAAAAAAGATATAATGACATATTAGATTTTATAATATTTAAAAGGGACAAACAACATTCCAAAACATTCTCCATGTTCTTTACCCAAATGTTTGTGATGCACTTTGTGGGCTTTTCTCAATCCAATCAAATACTTATTTTTTGTGTTTTTGAACCATTTAAAACGTTGATGAATCAAAACATCGTGTATCATAAAATAACAAAAACCGTAGCTGGTTATGCCTAAGGCGATGAAAAATAAATAATTCATTCCGCCTTCCACACCAAAATAGAAAAGTACAATGCTTGGTATGGCAAAAATAATGAAGAATATGTCATTACGCTCGAACGTATGCGCGTATTTGGGTTGGTGATGATCGGCATGAAAATACCACATGAGTCCATGCATAATGTATTTATGCGTGAGCCATGTGACACATTCCATGAATAAAAAAACGCCTAAAAAAATCAAAAAGGAAATCATATTCGCTTTATTAAATTAAAAATTTATATATTTTTTTATCCCAATTTCAGTTTGTAAGATACGAACGACTGGGCCAACAATCCTGCTTTGGAATAATTAGAAACTCGAATTCTTGTATTTCCTATTTCACTACAAGGTGTGTGTGCCAGTTTTTTGAGGAGTTTTTTGTAATAAACATAGGCTGTATATACTCCAAATTTTGCTTCCAAAGGTAATTTTATGATTCCTTGATAAGCAATTCTAAAATCTTCCTCGATTTCCTCGATTATTGCTTTTTTGGACTTTTCATCAAAAGATTTTAAATCGACTCCAGGAAAATAATTACGGTTCAATAGTAAATTATCATCCTTTAAATCACGAAGGAAATTTACTTTTTGGAAAGCAGAACCCAATCGCATAGCTTGATCTTTCAAAAGATTGTATTTGGTTTCATCTCCTTTGACAAAAACTTTGAGACACATCAATCCCACTACATCGGCAGAGCCATAAATGTATTCGTTGTATTCCTCTTTACTATAATAATCAGACTTGATTAAATCGAGTTTCATGCTTTTGAGGAATGATTGAATCATTTCGTCGGTAATATTGTAATCCTTTACCGTTTGTTGAAAGGAATTCAAAATCGGATTCAAACTAATACCCAATTTCATGGCTTTGTAATACTCGGTTTCAAAGTCATTGATTAGATCTTCTTTATCATAACCGTGAAAAGAATCTACAATTTCATCAGCAAAACGCACAAATCCATATATACTATAAATGGCATCGCGAATACTAGGTGCCAACATATAAACCGCCATAGAAAAAGAAGTACTGTAATTCTTGGTAACCAATTTACTACACTTAAAGGACACATCATCAAATAATTGCTTCATGACTATTGATTTAAAAGTTGTTTTACTATTAATTCAGATACTAATTTTCCCGAAATCAATGCGGGAGGAACACCCGGGCCAGGAACGGTTAATTGTCCCGTAAAAAACAGGTTTTTCACTTTGGGACTTTTGAGTTTTGGTCTCAAAAAAGCTGTCTGCAAAAGCGTATTTGCCATTCCGTAAGCATTTCCTTTATATGAATTGTACTCTGAAACAAAATCATTTTTACAAAAAGACTGTTTGAATATAATATTGCTTTTTACCGTCTGTTGGGTTAAAATTTCGAAACGCTCAATTATTTTATCGAAATATTCCTCTCTTAACTCCTCTATATCGTCTATTCCAGGTGCAAGCGGCACAAGAAAAAATCCTGATTCCATACCTTCTGGAGCAGAAGTTCTATCCGTCAATGATGGGAAATTAGCATAAAACAAAGGTGCTGCCGGCCATTTCGGATCATCATAAATGTCTCTGGCATGCTGTTCGAAATCGACATCAAAGAACAAAGCGTGATGTGAAATATTTTTTATTCTTTTATTGAAACCTACATAAAACAATAAAGAAGATGGTGCAAAAACCCGACTGTTCCAATACTTTTCAGAATAGGCTCGGTATTCTTTATCCAATAAAGTTTCAGTATGATGATAATCAGCTCCACTCAAAATGACATTGGACGGAATTATTTTTCCGTTGACTACAATTGAACGAGCTATTTTATTTTCGACATTTATTTTTTCAATATTGGCATTGGTTATAAAAGTTACACCCAATTCTCTCGCCAGACTTTCCATCGCGAGCACTACATCAAACATACCCGTTTTGGGATGCCAAGTTCCCAGCCCAAAGTCGGCATAATTCATGAAATTATAAAAAGAAGGAGTATCGGATGGTTTTGCACCGAGAAACAAAACGGGAAATTCTAGTATATAAATGAGCCTTTCGTTTTTGAACTTTTTTCTAATGTCTTTACTAATGTTGCTAAAAAACTGACCGATTTTCTTAGCAGTTTCAACGGTTACCAGTTCCAAGGGAGAAACACCCGGACGATACACTAATTCTTTAATGGCAATATCATAATTGCTTTTGGCCTCAGCCATAAATTCCTTTAATATTTGACCGCTACCTTTTTCGATAGCTTCAAAATCAGCCACGATTTGAGGTAGATTATCTGCAATAGCAATAAAATCGTCAATACCATAATAAACACGGTAAGCTGGAGAGAGTTTTACAAGCTCATAATAATCGGTTGTTTTTTTGCCGAAATCAGCAAAAAAACGTTCAAAAACATCGGGCATCCAATACCAACTTGGCCCCATATCAAAAGTAAAACCTTCAGCTTTCAATTGGCGGGCTCTGCCCCCTATTGAAGCGTTTTTTTCATAGATTGTTACTATATGACCGCTTTTTGCCAAATAGCATGCTGCAGCCATTGCCGAAAATCCAGAACCTATTATTGAGATTGATTTTTTCATTTGTTTAACAAATATACAAAAATCTTAAACAAAAAATCAAACCTTTTCTACTAAATCTGGAATAGAATTAAAAACTTTAACATCTATGGGTAATAATTTTTTGTCAATATACTGAGTCATTCTACCTATCAGCCAAATTTCTGACTGATCACCCAACAACTGGGTACCCATAATAGAAACATATTCATTTACAAGCCTCATTTCTGGTTGTGTCGTAAAATAAGAAACATAAACAACTGGACTGTAGTACTTCTTTATCTCTTTCAAATTACCAATTGGCATACTTTCCCCTAAATAAATGACCTTATGCCCTTTGGATATAATCTCATAATGCAAATACATCAATCCTAATTCATGAATTTCATTTAGCGGAAGGGCCAATACATAAACTTTACCCGATTGTACTTTCCTTTCGTTTTCAATTTTTTCAATATTTACAAGTACCTTTTTTATTATCAAACAACTAATAAAATGCTCGTGAGCGGGCATTATTGTATCGGTTTGCCATAACAAACCAATATCCTCCACCAAAGGAATAAACACTTGATAAAAGATTTCCCTAAATGATTTTTCTTCCAGCAACCAATTGTAGGTATTCGAAAAAAGCTCTTGATCAAAATCCATCATAGCCATCTTAAAGGCATTAACAGCATAGTTTTTGGAGTTTTTTTTCGAAACAATATCATGAATCATTTCAACTATTTTTTCATCGGAAAAGGTTGAAATTTTGGAAATTTTATACCCATAATCACACAATAAAGTAATATTCAACAATTTTTGTAGACTTGTCAAAGAATACAAACGTATATTAGTATCGGTACGCATGGGCTGCAGGATATTGTACCGTTTTTCCCAAATTCGGATTGTATGTGCTTTAATGCCCGAGAGATTTTCTAGATCATTAATACTAAAAACATTTTTTATATTGTTCATATATATTCAATAATTTATTAAACAAATATAACTTTATTTTAAATTAAATTTGAAATAAAACTGGTCCAAATTTTTGAATCCTTTAATTTCATTGAACAGTTATATTTTTTATAACTAAATTCTTTGTCAAACCTTAAATTTCGTGCCCCCTAATCCCTAAATTCTCTTTATATTTGTGCCTTTCGAAAAAACAACATAAAATGACTACTCTAAACGAATTGAATGCTATATCACCAATCGACGGTCGTTATAGAAATAAGACATTATCCCTAGCTCCTTTTTTCTCTGAAGAAGCATTAATCAAATACCGCGTATTAATTGAAATCGAATATTTCATTGCCCTATGCGAAGTGCCTTTGCCACAACTAAAAAACGTAAACCCAAATTTATTTGAAAGCTTACGTGACATTTATAAAAACTTCTCTACCGAAGATGCTCTTTGGATAAAAGAAACCGAAAAAGTAACCAACCACGACGTAAAAGCCGTTGAGTATTTCATCAAAGACGCTTTTGAAAAACTAGGTTTATCAGAATATAAAGAATTCATCCACTTCGGATTGACTTCTCAAGACATTAATAATACTGCAATTCCACTTTCTACAAAAGACGCTTTTGAGAAAGTATATATGCCATCGTTAATCACTTTGACATCCAAATTAAAAGAATTAGCTCAAGAGTGGAAAGATGTTCCAATGCTTGCACGTACACACGGACAACCAGCTTCACCAACTCGTTTGGGTAAAGAAATTGCCGTTTTTGTAGAGCGTTTGGAAGAGCAAATGCGTTTGTTGTTCAACATTCCGTTTGCTGCTAAATTTGGTGGAGCGACTGGAAACTACAATGCGCATCATGTGGCTTATCCACAAATTGACTGGAAACAATTCGGAACCAAATTTGTTCAAGAAAACTTGGGATTACACCATTCTTTTCCAACAACACAAATCGAACATTACGATCATTTTGCAGCCTTTTTTGATGCTTTAAAAAGAATCAACACTATCATTATTGATTTGGACCGTGACATTTGGACGTATGTTTCAATGGAATATTTCAAACAAAAAATTAAAGCGGGAGAGATTGGATCATCGGCCATGCCACACAAAGTAAACCCTATTGATTTTGAAAACTCTGAAGGAAACTTAGGAATAGCCAATGCTATTTTCGAGCATTTATCGGCTAAGTTACCGGTTTCAAGATTGCAACGTGATTTGACAGACAGTACCGTTTTAAGAAACATTGGTGTACCTGTAGGTCATACTTTAATTGCTTTTGAAGCTACTTTGAAAGGATTGAACAAACTATTATTGAACGAATCTAAGTTTCACGAAGATTTAGAGAAAAACTGGGCTGTTGTAGCCGAAGCGATTCAAACAATCTTGAGACGTGAAGCCTATCCAAATCCATACGAAGCATTAAAAGGATTGACTAGAACCAACGAAGCAATTGACAAAAATGCAATTCATGGTTTTATCGCAACGCTTGATGTTTCTGATGAAATCAAAGCCGAACTGATGAAAATCACACCAAGTAACTTCTTGGGAATTTAATAAGCACCAATCTATTTTATACTAGAAGCCATCTTTTCAGGATGGCTTTTTTTATGGCTAGAAATCAAATATCGAAAAAAGCAAGTCCTAAAGAATTTACTTTTTTTGTAAATTAGCCATAATTGATTTTTTATCCACAACTGTCAATAATTCCAATTTATGAGTCTATTAGCCGAAGTTACAGAAACAACAAGCCATTTAAACCCATTAATCAGTGATTTAGGCCTTATCTTAATGACTGCAACTGTTGCTGTTCTAATATTTAGAAAACTCAAGCAACCCTTGGTATTGGGATATTTGATTGCGGGTTTTTTGGCGGGAAACCATTTTGATTTTTTTCCTTCTGTCAAAGAGATTAAAAGCGTTGAAGTTTGGGCTGAAATCGGGGTTATCTTTTTACTGTTTAGTCTTGGGCTTGAATTTAGTTTCAAAAAATTAATGAAAGTAGGCGGAACAGCTTCAATAACTGCTGGAATTCAAATTTTAAGCATGTGTATTCTGGGATATTCCGTAGGCCAATGGTTGGATTGGCCAAAAATGGACAGTATCTTTTTGGGAGTAATTCTCTCCATATCCTCAACCACAATTATCTTAAAATCATTTGACGAGTTAGGTGTTAAGACACAAAAATTCGCGGGAATCGTTATTGGCTCTTTAATCGTTCAAGACATACTTGCCATATTAATGATGGTTTTATTGTCCACGATTGCCGTGAGCAATCAGTTTTCTGGAGGCGACCTTTTAATGTCGGTATTAAAACTGCTTTTCTTTCTAGTGCTTTGGTTTCTGGGAGGAATTTTTATCATTCCAACAGTACTCAAAAAAACCAAACATTTACTCACCGACGAAATGCTACTCATCATTTCTCTTGCCCTGTGTCTGATGATGGTTGTCCTTGCTGCAAATGCAGGATTTTCACCTGCACTTGGCGCTTTTATTATGGGCTCCATAATTGCCGAAACCACACAAGCCGAACATATTGAACATTTGGTAAAACCTGTAAAAGACTTATTTGGAGCCGTGTTTTTTGTGTCGGTTGGTATGTTAATCAATCCCGATGCGTTGTACCAACACGCCATTCCTGTTGTTATTCTTTCTTTTGTTACAATTTTTGGTCAATCCATCAGTTCAACAATTGGTGCCATATTATCTGGGCAACCGCTTAAAGATTCCATACGAACCGGGATGAGTTTATCTCAAATTGGAGAATTCTCCTTTATCATTGCGACTTTGGGAGTAACCTTAAAAGCAACCAATTCCTTTTTGTATCCAATAGTCGTTGCAGTTTCGGCGGTAACGGTGTTTACTACTCCGTTTATGATTAAATATTCACTCCCTTTTTCAGAATATTTAGCACATAACTTACCTCGTAAATGGACCAAACGAATCGAACGCTATTCCGCCAGTACACAAGCGATAAAAACGGTTAGTTTGTGGCAAACTGTGATTAATGCTTATTTAATTCAGGTGATTGTCCTTATCGTAATCATCCTTGCCGTTATCTTACTTTCCTCTCGTTTTATACTGCCCTTAGTCGAAGATTATCATTTTGGAAATCACATGGGAGCCTTGATAACATTAGGTATAGTATCTCCGTTTTTATGGGCACTTGCTTTTCGAAGAGTTACCACCAACGAAGTTGAAGAATTAATGCAGGACCGAAAATCCCGTGGGCCGTTGACGATGCTGTTTTTTATACGTATTGTACTGTCCATATTTTTTATTGGTTTATTGCTAAATACTTTTTTCTCGCCAAAAATTGCTTTGATTGCATTCATAATTGCATTAATCATTTATTTGATTTTTCAAAAGAAACTCCACCTTCAATACCATAAAATCGAAAATCATTTTCTCGCTAATTTAAACGACAGAGAGATTGACAGAGCCAAAAGAAGCCGCAGTGATTTAACTCCTTGGGACGGTCACATGGCAATATTTGACATTGCAGCAGAATCCAATATAGCCGGCGAATCATTGAAGAACCTCCAAATGAGGGAAAATTTAGGAATTAATATTGTTTCGATAAAGCGAGGTGACATAACCATACACATTCCAAGTAGGAACGAACGTATTTTCCCAGGTGATGAAATTTGCGTTATCGGAACCGATGCTCAAGTACAGCAATTTAAAAAATATCTTGACCAACACGAAATGGACGTTTCTCCGGAAACTGTGGAACCAGATATTGTTTTGCGCCAAATCGAATTAAAAAATCACACCTTTATCGGAAAAAGCATCAAAGAATCTAAACTGCGCGAGAAAACGCAAGGTTTGATTGTAGGCATCGAAAAAAGAGGTAAACGAGCACTAAACCCCGAGTCGAATGTGATTCTGGAAAAAGATGATATTTTGTGGATTGTTGGCAACAAAAAACTATTGGCGGATTTAGCCCATGATTAGACTTTCCCTTATCTTATATAAAAAACACTGGTCGAAAGGCTGGTGTTTCTTTTTTAGGAGCAGAACGATAGTTTTTCATAACAGCTTCACTCCCGCTGTACGCAATATCTTTTGTCTTGTTTGAGGACGAGACAAAACGATATTTGCTTCCATCGGGGCTAGAGAACACGTTTATCATTCTTAAGAAATATTTCAAAAAACTCATTATCAATACTTTACATTGTGACAAAAGTAAAAACTATTAAAAATTTATAATTCATTTTTTATACATTTGAAAATAAATAAACTCTGATGTTTGCCAAACATAGCAACCCAATTTAGGAGAAACAAGTCGAACATCTTCAAACCTATAAACGAGTTAGGCGATATTGACTCTCCGAATCAACAATTATCTTCAAAATGAAAAAACAGAACTCCATAGATTTACTTGTTGAAACGTTGAGCAAAGAATTTTCACAAATTAAAAATTTTGAATTAACACAAGATGACCCTTTAGGAAATAAATTCTTTACATTTATTGTTAAAAATTACTCTGAACTTAATTCTTTCAAAAATTTATTTGTTCACTATTATTTGCCAGCTTCCTTAAAATCTTCTCAAGATTTTAGTAGAGAACTTAAATTCTCGAAATACAAACATCTAATCAAGATTGAGAACGATGAACTTAAAGAAAACTATTTTGAGACAATAAGACTTGGATATGTTGGTGCATTTCATAAATACGAATCATACGTTAAAAATATAACTATTTTAATGAATGAGTTCTTTTTAGATTTGTTTGAAAATGAGAAGTATCAAGATATTGAAACATATCTTAAAAAAACTTTTCAAATAGAATTAAAAAGAACTATTACAAAATTTCACGCTAGTGAAAAAATAAATTGGATTGCAAACTGTGTCAAGCATTATGATGGATATCCAATAAAAGAACCTGTTTTGAGGTCATTTATTCACCATAATAAAAACAAAAAAATTCAAATTGAAGCTAAAGAATTTCGCGAGGATTTAGATGATTTAATGAAACAAAACCAGTTATTATTGACAGTTTTATTTCTAGTCGGATTTCATCAATTTATGGATCAAGACTATTTTAAAATAAAGGATCAACTTACAGAAGGAAAAGATGAAAAAGATGTAATAAAAATAAAAGCTCAATTTGAAGAAATTATAGTGCGTACATTCAACATCGCCTAACAGCTACTACAACGGATTTGGGCAATTGGCTTAATGGAAAGTTGGTTTTGCATTTGGGATGATTTGGCAAATCCGAAGAATGGGCTTAATTTAGTCCCAAACCCACTGTAGTAACAGAACCTCAGCGGTAATTAAACAGAAACTTAACACATCAGACGAAATGAAAACCAGACACAAACTTTTTTTATTCTTGCTAGCGTTTGAACAAGTAGCGTTTGGACAGACCAACCTTGACAACAAGATAAAGGAATTAAGTAAGCAACATCAGTTCGTTAAAATGGACAGTTTAAATGATAAAGGAAAAGAAAAAGACTATTACTTCTATAAAGGCTTATTTGCAAATGTTTGTAATAATCCTAAACTATCCAATACTTATTTAGACAGTATAAAAAACAACCCAATTGTTAACAATTATGAATTTGTCAAACTGAAAAATGACAATTACATAAAAACGTTCAATTATGATTTGGCATATACATCCTCTAAAACTTTAACCACAAAATATAAAAAACATTTTTCGGAGGACGAGCTGAATGAAGAAATAAATGCACAGAATATATGGCAATCGCTCAGAGGTCAACCAACACAATCAATAGATGCTTTTTCAACGGTAATCTTACCTACATTAAAAGATAAAGCAGGTCTAATTACTATAAATGTGAGTGCAAACAGTACATCAACTGATTTTGTTTTTGACACAGGTGCTGGCATAAGCTGTATAACTGAAAGTACAGCAAAAAAAATGGGAATCATTTTGCTTCCAGACAATAACGTTTCGGTTGAAAGTTTTACTGGTCAAGCCAATAAAGTTCTAATAGGTTTAGCACCTGAAATTAAATTAGGAGAATTGACGATTAAAAACACAATGTTTTTAGTATATCCAGATTCTGCATTTACATTTGCTAACGGTGCTTATGTAATTAATGGAATAATTGGTTTTCCAATAGCAAAAGAATTAGGCACAATTACAATTGAAAAAGATAAACTTACTTTTTCAAAGAATGAAAAAGTTAATCAAAATGAAAAGAACTTTTTTGTAGACCAGCTCAGGGCTATTGTTATGCTAACCTACAGAGGTAAAACCTTTCCATACAATTTTGACAGTGGGGCACAAGTCAGCGAATTCAATAAATCTTTTTACGAGGCATTTAAATCTTATCTTGATAAAGTTGGGAACTTAGAAACAACAAAATCATCCAGTGCAGGGGGACAAGAAGTCACTTCAGAAGTTTTGGTATTAAAAGACGAAGAAATACTTATTAATAAAACTTTAGTTAAGATGCAAAAGATGCAAGTTGACCGGAGTAGCTATGGTATTTATGGTAAAATCAATTATGGAAATATAGGACAAGACGTAATCGGACAATTTAAAAAAGTGACGCTAAGTTTTGACCAAAACTATTTGAAATTGGAGAATTAATTAACCCGCTGCGTGAAGTCTCCTGAATTTGAGCTTTTACAAATTAAAAAAGACAGAATTTTTATGCCAACAGAAAACTTATTAAAGCAAATCGAGTTTATCAAAGAAATTGATAAACTAAAATATATCCAGAGACGAACTAAATTATTCAACAGCGACAGAAACGAAAATGACGCAGAACATAGTTGGCATTTAGCAATGATGACGATTGTATTGGCAGAGCATTCGGATAAACCAATTGACGTCCTTAAAGTTTTAAAAATGGTTTTAATCCACGACATTGTAGAAATTGATGCTGGCGATGTTTTTCTTTATGATACTACAAAAAGCCACACAAATACAGACGAAGAACTTATTGCAGCAAAACGAATTTTTGGGCTTTTGCCAACAGAACAGGCACAAGAATTTATTGCAATTTGGGAAGAATTTGAGGAAGGCATTACTGATGAAGCAAAATTTGCAAAATCAATGGACCGGTTTGAACCATTGCTGCAAAACACCTCCAACAATGGCGGAACGTGGGCAGAATATAATGTTCCGTATCAAACAGTTTACGATAAGAAAAAGGCAATTAAAGATGGTTCGACAACCATTTGGAACTATGCCGAAAATTTGATTAACGAAAGTGTTGAGAAAGGGATCTTAAAAAAATAATTGATTTACTTTTTTAGTTCAAAGTTGCTCTGCGTGAGGGATTACTTCACTTAATTTTTATTTTAATTGGAGTTCAGTGAACTTCGTTTACAGTGGAGCTCTTTTTTTATCCCTTTTTTTAAGGGATAAAAAAAAGCGGGAACGGAAAGCCCGACCCGACCTTTTGGAAGGGTCACGCCCAAACTACTAAATAAAAAAAAGGTGTAAGAAATAAATCTTACACCTTTTGTCTTTTAGACTTTCGTCATATTTTATCTCGAATAATTCGGAGCTTCTTTTGTGATCGTCACATTGTGTGGGTGACTTTCGTTGATACCACTTGCGGTAATACGAACAAAACGACCTGTATCCTGTAAAGTAGCAATGTCTTTTGAACCGCAATAACCCATACCGGCACGAAGACCACCAATGAATTGTTGCATACTTTCGTTCAATTCCCCTTTGTAAGGTACACGTCCAACGATTCCTTCTGGAACAAGTTTCTTAACATCGTCTTCTACGTCTTGGAAATAACGATCTTTTGAACCTTCTTGCATGGCCTCAACAGAACCCATTCCTCTGTATGATTTGAATTTTCTTCCTTCGAAAATGATGGTTTCACCCGGAGACTCCATAGTACCGGCCAATAATGAACCTAGCATTACGCAATCTGCACCAGCTGCAATCGCTTTAGGAATATCTCCTGTGTAACGAATTCCACCATCTGCAATTACAGGAACTCCTGTTCCTTTTATAGCTGCAGCTACTTCAAGCACAGCAGAAAATTGAGGAAAACCAACACCTGCAACGATTCTGGTTGTACAAATAGAACCAGGTCCTATTCCAACTTTTACACCATCGGCACCATTTTCAACCAAATACAAAGCTGCTTCTGGAGTGGCAATATTACCAACGATTACGTCAAGTTTTGGGAATTTAGCTTTTACAGCTTTCAATACATCAACCACACCTTTTGTATGTCCGTGAGCTGTATCGATAATTACGGCATCAACTCCTGCGTTTACCAAAGCAGTCGCTCTTTCAACAGCATCGGCAGTAACACCCAAAGCGGCTGCTACTCTCAAACGACCAAATTTATCTTTATTGGCATTTGGTTTTTGAGTCAATTTGGTAATATCTCTAAAAGTGATTAAACCAACTAGCTCATTTTTATCATTTACTACTGGTAATTTTTCAATTTTATGACCTTGTAAAACTACCTCAGCTTGTTCTAATGAAGTTCCTTCGGCAACAGTTACCAGATTTTGGCTTGTCATCACCTCAGAAATAGGTCTTGCACCATTTTTTTCAAAACGTAAATCCCTATTGGTAACAATTCCTTTTAAAATTTTGTTTTCATCAACGATTGGAATACCACCAATACCGAATTCTCTCATAGCGCTTTTGGCATCGGCAACTGTAGCAGTCGTTAATAAGGTAACTGGGTCGAGAATCATACCAGACTCTGCACGTTTTACTTTACGTACTTTGGCTGCTTGTTGCTCGATTGTCATGTTTTTATGCAAAACACCAATTCCTCCTTCTTGAGCCATAGCGATTGCCATAGAACTTTCGGTTACGGTATCCATAGCTGCGGATACAATAGGAACATTTAATGTTATATTTCTTGAAAATTTTGATTTGATACTCACTTCGCGCGGAAGAACATTTGAGTAATTGGGAACTAATAATACATCATCGTAGGTTAAACCCTCGCCGACAATCTTAGAGATATGTGCTTTCATGTTGCAATTTGTAGTTGAATTGCGTGCAAATATAGACAATCTTAAGCTAAAAAACACTTAACTAGCCCGTTTTATTTTTAACTTGCATGGTAAAAATAAGTTAAAGCCTTATTTTATTTACAACCTCACCTCTTAATTATGTCAACAGCAAACGGCTCTATTTCAGGATTAAACAAAGTTGAAGTTGAACAATCCAGAATCAAAAACGGCTTAAATTCCATAGAACACCAAAAGAAAAACAACATACTTTCTTCCATAATAGAAATGGTTAAAGAACCAATGTTTTTATTATTGCTAACTGCTACCAGTATTTACTTTATCACTGCCGATTTTGGTAACGGGATTTTTATGACAGCAGCAATTTTACTGGTTTCCACCATTTCACTTTATCAGGAATCCAAGAGCCGGAACGCTATTGAAGCTCTGAATAAATTAACGCAACCCAAAAGCAAAGTAATTCGAGATGGTGAACTTATAGAAATACCCTCCGAGGAAATTGTCTTGGGTGATTGCATCCAATGTGAAGAGGGAACCTTTATTCCTGCAGATGGAATTATCATTCAGTCGAACGATTTTTCGGTAAACGAATCGATAATTACGGGAGAATCATTAGCAGTTTTTAAAAGTGAAAAAAGTGAAAACAATCAAGTATTCCAGGGAACGATTGTCGCCTCAGGTTTGGCTATTTGTAAAGTAACTGCGATAGGAAGTCAAACACAATTAGGCAAAATTGGGGAAAGTCTGGATGATATTACCGAAGAGAAAACGCCTTTACAGATTCAAATTGGAAATTTTGTTACCAAAATGTCTCTTGTTGGATTAGTGGTTTTTCTTCTGGTTTGGGGAATTAATTTTTATAATTCCCGAATTCTTTTGGACAGTTTATTAAAAGCATTAACCTTAGCGATGAGCATTATTCCCGAGGAAATTCCGATTGCATTTGCTACATTCATGGCTTTAGGTGCCTGGCGATTGATGAAAAGCGGAATCATAGTCAAACAAACAAAAACAGTGGAAACACTTGGAAGTGCAACCGTGATATGCACAGACAAGACTGGAACTATCACCGAAAACAAAATGAGTCTGGCACAATGGTATTTATTCGAAGAGGGATCATTCAATGATAATTTGAATAGCGATTTATCCATAAAAGAAACTGAATTATTAAGTCTTTCGATGTGGGCCAGTGAACCAATACCTTTTGATGCAATGGAAATGGCGCTGCACGATGCTTACGCAAAAATGGGAATCAAAGATGAGCGCCCCAATTACAGAATGGTTCACGAATATCCTTTAAGCGGAAAACCGCCAATGATGACCCATCTTTTTGAAAATAAAAACGGAGACCGAATCATAGCGGCCAAAGGTGCTCCCGAAGCCTTAATCGCCTGTTCAAAATTATCAGAAAAACAAACCAATCAAATCCTAAGCGCCATGCAATCGATGGCTGAAAAAGGCTATCGGGTTTTGGGAGTTGGCGTAGCCAATTTTTCAGGAACTGATTATCCAAAAACACAGCAAGAATTTTCATTTGATTTCAAAGGACTTATTGCCTTTTATGATCCTCCGAAAGCCAATATAAAAGAAGTCTTCGAAACTTTTTATAAAGCAGGAATTCAAGTAAAAATCGTCACGGGAGACAATGCCTTGACAACGGCGACCATTGCTAATCAAATTGGTTTTAGAAACTCTGGAAAAATACTAAACGGAGACGAACTCATGACAATGGATGATGCTACCTTGAGAGAGAAGGTTATGGAAACCAATATTTTTACAAGAATGTTTCCTGAAGCCAAATTAAAAATCATAAAAGCCCTGAAAGAAAACGACCAAATTGTAGCCATGACAGGAGATGGTGTCAATGATGGTCCCGCATTAAAATCGGCACATATCGGTATTGCCATGGGAAAGAAAGGAACCGAAATTGCCAAACAAGCGGCGAATTTAATTTTGATTGATGACGATTTTTCCAAAATGACAGAGGCCATAGCAATGGGACGAAAAATATACATCAATCTAAAAAAAGCCATTCAATACATTATCTCAATCCACATTCCTATTATTCTGATTGTGTTTATTCCGCTGGTTTTAGGATGGATATATCCCAATATTTTTTCACCTGTTCATATTATTTTTTTAGAAATTATTATGGGGCCAACCTGCTCCATAATTTATGAAAATGAACCTATGGAGCCCAACCTGATGAAACAAAAGCCGCGTCCTTTTACCAATACTTTTTTCAACCTAAAAGAAATTACGATTAGTATTGTACAAGGACTTGTAATAACGCTTGGCCTTTTATTAATGTATCAATATTGTACAAAATTAGATTATACTGAAAACACTACCAGAACCAGCATTTTTCTAACATTGATAGCTTCCAATATTTTCCTAACACTAGCTAATCGCTCCTTCTATTATTCGATATTCACCACTTTAAAATACAAAAATAATTTGGTTCCACTCATTATTGGGATAACGGTATTGATAACGAGCTTACTATTAATCACTCCTGTCTTTAGAAGATTCTTCCAGTTTGAAAGTATTACGTTATTACAAATTGGCTTAAGTATCTTGGTTGGATTCGTTTGTGTGCTTTGGATTGAAATTTTTAAGTTTTTCAGAAGAAGAAAAGAGAAATCTATGAACTGATTCCTTTATTTACTACTTCCCCCCGATATTATATTAAACCCTATTTGAAACGTGAGCGCATTTGCTTTGGAAACATCACTATAGGCAAGAAGATTATTGGCCATCGCATAAAAATTAACCACTCCAATCTTGGTCGTCAATCCCAAACCTATATTTGAAAAGGAATAGGAATCGATGGTGTAAGTGGCTTTCATTTGCAATCCTTTTAAAATTCTTCTTCTGTAATACCCCGTCAAAGCTAACATGGGAGCTCTAGGCGTTGACATTGCAAAAAGCTGTGCACCAACTGCACTTCGATACAAAGAATCTTCATCGGTTGCACAATCGCATTCCTCTTGTCTTTCCTCTTCAAATGAATATTCAAAAGACGAATAAAATTTCAAAGGCCGCCAAGTAGTGTACTTATTATATATGGTATCCAAAGGAATCGCCTCCTTAAAATCCTCGTAAGCATTATCTATTGTTCCATCATCATTAAAATCTGTAATAACACCTTCGAAAACATAACTCCCTTTAAAAGTATAGTCTACAACATCTTTCGTGTGGCTTATAAAACCAATATCTACAATGCTCGCTGTTATCTGAATATTTTTTTTAGGGTAATAAGTAAGCCCTAAATCCAATCCCAAACCTAAATTTCCACCTAAAAAAGCTTTCTTTGGAATATCATTCTTTAAATCACTTCCCAAGTCTCCTTCATAATTTTCGTCCAAATATTTAGCTGCTCCAGAAGTGTTGAGCTGCAAATTGGATTGGATCTCTTGATTATAAATCAAATCAGAACCTTGATAGGTATAAAAATATCCAGAATTATGGATTGATGTGGCATTAAAAACACTAGAATAAATTTTCCCTCGAATTCCGAGTATGAGTTTTTCATTAAGCTGTTTATTAAAGCCTAAATGAAAGACAGATAGGACTTCAGCTTTTGCGCTCAAATCACCCAAATCAAATGACTTTCCTATATAATCTTTATTACCATAGAAAGACAAAATGGCCAAATCTTTTGGAACATAAATAAAGGAATCGAATTCTTGATACATCCCAAAAGAAACATATGATTTACTTTCTTCTCCACCCACTCTAAAACCAGCTGTAAATATTTCCAACTGTTGATTAGCAGTGACATAATCGTTCCTGCTGGTTGAAGCCAAAACACTTTTTGCTTTGGTAGTAAAATCTACCCCATCATTAGCAAATAAATTATAAGCATCAAATCCTGTAGAACCGGCATTTGCTGATATTCCAGACAACAACGGGACTCCAAAAAACCATTTGTATTTCACATCCGCCCCAGGATTTAGCAATAAACTTTGAGGTTGAGGAGTGAAATTGTATAAAACTTCTTTATTTTGAGAAAAACAATAAAAAGAAACGGACAGACATAAAAGGATAGCTATTTTTCTCATTCCACGTCAAAATAAGCAGTTATACTTGAACTCAACTCAAATCTTCCTTGACTGTTAGCTGTTAATGGTGGACCTGGAAGCATCGTAATTGAAAACATCATTTGAGTTGTTCTCTTTAAAATATCCACATCAGCAGCCGTATATGTCACAGTTTTTTCTACTAACACTTCGGCACCGTTATAGGCAGGAACATCAATTTTAATACCACTATTGACAGGTACTCCATTAACATCCAAAAAAATAATATTAAAAATATATTCTCTAGCAATGGTGTTTTTTATTCTGAAATATAACTCGGCTTTTACCAAATCTTCTTCAACAAAAGAAGTATTAAAAAAATCGACATTAGAAGTATGCTGAAAGAAAGACTGCTCTGTCCCGCCAATAATAAACTCTGGAGCTTTCTTTTCAAAATAGGCAAGATTAGTAGTAAACACTGGCTGGATATTAAAATCTTCTGCTTGATTAAAGTCCAAGTCGCTACTACACGAAAAAAGGCAATACCCTAGTGTAGCAATTAAAATAATCTTTTTGAAAAAAGGAAATTTCATATCTCGTTATTTTAATTTTAGAAAGCCATTTCCAATAGTCTTTCGAACTACACTAAAGTAACGAAAAAACTTAAACGATCTAAATATTAACAACTTAAACACAAAAACAAACTAATATCAATGAAATTCACCAAATATTTTTGAAGCCTCATTATAGGCACTTTCAAAACTCATTGGACTGCAATTGGTATTTTCTTTTTGAACAGTAAAATACGAGAGTAACTTCTCGGTAGGCATGTTCCCCGTCAATTTATCAGTAGCCATTGGGCATCCTCCAAAACCTTGAATTGCACCATCAAAACGACGACAACCTCCCTTATAAGCCGCATCAATTTTCTCCAACCATTTATCGGGTGTTGTATGAAGATGGGCGCCAAATTCAATTTGAGGATATTGAGGAATTAAATTAGAGTACAAATAATCAATTACGTCAGGTGTAGAACTCCCTACAGTATCCGAAAGTGATAAAATTTTCACTCCCATTGAAGCCAATTTTTCGGTCCATTGTGCTACAATTTCAACGTTCCAAGGATCTCCATATGGATTTCCAAAACCCATCGAAAGATAAGCCACAGTTTCTTTATTGGTCTTATCGGCAAGATTTAAAATCTCATCTAGTGTCACCAATGATTCGGCTATTGTTTTATGTGTATTTCGCATTTGAAAATTCTCGGAAATCGAAAAAGGAAAGCCTAAATATTGAATAGCGGCATGTTCAGAAGCAAGAGTTGCTCCTTGTGAATTGGCTACAATAGCCAACAATTTACTTGTTGTTTTGGATAAATCAAGTTGCTCTAAAACTTCGGCAGTATCTTGCATTTGAGGTATGGCTTTCGCCGAAACAAAACTCCCAAAATCAATGGTATCAAAACCTACGCGCAATAAAGATTGTAAATAAGCTACCTTTCTTTCGGTAGGAATAAAAGCTTTTATGCCCTGCATAGCGTCTCGTGGACACTCGATAATTTTTATTGCCTTCATAACCTTCAAATATATAAAAAAGGTTTTGAGTTACAAAGAAAGAAAAATCGTTATCCTGCTATTTTTTCGACAAAATTGCTTTGTTAATTTTCTTTACTAATACTGGCCCTTCATAGATAAAGCCCGTATATAATTGGATTAAACTAGCACCTGCTTCTAATTTCTCTAAGGCATCCTCTGCAGAATGTATTCCTCCCACTCCAATAATTGGAAATGCTTTATTACTTTTTTGAGACAGAAAACGAATCACTTCAGTAGATCGCGATGTCAATGGTTTTCCAGATAACCCACCCGTTTCTGTTTGATTTTCAGAATTCAAATCACTTCGAGAAATTGTTGTATTGGTTGCGATTACACCTGCAATTTTAGTTTCTTTTACAATATCAATAATATCAAGTAATTGCTCATCGGTAAGATCTGGAGCAATTTTAAGTAGTACTGGCTTTTGCTTTGGCTTCGCCAAATTCTTATTCTGCAAAGTTTGAAGCAATTGAGTAAGTGGCTCTTTTTCCTGTAATGCTCTAAGATTTGGTGTGTTTGGAGAACTTACATTGACAACAAAATAATCAACATAATCATACAAAGCATCAAAACAAATCTCATAATCTGAGGTGGCATCTTCGTTTAATGTCACTTTATTTTTCCCGATATTTCCTCCTATGAGTACACCGTTATTTTTCTTTAAACGTTCAACTGCTTCCTGAACACCTCCATTATTAAATCCCATTCTATTAATGATTGCCGAATCTTCCACTAAACGAAATATTCTTTTTTTATCATTTCCGGGCTGTCCTTTTGGGGTAAGTGTTCCTATTTCAATAAAACCAAAACCAAAATTAGACAGTTCTTTATACAAAACCGCATTTTTATCAAAACCAGCCGCTAAACCAACAGGGTTTTTAAACTTTAAACCAAAAACTTCCGTTTCTAATCTTTTGTCATTTACTTGATATAATAATCTAAAAAGAGAAGGGAATCCAGGAATTTTTGAAACTATTCTAATTAGTGAAAAGGTAAAGTGATGCACTTTTTCAGGGTCAAAACAAAAAAGAATAGGGCGTATAAAAATCTTGTACATAGCTCAAATATTAATTACCGCAAAAGTAAAGAAATGTTTTTAGTTTTAAAGTATAGAAATGCTTTTAAAGCCTTCCATTTGTTAAATTACCGAACAAAATTTATATTAAACTAAGTTCATTTAGACACAAAAAAAATAAAAAACGACACGTGAGCATCGTTTTTTATTTCCACCAACCAATTAACAATTAAATTTACTTTGGCAAAGCTGCATTTATAGCTGCTTTATCTATATATTGAACAACTCGATCCACTTTATCATGTGAATCAAAATGATAATCTGTATGTATCCACTGAGTCATTTCTTTCCCATTTCTATACTTTGCTGTTGTTTTATACCAAGACAGTAGCCAAACTCCTTTTGCCTCGACGCTTTGAGGTTCATTTACCAAAATCGGTAAAAATATAGCATCACTGAATTTGATGGTTTCAATTACATTGGCTCTTCTTTGCTTCCAGTAAGATGCAATTGCAGGCTTACCAACCAAACTGTCTCCACTATTCCATACATAAACTGCACTGTCGGCATAAATCCCCATCCAACTATCCATGTCGCCTTTTTCCATAGCGGCGAGTGTTTTTTTGCCAATTTCTGCGTATTTAGAATCTGCAAATTCAACCGAATTAGTAATGCTATCATCAGAAATAACTGCTTCGTCAATTTCTTTAGACTCTTCTTTTTTACAACTTATTATCAGGAAAAAACAACATACGACCAATACGTTTTTTTTCATAGCTTAAATATTTAAAGTACCAAAATATTTAGATTAAGCTATCTCTAGAAAGGGTCTGTAAATTTAATTAAAAAAACCAATAAGTTTATTTAAATTTTAAAATAAATCAACTGATTATCAATTTTTTACATTTAAATTTTTAACACCAATATAAATTACCATTATTCACATTTTAAGACAAAAATTGAAGCTTTTTTTTAAAACCTCACAATTAAAACCAGAGCGCTTTTATATGATTTTGATGGATTTTTTCAAATATGTAGTACAATACGGTTAAACCAAATTTGAAATTAATAGTTTGATCCAAATAAATATCTTTAATCTTTAATAAAAGAGTAAGTAAAACCAAATTATGCACTTAACCGTATTTAATAGTGTACATTAGACAAAAAATAATGTCTATAGAACATAAAGTTCAATTGGTTGAAGAATTATTTGACCGCCTAGAGAATGAAATAACTAATTTCAAATCAAAAACAAATTTACATTGTCTTACAGGTTGTGGTCAGTGCTGTTCAAAACCAAATATAGATGCCTCCCCTTTAGAATTTTTACCATGGGCCTTTTATTTATTTTTAAATGGAAAAGCCGAAGCTGTTTTAGAAGAACTAAATACCAAAACCAATACTTTTTGTCATTTATACCAATCGCTTTCAGCTACAGACAATAAAAATGGTAGATGTACAGACTATAAATACCGTGGATTAATTTGTAGACTTTTTGGCTATGCCGCAAGTAGAGACAAATATGGCGAACTACGATTAAATACTTGCAAAATCATAAAAGAGAACCAACAGGAAAACTACAACAATACCGAAGTAGCCATTAGCAAAGGATTGTATGTTCCTATTTTTTCGGACTATTATATGCGGTTAACACAAATTGATCAGAGACTTGGAATTACTTTACTTCCCATCAATGAAGCCTTAAAAATGGCAATTGAAGAAGTCTTGCATTATTACGCTTATAGACCTTTTCCAGGCGGACTTGAAAATATTGCTTAGCAATAAAAATTCACCAATGCGCAATAATCAATATTGCAAAAACAATCGCTTTTTTTTCTAAATTAGTTGGATCAAATAAAAAACCATGAAAAAACTAACCAAGGAAGATATCAGTCAGGAAATTTTTGATCTATATGATGACTATGCCCATAATAAAATCGAGAGAAGGCAATTTATAGAAAAACTGTCCCTGTTTGCAATAGGAAGCTTAACCGTACCGTCACTTCTTAGTTTTATGACTCCTAATTATGTGGATTCCATCACAATCAAACCCAATGATCCAAGAATAAAATCGGAATATATAACCTATCAATCTCCAAAAGGCGGTGGAGCGATCAAAGGCCTTTTATCACAACCTACAGATACTCAAAAAAAATTACCGGGAATAATTGTTGTTCATGAGAATCGAGGACTGAATCCATACATTGAAGATGTAGGAAGAAGAGCAGCTGTGGAAGGTTTTATTACTTTGGCTCCCGATGCACTATCTCCACTTGGAGGTTATCCCGGAAATGATGATGCCGGAAGGGAACTTCAAAAGAAACGCACCCGAGAAGAAATGCTCGAAGATTTTATTGCAGCCTACGAATACCTAAAATCACATAAAGACTGTAATGGTTATGTAGGCGTAGTAGGATTTTGTTTTGGAGGTTGGATTTCCAATATGATGGCGGTCAAAATCCCGACTTTATCCGCGGCAGTTCCTTATTATGGAGGACAACCCACTACAGAAGAAGCAGAAAAAATCACAACACCAATCATGTTGCATTATGCCGAGTTAGACACCCGTGTCAATGAAGGTTGGCCTGCTTATGAAGCCATTCTTAAAAAGAATAAAGTCGAACATACCGCTTATTTTTATCCCGGAGTAAACCACGGTTTTCATAACAATACCACTCCTCGATATGACGAAGCAGCAGCAACATTATCTTGGTCTCGAACCATTGATTTTTTTAAGGAGAAACTCAAAAAGAAATAATTACAAAATTTTAATTTTATGCAACTAATAGCAAAAGCAACCATACAAATACAAAAACCGATTGAAGAAGTTTTTGAAGGAATTATAAATCCCGAAAAAATGACAAATTATTTTATATCTGAAAGTAATGGACCCCTAGAAACAGGAAAAGAATTGATTTGGAAATTTCCCGAATTCCCTGTAGAAGTTCCGGTAAAAGACATCAAGACTGAAATCAATCGTTCGGTTTCATTTGTTTGGGACAAAGAAACCGTCGTAAAAATTATACTAGAAGAACAACCCGATAAAAGCACTGTCGTAAAAGTGACCGAAGACGGAAAAACATACAATGAAGCCAACCTGAGATGGGCTCTAGGAAACACAGAAGGCTGGGCAAATTTTCTCGCTTGTATGAAAGCTTATCTCGAATACGGAATACAACTTCGCAAGGGAGCTTTTGATTTTATGCGTGAAAAATGAGAATAATCCAAACCCTGATCCAATAAAAAAAAGCCCCAAACGGGGCTTTTTCAATATCTAAACTCGAGCTTATTTACTCAAATACATTTTTCTTCTAGAGTACAATTCGTAGAATTGATCATCTTTCAAGTCATCGATAAACAAGATACTTTCTCCAGTTGATTTCATCTCTGGTCCTAATGCTTTGTTTACATTTTGGAACTTACTAAAAGAGAAAACCGGTTGTTTAATTGCGTATCCTTTTAATTGTGGATTAAAAGTAAAATCTGTTACTTTATTATGTCCTAACATTACTTTTGTAGCATAGTTCACATAAGGCTCACCATAAGCTTTTGCAATAAATGGAACTGTTCTCGAAGCTCTAGGATTTGCTTCAATAATATAAACGGTATCGTCTTTTATCGCAAACTGAATGTTGATCAAACCTACTGTTTTTAAAGCTTTAGCGATTTTCACAGTGTGATCTTTAATTTGTTGCATTACAAATTCACCCAAGTTAAAAGGAGGCAAAGTCGCATTACTATCTCCCGAGTGAACTCCACAAGGCTCGATATGCTCCATAATACCTATAATATAAACATTCCCGTCTGCATCACAAATCGCATCCGCTTCGGCTTCGATTGCTCCTGCCAAATAATGATCTAAAAGTAATTTATTACCTGGAATCTGTTTCAATAAGTTGATAACATGTTCTTCTAATTCTTTTTTATTGATCACGATTTTCATTCCCTGACCTCCCAATACATAAGAAGGACGAATCAATAATGGAAAATCCAATGTATCGGCTAAAGCTGAAGCTTCATCAGCCGTTTCAGCAATTCCAAATTGTGGAAAAGGAATGTGTAATTCTGTCAATAAATCAGAGAAACGTCCTCTGTCTTCGGCTAAATCCAAGGCATCAAAACTAGTTCCAATAATTTTTACTCCATATTTAGACAATTTTTCGGCCAATTTCAAAGCTGTTTGACCTCCTAATTGCACGATAACACCTTCTGGTTTTTCGTGTTGGATGATATCATAAATATGTTCCCAGAATACCGGCTCGAAATACAATTTGTCGGCAGTATCAAAATCAGTCGAAACCGTTTCAGGATTACAGTTAATCATGATGGTTTCATAACCACATTCTTTGGCCGCAAGAACCCCGTGGACACAAGAATAATCAAACTCAATTCCTTGTCCAATTCGGTTTGGTCCTGAACCTAAAACAACAATTTTCTTTTTATCGGTAACAATACTTTCATTATCAACATAACGTTCTCCATTAGCTTTTTCAATTTCAGCCTCAAAAGTAGAGTAATAATAAGGAGTTTTAGCTTGAAACTCGGCCGCACAAGTATCAACCAATTTAAATACACGATTAATATCCATTGTCATACGCAAAGAATGCACTTCACTTTCCAGACAATTCATCATGTGTGCAATTTGTCTGTCGGCAAAACCTTTTTGTTTAGCTTCAAGTAATAACTCTTTTGGAAGACTTGAAATTTTATAGTTCGAAATTTCTTTTTCTAAAACATAAAGCTCTTCGTATTGTTTCAAGAACCACATATCAATTTTAGTAATTTCATGAATACGACTCAATGGAATTCCCATTGCAATAGCATCATAAATTACGAAAACACGATCCCAACTTGCAAAAGTTAGTTTCTCGATAATTTGCTCATAGTTTGTATATCCCTTTCCGTCAGCACCTAAACCATTTCTTTTGATTTCCAATGATTGGGTGGCTTTGTGTAAAGCTTCTTGGAACGAACGTCCAATTCCCATTACCTCTCCTACCGATTTCATTTGAAGTCCCAAAGTTCTGTCAGCTCCTTCAAATTTATCAAAGTTCCAACGTGGTATTTTTACAATCACATAATCCAAAGTCGGTTCAAAAAGAGCCGAAGTAGATTTTGTAATTTGATTTTGTAATTCATCTAAATTGTATCCTAAAGCTAATTTAGAAGCAATTTTTGCAATTGGATAACCTGTCGCTTTTGATGCCAAAGCAGATGAACGAGACACACGAGGATTGATTTCAATTGCAACGATATCTTCTTTTTCGTCTGGAGAAACAGCAAACTGCACGTTACAACCACCTGCAAAGTTTCCGATACTACGCATCATCAATATCGCGTAATCACGTAATTTCTGGAATGTTGTATCCGATAACGTCATTGCTGGCGCTACAGTAATCGAATCCCCAGTATGAATTCCCATTGGATCCATATTTTCGATAGAACAGATAATTACAACATTGTCATTTTTATCTCTCAATAACTCCAATTCATATTCTTTCCAACCTAACAAAGCTTTGTCAATCAAAACTTCATGAATTGGTGACATTTCTAATCCGTAGGTTAGTTTTTCGTCAAATTCTTCTTTACTATGCACAAAAGCCGCTCCAGTTCCACCAAGTGTAAATGAAGGACGAATCACTAATGGAAATCCAAATTCCTGAGCAATTTCTTTTCCTTCCAAAAAAGAAGTAGCCGTTTTAGCCGGAGCAGTAGGAACATTTATTTTTTCTAAAAGCTGTTTGAACTGCTCTCTGTCTTCGGTAATATTAATAGCATTAACATCAACACCTATTAATCGTACCCCGAAATCTTGCCAAATTCCTTTTTCATCCGCTTCCAAACATAAGTTCAAAGCCGTTTGTCCTCCCATTGTTGGAAGCACCGCATCAATCTGCGGATGTGCTTTAAGGATCTCAATAATAGACTTTGTCGTTAATGGTTTCAAATAAACATGATCCGCCATAGATGGGTCGGTCATAATTGTCGCAGGATTGGAATTGATTAAGATTACTTCAATCCCTTCTTCACGAATGGAACGGGCTGACTGTGAACCTGCATAATCAAATTCACACGCTTGACCAATAACTATCGGACCTGAACCTATTATTAAAACTGATTTTATAGATGTATCTTTTGGCATTTTATTATGTATTGTAGTTGTTGTTGTTTTTATCACTTAAAATTTAAAATTTGTTAGAAAAACTCAAATTTCAAACTTAATACAGCAGTAACGCTTGGGTATAAAAAAAGGCGATACTAAAAAAAAGTAACGCCTTATAAATGTTTATACAAACATTATTTTTTATGTCTTGGTTCGCTAGAAACAGTCAATTTATGTCTTCCTTTAGCTCTTCTACGCGCTAGAACTTTTCTTCCATTAGCAGAAGCCATTCTGTCCATAAATCCGTGTTTATTTCTTCTTTTTCTTTTCGATGGTTGAAATGTTCTTTTGCTCATTGCTTTGTATGTTTAAAAATCTTAATTAAGTATCTATTTATTTTCGAATAACCATTATTCTAAAACCGAGTGCAAATATACAAAGACTTTTTTTTCTGGCAAGTAGTTTTTAAAAAATATTTTTAAATCCTTTTACTATCTTTGTAACCATAAATCTTTATACATTATGTTTCATAAAAATATCAAACTTATTCTCGCTGGACTTATTATAATCACTAGCATTTGGCAATTTACAGAAAGTAATATTGGTAACGGAATTTTCCTTATTTTATTGTCTGGAATTCCAGTTTTTTTATATTTCAAAAACGAACTTATTCTACTTGCCTTTTTAAAATTAAGAAAACAAGACTTTGAAGGAGCTAAAAAATGGTTATCATACATCAAAAATCCAGAAACTGCTTTAGTTAGAAAACAGCAAGGATACTTCAATTACTTACATGGAATTATGCTTTCGCAAACGAACATCAATCAAGCTGAAAAATATTTCAAAAAAGCAATTGAACTGGGATTATCAATGGATATGGATTTGGCTGTTGCCAAATTGAACTTAGCCGGTGTCGCAATGACTCGCAGAAGAAAATTGGAAGCTACTACTTTATTGAATGAGGCTAAAAAATTAGACAAGCAAAACATGCTTAAAGACCAGATTACCATGATGAAAGAGCAAATGAAAAAAATATAAACATCTAAGTTTAAAACTCTTATTTTCATCACATTATAAAAGTCATTCTTGTTTTAGGATGACTTTTTTTACATCATAAGTATTACATCGGATTAATACGCTATTCAACGTTATTTTTGCGTTATTAAATTCAAAGGCGATATTTTAGCTAACCGTTTTATACCTACTGATTTATGCGCAGATTTTTACTTACACTAATTTTGTCTTTATCCCTAACAACCTCCTATTGTCAAGACACAATTACATACCTAACAGATGCCATAAAAGAAAATATAAGCCCTTATAAAAGAGCAAGCAATAGCGCTTACGAAAAAAGAAACGTAGAGGAAGGAAAAAAACTTTTTGATTCCTTAGTAAAAAACAAACTCATCGGAACAAAATTTGATGATTTCAGTTTGAAAGTTTACAAAGAAAAAAACGTAAAAATAAATAGAATCTCCAAACCTATTTTTATTATCACTTACGCTTCTTGGTGTGTAATCCCCAAAGGAGAAATCCCTGCTTTGAATATATTAGCTAAAGAACATCGAGATGATGTCCAATTTATTGTAGTATTTTGGGATAAAAAAAATGATCTTAAAAAAATCGCTTACAAATTTAGCGATAATATTAAAGTATGTTATGCCAATGAATACTATTCGAAAGATTCCCACATTGTAGCAACGATAAAGCATACTTTAGGGTTTCCAACGTCAATTTTTATTGATGAAAACAAAAAAGTTGTAAACATCAAGCATTTTGAGGATAAAACAAAAATAAAAACTCCAATCAAAGAAGCCATCATTAGCAGCTACAATTACTTTAGTAAAGACATTAATGAAAATCTCATGAAATCTTTATCTAGCAAAAAAAGCTTCACGACTAATTAATATATTTTTTACTTCAGTAATTACTGCAATCCTTCACCCTCTTTATAATTATCTAGGATAATCTTAGGCAAATTTGCATTTAACCATTTGCACTTCATCAAAATCATAACGTGAGTCCCCCCTTTTACAACAATACAATTAGCAATGTTTCGAATCGGGAAAACATCATCCTCGTCTCCATGAATATGTATTACATTTTTATCAACGGCAGTTCTATCCCATAAAATAACCTGCTCTATAGCCCAATCTAAATATCGTTTATCTCGAACCGAAAGAAATTTTTCATATAATTTAAGTCTTTCATTTACTTTTTTACCAAAAGAAAATTTAGCCAAGCTTTCAATATTTTGAACCAAACCTATTGGGATTAACTTATAAGCTTTTGTACTTTTTGCAATCAACATTCTTTTAGGGAACTCCAAATTACTTTTTACACTGGAAATAATTATAACTTTCCTTACCTGAATAAAATGCGACATTTCCTGAACCAAAATACCTCCGAAAGAAACACCTATCAAGACTGGATTTTTATGCTTAACTTTTTGCGTCATACGCTTGGCATAGTCCAGTAAAGATTCTTTCTCCAATGGAATTTCCCATTCTAAAAAAAACATTTCAAATTCTGAGTCAGGAAGATTTATTCTTTCAAAAATAGCAACACTTGCTGCTAGGCCTGGCATAAAATAAACTGGAATCTTATTCATAACTATTCTAACATTAATCGATATGAATAATTATCATACCATTTTTTAAAATTAAATATTTATTCTCACATACAGACTTTACATCTTTAAATTCCAAAAAGAAAAAAATAAGCTCAATCCGCAAATATAAGAGTCCCATAATTTAGTTTCATAAGTAAATCATAAAAACATTTTTTACTGATTATCAAATAATTACCTTTGCACACTGAATAACAAATAGTTATTCCCTGTATTAATAAAAACAAATATGGAAACCATTTTAAAGCTAGAAATTAAAGACAATGCTTTTGCACGACAATTTGAAACAAAAGTAGAAACCGGAATAGTTTCTGTTGAATATTCTTTTCAGGAGAAAAAAATATTTTTAACCAAGATTAATGTTCCCGAAGGCTACGATGATGAAGAATTTATTTCTAATTTCCTTAAAAGCATCATGGAAATTGCTCTTGAAAAAAAATTAAAAGTAGTGCCCATTCTACCAAAAATTGTTACTTTTTTTAAAAAAAATACAATCTATAAAGAATTACTTCCACCAGGAATACGCTTATAAAAATATTTATAACATTTCTTTAAAAACATAAAACGAGAAAGGCAGGAGAAATTAAACTCCTGCCTTTCTCGTTTTAAAAAGAAATATAAAATTTATTTTTCAATTTCTTTCATGCTATCCATTTTCTTGTGAGCCAAGAAACCAGTAATATCTTCAAAATGCTCTACAACACGTTTATTCCCAAATTCGAAAACTTTTGTTGCCAATCCATCAAGGAAATCACGGTCGTGAGAAACCAGAATTAAAGTCCCATCAAAGTCACGTAAAGCGTCCTTAATAATATCTTTGGTTTTCATGTCTAAGTGATTTGAAGGCTCATCCAGAATTAATAAATTCACTGGTTCTAACAATAATTTAATCATCGCCAAACGTGTTTTTTCTCCTCCAGAAAGCACCTTAACTTTTTTGGTAATATCATCACCATGAAACATAAAAGCCCCGAGAATATTCTTTATTTGTGTTCTTACATCACCAACAGCAATATCATCTATCGTTTCAAAAATAGTAGCATTTTCATCCAATAAAGCTGCTTGGTTTTGAGCAAAATATCCGATTTGCGAATTATGACCAATTTCAACAGAGCCACTATCAGGACCAAACTCTTTCATTATGGCTTTGATCATTGTTGATTTTCCTTCCCCATTTTTACCTACAAAAGCCACTTTTTGACCTCTCTCTATAACAATATTAGCATCTTTGAAAACCACATGATCTCCATATGATTTAGACATATCTTTTACAATAACAGGATATTGTCCCGAACGAGCTGCAGGCGGGAATTTTAATTTCAATGCCGAAGTATCCACTTCATCAACTTGCACAATAACTAGTTTTTCTAACATTTTCACTCTTGACTGAACTGCATCAGTTTTAGAAAATGTCCCTTTAAAACGGTCGATAAAAGTTCTATTATCTGCAATCATTCTTTGTTGCTCATCATAGGCTTTTTGCTGATGCAAACGACGGTCTTTTCTCAACTCCAAGTAATGAGTATATTTTGCTTTGTAATCATAAATACGCCCCATTGTCACCTCAATAGTACGATTGGTAATATTATCCACAAAAGCCCTATCGTGTGAAATTACCACTACCGCTTTGGCTGAATTGATCAAGAAATCTTCTAACCATTGAATACTTTCGATATCCATGTGATTGGTAGGCTCATCCAGTAAAATTAAATCGGGTTTTTGCAAAAGGATTTTAGCCAATTCGATTCGCATTCTCCAACCTCCTGAAAATTCTGAAGTCTGGCGGGTAAAATCTTCACGAACAAAACCTAAACCAATTAAAATTTTCTCAACTTCGGCTTCATAATTCACTTCTTCAATTGCGTAGAATTTCTCACTTAAATCCGAAACTCTTTCTATTAATTTCATGTACCCATCACTTTCATAATCGGTACGAATAGTCAATTGCTCATTAATTTCATCGATTTCGGCTTTCATACTGAAAATTTCACCAAAAGCTTTTGAAGCCTCTTCCATTACTGTAGCTCCATCAGTAGTCAATAAATGCTGTGGCAAATAAGCAACAACAGCTTCTTTTGGCACAGAAACACTTCCTGTAGAAGGCTTACCTTGTCCTGCAATAATTTTTAAAAGTGTTGATTTACCAGCACCATTTTTACCCATAAGGGCAATTTTATCATTTTCATTTATTGCAAAAGAAACATCACTAAAAAGTGTAGTTCCCCCAAATTGAACCGAAATATCGTTAATTGTAATCATTTAGATTTTTAGATTATTAGACTACTTAGATTATTAGATCTCCTAGCCATTATTTTTTGAAGGTGCAAAGATAGATTTAATTAGAGAATGTGCCAATTCTTAATGTGGCAATTTGCCAATTAGATTTTCTCAGCTAAATCATTTGTTTTCAAACAAAAAAAGAACCAATACCTACAAAATGCAAATATTGGTTCTATTTAAATTATCTAATGCCACATTGACTAATTATGACATTGAATCAATCTTTTCTCCATTTTTTTGATTCCTCAAAAATATGTTCCAAAATGGCAGCTTCTTTTTCATCAAAATCTATATTTCTGCGACCCATAACTAATCTTGCTGTTTCAAAAGCTTTTTTAGTAACATACGTAGTAAAACCAGTTGCCCCACCCCAAGAAAAACTTGGTACAAAATTGCGAGGAAAACCACTTCCAAAAATATTAGCACTCACTCCTACTACTGTCCCCGTATTAAACATAGTATTAATTCCACATTTACTATGATCTCCCATCATCAATCCACAAAACTGAAGACCTGTTTTAGCAAAACCTTCGGTTTCATAACTCCACAATTTTACTTCTTCGTAATTATTTTTCAGATTAGAATTATTACTATCTGCTCCTATATTACACCATTCTCCTAAAACTGAATCCCCAAGAAATCCATCATGCCCTTTATTGGAGTAAGCGAAAAGTACTGAGTTTTTCACCTCACCACCAATTCTGGAATAAGGCCCTACAGTTGTTGCCCCATAGACTTTGGCTCCCATTTTTACTTGTGCATTTTCGCATAAAGCAAATGGTCCACGAATGATAGATCCTTCCATTATTTCAGAATCCCTACCTATATATATAGGTCCGTTCGAAGCATTCAAAGTAACAAACTCTAATTTGGCTCCTTCTTCAATAAAAATATTTTCAGGTGCAATTACATTGACGCTTTTGGGTATTGACTGCGATTTTCTATCGGCTGTCAAAAACTCAAAATCTTCACGAATAGCCACGTCATTCTTAGAAAAAATATCCCAAGTATTTTCAATAGTAATACAATCCTCATTGTATTCTAAAATCTCATAAGTATCAAAATCTACTGATTCTTGTTCGTCATTCGTATAAAAAGCTATAATATCATCCCCTTTAAAAATAGCCTGATTAGGTCCTAGATTACTAACCATTTCTGCCAAAAGAGTAGTTGGCAAAAAAGAAGCATTAATCATTACATTTTCCTCCAACTCTACCATTGGAAATTTTTCTGACAAATATTCCTCAGTCACGGTTGTAGTTGTAGATCCCAAATGCGCTTCCCATTTTTGACGAATCGTCATAATACCAACAAGAATATCGGCAACAGGACGTGTAAAAGTAAAGGGCAACAAAGCATTTCGAGACGGACCGTCAAAAAGTATGTAATTCATAAATTAAATTGTAAATTGTTAAAATGTGATTTGGTTATCGCCGCAAAGTTACAACTATTTTTAAATGTTTGCAGGTTATGGAATCCCATGTAATAAGAACATGAGGCAAATTTTCATAAAAAAAGCCTCGCAAATTACGAGGCTTTTGATGTATTTGAAAACAGTTAAAATTATTTAACGTGTTTAGCGTATTTAGTTTTGAATTTATCAATACGTCCTGCAGTATCGATAAGTTTAGATTTACCTGTGTAAAAAGGGTGAGAAGTTCTAGAAATCTCCATTTTTACAACTGGATATTCAACACCTTCGTGAATAATAGTTTCTCTAGTATCAGCAGTAGATTTAGTGATAAAAACATCTTCATTTGACATGTCTTTAAAAGCAACTAATCTGTAATTTTCTGGGTGTACACCTTTTTTCATCTTGAATCTTTTTTATTTGTTAATTATAACTTGTCTTGAAGCTTTTCTTCTAACAGAAAAGGTATAAACGCGTTATAACTTTTTGTTTTACAATATTATTTTGAGTTTGCAAATTTACACTTATTTTTTAATACACAAACCTTTACCTAACTTTTTTTTAAATGACTTCAAAAATTTTTTTTGCACTCCATTATATTGGGAATTGCTATATTTGTGGATTAATTTTAAAACATATAGAAAATATGATTAATGAAGTTATAAAAAAGAACGGGATTACTTATGGAATTACCTTAGGTGTTATTTTAGCGTTAATTACTGCTACGATGTATGCAATTGACTTGAAATTATTTGTTTCGAACTGGATAGGACCATCAATATTTGTAATTAACTTGATTGTTGGCATCATATTACTTGTAAAAACAAAAAAAGACCTTAATGATTCTTTCTCCTTTAAAGATGCATTTACAACTTATTTTATTACCGTTCTAGCAGCTCTTTTAATTTCAACATTATTCAGTATTTTATTATTTAATGTAATTGACCCAGCAGCAAAAGAAACTATAAGCGAATATCTCATAAAATATATGGCTGAAATGCTACAAAAATTCGGAACACCAGCCTCTTCAGTAAATGAGGCATTAGCAAAAATGAGAGAATCCAATCCTTTTTCAACTTTAGAACAACTAAAAGGATTCGTCTTCAGTCTTGCCCTTTACTCTATTTTAGGATTAATTTTAGCTGCCTTTTTTAAAAGCAAAACTACACAACAAGAATACAAATAATGAATTTATCAATACTCATACCACTTCTTAACGAAGAGGAATCCCTACAAGAATTGTACACTTGGATCATTTCAATAATGAAATCTAACAATTATAGTTATGAAATCATTTTCTTAGATGACGGAAGTACAGATGAATCTTGGAATATCATTTCAGGATTTGCTAATGAGAATCCAAACGTAAAAGGAATTCAGTTCATGAAAAACTTTGGAAAATCACAAGCTTTGCATGCTGGTTTTGCCAAAGCAAAAGGCGATGTGATTATCACGATGGACGCAGATTTACAAGACAGCCCAGATGAGATTCCAAGCTTATACGAAATGATTACCAAAGAAAAATATGATTTAGTTTCGGGTTGGAAAAAGAAACGTTACGACTCTGTTGTAGCCAAAAATCTTCCTTCGAAATTATTTAATTGGGCTGCTAGAAAAACATCTGGGGTTGAATTGAATGATTTTAACTGTGGACTGAAAGCCTATAAAAATGTAGTCGTAAAAAACATTGAAGTATCTGGTGAAATGCACCGATATATTCCTGTTTTGGCCAAAAATGCCGGTTTTGGAAAAATTGGAGAAAAAATAGTGCAACACCAAGCAAGAAAATATGGTGAAACCAAATTTGGAATGGAACGTTTCATCAATGGTTTCTTGGATTTGATAACAATTTGGTTTCTTTCCCGATTTGGAAAAAGACCAATGCATTTATTTGGAGCAATTGGTTCCTTTATGTTTATTCTTGGATTCTTATTGGCTGGATATATTGGAGTTTCAAAACTATACCATATGTATATGGGAATGAAATATAGCTTAGTCACTAGCAATCCTTGGTTTTTCATTGCATTGACAACAATGATTTTGGGAACTCAATTATTTTTGGCAGGATTTCTGGGAGAAATTATTTTGAGAACCAAAAACAACGAGGAACGTTACAAGGTTTCGACTGAAGTAAACTTTTAATTTTTTTTGCTTTTTCTGAACCAAGTATAAAACTAAAATAAGATACAAAAACTAAATTTCTCTCTTTACGGGTCTAGCCCTGATAGCAGCGAAAATCCTTTTTTGAATAAATCCATTTTTTCCTGAACGGGCAGAGCGACCGGAGGAAGCTCCTGACAGTTCTTGGAAAAAAAGATTTAAGAAAAAAAGGTTGCAGCGAATAGCAGGAAGTAGCTCCTCGCTTTTGCAAAATAGACTAACAACTTAAACTAAATATAAAATGCATATACCTCAAAACATTTTAGACGCAGTAAACGAATGGTTAACCCCAACATTCGACAACGAAACACATGTAGCTATTAAGGAATTGATGACTACTTCACCAAAAGAATTAGAAGAGAGTTTTTATAAAAACTTGGAGTTTGGAACTGGCGGTATGCGCGGTGTAATGGGCGTTGGAAACAACCGTATCAACAAATACACGCTTGGAAAAAACACTCAAGGCCTTTCTAATTATTTACATACAGTTTTTCCTGGACAAGCTTTGAAAGTTGTAATTGCTTATGATTGTCGTCATAATAGTCAATCTTTAGCCAAAGTGGTTGCTGATGTTTTCTCTGCGAATGGAATCCAGGTTTATTTATTTTCAGACTTAAGACCTACTCCGGAATTGTCTTTTGCCCTTAAATATTTAGGTTGTCAATGTGGTATTGTTCTAACAGCATCCCATAATCCACCAGAATATAACGGTTACAAAGTTTATTGGGAAGACGGTGGACAAATTGTTCCTCCACAAGATGGGGCGATCATTGATATTATTGAAAATTTAAATTACAACGAAATCAAATTTTCGGCAGACGAAAGTTTGATTAAATATATTGACACAGAAATTGACGAAGCTTTTGTGAAATCGTCTGTCGAAAATGCAAGTTTCAATACTCCAAAAGAAGCCAAAGACAACTTAAACATTGTATTTACTTCTTTGCACGGGACTTCTATCATGTCAGTTCCTGCGACTTTGGAAAAAGCGGGTTATATCAATGTAAACATCGTTCCGGAACAAGCTAAACCTGACGGGAATTTCCCAACCGTAAAATCGCCAAACCCAGAAGAGCCGGAAGCATTGACAATGGCAATTGCCTTAGCCGATAAATTGAACGCTGATATTGTAGTGGGTACCGATCCAGATTGTGATCGTTTGGGAGTTGCTGTTCGAAATAACGAAGGCAAATTGATTTTATTGAACGGAAACCAAACAATGATCTTGATGACGGCTTTCCTATTGGAACAATGGAAAAAAGCTGGTAAAATAAATGGAAAACAATTTGTGGGTTCTACCATAGTTTCCACTCCGATGATTATGGAATTGGCAACAGCTTATGGTGTAGAATGTAAAGTAGGATTGACAGGCTTCAAATGGATTGCCAAAATGATTAAAGATTTTCCTGAACTTCAATTTATTGGTGGTGGAGAAGAAAGTTTTGGATTTATGGTTGGTGATGCCGTTCGCGATAAAGATGCCGTTGCGGCCACTTTATTGATTTGCGAAGTCGCTGCACAAGCCAAAGCCAAAGGTAGTTCTGTTTACAATACTCTTTTACAATATTATGTAGATTATGGTTTCTACAAAGAGCATTTGGTTTCAATTACCAAAAAAGGAATGGAAGGATTGGCCGAAATCAATCAGATGATGGTTTCATTACGTCAAAATCCTTTGAAAGAAATCGATGGTCAAAGAGTTATAATGGTGGAAGATTACAAATCATCTATCGCCAAAAACTTGTTTACTGGTGAAGAAGAAACTATGAATATACCAAAATCTGATGTATTGATTTATTATACAGAAGATGGTTCTAAAATATGTGCCAGACCAAGTGGAACTGAACCTAAAATTAAATTTTACATCAGCGTAAAAACCGAATTAGACAGCGTTGCTAATTTTACTAAGGTTGAAGAAGTCTTGAACGAAAAGATTAAAAACATAATTACTGCAATGCAATTGAGCTAATGAACAATTTTAAAAGAATATTCCCTTTTGTGATTCCGTATAAGAAATATGCTTATATGAACATATTTTTTAATATCCTATACGCCTTTTTTGGTACACTTTCATTTGTATCCTTAATGCCCATGATGGATGTTTTATTTGGGCAATCCAAAAAAAACTATACACTCCCTACATATAAAGGCGTTTGGGAATTAAAAAACTACTTATCCGATTCTTTGAGTTATTACTTAACATCAATAACTGATGCTTACGGAATTGGCTATACATTATCCATATTGGTAGCAGGTATTATTACCATCTTTTTACTAAAAAATCTATCCGATTATTTTGCAATGTTTTTCATTACCCACCTAAGAAACGGTATTCTGAAAGACATAAGAAATGCGATGTATAGAAAAACTCTTGATTTACCTCTTTCCTTTTTTTCGGAAAAAAGGAAAGGAGATACCATTTCAAGAATTTCTGGAGATGTCAATGAAGTTCAAAATTCCTTTTTATCCATACTGGAATTAGCCGTAAAAGAGCCGCTAACCATTATTTTTACAATAGTAACGATGTTTACAATAAGTGTAAAACTTACGATTTTTGTATTCATTTTTATTCCAGTTTCCGGATATATCATTTCACTCATAGGAAAACAATTAAAAAGAAAGTCAACAAAAGCACAGGAAGAACAAGGAATATTTTTATCTACCATAGAGGAAACACTTGGTGGATTGAAAGTTGTAAAAGGATATAACGCCGAAAACTATTTCAACAGTGTATTCCAAAATTCAACCAACCGTTTTTTTACTCTATCCAACAGCATTGGCAACAGGCAAAATCTTGCCTCTCCAATGAGTGAATTTATGGGAATTATGGTTATTGCTATTTTGCTTTGGTACGGAGGCCACATGGTTTTGATTGAACACACATTAAAAGGCGCCGCTTTTATCACCTACATGGGATTGGCCTATAACATCCTTACTCCTGCAAAATCAATTTCAAAAGCATCTTATGCTATCAAAAGAGGTAATGCGGCAGCAGAACGTATTTTAGAAATCCTAGATCAAGAAAATCCTATTACCAGTAAAATTGATGCTATAGAAAAAACATCTTTCAATTCTGAAATTGAGATTCAAAACATCAATTTTAAATACGAAGATGAAAATGTATTAAAGCATTTTTCACTTACCGTAAAAAAAGGGCAAACTGTTGCATTAGTGGGTCAATCTGGAAGTGGAAAAAGTACCATCGCTAATTTACTTACCCGTTTTTATGATGTAAATGAAGGAAACATAACTATCGACGGTGTTGCGATAAAAGATTTGAATTTACAATCGCTTCGTGGATTAATGGGATTGGTAACGCAAGATAGCATCCTATTTAATGACACCATAAAAGCTAATATTGCCTTAGGAAAACTTGACGCCACCGACGAGGAAATCATCGAAGCCCTAAAAATAGCAAATGCTTACGAATTTGTACAAGAACTACCAACCGGAATTTATACCAACATTGGCGACAGCGGAAATAAACTTTCTGGAGGTCAAAAACAACGCTTATCTATTGCTCGTGCAGTATTAAAAAACCCTCCAATCATGATTCTCGACGAAGCTACATCAGCTTTGGACACGGAAAGCGAAAAATTTGTGCAAGTGGCTCTGGAAAATATGATGCAAAACAGAACTTCCATTGTAATTGCACATCGTCTTTCGACCATACAAAAGGCAGATGTTATTGTGGTAATGAAAAAAGGAAAAATAGTGGAGCAAGGAAAACACGAAGAACTTATCGCTTTGGATGGCACTTATAATAAACTTGTAACGATGCAGTCGTTTGAATAGTTTAGAAGGTTTATAGAGTTTCTAAGCTAATCTTTTAAACTCTATAAACCTTCCTTCTAAACTTCCTAACAAAACATAACCATAAATTATGTATCTAAACAATCCTAACATAAAACTTCCACAAGATTCAGATACCATTGTATGGAAATATCTGGACTTGTCGAAGTTTTTGGATTTATTGCTTTCGCGAAAATTATTCATGTCACGTTCAGATAAATTTGAGGATCAATACGAAGGCACTTTTAGCGAACCAACATTTGAGGAAATCAAAAAACTTTCCACGGACAATCCTGATTTCTTAAATTACTACAAAACGCATCGGGAAAAAGTGGCTATCAGTAGTTGGCACATCAATGAATATGAATCGTTTGCCATGTGGCAAATTTTTACTCAAAATAGTGAAGGATTAGCCATACAATCCACAGTAAAAAGGCTTCAGGATGCCTTGCTTCCCGAAAAAAATTACAAGCAATATATTGGCGAAGTCAATTATATCGATTATAAAAAAGAATACATTCCGTTTGATGATTTGTTTTTTCCTTTTTTATTCAAACGAAAAAGTTTTCAATACGAACGTGAAGTACGCATCATCACTGACGTAACAGAAAGTAATATCAAACTAAACGACGGTTTGAAAATAAGTGTGGATATCACCCAATTAATTGAAAAAATCTACATCCATCCCAAATCCGAGAATTGGTACAAAAATTTAGTAATTCAATTAGTGAAGCAACTGGGTTTTGATTTTGAAATAGAAAAATCTGATTTGGAAAGTGATATTTTGATTTAGGTTTTTATATTGGATTATAACTCTCTACTTTCCAATCTTTGTTGGTCAAATCGATGTAATTATAATGCACTACATCTTTACTATCAAATTTACCATTTTTGTTAGTATCTTCTACCGTTCTAAAATACAAACGATTTTGTGATTCGATTAAGTTCCAATCAATCAATTCCTGAAAATCGGCAGAAACTTTAGTTAATTTATTTCCACTGATTTCACTTAAATATAATGTTGTGATGTCGCTTACATCGAGTTTTCCATCTTTATTGGTATCCATATCCATCATCGAATACACCATAATTTGCTTGTCAATTTTATCGAAAACCGTCTTTAAGTAAGTGGCACGCTGAATCAAAACGGGTTTATCTGTCAATGCTTTTATAGAATCTGAACCAATTTTTTGAAATTTAAGATTTTGCAAATAGCCGGTAATTTCATATTCAGACGCATTGGATATAGTAAAACTCAAATCATTCACACTTGATGACCCATATTTGGTTTTAGATCCTTTTTCATATACACTCAAATCGCCTACCGGATGAATCAAATAATGTGTCCCTTGCATTTGTACCGGTAAATCGGCAATTTTAATTTGTGTAGAATCGGCTTTAGTGAGTTCTCTCCCTACTTTTGAAGCATCGTAAGTCACTTTCGGCTTTTCAATTTCCTCTTTACAGCTTGCTAAAAGCAAAAGCGAAATCCCGATACAGGCAAAATGTGATGTTCTCATAATAACTCTAATATTAAAAATAAACTCAAATGTAATCATTTTTAAAAATGGAAAGGAAATATACAACAGATTTATTAATTCTGTCAATCCCTTAAAACAGGTTACAATCTCATATTTAACTTCAAGTTAAAAACTCGAGTGGTCATGTAATTTGGAATCGCATATTCTGTTTTAGTGTACACATCTCGAACCCAAGTATTGGTAATGGCATTTTGATTATTAAAGAGATTGTAAATTTCAAAGCCTAAAGACAACTCTTTAAAATTCTTGAAAAATTTATTATTGGACATTCCTACTTTTTGATCAATAAAGACTTTCGAAAACCCAACGTCCACTCGTCGATAATCATTCAATCGGTTTTGGTACAAATATGGATCTGAATAAGCTGGCGAACCTCCTGGCAATCCAGTATTGTAAACCATATTAAGATACAATTTTAAACTCGGAATTTTTGGCATATAATCTTGGAACAAAAGCCCAAATTTCAATCGTTGATCCGTTGGTCTGGCAATATATCCTTTGTTGTCAATATTCTCTTCTGTTTTTAAGTATCCAAAACTAATCCAAGAATCAGTTCCTGGAACAAATTCTCCGTTAAGTCGAAGATCTAGTCCTTGCGCATATGCAACAGCATTATTATCAGCAGCATAGCGTATTCTTACATTATCAACTGTATAAGGATTTACATCTGTCATCTTTTTATAGTAAGCTTCGGTAACCAATTTAAATGGGCGCTCCCACATTTTAAAACTATAATCATTACCCAAAACAAAATTTATGGATTTTTGAGCTTCCGTATCGGGTTGTACTACTCCATCATAATCACGCAGCTCCCTATAAAATGGTGGCTGACTATAAACACCTACAGTAAACCTGAAAAGCATGTCTTTTTCCCAATTTGGTTTGATGGCAAATTGGGCTCTTGGACTAAAAATAGTTTGAAAATTACTGACTAAATTATCACCTGACACTTCCCAACTTTGCATTCGAATACCCAAATTATACCAGATCTCGTTTGTTCCCAAATTGTCTTTTCGTCCCCATTGCCCATAAGCCGAAAATCTATCAATATTTGTAAAATTAGTGGCATATACATATTGATATGGAATTAACAGTCCTGAATATGGTTGATACGGTTCATCGTTTTTAGGTAATACAATTGGAGGTCGTATTGAAAAGCCTGCTGAATCAATAACTTCCCATTCAGATACTCGATCTCGAATGGATTCACGTGTGTATTTTACTCCCCATTCGATTTGATTTTGCTTCCAGTTTTTAAACCCTTTTACTTCTAAATTGGCAATTAAGGCATCCAAATCATTTCTGGCGTGATTGAGTTGCGAACCAATTCCTCTTGAAAAAGCAATATCACCATAGGTATCAGATCCTATATTAATATCCACTTCCCCTAAACGATATTGCGCATAAATATCAAAATATTCTTGTTCTATCGTATGAAATACAGAGCCAATAAATTTCAGGGTAAAACTATCACTTACTTGATAAGTACTTTTTAAAGCGCCAAAATAAGTATCATATTTATCTTTCTCTTGGCCTTCATAATAAACAGCAAGAGCCATTGGAGCATCAGCAGTACCAAAATTAGTTTGGCGAGTCAATGGTTGATACAAATACTTATTCTGAGAAATATTACCTAGAAAACTCCATTGCCATTTTGGTGAAGCCTCATAATTGATATTGGTTTGAATATCTGCAAAAGTTGGAGTGTAATTCGTTTGAGTTTCTTGACTATTGACAAGAAGACTGTTATTCCGATACCTTATTCCCGTAATTGCCGACCATTTTTTATCTTTCGAAACTGCATCAACTGCAAGGCTTCCACCAAGAAAACTCATTTCTAGAATGACTCCAAATTGTGTCGGATTTCTATAAGTGATATCCAAAACGGAAGACATTTTATCACCGTACTTCGCTTGAAAACCTCCTGCCGAAAATTCTATATTTTGTACTAAATCAGTATTGATAAAACTCAATCCTTCTTGCTGCCCCGATCGAATCAAAAAAGGTCGATACACTTCTACTTCATTAACATAAACTAAATTTTCATCATAATTTCCACCACGAACTGAGTATTGTGTACTAAGTTCATTATTCGAATTGACTCCAGGCAATGTTTTCAAAACATTTTCGATACCTGCATTGGCTCCAGGAATAAAACGAATGTCTTTGGCTTCAAAAGTAATAATCCCCTGAACTGATTTTTTATTATTACTATTGATGATAACCTCGCCCATTTGTTCCTGTTGATCATTCATGTGCATATTAAACACATAAACTTCATTTGGTTTTAAAGAAGCTTTTAAACTGGCTTTTTTTAAAGAAATATGGGTGAATTCAATAGTGATTATTTGATTGGACGGAATAGCAATTTCATAAAACCCCTTTTCATCTGTCTGAATATTATTATTAGGACAGGTTACATTCACACCCTCAATAGGAAGATTCTTTTCATCCAAAACGACACCTTTTACAAAAGCCGTTTGGGCAAATGAATTCATTCCCATCCATAAAAAGATAAAACAACACAGGGATTTAAAAATATTCAATTGATTTTACTTTTACTGTTTTTGATTTCTTAGAAAATGAGTTTCAAAGATAGAAGAATTCCCTACATTATCCACTACTACAACTTTAAATTCATTCTCGCCGTCAGTAACAATTCCGTCACTAAAATTATGAGTCAAAAGCCTCGTTTTATTATCGTATTCCATCAAAATCCATTTTCCGTTAAGATAACCATTATACGATTTAATTCCAGACAAACTATCAGATATACTCACCTGAAGCAGTTTTTGGCTGTCCATTTTTTTACCTTCAATAGATTTTGCAATTGTAATTACGGGTGGAATGGTATCTAACACTAATTTATACTGCCCTAGAGTTTTTACTCTAATCTCATAAACATTATTTTTTCGACGAGTTGTATTGTAACTAACCCTTCCGCCATCAATTCGTCCAATAAATACTTTGTCTTTTTGATCTTCTAGATAACTCTCGTTTTCCATAGTAATAGTGAAATTTGTGTGTGCCGGAACGGTATCATCATGAACAGTCAAAACATTATTCTTTACATCAAAATTCAAATTAAAGTCATCGTAAAATGTTCCTGCTGGAAAGAAAACAGAACATTTATTTTTTTCAAAAAAACAATCCTTTGATGCTTTTACAACATAATTTGCGACAGAAGGTTCTTTTTCTATTATAGTTGATAACATATCATATTCTACTGGAATCGAAATAGTGGTTTTATTTCCATAAAAATCAGAAACCATCAAACTACAAACAGAAGTCAAATTGGGAAGCACAGTAATAATACCATTTGTTTCATCAGTTTTTATGATGCTCAAATTATAAGGCGGATTCATAAATAACTTTTGAATTCTTTGTCCGGATTTTTTATAAACCGAGTAATCAATGAATGCATTTATATATCGCATTTCATCAAAAGAATAGGTATTAAATTGATAACCAAAAATAGATTTTCCGTTACAAGACAAATTCACGTCAAAAATTCCATTTTTATTAAAAGACACATCATCATAATCATCAGAAATAATACCAAAACCAATTTTCCCATTAGCAATAACTTTATCAGCCATATAAATTCCATCCTTTTGCAAGGATAAATTAATTGGAATAGGTCTTTGCGAATGATTAACCGTCGTTTTAGAATCTAAAGGATAAGCATACAAATTGGAAACTATTGGTTTTTTGGCATCATTCAACAAAGCATCAAATCCAAAAAACATAGGGTTAATAATTTTCTCTGTTTTGGTATCTCGAAATTCAAAATGCAAATGTGGTCCTTCAGAAGCTCCTGTATTTCCAGAAACAGCAATTAACTGCCCTTGTTTAATAGGCATTTCATTGGGTTTAAAATACATTTCAATTTCAAAAGACTTTTCTTTATAATGCGTTTTCTTTATAAAACTCTCAATAGAATCAGTTGCTTTTTGCAAATGTCCATAGACCGAAGTAAATCCATTTGGATGATCAATATAAATTGTTTTTCCGTTTCCAAAAGTAGAAATCTTAATTCTTGAAACATAACCATCGGCAACTGCATACACGTTTAATCCTTCTTTCTGAAGGGTTTTCATATCAAAACCCGCATGAAAGTGATTTGGCCTCAGCTCACCAAAATTTCCAGATAATTGTAGCGGAATATCAAGTGGAGGGCAAAAGTAATTTTTAGGATAATCTGTTTGAGCAAAAAGTGTAGTTGTGAATACTAACAAAAAAAAAGAAAATTTCATGGAATAGATTTTTGCTAAGTTAAAAAAAGCAACTAAAACCCACAAGATAAAACAAAACCAAAACCCAACAAACTGATTTATAAATAATTGATTATTTTAATGTAAAAAAATCGATAAAATATTGCAATAATAAAAAGGAATACTAACTTTGTAAGATTAAGTAATGAATAGGAATTATAATGAGTGTGATTGCAGAAATAATTGATACTCTTGAAAATAAGATTGGAAAACTTTTTTTGAAAATAAAAAGTTTGGAGAAAAACAATCAAGAATTATATATAGAGTTAAAGAACGCTGCAGTGTTAATACAAAATCAATCCAAAGAGATTGAAGCCTTAAAAACACAATTAGAAACACTCAAAATAGCCAATGCATTATTAGGCAGTGACGATAACAAAAGAGATACAAAGCTTAAAATAAATTCAATAATTCGTGAAATTGATTACTGTATAGCCCAGCTATCAGATTAGTAAAAAATATGGACGAAAAGCTTAAAATTAAAATATCAATTGCAGAAAGAGTTTATCCATTGACGGTAGATTTCTCTCAGGAAGAAGGACTTAGAAGTGCTTCTAAAAAAATTGATGCGATGATTAAGCAGTTTGAAGAAAATTATGCTGTACGAGATAAACAAGACGTATTGGCCATGTGTGCTTTACAATTTGCTTCTCAAGCAGAACAAAAACAGATTGATAATGCTATAAATGGAGAAGAAACCATTGAAAGATTAAACAAAATCAATTTGCTTTTGGACGAATATCTCGAAAATTAAACGTTCTTTACAAAGACTAAGATACTGCCTACATTAGTTCATATTGGTAAACTCAACACTAACAATTTAGAATGAGCAAATCATCACTACTATAGTATGCCACGCTTCGGCGAGGAAACTTGAACAGTGAGTTAGCTCAAAACTTGTCTTTTCGAGTTTATACAACTTCTAATGTAGGCTTTTTTTATATATAAATTTTTAACAAACATGGACATTATAACAATAATTATTTCAGGAATTACAGGTATTGCACTAGGATTTGGTATCGCCAAAATCATCGAAAAAAGCAATATTTCTAATTTGATTAAAAGTGCAAAAAAAGAAGCAGCCTCAATACTAAAAGATGCTAATCTTGAAGCCGAAAACATTAAAAAAGATAAAATTCTTCAAGCAAAAGAAAAATTTATTGAATTGAAATCGGAGCATGAACAAGTAATTCTAGCCAGAGACAAAAAAGTAGCTGAAGTAGAAAAAAGAGTACGTGACAAAGAATCTCAGATTTCAAATGAATTATCTAAAGCTAAAAAAGTAAACGATGATTTTGAAGCAAAAACTGCAGAATACGAGTCTAAAATTGAAAATTTAGAGAAAAAACAAGTAGAAGTTGATAGACTACACAAAAGTCAATTACAACAACTAGAAGTTATTTCTGGACTATCTGCCGATGAAGCCAAAGAACAACTTATAGAAGGTCTTAAAGGTGAAGCGAAGAGCAAAGCAATGTCTCATATTCAAGATACTATTGAAGAAGCTAAATTAACTGCACAACAGGAAGCCAAAAAAATCATCATCAACACTATCCAAAGAGTTGGTACCGAAGAAGCTGTAGAAAACTGCGTATCTGTTTTCAACATCGAATCAGATGATGTAAAGGGAAGAATCATTGGACGTGAAGGTAGAAACATTAGAGCTCTTGAAGCTGCAACAGGAGTTGAGATTATCGTTGATGATACTCCAGAAGCGATTATTCTTTCTTGTTTTGACCCTGTTCGTAGAGAAATTGCCCGTTTGGCATTACACAAATTAGTTACAGACGGACGTATTCACCCAGCACGTATTGAAGAAGTAGTTGCTAAAACAACTAAACAAATTGACGATGAAATCATTGAAGTTGGTAAACGTACCGTGATTGATTTAGGAATCCACGGATTACACCCTGAATTAATAAAAGTAGTTGGTAGAATGAAATATCGTTCTTCTTACGGACAAAACTTATTGCAACACTCCCGTGAAGTTTCTAAACTTTGTGGAATTATGGCAGCTGAATTAGGATTGAATGTTAAGCTTGCCAAAAGAGCAGGTTTACTTCACGATATTGGTAAAGTGCCTGATGCAGAAAGTGATTTACCTCACGCATTATTAGGAATGCAATGGGCTGAAAAATATGGTGAAAAAGAAGAAGTTTGTAACGCAATTGGAGCTCACCACGACGAAATAGAAATGAAATCATTACTTTCTCCAATTATTCAGGTTTGTGATGCTATTTCGGGAGCTAGGCCAGGTGCAAGAAGACAAGTTTTGGATTCTTACATACAACGTTTAAAAGATCTTGAAGAAGTAGCTTACGGATTCAGTGGTGTAAAAAATGCTTATGCAATCCAAGCCGGTAGAGAACTTCGTGTAATTGTAGAAAGCGAAAAAGTATCTGATGAAAATGCAGCTAATTTATCGTTTGAAATTTCTCAAAAAATACAAACTGAAATGACTTACCCTGGTCAAGTGAAAGTTACCGTAATTAGAGAAACTAGAGCTGTGAATATCGCAAAATAAGAAACTCAAATTCTAAAATCATTAAATTCCAAATTCCAATTATTATTAAATTGGGATTTGGAATTTTTTTTGGACTTAAAGTTTTAGTTTGTATTTCCAAAAAATCACTATCTCGGCTCTTTAGCCCTGATGGAAGTGGAAATCCCACGCTTTTGGGCGTGGATTGTAGCAGACAGCAGGAACCCATATTTCCTGATAAAGCCTATACTTTCGCTCCTTATTATTTCACTATCCTTTCTTGAAATAAATTTTGAAGGTTGTTCCAAAGTTAAGAGTACTTTCAACTTCTATTTTTCCTCCCATATTTTCAATTTGGTTTTTGGTAAGATATAAACCAACTCCCCTCGCATCATTGTTTCTGTGGAATGTTTTATACAATCCAAAAATAGCATCTTTATGCTTTTCGAGATCAATTCCCAATCCGTTGTCTTTTACGTTTAATACAACAAAATCGTCATTGACCTCAGTTGTAAAAATGATTTTAGGCTCTTTGTTAGGGTCCGAATATTTAATGGCATTCGTTACCAAGTTTAACATTATACTTTCCAGATAAGAAGGCACGCAAAAAACTTCTACTGCGCTAGGAACATAATTCAAAACCTGAATGCCTTTTAGTTTAATTGATTCATTCAAAACATCCATAACTTTATCAATGAAGTTATTGATCTTTAAGGATTGCATATTGCTTTCCTTTTCGGTGTAAATACTAACCAAATCGTTTAAATTTTCGATTGTAGAGAACAATTCATCCGAAACGATCTGAATATTACTAAAAGTATCTTCGTTCGACAGAAGCCCTTCCTGATGTAAATCCAGCAATGATTTTATATTCCCGCTGTGTGTTCTTAAATTATGAGAAACGATATGGGCAAAATTCAGCAACTTATTGTTTTGCGTATTTACAATTTCGAGCATTTTGGCCAGCTCGATTTCTTTTTCTTTTTGTACAGAAATATCGGTATGAGTACCCACGATTCGCAACGGCTTACCATCATCGCCTCTTTCTATGACTTTGCCTCTATCGAGAATCCATTTGTACTTACCGTTGCAGAGAACCCGATGACAGGTTTCATAAAAAGGGATTTTATTTTCAAAATGCAAATTTATGTTTCCATAATATTCATTCCTATCATCTGGATGAACCCTTTCATCCCATTCTTCTGGGGCAGCAACTAAATCTGATTCAGTCAGTTCCAAAATTTTCATAGACTCAGAGGAATAATACACCTTGTTCGTTATCAAATCCCAGTCCCAAACTCCCCTATCTGATGCTTGTACAGCAAAATGATACCTCTCGTCGGCAACTTTTAATCGAATTTCTTGTTCTTTTACTATCGTTATATCTGAAATCAGTCCGTAAAAAACTACCTCATCATTATCGCTTTTCTTGGGTGTTGCATCAATACGAATCCATTTATAACCGCTTTCAGGCATTAATAGTCTAAAATCAATTTCCCATTTTTCATTGCTTGAAATAGCCTTTTCATAAGAATCCAAAAAGACTTTCAGATCCGGCTCATAAATTTTATAATTAGATAATTTATAAGAATCTTCTAAAAACTCGTTTATGGAAAATTCATTTAAAAATTCAATGGGTTTGCTCAAAAAATCAACAGCAATATGTTTTTGAGAATTAATTCGTATTTGAAAAATTATATTGGGAAGTTGTTTAATTAAACTTTCGTATAATTTATTTAAATCTTCTGGAGTTTTATTGGCTGTAAAAATCATAATTTAAGACACTTCATTGGTGCAATAACAAAAATATCAAATCTTAGGTATATATTGTTATAAAACACTACATTTATTACAGAAATTACTTTCTTGGATGGTAGGTATTCATCACTTCTGTTAAAAATTTTCTATCTAAATGGACATAAATCTCTGTGGTAGTTATCGATTCATGGCCAAGCATCAATTGAATAGAACGCAAATCGGCACCATTTTCCAATAAATGGGTCGCAAAAGAATGTCTGAAAGTATGGGGACTGATTTTTTTATTCAAATTAATTTTTACAGCCAAATCCTTGATAATCGTAAAAATCATCGCGCGAGTCAATTGTCGTCCTCTTCGGTTCAGAAACAAAGTATCTTCAAAACCTTTTTGAATCCCTAAATGAACGCGAACTTCATTTCTATAAATTCCAATATATTTTTGGGTCAAATCACCAACTGGAACAAAACGTTGTTTATTCCCTTTTCCAGTAATTTTGATAAATCCTTCTTCAAAAAACAAATCGGATATTTTTAAGGCAACCAATTCAGAAACACGAAGTCCACAACCGTATAAAGTTTCTAGCAAAGCCCGATTACGCTCCCCTTCATTTGAACTCAAATCAATTGCCGAGATAAGCGTATCAATTTCCTCGACTGCTAAGGTATCAGGAAGTTTACGTCCAGTTTTGGGAGATTCGATCAACTCCAAAGGGTTGTCATTTCTAAAATCTTCAAATATTAAATACGAAAAAAAGCTTTTTAAACCCGAAATAATCCTAGCTTGAGATCTGGGATTTACTTCTTTGGAAACAGCATAAATGAATTGCTGAACTGTTTCCTCATTAATGGCTATAGGAGAAACAGTAATTGAATTTTGATTTAAAAACAAACACAACCTCTCAATATCAAAAGAATAATTATCAATAGTATTTTTTGACAAACCTCTTTCAATCTTAAGATAGGACTGATAACTCTTTAGATACGATTCCCAATTCATTTGAACAAAGTAAGGGCTTTTTTGGGTAAAAAAAAACCTCCCGAGTTGGGAGGCTTATTTTTGATTTCTAACAAATATTAGAAGTGTAATGCAAATCCAATATTTAATTGGAAAACATCTTCATAAAAATCATTATTTAACGAAATATTGTAACGTAGACCTGGCTCAATAGAAACATTTTTCGCAACAAACCAAGCATATCCTGCTTGTAATCCCAAATAAGAAGGATTTTCGTTAAAATCCTCTATACTTGCTCCCGTAAAAGAAGCCTCAAGAGGAAATTTATTCATCAAATAATATTTTGCCCCTACTTTATAGGAAAAAACATTGTAACCTCCATTATCTCCATAGCCTAAACCTGCCTTAACAGCTAAATTATCTGCAACAAAGTAACCACCCTCTGCTCCTAAGTTCCAAGCAGTATCACCATCAGAAGAAGCTAATTGAAAACTTGTGTTACCAACTGTAGTAGCACCAAAATTTGTATTAGCCTCAATTAACCATTTTCCTTTTTTAGTTTGTTCTTGTGCATTTGTAAATCCAAATGCTAAAACAGCAACTGCTGATAAAATAATCTTTTTCATTTTCTTAATAAATTAATTAGTTATTTAGTGGTATAAAACCATTCCCTTTAACGTTAAACAAGGGAATTTTAGTATAAAAAAACTATTAAAACACATTAAAAAAATCATCAGAACTTACACATATTTAATTATCAGCTAATTAAAACCAACTCAAATACTTCTCATTATTAGTGAATAAAAAAAGCTGGTATTAAAATCCAAATATACAATTGACTGCTTGATTCGTGTTTTAAAAATAATATCACATACTTTTACAAAAACCGTTCTAATTATATAAAATGGTTTTTTTATTTTTACAGGAATTGTAAACTTTTTGGTGAAATGTAAAATTGCTCCAAACCAACTTTAATAAAACGCAAACCATTTATGAAAATCAGCATTATCAACGGACCCAATTTGAATCTTTTAGGAAAAAGAGAACCTGAAGTTTATGGTACTCAAACATTCGAAGATTATTTTGAGCTTTTAAAAAATAAGTTTCCACAAATAGAATTGACTTATTACCAAAGCAATATAGAAGGTGAATTAATTAGTAAAATACAGGAACTAGGTTTTACTTATGATGGAATTATTCTTAATGCTGGTGCTTACACACATACTTCCATAGGAATTGGAGATGCTATCAAAGCGGTAACCACTCCAGTGATCGAGGTTCATATTTCAAACACTTATGCACGTGAAAGTTTCAGACACCAATCCTATATTTCAGGAAATGCTAAAGGTGTCATTTTAGGTTTCGGTTTAAAAAGCTATGATTTGGCAATTCAGTCATTTTTATAATATATTTTTAACAAAATTTTATAAAAATTCATACATTTTTACATGTAACATGCCTTACAAAAAAGCGTCCAACATCAAAACTACAATTTATGAAAAACGCTTTTTTGTTTCTTTTTTTAGTTACAGGTCTTTATAATTTTGCCCAAATTAAAGGCAAAATCACCGACGACAAAGGAAACCCACTTCCATCTGTTACCATATATGAAGACAACACTTATAATGGAACTACTTCCAACGAGCAAGGTTTTTATGAATTAAACACTAAAAAGCTCGACAAACACACAATTGTTTTCCAATTTTTAGGATTCAAAACTCAAAAACAAACATTAGATATCACCTCATTTCCTTATAATTTGGATATAAAACTAATAGAGGAAAGTTTTACTTTAAATGAAGTTGTCATTAATCCTAAAGACAATCCTGCCAATCAAATTATAAAGAATGCCATTGCCAATAAAAAAGCAAACATTGAAAAAACAGCTAAATATAAAGCCGATTTTTATTCTCGAGGTATTTTCCGAATCAAAGATGCCCCCAAAAAAATTCTCGGACAAAAATTAGACATGTTTGATGAAGTTCTGGACTCCACACGAAGTGGTATACTCTATTTATCAGAAACCGTTTCGAAGATTTCTTTTCAGAAACCTGACAAAATGAAGGAGACTATTATTGCCTCCAAAGTAAGTGGTAATGACAGTGGATTTAGTTTCAACAATGCAGCATCAGCCAATTTCGATTTTTATGATAATTATTTACAATTTGATGTAAATGTAGTTTCCCCAATTGCAGACAATGCTCTCAACTACTATAAATACAAACTGGAAGGCTCATTTTACAATGAAAATAACCAACAAATTAATAAAATAAAAGTCACTCCAAAAAGAGAATCTGAACCTGTGATGGAAGGTTACATTTATATCCTAGATGACAGTTGGGCAATATATGCAGTTGATGTTAACATTAAAGGGGAACAAATGCAAAATCCAGCATTGAACTTATTGACTTTAAAACAAAACTTCAGTTACAATTCTGACACCAAAATTTGGGTAAAAAACACTCAAACCATCGATTTCGTATTCGGAATGCTAGGTATTAATGTTTCGGGGAAATTTACTTATGTCTTTTCTAATTTTGAATTTGAACCAACATTCAACAAAAAAACGTTTACAAAAGAAGTATTGACATTTGAAGAAAATGCCAACAAAAAAGAAGATGATTATTGGAACACTATTCGTCCAATTCCTTTAACCATGGAAGAAAGCACCGATTACACCAAGAAAGACATTCTGCAAACTAAAAAGAAATCACAGGTATATCTCGATTCTATAGACAAAAAGAATAATAAATTTCATTTTTTAGATCCTATTACTGGCTATAACTATAAAAATTCATTTCAAAAATGGTCAGCCAATTATGAAGGAATACTAACAGGAATCAATTTCAACACAGTACAAGGCTGGAAAGTCAGCACTGGATTGTCTTATACAAAAAATGATCGTGAAAAAGGAAAATACACTCGATTTGGAGTTGATTTTGATTATGGCTTCTCCGAAGACAAATTTAGATCAACAGGAAGCTTTGTCCATAAATTCAACAATACGAACAAAAGTGAAATTCAAATTTCAGGAGGAAGCCGTGTTGCCCAATTCAATGAAGAAAAGCCTATAAAAGAACTATTAAACTCCGTTACCACTTTGTTTTTTAAAGAAAATCTGATGAAGATTTATGAAAATAATTACATCTCATTTTTATACCAACGGGAAATCACCAATGGAATTTTCATGAAGGCTAAAGTCGATTATTTGGAAAACAAACCATTGTCAAACACTACTGACCAAACCTTTTTTCAAAAAGAAAAAGACTATACCTCAAATAATCCCTGGGCTCCAAAAGATTATACAACTCCTGCATTTGAAAAATACAATTTGGTAAAAGCCAATCTGGAAGCCAAAATTAATTTTGATCAAAATTACATTACTCGCCCTGACGGAAAGTTTAATATATCAGAAGGCAAATACCCTATTCTGACATTGGGTTATGAAAAAGGATTCGCCGGTAGCGAAAAAAACTATGAATTCGATCATCTAAAAGCGAAGATTGAGTACAATGCAACTCTTGGAAACAAAGGAATTTTATCCTTGAATGCCAAAGGAGGCAAATTCTTTAACGCTGATCAAATCTCATTTGTAGATTACAAACATTTTAACGGTAATCAAACCTATATCGGATTCTCCGAAAGTTATTTGAATGTATTCAATTTGATGCCCTATTATAGCAATAGCACCAATGACAGTTATTTTGAACTGCACACCGAACACAATGACAAAGGTTATGTGATGAATAAAATTCCGTTGTTGAACCTACTAAAATCAAACCTAGTATTAGGCTATCATTTATTGGCCATACCAAATAGAAATCCTTATGCCGAATACAGTGTAGGTTTGGACAATCTCGGTTTTGGAAAATTCAAAATGTTCCGATTGGATTATGTTCGTTCCTATCAAAATGGATTTCAAAAAGACGGTGTAATTGTTGGAATTAAATTTTTGAATTAAATCAAAGTTTAACCACAAACAGCAATAAAAAAACCAATACTTTTTGAATAGTATTGGTTTTACTGTTTATAATTATTCCTAATCGGGTTCAATGTGAATCAAGACATTACCTAATTCCGGTATCTTCTCAGTAAGTGTATCTTTCAACAAATGAGATAAATCATGTCCTTCTTTTACAGTAATTGAACCTTTTACTCTAGCATGAAGATCAACATGATATTTCATTCCTGCTTTTCTGATAAAACATTTTTCGGTATCAATGATTCCATCCACTTGATGAGAAACTTCTCTGATTTCTTCAACCAAATCGTCGTACAAATGTTCGTCCATGATTTCGCCAAGTGCCGGCCTAAAAATTAGGTAACTATTATACAAAATGAAAGCTGATGCAAACAAGGCAGCCCAATCATCGGCCGCTTCATATCCTTTCCCTAAAAACAATGCTGTCGAAATCCCAATAAATGCAGCAACCGACGTTAACGCATCGCTTCTGTGATGCCAAGCATCCGCTTTAAGAGAAGAACTATTGGTTTCTTTACTTCTTTTCATCACCAATCGAAACGAATATTCTTTCCAAAGAATAATAGCGCCAAGTATATAAAGTGTCCATGACTTTGGCAATTCGTGAGGAGTTTGAATATTAATAATACTCTCATACCCTATTATTGTAGCCGAGGTAATCAAAAAACCTACTACCAAAAAAGTAATCAATGGTTCTGCTCTACCGTGTCCGTATGGATGATTGTCATCAGCGGGCCTACTGGAATATTTTATACCAAAAAGAACCAAAAGAGAAGCAAAAATATCAGTTGTAGATTCTATAGCGTCTGCAACTAAGGCATACGAGTTCCCAAAAAAGCCAGCCACCCCTTTTATAAGGGCCAAAGAAGTATTCCCAATTATACTAAAATAGGTCGCCTTTATTGCTTTCTCCTCATTAGACATATTTCACTTTTTTATGCTAAAAATCGCTTAAAGAAATTATTTTCAGGAGAAAATTAAATTTATTTAAGCGATTTTAAAATTGTTATTTCTTATTGTTTTTCTCGAACTATTTTTGCTCCTATTGCTCTTAAACGCTCGTCTATTCGCTCATATCCTCTATCGATTTGCTCAATATTTTGGATTGTGCTGGTTCCTTTGGCAGAAAGTGCTGCAATCAACAATGAGATTCCTGCACGAATATCAGGAGAAGACATTGTTGTCGCTTTTAGAGTAGATTTAAAATCATGCCCAATAACCACAGCTCTATGCGGATCACACAACATAATTTTCGCTCCCATATCAATCAATTTATCGACAAAGAACAAGCGACTTTCAAACATTTTTTGGTGAATCAAAACATCACCTTTGGCTTGTGTAGCTACTACCAATATAATACTCAATAAATCGGGTGTGAATCCTGGCCAAGGTGCATCGGCGATAGTAAGAATTGAACCATCGATATCAGTTTTTACTTCGTATCCATCTTTATGTTCTGGGATAAAAATATCATCTCCTCTTTTCTCCAATGTAATTCCTAATTTTCTGAACACACTTGGAATCACTCCTAGATTCTCCCAGCTTACATCTTTGATTGTAATTTCACTTCTTGTCATAGCCGCAAGACCAATCCAAGAACCAATTTCAATCATATCCGGTAAAATTCTATGAACACAACCTCCAAGTTTTTCAACTCCTTCAATAGTTAATAAATTAGATCCAACTCCAGTAATATTAGCTCCCATAGAGTTCAACATTTTGCAAAGTTGTTGCAAATAAGGTTCACAAGCAGCATTGTAAACTGTTGTTTTTCCTTTAGCCAAAACAGCAGCCATAACAATATTGGCAGTTCCTGTTACAGACGCTTCATCCAATAACATATCTGCACCAACAAGTCCCTCTGGAGCTTCTACACCATAAAAATGGTCTTCTCTGTTGTATCTAAATTTAGCCCCTAAATTGATGAATCCTTCAAAATGGGTATCCAATCTTCTACGTCCAATTTTGTCACCACCTGGTTTCGGGATATATCCTTTTCCAAAACGTGCCAAAAGCGGTCCAACAATCATAATAGAACCACGAAGAGAACCACCTTCTTTCTTGAAAGCTTCAGTTTCTAGATATTCAACATTCACCTCATCTGATTGGAAAGTATAAGAACCATGTCCTAGTTTCTCTATTTTAACTCCCAAATTCCCCAAAAGTTTTATCAATTTGTTGATATCGATAATATCTGGGATATTGTTGATTGTTATTTTTTCTGGCGTTAAAAGCACAGCACACAAAATTTGTAATGCTTCATTTTTCGCTCCTTGCGGTATTACTTCCCCTTTTAGACGAACTCCTCCTTCTATTTTGAAAACTTCCATGTATTTATTTTTAGATTCTAAGATTCTAAGAAACTGAGATTCTAAGTTTTTTTTAAGCTTTTCAGCTTAATTTCTTAGTTTCTTAGCAACTTTGTTTAATTTACTTTTTTTGGAACGGTTTTGGTTTCCCCGTTTTATTATTATTCTTATTGCTTTGAATTTTTGGTTGTCCAGCAGGGCCAATTTTATTAGAAATCCTTTTATTCGTTCTAAGTAAATCGGTGGTGTTTAATAATTCTTCTGAACTTTGCAGTAAATTCAGCTTCCCATCTGACAATTCATAAAGATGTTCGAAAATTACATCATCTTTTACGGTATCTTTATTCCAGCTCAAATAGGATTTTTTCATGTGATTGGCAATTACTTTTACCAATGCACTTTTCATTTCTCCTTCTTCCCATTTATTGGCTACATCAATCATGTATTTGATGTTATTCCCATAATATCTGTATTTTGGGTAGTTCTGAGGGTATTTTAAAACATCGGGTTTGAGTTGCAATACTTCTCTTGACGGAATTGGATAAGGTGAATCGGCTACTAACTTAAAATCAGACATGATAAAAAGCTGATCCCAAAGTTTGTGCTGAAAATCGGGCACGTCTCTCAAGTGAGGATTCAAACTTCCCATTACCTGAATGATATATTTTGCCGTTTTGTTGCGTTCAACTTCATCTTCAATAACAGTTGCCTGCTCGATCAATTTTTGCAAATGACGACCATATTCCGGAATGATTAAATGTTCTCTTTCGGAATTGTATTCCAAATTGAAAACAACATCGTTCGCGTTTTCTTTTTTATATTTTTCGATCATAATTATAAGGAAACTATACCTTCTATTGTGGATAATTCTTGGTACTTATCTATTATTTCTTGCGAATCTTTGACAGTGACATCTACCGAAACACTGGTAAATTTTCCAGTTTTGGATTTTGTTGTTCTGATTACAGCTCCCATGCAGTTGAAAGCATTCTCCACTTTTTGGATATTTTCCTCGGTAGTGGGAACTATAAATTTAAACAAATATTCTGCTGGCCAAGAATTACTGTTGTCCAACTCAATCTTTAGCCTTTCATAGAACTCTGCAGCTTTATTTTCTTTATCGTTGTCCATTCTTAAATTAAAAATAAAGGCAAATATACGGTTTAGATTTTAGATTTTAGATTTTAGATTTAGGAATTATAAGTATGGGTTTAAAGATTTATGGGACAATAAGTGCTAAACTAACATTTTTCTTTTATTTCTAAGAGGAATTTCAATCGAAGTTATGCTTCCAAAAATTCACTATATCTCCCCTTTAGCCCTGATGGAAGCGGCATCCCATCCCGTTTTTTCTACGGGATGGAATACAGCGGACAGCAGGAACCATTTTTCCTAAAAAAGCTCCATCTTTCGCTCCTTTATATTGAACTGTAATTAGCAATCAATAAACTTTTTAATTTCCAATAAGTTTGAGTATTTTTGCCGCTTAATTAGAGAAAGTGCAGAAAGAAATTATTGTTATCATTGGCGGCCCTGGTACTGGGAAAAGTTCTATTATTAAAAGTCTGGAAACGAAAGGTTATTGTTGTTATCCAGAAATTTCTCGTGAAGTTACACTTGAAGCCCAAAAAAGAGGTATTGAACAATTGTTTCTGGAAGACCCTTTATTGTTTAGCCAAATGTTGCTTGACGGCAGAATAAAACAATTTAATAATGCCCAAAATGAACCACACAAATGGGTATTTATTGACCGCGGAATTCCGGATGTCGTGGCTTACCTAGACTATATTGGTGATGATTTTCCTGAGCATTTTGATAGTGCTTGTCGTGAAAATGTATATACCAAAATATTTATGCTTCCGCCTTGGGAGGAGATTTATGAAAGCGACAGTGAGCGCTATGAAAACTTTGAGCAAGCAAAAACCATCTACAAACACCTTACAAAAACCTACACAGATTATGGCTACAATCTAATTGAAGTGCCAAAAGATAGTGTAGATAACAGAATTCTTTTTATATTAGATAAAATTTAGCAATTTATTGAAAATCAAGATTGTAAATAATTAAAAATCTAAACTAGAAATAATGCCAGAAGCATTAGCAATTCTTCAAAAATATTGGCAGCATAATACATTTAGATCACTACAAAAAGAAATTATTGATTCCGTTTTAAGTGGTCAGGATACTTTTGCTTTGATGCCAACTGGAGGCGGGAAATCAATTTGTTTCCAAGTGCCAGCCCTGATGGAAGAAGGAATCTGTTTGGTTATTTCTCCATTGGTTGCTTTGATGAAGGACCAAGTTACCAATTTGCAAAACCGAGGAATTAAAGCCATTGCTTTGACCGGAGGTATTCGATCTGAGGAAATGATTGACTTGCTGGACAATTGCCAATTTGGGAATTATAAATTTCTGTATGTTTCTCCGGAGCGCTTGCAATCGGATTGGATTTTGGAACGTATAAAAAATCTTCCCATAAACTTAATAACTATTGACGAAGCACATTGTGTTTCACAATGGGGACATGATTTTCGTCCAGCCTATTTGAAGATTTCGGCATTGAAAACTTATTTCCCAAAAGTTCCATTTTTGGCTTTGACGGCTACAGCCACTCCAAGAGTAAAAGAGGATATTATTACCGAACTGGGGATGCACAATCCTAAGCAGTTTGAGAAATCTTTTGCCAGAAAGAATATAGCCTATATGGTTTTTGAAGTGGAAGACAAGCATTTTCGAATTCAGCAAATTCTTAAAAAAAACCCTCAGCCTTCTATTATATATGTTCGAAACAGAAAATCGTGTTTGGACATTTCGGCTCAATTGCAAACGTTAGGATTTAAAAGCACTTATTATCACGGTGGACTTACCTCTAGAGAAAAAGACAAAAACATGCAGCTTTGGATGGAAGAAAAAGCGCAGGTTATCGTTGCCACAAATGCCTTTGGAATGGGAATTGACAAACCTAATGTTAAAACCGTTATCCATATTCAGTTACCGGAAAACATTGAAAATTACTATCAGGAAGCGGGTCGTGCCGGAAGAAACGGCGAAAAAGCATATGCTGTTTTATTAACTAGTCCAACAGATATCATTCAAACCGAAAATCAATTTATAAACGTTTTGCCAGACAAAGCTTTTTTGAACACTATGTTTGTCAAACTCTGCAATTACTTTCAGATTGCCTACGGAGAAGGAATTAACGAGGAATTCACTTTTAATTTACATCATTTTTGTTTGAAATATGGGTTTCCAGCATTAAAAACATTCAATGCAATGCGTTTTTTAGACGGTCAAGGTGTTTTGACTTTGTCTCAAGAATTTTCAGAAAAAATCACATTGCAATTTTTAATTCCATCCAAAGAAGTTATACGCTATACGAGTTTGAATCCTAATGATGAAGAAATTATTCTAACTATTCTAAGGACTTACCCTGGTGTCTATGAGATGCAGACTGCTTTCAATTTGCCAATGATTGCCAAAAAATCCAATCATTCTGAAGCCGAAATACTAGCAGTATTACACAAACTAAAAGACAAAGAAATTATAGAATACCATTCTAAAAACAATGATGCAACTTTAATATTCAATGAAATTCGGGAAGATGAAAGAACAATTAATAAAGTCTCTAAATATTTAATAAGACAAAACGAACTCAAAAAAGAACAACTGCAATCGGTTTTGAATTATGTAAAGGAAAAGAATGTTTGCAAAAGTAAAATGATTTTAGAATATTTTGGAGAAAAAGCGAAAGACAATTGCGGCATTTGTTCTTATTGCATAACGCTTTCCAAACCAAAGAAAGACTACAATGCACTTTCCAAAAAAATCATGACTTTATTGCAAATTGAAGATTTAAATTCAAGAGAAATCCAAGAGAAAACAAAAAATACCGCCGACGATATTATCTTTGTACTGCAAGAATTATTGGAAGATGATCTTTTAATAATTCAAAAAAACAATAAATACACTTTAAAAGCCTAATGGAAAAATTAAGAATTATATTTATGGGAACTCCAGAATTTGCCGTTGGCATTCTAGACACCATAATCAAAAACAACTATGAAGTAGTAGGTGTAATCACCGCAGCGGACAAACCTGCCGGTCGAGGTCAAAAACTGAAATATTCGGCAGTAAAGGAATATGCATTAGAAAAAAAATTAAACCTATTGCAGCCTACAAATCTAAAAGACGATGGCTTTCTTGAAGAATTAAAATCACTGAACGCTAATCTACAAATCGTAGTTGCTTTTCGAATGTTGCCAAAAGTAGTATGGGAGATGCCATCCTTGGGGACATTCAATCTGCACGCTTCCTTACTTCCCAATTATAGAGGAGCCGCACCAATTAACTGGGCAATTATCAATGGAGAAACCAAAACTGGCGTGACTACTTTTTTTATCGATGATAAAATAGATACTGGAGCGATGATTTTAAGCTCTGAAACAGCAATCGATGACACCGAAAATGCAGGACAATTACACGATAGATTAATGCTTTTAGGATGCGATACCGTAATAGAGACTTTGAAAGTGATTGAAAGTGGAAACGCTACAACCACGATTCAGAATGATTCATCAGATATCAAAACAGCATACAAGCTAAATAAAGAAAATTGCAAAATTGATTGGTCAAAATCAATCACAGAAATTTACAATTTGATTCGAGGTTTAAGTCCTTACCCTGCTGCTTGGTGTTTTTTTGGCGACAAAGGCGAAGAGTGGAATGTAAAAATCTACGAAACCAAAGCTATTATTGAAGAACATACATATCCTATTGGAAACATAATATGTACCAAAAAAGAAATGAAAATAGCAGTAAATAAAGGTTATATTCAAATAATGTCTCTTCAATTTCCAGGAAAAAAGAAAATGACTACTGCAGAATTATTAAATGGTATTACTTTTTCAGAAAGTACAAAAGCCTATTAATACCAATGACAGCAGGAGTTAAGTGCTGTTTTTCTCGGAATTTTAGCCTACTTTATGAACAAAGATTGTAAGTTATTAACAAAATACACTAAAAATGTATAAAACACTTGCAAAGACCGTATTTCCTGTTAATTTTGTTCTAATTAACAATTATTTTAACCAACAATTAACATCAAATTATTATGAACAAATCAGAATTAATCGACGCTATCGCTGCTGATGCAGGAATTACTAAAGCTGCTGCAAAATTGGCATTAGAATCATTTTTAGGAAATGTAGGTGGAACTTTGAAAAAAGGTGGTAAAGTATCTTTAGTAGGATTCGGATCTTGGTCAGTATCTTCAAGAGCTGCAAGAGACGGAAGAAATCCTCAAACTGGAAAAACTATTAAAATCGCTGCAAAAAATGTTGTAAAATTCAAAGCTGGAGCTGATTTAGAAGGAGCAGTAAACTAATCATAGTTTATCTTATATAATTAAACCTTCCGATTGGAAGGTTTTTTTTTGCTTTTTAACGATTAAAATCGAAAAAGTTTGGTTAGTGAATTTAATTTTTCTTAAATTTAATTAAAAATATAGCCTTATGATTTCAGAAAAATTAAAAAAAGGATATTTACTTATTGCTGAACCATCAATAATTGGAGACTTGTCATTTAATCGATCAGTAATCCTCTTGGCAGATCATAACGAAGATGGCTCAGTAGGCTTTATTATGAACAAACCTTTGAAATATTCCATCAATGATTTGATTCCCGAAATAAATGCCAATTTTAAGATTTTCAATGGCGGTCCAGTAGAACAGGACAACCTTTATTTCATACACAATATTCCTGACCTTATACCCAATAGTATAGAAATATCCAATGGGATTTATTGGGGTGGTGATTTTGAATCAACAAAAGATCTAATCAATAAAGGCAAGATAAAAAAAGAGAACATCCGTTTCTTTTTGGGTTATACTGGATGGGAAGAGCAACAACTTGAAAAAGAAATGGAAACCAATTCCTGGATTATTACCAAAAACAATTATGAGAATAAAATAATTGGGAAACCAACTACTCATTTCTGGAAAGAGCAAATCATAGAGTTGGGAGGCGAATACCTTATTTGGTCAAACGCTCCCGAAAATCCATATTTAAACTAAGTTTAAAGATTCATTTAATTTTGCAACTAACGTTTTAGAAATTTCAATAGAGAATTCTTTTTTTCTGTATTTTGTAATTGGTTGCACACCTTTAATAACATTCGTTACAAACAATTCATCCGCTTTTTGAAGATCAAAAGGCGAAATAATTTCCTCTGCCACTTCAATACCGCTTATTTTTTTAGCCAACCCCAAAATTTGTTTTCTCATTACTCCATTTAAGCAACCTTCCGAAACCGGAGGAGTGACTAACCTATTATCCTTTAACATAAAAATATTGCCCTGTAAAGCCTCAACAACATTTTTAGTATCGTTTAATAGAATACAATTATCCAATCCGTTTTCGTTAGCATAAATACTTCCAGTTACATTTATCAAACGGTTTGTCGTTTTAATTGAGGACAATAATTGTTTTGTGATATAAAAATCCTTGAACAAATCGACTTCATACTCGCCTTCACGAAGAAAATATGCGGTATTTTCAAGCGGAATAGCTTGTATCAAAAAGGAAACGGTATTGTTTTGCGGTAAATAATATCCTCCGTCATTTCTATAAACCGTAATTCTAGCTCTAGAAGATGATTCAACATTATTATTTTTGACCAAAGTAATAATTTGCTCTTCTAGGTATTCCATCGTAAAATCCATTGGGATTTCCATTCGAACCACACGCATGGAAGACATCAACCTGAAGTAATGATCTTCTAAAAACAGGATTTTTCCATTTACAATTTTCACAGTTTCAAAAACCGCATCACCATATAAAAACCCTCTATTTTGAACTAAAATATTTGCATCCTCGGATACTATTGCACCATTAAAATTTATCATACTATATATAAAAAAAAGTCACGCCAAAAGGCGTGACAAATATAAGTTATAATATACAATTCTGCTACACCGAACCTATAACATGTTTTAGGTCTGAAATCTGGTTTTCCCATAACTGAGTTGCTTCTTCAACCTCATCTTTCCTAGCAAAGTCAACAACCATTAAAGAAACATCTTTGGTAAGCTCATCCACTAAAATATTCAATTCAAAAAAATATTCGGTATCCTTATTATTGTCGTCAACCCATTTGAATTTCACTTTCTCACCCGATTTTTTGGATGCCAATCTTGCTTTCTCTTGGGAGTCATTCCAGATAAAAGTAAAAAACTCACCACGAGAATTTACATTATCAGCAAACCATTCAGACAAGCCCGAAGGTGTCGAAATATATTGGTACAACAATTGGGGAGAGGAATTTATGGGGAATTCGATTTCGTAACGCACTTTTAAATCCATGAATATCACTTATTTTTTTTCGAATATATAGATTATTACTCCAATAAAAAAACGTTTTCAAAAAAAAATATTTTTTGTTGCTTTTCGCTTGCAAACTCTAATTATTGTTTTATATTTGCACCCGCATTCAGGGATAGGATATATCCCAAATATGGCGAGGTAGCTCAGTCGGTTAGAGCGCAGGATTCATAACCCTGAGGTCACGGGTTCAACTCCCGTCTTCGCTACAAGAAACAAACCCTTAAACATCAATTGTTTAAGGGTTTTTTATTGGATTTCACCTCATCGTAACTATCAAACTCACCCCTAAGAGCGATGAAAAGGAGTGAGAAATTTTATAAATCGAGATAGGAGCTTTAATCGGAAAAGATATAAATGAAATCAAGTTTTTCGTCTATATTGTTAGTTTCCAAAGCAGACAGAGTTGTTCGGACTAAAAAACATTCTTTTAGAACACCTTTCTTTGAATACAGAGAAAGAATTTAATGTACTTATACAATTGTTTACATCAAATCAAAATAGTATTTTCGGCAAACAATATATTAGAAAAACGGAACTTGATAAGAAAATATCAAATACCTAAAAGAGCAATGGAATCATATGGATATAGTCAAATTTAAAATCACACCAAAAACGATAAAAGTAGAAGTTCGCAATTCTAACAATTATGTTTTCACTTTTAATACAGCTTTAGAAATTGAGAAAGAAGATCGAGAGGTTTTATTAAGACTGTACAATGCTTTAGACCTTCTTTTTAAGAAAGAAAATGCCAGCGAAGTAAAAAACTACATTTCACCCAACCAAACTAACATACTTGACCAAATCAATGAAGTTGGTGGTTTAGAACCGGAGAAATAAAAAATTTAGTGATTAAAATTGTTTTTAATACATATTTAAACAAAAAAAAGACAGGACTTAAATTTCCTGTCTTTTTACACTCTAAAAGAGTATTCACGGGTATATTGCTTTTTTTTATTTAGCAGCAGGAATAATGTCAATTATTACCGTACGGTTGTAAAAACGTTCTTCAGGAAGTTTGTTTTCAAAAGGAGATGCACTCTCATCTTCACCATAACCATGCACTTTGAATGTAACATCTTTTCGTCCAGATTGTGATAATGTTTTTTCGATAATGCTTTTCACTTCATTGGCTCTATCCAAAGACAAATTTGAATTATAAGACTCTTCACCAATAATATCGGTGTGACCATGAATGATAACTACTCCGTTCTTAGGTATTTTAGGCGTAACCACCTCTGTCAAATATTTTTCATACATAGCAATTGCTTTTGATTTATTAAATTCAAAAATTATGCTGTATCTAAGTCCTTCTTCTGTTTTAGACGGAGTCCAAAGCACCATGTGAGTAGTGGTTACTTTTTCTTCAATTTTGCCGCTTTTGGTTTTCCCAATCATTTTTACTTTGTAATCACCCTCAGAACGAGTTCCCATAATACTTTTACCAGGAATACTTACTTTCTCTTTAGTATAAGGACCAAAAGTTTTCATTTGTCCGTCTGGATCAGTAGTTTCCAAAGACCATGAAGAATACGCTTGTCCTGCGCCAGTTGCATCAATAGTTATATAACTATCTATAGGTGCTTCCTGAACAGTGACAAATTCTAATGGTTTTAATGGAGCATCTGGACCAACTTGAAATTCCATCAATAATTCAGGTGAATTACTTTCGATCGAAACTCTGCGATCTCCCTCGCGAAGTAATTCCAATTCTTTTGTCCCTCCAGGTTGCTCAGATGGAATGTTAGGTTTTAGCTGGCCTTTAGTAGTTATTCTTGACGATTTTATTTCGAATACATTTACCAAATACGTTTTGATAGATTCGGCCATAACAACACCATCTTCTGATCCTTTTTCTGAAGAACCAACAAGTGTAATAGTAGTTGAAGGATATTTTACCATTCGATTCCCAAGAATATTGATTACATTATAATAAACCGTCATTTGTCGTGCAGAACGACCTGATGGATTTACAGTTGCCGTAACTCCTATCTGATCTTCATTGAAATCTTTTGCATTCTCTTTTTGCAATAATTTGTAACGACTTGGTATTTTATTTGATTCCAAATCATAAAAAACATAATTCCTCAATGGAAATACCTCTCTTACGTTACGTTCTCCCGGAATGTTCTTAGGCGCATATACCGAAAACTGAACTTGAGATTCTACCGCTTCAGGAGCTTCTGCTTTACTTCCTTGTCCAAATTTAAGTGCCATACCTACCCTAAGAGTACTTAAACTCCAAGTTTCTGTAGAACGTGGATGTTGCCCAAAATAAGGTTGAAAATTCACAAACGGAGACAAAAGAAATTGTGTTTTATGTTTTTGTGATGATAACGGAATATCAAACCCTGCTCCAACTTGCATAGAAATAAGCGTTTCGTCAACATTGTCAAAATCACCTCTTACCTCAGGCGTAGCCTCTTGATTGGGATAAGCAGGATTAATTCCTAACTGATATTTAAATGATTTATCCACATTGAAAGCCAAACGTGGCCCTCCGTATATATAAAAATTAGATTTAAAAGGCGCAATACGAATACTCGGTTCTACAGTGATATAACTTAATTCTGTAGATAAATCTGCTGGGCAATTACAAGGACTCATTTTCTGATCAAACGATCCTTTTCTACTGTCATAACCTGCCTGAAACATAAATCCCAATATTGTATTTGGTTTATAATATTCAATAACTGGTGCCAAATAAAGTCCTGCTCCTTCTCCATTATGAAAAGTTACCGGAGGAGTTAAACTCGAATTAAGCTGATGTGTCGAGCCACGGTAAAAACTATAGTTGGTGGCTGCTGCAACACCAAAATACCAAGAAGGTTTTGTATAATTAACCTCTTGCGCATGAAGCTTTGTTTGAGCACTCAAGCACAACAATGTCAATAAGAAAAGAGTGTTTAAGAGAAGATTCTCTGAAATCCACGTTGTAAATAATTCCGTTTTAAAACTAATTTTAGTTTTCATTTTATGTCTGTTTATATGTTATTTTTTGTTGAGAAAGATCCCGTCCGAAAACGGGATTATAAAGTTTAGCAATGTTATTTATGGTACATTAATAGTTGTATTTACCATGGTAACAGATGCAACTAACGATATTGCTCTTCCGTTGAGTACTGTTTGACTTGCATTCCCGGCAGTAGAAAAAGTAACACCAGAGTTCGCAATAATGGTTCCAACCATCGTTCCGCCACCTGCACCATTAATAGTTGCATTACTACCCACATACCAAAACACATTTTTGGCTAGTGCACCGTTTTTCATTATTATGCTTTTGGCTCCTGTAGGACCTGCAATTCCAACAGTAAGTGATGATGCAGTTTGAAAAATCCAAGTCGCATTCGGATCTCCTTTTGCGTCAAGCGTAAGATCTCCATTACTGATTTTGAAAGTACCGCTGGCTGATTTATAAACTCCCGGAGCTAATGTCAACCCTCCCAATTCACCTGCATTAGGATCTGAACCGCCTGGTTTTGATGCAGGAGAGATACTTAAATATGCTGCATTTGCATCAAGTAATCCTTGTTGTGCTGTTGCAAATGATGTGGCTGTTCCCGGAGCTGGAGGTGCAGTAAATATGTCACCTGTAACATTTCCAACATTTAGAGGAGTCTCTGTATAAATTACAAGTCCATCATGAAATCCTGTAATAAGGGTTGAAGCTGCGGTCGACCCAATGCTTCCATTGTTTATTACTGTGTTCAATCCTTGGTTTGTTACCCCGGCGTTTCCACCAAAAGCTCCAAACATAGCTGCTGTTCCAAGATTTATGATTATTGCCGCAGGAGGTGTTGCTATAGTAGTAAAACTCCAAACATAGTCACTAGCCAATGACGTTCCGGCTACACTTTTTGCACCATTTGTAATTGTTGCGGTGTAAACCGTTCCTAATACTAATGAATTTGTTGGTTTAAACGAAGCTGTTGTACCAGAATAAATAACTGTCCCCGGAATTGTAGTTGTTCCTTGTTTCAAAGTAAATGTGGTTGCATTGATTGTAGCCACATCCATTGGAATACTAAAATCAGCGGTCACCGTTTGATTTAAAGCAACATTAATTGCATTATTAACAGGATCTGTAATAGTTACTGTTGGCACAATATCTGTTGTAAAATTCCAGATATAATCTGCTGCCATTGCGGTATCCTGTGAGTTTTTTGCACCCGTAGTTATCGTTACTGTATAGATTTTATTAGGCAATAAAGGACTTGTCGGAACAAAAGATACCGTCGATCCTGCATAGGTAATAACTCCAGTTACAACATTAACGCCTTGATTTACTTTGAAAGTAGTGCTATTTAATGTTGATGAATTCATCGCCATATTAAAAGTTGCCGAAATTGTTTTATTCAACGGCACGGCTATGGCATCATTAATAGGGTCTGCAGTAATGACTACTGGTCTTAAAATTGTACCTGTCGAGAATACCCATACATACTCAACTTGCAAAAAATTACCCATCAAGTCTTTGACTTTTGTGGTAATCTTAGCCGTGTAAGTAGTGTTTTCTAATAGTGGAACTGTTGGTGCAAAGGTTGCGGTTTTATCTGCATAAGTAATCGTTCCTGTCAAAGGGGCAACTCCAACAACTGTAAATGAGGTTGAAGTAATCGAACTTGGATCCATTTCCTCGTTGAATGTAGCAGTAATGACTTGTCCCAATGGAACATCTAATGCGTTGCTCAAAGGAGTTGTGGACGCCACTATGGGACATACCCCAACGACTTCTTCAAAATCATCTTTTTCGCAGCCAGAAATAAATGCAACACATAGTATCGCAAAGGTGAATAGTAAAATTTTATTTTTCATTTTATGTTATTTTAAGAATTATGTTATTTCTTGAGGCAAAGGTGGTTCTACAGTACTCCAAAAACATTATACAATTGACACCAAAACTTGTAATATTCACTCTATTTTGCTTTTTTATTTTTAACCGTAAAAAGTTGCCTCCTTAAATTATAAAAGGTATTTTGCGGCCCCAATTCAAAACATTACCCCCAAACTAATGCGATTTTATATTTTATTTTACCTACTTATGCTTTGTGCCATTCCTACTGCACAAGCGCAACTAAAAGCCATCACAGACCAAACCGAATACCCTTTCTGGATTAATTTACCCAGTCAGGACGTATTGGACAAAAAAGCGCCTATCATTTTATTTTTACATGGAAAAAGCCTCTCTGGAACCAATTTGGATCGAGTAAAACGCTACGGTATAATTCGTGCCATCGAAAAAGGAAAAGAAATTCCAGCCATCGTTATTGCACCACAAGTAGCTCACGGTGCTTGGGATCCGGACAAGCTCTTAAAGCTTTTGGAATATGTGCAAAACAATTACAATACCGATTTATCGAGGGTCTATGTCTGCGGAATGAGCTTAGGCGGATACGGTACTTTTGATTTTGCGGGCAAATATCCCGATAAAATTACTGCAGCAGTTGCCATTTGTGGAGGCGGGAACACAAAAGACGCCTGCAACCTAGCAACAGTTCCTTTGTGGGTTATTCACGGAAACAAAGATTATATAGTTCCATTATCGGAATCCAGAAAAATGGTCAAAGCCATCCAGACTTGTAATCCCAATGCCAACCTCACCTTTACCGTTGTTAAAGGTGGAAATCACGGCAGTGTGGAGCATTATTTTAGAGAAGACAAAATCTACAACTGGATGTTGAGCCAGGCTAAATTTATTCCATAAAAAAAGGCAACCATATTAGATTGCCTTATTAAATATGCCTTAACTCAAAAAAGCCATTAACTGTCTTATTTTGTTTCCTCTTTAAGTTTTGAATGTATTTTTTCAATTTTCTTTATGTCACTTTTCCAAAGAACAAGACTAGATATTCCAATCTTTAGTAAACGTTCTTTTTCTACAGCTCTTGAGAGAGACCATTTTATCCAATATCTAGAAGCAAACTCCCAAAAAATCCATCCAATAGAGCAACTAATTATTACAAGTTCTGTGAAATTAAACTTTGTAAGTTCTGATAGAAAATAAATTGAAGAAAAAATAACAATTAACACAGGTACGTTGACAATCAAAAGTCCTGATACTACAAGTTTTAAATTACTTAGCTGCGTGTTTTTCATTTAAGTTTCTTTTTTTACATATCCAGTCCAAAATATATTCCGCTAACTATTGTCACTAGCAAACCAGAGTATAAATAACTTTTGGCTTTTAATTTTTCTGTTAAAGTTTTGTATTTAAAAACTCCAAAAAGCAATGGCAATAAAGGTAGAATTATGAACGCCACATTTTCAGTCAATATAGCTTTATCAGAACTTGCTCCAGCACCCGAACCAAAATAAAGAAAGAAAAATAAAATAAGCCCAAAACCTCCAACAACCACAAAAAGTGATTCAAGAATAATTAACAGAAAAAATAAGCGTAAGTTCATAATACTATATTATTTTTTTAAGCATAACAGCTAACAGTTTGGAACTAAATTAAATCCATTATTCGGATTTGCCAAATCATCCCAAATACAAAACCAACTTCCTATTAAGCCTATTGCCCAAATCCGTTGTAGTGTTGTTATGGGATTGCCTTTTCTATTCGATTTCATAATTACTTATTTCAAGCTTGATTTTATTGTCAAAATTTGTTTTCCAAATTTCTCGAGTTAACATACCACTAGTTATATTGCTTAATATGAAATTACTCCATTCTTCTTGAAATAAATAATCATTATGAGCTTCATCATAATGACAATATTTAGTGTTAGTTTCAAATGGGTCAATGTTATTACCATCTTCTTTTGTTGGTTTAATTGAAAATATATAGAGCAAACATTTATGATCGTAATGATTAAAATTATTTTGGTAATTTTCATTTACAAAAGTTACTATTGCTCCTGGTTTTAATTTAGCAGGATTTATAACTTCTGTTTTCTGAACTTTATCTTTTATCAATGCAGTTATTTTTTCATAACTAATCCTATCATCTTCTGAAATTGAATTCCAATTAACAAATTCAATTGCCAAATCATTTCTATTTGTGTTAGCAATTTTTGGCAATTGGATTAATTTTACACTAAATTCCTGAGTGTTAAATACGCTTTCTTTAATGTTTAATCTATATTTCTCAATAAAATCTTTAATTTCTCTAACTTCGGTTGATAATAATTGTTTATTTGCTTCGACTTGTTTTGCTGTTCTCAACCTTGAAAACTGTAGTGAATAAGCTAAACTTTCATTTATTGCATATTCAGAACCAAATAGTTTTATTAATTCATTCTCATAATTGTACAAAAGAGATTGACATTCTCCAAAAATCATCAGTCCAATTTCGTCTTTGGATATTGTTCTGTGTTCAATTTTATTTCGAAGTTTTATGAAGAATTCAAGATTAGATTTTACTCCTTCTGAAAGCGCTCCATATTTCTGTATACAGGTTTTTAATTCCCAAGCCTTTTTTTCTCCATCAATTATTTTAAACCTTCCGTTAGTTTCTTTGTAAAAAAAAGTCTCTCCAATTGTATGATTAAAATGTGCTTGTAAAAGCCTTGTCCACGACATAATCATATGAGTGATAAAACTTTCTACTCTGAATGGCGCTCTTGGCTTATTATAAATTTCTACTGATAATAAAGCACAATCAATTGAACTTTCTAAAAGTGTTTTCGTTTTACCTTTTCTTAATTGCATATAATATGGTTAGTTGTTTTCTTCAAGGTATAGCATAACTAATATACAGCCGCAACAATATAGCGCATATACCCCCAAAACCGGGTAGCTTGGTGAAAATTCATTTCGTTTGTTGCTGCAAGGACCAAACTTACAAGACCATTTTTAATATGCTATACGGTTTCCCGTAATTAGCGCTAAAAATAAAATGGCAGCAAAAAATTTGGCTTACTACATTTCCGTCACACTAGCTGTGCTTTCACTTTTATTAAGCCTGCTTAGCATAAAGCTTCGCGGACTTGTCATAAAGATAGGTGGTCTTAGCATTAAACTACCGTGACTTGTCACAAAGCTAGGTTTACTTGTCATAAAGGCACGTTATCGTAGTATAAACCTACGTTGTCTTAGCATAAACCTACGCTTACTTAGGTTAAACCTACGTTGGCTTAGCATAAACCTACGCTCACTTAGGTTAAACCTACGTTGGCTTAGCATAAACCTATGCTTACTTAGGTTAAACCTACGTTGACTTAGCATAAACCTACGCTCCCTTAGGTTAAAGCTACGATCACGTGCTTTCTGTTAATCCAAAGCAGGCTTTTAGAACGGTGGTGTTTGTAAAAAATAAGGAAAATTCTAACAATTTATAATTTAATTGCTATTTTTGAAATGAATACAAACATTTATTTATGAAAGCATTGGTAAAAAAATATCAAACTCAGGGTTCAGTTTCATATCCGCATATTGGTAAGTTTTTAAGACAGTATTTTGCCAAGCACGGCGTGAACAGGGCTGCAGTAGCCCGAGAATTGGGTGTTGCCGATAGTACGGCTACCGGATATATGGTACAGGAGTCGCTTCAATTTGGTATTCTCTGGAAAATATCATTGGCTATAAACCGTAATCTCCTTGCCGATCTGGCTTCGCGATTACCAATTCCTTTTGCAACTCCCAGAGAAATTGCTTTGGAAACAGAATTGAAAGCGGTGCAGGAAGAACTAAATGCGTTAAAGCTGGAGAATAAAATATACAAAGACCTGCTGAAATAAAGTTCGCAGAGAGCAGAAGGCAGAAGGCAGAAGGCAGAAGGCAGAAAGTAGAAAGCAGAGAACAGAGAGAATTCTTCAGATTGAGTAAAAAACTTTGTGAAACTTTGCGACTTTTTCGCGTTTCTCTGTGAAATAAAGTTCAATACCAATTCTGGTCTCAACTCTTTAAAATACATCAACAAAAAAAGCGATTGCGAATAGCATTACCTATTCAACAATCGCTTTTTTCAGTATTTAATTTTCTTTATTTTAAAATCACTTTCAGCTCTTCTAAGCTTACTTTTTTCTGTTCTCCAGAAACTAAATCTTTTAAACTATATTGATTGTCATTCATTTCTTCCTCGCCCACGATTACCGCATAAGGAATGAATCGTTTGTCGGCGTGTTGGAATTGTTTGGCGACCTTGGCATTATCAGGATACAATTCTACTTTTATTCCTGAAGTACGCAATTCTTTGATGGCTTTCATCGAATAAAAAGCTTCTTTCTCACCGTAATTGATAAACAATGCTCTTGAAGTAGAAGTTACCGCTTCTGGGAACAATCCTAACTCTTCGACCACCAAATAGATTCGGTCAAGTCCAAAAGAAATCCCTACTCCACTCATATTTTTCAAACCAAAGATACCGGTCAAATCATCATAACGACCACCACCACCGATGGAACCCATAGCAACGGTTTTTGGAGCAGCTACTTCAAAAATAGCTCCTGTATAATAATTCAGTCCTCTTGCCAATGTTACATCCAAATCCAAACTTGCCGTTGACAATCCTAAATTGATCACATTGTCACAAATGAAACGCAGTTCTTCAACACCTTTCATTCCCTCGGCTGATGCAGAAAGTAAAACAGAAAGCTTTTCGATTTTCTCAGAGATGGTTCCCGTGAAATTGAATAACGGCTGTACTTTGGCAATCGCTTCTTCAGCAATTCCTTTTTCGATCATTTCTTTCTTCACGCCGTCCTCGCCTATTTTGTCCAATTTGTCCAAGGCTACCGTAAAGTCAATCAATTTATCCGATGCACCAATTACTTCAGCAATACCGGAAAGTATTTTTCTGTTATTGATTTTAATGGTAACGCCTTCAAGACCCAAAGCAGTAAAAACAGAATCGTACAATTGTACCAACTCTACTTCTTGCCACAAAGATTTAGATCCTACAACATCGGCATCACATTGAAAAAATTCTCTGAAACGCCCTTTCTGAGGACGATCGGCACGCCAAACAGGTTGTATTTGGTATCTTTTGAACGGAAATTCGATTTCGTTTTGGTGTTGCACTACATAACGTGCAAATGGAACAGTTAAGTCATAACGCAAGGCTTTCTCAGAAATACTTGATGTTAATCGTGTGCTGTCTTTGGCTTCTAGGTGAGTCTCATTGGCTTTTGCCAAAAAATCTCCTGAGTTTAATATCTTAAAAATTAATCGGTCGCCTTCTTCCCCGTATTTCCCCATTAAGGTTTCGGAGTTTTCGAATGAAGGAGTTTCTATGGGTTGGAATCCAAATTTTTCGAAATTGCTTTTTATGATTTGGATAATGTATTGTCTTTTTGCCACCTCAGCAGGTGAAAAATCTCTGGTTCCTTTTGGAATACTCGGTTTCATCAATTATGAATTTTAAATTACGAATTACGGATTTTAAACTTCAAAAAAAGCGATTTACTCAAAACCATAATTCGTAACTCGTAATTCGTAATTTAAAATTCCTAATTCTCACTGCAAATATCTTACTTTTAAAATAATTCCTTTTGAAAAATTTGTGATTTAATTTTAAAGCTTCTTTAATGACGGAATGCCCTAGCCCAGATGGAAACGGCATCCTGTTGTCCCGGGGTTCGGGACAACAGATATAGTGGACAGCTGGAAATAGCTCCTAAAAAACATTTAGAGGAATTTCTCAAATGGAATTTGTAACAAAAATTGTATTTTCGTGTCAAACGACTATGATGCTAAAATTATTCAAAGAAAATATCCGAATCGCTTTTGGTTCCATCCGAACTCAATTGTTGCGAACCATTTTGACGGTAATGATTATTGCCATTGGTATAACTGCCTTAGTTGGAATCCTGACTGTTGTTGCGGCGCTGGAGAATACTCTGTCCTCCGATTTTGCTTCAATGGGAGCCAATACTTTCAACATTAATCAATACGAAAGCAACTCCAGAAGACGCGGTGGCGGGGAACGCGAAATCATAAATCCTATTATTTCCTATCCTGAGGCCGTGGCTTTCAAGAATAAATACAATTACCCATTGACCGAAACGTCGCTGTCTTTTACCGCGACATCGACTGCCGAAGTAAAATACGAAGCCTTGAAAACGGATCCCGAAATAAGTGTTTTGGGTGTTGATGAACATTTTTTGACCAACTCGGGACTTGAAACCGATATGGGGAGAAATTTTACCAATTTTGACGTTTCCAACAACACTTATACTTGCGTAGTAGGTTCTGATTTTAAAAAAGGAATTCTAAAAGACGTGAACCCGATTGGCAAAACCCTTTCCATAAGAGGTGCGAAATTTAAAGTGATTGGTATGCTAAAAGAAAAAGGCTCCACCTTTGGGAACAGCCAGGATTTAAGGGTTTTGATTCCAATACAAGTTGCCCGTTCCCTGTTTACAGCTCCCAATATCAACTATACGTTGAGTGTTATGGTTGGCAAAAAAGAATTATTGGACCAAGCTATTGACAACGCGAACAGTACTATGCGTAGAGTCCGAAAATTAAGCCCTATAAAAGACAATAATTTCGGCATAGTGCGAAGCGATGATTTGATTAACCGAATCCTGAGCATCACCCAATATCTTGGGCTTGCATCGTGGCTCATCGGGATTATTACCATACTTGGGTCGTCTATCGCCTTGATGAATATCATGATTGTTTCGGTAACCGAACGTACCCGCGAAATCGGTGTCCGAAAAGCGTTGGGTGCCAAAAAAACAACTATTGCCTTTCAGTTTTTCATAGAAACATTGCTGATTGGACAAATAGGCGGTTTGGTTGGAATTATTTTTGGAATCTTAATCGGTTTTGGGCTTTCGACAGCGATGGACTTTGTTTTTGTGATTCCTTGGGGAGCAATGATGGCGGCGTTTATCGTAAGCTTTATCGTGGCGCTCGTTTCTGGTTTGTATCCTGCAGTTAAATCGGCAAACTTGGATCCTATTGAGGCGTTGCGTTATGAATAAGAATTCAGATAGCAGGTTTCAGAAGGCAGAATTAAGATTGCAGAACGCAGAAAATAGATGTCAGGTTTTAGATTATAAAAATTAGATTGCAGAATTGCTAAATAACTAACCTCAAATAACAATATGAGATTTCAAGATTTATTGGCTTATAAAAAATCATTTGAATTAGGAATGTCAATTTTCAATATTTCAAAAGGTTTTCCGACCGAAGAGAAATACTCATTAACAGATCAAATTAGACGTTCTTCGAGAAGTGTTTCGGTAAATATTGCTGAGGCTACGAGAAAAAGAAGATATGTGAATCATTTTATTTCTAAACTCACAGATAGTGATGCCGAAAATTCAGAAACCCAATCTTGGCTGGAATATTCTCTTGCTTGTGAATATATAAACCAAGAAACTTTTGACGGCTTGACTTCAAACAGTCTTGAAGTTGGAAAACTATTGAATTATATGATGACTAATCCTGATAAGTTTAATTGATTTAAAATCTGTTTCCGACCTTCTCAGCTATCTAAAATCTGTAATCTGCCAACTAAATTCTGCGTTCTGCTATCTGAAACCTGTTATCTGAAATCTGCCTTCGTCATTCTGTCGTTTTCGTAAATATCTTTACGTAATTCTATATTTTTGAAATTCATTAATTTAAGTAAATCAACCATTTCCTGACCCAAATATTGATTGATTTCAAAATAAAGCTGTCCTGAATCCGAAAGGTTTTTTTGAGCCAATTCGGCTATTTTTCTATAAAAAATTAAGGCATCGTTATCTTCCACAAAAAGAGCCAAATGAGGTTCATTGTCCAAAACATTTTTCTTAATTTCTTCTTTTTCCAAATTCCGAACATATGGCGGATTCGAAACAATAATATCAAACTCTTGTCCTAAATCTAGCGTTTCAAGAATGTTTTGGGAAATAAAAGTAACTTCCACTTCATTCAGCTTGGCATTTTTCTTGGCAGTTTCCAAAGCTTTCTCAGAAACATCAATTGCAAAAACTTCCGCATTCGGGAGATTCTTAGCTAGCGAAACTGCGATACATCCGCTTCCTGTCCCAATGTCGAGAATTTTTAGACCCTTAGACCTTCCATTTTTTAGAACATTGGAAACAATCCAATCTACTAATTCCTCCGTCTCCGGCCTCGGAATCAAAACATTGGCATTGACTTCAAAATCCAATCCATAAAAACTCGTTTTCCCTAACAAATATTGAATCGGAATTTCTAATTTCAATTGTTCCAAAATCGAATTCCAAACCCAAATTTCTTCCTCCGAAATTTCCAAATCCGGATGCAAAGCCAAATCAATTCTTTTCAGTTGCTGCTTTTCTTCCAATATCAAATAGAAAAAACTCTCCGCCTCTCCTTCCCCATACATAGAAGTAAGCGCTTGAATAAATTGAGTTCTGTATTCTTTTATTTTCATCTTTATTTTTTTCAGTTCCCTTTCGGTGGCTAGAGTGCCAAATCTTTAAGCATCCAAACCGGACAACTTGTATGACCTGTACTTCCCATTGGAGAACAAATATTTTCGAAACCTACTTTTTTATACAACTTTTGGGCATCCAACATAAAAGGCATTGTTTCCAGATAACATTTTTCGAAACCAAATTCACGAGCGCTTTGTAAACATTGCTCCATCATTTGACTTCCAATTCCCTTTCCACGGGTTTCTGGCAGGAAATACATTTTTTGTAATTCACAATAAATGGCTGCTTCATTTGCCAGTGGCGCCACTCCTGCACAACCAACGATTCGTCCATCACTTTCTACTACATAATAAACGGATCTTGGCTTATTGTATTCTTCAAACATCAAATCAAGATACGGATCTTCATAAGCCGTTCCTACTTTCGGGATATTCAATTCATCAAAAACATCTCTTATTAATTGAGCAACCGATTGATTGTCTTCTTTTTGTATTTTTCTAATAATCCAATTGTCCATAAAATGTTCTAATTATTAATTCTGCACACAAAAATAGAGATTGTAAATGGGAAAACATCCTAAGTTTGAAAACTAAATCCTAATTCCAAAATTAGTATTTTTGCAAAGTGAAGATACATGAAAAATACATGAGCCGTTGTATAGCCCTAGCCCAAAACGGACTAGGAACAACCTATCCCAACCCCATGGTTGGAAGCGTCATTGTTTATGAAGGCAAAATCATAGGCGAAGGCTGGCACAAAAAATCAGGCGAACCCCACGCCGAGGTCAATGCAGTAAATTCTGTACAGGATAAATCGTTGCTAAAAAAAGCCACTATCTATGTGAGTTTGGAGCCGTGTAGCCATTTTGGCAAAACGCCTCCTTGCTGTGATTTGATTATAAAAAACAAGATTCCAAATGTCGTTATTGGTACAGTAGATCCTAATATTATGGTCGCCGGAAACGGAATCAAAAAATTAATTGAAGCGGGTGTTCATGTCACTATTGGAATCCTGGAAGAAGAATGCAACGAACTCAACAAACGCTTTTTCACTTTTCATCAAAAGAAAAGGCCTTATATTCTACTAAAATGGGCTCAAAGTCAAGATGGTTTTATTGCTCCTCTTGAAAAATTGGAGAAAAAACCAGTTTGGATTACCAATACTTATTCCAGACAATTGGTTCACAAATGGAGAACCGAGGAACAAGCAATTCTGGTTGGGACACAAACCGTTATTGATGACAACCCCAAACTAAATGCGAGAGATTGGCACGGAAACAATCCTGTCCGAATAATATTAGACCAAAATAATCGCATTCCGAAAGAGAATGCTGTTTTTGATGATCAAATTAAAACAATTGTCTTTAACAATTCCGTAAACTCTATTTTCAAAGAAAACACTATCTTTGAAGTAATTGATTTTAAGCAAAATATAGCCAAGCAAATTGTTGATTCGCTTTACAAACACAACATTCAATCTGTTATAATAGAAGGTGGGCTCCAAACCTTACAAACCTTTATAGAAGCTAATCTTTGGGACGAAGCTAGAGTTTTTACAGGAAAAATAAATTTAGAAAAAGGAATCAAAGCTCCTTCTATATCGAAAACAAATTCCGAAAAACACGTAATTGACACCGATGAATTTTTAATAATCAGAAACCATGATTGATGCTATTATTTTTGATTTTGGAGATGTGTTTATCAATTTAGATAAACAAGCGACTATGGATGGTTTGAAAAATCTCGGCATTTCCCAATGGAACGAAGATTTAGACCAATTAAATATGCAATATGAAGTTGGATCTATTTCGGGAGAAGATTTCCTGAACGGAATTCAAAAACACACCAACAATGCTTCAATCGAAGACATTCGCGAAGCTTGGAATTCTATATTAGCAGACTTTCCGTTGTATCGATTGGAATTTCTTCAAATGCTTTCCAGTAAGTATCGTTTATTCTTATTAAGCAATACCGATGCCATTCACATTGACACTTTTGAACAAAAATCAGGAACTTCATTCTACAGTTCTTTTTACCAATGTTTTGAAAAAATATATTTTTCATTTGAAATTGGAATGAGAAAACCCAATCCAGAAGTTTACAACTTCGTATTGGATCAAAACGGATTGCAAGCCAAACATACTTTGTTCATTGACGACAAAAAAGAAAATACTGATGCCGCATTAGCACTTGGCCTTCCTGTTTGGAATTTACAAGTGGGTGAAGAAGATGTAGTTGATTTGTTTGAAAAAAAAATAATTTAGAAGAATCCCCTTTTGGAAATTAAAGACACCTACAATACCATTGCATTTCCCTCTGAAGAATCTTTATTCAAGGAAAAAAGCAGCAAATTCTTCGGTTATGCTTATCCGATTGAGTCAGAGGAGGAAGTGAAGCCCATTATAGAAATCTTAAAAAAACAACATCCACACGCCGTACATTATTGCTATGCCTATCAAATAGGAACCGAAAATATTCAATACAGAGCCAATGATGATGGCGAACCAAGCAATACTGCGGGAGCTCCTATTTATGGTCAAATACAATCATTCGGACTTACTAATATACTTGTTGTTGTGGTTCGAATTTATGGTGGAATAAAATTAGGAGTCGGCGGATTAATTTCGGCTTACAAAACTTCGGCACAAATCACATTAGAATCTTGTGAAATTATCGAAAGAACAATTGACGTTCCTTTTCAAATTTCATTTGATTATAAAAACATGAATAAAGTGATGCGAGTGATCAAAGAAAAAAAATTGGATATTACTTCTCAAGAAATGGAAATAAATGAGGAAACAAATTTACCAATTGGAAAAATTATAGTAAAAACCAGAAAAAAAAATGCCGAAATGGTATTCGACACTTTTAATTCTTTGTTTGAAATTGACATAAAAAAACTATAAATTCTCATTTAAAAGAACTCATTTTGACTATTATTCAAAAGTTTTTAATAGTTCCAAAATGTAATCTGGCGGAGCCGTTGGTCTACCCGTTTTTAACGAGACAAAAACCAACATAAATTGGGCAGTTGTTAATAACTCCTTAGCTTCATTGTATATTGCACAATCGAATTCTATCTTCACGGACGTCTGACTTTTGAAAACCGTATGCACAGTCAACAACTCATCATAAACAGCCGATTTTTTATAATTAATATTCATATTCACAATTGGCAGCCCAATACCACTTTCTTCCATAACTTTATATGAAATCCCTTTGTTTCTAAGCCATTCGACTCTTCCTATCTCAAAATAGGGTATGTAATTTCCGTGATAAACAACCCCCATTTGGTCTGTTTCTGAATAACGAACACGAACTTGAATTTGATGATCTTTCATTAATTATGAATTAAAATTTTAAATTTAAAACACCTCCTTACAACATTTTTTTTTAAAAATTATAAGCTAAATATTTTTTTTTACAGATAATTGTTCACATATTTGTTATCCCGATAAAAGAATATATTTCACATTCTTTTTGTAAGATAATAAGTACCCAAATAAAAAAATTTAACTAGATATATGAACAAGACTGCACAATCAGTATGGGAAAACTGTTTGTCCTTCATAAAGGACAACATTCAGGATCAAGCTTATAAAACTTGGTTCGAACCAATTAAATCAGTTGAACTTACCGATAATGCATTATATATTCAAGTACCAAGTAAATTTTTCTACGAATGGTTAGAAGAGCACTATGTGAAATTATTAAAAGTGGCTCTTACCAAAGAACTTGGAAAAAACGCAAAGTTACTCTATAAAATCAAAATGGAAAACACTTATGGTAACAAACAACCGTTCACGGAACAGTTACCAAGTGCTAATAGAGCTCCAATGAAAGCCCAAGAAGTGGATGCTCCATTTAAAAACCTAAATCCAGAATTAAAAAACCCATTTGTTATTCCTGGTATTCGAAATTTAAAAATCGAATCTCAACTGAATCCAAATTATAGTTTTGACAACTTCTTAGAAGGAGATTCTAACAGATTAGCCCGTTCTGCAGGTATGGCTGTTGCCAATAAACCTGGCGGAACTTCTTTCAACCCATTATTGATTTTTGGTGGTGTTGGATTAGGAAAAACACACTTAGCCCACGCTATCGGTGTTGAAATCAAAGACAAATATCCTGAAAAAACGGTTTTATATATTTCAGCTGAAATTTTCACCCAACAATATATTGATTCGGTAAAGAAAAATAACAGAAACGATTTTATTCATTTCTATCAATTAATTGATGTATTAATCATTGATGATGTTCAATTCCTTTCTGGAAAATCAGGAACACAAGATGTATTTTTTCACATTTTTAATTATTTGCACCAAAACGGAAAACAGGTTATCTTGACTTCAGACAAGGCTCCTGTTGACATGCAAGATATTGAGCAACGTTTATTGTCCCGTTTCAAATGGGGATTATCTGCCGAGTTACACCAACCGGATTATGAAACCAGAATTTCAATCCTAAAAAACATCCTATATCGTGACGGTGTTGAAATGCCTGACGATATTATAGAATATGTGGCACGTAACATTAAATCAAATGTTCGTGAACTAGAAGGTGCTATCATTTCATTGATTGCACAATCTTCTTTCAACAAAAAAGAAGTAACCATCGAACTGGCTAAAAGTGTCGTGGAAAAATTTGTAAAAAATGTAAAGAGAGAAATCTCTATCGATTACATTCAAAAAATTGTTTCCGATTATTTCCAATTGGATTTAGAAACACTACAATCCAAAACAAGAAAAAGGCACGTTGTGCAAGCTAGACAACTGGCAATGTTTTTTGCCAAAAAGTTCACCAAAGCTTCATTGGCCAATATCGGTTCCCAAATAGGTGACCGTGATCACGCCACTGTATTGCACGCTTGTAAAACAGTAGACAATTTAGTAGCTACCGACAAACAATTCAAAAAGTATGTCGAGGATATTAATTCAAAATTAACGCTATAAAAAGCATTATGCCTGTCAAAATTTTAATGGTTTGTTTGGGTAATATCTGCCGTTCTCCATTGGCAGAAGGCATTTTAGCCTCCAAACTTCCTACTGACAAATTTCTTGTAGATTCTGCAGGAACTGGTTCTTGGCATATTGGTCGTGCTCCTGATAATCGTTCTATATCTACAGCTAAAAAAAACAGTTTAGACATTGCTAATCAAAAAGGGAGACAATTTCAAAGATCCGATTTTGATGCGTTCGATTACATTTTTGTAATGGACAACAGCAATTATAACGACGTGATTCATCTCGCCCAAAGCGAAACCCAAAAAGAAAAAGTCCAACTCATTTTGGACGCTATCTTTCCTAATGAAAATGTCGATGTCCCAGACCCATATTACGGCGTTGCAAATGGTTTTGATATGGTTTATCAAATGCTTGATGAAGCTTGTGAAGTAATTGCTCAAAGGCTGATTGCCAAACATTCCTAAGAAAACTAAATAAGTTTTTTATCTTTGTTTAAAATGGTGACTTTTTTTTCCATTGTCATTCGCAGAAGGCAAAAAATATCTTATTTCAAAAATTGAAAACAACCAAATGAAATCAACAACTCTTCTTGGAAAACTATATTTAATCCCAACCACTATGGGGGAATGCGACCCTATGGATGTATTGCCTCAAACCATAAAAAGATGCGTAGATCTAATCGATTACTATGTGGTTGAGAATGACAAAACAGCTCGAAAGTCAATTAAACTGACCAATCCAGAGAAAAAACAATCAGAACTAAAACTTTTCATACTCAATAAACATACTGAAACTAAAGAACATCAGGAGTTTATCAAACCGCTTTTGGAAGGTAAAGACATGGGACTTATGAGCGAAGCAGGATGTCCAGGTGTAGCCGATCCAGGCGCTGTAATAGTAAAATTGGCCCACGAAAAAGGAATTCAAGTTGTTCCGCTTGTTGGTCCATCCTCCATATTATTAGCTATGATGGCCTCAGGAATGAACGGACAAAGTTTTACATTTCACGGTTATTTACCCATTGAAAAAGATGAAAAAAAAGCTAGTTTTAAGAGCTTAGAACGTATATCTTTTGAAAAAAATCAATCTCAGATTTTCATCGAAACACCGTACCGCAATAATAAATTATTGGAAGATTTAATCCAAACATTGCATCCTGAAACACATTTATGCATAGCTACCGATATCACCTTACCTACGGAATACATCAAAACAAAGAAAATTTCGGAATGGAAAAAAGAAACCATCGATTTGCACAAACGCCCCACCATTTTCATCATTCATAAAATGTAAAAAAAATTAATACCTTTTTCTTATATTTGTTTTGCTATAAAATCTAAAAATAATAAAATGAATATTACAAAAAGAGATTTAAAAATGATTGGCTTAGGCTTTCTTACATTTTTCATCATTGAAGGTGTTTATAACTGGAAATACTGTTTGAAAAGCTTCAAAGACGGATGGAATTCAGTACGTTAAAAAACCAAACACAATAAGACAATCAAAATCCTGTAAAATATTTTTTTACAGGATTTTTTTTAAACTATATTTTTGGGCATGCTAATGTCATTAATTTCGCCCTAACATCGTTCGACTAAAAAAGAAAAAAATTGGCTTAAAAAAACTACTTTTATACTCTTAAATAAATTCATTTATTACATGAGTAAACTACCAAATGTAACGACCAGCATCTTTACGGTAATGTCCAAAATGGCCGCAGAACACAATGCAATCAATCTTTCGCAAGGGTTTCCAAACTTCCCTGTTGACGAAAGATTAACTGAAATTGTTTCTCGACTTGCACTTGAAGACGTTCACCAATACACACCTATGTCGGGTTATCCTCCATTATTGGCAAAAATTGCAACATTGGTAAAATCTTCATACAATCGTACCATTATCCCAGAAACCGAAATACTCGTTACTGCCGGTGCAACCCAAGCCATTTTCACCACATTACTCGCTTTGCTAAAACCAAATGAAGATGTAATTATTCTCGACCCAAGCTATGATTGTTACGAAGCTCCAATATTATTAAGCCAAGCAAAACCAATACGGGTATCACTCAACGATGATTACACACCAAACTGGAATACTATTGCCGATGCTTTTTCGGAAAAAACCAAAATGATTATCATCAATAATCCGCACAATCCTACGGGGAAAATTCTAAATGAATCCGATTTAGAGAATCTGGAAGCACTTTTAGAAAAACATCCTGATGTACTATTACTTTCCGATGAAGTATACGAATACATCACCTTTGAACAAAAACACATTTCTACTCATACACGAACAAAACTACTAGACCGTTGTATTACGGTTTCTTCATTTGGAAAATCATTTCATGTCACTGGCTGGAAAATAGGTTACCTTGTAGCCCCTGAGTATTTGATGAAAGAAATCAAAAAAGTGCATCAGTTTTTAGTTTTTAGTGTCAATAGCATTTGCCAAATAGCAATTTCAAAATATTTGGATTTAGTCGATGTAAATGAAATTAGTTCATTCTATCAGAAAAAACGTGACTACTTCAGGTCATTATTAAAAAACAGTCGTTTCCAATTGATGCCCTGCGAAGGAACTTATTTTCAAGTAGTTTCGTATGCTAATATTTCCAACGAAAATGATGTTGATTTTTGCAAACGATTAATTACAGAGTTTGGTGTCGCTGCAATTCCCATATCAACTTTCTATGCCGATGGAAAAGATTTAAAATTAATTCGTTTTTGCTTCGCCAAAGACAATCAAACTTTGGAAGAAGCCGCAAAAAGATTGTGTGAAATTTAATTTTTTAGCGACTAAAATTCTAAGTTTTTCAAGAAGCTTTAAGTCTTTTAACAAGATAATTATATTTGTCTATTTAAATCTTAGCTTCTTAGCTTCTTAGAGTCTTAGCATCTACAGATTCCCTGAATAGTTTTAAAAAATTAAATATTACAATTTATTATGCATGCATACTATTTTATTTTACTACATTTACAATCCAAAAAATAAATAAATTATGAGTTATACCGATAAAATGTTGAGAGACGATGCTTTAAAAGGCAAAGTAATAGTAGTTACAGGTGGCGGAAGTGGCTTAGGAAAAGCGATGACCAAATATTTCTTAGAATTAGGGGCTCAAGTAGCCATTACTTCTAGAGATTTAGAAAAACTAAAAAATACTGCCAAAGAGCTAGAAACAGAAACAGGTGGTACTTGTTTACCATTACAATGTGATGTTCGTCATTATGAAGAAGTTGAAAATATGCTTCAAGCAGTACTGAAAGCTTTTGGCAAAGTTGATGTATTATTGAATAATGCCGCGGGAAATTTTATCTCACCAACTGAACGTTTATCAGCAAACGCATTTGACACTGTAATCGACATTGTTTTAAAAGGAACCAAAAACTGTACACTTGCCTTTGGAAAACATTGGATAGACACCAAACAAACTTCATCAACAGTATTAAATATTGTCACTACTTATGCTTGGACAGGTTCGGCATATGTTGTTCCAAGTGCTACTGCAAAAGCAGGAGTTCTGGCTATGACAAGAAGTCTTGCTGTAGAATGGGCAAAATATGGTATTCGCACTAACGCAATTGCTCCCGGACCATTCCCTACAAAAGGAGCTTGGGACCGATTATTACCTGGAGACCTTGCAGAGAAATTTGATATGGCCAAAAAAGTGCCATTAAAAAGAGTTGGTGACCATCAAGAATTGGCCAATTTAGCAGCTTATTTAGTTTCTGACTTTTCTGCCTATGTAAATGGCGAAGTAGTTGTTATTGATGGAGGCGAATGGTTGAAAGGCGCTGGACAATTCAATCTATTGGAAGCAATTCCTGAAGAACTTTGGGATCAATTAGAAATGATGATTAAAGCAAAGAAACGAAGTTAGCAGTTTTCAATATTCAGTGATTAACATCAATAAAGATTGAAAATAATCAAGAATAAAGTCTAAATAATAAATTCAAAAAAAGAGAACTAATTGTACAGTTCTCTTTTTTCAGATATATTAGTCATCAAAAAAGGAAAGAATATACAGTATTGTTAAGATAAATCGGGGACTATGAAAACTATTTGTTTTTGTTAACAAAATAGATTTTCAAAACCCATAAATAATTGTATTTTTACCGTTCAAAATTTAGAAAATAAATGGGCAAAATCATAGCGATTGCGAATCAGAAAGGTGGAGTTGGAAAGACAACAACTTCAATTAACCTAGCTGCTTCTTTGGGTGTTTTAGAAAAAAAAGTATTACTAATAGATGCTGATCCTCAGGCAAATGCCACTTCAGGTTTAGGAATTGATGTTGAAACAGTTGAAATTGGAACTTATCAAATTCTAGAACATAGTCACACTCCTTCGGAGGCCATCATAAAATGTTCATCCCCAAATGTTGATGTAATTCCTGCACATATAGATCTTGTTGCGATTGAAATCGAACTGGTTGACAAAGAAAACAGAGAATATATGCTTAAAAAAGCATTGGAAAGTGTAAAAGATCAATACGATTATATCTTAATTGACTGTGCGCCATCTCTAGGGCTTTTAACATTAAATGCTTTAACTGCTGCGGATTCTGTGGTAATTCCAATTCAATGTGAGTATTTTGCATTAGAAGGTTTGGGTAAATTATTGAATACCATAAAAAGTATCCAAAAAATCCACAATCCTGATTTAGACATTGAAGGTTTGTTATTAACAATGTTTGATTCCAGATTGCGTTTATCTAACCAAGTAGTGGAAGAAGTTCAAAAACATTTCAACGATATGGTTTTTGAAACTGTGATACAAAGAAATGTAAAATTGAGCGAGGCACCTAGTTTTGGAGAGAGCATTATCAACTATGATGCAACCAGCAAAGGAGCAGTAAATTATATTCATTTAGCTCAAGAAATTATAAAGAAAAACAGTAAATAGTTGTATGTCAAAAGCAATAAAAAAACAAGCCTTAGGTAGAGGTTTATCTGCGTTATTAAAAGATCCTGAAAACGATATTCAATCGGTAGAAGATAAAAATGCAGATAAAGTAGTAGGAAATATTATAGAGCTTGAAATTGATGCTATAGAAATAAATCCATTTCAGCCCCGAAGTAATTTCAACGAAGAATCATTGCGTGAATTAGCTACTTCTATCAAGGAGTTAGGCGTGATTCAACCTATTACTGTTCGTAAATTAGACTTTAATAAATACCAATTAATTTCTGGGGAACGTCGTTTACGTGCTTCCACATTAATTGGACTTACAACTGTCCCAGCATACATTCGTATTGCAAACGATAATGAGTCACTTGTAATGGCCTTGGTGGAAAACATCCAGCGTCATGACTTAGACCCAATAGAGATTGCGCTTTCTTACCAACGTTTGATTGATGAAATTCAATTAACTCAAGAACAAATGAGTGAAAGAGTTGGTAAAAAACGTTCTACTATTGCCAATTATTTAAGACTTTTAAAATTAGACCCGATCATTCAAACTGGAATTCGTGATGGTTTTATAAGTATGGGCCACGGTCGTGCTATCATAAACATTGAAGATCATGATGTTCAGACAGATATTTATCAAAAAATAGTAAGTCAAAACCTTTCGGTTAGAGAGACTGAAACTTTGGTAAAAAATTACCACGAAAGTTTAAAACCAAAACCTGCTATTTCAGCAAAAGCATCTTCTTTTGAAATTAATGATGAAGATGTGAGTACTTTCAACAAGTATTTCGGAACAAAAATTGATGTAAAAGTTGCCGGAAATGGAAAAGGAAAAATCACAATTCCTTTTCATTCTGAAGAAGACTTCAACAGAATTATAAAATTAATAGAAGGGTAGTGAATAAAATCATTTCCATAGGGCTATTGCTTTTTCTTATAGGAAACGCTTCGGTTTTTGCACAAGCAAAAACCGAAGCCGTTTTAAAGCCAAATGACACTTTAAAATCTGTTGACATAGATCCCTTGACACCAGCAAAAGCAGCTTTTTATTCGGCTATATTGCCAGGTTTGGGTCAAGCATACAACAAGAGATATTGGAAAATTCCAATAGTATATGGCGCTATGGGAACCAGTTTGTACTTATACGTTGACAACAAGAAAAAATATAACGAATATAGAGATGCCTACAAAAGTCGTTTAGCAGGCAATCCTGATCCTGATTACGACTATCTCTCTGACAAACAACTAATTTCAGCTCAAGAGTTTTACCAAAGAAATGCTTCTCTTTCAGGACTTTTTGTGATTGGATTTTATGTACTAAACATTATAGACGCCAATGTTGACGCTGCTTTAATACAATTTAACGTAAATCAGAATTTATCTTTTCAGCCAGAAATAACTCCAGATCCTGTAACATTAAAATCAAATTTAGGACTAACACTTAATTATCGTTTTTAGATTCGAACAGTCTTCGTTTCTTTTAAAAAAATCAAAAATATATACAAATGAAAATTGCGCTTTTAGGATACGGAAAAATGGGGCATGTAATCGAAAGGATTGCTTTAGAAAGAGGACATGAAATTGTTTTGAGAAAAGACGAATTCAACACCTATGACGGACTTTCCTCTGCCGATGTTGCTATCGATTTCAGTGTGCCATCTGCTGCAGTAAATAACATTTCCAGTTGTTTCCATACCAATGTTCCTGTAGTTTCTGGAACAACTGGTTGGTTGGAACATTATGATGAAATGATTGCTCTTTGCAAAGAAAAAAATGGAGGATTTATCTCTAGTTCCAATTTTAGTCTTGGTGTAAATTTATTTTTTGAATTCAACGAATATTTAGCCAAAATCATGTCTCAATTTGATCATTACAAAGTAGATATGGAAGAAATTCATCATGATCAAAAACTAGATGCACCTAGCGGAACTGCTATTTCTCTAGCCAAAGGTGTTATTGAGAATAGTAATTATACTAATTGGACATTAGACACCCCAAAAGAAAACGAAATTCATATCGAAGCCGTAAGAGTAGGAACGGTTCCAGGAACTCATACTGTAACTTACAACTCTGAGGTAGATTCCATCGAAATAAAACACACAGCTCACAATCGAGAAGGTTTTGCGCTTGGAGCCGTAATAGCTGCTGAATGGCTTGCCGGAAAGCACGGCGTTTATACTATGAAAGATGTGTTGAATTTAAATTCTAAATAAAAAGAATTAAATCCCAAACAATAAAACCCCAAAATTCTAATAGAAATTTGATCTAAAAATCTAAAGTTTAAAATCTAAAATTATGACACTATATCTCTGGTTTATATTTTTCTTGGCCGTTCAGGTTATTCATTTCTTAGGAACTTGGAAAATATATGAAAGTGCAGGAAGAAAACGTTGGGAAGCTGCAATTCCAGTTTACAATGCAATTGTTTTAATGAAAATAATTGGACGACCAACTTGGTGGACTCTTTTACTTTTTATCCCAATCATTAACCTGATTATGTTTCCTGTTATTTGGGTGGAGACTATTCGTAGTTTTGGGAAAAAATCTTTTTTAGACACTGTACTTGTTATTGGAACTTTAGGATTTTACATTTTTTATCTTAATTACACACAGACTTTAGTTTACGAAGCAGATAGAAATTTAGATCCAGAACATAAAGCTGCCGATACTATTAGTTCATTACTTTTTGCTATAATTGTCGCTACAATTGTTCATACTTATTTTATTCAGCCTTATACCATCCCGACTTCTTCATTAGAGAAATCATTGTTGGTTGGTGACTTTTTGTTTGTAAGTAAAATGAATTATGGAGCGAGAGTTCCAATGACAACAGTGGCAATGCCAATGGTACATGATACTATTCCATTAACCAAAAGAAAATCGTATTTAACTTGGCCTCAATTGCCGTATTTGAGACTTCCGGGCTTTCAAACCATCAATCGTACCGATATTGTAGTTTTCAACTGGCCTGCAGATACTGTATATAAATTCAGAGATCGATCTGGGCTAAGAGCTGACAAACCAATTGACAAGAAATCAAATTATGTAAAACGTTGTGTAGGTGTTCCTGGCGATAGTTTATCCATAAAAGACGGATTGGTTTACATCAACGGAAAAGAATTAATTTTGGGTGATCGTGCAAAACCTCAATTTTCTTACAACGTAGTTTTGGATGGCAAAACACCTATTGACTTTGAATATCTTTTCAAAGACATGGACATCACTGATGGTGCTGGTTTCCTAAACCAACAAACAAGAGACACTTTATTCATCAGTGCCTTAACTGCTGTCAACGCAGAGAGATTCAAAAATACTCCAGGAATTACATCTGTTAACAGAATTATTTCCAAAAATGTTGAAGAAGGTATTTTTCCACACATCAACAAATGGAACCGCGACAACTTTGGTCCAATCTATATTCCGCAAAAAGGAAAAACTGTTGCTTTAAACTTAGAAACTTTACCTTTCTACAAAACTATTATAAGCGATTACGAGAAAAAAGATCTGAAAGTGAATGGTAATGAAATTAGAATTGACGGCAAAGTAGCCACAACCTATACTTTTGACCAAAACTATTATTGGATGATGGGAGACAACCGTCATAACTCTGAAGACAGTCGTTATTGGGGCTACGTTCCTGAAAATCATATCGTAGGAAAACCAATTTTTATTTGGATGAGTATCGATGGTATTAATGGCCCAAAGAGCAATTGGAAAATTCGTTGGGACAGAGTATTCACAACTGTTAGCGGTGAAGGACAACCACAATCGTACTTTAAATACTTCCTGATTGCCCTTGCTGCCTTTTTTGTTGGCGAATATTTTTGGAAAAAAAGAAAAGCAAAAAAAGAACTTTAAAATAAGGCAAGTATGTCAGCATATCAATGGTTTCTTTTTTTTCTGTTCATACAAATAGTCCATTTTTTAGGAACATGGAAACTATATGAAATAGCAGGAAGAAAACGCTGGGAGGCTATAATTCCGGTTTACAATGCAATCATTTTGATGAAAATCATTAGCAGACCTACTTGGTGGACTTTACTCCTATTTATTCCAATCATCAATCTTATCATGTTTCCCGTTATTTGGGTTGAAACAATAAGAAGCTTTGGAAAGAATTCAAGGTTAGACACCTTTTTAGTTATTGCTACTCTAGGATTCTACATTTATTACATCAGTTATACTCAAAAATTAAATTATAAAGCAGAACGAAATTTAAACCTAGAGAATAAAACTGCAGATACAGTTAGCTCTTTACTTTTTGCAATTATTGTTGCTACCTTGGTTCACACCTATTTCATACAACCATTTACAATTCCGTCTTCTTCATTAGAAAAAACATTATACATTGGTGATTTTTTATTTGTCAGTAAAATAAATTTTGGTGCAAGAGCTCCTATGACCACAATTGCGATGCCTATGGTGCATGATTCAATCCCACTTTTAGGAGTCAAGTCATACCTATTTAATGATGATATTACCAAAAAAGAAACTTCAATTTTGAACAAGTTTCAATTACCCTATTTTAGATTTCCTGCAATTGAAACGATTAAACGCAATGACATTGTCGTGTTTAATCAGCCCGCAGATACTTTATTGGATATGGATAATTTTAAACCTGCAAGAAATTATTACAAACCAATTGACAAAAAAACAAATTTAGTAAAACGCTGTGTTGCTGTACCTGGAGATTCTTTGGAGATTCGTCAAGGGGATGTTTACATCAATGGAAAACCAAGCAAATTACCCGAAAGTGCAAAACTCCAATATAACTTTTTTGTAAATACTCAAGGGACAAGTATGGATCAAAACTCTCTAACAAACATGTATGGAGCTAGAGATGGCTTGAAGGATGGGAATGGAAATTTTGCATTGACCAATAATGGAGAATATGTATTGACTTTGACTGATAACGAAGCAAACAGAATAGCAAACAATCCTGTAGTTAAAAGTGTCAAAAAGTATTTACTCCCAAAAGGAGAAGATGGAGATGTTTTTCCACACATTCATTCGTTAGGATGGAACATAGACAATTTTGGACCTATTTATATTCCAAAAAAAGGAGCTACAGTTAGATTAGATAAAAAAACACTTCCATTTTACAAACGTATCATACAGGAATATGAAGAAAACACATTACTGATTAATGGTGATACAATTATAATAAACGGAAAACCAGTTAACAGCTATACTTTTAAACAAGATTATTATTGGATGATGGGAGATAATCGCCAAAACTCTTTGGACGCAAGATTTTGGGGATATGTTCCTTTTGATCATGTTGTTGGCAAACCAGTATTCATTTGGCTTAGCTGGGATAGAGATGGGAAAGGAATACAAAAAATAAGATGGAATCGTGTTTTCTCTTTCGTAAATGATGAGGAGCCTAAATCTTATTTAATTCATTTCTTAATTGGTCTGGCCGCCTTTTTCGTTGGTGAGTATTTTTGGAAAAAAAGAAAAGAAAAAAAAGTTTAGAAGTATATATTATTTAGTAGCCTTAGTTGACATTACTAAACCTTCTAAACTCCTAATCTCAAAACTTAAAAACAATGAATATCCTAATACATCCCTCCTATTTTCCGTCCGTAAGCCATTTTGTTGCCATGGCTCAATCGGGTAATATTACGTTTGAAATGGAGGATAATTTTCAAAAACAAACCAATCGCAACAGAACTTACATTTATAGCCCAAACGGGATTCAGTTGTTAAACATCCCTATAAAGCATTCTAATTTAGCACATCAGAAGACAAAAGATATTAAAATAGAATCAGAGTTTGATTGGCAAAAACAGCATTTCAAATCGCTTGAAGCCGCCTACAGAAGTTCTCCTTTCTTTGAATTTTTCGAAGATGATTTACTTCCTATTTTTCAAAAGAAACATACTTTTTTGATGGATCTCAATTTTGAAGCATTAGAAATAACAGCCAAGTGTCTGCGAATGAAATTTGAATTTGACATCACAACTGAATATTTCCACGAAATAGACAATTCTCAGACGAGTGATTTCCGCTATTTAGTAAACGGAAAAAAAGACAATTCCGTTTTTGAAAACTATACCCAAGTTTTTGATGACAAATTCGGATTTTTAAACAATCTAAGTGTTCTTGATTTATTATTTAATGAAGGGAAATTTGCAATGGATTATTTAAAGAATCAAGTGCTTATTCGATAACATAATGTTTTTAAAATTTTAAACCATTAAGGAATTAAGATTCATTTAGAATGATCTTAATTCCTTAATGGTTTTTTGCTTTTTATTAAGTAACACAAAATCTATTTCATAGATAATTTTGCCATAATCGGATAATGATCTGAGTTTTGAAATTCAGGAAAGCTCACAAATTGTTTGACTTCCATTGTTTCATCAGTAAAAATATAATCTATTCGGGCTGGATAATACTTAAACTTATACGTAGCTCCAAAACCCACTCCAGCTTCTTCAAAACTATCTTTAAGTTTCCCTTTTATATTTCGATACACATACGAAAAAGCGCTATTATTCATATCTCCGCAGATAATGATAGGGTATTTACAATCCTTTTCATGTTCTTTAAAAATAGCGGCTTGCTCCTGTTGTTGTTTAAAAGCCTTGCTGATTCGGATAAAAAGGAATTTGGATTTTTGTTGGTCAATCACGTCAATATTTTCAGAAATTTCATTGACATCAGGCGAAATTTTTATGGACTGCAAATGCATATTATACACTCGTATGATATCTTTTCCCTTTTTAATATCGGCATAAACAACATTATTATTTGATTTTGGAAATACAATATTTCCATGTTCAATGATTGGAAATTTAGAAAATATTGCCTGGCCTGTTTTTATTTGTTTCCCCTCCATCAAAACAAATTTATAGGGATATACTTTTAGATCAATATTAGCAGAATTTGAAAACTCTTGGATGCATAATATATCCGGATTTTCTGTATTGATAAATTCTAAAATCACGTCTGGAATATCGTCACGATCCAACCATTTAAAAACATTGAACAATCTTACGTTATAACTCATAACTGTAAAATCTTTATCACTTTCCTCAAATTCTTTGGCTGTGAACTTATAAAACTTATTAAAAAAAGTAATTCCGACCAAAAGGACAAGGCCGGATAAAATCATGCGCTTTTTAAACTGAATCGCCCAATACAAAAAGAACAATCCATTCGCCAAAAAAAACAAAGGCATGAATAAAGTAAAAACCGATAAAAGTGGAAAGATTTTTGGTGCCAAAAAAGGGAGTAAATAGGCTATGAATGTTAGCACAATAAGCACTAAATTCAAAAAAAACATTCCTTTATTAAACCATGAAAGGTTCTTCATTTTTAATGCGTTTTAAACTTTAAGATCAAAAAGTTCACGATTTACACTTCATTAATTAGATAAAAATAGGTTATTTTCCGGCTTGAAACAAGAATTCTTTTTCTTCTTGACTCAAACTTTCATAACCAGACTGACTAATTTTGTCCAAAATCTCGTCTATTTGCTGTTGTTTTTTATCCTTTACGACTATTTTTGAAATCGGTTTTTCGACCGGTTTTCTATAATTTTTATGTACTTTTTTGAAAGGTGTTGAAGGCTTTCTAAGCAAATTGGTAAAGAAATCCAAAACAACACTCACTATCTTACTCAAATCAGTTCCACTTTGAAGCAATTTAACATAGGCAAACCCAAAAAAAGCACCTGCCAAATGAGAAATATGTCCGCCCGAATTGTCTAATCGAAATTGCATTACATCCAAAATAATAATTACCGCCGTAATATGCCATAATTTCACATTTCCAACGAGTAACAGTCGTACATTCATCAAAGGACTATAAGTTGTTACCGCTACCAAAACAGCCATTATTGCTGCCGATGCTCCAATTATGGCTCCACTGTAATGCATTAGATTAAAGCCTAAAGCAAAAATCAACCCCGAAAAAATGGCACTTAAAATATACAGTCCCAAATACTGTTTGGAGGAGAAAAAAGTCAAAAACAAGTAACTTGAAAAGTTCAGCACCATCATATTAAAAAGCAAATGGAAAAATCCATCATGAAAAAAAGCATAGGACAAAAAGGTCCATGGTTTCAACACAAAAACCATTGGTTCTGATGACAACGCAATCCAATTGGGGAAGTCAAAAGCCCCAATCTTAAATTGATAGAAAAAAACTAAGGAAACCAAAAAACAACCTATATTCCAATAGATCATTTTTAAGGCAATGCCTCCTAATTTATATTGCATTTTCAAATCGTCTAAGATGTTCATATTTGATATAATCAGTTATGGGTAATCATTTTTGTATTTTAAATATTAAAATATTAATTCCAACGATGGTTATTGAATTGGTTTTTCTTCCAATACCACATCATCAAATAACCAACCAATGCACCTCCAAGGTGGGCAAAATGAGCAATTCCGCTCGACCCTCCAAATAAAGATCCTCCAGAAACACCCAAATATAAATCAATTAACAACAATCCTGGAACAAAATATTTTGCTTTGATTGGAATTGGAATAAACATCAAAGCCAATTCAGCATTAGGAAACATAAAAGCAAAAGCAACCAATAAGCCATAAATGGCACCAGAAGCCCCTACAACATTCCCTAAATAGGCACCCATAAATGCCTGAAAATCGGAAGGAGTCAATAATTCTTGCCATTTGGTATCGAATTTCCCTTCACTTAATATTTTTAGAATTTCAACTTTTTGATAACCATTCTCAACTAAGAGATTAATTCCATTTTCGAAAAAATAATAATTCACAACAGTGTGCAATAAAGCAGCTCCTAAACCACAGGAAATATAAAAGAACACAAACTTTCTACCTCCCCAAAAATGTTCTAACGCCGAACCAAAAGAATACAAAGCAAACATATTGAAAGCAATATGCATGATATTAGGCAATGGCGCATGCATAAACATGTGTGTGAAAATTTGCCAAAAACGAAAATCGGGACTCTCGAAAAAATACATCGAAAGCAATTTGTAGGCAGGCTCGCCTACAATCATAGATCCAATATAAAACAGCACATTTATAATTAACAACTGTTTTACTGTAGGTGTAATATTCATCATAATGCAAATTTTTTATCTAAGTCTTCCACACGCATGGTGATGAAAGTCGGTTTTTGAAATGGGGAAACATTAGGGTCCTTGCAGGCGAAAAGTCCATTTACTAAATTCTCTTGCTCTTTTTCAGTCAAGTATGCACCAGTTTTTACAGCCAAACTTTTTGCCATTGATTTAGCGATAGTATCATTTTGGCTGAAACTATTCTCCGGAATTCCGTTATGTAAGTCACTCAATAACTGATCTAAAACAGCTGCAACTTCACTCTCGGTAATATTTACAGGAATACCCGAAATCACGATATGGTCGGTATTCGATTCTTCAAAAACAAAGCCCGTGTTGATTAATGATTGTTGCAATTCTGCTATAAGTTCCATTTCGGTCGCTGAATAAAACAAGTTGATAGGAAACAACAATTGCTGACTTGATGCATGGTGAACTGTCATATTCACTAGAAATTGCTCGTACAAAACACGCTGATGAGCTCTACTTTGATCCACAATCACCATTCCCGACTTGATAGGCGACACTATATATTTTTTATTAATTTGATAACTCTTATGAACCGTTTGTTCTACTTCATCATCATCAAACAAAGAAGAAGTTACCTCTTCATTTTCAAAAGTAAATCCATTGTTCTCAAAAGTATAATCATTGTTACTGGAAGCAAATGCATCTCCACCAGAAATGACTTCAGTATCGTGTTTAACACCTACATACAAACTTTCCCAGCTGGCTGTTGGTTCCACTTTCTTATATGTTGAAAAAAGCTTATTGGGTTTATCCTCTGCAAAAGGATTAAAATTCGTGTCTATCTGAATAGTTGGCACTTCTGCATCTAAATTTTTATAATGATAAGGTGTATCCAAATTGGCATCACGCTCAAAATCCAAAACAGGAGATACATTAAACTGCCCTAAACTGTGTTTTATCGAAGCTCTTAGAATTGCATACATTGCACTTTCATTATCAAACTTGATTTCAGTTTTTGTCGGATGTATGTTGATATCTATAGTATTTGGCGGTACCGTTAAATACAAGTAATAGCTAGGTTGCGAACCATCTTTCAAAATCCCTTCATAAGCAGCCATAACAGCATGATGCAAATAAGGACTTTTTATAAAACGGTCATTGACAAAGAAAAACTGCTCTCCCCTATTTTTTTTTGCAAATTCAGGTTTACTCACAAAACCCTGAATATTCATCATCTCTGTATCTTCAACAACAGGAACTAATTTTTCATTGGTCTTTCCACCAAAAAAATTAACAATTCGCTGTCTTAAACTTGATGGAGGTAAATTATACATATCGCTACCATTATGGTAAAACGTAAAATGAATTTTGGGATGTGCCAAAGCCACGCGCTGAAATTCATCAATGATATGGCGATATTCCACAGTATCTGATTTCAGAAAATTACGTCTGGCAGGAATATTAAAAAATAAGTTTTTGACAGCAAATGAAGTTCCTTTTGGCAAAACCGCCACATCTTGGGACATAAATTTACTCCCTTCAATAACGATGTGAGTTCCTAATTCTTCCTGTTCCAATTTGGTTTTCATTTCCATGTGGGCAATCGCCGCAATAGAGGCTAAAGCTTCCCCTCGAAATCCTTTGGTATGCAACGAAAATAAATCTTCGGCTTGACGAATCTTAGAAGTCGCATGACGCTCAAAGCACATACGTGCATCGGTAACATTCATTCCAGAACCATTATCAATCACTTGTACCAATGATTTACCGGCATCTTTAATAATCAACTTAATGTCTGTTGCTTTTGCGTCCACCGCATTTTCCAATAGTTCTTTTACTACTGAAGCAGGTCTTTGCACCACTTCTCCAGCGGCAATTTGGTTGGCAACATGATCAGGAAGCAATTGAATTATACTCGACATTAAATAACTTATTTTAATTTATGGGGACTATTTTTTAAAAACCAAAGGAGGACAAATTTAAGGAATTTCTATTGGGTTTTACCTCTTTGACAGTCATAAAAAAAATCAAATTTACAAGGATGGCTAACCCTTTTAAAACCAATAGCAATACTATTATTCTTTTATTCTTAATTGCTTTATTTCCTCAAGGGTATATCGTTTATAGACTATTCCCATTCTTTTTGCATTCTCTTCTACAGTAGAAGTAAAACCAGCTTCCTTCCTCAGTTCGTTTACGGATTCTGCGTTTTGGATTGGCCAAATATAATGCCAAAATTCTTTCTCTCCCGATGTTGGATTCAAAATATACATACCGGCTCCTTGAGTTCCATAAAGCTGCTCCTTTCCTTCTTGTGTAAGTAACCTATCATGCATCATTGCCACCTTTGTAAAAGGTATTTCATTACTAGCACCTGCTTCCTGAATCATCGGAAAATAATTGGCAATTTTATTAGTATGCTGAATTACATACCAAGCCGCTTCATTTGTAGGTTCTCCAACCAATGTTTTACCTGGGTAACCATATTTTGCAATGATTTCTTCAATTCGGATAAGATTAATGGAATCACGAGTATTCAGTATCATATACACCTTACCATTCGCTAAATCGTCTTTTGAATAACCTGTTTCATTAAGTATTTCTAATTTTCTGCTATCGGTCGTTTCAGAATCAATGTATTCCCTAAGAATTTGGTCGGATTTATAAATTCCATCCAATTCCTTTTTCAAGCCCTCATCAATAGTGCCTTGCGCCTGACAAAATCCAAATACAAACAACAAAAGAACAAATGAATATCTATTTACAATCGAAACTACCATTTTCTGAATTAAAACGTTTAGCATCAAATATAACAATTAAGAAGATTCCGTAAAATTCTGTCAATCACAAAAAAAGCATAAAAAAAACCTATACTATTCAGTGAACAGTATAGGTTTTTAAAATTTTAAACTATTTTTTTTATTCTTCTATTTGCAAAGGCAAATTTTCAATTCTCAAAGCTCCAGGTGACAATAAATGTTGATCGTCAATCGCACGATGAGTCAATGAAGCTTGTTGACGAATATAAGCCATTTTTATGGCCGCTATAGCCGCTTCAGTACCTTTATTACCGTGAATACCACCACTTCTATCAATAGATTGTTGCATAGTATCATCTGTCAATACACAGAAAATAACCGGAATATCCGTTTGAACATTCAAATCTTTAATTCCTTGAGTTACTCCTTCACACACAAAATCAAAATGTTTTGTTTGCCCTTGAATTACGCAACCAATGGCAATTACAGCATCTACATTTTGAGTTTGCAACATTTTTTTAGAACCATATATCAACTCAAAACTTCCGGGAACATTCCAACGGATAATGTGATGAGAAGGAACTTCATTTTCCAATAAAGCAGTAAGCGCTCCATTATAAAGTCCTTCTGTGATGTTATCATTCCATTCAGAAACAACAATCCCAAAGCGAAAGTCTTTCGCGTTTGGGACTGTGTTTTTATCGTAATCCGATAAATTTTTATTTACGGTAGCCATCTTTATTTAAGATTTTAGATTGCAGATTTAGATTGCATAGAAACTGCTATCTGCCAACTGCCTTCTTGATTTATTGTGCTAAACCTATCAAACCATCCACTGTAGCAGCTTCAGGAGCGTTTTCATAATTTTCTTTAATATCTGTAAAATATTTCAAAGCATCCGCTTTATTTCCTAAAGCCAAAGCAACTTTACCTGCTTTCATCAAGAAACGTGGAGTCGTGAAATCATTTTTGCTAGCTTCAACCGCTTTAACGTAGTTATCCAAAGCTTCTTTTGGTTGATTTTTTTGAGAGTAAGCATCTCCGATAGCTCCTTTTGCCAAAGCGCTCAACATTAAATCATTTGAACTGAATTTACCTAAATAATCAATTGCTTCATCATATTTACCTGTATTCAAGTAAGCGATTCCAGCATAATAGTTAGCTAAATTTCCAGCAGCTGTACCAGAATATTCATCAGCAATTTTTACAAATCCAAATTTACCTTCAGATCCATTCAATGCCAATTTGTACAATGAATCACTTGCAACACCGTTAGTAGCTTTTTCAAAGTTAGATTGAGCAACAAACATTTCGTTAGCAGCATCATCTTCTTTAGGATTAGCGATAAATTTTTGATAAGCAAAATATCCAACAGTTACCAATGTAATAGCACCAACAACCCCAATAATAATTTTTTGATTTTTAGCAACCCAGTCTTCTGTTTTAGAAGCTGTTTCGTCTAATTTCGAAAAAACCTCAGCCGTAGCACTGTCTTTTTCGTCAATCATTACATTTTCAACTGCATCGTCTTTAACTTCCTTTTCTTTTGGTGTTTTATATCCTCTTTTACTGTAAGTAGCCATTTAAAATTTAATTTAGTGAACGGCAAAAATAAAATTTTTATTCTAATGCACGTAAAAAAAATCGATTTTATATTAAATTTTAGAAAAAAATATCTTCATCGCAATTTACCCCCTAAAAATCATACTCATTATCCGAATAATCAGGGCGTGCCACCAGCTAGAAAAAAGGGCTATTTACTTTGTTGTCAAGGCCCTTTTTCCTAGCTGCTGTCGGGCTATCCGCGCTACTTCGGTAGCTAGCTTCTATCCCTCACGCGAACGAACGAACGTAGTAAAAAAGCGAAAACACAAATTCCCATCCTTTATATCGATATTTTTCAATAATTTGCACCCTCTTTGAAACAGTCCAAAAAAAGGCCTCAAAGTCAACAATTACAGCAAGACCTTCAGATGTATTTAAAAAAAATATCGTTATTCAATTACAAAAACTTTTCCGAAGCCAATTTCGAATTTGACAGCAAAATCAATTGTTTTGTTGGCAAAAACGGCATCGGAAAAACCAATGTACTGGACGCTATCTATCATTTGTCGTATGGAAAAAGTTATTTCAATCCTTTGGCAGTTCAAAACATCAAACACGGCGAAGAGTTTTTTGTAATCGATGCCGAATTTGAAAAAAACGAAAGAACCGAGCAAATCGTCTGCAGTCTCAAAAAAGGCCAAAAAAAAATTCTCAAACGCAACGGAAAAGCCTACGATAAATTCTCAGACCACATCGGATTCATTCCGTTGGTCATTATTTCGCCAGCCGACAGGGATTTGATCGTGGAAGGAAGCGAAACTCGAAGAAAGTTTATGGACAGCGTGATTTCCCAATTGGATCCGCACTATTTACAACAACTCATCCAATATCAAAAAGTAATGAGTCAGCGCAATGCTTTATTAAAGTATTTTGCTCTAAACCATACGTATGATAATGATACCTTATCTATATATAATGAACAGCTAACCGAATTTGGCCAATCCATTTTCGAAAAAAGAAAAGCTTTCATTGCCGAGTTCGTCCCTATTTTCAACTTTCATCATCACAACATAACAGGTTCACAGGAATCCGTTCAGTTGATTTACGAAAGTCATTTATTCGAAAATGATTTATTGACACTCTTACAACAAAGCATCAACAAAGACCGCATCCTGCAATACACGAGTATGGGGATTCATAAAGACGATCTCTCTTTTGAAATCGACAATTACCCTATCAAGAAATTTGGTTCACAGGGACAGCAAAAATCATTTTTGATAGCATTGAAACTCGCGCAATTTGAATTCCTAAAAAAACAAAGTGGCGTAAAACCCATTCTGCTTTTTGACGACATCTTCGATAAATTAGACGAAAATCGTGTATCCAAAATCATCGAAATGGTCAACAACGACACCTTTGGACAGCTCTTTATATCAGACACACATCCTGAACGCACGGAAACAATCGTAAAATCGACACTACAGAGTTATACTATTTTCAATCTGTAACTTTTATTTAAGATTACTTAAAGATTCAAAAAAGTAAAAATTGCTTAATTTTACACAAATTATAATACTTACACCCCGATGAAAATTAGTCACCTATATTTATTTGTTATTTGCTTTATTGTATTTTCTTGCAACGGGCAAACATCACCAGCCATAAAAACCATTGATGTTGCTTCGTATTCAGAGAAAATAAAAGCAACTCCAAATGCCCAAATCCTAGATGTCCGCACACCAGAGGAATATGCAACAGGACATATCGAAAACTCAGACAATGTGAATTGGCTAAGTGATAGTTTTGTTTTAAGAACAGATAAGTACGACAAAACAAAACCCGTTTTTGTATATTGCAAAATAGGAGGAAGAAGCGCCAAAGCCGCAGACAAATTAGCCGAATTGGGTTTTACAACCATCTATAATCTTGACGGTGGAATGCTTAAATGGGAAGCTGCGGGATTGGCAAAACCAGACACTAAAATCATTGGTATTTGCAGTCAAGAATACGCCGAATTATTAAAATCTGATAAGAAAGTATTGGTAAGCTTTTACGCTCCTTGGTGTGCTCCCTGCAAAAAAATGGAGCCTTATATCTTAAAAATGCAAAAAGAAATGGGCGACAAAGTTGTCATCATCAGATTGAATGCCGACGAAAATAAAACCATTATGCAGGAATTGAAAATAAGTGAACTTCCTACCTTATTATTGTACGAAAACAAAGCAGTAAAATGGCAACAATCTGGATTCACAAGCGAAGAAGATTTAAAAAAACAATTACTATAATCGGACTATGCTCTCAAAAGACACTTTACAATTTCTCGAAGATTTAAAAGCCAACAACAATCGTGATTGGTTTCATGAAAACAAAAAACGCTACGAAACCGTAAAGAAAGACTACCATCAATTGGTCGGTGCTTTTCTTGATGCATTGAAACCACTTGATCCTTCATTGGAAATGCTTGAAGTTAAAAACTGTGTTTTCAGAATCAATCGTGACATTCGATTTTCCAAAGATAAATCTCCTTACAAGACTAATTTAGGAATATGGATTTCTGGAGGTTCCAAACATACCGAAGCTCCAGGTTATTACATTCATATAGAAAACGGAAAATGTTTTGTCGGAGGCGGAATATATTGTCCACAACCGGATCAGCTTCAAAAAATCAGAAAAGAAATTCACTTTTTCTATGATGATTTGGTCGAAATTATAAATGATAAAAAATTTCAATCCATATATAAGAGTTTAAACAGAGACGAAAATTCAACTTTAAAAAACCCGCCAAAAGGCTACGACAAAGAAGATCCATCCGTTGAATACTTGAAACTGAAAAGCTTTACTGCCACTCAGCCTTTCGATACCAAATTGGTGACCCAAAAAGATTTCGTTTCCATAATGGCTGAAAAAATGCTAACACTGAAACCTTTCAATAATTTCATAGACAGAGCCTTATTTTCAGAATAAATCTAAAGCCAAACACACTTAATATCATATTTCTTTATGGAGATTTTAAATAATTTTTCTTTAAAAAACTACAATACTTTTGGCATCGAAGCCAAAGCAGAACAATTTGTTGCCGTTCACAGTGTCTCTGAATTGAAAAGCATTTTGGAACAAAACAAAAACCAAAAGAAATTTGTTCTTAGCGGAGGAAGTAATATGCTTTTGACAAAAAACATCGAAGCTCTAGTAATCCATATTGATTTAAAAGGCAAAAAAATACTGAAAGAAGATATCGATTATGTTTGGCTCGAAAGTCAAGCGGGCGAAAACTGGCATGAATTTGTACTTTGGGCTATAGAACAAAACTTTGGAGGTCTCGAAAATATGTCCCTAATACCAGGTAATGTCGGCACAACTCCAGTACAAAACATTGGAGCTTACGGCACTGAAATAAAAGATACGTTTGTTTCCTGCGACGCAATAAATATCGAAAATCAGGAAATGAGAACTTTTACCAAAGAAGAATGTAATTTCGGATACCGAGAAAGTATTTTCAAAAACGAGGTAAAAGACCAATACATTATAACTTCTGTTGTTTTCAAACTAACAAAACAAAACCACAAAATAAACACTTCGTACGGTGACATCACCGCCGAATTAGCCAAAAACAACATTACAACTCCTGGTTTAAAAGACGTGAGTAATGCTGTGATTGCGATTAGAAAAAGTAAATTGCCGGACCCAGCTGAATTAGGAAACAGTGGTAGTTTTTTCAAAAATCCAATACTTTTAAAATCTGATTTTGAGAAAATCCATCAAAAATTTCCAGAGATGAGATTCTTTGATATTTCTGAAACCGAAGTTAAAGTTCCTGCAGGCTGGCTAATAGAACAAACCGGTTTGAAAGGAAAACGTTTTGGAGATGCCGGAGTCCATAAAAATCAAGCATTAGTTTTAGTGAATTACGGTGGCGCAACAGGACAGGAAATTTTGAATGTTTCCAAAACTGTGCAAGAAACTGTTTTCAATACATTTGGTATACACATTGAAGCTGAAGTGAATATAATATAGATTGCAGATTTTAGAATTCAGATTACAGTAATCCTAAATAGCAAAAAAATGCACATTCCAGATATATACAAAAACGAAGATAAAGAAGCAATCAGAACCTTTCTAAAAGCAAATGCTTTTGGTATTCTAATCAATCAAACCAATGGAAAATTATGGGCAACCCACATTCCATTAGAGTTAGAAATCAACAAAGATGGCGAAGAAGTTTTGATGGGACATATCTCAAAAGAAAATCCACAATGGACCACTTTTGAATCAAACGACCAAGTTTTGGCAGTATTCACAGGGCCTCACGCTTATATATCCTCGTCCTGGTATGACCACGAGAATGTACCTACTTGGAATTATATGGCAGTTCATGTTTATGGGAAAATAAAAATCATTGAAGGAGATGCTGTAATTGATTCCTTAACCAAACTGGTGGACAAATATGAGCAAAATTCCAAATGCCCGGTTCGAGTGGCAGATTTATCAAAGAAAACAATGATGCAGACCCGAGGAATAGTAGCTTTTGAAATTAAAATAGAAGAAATTCAAGCGCAAACTAAAATGTCACAAAACCGAGATGATAAAAATCATTCGAACATTATTTCTGAATTAGAAAAAACAGAAAACCCTCAATCTATGGCTGTCGCAAAAGAAATGGCCAAATATAGAAAGTAATTACTGATTTTATATTGATAATTCACAATTGCTAATTACATTTGCAATCGTTTTTAAAAGCCAAAAAATACAATGATGCTAACCTTTACTCTATATTTTTTTATTGCAATTGTTGTTATTCAACTTTTTTATTATCTCGTTGTTTTTGGGAAGTTTTCTTTTACCAGAGCGCAGGAAATTGAAGCCAAAAATATTCCAATTTCTGTAATTGTTTGTGCCAAAAACGAAGAAGAAAACGTTATTAAATACATTCCTATATTGGCAGAACAAAATTATCCAGACTTTGAAATTGTCTTAATCGATGATGCTTCCAGAGATAATACATTAGACATTTTTGAAGAATTTGAAAAAACGTATCCGAACGTGAAGTTAGTTAAAGTAAAAAACAACGAAGCTTTTTGGGGTAACAAAAAATATGCTTTAACACTAGGAATCAAAGCAGCAAAAAAAGAATACCTGTTATTTACTGATGCCGATTGTTATCCTACTTCCAAAGATTGGATAACAGCTATGAGCTCTCAGTTTACCAAACAAAGAACCATTGTTTTGGGCTATGGAGGTTATGAAAAAATAGCCAATTCCTTTTTGAATAAAATAATCAGATACGAAACTTTACTTACCGCCATCCAATATTTTTCGTGGGCAAAAATAGGCAAACCTTATATGGGTGTAGGCCGTAATTTAGCATACAAAAAAGAAGAGTTTTTCAATGTAAATGGTTTTATCGATCATATTCAAGTTCGCTCTGGAGATGACGATTTATTTATTAATCAGGCATCAGATTCAGACAATACAACTATTGCTTATTCTCCAGAAAGCTTTACGTATTCAGCTCCAAAAACTACTTTTAAAGATTGGTTTACTCAAAAAAGAAGACATGTTGCCACTGCAAAATATTACAAAACCTTTGACAAAATACAACTAGGACTTTTCTTTAGTTCCCAACTGTTGTTTCTGTTATTACCAATCGCATTGTTAGCTTTTCAGTTTCAATGGATATTGGTATTGAGCCTTATTGGCTCTCGATATTTGATTACTTGGATAGTTACCGGATTTGCAGCTGGGAAATTAAAAGAAAAAGATGTGATGTATTGGTATCCTATTATCGAAATTATACTTATATTCACTCAAATTAATATCTTTATAACCAATATCTTCTCAAAACCTGCGAATTGGAAATAAGCAAACAAATAGAAAAAGCAAAAAAAGGAAATCAAGTTGCCTTTACTTTTCTGTTGGATTATTATTGGAATGAGGTATATGGTTTCATGCTAAAACGCACTGAAAACGAGACCACTGCCGAAGACATCACTATCGAAACTTTCTCCAAGGCTTTTGACAAAATAGCCACATACAATTCGGAATTTCAGTTCAATACTTGGTTGATTTCTATTGCTAAGAATGTACATATCGATTTAATCCGTAAAAAAAAATCGAGTCTTTTTATCGAAATTACAGACGAGCAAGATCAAACCGCCTATAATGTTGCCGATACCACCCCATCAGCAGAAGATGTATTAATTACCGAACAGAATCTTTCACAACTATTGCAATTCATCAAAGAATTGAAACCCCATTACCAAGAAGTGATTCAGTTACGTTATTTCCAGGAAATGAGTTACCAAGAAATCGCCAATAAAATAGATGAGCCCTTGAGTAATGTAAAGATCAAATTACTTCGTGCCAAAAAATTACTCTCTGAAATTATACAGAATAGAAGATAATTTTTTGTTACGACAATTCATTTATTTGTTTAATCGATGTTTATTTACAGTTAAACGATTAAACAATGAAACCAGAAAAATACTTAACATTTCGTACACTAAAATTCCTGTTATTTGCGTTAGAAGTTTAAACCAATATAGCTTATGATTTAATTATTACCTAACCATTAAATCCATGAATTATGTCTAAACTAAACATCTTCGAAACTAGCTGGATTAACCTTGTATTTGAAAACAGAAACAAAGAGTACGGCGCGTATCATTTACGCCAAGAAAACACCAAAACATCCTTTTTTGCGCTCTTTATGGGAGTATCACTTTTGACTGCTGCCATTAGTATACCAATGGTTTATAATTATCTAAATCCAGAACATCGGATTCCTTCATTAGCACCAGACTTACCTGCTGTTGTAGTTGTAGATATTGATCCTTATGTTCTGCCTGAAACAAAAGTTGAAGAAGTGGTTATCCCTGAAATCAAAAGACCAATTACACAAGGCAGCAATACTGACTTACAACTTATAAATCCACAAATCGTTCATGCTGATGCAGCAACCCCGAAAGATATTGCCTCCAACATCGAACTAAAAACCAATCCTAGTGACAGCACACCTGGAGTAGGTGGTTCTGGAGTAGGAACAACTCCTTCAACTGGCACAGCGGTAGCAAGTAGCCCTGGCATTACCGACTCTACCATTCTTACAAGCAATATGGTTGATAAAATGCCTGAATTTCCAGGTGGAATCAAAAAGTTCTATACTTATGTTGGAAATAATTTTGATAGTTCGGATTTGGAAACTGAGAATGCAATTCGTGTAAGCGTTTCTTTTGTTATTGAAAAGGACGGAAGCATGACAGATATAAAAGTCTTAAAGGACCCAGGTTATGGTTTAGGAGCGGAAGCTATTCGTGTTTTGAAATCCTTAAAAACCAAATGGTCTCCGGGTATGTATGAAGGCAAAGCAGTTCGAACATCTTATAATTTACCTATCACTATTCAACCAAATTAGATTGAATTCTAATATTATAAAAAAGAGAAAGCTGAACTTTAAAAGTTCAGCTTTCTCTTTTTTATATAGACACTAATATGAAAATTTATTTTTTCTTTTTAGTCGTAGTCTTCTTTTTGGTCGTTGTTGCTTTCTTCACAGGAGTTGTCACAGCAGGTTTTTTTACATAAAGTTTATACAAACCATCTTTCTCTGCTCTTGCTTTGGCTTCATCCGCTCTTAAACTAGAATCAGGATGAGAACTCATCATTTGATCAATAAAAGAACTTTGAGCACCTTCACTCATTTTAGCCAATATTCTAAAAGCAGATTCCTCAGCATTTACATCATATCCATTTTTTTTCATAAAATCATAGGCAAACAAATCAGCTTCTGATTCCTGTTTACGACTGTATTTACTATCAATCATTGCACTACCAATTTTAGCCAATTGACTATCGGTAACAGCTGCTACTTTAGTAGATTGCGAAGCTGCAGCATCTATCAAAGCTTCTTTTTGATACACCGCTTTCATAGCATCTCTGGAATCATGATTATTCACGTGCCCAATTTCATGGCCAATTACAGCTATTAATTCGTTATCGTCCATTACATCCATCAAACCCGAATAAACACGTACACTACCATCAGCCGTTGCAAAAGCATTGACATCTTTTGTCAGATACACTTTGTAATTTAGAGTATAGAACTCCCCTTTTGTGTATTTTCCAAAAACTTTGGCCAAACGAATGGCATAAGGATCTGTTGGGCCTGCCACTTTATTTTCAGCATCCATTTTATCAACCGCAGGTTTAGACAAAGCAGCAGCGTCGGCATCAGTAAAAGTGAATCCTGTAATTCCTTTTTGAACAGCACTCAATGCTCTTTCCCCAAAATTAATTTGTGCTTGAGCTGTTGATAATCCAAACAATATTGAAAAAGTTCCTAATAATAATTTTTTATTCATTTTCTATTTTTTATTAATTTAAAAAGGCAAATATACTATAACTGAAAAAAACAACCGAAGTCGATTTACTTTTAACATTTAAAATTCAATATCAACAAATCATGAATTAATTTGGTTACAAAAAACTTGTTTTAATGTGAAAATCTAAAAACTGACTTGAAAACCAAACCAGTTTTATCAAAATTCATAAATATAGGATTCAAATTCTAAAACTACATTCCTTATCTTTGTATCCTGAAAATTGAAATATGGAAACTGTTTTAGACAATACATTACCAGTTGGAACCCGAGGTGGAGCCGAATCGAGCGTAGCTAAGCCTAAATGGCTAAAGGTAAAACTTCCGATAGGACAAAAATACACTGAACTTCGTGGTTTGGTAGACAAATATAGCCTCAATACGATTTGTACTTCCGGAAGCTGCCCAAATATGGGAGAATGCTGGGGAGAAGGAACTGCAACATTTATGATTTTAGGAAATGTTTGTACGCGTTCTTGTGGTTTTTGTGGTGTAAAAACCGGAAGACCAGAAACTGTAGATTGGGATGAACCAGAGAAAGTTGCCCGTTCTATAAAAATTATGAACATCAAACATGCTGTAATTACTAGTGTTGACAGAGATGATTTGAAAGATGGTGGTTCAATCATATGGATTGAGACTGTAAAAGCCATTCGCAGAATGAATCCAAACACTACCCTAGAAACTCTAATTCCTGATTTTCAAGGCATTGAAAGAAACATAGATCGTATCGTAGAAGCCAATCCTGAAGTGGTTTCGCATAATGTTGAAACCGTTCGAAGACTGACTCGTGAAGTTCGCATACAAGCTAAATACGACCGAAGTTTGGAAGTTTTGAGATACCTAAAAGAAAAAGGAATCAACAGAACCAAGTCTGGAATTATGCTAGGTCTTGGCGAACAAGAAGAAGAAGTTTTTCAAACTATGCGTGATTTACGCGCAGCCAATGTAGACATTGTTACAATTGGTCAATATTTACAACCCAGCAAAAAACACCTTCCCGTAAAAGAATTCATAACTCCAGAACAATTTGAGAGATATGAAAAATTTGGTTTGGAACTAGGCTTCCGTCATGTAGAAAGCGGTCCATTGGTTCGATCTTCTTACAAGGCACAAAAACATATTTTATAAATAGTTTAATCGGTTAATCATTTAACCGATCAAACCATTAAACATATACACTTGAAAACAAGAATCGCGATTAATGGTTTTGGAAGGATTGGGCGAAATTTATTTCGCTTGCTTTTAAATCATCCGACAATAGAAGTAGTTGCCATAAATGACATTGCCGATAAAAAAACAATGGCCCATTTAATTAAATATGACAGCATTCACGGTGTTTTACCCGTCGCAGTAAGTCATGATGAAAAAGGAATTGTGGTTGATGGAAAACACTATTTATTTTTCCATGAAAAAAGCATTCCAAATCTAGACTGGAAAAGCATTGACATTGATTTCGTTGTAGAGTCTACCGGTAAATACAAAACTTTTGAAGAGATAAACGCCCATGTTTTGGCAGGTGCCAAAAGAGTAATTCTTTCAGCTCCATCAGAAGTGGATAATATAAAAACTGTGGTCTTAGGTGTTAATGAATCCATTCTTGACGGTACAGAAACTATTATATCCAATGCCAGTTGCACTACCAATAATGCGGCTCCAATGATAAAAGTAATTGAAGAACTTTGCGGAATTGAACAAGCCTACATTACTACTATACACTCCTTCACTACAGACCAAAGTTTACATGATCAACCTCATAAAGATTTACGCAGGGCAAGAGGAGCAAGTCAATCCATTGTACCAACTACAACTGGCGCAGCAAAAGCATTGACTAAAATTTTCACATCTCTGGATGGTAAAATGGGTGGCTGCGGTATTCGAGTACCTGTACCTGATGGCTCTTTGACAGATATTACTTTTAACGTAAAACATACCGTTACCATAGAAGAAATTAACAACGCTTTTAAGTTGGCCTCAAAAACCAATTTGAAAGGGATTCTAGAGTACACAGATGACCCAATTGTATCTGTAGATGTAATTGGTAATAAAAATTCATGTATATTTGATTCACAACTTACATCTGTAATCGACAAAATGGTAAAAGTAGTAGGTTGGTATGATAATGAAATTGGGTATTCCTCCAGAATCATTGATTTGATTTTATTGTTAAATAATAATAAAAATTCCCATCAAACATGAAGCACTTTTTATTATTTACTGTTTTTTTTCATTCACTGCTCTATTCTCAAATAGAGAATAAAGTAGACAGCGTTACTTATTACTCCAAAATAGCGAACGAGAATATTAAAAACAATAATTATAAAGAGGCTTTATCATACACTCAAAAATCAATCGATTATTGCAAAAGAAATAACAACATTAAAGCACAAGCTGCTCAAACATACAACTTAGGAAAAATATATTTTGACCTAAACCTTCACAATGATGCAATCGAATTATTAAGTAAAAGCATTGTATTATTTAACAAAATTTCTAAACAACCCAACGAAAAAGTAGCCAACGCCTATTACTACATAAGCTTGTCCTGCGTAGAAAGAAAAAACTACATCCTTGCTGAAAGCTCTATCCTTAAAACTGAAGAAATTCAAAAAAAATTAAAAATAAAGGATAAAGCAGATCTAATCAGACTTCAAAAAGGAGTACTCTCAAAAATAAGGGGCGACGCAGATTTAGCTTCAATTCTTTTCAACGCCATCATTGCAAAACCTGACAGCCCGGATTTAACAAATTCAAAAACAGAAGCCCTTTATCAAATGGGTATCATTGAAGCCAACAACAAAAGATACAACTTGGCTTTGAATTACTTCAACAAAGCTTTAGAATTAAATAAAGAAACTAAAAACCTAAATCAAAAGTCCGATATTTTATTAGCCTTAAGTTTGGTTTATGACAAATTACTAGACAAATCTACAGCCTATACTTATTTGAAAAAACATTTGAACCTAAAAGAAAGTATTATACTTGCAAATGAGGAAAAACTTGGTACAAATGACTATGAAATTTTCAAGGAATCCCAACAAAAAAAGGAAGAGTTATTAATCGAAAAAGAAAATAGAGAAAAAGCAAAAGCGGATAAATTTTCTAAGCTCATCAGTATTTTGGCAATTGCAATTATTTCAATTTTATCTCTTTTGAGTTTATCTCTTTACAAAAACAATATCATTCGTAATCAAACCAATACATTATTGAAAGAAAAAAATAATGAATTAATTGTAGCCAAAAACAAAGCCGAAGAGGCCTCTAGAGCAAGATCTGAATTTCTATCTACAGTAAGTCACGAACTTCGAACTCCGTTAAATGCCATCAACGGGATTACACATTTACTATTGGAAGAACATCCGAAAAAATCACAGATGCATTATTTGTCTTCATTAAAATTTTCAGGCAATTACTTGACTACCTTCATCAATGACATCTTAGAAATAAATAAAATTGAATCCAATAAATTAGAAATAGAATACATCAATTTTAGTCTCAAACAATTATTGGGAGATATCCAAAACTCTCTCAAAGAAATTGCCACCATAAACAACAATAAATTCATTCTCAATATAGATTCTGACATACCCGAAAATTTAATAGGCGACCCCACAAAACTGTCTCAAATTTTCATGAATTTAATCAATAACGCATTGAAATTCACCAACAACGGAACGATCAGTGTTCTTGCCCAATTAAAAAATTATCAAGATGAAAATGCCGCTATCTTTTTTCAAATTACTGACACAGGAATCGGAATTCCAGAAGATAAATTAAAAACAGTCTTCGAAAGTTTTTCACAAGGATCAGTAGAAATCAATAGAAAATTTGGAGGTACTGGATTAGGATTAACCATTGTAAAAAAACTAGTTCGCATCTTGGGAGGTAGAATAAAACTGAGAAGTATTGTTGGAGAAGGCTCAACTTTCTCCTTTGAATTAAACTTCAAAGTAGACAGCAAACCTTTAACAAACAAACTTATAATTAAAAATTACGATTCAGAAATCTTTAAAAACAAAAAAATATTGGTAGTTGAGGATAACAAAATCAACCAAATGATTACCAAAAAAATGTTGACAAATAAAGCAATGAAATGTACCATTTTAGATAATGGTGAAGAGGCTATACAAATGCTAAAAAATAACGCATTCGACATGGTATTAATGGATGTTCATTTGTTAGGAATCAACGGCACAATCGCAACACAACAAATTAGGGAATTTGACACAAAAACTCCTATACTTGCCCTTACAGCCATTTCATTAAATGAAAACAGAGAAATGTTACTTTCTTTTGGCATGACAGATGTAATCACAAAACCATTTGTAGCCGAAGATTTTTATTCTATCATGGCCCAAAATATAAGCGCGTCTTAATCCCTTGTAATCAATTCCCTGATGAGGGTACGCAAATGAGGTTCGGCACCTTTGGCCGCTTCTAAAACCTCATCATGTGAAATAGACAGTATGCTTTCCTCATCGCCCATATCAGTTATAACAGAAACACCAAAAGTCTCCAATTCCATATGGCGAGCCACAATTACCTCCGGAACCGTTGACATCCCTACGCAATCTGCACCCAAAATCTTAACCATTCTATATTCCGCTAAGGTTTCGAATGTTGGCCCTTGCAGTCCTAGATAAATTCCATCATGAACTTCTATGCTTAATTCTTGTGCAATTGATTTTGCCTTAGCAATCATTTTTAATGAATACGGCTGGCTCATATTCACAAACCTTGGCCCAAAACGTTCATCATTTTTACCACGCAAAGGATGTTCAGGCATAAAATTAATATGATCTTTAATAATCACAATAGAACCCACTTTATAATTTGGATTTACTCCTCCCGAAGCATTCGAAACTATTAACTTTTCAACTCCTAAATACTTCATTACCCGAACTGGGAAAGTCACTTCTTTCATCGAATACCCTTCGTAAAAATGAAAACGCCCTTGCATGGCAACCACTTTTTTTGTTCCAATAGTTCCAAAAACTAATGCCCCTTTATGACCTTGGACAGTCGAAACTGGGAAATTTGGGATCTCCTCATACGGCAATGTATGATCAATGGTAATATCATCTGTAAATCCACCTAATCCAGATCCTAAAATCACGCCAAATTCAGGAATGAAATTAATTTTATCTTTAATATAACTAACGGTTTCTTGTACTTTGTCCCACATAATTCAAAATATTTTTATCAAAATTGTCACTATCTGAAAGAAACAAACTTTTTATAGGTAAAAAATAAAGCTGTTCACTTAAAATACTTCCTTTCAAACGCACATAATCTTTTTCGGTTGTTATAATAATCTTGCCACCAGCTTTTTTCTTAATTTCCTGTAATTCGCTTTCGCTAAAATGATGATGATCTGGAAAAGTCAAACAGTTGTCATATTCATTTTTTAAATAAGCAAAAAACGATTCAGGCTTTGCTATTCCGGCCAAAAGTATTTTATCCATCCCTTTTAATTCAGTAACTTTTATCGTTTTTTCGTCAGAATAAACAACATCATCATAATCAATAAAGGTAAAGAACAAACTTTGATTTGAAGAGAGATTCAGTTGCTTTTTTATACTATTTTGATCATCAAAAGAAAGGTTTGAAGGACATTTTGTAACAATAACAATATTGGCTCTTTGCGCTCCGCTTCTACTCTCTCTCAAGTTTCCTGTAGGCAATATAAAATCATTGCAATATAAATCACCATAAGAAGTTAGCATAATATAACAACCCGCTTTTACTTTTCGATGCTGAAAAGCGTCATCCAACAAAATAATTTCTGGCGAATTTGAACTAGCTAACAATTGCTCGATTCCATTCTTTCGATTGGCATCAACCGCAACCTGAATATTCTTAAACTTTTGATAAAATTGAAATGGTTCATCTCCCAATTCTAAGGCATTCGAAGCTGAATTAGCCAAAACAAAGCCTTCAGATTGTCTTTTATAACCTCTACTTAAGGTCGCCACTTTATATTTATCCGAAAGCAACCGAATTAAATATTCTATTTGAGGTGTTTTTCCAGTTCCACCCACACTCAGATTTCCCACAGCAATAATGGGTAAATCAAAAGAATAAGATTTTAAAACCCCTATATCGAAAAAAAAATTCCGAATACTGGTAATAAAGCCATACAAAATAGAAATTGGGAACAATATTTTTCGCAGTAAATTCATTTTACGAAAGTATAATATTTTATCTTTGAACGGAAATTATTAAAAACAAACTAATAATAACTTTACAGATTAATTTCAAATAAATTACGTTATTAATTTATAAAACACAGATTAGTAAATACCCCGAAAAGATTAAAAAAATGAGTACAATAAAAGAAATTCTTTCTGTTCTTGAAGAAATGGCTCCATTGGCTTATGCCGAAGATTTTGACAATGTAGGCTTAATAATAGGAGACGAAGATACTGAAGCAACTGGCGTCTTAGTTTGTCATGATGCTTTAGAAAATGTGATTGATGAAGCCGTTGCTAAAAAATGCAATTTAATTGTTTGTTTTCACCCTATCTTATTCAATGGAATAAAGAAAATAACAGGGAAAAATTATGTAGAACGTGCTATCCTCAAAGCCATAAAGAATGACATTTCCATTTATGCAGTCCATACCGCACTTGATAATCACCCAGAAGGTGTAAATAAAATATTTTGTGATACTTTAGAACTGATAAATACTCAGATTCTAATCCCAAAACAAAATCACATCCGAAAGTTAGTTACCTATACCATTAGAGATAATGCCGAAAAAGTTCGAAATGCTTTATTTGAAGCTGGAGCGGGAAGCATTGGTAATTACGATAAATGCAGTTTCAACTCCGAGGGAACTTTTACCTATCAAGGTAACGAAAAAAGTGAGCCAACCATCGGAGAAAGAGGTGTGATGTCCAGAGGAACCGAGGTAAAAATCGAAGTTGTTTATGCAAAACATCTAGAAGCCAAAATCATAAAAGCTTTAAAGGAAAATCATATTTACGAAGAAGTAGCAACTGAAATCTACAATATGAAAAACACCTTTAAACATATTGGTCTAGGTATGATTGGCGAACTAGAAGAACCAATGGATGAAAAGGATTTTCTACAGTATGCCAAAGAAAAAATGGGAGCCAATGGAATTCGCCATTCTGCCTTTACAGGAAAAAAAATAAAAAAAGTAGCAGTCTTAGGCGGATCTGGAAGTTTTGCGATAAAAAATGCCATTCAAGCCGGTGCTGATGTTTTTTTGACGTCCGATTTGAAATATCATCAATATTACGAAGCCGAAAATCAACTTTTATTAGCCGATATTGGACATTTTGAAAGTGAACGCTATACAAAAGAGTATATTGTTGATTATCTTAGAAAAAAAATCCTTAATTTTGCAATCATTTTATCGGAAGAAAATACAAATCCAGTTAAGTACTTATAGAATATGGCGAATACGAAAGAATTAAGTGTTGAGGACAAGTTAAGAGCAATTTACGATTTACAACTAATTGACTCTAGAATTGACGAAATCAGAAACGTTAGAGGAGAACTTCCTTTAGAAGTTGAGGATTTAGAAGATGAAGTTGCAGGTTTAAGCACTCGTTCAGAGAAATTGAAAGGGGAATTAGAAGTTATCGAAAACCTTATCAAAGAAAAAAAGAATGCAATTGACGAACACAAAGAAGCTGTCAAAAAATACACTAAACAACAAGAAAGCGTTCGTAATAACCGCGAATTCAACTCTTTGACTAAAGAAATCGAATTTCAAGAATTAGAAATTCAATTAGCTGAAAAGCAAATCAAAGAAATGAAAGCTTCTATCGAGCATAAAAAAGAAGTGATTTCTTCTTCAAAAGAGAGATTGGAATCTAAATCATCTCACTTGAAACATAAAAAATCAGAATTGGATGCTATCATGGCTGAAACTCAAAAAGAAGAAATCTTCTTAACTGAGAAATCTGCAGAATATGAAGCATTAATTGAAGATCGTTTATTGGTAGCCTACAAAAGAATCAGAAGCAGTGTTCGTAACGGACTAGCAGTTGTTTCTATCGAAAGAGGTGCATCAGCAGGATCATTCTTTACAATTCCACCACAAACACAAGTAGAAATTGCTTCTAGAAAGAAAATCTTAATCGATGAGCACTCTGGAAGAATCTTAGTCGACAGTGTTTTGGCTGAAGAAGAAAGAGAGAAAATGGAACAATTGTTTTCTAAATTCTAAAAAAATCTAAGCCTCGAAATTCGAGGCTTTTTTTATACCCCCATATTTTGAGCCTAAAAAAAAGCATCCGATTTCTAACTGTCAAATCCGTTGGTCTTTACATCAACCTACTCAGTTTGATTCAACCCAAAAAGGCATTACAACTATCCTATGCCCTTTTTACAAATCCCAGAATTGGAAAAATACCCAATGACCAGCTTCCAGAAATTCTGCAAAACACAATCAAAGAAACGTTCCAGCACAACGAACACCAGTTTCAAACCTATACATGGGAAGGAAATAATACAAAAATCCTTTTAGTTCACGGTTGGGAAAGCAATTCGGCTCGCTGGGAAAAAACCCTGCCCTATCTACAAAAATCAGGAAGTACCATCATAGCAATTGATGCACCCGCTCACGGACAAAGTAGCGGCAAGGAATTCAACGTACCACGCTATGCCGAGTTCATCAACAAAGCTGTCGAAAAATACAACCCAAGCATCATCATTGGTCACTCCATAGGTGGTGCAGCCTGTGTCTATCATCAATATTTACACCCTGAAACCAGCATTGAAAAAATGGTGATTCTAGGTGCTCCTTCCGATTTGAAGACATTAATCGACAACTATATCCAAATGTTGAGCCTCAATCGTAAAATGTTCACACTTTTGGAAAAACGCTATTTGGAAAATTTCAATTTCAAACTAGAGGATTTCTCCGGTGGCGCATTTGCAAAACACATCAAGATAGAAGGAATCATTGCCCACGATACCACCGATACTGTAGTCGCATTTGAAGAAGGCCAAAAAATTGCAAGCGGTTGGAAAAAAGGACGTTTCATTACAACCAAAGATTTAGGACATTCAATGCACGACGATAAGTTGTACCAAGAAATATATCGCTTTTTATTTGAAAAATAGTTTTTTAGATCATTAGATTAATAAGCCATAAGAGTATGAGTTTTTAAATCAAAGTCTCAAATTAAATAATTATCTGAAAGGAGAAATCGAACAATCTAAAAAAAGACTATTTTTGCAGTATGGAAGAAAATCTAAAACGCCTCAATAAATTCATAGGAGAAACGGGCTATTGCTCCCGTCGCGAAGCAGATAAATTTATAGAAGAAGGTCGAGTAACCATCAATGGAGTGGTGCCAGAGCTGGGAACCAAAGTTTCACCGGATGACGAAGTACGCATAGACGGAAAACTAATCCGTGAGAAAAACGAAAAACCCGTTTATCTGGCATTTTATAAACCGGTAGGAATAGAATGTACCACCAATCTGGAAGTTCGCAACAACATTGTAGATTACATCAATTACCCAAAACGTATTTTTCCAATCGGTCGATTGGATAAAGCTAGTGAAGGCTTAATTTTCATGACCAACGATGGAGATATAGTCAACAAAATATTACGTGCCAGAAACAATCACGAAAAAGAATATACTGTAACAGTAAATAAACCCATAACCGATCGTTTTATAGAAAGAATGGGAAATGGAGTGCCAATTTTGGACACCGTTACCCGTAAATGTAAAGTAGAACAGATCAGTAAATACATTTTCAAAATCATTTTGACGCAAGGATTGAATCGTCAAATCCGTAGAATGTGTGAGTATTTAGGTTATGAAGTTACCGCCTTAAAACGCATCCGAATTATAAATATTTCACTGGACGTTCCAGTAGGTCGTTACCGTGATTTAACCGATGCAGAGATAAAGGAACTAAATGAATTAATAGAACCTTCCAGTAAAACAGAGGAAGCCAGCTTACCAAAAGCAGAGCCTCAAAAAAGAAGAACCGAATTCATCAAAAGAGATGACCCTCGATTTAAGAAAAGAGGAGATTATTAAATACTAAAAAAGCCGTTTCAATTAAATGAAACGGCTTTTTCTTTATATCAAAACCAACGTTTTCTTTTGAATAAAAACACCCCAAAAGTAGAAAGTAAAACGGAGACAAATATAATGATTGCCATACCGTAATTATTCCCTTCAAGGTTATTCGGCACATTCATCCCATACAAACTAGCGATTACAGTGGGAATCATTAAAATGATGGAAATGGAAGTCATTTGCTTCATAATCATATTCATATTATTGGAAATCACAGAAGCATAAGCATCCATCATTCCTGATAGGATATTACTATAAATATTTGTCATTTCCTGTGCTTGACGCAATTCAATTTCTACATCTTCAAGCAAATCAGGATCATAAGATTCATACTGTGCCTTTAAATTCTTGATTCTGTGAAGCAATATATCATTACCTTTCAAAGAAGTTACAAAAAACACCAGTCATTTTTCTATTTGAAGCAATGCCTGTAATTCTTCATTTTTGATGGATTGTTCCAGATTTTCCTCAGCCAATTTTATCTTTTGATTAACTTGCTTCAAATATTTCAAATACCAAACACTCGATGACAAGAGCAATTTCAAGACCAAATCAAAATAATCTTTGATGTCTTTATTTTTACGTTGAGTGTAGATTACAAAATCAGAAAGCATTTCTGTTTTATAAAAACTAATGGTGACGCAAATTTCTCCTTTAAAAACAACTCCAACCGGAATCGTATTAAAAGGCAATTTCACATTATTTGTACTTACTGGAATTCTAATAATTATCAAAGTCCAACCGTTCTCAACTTCTATACGCGGTCTTTCGTCAATATCCTCAATATCATTGTAGAATTCTTCAGGAACTTGTAATTCTTCTAAAAGGTATTTTTTTTCTTCTGAAGTTGGACATTCAATATTAATCCAGCAGTTTGGAGTCCACTCTTTAGATTCGATTAATCCGTTATTGTTTTTGTAAAAAGCTTTCATTTCAAAATTCTATAGGTTAAGTTATAGCATCTTGAATGTTTTTCAAGTGCTTTATTCTTTCAATCTTTCCGAATAATAATCGTCCATGGGGTTGTTTATTTTAAGTTTTGCAAAAGTATTCTTTATATTTTTAAAAAATTAATAAGTCTCTATTAATTATTTAATTCTTAAGACAAAAAAACCTCAAACTTTCGTTTGAGGCTAATTATTATGGCTGAAATATTTTTTATTTTCTGCTTCTGATTTCTCTTGCCAAAAGCGTATTTTTCAACAACATGGCAATAGTCATTGGCCCTACTCCTCCTGGAACAGGTGTTATAAAAGATGATTTCTTGCTTACTCCATCAAAATCAACATCACCTGTGATTACATATCCTTTCGGGTGAGAAGCATCTGCCACTCTTGTGATACCCACATCGATTACTACAACTCCATCTTTCACCATATCGGCTTTTAGGTAGTTTGGAACACCAAGAGCTGTGATGATGATATCAGCACTTTTAGTATACTCTTCAATATTTTTAGTTCTACTGTGAGTAAGTGTTACTGTAGAATCGCCTGGATAACCTTTACGACTCATCAAGATACTCATTGGTCTTCCCACAATATGACTACGCCCAATAACTACGGTATGTTTACCTGCAGTTTCTACTTTATATCTCTCTAACAATTCCATTATTCCAAATGGAGTTGCTGGTAAAAATGTTTCCATATCCAAAGCCATTTTTCCAAAATTAGCAGGATGAAAACCATCCACATCTTTTTCAGGATCAATAGCCATCAATATTTTTTGCTCGTCGATATGTTTTGGCAATGGCAATTGAACAATATAACCATCCAAATTATCATCTTCATTTAATTCCTTAATCTTTGCAAGCAATGTCTCTTCAGTAATATCGGCAGGTAAGCTAACTAATGTAGATTCGAAGCCAATCTGTTCACAAGAACGCACTTTACTTCCCACATAAGTTAAACTTGCTCCATCAGTTCCAACAATTACGGCAGCCAAATGAGGTACTTTTTCCCCATTATCTTTCATTGTTTTTACTTTTGCGGCAATTTCATTTTTAATATCCTGCGATGTTTTTTTTCCGTCGAGTAGTTGCATTTTCTTTTAAGTTAAATGTTTTAAGTTAGAAATGTGAGAAGTTTAAATCTCTCTTTTATGAATATAGTTATAAAATTTAAGGTCTAAAATTCCAAGCGACTTGAAACTTTAAACCTTAAAAAAAAAAATTATTTATCTCGGCATTCCGCCTGGCATTCCTTTCATGCCTCCCATCATTTTCATCAGGTTTTTTCCGCCTGGACCTTGCATCATCTTCATCATCTTGCTCATTTGCTCAAACTGCTTCATCAATTGATTTACTTGCTCGATTTTTGTCCCAGAACCTTTGGCAATTCTAGCCTTCCTTTTTACATCAATTAATGCTGGTTTGCTTCTTTCAATTGGAGTCATTGAATGGATAATCGCCTCAATATGTTTGAAAGCATCATCTTCAATTTCGATATCTTTCATTGCTTTGGAAGCACCCGGTATCATTCCTACCAAGTCCTTCATGTTACCCATTTTTTTCACTTGCTGAATTTGAGACAAGAAATCATCAAAACCAAATTCGTTTTTAGCAATTTTCTTTTGGATTTTTCTAGCTTCGTCTTCGTCATATTGCTCTTGCGCTCTTTCCACCAACGACACGACATCTCCCATACCAAGGATACGCTCAGCCATACGATTTGGATAGAAAACATCAATTGCATCCATTTTCTCACCAGTACCTACAAACTTAATTGGTTTGTTTACTACCGATTTAATAGAAATCGCAGCTCCACCACGAGTGTCACCATCTAATTTGGTTAAAACAACCCCATCAAAATTCAAAATATCGTTGAATGCTTTTGCTGTATTCACTGCATCCTGACCTGTCATGGCATCCACAACAAATAAAGTTTCTTGTGGTTGAATGGCTTTATGCACTTTTGCAATTTCGTCCATCATTTCTTTATCGACAGCCAAACGACCGGCAGTATCGACAATCACCACATTGAATCCATTTGCTTTTGCATGTTTAATTGCATTTTGTGCAATTTCAACTGGATTTTTATTTTCTGGTTCAGAGTATACTTCAACAGCAATAGAATCTCCTACAACATACAATTGCTGAATAGCTGCCGGACGATAAATATCACAGGCAACCAAAAGCACTTTTTTATTCTTTTTTGTTTGAAGATAATTAGCCAATTTACCAGAAAAAGTAGTTTTCCCAGATCCTTGTAATCCTGACATTAATATAACAGATGGTGTACCTGAAAGATTAACTCCTGCAACATCTCCACCCATCAATTCAGTAAGCTCATCTTTGACTAACTTTACTAATAATTGTCCTGGCTGTAATGTTGTTAATACATCCTGACCAATCGCTTTTTCTTTTACTTTGGTAGTAAAATCTTTGGCAATTTTAAAATTGACATCGGCATCAAGTAAAGCACGACGTACTTCTTTCAAAGTTTCGGCTACGTTTACTTCTGTGATTTTTCCGTGTCCTTTTAATATATGAAAGGCTTTGTCTAGTTTATCGCTTAAATTATCGAACATAATTGTATTTCTCTTTAATTAAGGCGCAAATTTAATGATTTGATATTGAAGTTTAAATAGTATTAGAAATAAAAAAGCAATTGTTTTAAAATAAAATTCAAAACAATAAAAAGAGGCCAGATAAATCCAGCCTCCTTTTTCCAAAAACAATAAAAACTAACTAAAATAGACTATATTTATTTTAAGATGGCGTATTGAAATTTAGGAAATCCTCTTTCCCCAGTTTCACTTGCTCCACCTGTGAATTTCAATTTATAAACATTTCCTGCTGGATCTCTAACAACAAAGAAACGATCTGTTTTTAAAACAAACTGAGATACTGGTGTGCCATTTACAGTAACACTAGTACTTCTCCAGTTTGAACCAATGTTTCTTTGATCTGTAGTAAACTTAGCAGCATCTACATTTGCCAAAGTAAAATTGTCATAAGTAACCGCATCAGTTACAAGAACCTGATATGTCAATGCACCTCCTTTTAGATTATTCAAAACATAGTCTGGATAGAAATATGGTGTAGGTGTTGCTCCAGGAATAATGTTTGTAAAAGTTGTAAATGAGATATCCCATTGTGTTTTTTGGGGTTCAACACTAACTGTTTTTTTGTCTAACAAACTAAAAAAAGTAAAGTTGTAAGCAGCATTTTTAGAAATTGTAACTTCACTGTGAGTCGTTGCATCAATATCAGCATATTGAAACTTATAATCATTTCCGCTTTTCAATACTCTAATTTTTTTCCAACCTCTAGAAGTTCCGGAAGCAGCACCTTCTTTTCCTAAAGCTGGAGCTGTCGTAGCAGGATTACTTCCCATATTGATTAAATAAACTTTATTTTCAGAATCAGTAGCAGAAACCTCTGCAATTACTGTTTTTAAAATATTCCCTGAAGCATCATCGATTTGAGAGGCAGATCCTTGACCTTGATTAATAAGCATAGTATCATCAGCGGCTTGAACCTCATCAATATTAGTGCTTGTTAATTGTTTAGCAGACATTTTTACAGAGCTATTTAGCACTATTCTAAAATCAGAACCACTATAAAAACCTAAATCCCAAGAAGTTCTTACTGCTTTTGTCATAGCCCCGCTGCTTAAATCAATATAAACCTGATTTGGTTGATTAGCACCTCCTACTTCGGCAGCCAAAGCAGTCCCTAATGAAGGAGTTTCGTTAAAACTAACTTGAATCGAATTGTTCGCCCCTATTGTAGTATTAGCAGTAGCACTAGTAATCGTGAAAACAACTTTTTTCACTTCGCCTTCAATAGCATCTTTTAGTTTAGTAAAAGTAAAAGTTACTGAGCTAGCATTTTTTTCAAAAGGAACTGTAACAGTTTTTGATGTAGCTGCTGGCGAAGTACTAAAATCAGTACCGTAAACAACACCCGTTTCTACAAACGAGATTGTTAATGAACCCGCTTCGGCAGCTGGTTTATCAAATTTCACTTCAATAGGAGTAGTAGCTTCACTCAAATTTATGGAAGTTGTAGCAAGAGCAACTGAACTAATTACTGGTGCATCGTCGTCATTATTACATGCTGTAAAAGCAAGTAAAACAAAAGAAAGAATTAAAATAAAGTTTTTTTTCATGGCAATTATATATTAATTAAAATTAAGGTTATACGTGAGTTTAAGAAAATAAGAGCGTCCATATCCTAATAACAAATCTGAACCACCAGAAGTATGAGCTCCACCAGTTCCTCCATTTTGAATAAGCTGTACACTTTGAATATCAAACAGGTTTCTAGCTCCAGCGGTCACTTCCAGTTGATTTTTAAAAAATGTTTTTCTAACCGAAGTATCCATCCAACTATATGGTTTTACTTCATTCAAAAAGAATTTGGCATCACCATTCTCATCAGTTCCCGCGACAAACTGCTGCTGTTGTCCGTTGTATTTATAATAAAGAGCGAATAAAGTATTCCACTTTGGAATGTTATATGAAATACTGGAATTTAGCTGTAAAGAGTACAAGAATTTATCATCTGATGTGATATTCAAAGCCGCTAAATCCAATTTTTGTGAAATTCCAACCAAGGCCGCTCCTACTTTTACATTCCAATTTTTATAAGTATATTGTTCAGTGGTCGAAACATTCCACATTTTATATTTATTGATATTGACATACTTATAGTTTAATGTGGGAGTCGTTTGAGTTAACACCATATCGATTCGATCATCGACATCCAAAAACGTAAGGGCAATATTGTTCGCAATTTGACCACCTGAATTTAAAAGACAATCCCTTTTAAAACTCAGTTCATATGAAGTACTGTTTTCTGGAACTAATTCCGGATTACCCTGCATATTATGATTTGAATCTACAAAATAGGTGTACAATTCATCAAAATTAGGGGTACGAAATGATGTTCCTATCGAAGCTCTGGTTTCTAATCCTTTCTTGAAAATATAGCGTAATCCTAAAGAACTTGCATATTGATTATCAAAAGCGGATTGAAATGAATACCGAATTCCTGGGCGCACAGAAAATTTATCAGACAGATTAATTTCGGCAACAGTAAAAATATCGTAGTTGTCTAATTCTTTTTCAACATTTTTAAGCTGTTGAAGGTTATCAAAAAAAAGCCCAGCTATAGCATCATAAAATCCTTTCTCATTTGTGATCTCATAACCCAATTGAAAATCTACTTTTTTGGTATTAAAAAAATTGCTCAAAGTTCCTGTAGAATACAAAACCTCTTTTGATTGATAGGTAGCTCTAGTATTATCAAACTCTTCTTGAGTCTCCAACTGGTAATTAAACTTCTCTAAATCACGTTCTTGTTTTTGATGTGAAAGCGAAACATTATAATTTAATTTAGAAAATAGTTTCCCATTAGAATTTAAATGATGGTAAAAACGATTCGTAAAATAACGCTTGTCTTTAGCATAATAGGTTTCTGGAAAAGGATAATTATCTTGTGGATTTAATATTGGATTATAATAATTAACCTCTTCCCCGTAATAATCAAACTTGTAAAAAATATTAAAATTATTTTTTTTATAACCCAACAAACCATTTCCAACAAACTGTTCCTTTGGCAACCAGCTGTACCCTCTCAACCCATCGTTGACGCTATAGTCTTTTCCCTTTTTATCATCAAAAAAACCTGCAAAATTATTGTGATTTGCGCCTACATTGCCATACCAATTTTCATTAAAATTATGAGCAATCTTAAGCGCTTGGATATGTCTTCCTTTATCAAAAAGAGCGTATTCATCTCCAACTGTTTCCTCTTGAACGGTAGCACTTATTTCCCATTTTTTAGTAGCTGCTTTTTTAGTGATAATATTTAAGATTCCGCTTACTGCATTGGCTCCGTGTGTTACTCCCATTGAGCCTTCAATAATTTCGATTCGTTCTACATCATCAAGATTTACTTGTGTCAAATCAACATTAGTTCCCATTCCCGTATCACTAACCAAAGGAATATTATCTACCAAAATTTTAAAATATTGGGCATCCAATCCAAACATTGAAACAGTAGATCGACCATCGCTTCCGCTATTTTGAACGGTGATATTTAAGTACTGATTTAATACATCCGAAAGATTATTCGCTGCTAGTTGCTTAATATCTTCTTTTGAAATAACACGAACATTAAAGACCGACTTCTTTATTGATTGTGGCCCCAGTTGCCCAGTAACAACTACTTCAGCAAGTTTATTTGCTACAATACTATCCTTTTCTTGTGCAAATGAGATGTGACAAAAAACGAATGTTACAATAAGAGTAATTTTACTTTTCATTTATTTTATTTAGAAGCATTCTTAATAATTTTTGACAAATATATGCCTTATTTTTATTTGTTCTAAATAAAAATACTATTTTTGTCAAAAATTATTATTCATTAAAAACTAACCCTATGAAAATCAAAGCAATTCTTTTTTCAATTGCATTATTAACAAGTCTAACTGGTAAAAGCCAAGATTTAAAGAAGCAACAAGACATCAATTCAATCAAATCAATGTGTGGTTGCTATGAGGTAAAATTCAACTTCATTGAAACTTTTAAATATTCAAAAGACAGCATCAATTACAAACCATCGGCAACTAAACACGATAGCGGACTGGAATGGGTGGAATTGGTGGAAAACCAACCCAACAAAATTGTATTGCAACATTTATTGATTGTTGGAAAGGAAGAAAATGACATTGTTAAGCACTGGAGACAAGATTGGCTGTATGAAAACACCGATTTGTATTCTTTTTACAAAGACCAAACTTGGAAATTCAACAAACTACCAACTAAAAATGTAAAAGGACAATGGACTCAAAAAGTATTTCAAGTAGATGACAGTCCAAGATATGAGGGTTCTTCAAGTTGGGTTCATGTCGATGGAAAAGACTATTGGATGAACACAACTGATGCTCCTTTACCAAGAAGAGAACACACTAAAAGAAACGATTACAACGTTCTTAAAAGAAGAAACATTCAGGAAATAACTCCGTTTGGATGGATACACGAGCAGGATAATGACAAAATCATTAGAGATGCTAATGGAAAAGATGTTTTATTGGCACAAGAAAAAGGAATGGACATTTATACCAAAGTCGATGACAACAAATGTAAATTGGCTCAAAATTGGTGGGCTACTAACAGCGAACTTTGGATAAAAGTTAGAAGCAAATGGGAAAAAGTTTACGCTAGTAACAAAGATTTATCATTAGAGAAAAAAGTAAACAAAAAATCACTTTTCTCAGTTTTATTCGATTTAAAACCAACCGCAACCCAAGCAGAAGTTGATGCTATAATTGATTCTTTTGTGATCAAATAATTAAAATTTTAGAATTATGTGCAATCTAAAAGTATTAAATCGAACCTCAAATGGGATTCTGTTGTATTGCCAACATAGAGATATGTATCAATTGCTGTATAACAATTTGACCTTTGATTTGAGTGGCATCGAAATGACCAGTTTTGCCAATTATTTGGACCAAATTGACATTGATTATTGGGAAAGGGAATACAAAAATTCAATTTATGAAAAGAAGATTCCAATCCCGACTTTACAATCTAACTTCATTATTCTACTAAACAGAAAAGAAGTGGACGAATTACGCTTTTTGGTGGATTGTGTCAGTGAAGATAGAATTCTAAAACCAATTGAAATCAATTATCAGATTATTTCAAATTAATAAAATAAACATAGAAATAGCACATAAAAAAAATCCGTCTCGTTCAAAAACGAGACGGATTTCTAATTTTATATCCAATAATTACATTCTCTCTGGAACATTTATACCTAGTAAACTAAAGGAATCAGCAATAACATCTGCCACTTTTTTGGACAACTGCACTCTGAATATCTTTTTATCCAAATCAGTTTCTCCAAGAATTGAAACGGCTTGGTAAAAAGAGTTGTATTCACGAACCAAGTCATATGTGTAATTAGCAATCAAAGCAGGACTATGATTGTTCGCCGCATTCTGAATCACTTCTGGAAATAATTCAAGTTGTTTTACCAATTCTTTTTCCTTTTCGTGAAGCTCTTCAATTCCTGCATTGGCAACAAAATCAAAATCGGCTTTGCGAATAATTGATTGGATTCTGGCATAAGTATATTGAATGAAAGGTCCTGTGTTTCCTGCAAAATCAACAGATTCTTCTGGATTAAACAAGATTCGTTTTTTTGGATCGACTTTCAAAATATAATATTTAAGAGCTCCAAGACCTATTGTATTGTATAATTTTGATTTTTCTTCAACCGAGTAAGAATCTAATTTACCTAAATCTTCGGCAATTTTTTGCGCTGTATCGGTCATCTCCTGCATCAAATCATCCGCATCAACTACAGTTCCTTCACGGCTTTTCATTTTCCCAGAAGGTAAATCTACCATTCCGTACGATAAATGAAATAGACTAGAAGCCCAATCAAAACCTAATTTTTTCAGAATCAAGAACAATACTTTAAAGTGGTAATCTTGCTCATTTCCTACCGTGTAAACCATTCCGCCAACATCTGGCATGTCTTTCACACGTTGAATCGCAGTTCCAATATCTTGAGTCATGTAAACTGCTGTTCCGTCAGAACGCAATACAATCTTACGATCTAAACCTTCATCAGTCAAATCAATCCAAACAGAACCATCTGGATCTTTTTCGAAAATCCCTTTTTCTAAACCAATTTGAACTACATCTTTCCCTAACAAATAGGTATTGCTTTCGTAGTAAAAGCTATCAAAATTAACTCCTAGATTTTTATAAGTAGTAGCAAAACCATCATAAACCCATTGGTTCATGCTTTTCCAAAGTTCGATAACTTCTGGTTTTCCATTTTCCCAATCCAAAAGCATTTGCTGTGCTTCCAAAATGATTGGAGCAGATTTCTTAGCTTCCTCCTCGGTTTTTCCAGCCTCCATCAATTCGGTAATTTCTACTTTGTAAGCTTTATCAAAAGCCACATAATAGTTACCAACCAATTTATCGCCTTTCAATCCCGTAGATTCTGGAGTTTCTCCATTTCCAAATTTTTGCCAAGCCAACATTGACTTACAAATATGGATTCCTCTATCGTTGATGATTTGTGTCTTATATACTTTTTTACCCGAAGCCTTAATAATTTCAGCTACAGAATATCCCAATAAATTATTACGAACGTGTCCTAAGTGCAACGGTTTGTTGGTGTTTGGAGAAGAATACTCTACCATCACCGCCTTGTCATTTACCGAAGGAGTTACAAATCCGAACTTATCCTCACTTCTAATTCCGTTGAAGAAATTCAAATAATATTGATCTGCAATCACAATATTTAAAAATCCAGATACCACATTAAAACGCGCTACTTCTGAAACATTTTCTACAAGATAATTTCCAATTTTATTTCCTAATTCAACAGGATTGCTTTTTACCAATTTTAATAATGGAAAAATAACCATCGTAATATCGCCTTCAAACTCTTTTCTTGTGGTTTGAAACTCTACTTTATCAATGCTTACTTCAAACAAAGTTTGAATTGCTTTCTCTATAGATGGGGTAAGAATATTGGATAATGACATGTATACTTGATTTTTTTAAGTGTGCAAATATAAGGCTTATTCACCAAATATCGAAAGTGAAGAATAACATATTCTCATAGCAGCGAAATCGTACAAATACTTACTAAATGTTATTTTATAATTATCCCTAGCATTTTATAAAATCTGTGGTTTGATTTTTTTTTATGTAACAAAAAAACAAATCTCTCGTCTTATTGGAAACTTGTATAAACATTAAGTTCCTTTTTACTTTCATTACAAAAATCAACTTTTTGGTTGTTAACGAAGAAACCCCGAAGTATGCCACTTCGGGGTTTCTTTTTATAAAATAAAATCTTTTTGAATTTCAGTATATTACCATTTTATAATTGCGCTTGCCCAAGTAAATCCACTTCCGAAAGCAGCTAAAACCACTGTGTCACCAGATTTTATTTTTCCTTGTTCCCAAGCTTCTGTCAAAGCAATCGGAATAGACGCTGCAGTTGTGTTTCCATACTTTTGAATATTACTAAAGACCTGATCATCGTTCAAACCAAATTTCTTTTGTATGTATTGTGAAATTCTCAAATTGGCCTGATGCGGAATCAACATATCAATATCCGAAACCTGCAAATTATTTGCTTCCAAACCTTCATTGATTACTTCGGCAAAACGAACTACTGCATTTTTAAATACAAATTGTCCATTCATATAAGGGAAATAACTTTCGTCATCCGGATTGTTGTCAGCAAGAATATCGGTTACCCAACGTCCTCCCATTCCTGGAGCTGTCACAACCAACTCTTCTGCATGAATTCCTTCGGAATGCAAGTGAGTTGATAAAATTCCTTTAGACAAATCTTCTTCTCTACTTAAAACTGCTGCTCCTGCCCCATCTCCAAAAATTACAGAAACCCCTCTTCCACGAGTTGTCATATCCAATCCTGTCGATTGAACTTCGGAACCTATCACAAGGATATTTTTATACATTCCCGTTTTGATATATTGATCGGCTACAGAAATAGCATAAACAAATCCAGAACATTGATTACGTACATCTAATGCTCCAACGGTTCTCAATCCTAAATCACGTTGCACCAAAACCCCTGGCCCTGGAAAATAATAATCGGGACTTAATGTTGCAAAAACAACAAAATCAATATCTTCTGCAGCAACACCTGAACGCTCCATTGCAATTTTGGCAGCTTTTACTCCCATCGAAGTCGTGGTATCTTCTCCTCTAATGATATGTCTTCTTTCTTGAATCCCTGTTCTTTCTTGAATCCATTCATCATTAGTATCAATGATTTTAGACAAATCATCATTAGTCACTACATTATCTGGGACATAATATCCCAATCCCGTTATTTTTGAATGGTACATATTTTAGTATTTTATTAAAATCAAGGTTGCAAATTTAAATATCTTTTAAAAAACAAGATCACAATATAGTGTTTTTTTAAACATTCTTAGTTTTGCTATACTATTTTAAATCTAATAGTAATTTTGAATCTTACTATTAGATGATTTTCAAGGTAACTTCCTGATTAAATTCTAATGCAGTTTCATGTTCAAAGAAAATAGCTTTCCTATCGAAAGCAGCTTTTATCAAATATCGGCTCCCTTTAAAAAAAGATTGTTTTACTACTGCTTGCATAGAACCGTTTGCATCAACTTTTAACTGATGTGGATACAATAAAATAATCTCATCTTCTCCTTCTATCGGCATTAATTGAGACAATTTCAGTTCATTTACTTCACCAAAAAGAGAGGCTACATATTTATTCAACGGGTAATTATAAACATCAGCCGATGGTCCTTTTTCCATAATCCTTCCTTGATGCAAAACTATTGTTTCGTCAGAGAAAGAAAGAGCATCAACACTATCATGTGTCGCTATAAAACAAGTAATTCCTTTTTTCTTTAGATAAGCAAAAAGGTTTCTGCGCAAAGCATTTTTTCTAAAATTATCAATATGGCTAAAAGGTTCATCCAATAACAACACTTCTGGTTCCAAGGCCAAAACTCTAGCCAAGGCAACACGTTGCTGTTGTCCTCCACTCAATAATTTAGCTTTTACATTCGCAAACTCGGTCATTTCAACCATTTCCAGTAATTCTTGAATACGCAGTTTTTTTAAGGGTAAAAAACCATTCGAAAGAAACTTACCTACATTTTCGGCAACCGTTTCATAGGGCATCAAATCAAAATCTTGAGCCAAATATTTCATGAATGGCATCCCTGGAATCAAATTGTATTTAGGTCCTCGAATCTCCGTTTCATTATAAAAAATGTGCCCTTCATTTAGGTCATACATACCATAAATAAGTTTTAAAAGGGTACTTTTTCCACAACCGCTTTCTCCAAGAATAGCAATATTCTGTCCTTTGGCGACTGTGAAATCTACATTTTGAATAATGATTTTTTCGGTATATCCGAATGAAATATTTTGAACTTGAAGCATTCTATAACATTAAAATTTGAGAGAACAAATATAGTTTCTTTAGCAAAGAAAATATACTATATACTCTTAGAATTTACTGTTAAATAAAACAGTCTTTTTTACCATTAAGAAATTAAGGTTTATTAAGAGTCAATCCTCAATGACAGGTTTATGAAAAGTTGGGTGCAAAAAAAAACTGCTTTATAATAAAGCAGTTTTTTTTAAACATTTTGAGACAACACTATTGTTTCGTTTTAGCCTCTTCTATCATTTTTGCATTTGCAGTAATCGCAAATTCCACACGACGGTTTTGTGTTCTACCCTCTGGAGTGTCATTAGGAGCAATTGGATCTGCAATTCCATATCCAGAAGTTTTGAAACGGCTAGCCACTAATCCTTTTGATATTAAATATACTTTTACCGATTCAGCTCTTTTTTGAGAAAGCGTTAAATTATATTCTGCTTTTCCTGTATTGTCAGTATAGCCAAAAATTTCAATATTAGTATCTGCATAAGAATTGAATACAGGAACTAATTTATCCAAATTAGCTTTAGCCTGAGGTGTCAAAGTTGATTTGTTTACATCAAAACGAACAGCGTTTTCATTCAAAACCAAATGAATTCCTTCTCCTACACGTTCAACATCAGCTCCTGGCAAAGCTTGATCAATCTCTCTTGCTTGTTTGTCCATGCTGTTTCCGATCAAAGCTCCAGTTCCACCACCAACAGCAGCTCCAATAGCAGCTCCCAATGCAGCGTTTCCACCTTTTCCAATATTATTTCCTAGTACAGCTCCAATAATTCCTCCTGCAACAGCACCTATTCCCGCTCCTTTTTGTGTGTTATTGGCATTTTTCACAGATTCACATCCGGTAAAAAGAAAACTCAATACTAATAAACTACTTAATCCTAAAATTGCTATTTTTTTCATCTTTTTTATATTATAAATTAGTTAACTTTTTGAAATTGGTAAACAACATCAGTAGGTTTGTTACCTACACTTATTTTGTCAACTAATTCAAATGAAGTTTCTGTTTGGTTTCTAACTCCTAGAACGAAACCTGTTTTTACATTTTTAGATTTCAATCCTTCATCTAATATTTTTAAAACAAATTGTCCTTCTTTATTAACATACCAAGTAATCTGAGAAGTAAAACCAGTACAATTTGGACTGTTCAAAGTCATATTACCTTTATTATTGTTTGAAATAAAATGCCAAGTACTTCCTATAAAACATTTTGAGTCAGCAAGATTAAAGGAATTTACTTTAATATATTCAGAGCCTGGATAACTCACGCTTACAATTTGCCAATCACCTTTTATACCAACTTGAGAAGTCTTATCTAATTTTGTCATTGGAGCATTAGAAACTGGCTCCGGTGTAGCAGGCGCAGTTGATGCCGATTTACATGCAAAAACCAAAATGGTTATAGTGCATATTAAAAAAATTTTCTTCATTATTTTCAATTTAAAGTTACGAATAGACAAAGGTAAGTATCAATTTCATTCAAAATTATTTTTTTATTTATATAATTTACTTACGCCAATCAATAAAATAGTAATAATTATATAAAACTTCAGACTCAATTTCAACTAAAATCTAACAACACACTTCAGATAACCAACCGATTAGAACTATCTTTTATTTAAAAAAAGTAAATATAAAAACCCAGCTCAGCAAAGTGTCAATACTTTTCATTTTTTTTTAAAGTTTTTGAAAGCTGTGAACATCATAAAAGTCTCCCGGCTTTTCCCGTAAATACTTTTAGAATTATATACTATTCAAGAGTTTCAAAAAACTTCAAAGCTATTATTATTCAGTTTTCCTACTTTTATAAAGGAAAAAATTTCTGCTTACAAAAAAAACTATATCTGAAAAAGTGTTGAATTTCTAAGATATTCATGAAAAAAGTCGGGAGACTTTAATTAAATTTACTATTATAAAGGTCAATAAAAAAATGCGTAAAGTCTTGAGACTTTGCGGAGCGGGTATCTAAAACGACAGCTAGTATGACGGATAATAACAATTTGAAAGATTAATCTAAGTAAATATTTAACATTATGAAAAAGTTACAATTCAAAGTAAGTATCAATGCACCTGTAACCAAGATATATGATTATATGCTTGGCATTAACAGTAAGTCAACTTATGAACAATGGACTTCTTTGTTTAACCCTACCTCCACCTATGAAGGAAGCTGGGACAAGGGAAGTAAAATTCTATTTCTTGGGGTAGATGAGAAAGGAGAAAAAGGAGGTATGGTTTCCAAGATAGCTATAAACATTCCTAACCAATTTGTTTCTATTCAACATTATGGTCTTTTAAAAGGCGATAAGGAAATTACAGAAGGACCAGAAGTAGAAAAATGGGCAAACGGATTTGAAAACTATACCTTCGAGGAAAGTAAAGGGACTACAACCGTTACTGTTGACTTAGATACAACAGAAGATTTTTTGGATTATATGAACGAGACCTACCCAAAAGCACTCGACAAGCTGAAAGAACTTTGTGAAAAATAGTAATTTCACGAATAACTTAGCACAACAAAAAAATCGACATCAATATCATTGATGACTTATAACCAATAATATTGCAAAGCATTATGACAACAGACAACACAACGCATTTTGCCCCCGAACTGCACATTCCCAATGGCACGTTCAATGTTGATTTTTACATAAAATTCGGAGCTACGGAACATTTTCGTTTTCTGAACGATGACGGAAGCATTCATGTTGTAGAATTGGAAATTAACGGTGCTATTTTTCACCTGCATGAAACAATGCGTGATGCTCTTGAACCTATAAGTGCAAAGGGAGTAACAGCGGTTATCGGTTTGTTTGTTCCTAATTTAGATGAAGTAATGCAAAAAGCTGTTCAAGCGGGAGCAATAGAAATCAGTCCTGCCCAAGACTACGATTACGGTTACAGACAAGGAATGTTCAAAGATCCTTTTGGACATCATTGGCAAATACAGAAAAAAATCTAAATGAACATAACGTTTTATTTTTAGCCAATCGTAGATTTACAATTGTTTTCTTTCAATCAATCTTCCTCTTTATTTTTTGGGGTACTTTTCGCCTTTAGCCTTTTCGCATCCTTTAAACTTTTACTAAGCATCCACTCTATCTGACCATTGACACTACGAAATTCATCAGCAGCCCATTTTTCAATTGCTTTCATTGTTTCTGAATCAATTCGTAATGCAAATGACTTTTTTTCAGACATCTTTTATTGATTTAAAGTACCGGTATTAATTACAGGCTTAGTTTCACTATCTCCACAAAGGACAACCATTAAATTACTCACCATTGTTGCTTTCCTATCTTCATCAAATTCAATAATTTCTTTATCGGCTAATAGTTTTAAAGCACTTTCAACCATGCCAACAGCACCTTCGACAATTTTATGTCGTGCAGCAACTACAGCTGAAGCTTGTTGTCTTCGCAACATTGAATGAGCAATTTCGGGAGCATAGGCTAAATATCCAATTCTTGACTCTATCACTTCTATTCCAGCAATTTCCAATCGTTGAGTAACTTCGTGTTCAAGCGCTATGTTTACATCGTCAAAATTAGTGCTTAATGTTACTGTTGCTCTCTCATCTTCAAAATGATCATAAGGAAAAGAACCTGCAAGTTTTCTAACCGCCGAATCCGTTTGGATTCTAATGAATTCCTCGTAATTATCGACTTCAAATACAGACTTGAACGTATCGTTAACTTTCCAAACTAATATAACACTAATTAAAATAGGGTTCCCCATCTTATCATTAACCTTAATTTTTTCGCTTTCAAAGTTTCTTGCGCGCAAAGACAAACTTGTTCTAGTATAAAGTGGGTTTACCCAAAACAAACCGCTCTGCTTGACACTTCCTTTATAATCTCCAAACATTAAAAGAACTTTTGAACTATTTGGTCCTATTACGATAAAACCCTTTGTTAAAAATACAAATACTATAAGTGAAGCCACTATTAAAATAATATTGTTTGAGATAAAGCCATAAAGCGTCACTGCCATCGATATTAATAGCACAGCAACAACTAAATAACCATTAAAAGGTATTAAAACTTTTTCTGTTTTCATAATAAGTAATATTTAAATGATATCATATTGATATCACAAATATAATTAATAGTTCATTACAAAAATCAATCTTATACTATTATTTAATGATTAAAAATTTATAGTTTGAAAAATATCTGAATACGTGTAATAAAATTGCGTAAGCCAATCGATAAAACAAACATTTTTCAAATTTGGATAAAACAAGGGAATAAAACGTCTCAAATCTTCAAAAAAATTACAATTATCTTTAAACCCTACAAACATTTTCAATATATTTTAGTTACGACAATTTGTCACTCCCATAACAATTGGTATTCTATTTGAAAGTTATTTAAACCGATTGTAAAACCATTAAATAATATAAAAATATGACAACAGGTAAAATTAATGTTTCGGTTGAAAACATCTTTCCCTTAATCAAGAAGTTCCTATACAGTGACCACGAAATTTTCTTACGTGAATTGATTTCAAACGGAACCGATGCTACTTTAAAACTAAAGCACCTTACTAGTATTGGTGAAGCCAAGGTTGAATATGGTTCTCCGATTATTGAAATTAAAATTGACAAAGAAGGCAAAAAACTCCACATCATTGACCAGGGATTGGGAATGACTGCCGATGAAGTAGAAAAATACATCAACCAAGTTGCTTTTTCCGGAGCTGAAGAGTTCTTGGACAAATACAAAGATTCTGCCAAAGATTCAGGAATTATTGGTCATTTTGGTCTTGGTTTTTACTCTGCTTTTATGGTTGCAGAAAAAGTAGAAATCATCACTAAATCATACAAAGACGAACCAGCGGCTCACTGGACATGTGACGGAAGTCCAGAGTTCACATTGGAACCAGCTGACAAAACGACTAGAGGAACTGAAATCATTTTGCATATCGCAGAAGATTCTCTTGAATTCTTGGAAGAATTTAAAATCTCTGGCTTATTGAGCAAATACAATAAGTTTATGCCTATCCCAATTAAATTTGGAACAAAACCTCAAACGCTTCCAAAACCGGAAGATGCTCCTGAGGATTATGTTGCTGAAACAGTTGAAATTGACAACATCGTTAACAATCCAAATCCAGCTTGGACAAAACAACCAACAGATTTATCGGATGCTGATTACAAAGATTTCTACCGTGAAATGTACCCGATGCAATTTGAGGAGCCATTATTCCACATTCATTTGAATGTAGATTATCCTTTTAATTTAACTGGTATTTTATATTTCCCAAAATTGGGTTCTGACTTGCAAATTCAGAAAGACAAAATTCAATTGTACCAAAACCAAGTGTACGTAACGGATAATGTAGAAGGAATTGTACCCGAATTCTTGATGATGCTTCGTGGTGTTGTTGACTCTCCAGATATTCCTTTGAATGTTTCTCGTTCAGGATTACAGGCTGATGGTGCAGTTAAGAAAATATCAAACTATATCACTCGTAAAGTTGCCGATAAATTGAAATCTTTATTCAATGAAAATAGAGAAGATTTTGAGCAAAAATGGAATGACATCAAAATCATTCTGGAATACGGAATGCTTTCTGAGGATAAATTCTATGAAAAAGCAGGAGCGTTTGTATTGTACCCAACAGTAGATGATAAATACTTCACTTTAGAGGAATTAAAAGAAAACCTAAAAGAAAAACAAACTGACAAAGACGGTAAACTTGTTGTTTTATATGCAGGAAATAAAGAAGCGCAACACTCTTATATCGAAATTGCAAAAGACAAAGGATATGAGGTATTGCTTTTGGACTCTCCAATTATCTCGCATTTAATTCAAAAAATTGAAGGAGACAACAGCGGATTACATTTTGTTCGTGTCGATTCTGACCATATTGATAACTTAATCAAGAAAGAAGAAAACGCTATTTCTAAATTATCTGAAGAAGAAAAAGAGAGCCTAAAAGCTTCATTGGAAACTTATATTCCAAAAGCATACACAGTACAATTGGAAGCGTTAGACAGCAATGCAGCTCCATTTATCATTACGCAACCTGAATTTATGCGTAGAATGAAGGAAATGAGTCAATCTGGTGGTGGTGGAATGTTCGGAATGAATAATATGCCAGAAATGTATAATTTGGTTGTAAACACCAATTCTGATTTGGCTACAAGCATTTTGAATAACAAAGACAAATCGGCACAAGAAAGTTTGGTAAAACAAGCTTTGGATTTGGCCAAGTTATCTCAAAACCTGTTGAAAGGCGAAGAATTGACTGCTTTCGTGAAGAGAAGTTTTGATTTGATCAAATAATTTTATTTTCCTTTTCAAAAAAGAAAATCCAAACCTGCAAGCTCAAACTTGCAGGTTTTTTTATACCCAAAAGTCATTGTTTTTAAGTATCTGTTTTTAAAAATCACTAAGCTAATTTCCTCAAAATAAGCTTTTACACTTCTTTCTTGTTATTTTTTTACTTAACTTTAAGAATTAAAAGAAATGAACGAATTGTTTATTTCTTCAAAAACATCCTTCCTTTCGGGAAATGAGTTCATTTCTTTATTAAAAAATTATGCTTCACAAACCAATTTAAAACTGATTTGATTTAGAACCTAATTAAAATCTACACTTATGGCAAATAACGAAACCAAAAGTTTAAATGAAACGGAATTAGAGAAAGAAAAAAATACAGGAAAAGAAGCTGAAACTTCAGTTTTACTCACATTATATATGGGACTTTTTTTAGGAATGATCCCTGTTGTTGGTTTTCCCATCACGATTCAAGAAATGGGAGGGAAAATTCTTTTTATAGGTTTAACACTTGGAATTACCGCTTTTATAAGTTCTTTTTTTCTGGGCACTTTATTTGGTATGCCAAAACGAAACAATAAAAAGGAAAAAAATAATTCACTCAATAATAGTTTACTCGATATCTCAGATTGGTTAACAAAAATAATTGTGGGACTTGTATTAGTCAATCTAAAAGAAATCCCTGATTATATCATTTCCTTTGGAGAATATATAAGGATAGCTTCGAAATATGACAGCCAATTATTGAATATCTACACAATTGGAATCCTCTTCTATTTCGGATTTTTAGGTTTATTTATCGGATACAATTATATGCGATTGGTCTTATCCAACAAATACAAATTTGCCGACGATATTTTGATTCGAAGAGAACTTGAAATTACAAAGCAAAAAGTGTTTGATGCAAAAGAAGAGAACCAACAAAAAGACAATAAGATTATGCAATTCCAAAGTTTGGTTCAAGAAAAAGAACAATTGACCAAAGCGTTAATTGAAAAGTTAAACGCGCCTACAATGTCTAATTCCAACATTAAAACTGTTGTTAAAAAATTAATCGATTCTGGCGAAGCCAAAAAAGGGAACGAAAATATAGAATTTCATATAGATAAAATGATGGATGAAGCCAAAATGAAACTACATAAAGGTCTTATCACACACAACAATGATCCACAAAAAGGGCAATGGAAATCAAATTCCGTAAATAATGAACGAGAGTTGAAAGCGACTGTCATTGAAGAAACCAAAGGATTGTACAAAATAAATCTGCATGTAGTTTCAACCAATCCAAAAAATAATCCATTAGAAAACGGCCATCTAGTATTATTTGCTTTACATAACACGTTTGGCGATCCGCCTTTCAAGCTCGTAAAAGTTGATAAACAATCAGCAGAATTAAATTTTTATGCTTACGGTTCTTTTACAGTAGGGGCATTTGTAGATGACGGCGCTACTGAACTAGAACTTGATCTAGCTGAATTACCTAATATTTCCAGCCATTTCAAAAACCATTAATTGGTAGCTTTTACTACAGAAAAACAAAATATCGACTTTATTTTAATATTTAACAGTCTCATCGATTGATACTTCACTTAAAATAATAAATTTGCTAACCCCAAATAAATAAACCTAACCTAAAAAAAAATGAATCTTATGAAGAACCGCTTACTATTATTAACAGCGTTTACCCTTACTTGTTTTCAATTTATTTCATGCACAAAAGAAGATTCTTTGAGCGCTACTGATAATAGCTCAGTAGTTGCTTCAGCTTCTATTGACGCTGTAAATGAATTGGATGTTCAAACAGGAACTCAAGTATCATTCGACAAATTGACTGCTAAAAAAACAGGGAAATCACTAACCAGTTCATGTGCAACTGTAACTATGGACCCGGTAGCAACAACTTTTCCTAAAACATTCTACGTAGATTTTGGAACTGGTTGCTTAACAAACGGAATTACTAGAAAAGGAAAATTAAAAATCACTTTTTCTAACTATATTACTGAGACGGGTAGCACCATGACAGTTGAAAGAATAGACTATTCTGTAAATGGTAATAAAGTAGAAGGAAAAATTGTTTACAAAAATACAACTACATCAGTACCTCAATGGACTAGAACTGTTACCGATGGAATTTTTACAAATATTAAAGGAGACGTATACCTAAACTCAGGTTCTTACACAATAAAACAAACTTTTGGTTTTGAAACTCTGACTCTGACTGATAATACATACGAAATGATTGAAGGAACTCATACTGTTACTAAACAGAATGGCACCAAAATCACTTTAACTGTTTTAGAACCTTTAGCTAAAAAATACTCTTGTGATTATGTATCCAAAGGAAAACTAAAAGTAGAAAGTACACTCTTGAACGGAACAATTGATTATGGCAGTGGAGATTGTGACAATCAAGGAACTTATACACAAAACGGAATTGAATTTCCAATTACAATGTAATTTCAATTTCATTTAAACTATATTATAGAGGCTGTATAAAACAGTCTCTATTTTTTTATTTTAAAATAAACACTATCAAATAAAATTCGATTTACTATTAATGTAAATTAAAAATCAAAAAATTTGGATAAATAAGTTACAAAAATTGATTTTTAAGTAAGTAATGAAAATACAATTAAAAATTAAATACTAAATTTGTTTTTTATTAGTTTTCTGAATTTCAAAAGAATACAAAAACCCATTCATTATGTATAAACTAGTGGCAAGCGATTATTACACACCTTTTTATTTAAAACCTGCTTTAATTAAAATTATTTTGGTAGCATTTGTTTTCAATGTACTTGCCTTTTTAAGCTTTAGAATAACCGTCTCCCCAGACAATCTCTCTCCAATTTTTCCCGATGTCGGATTTGCACTTGCTGCTGTATTAATTATAGGACGCAAAGCTATTTCAGGAGTTTGGATCGGATCATTTGTCGCAAATATGTTTTCATTTTGGGATGTTTGCAAAATGCTGGACAAATCATTACTCGAAACCATACTCGCTTCAGCATCTGTAGCCACTGGAGTAGCAATTGGAGTAATTATTAGTGCATACTTAATTAATTTGGTCAACAAAGGTGGGTATCCATTAAAAAATGGAGCTTCAGTTATAACCTTTTTAGCAATTAGTGTTTTATATTGTGGTATCTGCTCTTTGCTATGCGTTTCAGCTATTTCGTATTGGGGATTAAGTACTCCAAACCACTTTGTTTCCAATTGGACAACTCTATGGAAAGGTGATCTAATCGGCACTATTCTTATAACACCTTTTCTGATATCTTGGTTCTATCGTCATCACATAAAAATAATTTCAACATCCCTTTTAGAAGCTATTTCATTAGGATTAGCGACAGTTTTAGTTTGTGTCCTAATTGCTTATGATCATCCAAATGATCAATATCTATTCATTCTAATATTATTATGGGCCACTTTTCGCTTCAGAATTAGAGGAGTATCTATCTTAGCCTCCATGTTTGCTCTTTTATCGTCAATATACGGATACCTAGGTTATGGCTCATTTGTTGTAGTCAATTCCGAAGATTCACTGATTAATATTAATCCCTTTTTTGGATTAACAACAGTCATTGCCCTAATATTGTCAGGATACTATTCTGATTACTTACACAGAAAATTAGAAGCATAGAAATATAACGATGATAAACTTATATTTAATTGAACTAAACTCTAATTAAAATCTTCAACCCCATTATGGCATGTCCCTTCGGGTCGGGCTATCCATTGTATCTTTTACTTTCCCGAAAAAGGAAAACAAAAGGATGCCATTCCAATCCCTCATGCAAGGACGTTTTCATAACAGCATTTCTTCTGTTATTGATTTTAGTCTAGTTTACATAAACAAAAAAAAACAGCCCCAAAGAGGAG
>NZ_JAVDTX010000009.1:0-157265 GCF_031456055.1 Flavobacterium granuli
ATTTCAAATCTTCCGATTCTATTACTCTTATTTTATTTGTTCTGTATTTCTACAGAACGGCTGTCAATTCAATATGTCTAGGAACGTGTTCTTCTATTTTTTCGCCTCTCGTTTGTTTCTCAAAGCGGGTGCAAAAGTAGCTATTCTTTTTTAACTGGCAAGAACTTTTTGAAGTTTTTTTGAAAATTTTTATTTTCGTTTGCTTCTCGTTTTCTTATCAGTATTTCAAGGAACATTGCTCTTTTAGCGGGGTGCAAAAATAAGCAGCGTTTTTAAATCTCACAAGCTTTTTTAAATCTTTTTTTGAAAATAAATTTTCGTTTTGATTTTAATGGCTTGTCAGGATTTCTACGAACGTCTGCGTTGTTGCGGGTGCAAAAGTAGACCCTTTATTCGTGTAAACAATGGCTTTTTTGAGTTTTTTTTGTTTTATTTTTTAAACGATTGGTATGTTGACTTTTACAAACCTCCTTTTTTGAGGTTTTCCTATTTTAAGCCCTTGCTTTTATCCTCTTTTTGAGGTTTTTCCAACATTCTAGGGCTTTTCTTGATTTTTTTAATGCCAAATTAAGCATTGACAATGGTAATTCGTTTGGACGAAGGGGGAGTTTTACGAGGATTTATTTCCAGATCTTTCTCTCCTATATATAAGGTGTGGACTTATTGCCTTCTTTCTGATGAAAAACTCAGGCCCTAGCCCCGATAATAGCGAAAATCCTTGTGGTCCGGGGTTCGGACCACAAGATTGTAGCGGATAGCGGGATTAAGCTCCTGAATATTTAAATGAATTTAATCGAACCGAATTGCTTTCACAGGAGAAATCTTGGTGATTATATACGATGGGATCAATAACACCAATGCACAAATCGTTACCGTAAGTAGATTTAGAGCCAAAATGTACCCTAAATTAAGATACACTGGAGCTTGATTGACGTAATAGTTTTCGGGATTGAGTTTTATAATTCCGAAATGCTGCTGAATTAACAACAAAGAGATTCCGATTAAGTTACCCCAAAACAATCCTCTCACTATAAGGTAAAAGGCATTGTACAAAAATATTTTTCTAACTAACCAATTGTTAGCTCCTAGTGCTTTTAGAATTCCAATCATTTGTGTTCGCTCCAAAATAAGTACCAACAAGGCAACAACCATATTTATCGTTGCGACGAGTATCATCACAACTAATATTACAATAATATTGAAATCGAAAAGCTGCAACCACTCGAATATGTAACTGTATTTTTCAATGATTGTTTTACTATCCAAAGTAGAAGATGTCTTTTTATATACGTCATCGCCTGTCTCTTTTATAGTATTGAAATCTTTCACAAAAACCTCAAAAGCTCCAATTTGATTTGGAGTCCATTTATTGATTCTCTGTATGTGCCTAATATCTCCTATTATATAAGTAGCATCGAATTGTTGAAATCCCGAATTAAAAATTCCTGCTATTTTGAATCTTCGAACATTCGGTAATTGGTTTTGATCTTCTTTTATGAAAAACGTATTGAAAGAATCACCTACTTTTAAATTCAGTCGATTGGCAAGAAACTGAGAAATCACTACTTCTTGAGTAACATCCTTAGAAAAATTTGGTAATTTACCCGAAACGATATACTCCTTTATATTTCCCCATTGATAATCATTTCCGACACCTTTGAAAATTATCCCTTCGAAAGCGGTTTCGGTTCTAATTATTCCAGCCTTACTAGCTATTGCTTGAACATGGCCAACTCCTGGAACTTCACTGAAATTTGGATAGAAATCTTGATTTTTTTCAATGGGCAGCAACGTAATTTCGGACTGGTTGTTATCGTAGTTTGAAATTATGATATGACCGTTGAAGGCAGCTATTTTTTCTCTTATTTTATTTTGTAAACCAATCCCAGTAGCCACCGAGACAATCATCATAATCATTCCAATTGCAATTGCTGATATTGCAATGTTTATTATAGGTGCCGATATACTGCTTTTATAATCTTTGGCAGTAATAAGTCTTTTGGCAATAAAATATTCTAAATTCAAATTGATTTATTTTGAGGAACTGAACAAATATACATAAAGTTTCATTTAAGGCTGTGCTAATCGATTTGATTCACTTCAAATTGACAATGATACCAGAAAGCAATCCATTAGAGCGGCATTCTTTTTTTCATCTCTTCTACAATATTGAAAGCTGCTGGACAAATTGAAACATTCTTAAGTGTTAAATCAGCAATTTGCTGAAATTTTTTACGATCAGTATGAGGAAACTCTCTACAGGCTTTTGGGCGCACATCATATATCATACAGGCATTCTCATTATCCAAAAAAGTACAAGGTACACTTTGCAGTACATAATCTTTATCTTCATCAACACGCAAATATTGTTCAATAAACTGTTGTGGTTTTTGCCTTAAAGACTTAGAAATTCGTTCGATATCTGCCAAAGTAAATAACGGCCCTGTAGTTTTACAACAATTGGCACATTTTAAACAATCAGTTTTTTTGAATTCGGCATCGTGAATATCCTGCATTACATAATCCAAATTCTTGGGGGTTTTCTTTTTTAACTTATCGAAATACTTTTTGTTTTCGATATGCTTATCTTTGGCTAGTTTTCCTAATTCGTTTAAAGCTGGTTTCAAATCCGAAATTTGTTGATGATTTGACAAAAGTACTAAACTTTAAACTCGGAAATTTAAACTTGAAACTAAATTTTATGAAAGACCTTTTCGGAAAAGCCATACTCGACTATCAAACCAACAATGAACCTGAGGATTTAATTACAGAAACATCTATTTCCGAAGAAGACGAAATGAGCGTTGCTTATCTTTTTAGAAATTATGACGAGATGCCTAAAATTGAACAAAAAGCATTGCAACTAGCAAAAGGAAAAACACTCGATGTGGGATGTGGAGCTGGAAGTCATAGTTTGACTTTGCAAAATGACAGAAATCTTGATGTAACTTCAATTGATATCTCAGAAAATGCAATTCAAGCCTGTAAACTTCGTGGATTGAAGAATGCAAGAGTTCAAAACTTAATGTCATTGGAAAACGAAAAATTTGACACCATTTTATTACTAATGAATGGTACTGGAATATTTGGAAAGCTACAAAGAACAGCCATTTTTTTACAAAAACTAAAAGGCCTTTTAAATCCAAATGGTCAAATTCTCATCGATTCTTCAGACATCATATATATGTTTGACGAAGATGAAGACGGTGGCAAATGGATTCCGACAGAAAACGAATATTACGGAGAAACCATTTTCAACATTTCCTATAAAGGTGAAAAAGAACTCCCTTTAGATTGGTTATTCTTAGATTACAACACTCTTCAAAATGCAGCATTCGCCAATGGACTTCAGTGTGAGTTAATTCTTGAGGGAGAGCATTATGATTATTTAGCCAGACTTTCGATATGAATCAAAACAGAGATGAAATAAATAAAAAAGCCTAATGCTTAATAACATTTGGCTTTTTTAAAAATCATGTAAATCCCGCAAAAAATTAATTAAAATTCAGCTTACGGAATATTCAAATACTTATGAGTTTGAAGTGAAACACGCCATTTTGGATTATTCATAACATAATCAACAATTAACGGAGTCATTTCTTCTTTTTTACTCCATTCAGGCTGAAGAAAAAGAATTGCTTTTGGATTCACTTTTTCAGCTTGTTCTTCTGCAAAAATAAAATCATGTTTATTGTATATAATAACTTTAAGTTCATTTGCATTATCATAAACTGTTTCTGTAGGTAATTTGTTTTTCTTCGGAGAAAGACAAATCCAATCCCAAGTTCCACTAAGAGGATAGGCTCCTGACGTTTCTATATGGACTTTTAACTTATTTTCTTTTAATTTTTGTGTCAAAGGCGCCATATCCCACATTAAAGGCTCACCGCCTGTAATAACAATAGTATCTGCATATTTGGCAGCATTCTCAACTATTAAATCAATTTTAGTAGGCGGGTGCAACTCTGCATTCCAACTTTCCTTAACATCACACCAATGACAACCAACATCACATCCACCAACCCTAATAAAATATGCAGCAGTACCCGTATGAAAACCTTCCCCTTGAATAGTATAAAACTCTTCCATAAGAGGAAGCATTGTTCCTTTATTAACTTCTAATTGAACTTCTTTAGATAACATTATATAAATTTAAGCTACAAAGATAAGCAATTAAAAGAAATGTTGATTTTATAAGAGCATTGCACTTAATCATAAAAAGATAAATAAAAAAAGCGACAAATCATTTCTGATTGTCGCTTTCAAATAATTTTAAAAATCTTTATTTTAAAGATTTCAACGAATCAAGTGCATATTGATTTGCAGGATCTAAAGCTAAAGTTTTATTGAAATACTCAATTGCTTTTGCTTTATCAGTATTTGCATAACTAGCAGCAGATGTATTATAACTTTCAATTATTTTTTTTACTGTTGCTGGTTTTGCTAATTCTTCAGGACCTTTTTCTGTAACAATATTTACATAGTCACCATAATACTTAATTGTCATAGCATCATTTTCCAATAAACTATTTGTTCTTGCTCTATATAAATAAGCATCCTGTGTTTTTGGAGAAGCCTCAATTACAGCACCATAAGCCACATCTGCTCTCTGCAAAGCTATTGTGTCTGGTTTTACAATATCTTTTCTAGTATTATCAAAATACAAGCTGTTCCCTAAATAAAAATTATCCAAAACATAGTTTTTAGACTCTTTATTTGCTACAGCAATTTCATAAATAGCAGCAGCTTGTTTGAACAATTTTAATTCATATAATTTTTTTCCAACATCGCTGATATTTAAAGACAACCCACTTGCATCCATTTCAGACGCTTTTTTAACATCAAGAATTGCATTGTCAAATAAAGCATTATCAAGTGCTTTACCATCTTCACCAACAGCCTTTTTAATTTTAGCAAACCCTAAAGTTTGATAATCCATGGCGATAATTTTGTTGGAAGGATCTGCTATGAAACTTTCTAAAGATTTAATTGCAACATCATAATTACCATTTTGGTAAGCTGAAATACCTAAATAACGAAGAATTCTAGGATTCACTTTATCCAATTCTACCATTTTGTTAGCTTCAATTTCCAAAGCTTTATACTCTCCAGCAAGAACTAAAAAGTCAGCATGACGCATTCTTGAATGAAGAGAGTAGTCAGTTAAAGATAAATATTTCTCATAATTAACAAGCGCTTTATCAACATAAACTCTGTATTTAGAAGGTTCGTTCCTTCCCCATAAATAATAAGTTTCTGCTAATTCACGGTAAACGGGTCCGTAATTTGCATTAATAGCAATTACTTCATCAAATGCTTTTATAGCTTCTGTATACGCTTTAGCACCTTTAAGCAAAACACCTAATTGCATTTTTGCTCTAATTAATGTATTATCTACTGTATAAGCATTCCTGTAAGACGAATAAGCTTCATTTTGATTTTTATCACCATAATAAGCGTTTCCAAGAGCTAAATTTAACTGAGCATCTTGAGGATTAATCAACTTGGCCTTGTTTAAAACTTCTATTGCTTTTTTATAATCTGGTTTTAAAGAATACGTATAAGCTCTACCTATAAACAAATACTCTTCAATATCCTTCTTTTTTAAATCTTTAGTAGCCAAAGCAAAATTTTGTTCCGCCCCTGCAGTATTCCCATTATCAAGATCAATTAAACCAAAACCAATATTATTTAATCTTGCTCCTTCAGTACCAGCAAGTCCTTTTTGATAATAAATCTTAGCCGAATCTATATTATTTTGCAACATATAAACATTACCTAAATAAAATGCAGCTGTACCATTAGTAGGTTTTGCATTTATTATAGATTTCAAGATTGTTTTTGCACTTTCAAATTGTTCAGCATCTATTGCCTTTTTTGCTTGATTAAGGTCTTGCGCTCGGCTTGTCGCCACTATAGCCAATAAAGCAATACTAAAAACTTTAACTTTGTTCATCTTCTTAAATTAATTTATTTATTTCTTTTCATTATTTGAATGACCACGTACTATATTTAATTTCCTAGCAGGTATTCGATAAGGAAGTAGGCCAGATTTTAAAACAATTCTTTGCCCAATATCACCTGCAACAAAAGCAGCAATCCCCATGCCTAAACCTGAAGAACCCTGGCAATTCACTATATACAACTCTCTTAATAAAGGGTATGTACCTTCTGCAAAATTATTTTGAGAAGGCGCATAATATCCTTCTTTATTTAAACCTTTAACGCTTAACACATTTAAATTCCCAATAACCGAATTCATTGAAGGATTAGGTTGTGATAACCAATTTACACCAACTATACCAATCATCCCATCATTTTCTGATACAAACTTTAAAACTTCGTTATTAGTCTTAAAAGTATACACATCTTTGTCAGCCAATCCATTTAAACCAGCTAAATTATTCATATAACTTACAGTACTTGAATTCGGATTATCAAAAACCAAACCTTTAATTTTTGAGTTTCTTTCTCCTTTCATGAAACCAATTACATCTTTCAAAGCTACCAAAGTATCATTACTAGATTTATTAGCAACAAAAGCAATACCGTCAATCGCAAATTTAGTTATTTTAGGAACTATTTTGCTTTGTTCGAAAACATTTAACTCTTTTTTTGTTAAATTTCTTGCGACTACAACAATCGTAGCTTTTTTGTTAAACAATGAATTCAAAACCTCAGATTCGGATTTAGAAATTAATGTGAATTTTGCATCATAATTACTTTCGAAAACCATGACTTCGTCTTCCACTATAGGTGTAATAGTCTCATCCACATAAATAGTTGCTTTTCCTTTTAAGATTGATTCATCATTTACATCCTCATTTTCATTTTTTTTACAATTAAAAAAAATGAAAACAACTGATAATAAAATCACATAAACTTTAAATTTAAACATACCTATTCCTTATTAGCATTATAGAACCGAAAAAAACGAATAATAGAATACCCAATTAATACAACGCCAAGAGCGATTCTATATTGCATTTGCATATTAAATGGAAATTTTTTCCAAAAGATAACCATTAGGCCTAAAAAAAAATAAATCGAAAAAACCAAAACGGTTATAATAAGAAGAAATCGCTCAATAAGCGATTTCTTCTTCAAATTATTAAATAAATTATTTAACATTATTCTGCTGATTGAATAGTAATAGGAAGAGAATATAATACTCTCACTTTTTTACCATTTTGTTCACCTGGAAGCCATTTAGGACATTTATTTAAAACTCTAATTGCTTCTTTTCCTGTTCCATAACCAATATCTCTTACAACTTTGATATCAGTTAATGATCCATCTTTTTCAACAACGAAAGTTACATAAACTTTTCCTTTAAGACCTTCTTCTTCTGGAGCTTGATAGTTCTTACCAACAAATTGATAAAACTTTTCAATACCTCCTGGGAATTCAGGTTTTTGCTCAATCCCAGCTAAAGAGTGAACACTAGTGTCTTCCTCAATAACTTCTACAACTGGTCCATTTCCAACTTCCTCTACAGTAAGTGGAGCATCTGGATCTCCTTTGATAGTTTCTGCACCAGTTTTTTTGTCTTTGATTTCATCCATTTTTGGTGGATCTTCAGTAACATCCTCAGCCTTAGCAACAACAGGTTTAACAAATTTAACCTGATCTTGTTTAGGTGGTGGCGGTGGTGGCGGTGCAAGATCTTTAGGAGCTTCTACCTTCTTCTTAGGCGGTAGTTTAACTGCTGTAATCTTGATGTCATTATCAGTCTCATCACCAGCATCTGGCAAGAAACTGGCTATAAGCGGAGCGCTGATAGCTAGACTAAAGAGAATACTACCAATGATAAGAGCTCGCATAGAAGTCTTGCGATTCGCTTTTCTAAGTTCGTATGCACCATAAAGTTTATTACGTCCCTCGAAAACGATCTCAATCCATTGATTTTTTATTAAATCTAATTTCATTTTTTATAATTATTAGGTTATTAGTAAAAAAAATTATTTTTTTACTTCTAACAATTTCACTTCTTCAGGTGTAAATTCATTAACAATTGCATAAGAACCCGTCTTATTTACCCCAACTATTGCCATTTCATCCAAAACGTCAACCAAATTACGATAAGTCGATTTTTTGCTTGGTTTGATAATTACAATCATTCCTTTACCTGGTTCTCCTTTCGCAGTTGAATACTCCTTAACTTTTTCCATTCTAGATATTAATTCTTTACGAATCCCATCTTTACCATAAGAAAAATCTTTTGGAGCAGCAATTGGATTTTCCAACATTCCCATATAACGTACAAGCTTCCCATTTTCTCCAAGTAACAAAGTCAATGTTTTATTTTCATCAACTTTTATATCATTCTTGGGCTCTGTTTTATCTTCCTTATCTGGCAACGTCAAATCCATCGATTGAGGTTTTGACAAGGTAGTAGTAAGCATAAAGAACGTGATCAATAAGAAGGCCAAATCCACCATGGCAGTTAAATCTACCTTAGAATTTTGTTTTTTACTTCTTACCTTGCCACTGCCTTTTTTGCCACCGCCACCGTCGGTATTTAATTCAGCCATTTTAGTGTGTCTTTTTTAATTAAAAATTCTTTCCTCTTAAACCTGTAACCAAGTTAAAGCTATTAACTTTTTGATCTTGCAAAAGGTCCATTACTTGCTTGATTTCAGGATACTGCTCCTTCGCATCTCCTTTTATTGCAAAATTCAATTCTTTGTCATTAACCTCAATATTTGCTTTACGAGAATAAAGAACCCAATCCTTCAACTGGTTATCTAAAGAATCTTTAGGTATTCCAGGCTGTCCTGCTTTACTTCTGTCAGCTGCTTTCATATTCAAAATTTCTTTTAAATTTTGAATTGGCACACCAAAACTTTCCATTAATCCAAATTCCTCTGACTCTTTTTCAGTAAAAGAAACATTATATTTATCAGCCATAAATTCAAGTGCTTTTTTACGAACATCTTTTCCTTTTAGGTCAAAAAATACAACTGATTTTCCTTCTACCTTACCAATTGTCAACATCGATAAATTATCTGCTGGCAATTTAGTTTGAACAGTAGATTGTGGAGTATCAACCGGTAATATTTCTGGTGTTTTAGCAGTGGCAGTCAAAATAAAGAACGTCAGCAAAAGAAACGCAACATCACACATCGCCGTCATGTCGGTAGACGTGGACTTTTTCTTCATTACTATTTTTCCCATTATTTGTATCTATTATTTTGATAAAAAATTATCAAAAATTAATTATTGTTTTAAACTACCTCTAAAGTGTCTGTAAGTGTTAACGATTGTAGTTCCAGCCTCATCAATAGAATAAGTCAAATCGTCAATTTTTGAAGTAAAGAAGTTGTAAGCAACAATTGCAGCGATTGAAGTAGAGATACCTGTAGCAGTATTAATCAAAGCCTCAGAGATACCAACAGCAAGTGCAGCTTGATCTGGAGTTCCAGCAGAAGCCAAAGCACCAAACGCTTTAATCATCCCAGATACTGTTCCTAATAATCCTCCAAGTGTTCCTAAAGAAACTAAAGAAGAAATAATAGTCATATTTTTTTCTAACATTGGCATTTCAAGAGCAGTAACTTCTTCAATTTCTTTGTGAATTACTTCAGAAGCTTCTTCACTATTGAATCCTTCTTTCTTAACATCTTGATATTTAACTAACGCAGATTTAATTGCATTTGCAACAGAACCTTGTTGTTTATCACATGTAACAATAGCTCCATCAATATCACCAGCTTTGATGCTAGTTTGAACTGTTTGCATGAATTTATCTAAATTCCCTTTACCAGCAGCTTTTGTGATAACAAAAAATCTTTCAAGAGAAAACACAATAACCATTAATAACATACCTAATAAAACTGGTACTATAAATCCTCCCATGTACACCTGTCCTAATGTATTCAAAGGATGTCCTTTTACATTATCTCCATTCTCAAAATTCGAAGGATCTCCCATTACGAAATTCCAAATTAACCAACCAACAAATACACATAATGCAATAATAATCCCTGAAACCATTCCTCCTCCGTTTGAAGTGCTTTCTTTTTTAACTTTAACGTTTGCCATTTTTTTAAATTTTAAATATTTATTTTAGTTTTAATAAACTTGTATAGGAGCAAATTTAATTTTTTAGTTGAAATAAAAAAACTTTTTTTTAAGTAATCTTACATTTTATTTTATTCTTAAAACAGAACTACAACGTTTTTTAAGAATAATTGAACATTTTCCACAATAATTTAGGCCAAAAGATTGAAAAAAAAAGGATTTTACCTAATATGAATATTTTTATTTAAAAAATAAGGACAAAATAAAAAATAAATAAATCTATCGAGTAGATAGAATTTGTGATATTTTTTTTCAGAAAAAACCTTAATCATTCGCTTCAAAAAAATCAATATCTTGCATTATATTTTAACACATCTGAAGAAATGGACAAAAAAGAAAACTTTATTCAGCAAATAAACGAAGGCTATCTAACTAAAGGAGAAAGCATAACACTTGGCGGTGCCATTCTTGACGGTGAGGCATTGGCAGATACATTCGTAAAAATTCCATTAAAGACATTAAATAGACACGGCCTAATTGCCGGTGCTACTGGAACAGGAAAAACAAAAACGATTCAAGTTCTTTCAGAACAGCTATCCTCATTTGGCATTCCAGTATTGATGATGGATATAAAAGGAGATTTTAGCGGGATTGCAAAACAAGGCGAAGAAAAAGACTTTATAAAAGAACGCCATGCCAAACTAAACATCCCTTACTCTGTATCTAGCTTTCCTGTAGAATTACTATCTCTTTCCAAACAAGAGGGAGTCCGACTTCGATCTACAGTTTCAGAATTCGGACCGGTACTTTTTTCTAGAATTTTAGATTTAAATGATACGCAGGCTGGAGTTGTTTCGGTTATATTCAAATATTGTGATGACAACAAAATGCCATTATTAGATTTAAAAGACATCAAAAAAGTCATTAATTATATTACTGACGAAGGTAAAGATGAAATCGAAGAAAGCTATGGTAAAATATCGACTTCGACTACAGGAACCATTTTAAGAAAAATAATCGAGCTGGAACAACAAGGTGCCGATTTGTTTTTTGGCGAACTATCCTTCGAAATTGATGACTTATTTCGTCTTGACGAAAACGGAAAAGGCTACATTAATATAATACGCCTTACAGACATTCAAGACAAGCCTAAATTGTTCTCCACTTTTATGTTGAGTTTGCTTGCCGAAGTATACCAACAAATGCCTGAAAAAGGTGATGCTGACCAACCTGAATTAGTCATTTTCATTGACGAAGCACATTTGATTTTTAACGAAGCCAGTAAAGCATTGTTGGAGCAAATAGAAACTATCGTAAAATTAATTCGTTCCAAAGGAATTGGCGTTTATTTTATCACTCAAAACCCTATGGATATTCCAAGTGGAGTTTTGGCACAACTTGGATTAAAGATACAACACGCCTTAAGAGCTTTTACAGCCAATGACAGGCAGGCAATCAAACAATCGGCAGACAACTATCCAACATCCGAGTTTTACAAAACCGACGAAGTATTAACCAGTTTAGGAATTGGAGAAGCATTTGTAACAGCTTTAAGCGAAAAAGGAATTCCAACTCCACTTGTAGCCACCATGATGAGAGCTCCAATGAGCCGAATGGACATTTTAAGTGATTCAGAAATTCAAGAAATTAATACTAACTCAAAATTAGTCAAAAAATACAGCGAATTACATGATCGTGAAAGCGCTTATGAAATGCTCAATAAAAAAATAGAATCAGCCCAAGAAAAAGCTATCACCCCTGAAGAGAAAAAACAAGAAAGCAACGAACCAAGTGCAGCAAGCGTCGTTACAAAATCAGTTTTAAAGGTCGTTACTAGTGCCACTTTTATCAGAGGAGCATTTGGAATACTTTCTAAAATGTTTAAAAAATAATTCTCAATGAAAAACATCTTCAAACTTTTTATTTTTCTATTAATTTTGAATGGTTGTTCGCCAAAGTCGGAAACTAAAAATTTGACTTATGTCAAGTTAGAGATTGTTAAAGTCGAAAAAGACTTTGAAAAATTAGTCACCGAAAAGGGAATAGCCGAAGGTTTTTATCAATTTGCAGATTCTAACGCAGTAATCAAGAGAGAACACGACACTTTAATCATTGGAAAAACCAACATTAAAAATTATTATTCAAACTCAAAGTACCAAAACGCAACTGTAACTTGGTCTCCCGATGCGATAACCGTTTCTAATGCTGGAGATATGGCTTCTACTTATGGTAAATATACTTGGACTTTTAAAGATGATTCTGGAAAGGAGCAAATTTCAAAAGGCGTTTTTCATACTGTCTGGAAAAAACAAAAAGACGGTTCTTGGAAATACATTTGGGATTAGCGTTAATTTTTCAGAGGATGAAAAACCAATTTTGTGGAAGATTCTATAATCTCCTTTTTATTCAATTTCATTTTTCTGAATTTTCCAGTATTGTATAGTTCTGCTTGATCTTTATAATGAGAACTAAATGGATTTCCGGATTGCCCAGTCGGAAGAATTCCCCAACTATTTTCAATATCAGAGAAGTCTATTACTCTTCTGCTTGAAGGACCTCCTTTTACATTATAAAATCCATCATCGACAAAATCAAAAAATTGATTATTTATAACTTCGACAGAACCTGAAACTTCAAAAGGACCAACATTAAAAAACGGTCTTAATAACGCTAATTTCCCAATTGGATGTTGGTATTCTACTGAATGTACTTTTCCCCACTTCCAATCCGAAGGCAAACTACCTAATTGTTTTTCCAAAGCCACAATTGCTTCACCAAATGATTTTGCTAGAATTTGACTTCTGGTTTCTTTTTTGTCTTTTGTAGTAACATCATCCCACCACGGCGAATTTTCGCTTGAGATTTGTCTGGCGACAATCTGCTTCATAACATGAGTCCCTAAAAACTGTTTGAATGCTTCATCACCCAATTCGTCCTGAAAAGTATTTTTTAGATATAAATAAATCCATTTATTATAGATTGTGGGAGCTATATCATTCAAGTTATTTGAACCATTCCATGATTTCAAAAAAAGAATTGCTTCATTTTCCGTTTTGGAAAGTGATTTTAAATTTAAATTCGAAATTAATTTTTTTACAACTTCTGGAGCTACAGCTGATGTATTGTCGTTAATCATTTCACCCACAGAACTTTCATCCCAATCGGATTTTGAATCCAATAATTGCGTAATTCTTTTCGCCCTGTCTTCAGGAAGATAGTAGCCTGGATATGCAAAACCATCAATCGCTTCCGGCTGATTATTTGCTGAATAAACATAGTTCCAATCTGGATTGACAGCTGATGGATTTTTTGAAAAATCTAAATATTCCAAACTATCATCTTTACCATTGGCACCATCAAGTATAAAATTTGTATTCACACCATTATTGTGTTTATACAATTTTCCGGTTGCCCACCAACCTACATTACCTTTGGCATCACCATACATAACATTTAGTCCAGGTGCAGCAATAAGCGCCACTCCATTTCGAAAATCATCCACTGATTTGGAATGCGATATTGCATAAATTGCCTCAATACTATGAATAGGTTGTTGTGTATAAATCCAAGACATCGCAACGGGCTTATTACTTTTCAAATCTGCCAACAGATCATTCATAATGGGACCATGCTGACTAACTTTTAAGTTCAAAATTACATCTGATGAATCTTTTACCTTTATTATTTTCTTTCTGATTTCATAATCTTGAAATCCGTTTTTAGTTTTGTATTGATTATTGTTTTTAGGATTATTTTCTTCCTGATAAAAATCGACATCATCATTTTCAAACATGGTTAAACCATAAGCATATTCCCGATTATGCCCCAATAATGGAAAAGGAGCTCCTGCCAGATAACATCCATACAATTCAAAATCGGGAGTTTCTAAATGAGCTTCATACCAAGTGCCGGGTTGAGAGAATCCAATATGCGGATCATTAGCAAAAATTACTTTTTTATTCTTTGTTTTTGGAGGAGCAATAACCCAACTATTGCTACCTACAAATGGTGCTACCGGAGATTGGTCCAAAAGCGATGCGATCGATTGTGCAATGGCTAAATATTCTTGAGTTTTCTGTTTTGAAATTTTAATTTTAGTTGCATTAAATTCTCCTTCTATACCAAAATCTTTAAGATAATCCATTCCATATTTGTTTCGAATATCGGTAAGTAACGGATCCGTTTTTTGAGCCATAGCAAAACTAAAAGACATATATCCAAAAATATTATACACATCCTGTATTGTGAATTTCTGTTTCTTCACACCTAATAATTGGAATTCCACTGGAGCTACTCCTTCCTCAAGATATTGATTAATTCCATCCAAATAAGCCATAGTCAATTGATAAGCTGGACTGTTTTTATCTAAGTTCGAAATTGCTTTTTTAGACGCTTCTTCAATTCCTAAACCTGCAAAAAACTTGTCGTTCTTCAACGCAACTGATCCAAACACCTCAGATAAACGACCTGGTGCGATACGTCTAAGTAATTCCATTTGCCATAATCTGTCCTGTGCATGCACATATCCCAAAGCAACCATTGCATCCTTTGAATTTTGAGCATAAATATGTGGCACTCCAAATTCATCAAAATAAACCGTAGTCTCCTTTTTAATATTGTTTAAAGAAACATCGCCTTCATATTTAGGCTTTTGGTATGATCTATAAATCAAAAAAGAACCAATTAAGGTTATTAGAAAAAAAACAAAAATTAGTAAGGCTCTTTTTAGGTTTCTCATTGGAAGCAATTTTTAATATCTTTTATCAAACTTATGCAAAAATTAACACACTTTATACCCTATTTTTAAAAAACACATTTTAAAAAGGGTATTTTTTTATCAAATGCAAATAAATACAGTGATAATGAATTTTAGCAATATTGTTAATTTTTTATTATAAAACAAATAATAAACATCTTAAAAGTTAAAATTCATAGTTCAAATTGAGATTTTTACAATTAACCCTATGTCGCTAACTTTCAGTTTATTATATTTGTTAAAACATAAAAAATCATGAAAAATATTTCAAAAGAAACCATTTCACAAATGGATAAGATTGAAAAATTAAATTTAATTAATTCATGTACTGGTTTTAAGTCTGCTAATTTGATAGCCACAAAATCTATTGAAGGCAATACTAATGTTGCTATTTTTAGTAGTGTTACCCATCTAGGAAGTAGCCCGTCATTAATAGGTTTCATTGTACGTCCGACTACTGCTCCAAGAGATACATATAAAAACATTATGGAAACTGGTTATTTTACCGTAAACCACATTACAATTGACATGATAGCTGATGCTCATCACACCTCTGCCGACTATGATTCTGGAATTTCTGAATTTGACAAAACCGATCTAGAAGAAGAATACAAAGAAGGTTTTAATATTCCTTTTGTAAAAGGAAGTCCAGTGCAACTCTATTGCAAATACGTAAATGAATACATCATCAAAGAAAATGACACTATCCATATTATTGCCTCTATTGAGCATATTTTTTTCGATGAAGCTTTGGAACATAAAGATGGTTGGTTACAACTAGACAAAGGAAATATTGTCGCCTTGAATGGTGTAGATGGTTACTTTTTGCCTACACTAATTGATCGTTTTCAGTATGCACAACAAAATGTTCCTACAAAATCATTTAAAAAAGAATAGGAATAAAAAACTATATGGTTCAAAAAAAGGGAATAGTCACTACAACTATTCCCTTTTATATTATTTTTCTAAAATTCCTGTTTTTAAAATCTGCCCGAAGTGATACATATCCTCATAAGAAGTATATAAAGGAACTGGTGCAAGACGAATTACATTAGGTTCGCGCCAATCCGTAATAACACCATTTTTCATTAGATAATCAAACAAACTACGTCCTTCTCCATGAAGAAAAACAGATAATTGACATGCTCTTTCAGACGGCTCTGTTGGAGTAATAATTTCAAAAGAACCTTCAACTTCTTTACTTATTTCATTCAGAATAAATTCTAAATAAGAAGTGATTTTATCTCTTTTTAGAATTAATTGATCCATTCCAATTTCGTCAAACATTTCAACGGAAGCCAAATAAGGAGCCAACGAAAGAATTGGCAAATTACTTATCTGCCAACCTCCAGCTCCGTGAACAGGATCAAAAACGGGTTCCATCTTGAAACGACGCTCTTTATTATGTCCCCACCAGCCCGCAAATCGAGGCAACTCTTTATTGTTGTGATGTTTTTCATGAACAAAACAACCAGAAGCATTTCCTGGACCTGAATTCATATACTTATAACTGCACCAGGCAGCAAAATCGACATTCCAATCGTGCAATTCCAATTTAATATTTCCTGCTGCGTGAGCCAAATCCCAACCTACATAAGCACCTTGTTTATGCCCAGCTTCGGTAATGGTTTTCATATCGAAAACCTGGCCTGTGTAATAATTCACACCACCTATTAAAACCAACGCCAACTCCTCACCTACTTCTTCAATTTTCGCCAATACATCTTCGAGTCTGATGTTATGTTCTCCTTCACGACGCTTGATTTCCACAATAACATCTTCCGGTTTATAACCATGAAAATTTACTTGGCTTTGAAACATATATTGATCGGAAGGAAAAGCTTTTTCTTCGCAAATGATTTTATAACGCTTCGCAGTTGGTCTATAAAATGAAACCATCAATAAATGAAGATTCACTGTCAGCGTATTCATTACGGTGATTTCGGACGGCAAAGCGCCTACCAATTTACTTAATGGATTAGCAAAACGTTCCTGATAATCCCACCAAGGTTTTTCGGCATAAAAATGACCTTCAACAGCAAGATTTGCCCAATCATTCATCACTTCATCAACATATTTTTTGGTTCTTTTTGGCTGCAATCCCAAAGAGTTACCCGTAAAATAAATTACTTTTTTGTCATTGACTTTTGGAAATATAAACTCATCTTGGTATTTATGTAGATGATCTTGTGAATCGAGTTGCTGAGCAAATTCTAATGTATTTTTGAAATCCATTTTTTGTTTATTTTGTGCCGTAAAAATAGAAAAAAGAAAATTGAGATGAGAAAATAGAATAGAGAAAAAAGACAATTGCGGTTGTTAAAATTATAATTCAATAAAATTCAAATTCTTTTAAACCTCTATTTTGCATTTAAAGCAATATGATTCTTATGAGAAAGAATTGCGTTTAAGGATAGAAATTGAAAGTTGGCAGATTTTAAATGAGAATTTTTGATTTTAAATTGCATAAAAAAAACTCGCCATTACTGACGAGTTTTAGTTTCATATAAATTGAATATTTTAGATAATCAACATTGCATCTCCGTAAGAGTAGAATTTGTATTCTTCTTTGATTGCTTCTTCGTAAGCTCTTTTCATTAAATCATGTCCACAGAAAGCAGAAACCATCATTAACAAAGTTGATTTTGGCGTATGAAAATTGGTAATCATACAAGTTGGTATGCTGAAATCGTGAGGAGGGAAAACAAATTTATTTGTCCAACCATCATAAGGATTCAGTGTGTTTTGTGAAGAAACTGAACTTTCTACAGCACGCATAGAAGTAGTTCCTACAGTACAGATTCTCTTTTTGGCAGCTTTTGCAGTGTTTACAATATCACAAGCCTCTTGAGTGATTTTTAATTCCTCAGAATCCATTTTGTGTTTAGACAAATCCTCAACCTCAACTGGATTGAAAGTTCCTAAACCAACGTGAAGTGTCACTTCTGCAAATTTAACTCCTTTGATTTCCAATCTTTTCAACAAATGTTTAGAGAAGTGTAAACCAGCAGTTGGTGCTGCAACAGCTCCTTCTTCTTTGGCATAAATTGTTTGGTAACGCTCTGCATCTTCTGGAGTTACATCACGACTGATATATTTAGGAATTGGAGTTTCTCCTAGTTCAGTTAATTTATTTCTGAATTCTTCATAAGATCCGTCATAAAGAAAACGCAATGTTCTTCCACGAGAAGTAGTGTTATCAATAACCTCGGCCACTAATGAATCGTCGTCTCCGAAGTATAATTTATTTCCAATTCTGATTTTACGAGCTGGATCTACTAAAACGTCCCAAAGTCTTTGTTCTGCGTTAAGTTCTCTAAGTAAAAATACTTCGATTCTTGCTCCAGTTTTTTCTTTATTACCGTATAAACGGGCCGGAAAAACTTTGGTATTATTCAATATTAAAACATCACCATCATCAAAATAATCGATAACGTCTTTAAACATTTTATGTTCTATCGTTTGTTTCTTACGGTCGATAACCATCAATCGAGACTCATCTCTATTTTCGGCTGGATATTCTGCAAGAAGTTCTTTTGGTAAATTGAATTGAAAGTGAGATAATTTCATCTGATAAAGTTATGAGTTATGATTTATAAATTATAAGTTTTGAAATCAAATTTTAAATCGTGTGCAAATATACGACTGTGAGATAGGCGTTGTCAAGTGTTTAGGTGTTTATTTTTCCTAACCCGACCCTATCCCGCAATGGGCTTACAAAAAACTTAACAAAAGTCTATGTAAACGACCATCTTTGAATCATAAAAAAACCTATTTTCTTTAAATCATCCCAAAAATCAGGATATGATTTTGACACTACATCAGCATTATTGATAACAATTGGCACTTTTAACCCTAATGGAGCAAATGCCATTGCCATTCTGTGGTCGTTATACGTATCTATTCTTATCTCTTCTTTAATGCCTTTTGTCGCGATAAGTGTCAAACTATCATTGGTTACTGAGATATTGGCTCCCAGTTTTGTTAATTCAATTCGAAGTGCTTCCAGTCTATCGGTTTCTTTAATTTTTAAAGTATGCAAACCGGTAAGATGACAACCAATTCCAAGTCCTAAGCAAGTAACTACAATAGTTTGCGCAATATCTGGAGTATTATTTAATTCGAAATTCAAGTCTTTGTATTCGAAATCATTTTGTTTCGTCAAAGTAAGTTTGTTTTCTTCGAAATGTGAAGTCACTCCCATTTTCTTGTATATTTCAACCAAAGCTGAATCTCCTTGCAAACTTGTTTCTTTATAACTTGTCAAAGAAATAGAAGCTGTTTTTGCCAAGGCAACTAAACTATAAAAATAAGAAGCTGAACTCCAATCAGATTCTACAGTCATTACTTTAGATTCGACCTCTTTCTTTGGATGTACTGTGATTACGTTTCCAACAAAACTAGTTTGAATGTTTAAATCATTCAATAATGCCAAAGTCATTTTGATATACGGAATCGAAGTTATCTCACCAACCAAAGTCAGTTCAATTCCGTTCTCTAATTTTGGTGCAACCAAAAGCAATGCCGATATATACTGACTACTCACATTAGCTGGAATACTAACTTTGGAAGACGTTATTTTTTGTCCTTTGATTCGAATAGGCGGATAACCGTCTTCTTTTTCATAGGTGATTTGCGCTCCTAATTGTTGCAAAGCCTCAACCAAAACTTTAATCGGGCGTTCTGTCATTCTTTGAGATCCAGTCAAAACCACTTCACGTCCTTCATTTACCGCAAAATATGCTGTTAAGAAACGCATTGCCGTTCCTGCGTGATGAATATCAACTATTTCCTCATTGCCGTTCAAAGCTTTTTGCATTACTTCACTATCATCAGAATTTGAAGTATTCTCTAAAGTAATATTTGGATACAATGCCTGAAGTAACAATAGGCGATTGGTTTCGCTTTTGGAACCAGTAATTGCTATTTGTTCTTGTAAATCGAGTTGTGAAGTTTGTAACAGTAAATTCATTTTGATTGGGTGCTTGGTGTATTTTAGCAAATTTATTTTAAAAAAAGGATGTACCAAAACTTTGCCCTGACTTATAACATTATTTTAGTTTATCGTTGTTTTTGTGTCGGTCCTTATCTCGAACGGATTTTAAATCCATCTTCTTGTCAAAAGCGGCTTGCAAATCGATTCCTGTCTGATTGGCCAAACATAAAACCACAAAAACAACATCGGCCAATTCTTCACCAAGGTCTTTATTTTTATCACTTTCCTTTTCGGATTGCTCGCCATAACGACGTGCAATTATTCGGGCTACTTCACCTACTTCTTCCGTAAGTTGTGCCATGTTTGTCAATTCGTTGAAGTAACGAACTCCGTGTTCTTTGATCCAAGTATCTACGTCTTGTTGGGCATTTTTTAGGTTCATGGCTATGTTTTTTTAATCTAAATATCAAAAAATTAAACAATTGATTTACTCCTTACTCTTACTGTCAATCTGAATAGTAACTGGGCCGTCATTCAGTAATAACACTTTCATATCGGCGCCAAAAATTCCCGTTTGTACTTTCTTTCCCAACTCCTTCTCGATTTGTTTTACAAAACTTTCATATAAAGGAATTGCAATTTCGGGTTTTGAAGCTTTTATGTAAGAAGGACGGTTTCCCTTTTTGGTCAAGGCATGAAGTGTGAATTGAGAAACAACAATTACTTCTCCATCAATATCTTTTACGGAAAGATTCATTATATCATTTTCATCTCCAAAAATTCGAAGATTAGTGATTTTTTGACAAAGCCAATTGATATCTTCTTGAGCATCGGCATCTTCCATGCCTACCAAAACAAGTAAGCCTTTCTGTATATCGGCTATTATCTTAGAATCAACAGTAACGGATGCCTGGGAAACTCTTTGAAGAACAACTTTCATTTATATCAAATTGCAGATTTAAAAATATTGATTTTTGACATTGATATTGGCATTACTACTCTCTTGATTTATCACTAATGATTCGATCCTCATTGTAATCATCGGTACGATAATGTTCATCGTCTCCTTCGAGAATTTTCAGATAACTGTTGTATCGGGACCAAGCAATCTCATCTCTTTCTAACGCTGCTTTTATGGCACAATGTGGTTCTTCTTTATGCAAACAATTGTTGAACTTACATTGATCTTTCAATTTAAAAAATTCCGGAAAATATCCGCTAATTTCAGCAGGATCCATATCGACCATTCCAAAACCTTTGATTCCGGGAGTATCTATAATTTTCGCTCCAAAGGACAAATCATACATCTCTGCAAAAGTAGTTGTGTGTTGTCCCTGTTTACTTGCAACCGATATCGTTTTGGTTTTTAAATGCAAAGAAGGTTCCATCGCATTTACCAAAGTTGATTTCCCCACACCTGAATGCCCAGAGAACATACTTACTTTACCCACCATCATTTCTTGTAACGCTTCGACTCCCTTATTCTCTGTCGAGGAAACCCGCAAACATTTATATCCTATTTCCTGATACACATGTTGCATATACAACTGTTCATCAAGCGTAACCTCATCCAATGTATCTATTTTATTAAAAACCAAGATAGCTTCAATTCCGTAAGCTTCGGCAGTTACCAAAAAACGGTCTATAAAATTGAATGTGGTTGGTGGATTGTTTACAGTTACCAACAAAAATACTCGATCAATATTGGACGCAATAATATGCATTTGATGCGATAAATTCACCGCCTTACGAACGATATAATTCTTTCTTTCATGAATATTATGAATCGTTCCTGTAATAGTATCTGAGGTTTCTTCAAGCTCATAATCGACAATATCACCCACAGCAATTGGATTGGTACTTTTAATTCCTTTGATTCGGAATTTCCCTTTCATACGGCATTCTATAAAATCGCCTTGTTCGGATTTTACGGTGTACCAACTTCCTGTAGATTTGTAAACGAGTCCTGTCATTCGGCAAAGGTAGTAATTTGTTTTAGGATTAAAAAAGTTTAGGAGGGTTAGGAGTTTAGAAGGTTTAGTTGCAATTATTAATCCTTTCCTAAAACTTAAGTGCTAAAAACAAGAAAAGTTTAGATTTTAGGTTTTAAACTAAACTTCTAAACTTTTCTAAATATTCTAAATCAAAAACTCTTATTTACGAATTCAAGACTTTTTCTTGGTGACCAATACTTTCCTGGTGGATATCTTTGAATAATCTAATGATAAATTCTTCTGTCAATCCTTTTTTGGCGCCTTCGGAAACCATTTTTTCTTGGATTTCATTCCAACGATTGTTTTGAAGTATAGCAACGTTATTGTCTTTTTTCACTTGACCAATTTCGTCAGCCACTTTCATTCTTTTTCCTAATAAGTCCAATAAATTAGCGTCAAGCACATCAATATTAGCTCTTAATTTTGTCATTTTTAGATCATAATCATTATCCCCAGTCACTTTTCTTACTTTCAAATCTTTGAAAATTTGTTTCAAGGCAGCAGGAGTTACTTGTTGAGCAGCATCAGACCAAGCGTTGTCTGGATCATTATGAGTTTCGATGATCATACCGTCATAATTTAAATCCAATGCCTCTTGAGTCACTTCAAGAATCATGTTACGGTTTCCTGTAATATGTGATGGGTCAATAATTAATGGCAAATCAGGGAATTTATTTTGCAATTCGATAGCAATCTGCCATTCTGGAATGTTTCTGTATTTTGTTTTTTCGTAAGTAGAAAAACCTCTGTGGATTACTCCCAATTTTTTGATTCCAGCAGCATACAAACGCTCTACACCACCCAACCATAAAGCCATATCTGGATTTACAGGGTTTTTAATCAATACAATTTTATCTGTTCCTGCCAATGTATCAGCAATCTCTTGAACCGCAAAAGGATTTGCAGTTGTACGAGCACCAACCCATAAAACATCAATATCATTTTCCAAAGCCAATTTACAGTGTGCAGCTGTGGCAACCTCAGTTCCCATAAGCAAACCTGTTTCTGCTTTAGCTTTTTTCAACCATTTCAATCCAATTTCTCCAACACCTTCAAATCCTCCTGGACGCGTTCTTGGTTTCCAAATACCCGCTCTAAAAACGCTAACATCTGAGTCTTTCAATTCGTGAGCAATTTTCAAAACTTGCTCTTCTGTTTCAGCACTACAAGGTCCTGCAATTACAAATGGATGAGACAATTTGAATTCGTTCAACCAATCTCTCATTTCTTTCTTGTTTTCCATCTTTTCTAAAATTTTTTCTTTTTTTCGCTCTCCTCCCGATAGCTATCGGAACTCCCCAAACAACTGGAGGGAGCAAGAGCGATTTTTATTATTAATTGCTTACTACTAATTATTTGTTGTTCTGTTGTTATTATAAATGGATACCGTCTATTTTTTGACATTCATCCCGTTCAATATTTCCTTAATTCTGTTAACGCTTTCCATTTCGTGATAAATCGCTTCAAAATCGTCATTTTCCAAAAGATCTTTAAACTTGGACAAATTCGAAATGTATTCTTCCAATGTTTTGACTACCTGTTTTTTGTTTTGTTTAAAAATCGGTGTCCACATCGCTGGCGAACTTTTAGCCAAACGAACGGTACTTTCAAAACCGGAACCTGCCATATCAAAAATATCCTGCTCGTCCTTTTCTTTATTGATTACCGTTTTCCCAAGCATAAACGAACTGATATGCGATAAATGCGATACATAAGCAATGTGTTTATCATGCGATTTTGGATCCATATATCGAATTCTCATTCCGATTGCCGAAAAAAGTAACAACGCTTTTTCCTGCAACTTGAAAGTCGTTTTTTCAACTTCGCAAATGATATTGGTTTTCCCTTGAAACAAACCTCTAATTGCTGCCGATGGCCCCGAAAACTCTGTTCCTGCAATAGGGTGCGTGGCGATAAAATTCCTTCTTCTTGGATGATCCGAAACCGCTTCGCATATTGGCGTTTTTGTCGAACCTACATCAAAAACAATAGCCGAATCCGAAATTAAATCCAATACTGTTGGCAAAACCACAATAGCCGTATCCACTGGAACCGAAACAATCACAAAATCTGCTTTGGATAAATCATCAAAAGTGGCTGCTTCATCAATAACTCCTAGCGCTATCGCTTCCTGCAAATGCTTTTCATTACTGTCAATTCCAAAAATTTTGGCATCAGAATTCAACCCTTTAGCGTCCAATGCTATAGATCCTCCAATTAATCCAACACCTATCACGTATATATTCATAATTCTTTTTTTATGGAGCTAATCCTGCTATCGTTGCAATCTTTTACTTTTAAAGAAAAAAGTAAAAGGATTTCCACTACTATCAGGGCTAGGGCTTTCCGTTTTTTCAGAATATTTAATTTCTAAAATCTATCTATCGCTTCCTGTACTTTTTCTTCTTTCACACAAAGTGCAAATCGGATGTAACCTTCACCATTACTCCCAAAAATGGTTCCCGGAGCTATAAAAATATGTTTCTCGTGTAATATTTTATCTATAAAATCCTCAGCAGAGACTATCCCTGCGGGTAGTTTGGCCCAAACAAATAATCCAACGCCTTCTTTATATACTTCGCAACCTAGTTTTTGAGCCAAGTGTTCAGTAAGTACACGACGCTTTTTATAAACTTCGTTCATTGAGTCAAACCAAGACTGATCGCTTTTCAAAGCTTCAACGGCTCCTTTTTGGATTCCGTAGAACATACCGCTGTCCATATTGCTTTTTACTTTAAGAACCGAATCAATCAGTTTTGCATTTCCTAAGACCATTCCAACTCTCCATCCTGCCATATTGAACGTTTTGCTCAAAGAATTAAGTTCTAGTGCCACATCTTTAGCTCCTTCCACCTGTAATAAACTCATCGGTTTATCATTCAAAACAAAACTATACGGATTGTCATTAACTAATAATATATGATGCTTTTTGGCGAAAGCCACTAATTTTTCAAACAATTCCAAACTTCCTCTCGCTCCTGTAGGCATGTGCGGATAACCAATCCACATGATTTTCACTTTTGATAAATCTAATTTCTCTAAAGCTTCAAAATCAGGTTCCCAATTATTTACTTCTTTCAAATCGTAATAAACAGGCACAGCTCCAACTAAATTCGTTACAGAACTGTAGGTAGGATATCCTGGATTTGGAATCAAAACATGATCTCCTTCATTCAAGAAAGCCAATGAAATATGCATAATGCCTTCTTTCGATCCAATTAAAGGCAAAATCTCCACATTAGGATCCAAGGCAACTCCATAATTATTTTGATAAAAATCGGCCATTCCTTTTCTAAGTTCCGGCAATCCCTGATAACTTTGGTATTGGTGAGCATTCTCATCATGCATTGCCGAAATTACGGCATCCATAACTGCTTTCGAAGGCTTTAAATCTGGACTACCAATTCCCATATTGATAATTGGTTTCCCCTCAGAGGCCAATTGTCTCACTTCTCTCAACTTAGATGAGAAATAGTATTCTTCAATGATATCGAGACGTTTTGCTGTTGTAATCATGGTATTATTTTAAAATTCTTTTGTCTTTTTAACTTTTGCGTTCCAAACCAATTACGGTTTTGTGTTTTTATATTCTCCTAAAACTTTAAAAAACTCAGCCATTATTGTTAGCAATTTTTTAGCTTTGGCGAAATCTTCATACTTTTCAAAAGTAACATCTACGAAAAATGAATATTTCCAAGGTGTTTCAATTTTTGGCAACGACTGAATTTTAGTCAAATTCAATTTACAGTCACTCATTACATTCAGTACTGCTGCAAGACTTCCTCTTTTGTGATCCAATTCAAACTTAATTGAAGCTCTGCTGATTTCGTTTTCGTCTGCAAATTCTTTTTCCTTTTTAATAATGACAAAACGAGTCATATTATTGTTTATCGTTTGGATTTCTGGTGCTAAAATTTCCAAATCATACATTTCAGAAGCAGTTTTACTAGCAATTGCCGCAATTCCTGTTAACTGTTTTTCATGAATTCTTCTGGCAGTTTCCGCAGTATCTTTGTCTTCAACCAATTTTATGTTTGGATATTTTTTTAAGAACTCCATACATTGTAATAAAGCCATCGGATGAGAATGTACTTCCAGAATATCTTCAATTTTTTGTCCTTTCAGCGCCATTAGATTTTGATGAATATCTAAATAATGTTCTCCTATAATGTGCAGATTGTTTTTGTCAATCAGTGCGTAATTTGGAATTATCGGTCCAGCGATAGAATTCTCTATAGCCATTACTGCCTGATCAGATTTTCCCGTCAGTAAACTAGCTACCAATTCCTCAAAAGATAGACATTCGTCTACTTCGATATTTTGATAAAAATAGTCTTGAGCCACTTGGTGGTGGAAAGATCCTTTAATTCCTTGTATTGCAATTTTCGTTCTCATTGGGTCAAAAAAAAATCCTGATTTTCATCAGGATTGTATATTAGTTTTATTTGTTTTTTGTTCTTCAAATAACCATAGCACAATCCCTTACTTCCTAAAGAAGAAATAAAAAGAGTTGCTAAAATAAAAACGGTTATTAGACATGATGTGCTTTGTTGTTCAATTATTTATTGCAAATGTAAGACATATTTCGAGTCAGCCAAAATAAAAATAATCTTTTATAAAACAAAAAAAGATTCATTTGTTAAAAGGTAATATAATTCATTATTCCATAAAAAAGTAGCTTTTTGAATGCCTAAAATTATTGATTTCAAAACTGTCAAACAGGCAACGAATCTGAATTTTGGCAGAAACACAGCTTTTTGACTTCCTTTTTTCTAAATTGATGATGTAAATTAGGTAATACTTTGGCTGATCCATTTCTTACCTTCGGAAATTCTGGTAACTACCATTGCGCAGACCAAATCGCCATTGGCATTCAATAAAGTTGCTATTGGATCAACCAAGGTTCCTATGATCATTGCAGCCGGCAAAGCTTGTTCCATCGGTAAACCATAAACGGTTATGGCGAGAATTTCTCCTATATAACCTCCGTTTGGAATACCGCCTTCGACTACCGATACTATTATAGTGATACCAATTGCGGTTAATAAAGTATAAGGATCCGTAAAATCCTTTCCGAATAAGGCAAAAATTACGGCGATTTTGACAATCGAGGACATACTAGAACCGTCTTTGTGCAAGGGCGCTCCAAGTGGAATTACGAGATTTCGAATGTGACTTGGAATATTCATTTGCTCCGCAGCTTCCAGATTGGCCGGAATGGTTGCAATACTACTGCAAGTTCCTACTGCCGTCAACGCAGGTGTGATGTTGTTTTTCCAAAATATTTTGAGCCCTAGTTTTCCTCCTGCGAAAAAAGCATACAAACTGAAAAATACAATAAAGTAAAAAGTACAAACGGCATAATATAATGCCAATGGCTTGGCATACGCACCAAACAATTGTGGTCCAAAGATGCCGACTTGATATGCAAAATAAGCTCCAAGACCAATTGGAGCCGTTTTCATAATAAGATGAAGTAATTGTTTCATCACTTCGTTTCCAGAATTAAGAAATCTTGCAAAATCTTTTCCTTTTTCACCTGCTCGCAAAGTTGAAAAACCAATTAAAAAAGAAAATAATATGAGTGCCAGCATATTTTTTCGAGACAGTATCTCATAGAAATCATTAACAGTTAGCAATTGCGTTATTTGGGAACCGGTGCTACTTTCCTTAATGGTTTCTAATGCAGTTTTTGAAATTACTACCCCTTGATGAATAGGGAAAATCAAAACACCAATAATCATTATAATGGCCGAAATAATCACAGTTGTTAGAAATACTCCTAAAACTATCCCGAAAAGCTTTCCGAGTTTTTCGGATTTTTGCAAATTGGCAATTGAGGAAGCAATGGTAAAAAACACTAACGGTATGATTGCCGTAAAAAGTAAATTCAAGAATATATCTCCTAACGGTTTTATGACTTCTACCCCATTCCCAAAAACCAAACCTAATATGCTGCCAACGATTATTCCGCCAAGTAGTAACAAAATACTACTATAATTCTTCAAGAAACTGCCTGATTGAATATTTCCCATATTGATTTAGTTTAATCGTAAATATATAAATCTTAATGATAAAGTCATCATTTCTGACAAAACTTTGTCGATGTACAAAACTTTGACAAAAGCTAAAGGGTCATTGTTGGACAAAAACAATAAATAAAAGTTTTTTCTGTTTACTTTTGCAACAAATAAAGTTTTATGTCAATAGAAGTAAAAAACATTTCGAAAAGTTATGGTGCCCAAAAAGCATTGGACAACATTTCATTTTCTGTAAAAAAGGGAGAGATTGTTGGTTTTTTAGGTCCTAATGGTGCCGGAAAATCGACCTTGATGAAAATCTTGACGACATATCTTCACGCTGATTCTGGTGTTGCGCTAGTCAATGATTTTGATGTAAACACTCAGGAAAAATCGGTGCAGCTTTCTATTGGATATTTACCGGAACACAATCCGTTGTATTTGGATTTATACGTGAGAGAATATCTGGCTTTCAACGCTGATGTTTATAAAGTAGAAAAAACTAGAATTGAAGAAGTGATTCAGCTGACAGGTTTACAAACTGAAAGCCGTAAAAAAATAGGCCAATTGTCCAAAGGATACCGCCAACGTGTGGGACTAGCCAATGCTTTATTGCATAATCCCGATGTTTTGATTCTGGACGAACCTACAACCGGATTGGATCCTAATCAATTAGTCGAAATCAGAAATGTGATTAAAAACGTAGGGAAAGACAAAACGGTTTTTCTTTCGACACACATTATGCAGGAAGTAGAAGCGATTTGCGACCGTGTCATTATTATTGACAAAGGACAAATAGTTGCCGACAAAAAACTCGACAATTTAATCTCTGCAGATAAGGAACAAGTAATCGAAGTCGAATTTGATCTAAAAGTAGATGAAAACCTAATTGCTCAAATCCCACATTTAAAATCATTTAAAAATATTCAGGGTTTTTCTTGGGAACTGACTTTTGTTTCGGATAAAGATATGCGACCAACGGTTTTTGATTTTGCTTACGATAATGGATTGAAAACTTTACAACTCAACCAAAAGAACAAAAATTTGGAAGCTGTGTTTAGAGAAATCACTAAATAAGTTGGCAGTTTGCAGATTTTAGTTTGCAGATTACATATAAAAAAAGCAAGCTCGTTTAAAACCATTTTAAACGAGCTTGCTTTTTTATTTTTCCAATATTTTAAATAACATTTTTACTTCACAAAATAGTTATTATCCTCGAACCAATCCGTTAGTCTTTGTGGCCAAGTTTTCAAAGAATTAGACTTCGCTCTTTTTCCGATGTTAAAAGCGTGACCTCCTTTGGAATACAAATGCATCTCTATAGGAACATTAGCTTGACGGTATTTATTTAGCAAATCAACTATCGGTGCTGAACAACACGTATCATCATTAGCAGCCAATAAAAATGCTGGTGGCGCATCCGATTTAATTTCTTTTGGAATAAACAAAGGACCAGGATAAATTAGTATTTGAAAATTGGGTTGTGCATCTTGTTTATCGATTGCATCAGACGAGTTTACTAGAGTGTTTTTAGCATTATAGGCAACCAAAGCCACAACTTCACCTCCTGCAGAAAATCCCATTGCTCCTATTCGGGTGGTATCTATTTTAAATTCAACCGCCTTGCTTCTTATTAATCTCATAGCTCTTTCGACATCCTGCTTCACATGAGTTTCTAATTTATATAGAGATCCAACTTCTCTTGCCAAGCGGTATTTTAAGACAAAAGCTGTTATACCAATACTTGTAAAATACTCTGCAGCATCTCTTCCCTCTGAATTGAAAACCAAATTTTCATGACCGCCGCCAGGACAAATAAGTACCGCCATACCATTTGGCTTTTCCGGAAAATAAGCAGTTATCGACGGATTATGGATGTTTCTTACCCACCAATCTTTAGCCTGTTCAGGTTCGTCTTTACGATTTTCAAAACCAGGGGCGCCATTTTCCCAAAGAGAAATTTTCAAACCCTTTTCCTGCGAAAACCCTTTATTACAAATAGTTAAAAAAAACAAACAGACATAAAGTTTCACCATTGTTTTCATTCAAGACACATTTAAAAATACTAGTTTCTAAATATACTACAAAAACATTTACAACCTACTGTATCACAACTGTTGAAATAATTCTCTTCATTTCTTCTATCACTATTTTAATATCATTTTCATTCGTCCTCCAATTGACAAATGAAGCTCGAATTCCTTTGCGGTTTTGGTACACCGTTGGCGTCATAAACACTTTGCCTGTATCGTTGAGATGAGTCAGAAATAAATTTACTTTTTCCTGATTATGGTCTCCCGCCAAAGTAAAACAAACATTATTGAGGCGAGTTGGCGCCAATAATTCGAAGCTTTCGTCATTAGTTATAAAAGCATCCAATTGCAATGCCATCTCAACACTATTTTCTACAATGTCTTGAAATCCTTGTTTCCCATACGCCAATAGTGAAAACCAAACCGGCAATGCTTTTAAACGTCTGGAATTTTCAGGCAGGAAATTCAGATAACTGAAATTCTCCAATGGATCTCCCAAATATGGAGCATTCGAATTTTGAAACGTTTCAACTTGAAGATTTTTATGTTGTTCTTTTACCAAATAAAAAGCACTTTCGTAAGGAACATTTAGCCATTTATGACAATCTATCGTAATGCTGTCCGCGTTTCCCCAACCGTTTACCAAATGTTTGTATTTTGGAGAACAAGCGGCAAAACCTCCGAAAGCGGCATCAATATGCCACCAAAAATTGTATTTTTCTTTGAGTTTTGTAATTGCATTAAAATCATCAAAATCGGCTGAGTTCACTGTTCCTGCACTTGAGATCAAAATAAAAGGTTGTCCGTTTAATTTCTTTATGTTTTCTTCTAAATCAGAAATATCAATGGCTTCCCGATTTCCTTCAACTGTTTTTATCTTGGTGAAATTCTGACTTCCAATTCCTAACATCGCCAAGCATTTTACCGAAGACGAATGTGGAGTAGCCGTAAGAATATTTAGAGAAGCGGTAACTCCATTTTTTGCAAAATCTTGACCCAATTGTTTTCCGAACCATTGTCGAGCTACCGCCAAACTTGTAAAATTTGACATTGTAGCTCCTGTTACAAATCCACCCAAAAATGATTTTGGCAAGTCCAATAATTGCAACAATAAATTTATGGTTTCTATTTCTATCAAAGCAGAAACGCCTCCTTGTGCTTTTGTAGCCTGTGCATTTGGGTCATAAATAGTCGTTAACCAATCACCTACTATAGAAGCGGGTGTTGCCCCTCCCGTAACAAAACCCCAGTATCTAGGACCTGCCTGTGAAACCATCAAAGGAGCCAAACGTTGATTAAACTCTTCCAATGCAGACATTGCTCCCAAACCAGAATCGTTTAGATTCCTATCCGTCGTAATTGTATTTTGGGTTGAAGTAGGAACATCATCAATAACATTAAGAAAATTAATTCCTTGATGTTTTACTTTTTCGAGAATGCTTTCAATGTCTTTTAAATCTTGTTGGAGGGTTGCGTTCATATACTTTTATTTAAGATTAAAAAAAATACCCGATTAGTTAAAAACAACCAATCGAGCATTTCAAATTGAAATTAATAATAACTTTTTATTTAAAAAACGTGACTCGCTATTTGTCTAATATTCTCCGATTTTCCCATAGAATAATAATGCAACACAGGAACTCCCGCTGCTTTCAATTCTATTGATTGTTGGATAGCCCACTCGATACCCACTTGACGTATTTCGGCGTTGTTCTTGCACTTATCTACTGCACTTATTAAATCTTCCGGTAAATCAATACGGAAAATTTGAGGCAAAATTTGCAAATGTTTTTGAACCGCAATTGGCTTAATTCCTGGAATAATTGGAACAGTAATTCCCATTTCTCTTGCTTTGGCAACAAACTCAAAATATTTAGCATTCTCAAAAAACATTTGAGTTACCACATAATCAGCACCTGCATCTACTTTCTCTTTCAGTCTTTTCAAGTCTGACAGTAAAGAAGGAGCTTCTAAATGCTTCTCCGGATAACCGGCTACTCCAATGCAAAAATCGGCTTTGTTATCTGCATCCATGACATCGTGTAAATACTTTCCGCAATTCAATTGATTGATTTGTGAAACCAAATCTACCGCAAAATTATTTCCACCCGCTTTTGGAACAAAAGACTGTTCGTCTTTCATCGCATCTCCACGAAGTGCCATCACGTTATTGATCCCAAGATAATGACAATCCACCAACATATACTCTGTTTCTTCTTTGGTAAAACCTCCGCAAAGTAAGTGTGGCACAGTATCAACATTGTATTTGTGTTTTATAGAAGCACAAATTCCTAATGTTCCCGGACGCATTCTGGTTAATTTTTTATCCAATAATCCGTTGCCCTTATCAATGTAAATATACTCCTCACGAGAAGTCGTCACATCTATAAATGGCGGTTTGAACTCCATCAACGGATCGATATTGTCGTATAACTCCTGAATGCTTTTCCCTTTTTGTGGCGGAATAATTTCGAAAGAGAATAACGTTTCTCCTTTGGCTTTTTCTATATGTTCTGTTACTTTCATCTTAAGTCTTAAAAGTTTGAATGCCGAAAGTCGAAAGTAAAGTCCTATGAGACTTTATGACTTTTGACTTTATGACTATGTTTTAATCTGCAATATTTGGATTCAACCATTTCATGGCAACATCTGTTGAAACGCTTCTTCTTTTAGCGTAATCAATCACTTGGTCTTCTTTTATTTTTCCAAGACCAAAATACTTACTTTCAGGGTTTCCGAAATAATATCCCGAAACCGATGAAGCCGGCCACATTGCCATACTTTCGGTTAAGGTTACTCCTATTTCTTTTTCCACGTTAAGCAGTTTCCAGATCGTTGGTTTTTCCAAGTGATCGGGACAGGCAGGATAACCTGGCGCCGGACGAATTCCTTTATAGTCTTCTTCAATAAGCGCTTGTTTGCTCAAAACCTCATCGGCTGCATAACCCCAAATTTCTTTACGTACTTTTTCGTGTAGATATTCGGCGAATGCTTCTGCGAAACGGTCAGCCAAAGCTTTAACCATAATCGAATTGTAATCGTCCAAATCCTTTTCGAATTCAGCCGCCCATTCGTCTACGCCAAAACCGGTGGTTACGCAAAACGCTCCCATGTAATCGACTTTTCCGCTCTCTTTTGGAGCAATAAAATCGGCTAATGCGATATTTGGAGCTCCTTTTGTTTTTTGTGACTGCTGACGCAAAGTCAAGAATGTTTGCAATGGTTTTCCGTTTTCATCAGTCAATTCAATATCGTCATCATTGATTTGATTCGCAGGGAAGATTCCGTAGATTCCTTTGGCTTGTAATTTTTTCTCTTTCAAAATCACCTCCAACATTGCTTGCGCATCCGCAAAAACAGAAGTCGCCTGTTCACCAACAACCTCATCCGTCAAAATCGCTGGATATTTTCCAAACAATTCCCACGTTCTGAAAAACGGAGTCCAGTCAATATATGGAACCAACACATCCAAATCCACTTCGACAATTTGCTCTCCGATAACTTTTGGTTTTACAGGTTCGAAATGTCTCCAATCCAATTGTAATTTATTTTTACGTGCTTGCTCGATTGTTAGGAAATTCTTGTCGCGTGAACGATTCAAGAATGTTTCTCTAAACGCATCATAATCCGCTCTAATATCGCTAGCGTAAATTTTTCGGTTGTGATCCAATAAATTTCCAGCCACCGTAACGGCTCTCGACGCATCATTTACGTGAATTACAGTTGATTTATATTGAGGTGCAATTTTTACGGCAGTATGCGCACGCGAAGTGGTTGCACCACCAATCATTACAGGAATTTTCATCCCTTTTTTATCTAATTCTTTTGCGAGATAAACCATTTCGTCCAAAGACGGCGTGATTAATCCACTCAATCCAATAATATCTACTTCATGCTCAATAGCGGCAGCAATAATTTTTTCGGGAGCTACCATAACTCCTAAATCAACGATCTCATAATTATTACAGGCCAATACCACCGAAACAATATTTTTACCAATATCGTGTACATCACCTTTTACTGTTGCCATCAAGATTTTTCCGTTTCCTGATTTGTCGCCTACCTGTTTAGCCGCTTCAATAAACGGCAATAAATAAGCCACCGCTTTTTTCATCACACGAGCCGATTTTACCACCTGCGGTAAAAACATTTTACCAGAACCAAACAAATCTCCCACAACATTCATTCCCGTCATCAAATTGATTTCGATAACTTCAATAGGTTTTGTGGCAGCCAATCTTGCTTCCTCAACATCAATTTCTATAAATTCATCCACTCCTTTTACCAAGGAATGTGTGATTCTTTCCTGAACCGTTCCCGAACGCCATTCTTGAACCGCTTTCTCATTGCTCTTTACATCGCCTTTTACATTCTCTGCAAAATCCAATAAACGTTCAGTGGCATCGTCGCGTCTGTCCAAAATTACATCCTCAACGTGTTCCAACAAATCTTTTGGAATCTCATCATAAATCGAAAGCATTTCCGGATTTACGATTCCCATTGTCATTCCGTTTTTAATGGCATGGTATAAGAAAACCGAGTGCATCGCTTCCCTCACCGTATCATTTCCTCTAAACGAAAACGAAACGTTACTTACCCCGCCGCTAATATGTGCGTGCGGTAAATTTTTCCGAACCCATTTGGTTCCTCTAAAGAAATCCAAAGCATTCAAGCGGTGTTCCTCCATACCTGTAGCTACTGGGAATATATTCAAATCGAAGATGATATCCTGTGGAGCAAAATCTACTTTATTGACCAAAATATCATACGAACGCTGGCAAATTTCAACTCTTCTGTCAAAATTATCAGCTTGTCCCACCTCATCAAAAGCCATTACGATAACCGCAGCACCGTAACGTTTGATCAATTTGGCGTGGTGAATAAATGCTTCTTCTCCTTCTTTCAACGAAATCGAGTTTACCACACATTTTCCCTGCACGACTTTCAAACCAGCCTCAATGATTTCCCATTTCGAACTGTCAATCATAATAGGCACACGAGAAATATCCGGCTCGGCAGCAATCAAGTTAAGGAATTTAGTCATCGCATAAACTCCATCAAGCATTCCTTCATCCATATTGATATCGATGATTTGCGCGCCACCTTCTACCTGCTGTCTCGCAATATCGAGTGCTTCCTCATATTTTTCCTCCTTGATCAATCGAAGGAACTTTCTAGAACCTGTTACATTGGTTCGCTCCCCAACATTCACAAATACGCTGTCCGGCGTAATGATCAAAGGCTCTAATCCCGATAATACAAGGTTTCTTCTATTTTTATTGTGTCCCATTTTTTTATTTTGAGTTACTAAGTCTCTAAGTGGCTTAGATTCTAAGTTTTATTATTTTGTCTACTGTCTAAAAAACTGTAGGTATATTTTATTTTAATTTCAACTTTATTTGGGCGTGACCACAAGGGTCGGGCTATTCGTTCCCGCTTTTTTTCTTGCTGAAAAATCAAGAAAAAAGAGCTCCACTTCTATCCCTCACGCGGGCATTTTGCAATAAATTAAGTTTTGTTTTAATCTAAAACCTTTTATTTTATTCACTTTACGGGCACAGATTGCAAATCCGTACATCAGTACTTAATTTACTTGTTTTTTCAATTCTTGCAATTCTTTTCGCAATTCATCTTCACTTTTCTCTATAGTTTTCAATTGTTGTTCAAAATTAGTACTCAGAAAACTATTTTGAATTAGATTCCTTTTTTCTTTAGTAAATTTGACTAATTCAATTTTAAGTTCTGCTATTCTCACTAATTTCTCTCTAAAACAGATACAGAAATCCTTATTCTCAGATATTGTTTCAATTCTTGAAACTTGTTTATTATTCCACTTCCCACCCCAAATTTCATTATTTACCAATATCCACAATGGCTTCTCTTCGCTTACAAGAGTTTCACACAACTTTATATTTTTTTCAACAAATGATTTATCAGCAAAAAATTCATATTTATTTTTATCTAACGCAATGAAATTCCCTTTATTTATAAAATATCCTGACAAAACTTCAGTCACATACATTTTTTTGACCCCAACAATCAATTCATGTACGCCATCCTTATTTTCTGACTTTTCATCTACAGCTTTTATAGGGGAATTTTCAATTAAATGTGTTGCATATCTTATCCCGTCTTCAAACTCATAGATAGAAAATTTTTTAAGTTCATCAGTTTTCTCATCTAGTTTTTCCAATCTAATTAACTCTGATAAATTTGAACTACATAAAATCTTTTTCTCTCCTCCGTCAATAATAAGTGTAATATTTTTACTATAATTAAGCCAACAGTCAATTTTATCTATTTCGATTTTTGATTCCGAACCAAATATTTTCCCAATATTCCCAATGTATATACCGTCAAATATCTTTCCCATACTTTTGAATTTAATATACCGATTTACATCAAATGTTCTTCAGAATTAGTGAAATTATTCATTAAATGCTTTCACCAAAATCGACTTTCCGTACTATTCTTTAATTAATACAAAATTTTAAAAACATTGCAAAAATTCATTACATCACCGCCGTCGAAACTCTAGGCTTATAATCCTTCGCGATATCAGCAATCAGTTTAATATGATTTGGAGTTGTTCCGCAACAACCTCCTATGATGTTTATTAAATTATCGTCTAAATAACTTTTAATTTGTGCTTGCATTTCCTCCGGTGTTTCATCGTATTCTCCGAAAGCGTTTGGCAATCCTGCATTTGGATGCGCCGAAACGTTGAAAGAAGTGTTATGAGACAAGGTTTGCAAATATGGTTTCAATAAATCGGCACCAAGGGCACAATTGAATCCTACGCTCAACAATGGAATATGCGAAACAGAAACCAAAAAGGCTTCTACCGTTTGTCCTGAAAGTGTTCTTCCCGAAGCATCAGTAATCGTTCCCGAAACCATGATTGGAATATCAAGATTGCGTTCTTCTTTTACTTGTTCGATTGCAAAAAGTGCTGCTTTGGCATTTAATGTATCAAAAATAGTTTCCACCAAAAGTAAGTCGCAACCGCCGTCCATTAAGGCTTCGACTTGTTGCTTGTAAGCAATTCTCAAATCATCAAAAGTTACTGCTCTGTATCCTGGATCGTTTACGTCTGGCGACATACTCGCCGTACGGTTTGTCGGGCCTATTGAACCGGCAACAAAACGAGGTTGGTTTGGATTTTTGGCAGTGAATTCATCAGCTACTTCACGGGCAAGTTTTGCCGATTCATAGTTCAATTCATAAACATATTCTTCTAGGTAATAATCCGCCATACCGATGGTGGTTCCTGAGAAAGTGTTGGTTTCTACAATATCTGCTCCTGCTTCAAAATAAGCTGCGTGCACGGCCTTGATCGCCTGAGGCTGCGTTAGGGACAATAAATCGTTGTTCCCTTTTAGTGGATGGGGAAAATCTTTGAATCGTTCGCCACGAAAATCTTCTTCAGAGAAATTATAACGTTGCAGCATAGTTCCCATTGCTCCGTCGAGCACGAGTATTCTCTTTTTTATTTCTTCTTGAATTGTTGACATATTTTTTATTTCTCGCAAAGACGCAAAGGCGCTAAGCTCATTATTAATTCCAAAAATTCCTAATTATGGCTCTTTAGCCCCGATGGAAGCGACATCCTTTTATTCTGGGGTTCAGAATAAAAGATATAGCATACAGCGGGAACGTTGACTGCAAAAAATGCGCCAATCTTTCGCTCTAAAAAATTATCGAAATGTTAATCATGAAAAGGTTTGAAAAATACTGGGATGTATTCTTGTGTTATCTATCCGCGCTATGCGTGGTAGAATGTAGCACCTTCTTTAAAAAAGTAAAGGGTTGCTAAGGTTTCATCGGGTCTTTTCCCTCCGCCTTTCGTGATAACTTTCAGTAAAAAAAAGAACGGTGCAAAGAAACGACATAACCCCAACAATTGCAAGTTTTTTTTTTAGATTCTAAGGTTCTGAGCGACTAACACTCTAAGTCAAAATTTTCATTCAAAATCATTATAAAAAAAAGCTCAAACTATATTACAAGTTTGAGCTTTTTTAAAAATCTTAGCCTCTCAGCTTCTTAGTATCTCAGCAACTTAAACAATTGCTTTCACTACCGCTTTTGGAGCTTCTTTACGAGTACCGTCGAATCCGTCAACTCCGGAAACGGTTGTGTATTTCATAACATATTTTTTACCAGGATTGATGATTTGGTAAGCCGCTTGACACATTAAAGTCGCTTCATGGAATCCGCAAAGAATCAATTTCAATTTCCCTGGATACGTGTTTACGTCACCAATGGCGAAAATTCCTGGAATATTCGTTTGATAATCCAAAGCGTTGTTTACTTTGATTGCATTTTTTTCGATTTCCAATCCCCAGTGTGCAATAGGACCTAATTTTGGTGTTAAACCAAAAAGTGGAATAAAATAATCACATTTTATGTTTTGGTGAGCACCTTCTTCTTCAACATCAACTGATTCTAAATGCTCAGCTCCGTTTAAACCTACTACTTCTCCCGGAGTAATCATTTTGATTTTTCCAGCGTTTTTCAATTCCTGTACTTTTTCAACAGAATCAAGAGCTCCTCTAAATTCGTTTCTTCTATGAATTAAAGTAACCTCTGAAGCAACATTTGCCAAGAAAATACTCCAGTCCAAAGCTGAATCTCCTCCTCCGGAAATCACAACTCTTTTGTCTCTGAATTTTTCTGGATTCTTGATAAAGTATTTCACTCCTTTATCTTCGTAAAATTCGATATCTTCGATAAGAGGTTTTCTTGGTTCGAAACTTCCCAAACCTCCAGCAATAGCTACAACAGACGCGTGGAATTTTTTCCCTTTATTTGAAGTAACAATAAAACTTCCGTCTTCTTGCTTTTCGATAGTTTCTGCACGCTCACCAAGAGTAAATCCAGGTTCGAACTGCTTGATTTGCTCCATTAAATTATCCACTAAATCTCCTGCCAATACTTCCGGGAATCCTGGAATATCATAAATTGGTTTCTTTGGATACAACTCTGAAAGTTGCCCTCCAGCTTGTGGCAAAGCATCAAGAATATGACATTTTAATTTTAACAATCCTGCTTCGAAAACGGCGAATAGACCTGTTGGTCCAGCTCCTATTATAAGTATGTCTGTTTTAACCATTATATTTAAATTTTACTCTTATTAATTATTTTCAATTTAGCTTACAAATAAACGAATGCTTTCAATTTCTGAATATGATAATTATCAGAGAATCTCATTCGTTATTTCTGTATTCTATTCTCTTTATTCTAATTTCTGCGTACTGAAATCTGCTTACTCTTTTCTCTTCAGTCCTTCTGTAATTTCGTTCATCTTTTGAACTTTTTCTTCGAAATTACCTTTCAAAGTCTTTCGATATTCATTCAGGTTTTGAACCATTTTATTGATATCCTCGGGAATTACTTCTTCAAAAAACTCGCGTAATCTTTTGGCCGTTGTTGGTGATTTTCCATTGGTTGATATCGCAATTTTTACGTTTCCTTTAGTCACAATTCCACCTAAATAATAATCGCATAAATCGGGTGTGTCAGCAATATTGCAAATGAGATAACGCTTTCGAGCTAAATCATAAACTCTTTTATTGACTTCCAAATCATCGGTACAAGCGATAACCATATGTCGTTTTTTTAGCATTTTTTTCTTGAACTTCGCTTGAGTAAGCTTAATCGAAGGATGCTTTTCAGCCAAAATTTTTATCTCTAAATGAAAATCTTTTGCAACTACCTCAACATTTGCATTCGGGCTTGATTTCAACATAAACGACAACTTTTCCAAACCTACATTTCCTCCACCAACAATAAGCACATTGATGTTGTGTAGTTTTAAAAAAATAGGATATAATTCGTTTCTTTCCATTATAACTTTATTTCAGCAGCAACAAACTCTTCGTAAAAACCTTTTAACTGATTGCTTTCTTTGACCACTTCTCCAATTACAATAATTGCAGGGGAGCTTAATTTATTTTCGGCAACCACTTCTTGAATCGTATCAATTGTTCCAACGCCTATTTTTTCGTTTGGTGTTGTTCCGTTTTGAATAATCGCAACGGGTGTCTCACCTTTGGATTCATTTTGAAATAAAGTAACAATTTGTGATAGTTTACTCATTCCCATCAAAATCACAACAGTTGCTGATGATTTTGCTGCAAGAGCGATATCACTAGACAAATTTCTGTTGGAAGTGGTTCCTGTGATTACCCAAAAACTTTCGGAAGTTCCTCTTTTGGTCAATGAAATTCCCTGATAAGCGGGAACTGCAATCGCGGATGAAATTCCGGGTACTACAAATGTAGGGATTCCAAAACTTTCTGCGTAATCTATTTCTTCACTTCCTCTTCCGAAGATAAATGGATCTCCTCCTTTTAACCGAACCACGTGCCCGTAAGTTAGCGCATTATCGACAATCAATTGATTGATTTGATCTTGCGAATATTCGTGACACCCAATTCTTTTCCCCACAAATATTTTTATGGAATTTTGAGGAGCATACTTCATTATTTCCTCATTGGCCAAGGCATCATACAAAACCACATTCGCTTCAGCAAGTGCTTTTACGCCTTTTAGCGTAAGCAAGTCTGGGTCGCCAGGTCCTGCGCCTACTAAAGTTACTTTGGGTTGTATCGTTTTATGCATTAGCTAAATCTTTGGTTCTGTATGCTTCTATCTTTCCGAAGAAAGCTATAGCATCTTGTATATATTTTTGCGCGAACGCTTCTGATGGTTCGTTAGCTCTGATTTGATAAACCAAATCTTTAAAATCTGAACCCAACTCTATTTTTTTGCTTTCGATGAAAACAGTATCAAACAAATCAATAATTCCAGCGTGGTGGTTTGTTTTTTCGTTTTCAGCCAATAATAATGCTTTAGCACCATTTACAAAACCTGCGTATGCCAAATAAATAGAATCAGACCATTTTTCTTCTTGTAAAGCTTCGTATGCAAAAGTTAATTTGTCTTTGGCTTCAAATAATAATGTAGCAACTAAATCAATTACAACACCGGCACACTCTCCAACCCCAACTGCTTTTACGTAGTTATCGGCATTACCCCAATCCACGAAATCAGCTTCTGTTAAATTAGTTACATCTGCCAACGGTTTCAAGAACTCATAGAAATATTTCTCTCCTTTGGCATCGTAATAATCCACAAATGGTTGTCCGTTTCCATTAGCTTCAAAATCATTTAAGATTAATCGCAAGGCATCTGGTCCTCTTCTGCTTGGTATTTTGATTACTTTATCAGAAAAACGTCCTACTCCATTTCCTATATTCTTTCCTCCTAACAATACCTGAAGTGCTGGAGCTACCAGTTTTCCTGCATTGATGGACATTCCTTGGAAACCTATTTCGGACATATTGTGTTGTCCACAGGCATTCATACACCCGCTAATTTTTATGGCAATATCCACATTGTTATTAAATTGTGGATATTCGGCTGCTATAACTCTTTCCAATTCTTCGGCAATACCAGTACTGCTCGCAATTCCTAAATTACAGGTGTCAGTTCCTGGACAAGCCGTGATATCAGCAACGGTATTGTATCCTAAAGTCACAAAATCCAATTTGGCTAATTCCTGATAGAAAAAAGGAAGATTTTCTTCTTTGATGTTACGGATAAGAATATTTTGTCTTAATGAAAAACGCAATTCATTGGCACCATAATTTTTAACCAAATCAGCCAATAATCTTGCTTTGTCGATATAGAAATCTCCCAAAAGAATTTTAATTCCAATAGCAACATATCCAGCTTGTTTTTGTGCGATTACATTCGATTTTTTCCAAGCTTCATAAGCTTCAACATTATCAATTGTTACTGAAGGTACTTCCAATAAAGGTTCCGTAATTGTTCCTTCAAAATCAGTAGTGTCTATTTCGTATGTATGGAAAGCCAATGCTTTTTTCTCTTCGTCAACCAAACGCATAAATTCATCACGTCCCAAATCTTTGATTAAGAATTTCAAACGCGCTTTCAAACGTTTTGCTCTTTCTCCGTGACGGTCAAAAACCCTAATTACTCCTTCGGCAGTTGGGATAATTTGGTTAACTGGCACAAATTCCGAAAGCAATTCAGCGTGGCTTGGTTGTGAACCTAAACCTCCACCTAACATTATTTTGAAACCTTTTTCACCATTTACAATTTTTGGAATGAATCCTAAATCGTGCAAATAACTCAAAGCGGTATCTTTATCAGAAGATGAGAATGATATTTTGAACTTACGTCCCATTTCTTGACAAATTGGGTTACGTAACAGATATTGAAACAAAGCGTGTGCATAAGGCGATACGTCAAATGGCTCATCTACATCAATTCCGGCAGTTTCACTAGCAGTAATATTTCTTACCGTGTTTCCACAAGCTTCTCTCAATGTAATATCATCTTTGGCCAAATCTGCCCAAAGTTCAGGTGTTCTGTCCAAACTTACATAGTGAATTTGAATATCCTGACGCGTTGTGATGTGCAAACGACCTGTTGAATATTTTTCAGACACATCGGTGATTCTTCTCAATTGTTCGCTAGACACTTTTCCGTATGGCAATTTAATACGAATCATTTGTACGCCTTCTTGACGTTGACCGTAAATACCACGTGCTAAACGAAGACTACGAAAACGCTCATCATCAATTTGTCCGTTACGGAAAGAAAAGATTTTTTTCTCTAAATCAATAATCTCTTTTTGGACAATTGGGTCCTCTATTTCTGTTCTAAAACTTTGCATCTTATCTAGTTTTTTTTGTCTATTGTTTATTGTTGCTGGCTAATGGCTATTTATATCATAACTATTAACTAAAAACCATCAACTATTTAATAAAACCAACTCCTGCTGTTGTGTTGGTTGCAGCATCTATCAAAATGAAGGCTCCATTAGATTTATTTTCTGTGTAAGCATCAAAATAGATAGCTTTACTTAATTTAATGGTTACTTCTCCAATTTCATTAATAGCCAATTGAGTTGCTGGAGTTGTTCCAGAATAATCAGTTGCGATTACGTTTTTCACACTGTCAATTTTTGCCAAAACTCTGTTACTGTTGTGCTGTACAAAATATTTTGCTCCTGCCACTAATTTTTTATTGTCCATCCAACAAACTGTTGTTGTGATATCTTTTTCAATTTTAGGAAGCTCACTTGATTTTACAATCATATCGCCTCTCGTCACATTGATGTCATTTTCTAATTCAATAGTGATCGAAGAACCAGCTGTAGCTTCATCAAACTGTTGGTCAAAAAAGTGAATGTTTGTCACTTTAGATTCTGTTAATGAAGGCAATACTGTAACAGCATCTCCTACTTTAATATTGTTTCCAACTAATTTTCCGGCATATCCTCTAAAATCGTGATATTCCTCAGTTTTTGGTCTAATAACCGTCTGAACAGGGAAACGTGCTTTTCCATTTTCGTAAATATCTTTTGGCTCCAAACCTTCCAAATGCTCCAAAACAGTTTGTCCAGTGTACCAAGGCATATTCTCTGATCTGTCAGCCACATTTCCACCATTGATCGCACTTAACGGAATGTAACTTACGTTTTGTTCTTTGTAAGCGCTTTTAGCGTTTAATGCTTGAAAGTCGGCTTTGATTTTGTTGTATACTTCTTCCGAATAATCAACCAAATCCATTTTGTTTACCGCAACAATCACATCTTTTACTCTCAATAAATTATTGATAAAAAAGTGACGGTATGTTTGCTCAATTACTCCTTTACGGGCATCTATCAAAATAATAGACACTTGTGAAGTCGAAGCTCCGGTAACCATATTACGAGTATATTCTACGTGACCTGGAGTATCGGCAATGATGTAACTTTTTTTCGCTGTAGAAAAATAAATATGCGCTACGTCTATTGTAATTCCTTGTTCTCTCTCTGCAACCAAACCATCGGTAGCCAAAGAAAAATCTAAATAATCGTATCCTTTTTGCTTACTGCTTTTTTCTATTGCTTCAATCTTATCTGTAGTCAATGATTTTGTATCGTACAACAATCTTCCGATTAAAGTACTCTTTCCGTCATCTACGCTTCCTGCTGTTGCTATTTTTAAAACTTCCATCAGTTTTTTTAATTTAAATATTGAATTTGATTTTTTATTTTAAATGTTGAATTCTAAATTTTAAATGCTTTCTAAATAATTCAAAATTTATAATTTAAAATAATTTTAAAAGTACCCTTGTTGTTTTCTTTTTTCCATCGCTGCCTCAGAACGTTTATCGTCAATTCTGGCTCCTCTTTCAGAAATAGTTGAAGTACGAATTTCTCCAACTACTTCTTGAATGGTTGCTGCATACGATTCAACAGCGGCGGTACAACTCATATCTCCAACGGTTCTGAAGCGAACAATTCTTTCTTCGATTTGTTCGTCTTCTTCTTGGTACACAAAAGGAGAGTGTGACCAAATTAAACCGTCTCTCAAAAAAACTTTACGTTTGTGTGAAAAGTAAATCGATGGAATTTCGATTTGCTCTTGTTCGATATAACTCCAAACATCCAATTCAGTCCAGTTTGAAATTGGGAAAACGCGCACGTTTTGACCGTTTTCAATTTTTCCGTTCAAAAGGTCAAACAATTCAGGACGTTGATTTTTTTCATCCCATTGACCAAAATCATCACGAACAGAAAAAATACGTTCTTTGGCTCTTGCTTTTTCTTCGTCACGACGTGCTCCACCTATACAAGCATCAAATTTGAATTCTTCGATAGCATCTAATAATGTAGTTGTCTGCAAACTGTTTCTGCTTGAGTATTTCCCTGATTCTTCCACTACTTTACCTTCATCAATAGCATCTTGCACATTACGAACGATTAATTCCAATCCTAATTCGGCTACCAATTTATCTCTAAATTCAATCGTTTCAGGAAAATTGTGTCCTGTGTCCACGTGTAACAATGGAAAAGGAATTTTAGCTGGGAAAAATGCTTTTTGCGCTAAACGCACTAATGTAATTGAATCTTTACCGCCGGAGAAAAGCAAAACGGGTTTATCAAATTGAGAAATTACTTCTCTGAATATGTAAATTGCTTCGCTTTCTAAAGCATTTGTTTTTAAAACTGAACTCATTATTATTTGGTAATTTGTTTATCTGTTTTCCGTTAAACGATTAAACTTATAAACGATTAAACTTTTATTTTTGATGTAATCCACATTCTTTATGGCTGGATTCCCACGACCATCTTCCTGCTCTGATATCTTCTCCTTCAGCAATTGCTCTAGTACATGGTGCACAACCGATGCTTACAAACCCTTTTTTATGCAAAGCATTTTGTGGCACATTATTCTCATCAATATATTTTTGAACATCTTCCAAACTCCATTTCAACAATGGATTGAATTTTATGATATTGAAATGAGCGTCATATTCAAATGCTACCAAATCATTTCTGTTTTCCGATTGTTCGGCACGTAAACCAGTAATCCAAACCTCATTTCCTTTCAAAGCTTTGGTTAACGGCGCCACTTTTCGAATAAAACAACATTCTTTTCTGTTCTCCACCGATTCGTAAAAGCTGTTCGGTCCTTTTGTATTCAACAGATTTTCTACATCACTGGCTTCCGGAAAATAAGATTGAATCGCTACTTTGTATTTTTTAATCGTTCTATGAAAAACATCATAGGTTTCTTGAAATAATCTGCCGGTATCCAATGTAAAAATGGTAATTGGCAATTCGTTTTTGGCAATTAAAGCAGTTATTACCTGATCTTCCTGACCAAATGAAGTCGAAAAAACCACTTTCCCTTTGTACTCATTAGCCAAAAAAGCCAAAGTTTCCTCAATCGTGAAACCCGCAGTTTTTTCTAATAAAGTATTTGCTATCGCTGCACTCATTATAATAATTTAGATAATGTTTTTAAACTCAAAATGATAATTAATATTCCCACTGCAATCATCATAGGCTTTCTCTTGATTTTGTTAACCAAATAAGCTCCAAGTGGCGCCGCTATAACTCCACCCAGAATTAAACCCATAATTACTTGCCATCCGTGTATTCCACCGAAAAGCATAAAAGTGATTCCGCTGGCAAAAGAAACAGCAAACTCAGCCGCATTTACCGATCCAATAGTATAACGAGGATTTCTACCACGCCCTAATAAAGTAGAAGTTACAATTGGCCCCCATCCGCCGCCGCCAACAGCATCCATAAATCCTCCAAAAGAAGCCAGAATATCCAATCGTTTCGTTTTCTTTTTCACAATATTTTTAACCAATGCTTTTTTGATAATAATAACTGCCAATATTATCATATAGACTGCTATAAAAGGCTTAATTACATCTCCATCAATTATATCCGACAACAAATAAGCCCCTGTAATTGACCCTAAAACTCCCGGAATTAAAAGGTGTTTTACCAGTTTTTTATTAATATTTCCAAATCGATGATGTGATATCGCAGAAGCACCTGTGGTAAACATTTCAGCAACGTGAACACCTGTGCTGCTCACTACCGGTGGAACTCCGTATGCCAATAAAAAGGAAGTCGAAGTAGCTCCATATCCCATTCCTAAAGTTCCATCTACCAATTGTGCAAAAACTCCAATGCAGAAAAAAACCAAAAACTCTTGATTAAACCCAGATACAAATCCAGACCAAGTAAACTCAGCATGGTGATTATAAATCAAAATAGATATAAGACCTACTAATAAAATAACTGGGATAATTACCCATAAGCGCTTCTTAAAAGTTACGTCTTGTTTTGTTGTTCCAACATTTGGAATTACTTCATCACTCATTTTATTATTTTTTTTCATTTGTTTAAAATCTATTACCCTATCGGCTTAGTAGATTACTTTGCAAAAGTAACACTTTTTTTTAAATTCAAAATTTTTTTTAAATAAAATTTAGTAGCCTAAAATGCAATATCAGCGAGGGAGTTACTTTCTAAAACCTTAAGGGTATTATCCCTAACCTCAGCCATTAATCGGCGTGCAGCGCATGTAGATTCATCATCACAATCATCACATTTTTCATAAAAATTGTGACTTGCGCAAGGAAGCAAAGCAATTGGCCCTTCAAGTATGCGATATACTTTGGCCATACTGATATCTTTTGGGTCTTTTATCAGGTAATAACCACCGCCTTTTCCTTTTTTTGCTCCAAGAAAACCAGAGTTTCTAAGCAATAACAAAATACTTTCCAAAAATTTTATTGAAATATGTTCATTTTTTGCAATTTCGGCAATTTGAACAGGTGTATTATCTTTTTGGCGAGCCAAAAAAGTAAGTGCCTTTATTCCATATTTTGTTTTCTTTGAAAGCATTATGATTTATGATTTTTTGGAATCGAAACAAGTCGTTTATAAATTATGTTTACGAAACTACAAACTTTATCCTTTTATCAGCAAATTGTATGAAACTATTTTAAAATTTCATTGCAAATTAAAATTGCACACTCTTTTTCAGTATAAAAATTGTGTTCTTTATTTTTTATAATTTCAAAATCAATCGAATGTCTTTCAAACCAATTATCGTTTGGTTTATTAAAGTCATTTTCTCCATAATAAAGTTTTATTGCTCCATTAGGAATTTTATCCTCATATCGTAATCTTGTTGATGAAACGGCTAACAAACTTCTAATATGTAACCCCTTCAAAGCAGATTTCCAAGCAATTGTTCCACCAATACTAAAGGCAAGAATATCGATTTGATTCTTTTCAGTTTTCAAAAGATTTTCAATAGCTTTTTCTATTCCTCCATTGACAAACTGATTGTGGAGATTTTCTTCGAAAAAATTTGTTTTGTCAATTTCCCCTAATTCACAACAATCGTAATATTTAATTTCGAATTTATCTTTCAACAATTCAACATAACCAGAAACCCAATCTGATTTTTCTTTTCCCCACAAATCCGATAAAATGATTAATCTTGGTTTCATATGGCAAAGAAATTGCAAATCAAATTTCAAAAACAAATGATGATTAACGATAGTTGTTAAGTTGAAAATCTACAAGCTAAAATCGTTAATCATCATTCTAAAATCAATTATCTTTAAGAAAGCGCTTGCTGCAAATCGGCGATAACATCTTCTACGGTTTCAAGTCCTACGGATACACGCACCAATCCATCAGTAATACTAACCGCCAAACGTTCTTCAACGGTCAATTTACTGTGAGTTGTAGAGGCCGGATGTGTAACGATTGTTCTCGTATCACCTAAATTTGGAGATAACGAACACAATTTTATTTTATCCAAAAATGCTCTTCCTGCTTCGAGTCCACCTTTGATTTCAAAAGCAACGATGTTACCACCTAACTTCATTTGCTTTTTGGCAATTTCGTATTGTGGATGTGATTTCAGAAATGGGTATTTTACGCTATTAACCTTTGGATGACTTTCCAAAAATTCAGCTACTTTCAATGCATTTTCACAGTGTCGGTCAACACGAATAGCCAAAGTTTCCAAGCTTTTGGATAATACCCAAGCATTAAAAGGGGATAATGAAGGTCCTGTAAGTCGAGAAAACAGGTAAATATCTTGTATCAAATCTGATCTTCCAACTGTGACTCCTCCCAATACTCTTCCTTGTCCGTCAATCAACTTAGTTGCAGAATGTACTACCAAATGTGCTCCCCATTTTATCGGTTGCTGAATGTATGGAGTAGCAAAACAGTTGTCAATAATTAAAATCAGATTGTGCTTTTTGGCAATAGCTCCTAAAAGTTCCAAATCAATAATATCGACAGCTGGATTGGTTGGTGATTCGGCAAAAAGTATCTTCGTATTTGGCTTTATAAAACTCTCAATAGTTTCTGGTTTAGTAAGGTCAAAATAGGATGTTTCAATATTCCACTTTGGAAAATAATTCACAAACAAAGAATGGGTTGCACCAAAAACACTGCTGGCAGAAACAATATGATCTCCTGATTTCAACAAAGCTGCAAAAGTAGAATAAACTGCCGCCATACCAGATGCAAATGCAAAACCGGCCTCAGCACCTTCCATCGCACAAATTTTATCTACAAATTCGTTGGTATTTGGATTGCTGTATCGGCTATAAATATTTCTATCTTTCTCTTCTGCAAAAGAAGCACGCATATCTTCTGCATCTTCAAATACAAAACTAGACGTTAAGTACAGAGGCACTGAATGCTCTAAAAATTGTGTTCTTTCTAATTGATTACGTATGGCCTGTGTTTCAAAACCAAATTCTTGTTCGCTCATTTTAATAAGTTTATGGTTAATAGTTTGTGGTGGTTGGTCTTAGATTTTCTCTAATTCTTTTCCGTTCACAACTACTTTATAGTGAATGGTTACATTTGGTTCCAATGTTTTAGAAACCGAACAGTATTTCTCGAAAGAAAGTTGTGCCGCCTTGGCCGCTTTCTCCCCGACGATTTGACCTTCCAAATAAAACACTACATGAATATCTTTGAAAGGTTTTGCTTCATCTACCTGCACACGTTCGCCTTCAACCTCAGCTTTGAAAGAGGTAATTTCCTGGCGTTGTTTCTTTAGAATCGAAATCATATCAATACCGCTACAACCTGCAACGCCCATTAATACTAATTCCATTGGACTAGGTCCCATATCATTTCCGCCAAATTCAGGACGACTATCTACATTTACAATATGACCTCTTTCGTTTTTTAATTCAAAATGGAAGTTGTCGTTTACTCTGTTAAGTGTTACTTTCATTATAATTTGTTTATATCTTAAATCTAAATTCTGCTGCCTTAATTCTTAAATCCCTATCCTTTGTCAGACAATCTCAAAATATCTCCAAAAACTCCTCTCGCCGTTACAGCCGATCCCGCTCCTGCTCCTTGAATCACGATTGGTCGGTCTCCGTAAGACTCTGTGTAAATTTCGAAGAATGAATCCGAACCTTTCAATCCACCCAAAGCGGTATCTTTTGGTACTGAAACCAGTTTTACTTCCAGATTTCCTTTATCATTTTGCAAATCACCAGACAATTCCCCGATGTAACGCAACACGTGATTCGGTTGTTGATCTGCTTTTATTTTAGCATAAATAGGATCAAACTCTGTCAATTTGTTTAAAAAATCAGGAACATCACCTTCGCGCAAATGCTCCGGAATTAAGTTCTGAATTGAAATCTCCTCAAATTCATTTTGCAAGTCCAATTCTCTCGCCAAAATCAATAATTTTCTACCCACATCGTTTCCACAAAGGTCTTCTCTTGGGTCTGGCTCGGTGTAACCGTTATCGATTGCTTCTTTTAATATTTCGCTGAACGGAGCATCTTTAGCAGAGAAATTATTGAACAAATAACTCAATGTTCCTGAGAATACTCCTTTTATCTTGGTGATATTTTCACCCGAAAGGTGTAATAATTTTATTGTATCAATCAATGGTAAACCAGCACCAACATTCGTCTCATAAAGATACGTTTTTTGATTGTCTTCCAATACTTGTCTCAACTGTTTGTAAAATGAGTAACTCAACGTATTAGCCACTTTATTGGACGAAATTAAATCGAAACTATTCTCAGCCAATTTGATATAATTTTCAACAAAAACAGTAGATGCAGAGTTGTCAATCGCAATCAAATTCTCCAAGTGATTCTCGTTTGCATAAGCAATAACATCATCAATAGTATATGAAGTTCCATTGGTTTGAATTTCATTTCTCCAGTTTGGAGAAACGCCTTCTTTATTTAAAAGCACACTTTTTGAATTAGCAATTGCAAAAACATTCAGTTTGATTCCTTTGCGTTTTTCGATAGCTCCAGCCGATTCCAAAATTTGGTTAATCAACGTTCCTCCTACCAATCCGTGACCAAAAATTGCAATATTGATTTTTTTGGAAACCCCAAAAATCTCTCCGTGAATTACATTCAGAGCTTTGTTTAACTCTGATTTTCTAACCACCAAACTCACGTTTTTACCCGTAACCGTGTTGTTGAAAAGAATAGGAACAATTTTATTTTTGATTAAAGCCGTGTAAGGTTTATGAAACGTACTCAAATCTTGTCCGATAATCGAAATCACCGAAACATTGTCCGTAACCGTAATTTTATTGACATCTTTGGAATAAAAGTCATTTTCAAATTCGCGCTCAAGTTCAATCATCGCGCGAGTTGCTTTATCAGCATCAACCACAATTCCGATTCCTCTTTCGGATGAACCTTGTGAAATGATACTCACACTAATATCATTATCACCCATCACTTTGAAAATACGGGCATCAACACCTGTTTTTCCAAGTAATCCTCTTCCTTCCAAATTTACCAAAGCCACATTTTCAAGAACCGAAAGCGTTTTAATACCTTCTTTATTTGGGTTTGAAGTAATAAGCGTCCCTTGGTTTTCGTAATTAAAAGTGTTCAAAATACGAAGCGGAATATTTTTTTCCAATAAAGGAATGATAGTCTTCGCATGTAAAATTGTTGCACCAAAATTGGCCAACTCATTCGCTTCATTAAACGTCAAATGATCAATTTTTTTGGCATCCAAAACCAACTCAGGGTTGGCAGTATAAATTCCGTCAACGTGAGTGTAATTTTGAAGTTCCGTCGCATCAAGATAATTTGCCAGCAACGAAGCTGTATAATTACTACCATTTCTTCCTAAAGTTGTGGCTTCATTTTTACTATTAGAACCAATAAAACCAGTGACAACATTCACCGTCTCTCCATTATGCTCCTTAAAATAAGCCACTACATTTTTCTTTGAAAGTTGTTCAACCGGTTGCGCATCACCGTAATTCGAGTCCGTTTTTATCAATTCTCTCGTATCGGAAAAATTAGCTTTTATTCCATTTTTAACTAAAATAGCAGTAAGCAATTTAGCCGAAATCAACTCTCCTTTAGACAATACTTCGTCCTTAATTTTCACGCTATAATCGCCAATTAGACTAACTCCCTCAAAAAGTTTTTCCAATTTATTGAACTCCTCAGACAAATCTACATCATCATAAACATCTTGTTGGTAGCTTTTAAAATCCTCAAAAAGCGGTTTATAATCACCGTTTTTAGAAGCCAAAGCCAATATCTCTTCCAATTCGTCCGTAGCATTTCCACGTGCCGAAACTACAACTGCAATCTGTTCTCCATTATTCACTTTCCCAGCAATAATTGCCACCACCTTATTGATTCCGTCTCCATTTGACAAAGACTTTCCTCCAAATTTTAATATTTTCATCTTGATATATTTTTCTAGCTTAAAAAACTCCTTTAAGCAAATTGTCTAATTGTTTATATTCAATCAAGAAAGCATCGTGTCCGTGAATGGAATCAATCTCTTGAAACGTTACATTCTCTTTGTGCTTTTTTAATGTTTCGTATGTCTCTTTATTTTCATTTACTGTAAAAAACAAATCCGAATTGATTCCGATAATATGGATATCAGCTTCTATTTGAGCCGCTACGGTAAGAAAAGATTCCCTGTTTCTGGAAATATCTATTGTTTTCAGTAATTGATTCATCAACTTGTAAGCTGAAAGCTGAAAGCGTTTTTGTAATTTCTTTCCGTGATGATTTAGCCAACTTTCGATATTAAAAATAGCCAGTTCATCATTGCTAGTTCGGTCAAATTTTGCCTTAAAAGATTCTGGCGTTCTATAGCATAACATTGCATGAATGCGGGCATCTTCAATTGGCTTTGCCGAATTGTTTAAAATTTGCTCCTGCAGGAAACAATTGGCAATCAACCAATCGGTCGATTTCCAGTCGGTTGCAATCGGAATTAAGTGTTTTGTTATTTGTGGAGCCAATGCAGCAATTTCCCAAGCAATTCCGCCTCCTACAGACCCTCCGATAATGGCAAACAATTGAGTAATTTGAAGCACTTTAATCCCTTCTATAAAAAGTCTCGCCACATCTCTAGCCGTAAAATCCAAGTAGTTTTCAATAATAGTATCGTCAAAACCATTTCCTGGCACATTAAAAGCTAGTATGGTGTATTTATTAGTATCTATTGTTCTGTTTTCACCAATAAGAACATTCCACCATCCCTTTAAACCCACAACTTGTGAATTCCCTGTTAATGCGTGATTGACCAAAACAATAGGCGCTGTATGTAATGCTGGACCAAAAAGATGATAACTCAAATTGATCGTAGCATAAAAAGCACCACTTTCGGTAGTGAAATTTTGTATTGTTATTGTGGTTGGTTTATTTTCCAATTTCAAATCTTTTTTGATTTTTTGATTTGTACCTGGAAATATTATGAAGAAAGCTAGAAAAACTAGTTGAATTCTTAGTGTTATCTTTCCACGTTTGGCGTGGTAGAATGCAGCACCTTCTTCGATAAATCGAAGGGTTGCTAAGGCTTCACTGGGTCTAATCCCTCTGCCTTTCTTTATAACATTTCAATACGTTTCTGAACTTAAAGGTGCAAATTAACTACAATTTTATGAAACAACCAAATAATTATTCAACTCATATTTGGAACTATGATTGTTCATCAATTAAAAAATTGCCATGAATTGCACTAATTCTCACGAATTTCTTTTCTATTCAAAAAAGGATTGCGTGTTTTTATCCGTGCATTTCATGGCAAATAATTTTTACCTACACATTTCTTGAGGTACTCATCAAACCACTATTAAATAAATAGAGTTTCGTTTTCTTTAGAGTACATATGAAACAATAAAGAACTCTTGCCTTTTCTTGCTTTCAAATCGAAGTTTTCATCTACATGAAATCTTGTGTGATCCAACTCTTTTGTTGGGTTAAACGGCTCTACTTTTATTGCTTTTATAATTCCTTTTTTTAGTAACTCTACTCTGTTTGTGATATATGTTATAGTTTTCATGATACTTTATTTTATAATTAATGTTGGTTTTGTGGCTTATATTTTAGTTTTATTTATAGCACAATGAGTTTCGTTTCCTAAAAAATCAATTATGCTTTTATACTTGTAATTCTGTAAAAATTCTTGATAAACAACAGCTTTTTAAATTCTTCCGATCTTCTGTTCTTCTCGAGAGTCGAATCAAACCTTTGTTTACTCTCTTGGCGACCAGCTCTGCATCTGACATCTGCTGACATCGTATACTAGCTGGATGTATAATCAAGGATTTAATATTTTCAATATTGGCCGAAATAGAGAATAACTTTATATCAACGGCTTTCTGTTTTGCTGTAAAATTTGTTGAACTCATAATTTCTTTTTTTTGGTTATTTTAAATAAAGCTTATTCAGCTTGTATATCCTTTTTTTTATTCCTTTTCCTTTTAGAACAGAAAAACAAAAAACCCTTTTAGACACATATCCAAAAGGGTTTAAGTTATACCTATAAACTTATACTTTTGGAATCAGCAAATACAAACACACATCATGGCGTACTTACACATCATCATCTTCTTTGCCTTGCAAATGGTAATCTTAATAGTGTCGAGTTGTTGCATTCTTAATTATTGCTTTACTTATTCTTGTTCTTTTTTTAACCTTGAAATTCCAAAAAAAAACCTCCCAAGTTCGTTGGGAGGTTTTTGCTATATATTTTTAATTTAAAATAAAGCTATATACACCTCCCCTTGCAGGTTTTCACCTGAATGGCTTTTTTTGACATATTGCATACATTAAATTTCATTTTCTTCTTTTTTATTTCTGTTTAACAAATATCTAAACTTTTTTCCAATAATCCAAATGCTAAACGTAAATTTAATAATTAAGAAACAAATAATTAAAACAAAACCGATTCAAAATCAAGATATTGTATAAATATATTAAATTTTTATAACAAATTGTTACAAAAACAATTAAAAATATTTGTTTTTTTTCGTTCAAAAAACCTCAATTTAAGCCGAAAACAAAAAATCTTGGTATTTTGAATGGATTGTTTGATAAAACAGCACCCCAACTATTCCTAATAATACAATTACAGAAAGCAATAATAAATTCGGAAAAAAGGAAAGCACCACATAACTTACAATCCCAATTCTTAAAAATTCTAAATGAAAAATCCATTTTTTCTGTTCCAACATCGCTCCTGTTACTATAACGCTCAAAACAATAAATCCGGCTAATAAAAACATTACAGATGCTGTTATGTATTCTGAAAAAAGAATCGTGAAAAACAAAACCCCCATTGTTATAATAGTTTTTGATATAATGGCATTTATTAACTTCTTTGAATATTGAATGTCAACTGTTTTATTAGAAAACTTTCTTTCTAGTAACACTCGTATCCTCTCATCAATGTCATTTGGGCCACCAAAAATTACATTTAATTTTTTCCTAAATGTTTTTGCCATTCTAAATGCAACTGTCAACTCCAGAACATAATGAAAATGTTGCCACAAAAAACTATAACTCTCCAACGATTTGGTTAATCCATATTGAGGCTCTGTAGTTTCTTCTATATAGGTTCCAAAAAATTTATCCCATATAATCAGCATGTCTCCATAATTTTTATCCAAATATTCTGGATTACTGCTATGATGAACTCTATGATGTGAAGGCGTAACTATAATATACTCCAGCCAACCCAATTTCCCCACTAATTGCGTATGCGTAAAAAAAGGATAGGTTCCATGAATAAGTAACAAAACGGTAATCATTTCTGCTTTGAAACCAATAATTGGCAAAACACACCAAAACAAACCTCTAGCAACAGCCTGAAAAACCGTAATTCTAGCTGCAGCTGTATAATTAAAATCATCACTTTGATGATGCACAATATGTGTTGCCCAAAAAACGTTTACTGTATGCCCTAATCTGTGGTACCAATACCAAACCAAATCGGTTGCAAAAAACAAAAGAATCCAGGTTGTGGCCGATGATTCTATTGAGAAAATAGAAAAATTGGCATTGAGCCAAGAAAAAATAAAATAAAACGTTCCTGTAGTTAGAAGATCTGTGATTCGTTCTACGATTCCAACATTAAGATTAGCAACACTTTCATTAAAATGATGAACATTTCTATTTTTTCTTTTACTTATATAGTATTCCAAAAGCATGAATGACGCAAAAAAAGGAATTGCAAAAGCAATGTAATTTAATTTCATTTGTATTTTTTATAAGATCTAAAGCCAAACTGTTTCTTTAATTTTTATTTTTTCAGCCACTTTTAGAATGTCAGTTAGAATTCCTCTGGCTATAGTTGTAGTTTTTTTTCTTGAACTATCACCATGAACGATGATTGGTACATTCCCATGAGATTCAGTATAGATTTCAAAGACAGTCTCCGAGCCTTTCAATTGTCCAATCGCCGAAGTAATTGGTTCTGAAATCAACTTTACTTCCAATTTCTCATCAGCAATAGAAATTTCACCTACATACCGTAACACCTCATTTTTCACCTGAGTGATTTTCGCTATTTCTAGATATTTATCAAGTATATCCGCATCGAAATAAAATTTAGATTTAAGATTTGTGCCTTCTAAATCATCATAGAAAAGCGAACTGATTTTTATATCTAAAAACTCTGTGTTTTTTCCTAATTCTCTAGCTAAAACAAGTAGTTTCTTTGCAACTTCAACACCCGAAAGCTCATCCCTAAAATCTTTTTTTAGCAAGCCTCTTTTTTCAGCATCATTCAGAATTTTAGAAAAAGGAACATCCTCGGATGAAAACCTATTAAAAACATAACTCAATGAATCTGAAAAAACACCTCTGATTTTAGTTATTTTTTCTCCTGAATAATACAAATCACTAATTAACTTTAAGACCGGAATTCCTGCTTCAATATTAGTCTCATACAAAAAAGTCTTGTCGAACTTTTTAAGATTTCTTCGTATTTCCTTATAAAAATCAATATGCAATACATTCGCATTTTGATTGACCGCAACAATGTTAAATCCATTTTGAATCAGAGGAATATAATGTTTCACCAACTCTGAACTTGCCGTTGCATCTACTGCAATTACATTTTCAAGCCCTTTATTTTGGGCAAATTCAATAATACCCTCTATTGTAAAAGGAATTGCCAATTGGTCAAAATTAGCCTCCCAAGCATTTTTAACTCCTTCTTTTTCAAAAAAAGCCAAAGTGGAGTTGGTTATTATAGGAAAGCGCAAATCAATATTCCTTTTTTCCCGAAAGAATTGCTGACTTTCTAGAACTTGATTAATTAATGCACTCCCTATATTTCCAATTCCAAAAAGGATAACATTTATTCTAAGCACTGACATATCTCTGTTCTTTGTGAAGGTTAAAAATTGGTTTCAAAATATCGGATAATTGATTGAACTCTATTAGATAGGCATCGTGACCATGAATAGATTGAATTTGGTGATAAAAAACATTTTGCTTTTTATTCGTCAATTCTCTGTAGGTTTTACGCGTTTCGTCGGCAATAAACAAATAATCCGTATCAACAGTAATAAGATGAATATTGGCCTCAATTGCATTAGCCACTGTTAGAAAATCAGGTCTGTTTCTAGTGATATCAATTGTTTTGAGTAAATGATTCATCAGTTTATAAGCTGCCAATCGATACCTACTTTTTAATTTAAAACCATGATCCAGCAACCAATTTTCAATCTGCAAAACGGATAATTCATCCAATTTACTTCTCTTAAATCTTTGATTTACATATTCCGGCGTTCTATACAATAATGTGGCATGCAAACGGGCATCAACAATTGGATCATCAGAATGATTCAGAATTTGGTCTTGAATCAAAACATTGGCTATAACCCAGTCAGTAGCTTTCCAATCGGAAGCGATCGGAATCAAGTTGTCAATTTTATCGGGTTGTAAAGCAGCCATTTCCCAAGCTATTGCGCCTCCTAAACTTCCTCCAATTACTGCATAAACATTTTGAACTTTTAAGAAAAATAATCCTTCCCAAAAGATGCGTGCAATGTCACGAGTACTATAATCCCGGTAATTGTCTATCAAATTCTCGCCGTTATCATCAAATCCATTTCCTGGAATATTAAACGCAATAACGGTAAAATAATCGGTATCAACAGCGCGATTTGGCCCAACGATTCCGCTCCACCACCCTTTTTCTCCAGTAACATTAGAATTTCCTGTTAAAGAATGATTCACCACTACAACTGGCGCACTGCCTAGTGGTTTACCAAATACTTGATAAAACAAAGGAAGATATGCCTTCTGTTTTCCTATTTCTAAATCAAAATTAAAGAGATCTATTTTTTCTAAATTTTCCATTTTGAATACTTTTTAAAGTTATTTTTTTAAAAACTGCCTTAGATTATAAATCAAATAACTAAGACAGTTTTACCTAACAAAAACTAACACTTTCCTATACCAATTGAGGGGTTTTTATGGTTTCAAAAACAGCTTTTAAATCTGCTTTTAGATCCTCTATATCTTCTAATCCAACAGAAAGTCGGATTAAATCTTTTGTTACTCCAGTTGCAATTTGCTCCTCATCTGATAACTGCTGATGTGTAGTGCTGGCTGGATGAATAATCAAAGATTTGGTATCTCCAATATTGGCCAATATGGAAAACAACTTGGTATTATCCGCCACTTTTTTAGCAGCCTCAAAACCAGCTTTTAGTCCAAAAGTTACCACTCCACTTTGCCCTTTTGGTAAATATTCTTGCACTAAATCATAATATTTACTCGATTTCAATCCTGGATAATTCACCCATGCTACTTCCTCTTGAAGTTCCAACCATTGGGCTAAAGCCAAAGCATTTTCACTGTGTCTTCTGATGCGAATTTCTAAGGTTTCTAAACCTTGTATAATTTGAAAAGCATTAAACGGACTCAAAGCTGCCCCAAAATCCCGTAATCCTTCAATACGTGCTTTTGCTATAAAAGCTGCATTTCCTAATGCTTCGTGGTAAACCAATCCATGATAACCAACAGAAGGTTCAGTAAATTCAGGGAATTTTCCGTTGCTCCAATCAAATTTTCCGGCATCAATGATTACTCCACCTAAAGAAGTCCCATTTCCAGAAATATATTTAGTCAAAGAGTGAATTACGATATCAGCACCATACTCAATTGGATTCAGTAAATAAGGTGATGCGACTGTATTGTCGACTATAAAAGGAACTTTAAAAGCTTTCGCTTCATCAGAAATCCCTTTTAAATTCAATACATCTAATTTTGGGTTTCCTAAACTTTCCACAAAAAAAGCTCTGGTATTTTCCTTGGCAGCTTTAGTGAAATTTTGTGGATCTGTTGGATCTACAAAAGTGGTTGTGATACCTAATCTAGGTAAAGTCACTTTTAATAAATTATAAGTTCCTCCATACAAACTGTTGGACGCTACAATATGATCACCTGCTCTTAGCAATACTAATATGGCAGTCGAAATTGCCGATGATCCAGAAGCGGTAACGACTGCTCCAATTCCCCCTTCCAGAGTTGCCAATCGTTGTTCCAGAATATCATTGGTTGGATTATTTAATCTGGTGTAAATGAATCCCGCTTCTGCAAGACCAAATAAATTGGCCGCATGGTCAGAATTATTAAATACATACGAAGTGGTTTGGTAAATTGGAACAGCTCTGGTTCCGCCATTTTTAGTTACGTCATGTCCTGCGTGTAATGCGTTTGTTGCAAATTTTTGTGTGCTCATGATTTTAAGTTTTAAAAAGTTATGTTATTAGTTTTAATGATTTTGCTTTATATTTTCAAATAAATCCGGGAAATAAAAAAACCCTTTTGGATGAATTACCAAAAGGGTTTATAGTTTGACTATAACAAGGATTAAATCCTTCACTTTTGGCAATAGGGAATTGGGATGCACATACACATCATACAACACATTGTCATTTTGTTCCCTATCGTTTTCATCTCTTCACTTATTATCTAAAACCAAAAAATCTTATTTGTTAATAGAGGACTTTTCTTTTTATATTTTTAAATCATTACAATAACACTCTATTAGGAATTTTCATCATCATGAAACAACTATTACATATCATTCGTTTCAGTTTCTTCCTATTCGATGGAGCAAAAGTGCAAACTATTTTTTAAACCACCAAGCAAAAATCAATTTATTTTTATAAATTCTATAGAATTAGTAGGGTTTGTTAAATTCCTCTTAATTAATTAAAAAAAACAAAAGAATAATTTGCAATTCAAAATGGTTTCATACATTTGCACCCGAATACAAGAGGAAAAATTTGAACTGATTGCAACCTCTTCATAATGAAATGGATTCATTATGGATGCTGAAAAATTTTCAGTAGAAAAAATGCTAAAGCAGAAACTCTCCTTTAGCCATTCTAGCAATTGTTTTTCCTCGATTAATTTTTAAAATTTATAATTATTATGGCTTATTTATTTACGTCAGAATCTGTAAGTGAGGGACACCCAGACAAAGTTGCAGATCAAATTTCAGATGCATTAATTGATAACTTTTTGGCATTTGATGCTGACTCAAAAGTAGCTTGCGAAACGTTGGTTACTACTGGTCAAGTAATTTTAGCAGGTGAAGTAAAGTCAAATACTTACTTAGATGTACAACAAATTGCTCGTGAAGTGATTCGTAAAATTGGTTATACAAAAAGCGAATATATGTTTGAAGCCAATTCTTGTGGTATTCTTTCAGCAATTCACGAACAATCTGCAGACATTAATCAAGGTGTTGACAGAGCTAGTAAAGAAGAGCAAGGAGCTGGAGACCAAGGAATGATGTTTGGTTATGCAACGAATGAAACTGAAAATTACATGCCATTGGCACTTGATTTATCTCATAAATTATTACAGGAATTAGCTATTTTGAGACGTGAAAATAATGAAATCACTTATTTGCGTCCTGATGCAAAATCTCAAGTTACTTTAGAATACAGCGATGACAACAAACCAACACGTATTGATGCAATCGTAATTTCTACACAACACGACGATTTTGACGAAGAAGCTACTATGCTTGCTAAAATCAAAAAAGACATTATTGAAATATTGATTCCTAGAATCATTGCAAAAAACCCAACGCACGCTCATTTATTCAATGATAAAATTCAATACCACATCAATCCAACAGGGAAATTCGTAATTGGAGGACCACACGGAGATACTGGATTGACTGGAAGAAAGATCATTGTTGACACTTACGGTGGAAAAGGAGCTCACGGTGGTGGTGCTTTCTCTGGAAAAGATCCAAGTAAAGTAGACAGAAGTGCAGCTTATGCTACACGTCATATCGCAAAAAATCTTGTTGCAGCTGGTGTTGCTGATGAGATTTTGGTACAAGTTTCGTATGCAATTGGAGTAGCAAAACCAATGGGAATTTTTATTGATACTTATGGAACTTCTAAAGTTAATTTAACTAATGGTGAAATTGCTAAAAAGGTAGAAGCTATTTTTGATATGCGTCCTTACTTCATCGAACAACGTTTGAAATTAAGAAATCCAATCTATAGCGAAACTGCTGCTTACGGTCATATGGGACGTACTCCAGAAACCGTTACAAAAACATTCTCTGCTCCTGGTGGATTAACTAAAACGGTAACAGTTGACTTATTTACTTGGGAAAAATTAGATTTTGTAGATCAAGTGAAAGCTGCTTTTGGATTGTAAAAAAATATGAATTTATTATACAAAAAAACCATTCGGAATCGAATGGTTTTTTTTATACCCAAAAACAAGGCGAATTTTTAAAATTAAAATTTCAATTAGGATGAATGATCTACCATTCATTTACTTTGTTGGCATCCATTTTAATAAAAATGAACAACAAAATGGTAAATCCCCACAAACCAGAACCTCCATAAGAAAAGAAAGGTAGCGGAACTCCGATGGTTGGAAAAACTCCCACAACCATGGCAATATTTACAAAAAAGTGTGTGAATAATATTCCAGCAACACAATAACCATATACTCTACTAAATTTAGTTTTTTGTCTTTCCGCAAGATAAATTATTCGAAGAAATAGACCTGCAAAAAGTGTAACTACCACCAAGGAACCAATAAACCCCCACTCTTCTCCTACTGTAGTAAAAATATAATCAGTATGTTGTTCGGGTACAAAACCGCCTTTGGTTTGTGTTCCTTCAAGAAAACCTTTACCGAACCAGCCTCCTGAACCTACAGCAATTTCAGATTGATTGGTATTATATCCAATACCTTTCATATCAACTTCTTTTCCCAATAATATATTAAAACGATCACGATGGTGTTGCTTGAAAACATTAGTAAAAACATAGTTTACTGATAAAACAAAACCAGAAATAATCGCAAAAAGAATAGCACTCAAAACAATGTTTCTATCACCAATTCTCGATTTGAAATGTATTAGAACAATAACCAACAAAGCCATTAAAATAACATATTGAGGTTCTAAAACCAGTGTCAACATAAAAAGCAGTATGGTAACAAAACCTGTCCAAACATACCAAGATGGTAATCCCTCTCTAAATAAAACAATAATAAAAATACTGTAGATCATAGCACTTCCAGGGTCTGGTTGTGGCAAAATGAGCATAACTGGCAAAAACACAATTGCCAATGCCTGCATTTGTCTATTAACATCTTTTAAATTGATCTGTGTGTCGCTTAGATATTTGGCCAATGCCAATGAAGTAGCAGCTTTTGCAAACTCTGAGGGCTGCAATGTAAAGCTCCCAATTGCATACCAACAACGTTGACCTGCAATTGTTTTACCAAAAGCAAACAAACCTAACAGAGACAGCAGAGAAACTACAAATATGATACTGGCATATTTTTCATAAAATTTACCATCAATATATAATAAAATAAAAATCAAAGGAACTGATAAAGCTATAAATATGGCTTGCTTTTCATAAGTTCCCTCTGTAGAAGACAATGAAGACGAATAAATATTTAACCACCCCATGAATACGAGTAGAACATAGATAATTATACATATCCAATCAATATTGCTCGATAAACTTTGATTTTTCATCTGATATGAATGTATTATTTTTTCGTTTTGGTTGTGTCACTTTTTTTTGCTGCCGCTTTTATTTTACTCTCCTTAATAGAATCCTGAATACGCAGTTGTTTTTTTACTTCTTCTGAAAGACCACCAAACTTTGCATATCGGCCCTGCAAACTAATATTTAATACTCGTGTTTCTAAATCTGTTCTCGTGATTTTTTTTCTCAAATATTTCTCAATCATTAAACTGGCGATTGGTCCTGCAATTGTGGCTCCATAACCTCCATTTTCAACTAAAACAGCTATGGCAATTTTCGGATTATCTTTAGGCGCAAAAGCAACAAAAATAGAGTGATCTTGCATTTTTGTCCTAACTCCATCAATTTTAGCAAAGTTTTCAGCTGTTCCTGTTTTTCCGCAAATATCAATTCCTTCCACTCTTAATGCATAAGCAGTTCCTCTGTTGTAAACATCAAACAATCCGCTAATCATAGGTGGAAAATATTTTTTATCGATCGTCGTTACATGCTTTGTTGTAAACTTAGTGTCGATTTTCTCTCCTTTTATCTTTTTAATAATATGAGGAGTGTAATAATATCCTTCGTTAGCAACAGCCGACATCATATTAGCTAATTGAATTGGGGTCATTAATACTTCTCCTTGACCGATGGCATTGGAAATAATCGTTTTTCCACTATAGCCCCAACCAGGGTACATTCTTTTATAAGTTTTGGAAGTAGGTATCTTTCCTTTTCTACCCGTTGGTAAATCATAACCCATAAATTGACCTAATCCAAAACTCTTAATATGATTACTCCATACATCCACAGCATAAGGTGTCTTTTTGTATTTCCCAATAGTTCTCAAATACACATTCGAAAAATAAGCATTACAAGATTTATAAATCCCAACATGAAGATTCAAAACACCGCCGCCGCAATGGCATCCTTGAAATCGACCTGGAGCATAATAAAAACCATGACTACAAACAAAAGTGGTTTCTTCATCCATAACTCCTTCTTGCAACCCAACAAGACCTGTCATAATTTTAAAAGGCGATCCTGGTGGATATTCGGCTAATAATCCCCTGTCATAAAGTGGTTTAGCAATAGAATCACGATATAATTTTGTATAGTTTTTAGATCGTTGTCTTCCAACCAAAATTCCCGGATCATAGGAAGGAGCAGTTACAAGTGCTAAGATTTCACCCGTTTTTGGTTCAATAGCTACTATACCTCCTCTTTTATTAACCATCAATTGCTCACCATATTTTTGAATTTCGGCATCAATAGTTAGGTTTATATCCTCACCTTGAACAGCAATTGTATCATACTTTCCTTCTTTGTAAGATCCTATTTCTCGGTTGAATTTATCCTTTTGAAAATATTTAACTCCTTTAATACCTCGGAGAATTTTTTCGTAACTTTCCTCAACTCCTTGTTTACCAATCAAATCACCACTCTTATAGTAATTATTTTTTTCAATAAGCTTTTCATTTGCTTGTGTAATAAATCCAAAAATATTGGCTCCGAAATCAACTTCATAATCACGCAAGGCACGTTTTTGGAAATAAAACCCTTCAAACTTTCTAATTTTTTCTTGAAAAGCTGCAAACTCATTTTTATTCAATTGAGCTAAAAACACCGAAGGCAACCTCGGACTGTAAACTTTGGCTTTCTCTATTTTTTTTATAAAATCTTCCTTTGTAATATTTAATAATTTACAAAACTCAAGAGTGTCTGTATTATCTAACTCTCTTGGTATTACCATGATATCATAAGAGGGTTGATTCGCCACTAATAATACTCCATTTCTATCATAAATATAACCTCTCTCTGGATAATCATATTTGATTTTAATTGCATTATTTTCTGATTTTAGCTTAAAAGAATCGTCAATAATTTGTAAGTAAAAAACACGTATGATTAACAAAGATGCACCAATAATAATTAAAGCTGGCAACAAGACTTTTCTCATCTTTTATTTGGCTTTATTAAGTAAATAAGAATAATACAGGTTAAAATAGTAAATAATGTGCTTAAAAAAGTTCTAAGTAGAACGTCAAAGAAGAAAGTAATTTGAAAAGACTCCAATAAGAATAAGGCAATATGATGTGTAATGACTGCCAATAAAATAAACGTGAATCGCTCTGGTGTCAAAACATCATTTAATTTGATAGTTTGGTATTCATAACTGAGTCCAAATGAAAATTTAAAAAAGAAAGGTCTCAAATAAGCCAAAAGAACACATGCAGTAGCATGAACACCTCCCGAATTACAGAACAAATCCATAATTAAACCTAGAAAAAAACTTGCTATAAGCAAATTCCCTTTGTTCCCATTTACAGGGTAAAGAATGATGAAAAGTATATAGGGAAATGCACTTACATAACCTCCGAAATTCATATTATTAAAAACTAGAATTTGTAAAGCTAATAAGAGCACAAAACGAAAAATGTTCACTAACAACGTGCTATTCATCTTTTTTTCTTTGGTTTTCTAAGTTTTTAATTTCTTCGCTGTTTTCAGATTTTATAATATAAACATGACCCAAATTGGTCATATCATTAAATAGTTTTACAGTTATGGTATAATAATGTGTTACCTCGTCTTTTTCTAATTTGTCAATAGTACCAATGTTAATGTTTTCAGGAAATATAACAGATTGTCCACCTGTCACAATAGTATCTCCTTTTTTTACACTGGCCAATCTTGGCACATCAATTAGCTTAACAAAACCAGTACTTTTACCGTCCCAATTCAAGGTTCCAAAATGATCCGAATTTTTAATCTTAGCGTTAATTTGAGATTTTACATTCAAAATACTGATTACTGTCGAATAATTTGTAGATACATTATCGATGATACCTACAATTCCCAGACTATTAATAACCCCCATATCAGGCTTTACCCCTGATTTAGCACCAGAATTCAAAGTTAAAAAATTCTCATACACATTAAATGAGTTATGAATCACTTTAGAAACAATGATATCCTTTGGAAGAACACCTTTTAGACTGTCTAGATTAGGAATTTTTGTGGAATCTTGAGTTTTAAACAACAAACTTTTCAAGTTGGCATTTTCCCGTGCAAGTTCATCATTTTGTTCTTTTAAGTAAAGATATTCTTCTACAGAATTTATCTTTTCATAAACACCACCACTCAAAAAATTGGCAGAACTGATAACTTTGCTTCTATGAAAAGAATGGGATTGTATAGTTAAGGATAACGAAATACCCAAAAGCAGCAAAAACAGTATTCTATTACTGTTTTTTATAATAAATGAAAATATTTGCTGCATTTTTTAACTGTATATATTGAATGTTAGATATAAAGTAACTTCAGTAAAAAAGGTATTACTTAATCAAAATGTTTTTAAACTTTGAAATATTCTTAAGAGCCATTCCTGTTCCTCTTACTACCGCTCTCAATGGATCTTCGGCAATATAAACCGGTAAATCTGTTTTTTGAGAGATTCTTTTATCTAGACCTCTCAACATAGATCCACCACCTGCAAGATAGATACCTGTATTATAAATATCGGCAGCTAACTCTGGAGGAGTTTGTGATAATGTTTCCATTACAGCATCTTCAATTCGCTGAATTGATTTATCCAATGCTTTTGCAATTTCTCTATAAGAAACCTCAACCTGTTTTGGTTTTCCAGTTAATAAATCTCTACCTTGTACTGACATATCTTCTGGAGGAGTTTCCAAATCTTCAATGGCAGCACCAATTTGAATCTTTATTTTTTCTGCGGTACTTTCTCCAACAAATAAGTTGTGTTGTGTACGCATATAGTAAACAATATCATTGGTAAAAACGTCTCCAGCAATTTTAACAGATTTGTCGCAAACGATTCCACCTAATGCAATAACAGCAATTTCAGTAGTTCCACCCCCTATATCAACAATCATATTCCCTTTTGGTTGCATAATATCGATTCCAATACCAATTGCTGCAGCCATAGGCTCATGTATCAAATATACTTCTTTTCCGTTTACCCTTTCACAAGATTCTTTTACCGCTCTCATCTCCACTTCGGTAATCCCTGAAGGAATACAAACTACCATTCTTAAGGCAGGTGTAAACATTCTTTTTTTCAATGCCGGTATGCTTTTAATAAACATACTGATCATTTTTTCAGAGGCATCAAAATCAGCTATTACACCATCTTTTAAAGGTCTGATTGTTTTAATGTTTTCATGCGTCTTCCCTTGCATCATATTGGCTTCTTTACCAACTGCAATAATTTTGCCTGATATTCTATCACGCGCAACTATAGACGGACTGTCAATTACGACTTTGTCATTGTGAATGATTAAAGTGTTTGCTGTACCAAGGTCTATCGCAATATCCTCGGTCATGAAATCAAAAAATCCCATATGCCTTTTAAGGGTTAAAAAGTTATAAATAAATTACGCACAAAGTTAAACAAATTAATGTTTAAAATGACGTGTTCCTGTAAATACCATCGCAAGATTGTTTTCGTTGCAATAATTAATGCTCAATTCGTCTTTTATTGATCCTCCAGGTTGAATCACGGCCGTAATTCCTGCCTTCTTTGCAATTTCGACACAATCTGGAAAAGGGAAAAAAGCATCACTTGCCATAGATGCACCTTCTAAACTGAATCCGAAAACTTTAGCTTTTTCAATAGCTTGTAATAACGCATCAACTCTTGATGTTTGACCTGTTCCTGAAGAAATTAAAGTTCCGTTTTTAGCAAAAACAATCGTATTCGATTTAGTATTCTTACACACTTTAGAAGCGAAAATCAAATCTTCAATTTCTTGCGCTGTCGGTGCTGTTGTAGTAACGGTTTTTAAGTCCGCTTTAGTATCAGTGATGTTGTTTCTTTCTTGAATCAACAATCCATTCAAACACGTTCTCACCTGTTTTTGAGGCAATTCAACATCATTTTGAATTAATATAATTCTATTTTTCTTTTCTTGTAAAATAGCAATTGCTTCGGCATCATAAGATGGAGCGATAACTACTTCGCAGAATAATTTATTGATTTCATTTGCCGTAGCCACATCAATTGTTGTATTAGCAATCAATACACCACCAAAAGCAGAGGTAGGATCACAAGCCAAAGCCACATTGTATGCTTCAGAAATAGTATCTCTTGTCGCTAATCCGCAAGCATTGTTATGTTTTAAAATTGCAAATGTTGGCCCATCAGTTTTAAACTCATGGATTAAGTTTACAGCAGCATCAACATCCAATAAATTATTATATGACAATTCTTTACCGTGAACTTTAGTAAACATTGCTTCAAAATCTCCAAAGAAGAATCCTTTTTGGTGTGGATTTTCTCCATATCTCAATACTTGTCCGTTCTCTATACTTGCTTTATAGATTGTTTCGTCAGTATTGAAATAATTAAAAATTGCTCCATCATAATGTGAAGAAACATGAAAAGCTTTGGTAGCCAATAATTTTCTGTCAGCTAATGTTGTTGCACCATTTTGAGCAGTAATCATGTCCAAAAACAGACTGTATTGATCCATTGACGGAACGATTACGGTATCTTTAAAGTTTTTTGCGGCAGCACGAATTAATGAAATACCACCAATATCTATTTTTTCGATAATATCTTCTTCGCTTGCGCCAGAAGCTACAGTTTTTTCAAATGGATATAAATCTACAATTACCAAATCAAGCTGTGGAATGTTGTATTCCTGCATTTGCTGTACATCGCTTTCATTATCTTGACGGTTTAAGATTCCACCAAATACCTTTGGATGTAATGTTTTTACACGACCACCTAAAATAGAAGGATAAGAAGTAACATCTTCAACAGGGATAACTGGGATTCCTAAATTTTTAATGAATTCCTCGGTTCCTCCTGTAGAATAAAAAACCACATTTTGCTCATGCAGTTTTCTAACAATTGGCTCAAGACCTTCTTTTGAAAATACCGAAATTAATGCTGATTGGATTGTTTTTGTTGTGTTCATTGAGTAGTTATGATTATAAAGTGCAAAAATAGTTTTTTTTGATAATATAATTCAATAAAAAAATGTAACAATCTCTTAAAATAACATACCAATTGTTAAATGTATTTTTTTTAGGTTTTTGAAACCGCCGAGATGAAATTTCTTCATATTAAAATGGCAAAAAGCGGTTGCTGACAACCAAATTTTAAATACTTTCGGAAGAAATAAAAAGATAGAATTTTACAGTAATACAAATTCAAAAAACATGCTTGTTTACCTACGATTATTAAAAGAGAGTTTTGGTTTTGCCATGAATGCTTTACGCAGTAATAAATTAAGAACATTACTTTCTTTATTGGGTGTTACTATTGGAATATTTTCTATAATAGCGGTTCTTGCGGCGGTCGATTCTTTGGACAGAAAAATTTCAAAAGAATTAAGCAGTCTGGACAAAAACACCATTTATTTATTAAAATTTTCCTTTGGCCCTTCGGATATACCACAATGGAAAAGAGAGCAATTTCCCAATGTAAAATACACCGAATATGTGTACCTTAAAAACGTGATGACTCACACAGAGCAATTAGGATACCAGATATTTACTAGAAGTGAAGCTATAAAATATGAATCCAACACCGTGAGCGATGTGAATATTGTTCCTGTTTCCTATGAGTTTATAGACATTCAGGGATTAGAATTTGAAAAAGGGAGGTTTTATAATGAATCTGAAGCCAACTCAGGAACTCCTGTTATTGTAATTGGAAACGATATTGCAAAATCACTTTTTAACGACTCAGAACCGCTAGGTAAAAATGTGAGATTGTATGGCCAACGATTTACCGTTATAGGTGTTTTAAAGAAAGAAGGCTCTTCAATTGGTGACAGTAATGACACTGCGGCTTTTATTCCTGTTAATTTTGTGCGTAGGCTATATGGCGATAATAACCCAAATCTAACAAATGTAATTATATTCAAGCCCGAAAAAGGAGTGGATATGGAAGAGTATAAAAGTGAAATAACACAAAAACTAAGAAATTTTAGAGGACTAAAAGCTGGGGAAATTGATAATTTCTTCATTAATGTTTTTGGTGGATTTCTCGAACTTATAGATAACATAATTGGTCAAATGAACATGGTTGGCTGGATTATCAGTGGATTTTCATTATTGGTAGGTGGCTTCGGAATTGCCAATATTATGTTTGTATCTGTAAAAGAACGCACCAATCTCATCGGAATTCAAAAATCATTGGGAGCAAAAAATCGCTTTATATTATTTCAGTTTCTATTCGAAGCTATAATACTTTCGGTTCTTGGCGGTATTATTGGTTTATTTATGGTTTGGATAATCGCTTTGATTTTGACTAATGTCTTAGAATTTGAATTCGTATTAGGACTTGGAAACATTCTTTTAGGAACAGGATTAGCAGCTGTAATTGGGCTTATTTCCGGAATTCTTCCGGCTATTAGCGCATCCAAACTAGATCCAGTAGAAGCCATTAGAACTGGAATGTAGCATGTTGCATTTTTGTTATTTAATTGTAAATTTTGACGATTAGAAATAATTAGGTATTTTTAAGCAGACATCTTTAAATTAATAAATAAATGAGCTTTATCCTAAAATCTGTTGATACTGTTGAGTCTATTTCTAGAGAAGAATTTAAAAAAAACTATTTAGATAAAAGAAAGCCATTAATTATAAAAGGGCTAACTAAGGATTGGCCCGCAAGAGAAAAATGGTCAACCGATTATTTAAAGGAAATCGCGGGAGACATTGAGGTAAAACTAGTGGACAATTCCAAAGCAGATCCAACAAAAGTGATCAATGCTTCTATTGCCAGTATGAAATTTGGTGAATATCTGGATTTAATAAAAAGAGAACCTACAGAATTGCGTATTTTTTTCTTTAATCTTTTTAAACACAGACCCGAATTGCTTAATGATGTAAAAGTTCCCAAAGACTTAATGGGTGGTTTTATAGAAAGCATGCCTGCCATGTTTTTTGGAGGCTCCAAGGCTATCACCTTTTTACATTATGATATCGATTTACCTCATCTTTTCCACACTCATTTTGGAGGACGAAAACACATTATATTATTTGATAATAAATGGAAAAAAAGGCTTTATTGCATCCCTAACACCACTTATGCCCTAGAAGATTATGATGTTGCCAATCCTGATTTTGAAAAATTTCCAGCTTTAAAAGGAGTTGAAGGTTATGAAGTTTTTCTAGAACACGGCGACACCTTGTTTATGCCAACAGGCATGTGGCACTGGATGCGCTACATAGATGGTTCTTTTTCCCTGACTCTTCGTGCATGGGATCGATCTATTACTCGCAAAATGGCTAGTGTTTGGAGTTTATTCATGCATGGCGCTGTAGACAGTGCCATAAAAGTAACCTTCAAAGGTCGTTATGCTAAATGGAGAGAAAAACTAGTGTTTAAAATAGCCGAAAAAGAACTAAAAAAGGACAGACCTAAAAAACAGTTATAAAATAAAAAATCCCGATTGCTCGGGATTTTCATTTATCTAATATCGTTGTTTTGAATCAAATCGATGTATAAGTTAATCTTATCTTTCAATTCTTTTCTTGGCGTAATAAAATCCAAGAAACCATGTTCTAGAAGAAACTCAGCAGTTTGAAATCCTTCAGGCAAATCTTTACCCGTTGTATCTCTTACTACGCGTGGACCAGCAAAACCAATTAAGGCACCTGGCTCAGAAATGTTGATATCTCCCAACATTGCATAAGAAGCGGTTGTTCCTCCAGTAGTTGGATCAGTACAAAGTGAGATATAAGGTAATTTAGCTTCGGCTAGTTGCGCTAATTTTACAGATGTTTTTGCCAATTGCATTAAAGAATAAGCAGCTTCCATCATTCTGGCACCACCAGATTTTGAAATCATTACAAAAGGTAATCTATTCTTGATCGCATGATCAATTCCTCTTGCAATTTTTTCTCCTACAACTGCCCCCATAGATCCACCGATAAAGGCAAAATCCATACAGCAAATAACTAATTCTCTTCCTTTGGATTTTCCAACTCCAGTGCGTACTGCATCTTTAAGTTGAGTTTTGTCCATAACCTCTTTTAATCGATCTGCATATTTCTTGGTATCAACAAAATGCAATGGATCTTTAGAAGTCATATTTTTATCCAATTCAACAAACTCATTGTTGTCAAATAAAATATCAAAATAGGCTTCACTTCCAATTCTAACATGGAAACCATCTTCGGGGCTTACAAATAGATTACGAGCTAATTCTTCAGCATCAATAATTTTCCCTGTAGGTGATTTGTACCAAAGTCCTTTTGGAATGTCCATTTTGTCTTCAGTAGCCGTAGTGATTCCTTTTTCTTTTCTTTTAAACCAAGCCATTTTTTATTATTTTAGATCAAAATTTCAGATTTTAGATTTCAATGTGAAATCTAAAATCCGAAATGTAAAATTATAGTGTATTCACATTATTTAAGTCAGCAAATGCTTGCTCAAGCCTTGTATTGAAAGTTACTTCACCTTCACGCAACCATTTTCTTGGATCGTAGTACTTTTTGTTCGGAGCATCAGAACCAGTTGGGTTACCAATTTGAGTTTTAAGGTACTCAACATTGTTTACCATAAAATCACGAATACCTTCAGTAAATGCAAATTGCAAATCAGTATCAATGTTCATTTTTACAACTCCGTAGCTAATTCCTTCTCTGATTTCTTCTAATGTAGAACCTGATCCACCGTGGAAAACAAAATCAACAGGATTGTGTCCAGTTTTGAATTTTTCTTGAACGTAATCTTGAGAATTTTTTAAGATTTTTGGAGTTAATTTTACGTTTCCTGGTTTGTAAACACCGTGAACGTTTCCAAAAGAAGCAGCGATTGTAAATCTTGGGCTAACTTTTGATAATTCTTCGTAAGCATAAGATACTTCAGAAGGTTGAGTATATAATTTTGAACTATCAACATCAGAATTGTCTACACCGTCCTCTTCACCACCAGTGATTCCAAGTTCGATTTCTAGAGTCATTCCCATTTTGCTCATTCTTTCTAAATAACCTTTACAGATTTCAATGTTCTCTTCGATTGGCTCTTCAGATAAATCAATCATGTGAGAAGAAAACAAAGGTTTTCCTGTTTCAGCGAAATGTTTTTCAGAAGCATCCAACAAACCATCAATCCAAGGCAATAATTTTTTAGCACAGTGGTCAGTGTGCAAAATAACTGTTGCTCCGTATGCTTCTGCTAATGTATGAATATGTTTTGCTCCAGCAATACCACCAGCGATAGCGGCTTTTTCTCCTGCATTAGAAAGTCCTTTTCCTGCATTAAATTGTGCTCCACCATTTGAAAATTGAATAATAACTGGTGCTTTCAATTTAGCTGCAGTTTCTAATACTCCGTTGATTGTGTCTGATCCAACAACGTTTACAGCAGGAAGTGCAAATCCTTTTTCTTTTGCATAATTGAAAATCTCTTGTACTTGATCTCCTGTTGCCACTCCGGGTTTGATATTGTGTGCCATTTTAATTTTTCTTTTAATTGTTTTTTTTAGTTTTTTAGATTATAATTTGCAAAAATAAGAATTAATTAGCACTTAGAAAGGGTAATTGATACCAAAATTAAATACAGCGTTTGCAAAATTATACTGAGAGAACCATCTTTCTTCAGTTTCTAAGGCAGGATTGTATGTTTTGAACCCTACATCAACCCTCACAGCAAAAAAACCTAAATCATATCGTAAACCAAATCCTGTACCTAAAGCTATTTCTTTTAAATCTTCAATCGAATTAAATCTAGCAGGCTCATAATTAACAGCATCCAAAACATTCCAAATGTTTCCAGCATCTGCAAAAAGAGCTCCATTCCATTTTCCACCAATTAAAAATCTGTATTCCCCACTGATTGCAATTTTCATATTAGCTTCATTAAAGTCATTAGAAAAAGAACTGCTTCCAGGCCCTAAATTGTAAGGCTGCCAAGCTCTGTTATCATTGGCTCCACCTGCATAATAACTTTTTGAAAAAGGGATGGAATTAGAATTTCCATATGGAATTGCAATCCCAAAAAAAGTTCTCATCGCAAAAACATTTGCCTTATTTACATTCCAATGTTTGATATAATCAAATTCTGTTTTTATGTATTCAGAATATTCCAAATTAAAAATTTCGTAATTTCCATTTTCATTTTTGGGTAAATTGCTCACATTTGAAATCAAAGACAACATAGTTCCTGCCGATTCAATTTTGGTTCTAATAGTGTAAAAAGTATTATCCTGTAAATCTTTCTTGCTTGTTTTGGAAAAACTAAAATTAGTTGCCAAAATAAAATCATTATCCGTAAGTCTTATTCTTTGTTGTTCAATATTACTTACATCTTGGTATTCTTGATCATCTGGTTTCAAAACCGTTTTTAAGGTTAAAACATCCCTTGTAAAACCAGTGGTACCACTTTCAATAATCAAATTATTATTTAAATCAACATAGTCTGGATTGGTATTATATGTTTGTCCAATATCGTTTAAGGCATCGTAGGAACTATTATAAACATTAAAATAGTTTTCTGGATTTAAATTACGAACATACTGGAAGTTTAAAATATCAAATCTCGTAGTTGTATTGATTTTAGGCGTCCAATTATAAGAAAGTGATCCTGTAAAATTTTCTTTATCCAATCCAATATTGGTTTGCTTAGAAAGACCTAAACTCAACACAGTGGATGGTATCATACTTTTCGGAATTATCTTCTCGGTTTTAAGAGGAAATAGAATCCGCGGAAAATTTAATTTGGCATCTAAACCATATTCCGACACATTAAAAAAGCTATCATCTGCATTTGCAATATCATTTGAAGCCCCAATGTTTCCTCTGGCCGAAATCTCTAAAGTCTCAGCCCCATTAAAAACATTTCGGATTGTTTCAGTAATACTCCCAGTAATACCAAAATCTTCTATATTCGAATGGGTAAGATCCAAAGTGTAGCCAAAACTGTATTTTTTACGAGGTGTTAAATAAATTTTAGCGATCAAAGACTGAGCTAATGTATCTTTCGGATCAACTTGATATTGTATCGTTGGATAATTAAACACTTTTAAATTATTGAAATACCGATTAGTTAAAACAGTGTTTTCATCATTAAACATACCCCCTTTAGAAAGAAAAACGGCATCCGTTATTGCATGAGGGCGGTATTTTATTTTTTCATATCCGTACAAATTCATGTTATTATACGTCATACTATCTTTAATTGCCAAATCTTGCCTTTCAGATTTATAATCAGTGTAGATTTTGATTTCGCTGATTTTATATAATTTAAATGGCTCAGTCTTGGTAGAATCATTTTCCTGATACGAATAATCTCCAACATTCAAGATTACACTAGCTTTGTTTTTTTTGTTTATAGTATCAATATCGAACGTAACATAATTAGCCTGAAAACGGTAGGCTCCATGGCTTCTAAAAAGAGTAGTTATTCGATTTTTTTCATTTTCAAAATCTTCTGTTTTATATTGTTTACCAGGGACGATAAGTGATTTTGAAGTTTTATAAATAGAATCTAAAACAGGCGTTTGAATTGCCGTTCTTAAGGAATCTATAAAATATGGATTTCCAGTTGTTAAATAGTATTTTACTTGAGCACTTTTAGGCGCCAAAGAATCGTGTTTATAGACACCATCTACATCAAAATAACCATTCTTGAAATAATAATTTTTAAGTCGTGCAACTGATTTTTGAGCTTTTATGGTATCCAAAATTACAGGTGCTTCTCCTGTTTCTTTCAGAAAATTATGTATTCCTAGATACCAAAAAGATTTGCGTAGCCCTTGAATTTGTTTTTCCGAAAGCCATTTGACTTCCCTATCGTATTTCTTTTTATTGTTTAAATATTTTAAATTAAATGTAGAATCAGGATTTGGGTTTGCCAAATTATACAAATTCAACAAAAAACGATATCTTACAATAGGCACTTTACTATTTGGCTGCTGATACAATTGATCATATATGGTTTGATTCTTGAGCAATTTACCATTTTCGAAAATTTCATTTTTGACAAGAAGCTGTTTTCTAGCAGGAACCCTCTTTTCTGAATTACAAGCATAGAAAAGAACACTAATTAGGATAAATAATGATATTTTTGCAAGATTCTTTTTCTTCTCAAAAAGTAAGGCTTGCCCAAAATATCCAGCAAACCGCTTTTTTGTTTTAAAGGAAGAAAAAAATTTATTCATGAGGGGACTCGTATTTATAGAATATTTAATTCAAAAGTACATTTTTTTATGCTTAGTAAAAACCAAATAAAGCTTATATCTAGTCTGCAACAAAAAAAACATCGTTTTGTAAATCAATTGTTTTTTGCCGAGGGTGTAAAAGTAATTCAAGAATTAGTAAAATCAAATTTTGAATTAGAACATCTTTACACAACCAACGAGGACTTTAATGATGTTGCCCCTCATAAAAGAAGTGTAATTTCAGAAAATGAATTAAATAAAATTAGTGCTTTGTCCACACCGAATACTTGCCTAGCAGTATTCAAAATTCCTTTAGAACGCAAAATTATTGAGTCTGGACTAGTTCTAGCCCTAGATTCTATCCGCGATCCTGGCAATTTAGGAACTATTATGAGACTTTGTGACTGGTTTGGAATCCAACAATTGATCTGCTCAAAAGAGACGGTTGACATCTACAATCCAAAAGTCGTTCAAGCCACAATGGGTTCGATTGCTAGAGTAAATGTGAATTATATTGACTTAGACGCTTTTATAACAAAAACTAAATTACCTGTTTTTGGTACCTTTATGGATAGTGAAAACATTTACAAAACAACTTTACCCCAAGAAGGTATTATTGTCATGGGAAATGAAGCCAATGGAATTTCTGAAAATATAGAAAAATTAATTACCAAAAGAATTACTATTCCACGTTTTGGAGATCTTCAAATCACCGAAAGTCTGAATGTGGCTACTGCAACAGCTATTATCCTAAGCGAATTCAGAAGGCAAAATTAAAACTAGCTTATATTTTTTTCTAATGAAAGGTGAAATTAACCAAAAAGCCTCTCGATTTCATTGAATCAATATTACTTGTCCAAGGGCTGTTAGGGTCTTTGTCACGTATTAATTCGTCAGAAATTCCGAATTGCCCTCTAATCGACGGAGAAAATATAAAGTATTCTGAAAAAATATCAATTCCAATACCTAACTCGTAATTAGTAGTCCAAGTTTTTACCCTAAATCTTTCTTCTAAATTGTCGTCCAAAGATTTTGCATTACTAGACAAATTTAAATTTGCCGATACTCCTCCCAATAAATAAGGACGTACATTTCCAGTTCGAAGAGCAGAGAATTTCAACAATAAAGGAAAATTGATATAAGTACTATTTATGTCTCTAATAAGATCGCTTGTACTTGGGCTATTAAACAAATTTGGAGGATAATGCAAGGTTCTATTAGCATAATAAAGTCCTGGTTCAAAACGCAAATCCAAATACTCCATCAATCTTACATTAGTCACCAATCCAACATTGAATCCAAATGTATTGTCAGTTTGGATATCATCTGTCACCACTTTATTGTAGTCAATCTTGAAATCATAAGAGTTAAATCCTAAAAAAAAACCAAAGTAGATTTTTTTCTTTTGCCAGTTTTCTAGATTTATAATAGGATCTTTGCTGAAAATACTTTTTGAATTCTGCGCACTTCCTTTTATGGCAATAGTCAATAGAATTAATACAATTATTTTTTTCATATGGGGACAATATTTGTTTTACAACAGGATACGGCATTGCCATTTTTCATTCCTGTTAGCAATATAAAATCATGCAATTTCATATTTATGCTAGCTGTTTCTGTATTATTTTTTAGAAGCTGAGTAAATGGTTGCAACACCAAAAGTTTGAGGCATAGCTTTCACATTAATAAACCCAGTTTTTCTTAAAATATTGTTCAATGCTTCTCCATAAGGAAAAGAAGCAGCTGATTCGGATAGATAACCATAAGCCACATCATCCTTGGAAAACAGCTTTCCTATCAGCGGTAAAATATTTTTTGTATAAAAACTATATCCTTGTTTATAAGGTGTTTTCTCTGGTACGGAAGTTTCTAAAATAACAAAAACACCTCCTGGCTTTAACACTCTCAAAATTTCAGTTAATCCTTTTTCAAGGTGTTCAAAATTTCGAACCCCGAATGCCACAGTGATAGCATCAAAAAAATGATCTTCAAAAGGCATATTTTCAGAATCGCCTAAGACCATTTCAATGGTTTGAGACAACTTTTTTTCTTCGATTTTTTTCACTCCAATCTCCAACATTCCTGCAGAAATATCAAGCCCGATGATTTTTTTAGCTTGCGTTTGCGCCATTAAGATAGCAAGATCTCCCGTCCCTGTTGCAATATCTAATATTTTTTCAGGATTAGTATCAGCTACTAGCTTTAAAACTTTTTTTCTCCATTTAACATCGATACCAAACGATATAACTCGATTAAGGTTATCATAATTCCCAGAAATGGTGTCAAACATTTTGGCAACTTGTTCTTTTTTAGTAAGTGAAGAGTCTTTATAGGGTGTGATTTCTTTTGGCATTTTTTTAGTTTGTACAAATATAAACAAACTGCATAAACTATAAATGTCTTTTTAGTTTTGGTTAAAATTTTATTTGGAAATTCATTTTCACAATAAATATTACAATTAAAACAAAAATGAAAAATAATTGAAATATCACCAAAAGTGGGTATTGTGGAAACTGTTTTTATTACTGATGTTTGTACTTTAAAATTTAAATATTTTTTAAATGGTTAGACGGGAATTAATGACCCAAATCAAATGGATGCTTCTTGCGCTATTTATCTCATTTGTTCTTGTATTATTTTTTGAAGGTGCCGTCAGCAATGGCAGCATTATTTTGAAAGCGCAAAATACGTTCTTAGGATTAAATTTGTTTTTGGAAATTTTAATTTTCTTTGCCTTTAGTACCTTTGTGGTATTTGGTACTAAAGGCTTTTTTGAGTTGTACTCTCAAAGATTATCAAATTATATTGTCTTCTTTTCAGGGATAATATTGATATTTGTGATTTGTATATTATGTTATCAAATCTTAGTACAGGAATGAGTCATCCCGCTAATCATTAAAAAAAGCATCCTAATCTTTAGGATGCTTTTTTGTTTTATAAATATTTCTTAGAATTAAAACAACAAGAATTTACACTTTGAGAAACGTTTGGTAAGTATAAGCAAATTGATGTTTATCGTCTATAGGATTAAACTCTGATTGAATTTCTTTCCAATCATCGGAATTGATTTCTGGAAAAAAAGCATCTGCATCAAAGCTATGATGCACTCTCGTTATTTCAAGTTGATCAGCAAATGGAAGTCCCAAACTATAAATCTCACCACCTCCAATAATAAATGAAGTTTCGTTTTCAGGACATATTGCAATTGCTTTTTCGATACTATCAACAACAATACAACCTTCTGGATTATAGCTTTTATTTCGCGTTATTACTACGTGAGTTCTATTGGGAAGTGGTTTTGGAAAACTTTCAAACGTTTTCCTCCCCATTATTATATGATGTCCTGTCGTTAAGGATTTGAATCTTTTAAAATCATTAGGTAGATGCCAAACTAGCTCATTATTTTTTCCAAGGGCATTATTTTCTGCAACGGCAGCAATCATAATAATCATACGTAATGGTGTTATTTAGAATTAGTTTCTTCAATTTTGGATTTCAAATGCTCTATTTTTTTTTGCTGTAAAGCTACCAGTCGCTCAATTTGATCTCTCTCCCAGTTTTTGTCCATAAAACGATCTGTTATAAAAACTTTTATAAAATGCAGAACAAAAAAGAATAACCACAAAGTAATTCCCCAAATACACCAATGAATATTCAATCCCGCATCAAAAAAGTAAGCCGCGGCAATCAAAAAAATACTAGACAACATGAAGAAAACAAAATGATAATATAATCTTTTCTTTTGCTTTATCCGATTCCTGGCATATTCATATTGTTCGTGAAATTCTTTTTCCATGATTTAAAATTTTGCTCATAAAGGTAAAATTTATTTTTAAAAGTCTCCATTTTTGATTATTGAATATTTAAAGAGAAATCGTTTTCTTTTTTTAAATCAAAATTTAAAAGATTTAATTTCTTTTTAAAAGCAAAAAAGAGAATGCATTTTTGCTTTTATACTAAAAATGAGGCCGCTTGTACAAACTTAAAAATATTTCATTTACTTTGCTATAACTTTAAAAATGAAATAGTTATGTCGGTAAAAAAACAATTTATAAAAACTAAACCTGTTGTCAAAGTCACCTTTTCTGTCGAAGCAAAAGAGGCTAATCAAGTATCTGTAATTGGTGATTTTAATGATTGGAAAGCAGAAGAAGGAACCTTAAGCAAATTAAAAAATGGAACTTTTAAAGGATCTTTTGACTTAAATAAAGATTCAGAATACGAGTTCAAATATGTAATTGACGGTGCTTATGTAAATGAGCCAGAAGCCGATTCATTCAAATGGAATGATTTCGCTGGAGCTGAAAATAGTGTCTTAGTAGTATAGCAATCAAAAAAAATCCGCTTTATAAGCGGATTTTTAAACTTTATACAGCTACACTTCCCTTGATTAGGGCATGCGGCTCATATCCCTCTAGTGTAAAATCATCAAAATCAAATTCGAAGATGTTTTTCACATTTGGATTTAAAATCATTTTTGGTAATGGTTTTGGCTCACGAGTAAGCTGTAACTCTAGTTGCTCAAAATGGTTATTGTATATGTGTGCATCGCCAAATGTATGTATAAATTCACCTGCTTCAAGATCGCAAACCTGTGCGATCATCATAGTTAACAATGCATAAGAAGCTATATTAAAAGGAACTCCCAAAAAGACATCAGCACTTCGTTGATACAATTGACATGAAAGTTTTCCTTTGGTCTCTCCTTTGGATTCGTCTGGAGAAGCCACATAAAACTGAAAAAAGGCATGGCATGGAGGCAATGCAGCTTTATTATTGGCAACATTTTCTTCAAATGACTTTGTTGTATCTGGCAAAACTGATGGATTCCAGGCCGAAATTAACATTCTTCGGCTGTTTGGGTTTGTTTTTAATTCAACTATAAGTTGACTAATTTGGTCAATTTCTTCACTATTCCAATTACGCCATTGGTGGCCATAAACAGGACCTAAATCACCATTGCTGTCTGCCCAGGCATCCCATATTTTGACTCCGTTTTCTTGAAGATATTTAATATTGGTATCTCCTTTAAGAAACCAAAGCAATTCATATATAATCGATTTTAGGTGTAATTTTTTTGTAGTTACCATTGGAAACCCTTCACTCAAATCAAATCGCATTTGATAACCAAATACGCTTTTTGTACCAGTTCCGGTGCGATCTCCTTTTTGACAACCTTCATGCATGATATGTTGTACTAAATCTAGGTATTGCTTCATTTTTGTTGATTTGGTTTATCGATTTAAACAAATACAGAGTTATACATTACGAATCTCTCTTAGAAATTTCATCACGAATTTTTGCAGCTTTTTCATAATCTTCATGCTCCACCGCTTGTTCCAGCAATTCATTTAATTCTTGCAAAGTATGATTAGAATAAGTGCTACCCGATTCGTTGCTTTCTGTATTTCCGAAAGTTTCAGGATTAGAAAGGATATCGTCCATCTCATTTGGAGTATCACTCTCAAGAGGATTTGCTTTCAAGAAAATACCCGCTTTGTCCAAAATGTTTTTATAGGTAAAAATAGGAGCATTAAAACGAATGGCCAAAGCAATGGCATCCGAAGTTCTTGCATCAATTATTTCTTCGATTTTATCTCTTTCGCAAATAATACTAGAATAAAAAACACCATCTACTAGTTTGTGGATAATAACTTGTTTTACCACAATATCAAATCGCTCTGCAAAATTTTTAAACAAATCATGTGTCAAAGGACGAGGTGGCTTAATTTCTTTTTCCAAAGCAATTGCAATAGACTGAGCTTCGAATGCTCCAATAACGATAGGCAATTTTCTTTCCCCATCAACCTCGTTCAAAATTAACGCATAAGCGCCATTTTGAGTTTGACTGTACGAAATTCCTTTTATAGATAATTTAACTAAGCTCATGTTTGTATAATGGAAAGCACTAAGTACTCTAATTAATTATGTCTTCTCCGTTGGTTTTAATAAAGTGCAATTTTAATCAAAATATATGGAACAAAAAAGCTACCTAAAGCAAAGATACGATTATCTTATTTTTAGGTAGCTAATATAGTAGAAATAAATATCTAGGATTGTTGCTCCTTGAAAGCTTTGAATTTTGATATTAATTGTGGTACAATTTCAAATGCATCTCCAACAATTCCATAGTCTGCAACTTTAAAGAAAGGCGCTTCTGGATCACTGTTGATAACCACTTTTACTTTAGAAGAGTTGATACCTGCGATATGCTGAATAGCTCCAGAAATTCCAATAGCAATATATAAATTGGTAGCTACCGGTTTTCCTGTTTGACCTACGTGTTCTCCGTGAGGTCTCCATCCTAAATCAGATACTGGTTTTGAACATGCAGTAGCAGCTCCTAGAACTGATGCTAATTCTTCAACCATTCCCCAGTTTTCTGGCCCTTTAAGACCACGTCCTGCAGAAACTACGATATCAGCATCGGCAATTGAAACTTTTCCTGATACTTTTTCTACAGATGTTACTTTTACTCCAAAATCAGCATCTCCGATTGTTGGATTAAAATCTTCTTCAGTTAATGATGAAGCACTTTCAAAAATACCATAAGAATTTTTACCGATAGATAATACTTTTACATCAGTATTGATTTCTGTAATATTGAAAGCCTTGTTTGAAAAAGCATTTCTTTTTACTTGAAAAGGAGAAGTGCTCACTGGCAAACCAACAACATTTGAAGCATAACCAGCTTCTAACGCTACAGCTACCAATGAAGCTAAGTAAATACTGTCTGTTGTAGAAGACAATAAAACTACTTTTGTCGCTTCTTTCTGTGCCGCTTGTTTGATAACATCTGCATAAGCTTTAGCAGTAAAACCAGCTAATTTATCACTGCTTACTTTTAAAACTTTGTCTACTCCGTATTTTGACAATTCAGAAACATCTCCTGCGTTTACAGTCACAGCTGTTACAGTTGTTCCTAATGATTCGGCTACTTTTTTTGCATAAGAAGCTAATTCTAATGCTACTTTTTTAAATTTTCCTTCTGCAGATTCTGCATATATTAATATTGACATATTTTTTTATTTTAAATGTTGAATTATAAATTTTAAATATATTTGAGAATGTTAATTCACAACTTAAAATTCATAATTTAAAATTATATTACCTTAGCTTCGTTGTGCAATAAATTAATTAATTCATCCAAATTATCAGCTGAAATTAATTTAACCGCCGATTTTGGAGCTGGTTTTTCAAATTTCACCGCTTTGGTATTTACGGCAGCGTCAACTGGCTCAAGGATTGTTAATGCTTTAGTTCTAGCAGTCATAATTCCTCTCATATTCGGGATACGCAAATCTTTCTCTTCAACAATTCCTTTTTGTCCACCAATGATAACAGGCAATGAAGTGCTTACTGTTTCTTTTCCTCCATCAATTTCACGAACGGCAGTTACATTAGTACCTTCAACAGTGATGCCTGTACATGAATTCAAAAAGTTATATCCTAATATCCCAGCGATCATTCCAGGAACCATTCCTCCATTATAGTCTAATGATTCTTTTCCAGCAATCACAACATCGTAACCTCCGTTTTTAATTACTTCAGCCAATTGTTTTGCAACAAAAAAACCATCTGTAGGGTTTGCATTAATACGAATGGCCTCGTTGGCACCAATTGCCAATGCTTTTCTCAAAGTAGGCTCTGTATCTGGACCTCCAACATTCACTACAGTAACTGTAGCTCCTTGTTGCTCTTGAAACCAAATAGCACGTGTTAGACCAAATTCGTCATTTGGATTAATTACATATTGAACCCCATTGGTATCAAATTCAGCATCTCCGTTAGTGAAGTTGATTTTTGAAGTAGTATCAGGAACGTGGCTGATGCAAACTAATATTTTCATAATTATATATATTAAATTCTTTTTTTTCTTTGACAAATTTAAAATAATAAATCGAATAATATACTATGCGTGCATAATATTTTTTTACAACTATTACGATTTCGAATATCATAATAACGTAATAGAGGTTTTAGTCAGAATTATTATAAACAACTAAACTAATTTTGTGATTAAAGTAGACTATCTTACATCAATCCACTACTTTACATGTCATTTTTATTTTATAAATTTCCATTTTAGCATTGAATTCCTAGCCCGGATAGAAGCGGCATCCTTCTTGTGGACACGTTTTTCTAACGAGTCAGCAAGAAGATATAGCGAATAGCCGGAAACAGCTACTAAAAAAAACAATAGCATAAATCCTTGTTATTTTAAAGTAATTTATGCTTTTAAGTAATTTAAAATAATTATTTTTGCGTTTCTAAAATTACACACAGACTATAAAATATGAGAACGATACAATTTAGAGAGGCCATTTGTGAAGCAATGAGCGAAGAAATGCGTCGCGATGAGTCCATATACTTAATGGGTGAAGAGGTAGCGGAGTACAATGGTGCATACAAAGCATCTAAAGGAATGCTAGCTGAATTTGGTGAAAAAAGAGTAATTGACACGCCAATCGCCGAGCTTGGTTTTACTGGAATTGCAGTAGGATCAGCAATGAATGGATGTCGTCCTATCGTAGAATACATGACTTTCAACTTTTGTTTAGTTGGAATTGATCAAATTATAAATAATGCTGCCAAAATGCGTCAGATGACTGGTGGGCAATTTAATGTGCCTATCGTTTTTCGTGGACCTACTGCTTCTGCAGGACAATTGGGAGCAACTCACTCTCAAGCTATCGAGAACTGGTTTGCAAATACTCCAGGACTTAAAGTTGTGGTTCCATCTAATGTTTATGATGCCAAAGGTTTATTGAAATCGGCTATTCGTGATAATGACCCAGTTATTTTCATGGAATCAGAGCAAATGTATGGAGATAAAGGTGAAGTTCCAGATGGTGAATACACTATTCCAATTGGAGTTGCCGATATCAAACGTGAAGGAACAGATGTAACTATTGTTTCTTTCGGAAAAATAATCAAAGAAGCTTATATCGCAGCCGATGAATTGGCAAAAGAAGGTATCTCATGTGAAATTATTGACTTGAGAACTGTACGCCCAATGGATAAGGATGCAATTTTAACTTCGGTTAAAAAAACAAATAGATTAGTGATTCTTGAGGAAGCTTGGCCTTTTGCAAGTGTATCTTCTGAAATTGCTTTCTTAGTTCAAGAGCAAGCTTTTGATTTCCTTGATGCGCCTATCCAACGTATTACAACTGCTGATACTCCAGCACCATATTCTCCAGTATTACTGAAAGAATGGTTGCCAAATCATGCAGACGTTGTGAAAGCTGTTAAGAAAGTATTATATAAATAATAGAAAACAACTATTTAAAAAGCTTCATCAAGACTCCAATTTGATGAAGCTTTTTTTTATATCATGAAGAAAATCCTACCGATTATTGCCTTCTTTTTATTTGTGGTAACACCTCAAATTTTCGCTCAAACAAAAGTGAGTGGAATTGTTGTTGACAAATCCAAACAGCCTATTCCATTCGCGAATGTAGTCTTTAAAAACTCTAGCATTGGAACTGTCACCAACGAAGATGGACGATTTTATATGGAATCTCCAAATACCTATACTACATTAGTAATAAGTTCGATCGGATTTTCTGAAAAAGAAATCACCCTTACCAAATCGGTCAATTATAATTTCACGATTGAATTAAGCGAGCAACAATCCCTAAAAGAAGTGGTTGTGTATACTGGTAAAACGTCTAAAAAGAACAATCCTGCTCTTGATATTCTGAGAAAAATTTGGGAGAAAAAGCGCAAAAATGGTTTGTATCAATTTGACCAATACCAAATGGAAAAATATGAAAAGGTAGAATTCGATATTAATTCCATTGACAGTGCCTATAAAAAACAAAAGATTTTCAAAGGCATGGAATTCATTTTTGACCATGTGGACACTTCAAAAGTAACAGGTAAAACCTATTTACCCATTTTTGTGAATGAAGCATTGGTAGATGTATATGGAGACAATAAAATTCCAAAAGTTAAAGAGATTACCAAAGCCAATAAAACTTCGGGTTTTGAAGGAAATCAACAAATTTTGTCTTTCATAAAAGATTTATATTCAGATTATAATATCTACAATAATTACATTGCCTTATTTGACAAAACTTTTACCAGCCCTCTTTCCACAACGGGGATTGACGTTTATAATTATGTATTGAGAGACAGTGCCTATATTGACAAAAAATGGTGCTACAATATTGTTTTTTATCCAAGACGAAAAAACGAACTGACTTTCAAAGGAGATTTTTGGGTTAATGACACCACATTTGCCATCAAAAAAATCAACATGGCTGTTACCAAAAGTGCCAATATCAACTGGGTAAAGGATATTTATGTTGAACAGGAATTTGACGTCTTGAGCGATTCCATTTTTCTATTGACCAAAGATTATTTGATGTCTGATTTTGCTGTAAACAAAAAAGAAAAATCAAAAGGGGTATACGGAAAGAGAACAACCTATTATCAAAATCACAAATTCAATATCGAGAAACCTGCAAAATTCTACAAGGAAGAAGTGAATTTTATAGACAATGAAGTATATAAAAAAAGTGACGAATATTGGGAACAAAACCGATTCGAAAAATTAACCAAAGACGAAGAAGGCGTTTATAAAATGCTCGATACACTGCAAACAGTCAAAGCATTCAAGCGACTTACTGACGTGGTAACAATACTCGCCAGTGGATATATAAATTATGAGGGATTCGATTTTGGCCCTATTTTCTCCACCTTTGGATATAATGAGGTCGAAGGAATCAGAGTACAACTAGGAGGGCGAACCTATTTTGGTCCCAATGATCCTTGGCGTGTACAGGCATTTACGGCCTATGGATTTGACGATAATAAATTCAAATATGGATTTGCAGGAAAATGGATGATTGAAAAGAAAAACCGTATCATAATTTCCGGTGGAAACAGGCGCGATATTGAACAATTGGGAGCTAGCCTGACCACAACCAACGATATATTGGCCAGAAATTTTGGTTCTACAGCCTTTTTTACTACAGGATCCAATGGAAAACTAACCGATATAGGCTTGACCAACGCCTATATCGCAATGGAACCCATTAAAAACCTGACTTTTCAAACGGGAGTGACCTACAAAACATTAGAATCGGCATCACCGGTTTTTAGCCTAGATTACTACACTACTATGCCCACGGCCGAAAACCCTGCAGGAGTGGTAAAAAGTAAAACTGTCCAGTCGGAATTCAACATTCAGGCGACATACACTCCCAACCGAAGAACTATCGCCTATGGAGTCGAAAGAAGCATAGCCAACAGTCCGTACACCACGTTTTTTGTTAATTACAGCCAAGGATATAAAGGAATCATCGACAGTGATTTTAATTATAAAAAACTCGAAATCTATTACAAACAGCCTATCATTATTGGCCCACTTGGACGTAGTAACTTGATATTGGAATTAGGAAAAACTTTCGGCACAGTTCCTTTGGGACTATTGAGTATTGTACCGGGTAACCAGACCTTTTTTACAATTGACAACACATTCAGCAATCTTGATTATTACGAATTTATCACCGATACGTATGCGACGTTCCAATGGAATCACGATTTCAACGGAAGGCTGTTTGCCAGAATCCCTTTTATGCGAAAACTCAATTGGAGGGAATTTGTGGGCATAAAAGCTGCCTATGGAACCGTCTCGGATGCCAATCGAGCCATAAATGCTTCAGGCTTGGTGTATGTGGCACCTGAAAATCCTTATTGGGAATACAATGCAGGAATCGGCAATATCTTCAAAGTATTCCGCTTGGATTTCTCTTGGAGAGGAAATTATCTTGAAACAGTAAACACCAATAGATTTACCGTAAAAGGATCGTTTGGTTTTTATTTCTAGAAGCTTTATCCAGCACACGAGGCTGAAAGCCGAATTGGTGAAGCAATCTATTACAAGCTTACTCAAAAACTGCTATTTTTGTAAAAAGTAAAAAGAGCTTCCTTTAGTCGCTTTTTTACTTAGACAAAAATTAGCAGTTTTTTTTAAGGCTTTTCATTTTTATCTGGGCTAAAAAAATCCAATCATGCAACAAGCTATCGATTATCTTTTTCAAAAAGATTCCATTTTCAAACACATTATAGATACTTACGGATTACCAACAATCCCAAAAAGGCCTCAAGGGTTTGAGACTTTGGTACTGTTAATTTTGGAACAACAAGTTTCAATAGACTCGGCAAAGGCCACATTTATAAAAATCAAAGCACATACAACCTGCAATCCCGAAACACTCTCTGTTTTTCCAGACGAAGAATTTAGAGCTCTCGGGGTTAGCCGCCAAAAAACAAATTACATTAAAATATTAGCCAAAGCTGTCCTTGACAAAGAACTGGATATTGAAGGTTTAGCCACAAAAACAGCGCAACAAGTTCGGGAAGAATTAATCAAATTAAAAGGAATCGGAAATTGGACTATCGACATTTACCTAATGTTCTGTCTCCAAGAACCTGATTTAATTCCATTAGGTGACATCGCAGTCATCAATACAATTAAAGAATTACTTGATATTCATGACAAACAACAAATGGAAATTCACACTGAGCAATGGAGTCCATACCGCTCTTATGCTACATTTTTGCTTTGGCATTATTATTTAAAAAAGCGCAAACGAACAATAGTTTACTAAAAGCAATTTTAACTAAAACTTTATAGTAATATATTGCGTTTTTTTATTGAAAAAAAGTATAGTTTGATTACTTTTGCACTCGTTAATAAATTATAAGAAAAGATAAAAGAATAATGACTGCAGACAAATTAAAAACTTTTGATGTATTAATTGAAATACCAAGAGGAAGTAGAAATAAATACGAGTACGATTTTACAATAAAAAGAATGCGTTTTGATAGAATGTTGTTCTCTTCTATGATGTACCCAGCTGATTATGGTTTCATTCCTGAAACTTTAGCTTTGGATGGTGACCCATTAGACGTTTTAGTATTGGTAAACGAGCCTACTTTCCCTGGTTGTGTAATGGAAGTAAAACCTATTGGAGTTTTCCATATGGCAGATGATAAAGGACCAGACGAAAAAGTAATCTGTGTACCTGTTTCTGATCCTATTTGGAATTCATTGGAAAACCTTTCTGATATCAATCCACACTTATTGAAAGAAATCGAGCATTTCTTCCAAGTTTACAAAGATCTTGAAAATAAACAAGTAGATGTTGAAGGTTGGGGAGATGTAAACGAAGCATACGCTATTATTAAAGAATGTACAGAACGTTTTGATCAAATAGAAAATAAACCAGAGGGATTATTTAGTATTAAATAATTTTCACCCTTAAATTTTATAAAAAAAGCAATACTCCTCAAAGAGTATTGCTTTTTTTGTTTAAATTGCTGTCGATTAAAATTTTATACTAACAAACCAAAAAGACTATTTATGAATTCAATTATGATTTATGTGCCAATTTTCATGGCACTAATAGGGCTTATTTTTATGGCTATCAAAAGATCGTGGGTTTTAAAACAAGATCCTGGAGATGGTAAAATGAAAGAGATATCAGATTACATATATGAAGGTGCTTTGGCCTTCTTAAAGGCAGAATACCGATTATTAGCTGTTTTTGTATTAATCGCAAGTATTGTATTAGCAAGTATCACTTTTATTCCTGGAGTTAAAACAAATATATTAATCGTAGTTGCATTTGTGTTCGGTGCATTTTTCTCAGCTTTGGCTGGAAATATGGGAATGAAAATCGCAACAAAAACCAATGTTAGAACTACTCAAGCCGCTCGTACTAGTTTACCACAAGCTTTGAAAGTTTCTTTTGGCGGCGGAACTGTAATGGGATTAGGCGTAGCCGGTTTAGCTGTTTTAGGGTTGACCGGTTTTTTTATTCTTTTTTTCAGAATATTCATGAACGGACAATGGACTTCTACTGAAGATATGACGGTTGTTCTAGAAACATTGGCGGGTTTCTCTCTTGGAGCTGAATCTATTGCTTTGTTTGCACGTGTAGGTGGAGGAATCTATACCAAAGCAGCCGATGTAGGTGCTGATTTAGTTGGTAAAGTTGAAGCTGGAATTCCAGAAGATGATCCACGTAATCCTGCTACTATTGCAGACAACGTTGGTGATAATGTTGGAGACGTTGCGGGAATGGGTGCCGATTTATTTGGATCTTATGTCGCAACCGTTCTAGCGGCTATGGTTCTTGGAAATTATGTAATCAAAGATATGGGTGGAAACATTCAAGATGCTTTTGGCGGAATAGGACCTATTTTATTACCTATGGCAATTGCAGGTTTTGGAATTTTGTTTTCTATAATTGGAACTATGCTGGTTAAGATTACTGATGAGAATGCTAAAGAAGCACAAGTTCAAAAAGCATTAAATATTGGAAACTGGGTTTCTATTGTTTTAACGGCAATCTCTTGCTACTTCTTGGTTCAATATATGTTGCCGGAAACCATGAGTATGACTTTCTTTGGTGAAGGATCAATGGATATTTCATCGATGCGTGTGTTTTATGCTACGCTTATTGGATTAGTTGTTGGTGGAGCTATTTCATCAGTAACCGAATATTATACAGGTTTAGGAACAAAACCAGTTATGGCGATTGTTCAAAAATCAAGTACTGGCGCAGGAACAAACGTAATTGCAGGTCTTGCCACAGGAATGATTTCAACTTTCCCAACAGTATTGTTATTTGCAGCGGCGATCTGGTCCTCTTATGCTTTAGCAGGATTTTATGGAGTAGCATTAGCAGCTTCAGCAATGATGGCAACTACGGCAATGCAATTGGCAATCGATGCTTTTGGACCTATATCTGACAATGCAGGTGGAATTGCCGAAATGAGTGAATTACCCAAAGAAGTTCGTACCAGAACCGATATTTTGGATTCAGTAGGAAACACAACGGCAGCAACTGGAAAAGGTTTTGCGATTGCTTCTGCGGCTTTGACTTCTTTGGCCTTATTTGCAGCCTATGTTACTTTTACTGGAATTGACGGAATTAATATTTTCAAAGCTCCTGTTTTGGCAATGCTATTTGTTGGTGGAATGATACCTGTCGTTTTCTCAGCTTTAGCGATGAATTCAGTAGGAAAAGCAGCAATGGACATGGTGTACGAAGTACGTCGTCAGTTCAAAGAAATTCCAGGAATTATGGAAGGAACTGGAAAACCTGAATATGCCAAATGTGTTGACATTTCAACTAAAGCAGCTTTACGCGAAATGATGTTACCAGGTATTTTAACGATTGGTTTCCCAATTGCAATTGTGCTTTTAGGAAAATTAGTGTACGGAGATAACAATCAATTAATCGCCGAAATGTTAGGTGGTTATATGGCTGGAGTTACTGTTTCGGGAGTGCTTTGGGCTGTTTTCCAAAACAACGCAGGAGGTGCTTGGGACAATGCTAAAAAATCATTTGAAGCAGGAGTTATGATTAATGGTGAAATGACCTATAAAGGGTCTGATGCTCATAAAGCAGCCGTAACTGGTGATACTGTTGGAGATCCATTCAAAGATACTTCTGGACCGTCAATGAACATCTTGATTAAATTAACCTGTTTGATTGGATTGGTTATGGCTCCAATTTTAGGAAATGGAAGCCACACTATTGACACCCATGGTTCTTGCGAAAAGAAAGAAATCATGATGAAAAAATGCACTATGCATGAAGGTGCAATGATGATGGGAAAATGCGACATGTCTAAATGTGCAAAAATAACCAAAGAAGAATGTGCAAAAATGTGTGATAGTCTGAAATGTACTCCTGAACAAAAAGAAATGTGTTTGTCACATTACGACAAAGATGGAAAATTTGTTGAGCCAAAAGGAAAATCTTGTTGTGCTAAAAAAGGGGAAATTAAAAAAGAAGTTAAAGTCCAACTGATAAACAAAGACGGAAAAGCAAAAGCAACAGTGACTACTTCAGAAAACGGCACTGAAGACGTACAGGTTTTCGAAGGTTCACTTGAAGAAGTAAAAGCTAAAGTTGAAGCTTTGAAATAAAATAGATTCTAATTAATTATACTAAAAATGCCCCGTAAATTGGGGCATTTTTTTTGTACTAAATCTCTCTTAAACCGAATGATTAAAAAGAGGTCATCGGCCAAGATAAATTTTCATCCTTAAGGAAAAGCAACACTTCCAACATCAGTAGTTTTTCCATTATACACAATTACATTATCAACTGTTATTGGCGTTTTTCCTGAAGTTGGGTCAGGTGTCAATGTTAATGTATATGTTCCAGATGGTATTCCATTTATTTGGAAAGTTCCATCACCATCATTTGAATCTCCATCTTTATCATCCATTGTCGCAAATGCTGAGAAAATTATCTCTCCTTGTTGAACAGATGCCAAAACCTGATAATCGACTGCCGGACTAACAATTCCTTTTATTACACCAGAAGCTTCCATTGTAGAAACACGAATAACTGGTTTTAGAATATACTTCGAACTACCTGTAGTAACAATAGATTTATCCACATCAAAGTCCAAAAGAAATTCATACGTTGTACCACCTATCAGGGTTTGATTAACCTGCAACTTCAATCCGGACTGTTGAGCACTTGGCGTAGTCAAGGCAAATTTTTCACCATCTACAACAACGGTATTTTCATCTCCAAGAAGTAATCGAATCTGTCCCAAACTACCTGAAGGAACCAAACTGTCAGTCAGCATAATATTGGTGCCTCCAGTCAATTTTAATAAATCATAAATTTTCCCTTCACCTACTTGGGTTTTGTCACCAATACTTATCCAACCATCGTCACCGGAATCAGAATTGGCTTTAATCATTACATCAAGTACTTCTATATTTACTTCGTCGTAATCGCCGGGAGCATCAGACATTTTCACCATCAGTCTTGATGTAGTTTCATTGTTATTGTCATTTCCATTATCATCACAACTAAAAAGAGACAGGCTCAATAATGTCATTGCAAAAATTCCTAAGACTTTTAATTTAAATTTTTTCATAATTTCTGTGTTTTAATTATAGATTTGGTTTATAAAGTGCACAATTAAAAACGGACGTTAAGACAACTTTATTTCATTTCTTAATAAAATTTAACAAAAACAGTAGTTCAAATCTAATTATTCAGCAGAAGCTAAAAATACATAAATACTTAAAAACAAGCTAGTTACATACTGACTTAGAATAAGACATTTATTTTGATAATTATTTTGTTTTTTGCCAACATCAACCATTTATACAGACCAATTCTGTTAAAATTATATTAATTAAACACCAAAAAACCATTAATAATCTGGGTGAATTACAATAAAAATGCCCCCAAATAGTGTCTAACTTTTTGGGGGCAGTTCAAAATATAGGAGCTTTTTTATTATCTGAATAAGTCAAAAGCTTTTTTAAAACAAACCATTTAACTCGGCATCAATTCGGTTGATGATGTTTCCTAAGTCTTCTGGATTATCGACAAAATTGATATTATCCACATCGATAATCATGATTTTTCCTTTGTTATAAGTGTGTACCCAAGCTTCATAACGTTCGTTAAGGCGGCTTAAATAATCGATTGAAATAGTATTTTCATATTCGCGGCCACGCTTATGAATTTGTCCCACTAAGTTTGGAATAGAGCTTCTTAAATAGATTAATAAATCCGGTGCTTTGACAAATGATTCCATCAACTCAAAAAGTGATGAATAGTTTTCAAAATCACGATGTGTCATCAATCCCATTGCATAAAGATTGGGAGCAAAAATATGGGCATCTTCATAAATGGTTCTATCTTGAATGATTTTTTTACCACTTTCACGGATTTGCATTATTTGACGAAAACGACTATTCAAGAAATAAATTTGTAAATTAAATGACCAACGTTCCATTTGATGGTAAAAATCATCTAGATAAGGATTGTCAACTACTTCTTCAAAATGGGGCTCCCATTTAAAATGTTTGGCCAACAAACGCGTTAATGTTGTTTTTCCTGAACCTATGTTTCCTGCTATAGCTATGTGCATTACGGTATTGCGATTTTAATATTTATATACATCTAAGATTGTAAAAATAGATAAAATTTGCTTTTTGCAACAGAATTTAACGTACCAATTTTAAAATATTAACCTCGGTTTTTATAACCCCAATATTTGCCTAATATAACCCTAAAGATCTCTAATTATTTAAAATAAAAGACAATGCAATCTCAACACAATCGTTAAATTATCTAATGAAACGTCCCCATAACAAAAAGCAGGCTGTCTATATTTTTTAGACAGCCTGCTTTTTTTACTTAAAAACATTCTTTTATGATTTAGCCAACTTATCTTTTTTATCGATGGCAGTGTTGGCTTTCACAATTGTTTTTGGTTGTAAATCATCCAAAACATTTAAAGCTTCTTCAACATAAATGTCTTTTGACAAACTTTCATGCCATCTTTCCCTTTTTTCTTTTAGAACAGGATCTTTACGAATACCTTCTAATTCATAAGGCAAAGAAGTGAATTCTAAATTATTTTTATAATCAGCAATTGGCTTAAACTTCTTAGATGTCTCTTCAATTTGATTTTGAGCCACTTTAAATTTATCTATATTTAAGCTATACTCATTTTCATTACTTCTAGTGTCAACCCATTTGGCATTTTCTTCGATTAACTTAAATTGAACATTATTTTCAATTCTCTTTTTACTATTAATAATAGCTTGATTGAATGTTGAAGTATTATTCCAAACGGTATAAGTAGCTGAATCAATTTTATCCCAAGTCAATGCATTTGCTTTGTCACGTTCTCCCATCTTTAAATAAGCATAACGGTCTGGCATTACTATATCACTGCTTACTCCTTCTAGTTGAGTTGAACCACCATTAATTCTGTAGAATTTTTGAATAGTCGTTTTCAAAGCTCCTAAATCCCCGAAGGCACTTTTCCCAATATATTGATTCAGGTCGATTACCCTTTGAACAGTCCCTTTACCATAGGTTTGCTTACTCCCAACAATTATTCCTCTATTATAATCCTGCATTGCAGCAGCCAAAATCTCTGAAGCCGAAGCGGAGAATTCATTTACCATAATTACCAATGGTCCATCCCATGCTATTTTCTTATCAGTATCATACAGAATTTCCTTTTTTACAGCTGATTTAACCTGAACAATAGGTCCTTCTTCTATAAACAAACCTGCAATATTTACAGCTGCCTCCAAAGAACCGCCCCCATCATCACGAACATCAAGAACAATACCTTTTACACCCGCTTTTTTTAAACGATCTACCTCTTGAGCCATGTCTTTAGCAGCATCTCTTCCTTTTCCATCTTTGTTTTCAAAATCAATGTAAAACTTAGGCAAATAAATAACCCCATATTTCAAACCGTTTTTTTGAACAATGCTTGATTTTACATAGGTTTCTTCAATCTCAACAATATCTCTAATGATTGGAATAATTTGTATTGTACCATCTGCTTTTTTTACTGTCAGACGAACTTCAGAACCTTTTGGTCCTTTTATTTTTTTTATAACATCGGGCAAACGCATTCCTACTATATCTAAAGCAACACCGTTGGACTGAGCTACTTTAATAATTAAATCTCCTTTTTCCAATTTTTTTCCTTTCCACGCAGGCCCTCCTGAAATAAGCTCTAAGACTTCGATATAATCGTTTTTCTTTTGTAACTGAGCACCAATACCTTCAAATTTACCACTTATATTCTCATCAAATTTTTCTTTTTCTTCAGCCGCAAAATAAGAAGTATGAGGGTCAAATTCAGACATAATAGAATTGATATACAATGTAAACCAATCTTCTCTTTTCAATTCATTCAGTGACACAAAAGACTCATTCAACGATTTCATCGAGCTTTCTCTTGTTTCTTTTTCCAACACATCATAAGATTTTACAACATAAGTCGGATCTTTAATTTTTTTATCTTCTTCTAATTTCTGCTTTTCGGTTAAAGAAGAAAGTGTAGATAACTTAATTTGTTTCCTCCATCTATCTTTCAACTCAGTGCTATTTTTAGCATACGGTGCTTTATCGTAATCCACATTAAAATCCTCATCGCTTTTATAATCAAAAGGCGAACTTAATACCTCTTTGGATATTTTATTCCCACCTTCCATACGAAGCATCAAACGATCATAAGTAAGATTAAAGAAAGTGAAATCTTTATTCGTTAACTGATCATCCAATTCTAATTCGAATTTAGAAAACTCATTTATATCAGATTGTAGAAAGAAACGTTTAGACGGATCTAAGGCTTCTATATACTCTTTATAAACACCTTTTGAAAAATTGTCATCAATGGTTACAGGATTATAGTGTCCTTTCTTTATTACGAACATCAATAATTCCAATAGCAATTTGTCTTTATCTGGATCTATCGATTTTTTTGAATTAACTGTAAAGGCAAATAAGGTAGCTGAAAGGCATACTACTGCTATGAGTTTTTTATAATTTCTTTTCATATGTAACATATTGTTTTTTGATTTCCCGATAGCACTCGGGATGAAGAAAATTCACTTACATGCGTTTGCATTTGTGACATTTTATTTATCATGCTCATTGCATAAACTAAAGTATTTTCTAAAGTACATTAAAAACCATGCCAACTACATCGACAACTCAATAAAATTTTGTTAAAGATATAAATTAGTTTTTTTAACTTATACAAATCAATGAACTGAAAAGCAGTTCATTCCATTATTTAACATTTACTATTTTAATCCATAAAAAAAACGCTTCAAAAATTGAAGCGTTTCTAATTACTATGATATCTTTTAAAATTTATGATTTAACCAACTTCTTTTTATCTCCAGGAATATTGGTTTTCACAATTGATTTTGGTTGTAAATCATCCAAAATATTTAAAGCTTCTTCAACATAAATATCTTTAGCTAAACTTTCATGCCATCTTTCTCTCTTTTCTTTTAGAACAGGATCTTTGCTGATTCCTTCCAATTCATAAGGTAATGAGGTAAATTTTAAATTGTTTTTATAATCAACTATCGGTCTAAATTTTTTGGCAGTTTCTTCAATTTGATTTTGGGCAATTTTAAATTTATCAATATTTAGACTATAATTATTTTCATTACTTCTGCTGTCAATCCATTTAGCATTTTCCTCTATCAATTTAAACTGAGCATTATTTTCAATTCTCTTTTTACTATTATCAATAGCTTGATCGAATTTTGAAGTATTAGTCCAAACGGCATAAGGAGCTGGATCAATTTTATCCCATGGCATTGCATTTTCTTCATCACGCTCTCCCATTTTCAAATAAGCATAACGATCTGGCATAACCACATCACTACTCACTCCTTCTAACTGGGTTGAACCTCCATTGATTCTATAAAACTTCTGAGTAGTTGTTTTCAATGCACCTAGATCTCCAGCAGAACTATTACGAACAAATTGATTCAAGTCGATCACATTTTGAACAGTTCCTTTACCATAAGTTTGCTTGCTTCCAATGATGATTCCTCTTTTGTAATCTTGGATAGCAGCTGCCAAAATCTCTGAAGCCGATGCCGAAAATTCATTCACCATAATTACCAATGGTCCATCCCATTCAATTTTTTTATCAGTATCGTATAAGATTTCTTTTTTCTTACCAGCTGATTTTATTTGAACGATTGGTCCTTGCTCAATAAACAAACCTGCAATATCAACAACAGTCGACAAAGATCCTCCTCCATCATCACGTACATCAAGAGCAATACCTTTTACTCCCGCTTTTTTCAAACGATCTACTTCTAAAGCAATATCTTTGCCAGCATCTCTTCCGTCTTTATTTTCAAAGTCAATATAAAATTTAGGCAAATAAATAACGCCATATTTTACACCATTTTTCTCAACTACACTAGATTTGGCATAAGTTTCTTCTATCTCAACGATGTCTCTTATAATAGAAATCACTTGAATAGTTCCATCCACTTTTTTCACCGTAAGACGAACTTCAGAACCTTTTGGCCCTTTGATTTTTTTAACAACATCGTCCAAACGCATTCCCACAACATCAACTGGAACGCCATTACCTTGAGCCACTTTCATTACTAAATCTCCCGCTTCCAATTGCTTTCCTCTCCAAGCTGGTCCACCTGATATTAATTCTGAAATTTCAGTGTAATCATTTTTCTTTTGTAATCTGGCTCCAATTCCTTCAAGCTTACCACTCATACTCACGTCAAATCTTTCTTTTTCTTCAGGAGCAAAATAAGTCGTGTGCGGATCAAAACGAGACATAATAGAATTGATGTACAATGTAAACCAATCATCTCTTTTTAAATCATTCATAAATCCAAAGGACTCATTTAATGAATTCAAGGAACTTTCTCTTGTTTCTTTTTCTAAAACCGCATCAGATTTTGGAACATAGTTAGGATCATTCAACTTTTTATCCTCTTCCTCTTTTTGCTTATCTGTCAAAGATGAATTTGTATTAAACGCTGCTTCTTTCCCTCCTTTTCTGTCTGCTTCCAATTTTTGTTTATCGGTAAAAGACGAAAGTGTAGATAATTTAATTTGTTTTCTCCATTTCTCCTTCAATTCTGCACTGTTTTTAGCATAGGGAGCTTTATCATAATCTACATTAAAATCCTCTTCGACACTATAATCAAAAGGTTTGCTTAAAATGTCTTTAAATATTTTTTTACTTTCCTCCATACGAAGCATCAAACGATCGTAAGTAAGATTAAAGAAAGTCAAATCTTTATTAATCAACTGATCATCCAATTCCAATTCAAATTTGGAAAACTCATTAATATCCGATTGCAAAAAGAAACGCTTTGAAGGATCCAAAGCCGCAATATAATCCTTGTAAACCCCTTTTGAAAAGTTGTCATCTACTACAGCAGGATTATAATGACCTTTTTCAATTACAAATGTCAATAACTCCAAAAGCAGTTTATCTCTCTCTGGATCTATCGATTTTTTTGAATTAATATTAAAGGCGAATAAGGTAGCAGAAAGGCATACCACAGCTATGAGTATTTTATAATTTCTTTTCATAAAGCTAATAATAGAATTCATCAATTTTTTTATCTAAGTTACATTAAAAACTATGTCACCCCCCTAGATACCTACATAATTTTTTGTTAAAGGTATAAAATAGATTTTTTTTTCTTTTAAAAAAAGTTAGGCAAAAAATATATTTTATTTGTTCGCAATATAAGATTTTGTGTTAGTACATTTGTTTCTGAAGTCAAAATTTATGAAAATTTATATCTTTTTAACACCATTGAAATGAAAAATGAAAGGCCTTTAATACTAATAACAAATGACGATGGAGTTTCTGCTCCAGGAATAAAAGCTTTAACCGAAGTAATGGCCACAATTGGTGACGTTATTATTGTCGCACCAGACAAACCTCAAAGCGCAATGGGTCATGCCATTACCATAAATAACACACTTCACCTCAATAAAATTTCAAAAGATACAGATGCAATTATAGAATACAGTTGTTCTGGTACTCCTGTAGATTGTGTTAAAATAGGCGTACATGAAATTCTCAAACGAAAACCAGATCTTTGCGTTTCAGGAATTAATCATGGATCCAACTCATCGATAAATGTTATTTATTCGGGAACAATGAGCGCCGCTGTTGAAGCTGGAATCGAAGGCATTCAAGCCATTGGTTTTTCTTTATTGGACTATGATTGGAACGCCGATTTCGACCAAATAAAATCCCACATCAAAACCATTACACTCGAAGTTTTAAAAAACAAACTTCCAGAAGGTGTTGTTTTGAATGTGAATTTTCCAAAATTAAAAGAAAAAGAAATCAAGGGAATCAAAATTTGTCGTCAAGCGAATGCCCTTTGGGTCGAAAAATTTGACAAAAGACAAACCCCACAAGGCAAAGACTACTTCTGGCTTACAGGTGAATTTGTTAACCAAGACAAAGGTGAAGACACTGATGAATGGGCATTACAAAATGGATTTATTTCTATAGTTCCCGTACAATTTGACTTAACAGCACATCACGCCATACAAAACCTAACTAAAAGAGATTGGATTAAATAAAAAAGAGATTAAAATGAAGAAAACAGACTTACTCATCGGATTCATAATAGGAATTTTAGCTTCCTTCTTCGGAATGTTCCTTTACATCACGCTGGCTATGCACACCGATTTTTTAGCCGGAATCCAATCTATGAAAAACGAAGGCCAACTCGGAAAAATTGTCACCCTAGGCTCTATAATGGATTTAATAGCCTTCGGAGTTTTATTAAAAATGAATAAAGAACTCATGGCAAGAGGTGTCGTTTTGGCAGTTATTGCACTGACTATTGTTACTTTGTTTCTTTAAAAATAGCCTCTAAGTTACTGAGGTTCTAGGTTTTTAAGTTTTTTTGAAAATCTCTGCTTTAATCTTAGAATCTTAGTACCTTAGAATCTCAGCAACTACTAAAAAATACACAAAAATGAAATACTATATTATTGCAGGAGAAGCTTCTGGAGACTTACACGGTTCCAATTTGATGAAAGCACTCTATGAAGAAGACCCAAATGCCAACATCCGTTTTTGGGGTGGCGATTTGATGCAAAATGTAGGCGGGACTTTGGTAAAACATTATCGTGAATTGGCTTTTATGGGATTTATCGAGGTGGCGTTCAACTTGAAAACCATTTTGAATAATATCACTATTTGCAAAAATGACATTACGCAATTCAAACCAGACGTAATTATTTACATTGATTACCCTGGTTTCAACATGCGAATTGCCAAATGGGCAAAGCAAGTCGGGTACAAAAACCATTATTATATTTCCCCACAAATTTGGGCTTGGAAAGAAAACCGAATCACGGCCATCAAGCACGATATCGACAAAATGTACGTGATTTTGCCTTTCGAAAAAGACTTTTATGAAGTCAAGCATAAATTCCCAGTTGAATTTGTCGGACATCCATTAATTGATGCCATCCACAATCAATCGGGTGTTGACGCCAATACTTTTAGAGCCGAAAACCAATTGTCCGAAAAACCAATTATCGCCATTTTACCCGGAAGCCGAAAACAAGAAATCAGCAAAATGCTGTCGGTGATGCTAAGTGTTGTTAAGGATTTTCCCGATTATCAATTTGTGATTGCAGGAGCGCCAAGCCAGGAATTATCATTTTACCAACAATTCATTTCTGGCGAAAACATAAAATTTATCTCAAACAAAACCTATGCTTTATTGCGTAACGCCACGGCTGCACTGGTAACCTCAGGAACGGCTACGCTCGAAACGGCCCTCTTCAAAGTTCCCGAAGTGGTTTGCTATAAAGGAAGTTGGGCTTCTTATCAAATCGCCAAACGCATCATCACCCTAAAATACATTTCGCTGGTCAACCTAATTATGGACAGGGAAGTTGTAACCGAATTAATTCAGGACGATTGCTCCACCAAGCGCATTAGAGAAGAATTGGCCAAAATTCTGGAGCCGAACTATCGCAAAACACTTCTCGAAAACTACGATTTACTGGAAGAAAAACTAGGTGGAATAGGCGCCAGCAAAAAAACAGCTCATTTAATTGTTGATTCCATAAAGTAATTTAAAGATTATTTGGGCGTGCCACCATAAAGAAAAGGAGCCAAATCATCGTTGCGGTGATTCGGCTCCTTTTCTTTATGGTGTCGGGCTATTCGCGCTACTTTGGTAGCTTGCTGCTATCCCTCACGCAAAACAAACGATGTCAATAAAAGACATACTTACCTAAGTTTGAGTATTATTTTAGAGATTAAATTGATAATATAAATAACCCGAAAAATGTCCTTCCTTTACAAAACCAATGTTTTCATATAGTTTTTGAGCAGGATAATTGTCAGTTTCAGTGTTCAATGATATGAAATTTGCTCCTTCATTTTTTGCAAAATTTAATGCTGTGTTGACTAATCTTTGTCCAATACCCCTTTTTCTTTGGTCTATCTCGACGAATAAATATCCAATATGCCAATTCTTTTTAGTGGAAACAAAAGAAGATTTTGGGTACAGCAGCATAAAACCTACAGGATTTGGATTTTCCTTTTTGAATGCAGCATATATTTGCGCTTCATTTTTCTCTAGACGCTCTTTTGTATATGTTTTTGCAAGTTCAATATTTGATTGCTTGTAAAATATTCGATATTTATTAAATAGTTCACCTACTATTTCATTTTCTGAGGAATTAATTTTTTTGATTTCAATATCCATAATATAGTTTTCTAGATGTTTTTCGTCTTGTGCGACATACTTGTTACTAACTTACTGATAACCTGACAAAACCACCCTACTCCACCGATTTAAACACTTTAGCCTGACAAAAATCCAATTTGGACCTTTTCAAATATAAGAAATAAAGGTTGCAACCTTGCAAAATGTAAATTTTCTTTGTTTTCACTTTTATTGAGCTCCGTCCAATAAAATTGAGCATCCAAAGAAAAAATAATACCCTGATACGAGCTTCGGACTCCCAATCACAATCTTCTGACAGATTGTTGCTTACTTCAGATTGATTTTTTTGCTGTGCTAATCGAAATCAAGTTAAGTAGCTTAAAAAAGGTTTTATTTCTTACAAAATATTTGTACTTTAGTAATATGAAAGTATTACAATTCCCCCTAGCCAGAATTACAATAGCCTTTATCGCAGGAATACTACTCGCCTATTTCCTAAAACCAATTCTTCCTATTGTATTTGCTTTTCTGGCTATAGCAATTATAATTATTTTCAGATCATATTATTCAAGTAAAAAAAACAAAAAAATTCAACTGCATTTTGGGATAGCGACTTATATCCTTGCCTTTTCCATTGGTATCACCACACAAACTATCCATACCGATTCTAATCAAAAAAACAATTACACCCATTACAAAAACATCTTCGAAAAAAAACATACTTTCACATTGACATTACGGGAAAAACTAAAATCCACCGTTTTCAACGAACGTTATATTGCCATACTAAATTCGATTGACCAAGAAAAAGCATCTGGTCGAATTCTGCTCAACATCAACAAAGACAGCACAAAACATTCATTTGCCATTAGCAGCCAATTAAAAATCGATGCGCTTTTATATAAAAATACAAGCCAGAAAAATCCCAACCAATTCGATTACCAGAAATACCTCGAAAACAAACAAATCTATGCTCAACTCTATATCGAACCAAATCAAATACAGCTCAATCCCAAAATATCAAAAGACATTTGGTATTACACTTCGCAATTAAGAACACGGATTATCCAAAATTTAGAGAAAAGCAAATTCAACAATAAAGAACTGAACGTTGCTGTCGCACTGATAATGGGTCAACAACAAGACATTGATCCCGAAATTATTCAGGACTATCAATATGCAGGAGCCGTGCATATTTTATCGGTGTCTGGATTACATATTGGATTTATATTATTGTTTGTCTCTTTTGCTCTAAAACCTTTTCCAAACACCAAGAAAGGTACTTTTGTCAAGCTGTTAATTACGCTCGCAATCATGCTCCTTTTTGGAATTTTAGCAGGACTGGCGCCTTCGGTAGTTCGTTCTGTAACCATGTTTTCGTTTGTTGCGATTGGACAATACTTAAGAAGAAGTGTCAATATCTACCACACGCTTCTCGTTTCCGTTTTACTTATTTTGCTGTTTCAACCTTCCTTTTTATTCGATGTCGGTTTCCAATTAAGTTATGTAGCACTGTTTTTTATCGTTTGGCTACAGCCTTTGATTGCAAACCTTTGGCAACCAAAAAACAAAATCGTCAACTACTTTTGGGACATACTAACCGTTTCGCTTGCGGCACAAATTGGCACTTTGCCTCTTAGCATTTATTACTTTCATCAATTTCCAGGATTGTTTTTCATTACGAATATAATCGTGATTCCGTTCCTAAGTATTATTATGGGAGTTGGATGTCTAGTAATGGTTTTTGCTTCTTTTAACTGGGTTCCTTTTTATCTTGCAAAATTTTTGGAAATAAGTATTTATCATTTGAACAAAATAATTGGCTTCATTGCTTCTTTGGAACAATTTATTATCAAAGACATACCATTAAACACAGCACTTTTACTTAGCAGTTATTTGGTAATTATTACGACAATTATTGCTTTCCAACAAAAACGCTTTAAAAATTTTATCTGGGTATTAATAGCCATTGTAACCTTCCAATTATCTGCTATTGGAACAAAGTGGGAAGTTCAAAATCAAGTTGAATTTGTTGTTTTAAACACTTCAAAAAACACACAACTCATAGAACGAAATGGAGCTAATACAAATCTTTATGCCAATGACAGTCTTTTAAAAAATGTCAAAGCCAATAAAGTGCTGACTTCGTATCTCACGGCCAACTTTAGCACATTAACAGAAAAAAACAAATTGAAAAATCTGATGTATTTTAAAGGAAAAAAAATACTGTTAATAGACAGTTCTAAGGCATATCCAAAAAACGTACTGCCCGATGTTTTAATATTCACTCAATCGCCAAGAATCAATTTTGAGAGGCTATTACAAACCATGAAACCCAAAATGGTTGTTGTCGATGCCTCCAATTACAAATCGTTCCAAAAAAGATGGAAAGCAACTTGTTCCCAACAAAAAATCCCTTTTCACTCAACTAGTGAAAAGGGATTTTATAAAATTAATTAACTGTATTTCTTATGCTTTTTTAGATTTTTTTGCTTTTGTTGGTTCAGGACTCAAAGCCGGTTTTTTTACAAATGGATCCGCAACTGCTAACCATGCTGTTGGTCCGCCAGCTACATATCCAGTACTTCCCAAACCTTCAAAATTCACTTTCCCATCTTTGCTCACGTTCGCATTTGCAAAATAAACGGTTGGGAATCCTTGAATTCCGAATGCTTGTTGCAATTCGTTATTCTGTTTTTTAATCTCATCAGACTGAGCCGTTCTTCTAGGATAATCCAACTCAACTAGTACAACACTTTCTTTTGCCCATTTATTGAATTCTGGAGTTTTAAGCACTTCATTTTGTAAACGAATACACCATCCACACCAATCACTTCCAGTAAAAAACAACATTAACGGTTTCTTTTCTTTATTCGAAACTTTGATAGCTTCTTTTACATCTGTATACCATTTTAATTCTTGAGCTTGGGAAACACTTAGCCCAATAAAAAAGAATGCAACTAAAATTATTTTTTTCATTTCTTGTATCTGTTATTTATTTGTCAAATAAAATTTTGAAATTTATTTTCCTTAATCCCAAATGTATTTAATATCTACGAAATTAAACAAAAATAATACCAAAATTTATCTGCTACTTTACTTCTTGCATTAATTTTTTTACCAATGGCGAAATAACTATTAAAACTATCCCAGCAATCAAAGCATAAATAGCCAATTGTTTGTACCCATCGGCATACACATTTAACTTTTCAAGATTAGTTGCATGCTCAGAAGCTTCGGCTATATTGGCTCCCAATAATCCAGCAAAATACTGACCGTAAGCACTAGCCAAAAACCACATACCCATTATTACCGCTTGTGTTTTTAAAGGTGAAAGTTTTGTCATGGCAGACATACCAATTGGTGATAAACAAAGTTCTCCAAAAGTGATGATAAACCAACCGAAAGTAAACAATCCTAATGATGTTCTACCATCAGCACCTGCAAAGAATTTGGTGTAATAAAAAATCCAAAAACCGCCAGCCAGAAATAAAAATGCCAAACCGAATTTAATAACGGTATTCGGTTCAATTTTTCTTTTAGCCATCCATAACCAAACTAATCCAACCAAAGCTGCAAACCCAATTACGAAGAATGAATTAGCTGAATTGTTCACTCCATTCGGGCTTAATTGTACCCCAAGAATGTCGTTATTTAAATTATTTACAGCAAAAAGACTCAAAGAACCACCACTCTGTTCAAAAAACGCCCAAAAGAAAATAGAGAATATAATGAAAATCAAAGCCGCAAATAATTTTTTATTTTCAGCTGCGGAAAAGTTTTTCATCTCATACAACAAATATAAAATCGAAGCCGGCCCAATAATCATCATAAAATAGTCCGTGTAAACAGTATTGGCAACCATGATGATAATTACAGGAATAATCAATAATGATCCAACATAAGTAAGCGTTTCCATTTTTTTCCTTTTGGAACTTTCAATTTCCAACAACGGAGAAATTCCAATATTTCCAAGCTTTTTTTGAGTTTGTGTAAAAGTCAAAAGACTTATAATCATAACAATTGCAGCAAAGCCAAAACCTACATTCCAACGAAGATGTTCAGGAACCATTGATTGCCACATAGAACCCTCGGCAACTGCTATACAAATATATCCTCCAATTAATGCTCCTAGATTTACTCCCATATAAAAGAATGAAAAACCGGCATCTCTTCTCGGATCGCCATCTTGGTACAGTTGACCAACCATCGATGAAATATTTGGTTTGAAAAATCCTGTTCCCACAATAGTAAACCCGATTCCTATGAAAAAAAAGTTTTTGGGATCAATCGAAAGAATAACACTTCCAATAATCATTAAGATTCCACCCCAAAATAACGATTTACGCAAGCCCAAAATCTTATCTGCAAATAAACCTCCAATAAATGTAAATGCATATACCCAAGCTTGAGTAGCACCATATTGCAAATTGGCAATTCTATCGTTCATCCCTAATTGACCAACCATAAATACAACCAACATTCCACGCATTCCATAGAAACAAAAACGCTCCCACATTTCACTAAAAAACAAATACCATAACTGTTTAGGATACTTTCCTTTAAAATTTTGTATCTGTTCCAGGCTTAAATTTTGTTCCATTTTAAATTATATTAAAAAGAGTTTAAATAAAAAAACATCATCTTTTTGAGGTTGTCAAAAAGATGATGTTTCATTCTATTTTATTTTAGTAAATTATCTAACACCGTGCATCATTTTTTTCAAAACTGGTGTTAAGGCAAATAACAATATTGCTGCAATACCTGTAAGGACAACAAATACCATGAAAAATTCATACAAGTTGTGAATTTCAAATCCTGCAAAAAAGTGATTAGCAGCACTAATTTGATGCTTATCCAAAAGTACCAATTGTTCAGCAGTAGGAGTTATTGTTTTGTCTAAAACTGCTTGAAGATCGATACCTAATTCTTTTGCTTTTGCAAATTTATCACCAGTTGCCGGCAAGATAGAACCTAAAGTTCCACCTAATGCATAACCTGATGCATTAGACAAAAAGAATACTCCATATAATAAAGAAGCAAAACGCTTTGGAGATAATTTACCTACCAATGATAACCCGATTGGGGATAAACATAACTCTGCACAAGTGTTTAAGAAATATAATAAAATTAACCATTTAACCAACAATAATCCTGAAGTTCCAATATAAGAAACTTGAGTCGCGATCATAAAGAAACTCAAAGATATGATTACTAATCCAACTGCTAATTTTACAGGAGAAATTGGCTCTTTTCCTTTAGCTCTTAAAGTATCCCATAATACACTAAAAGGAACTGCCAATATTACAACGAACAATCCGTTGAAAATCTGAACCATCGAAGCTGGCATTAAAAAACCAAAAAAGTTTCTATCTGTTTGATTATCTGCAATAAAAGTCAATGAAGAACCTGCCTGCTCAAACGCAGCCCAGAAGAAAATAATAAAGAACGAAACAATATAGATTACTAAAATTCTGTCTCTCTCAATTTTTGTCAATGATGAATCTGAAATAATTAATCCTGCCAAAGCCAAACCGCTTGAATAAATCAGCGTATAAATTAAATTTTGTCCTACTACGTAGTGAAAAAACAAGCCTAAACCTAAAAATGCAATTCCGGCAATAGATAAAGCTTTGTTAGAAAAATTAGCTTTTTGAGCTTCTCCTTCTTCAAAATCAGAAGCAATATTTTTAGATGGCAAACCTCCTAATGGTCTTCCTTCCGGAGTCACTACATATTTATTTTTCAAGATGTAAAAAAGAATAGTTCCCAAAAGCATTGCGATAGAAGCTGCTAAAAACCCCCATTTAAAAGCATAAACATCTCTAAAACCAGTAGCATCTTTAACATCTCCTAAAAGCGGACAAATAGACTGACCTAGGAAAGCCCCGATGTTAATACCCATGTAAAAAATAGTAAATGCAGAATCTAATTTTGTTTTTTCCTGTTTTGGATACAAACTTCCCACCATACTGGAAATATTTGGTTTAAAGAATCCATTCCCAAAAACAATAACCCCTAATCCACAATACATGATTATTTTTGCCAACCCTAAGTTTGATTCAAAAATACTTCCGCTGGTAAACAATAATAATTGTCCAACTGCCATCATTAATCCACCTAACAAAATACAATTTCTATTTCCGAAAAAACGATCCGAAACAAAACCTCCAAGCATTGGAGTCAAATAACAAAGTCCAAGAAATCCACCATAAATCAATGAAGCTTCTTCTTCTTTCATCATCAAAGAGTTTACCAAAAATAAGGTCAATAAAGCCCGCATTCCGTAAAAGTTGAAACGCTCCCACATTTCGGTTCCAAATAACACCCAAAGTCCTTTTGGATGTGCTGTTTTCGTTTGAGTTTCTGTCATTTTTTCTTTTGGTATTTGTTTTTGTGATTTGGTTTATAAATTTTCTTTGATAAAATTAGTCATTTTAGTAAACAATTGAATTCTTGTTTTTCCTCCACTTATACCGTGGCTTTTATCAGGGTATATTTGAGAATCAAATTGTTTATTGGATTGAATTAAAGCTTCCATCATTTGCATAGAATTTTGCACATGCACATTATCATCTCCAGAACCATGAATCAAAAGGAATTTCCCTTTTAATTTATCTATATGATTAATTGGCGAATTATTATCATATCCGCTTGCATTCTCCTGTGGAGTTTGCATGTATCTTTCTGTATAAATACTGTCGTAAAAACGCCAGTTGGTTACTGGTGCTACAGCAATTGCCATTTTGAAAACATCAGCTCCTTGAAAAATACAGTTAGATGCCATAAAACCTCCATAAGACCAACCAAAAATACCAATTCTTGAAGCATCTACATAAGGATAGGCCCCTATTACTTTTGCAGCATCAATTTGATCTTCAACTTCGTATTTTCCTAATTCTTTATAGGTTACTTTTTTGAAATCAGCGCCTTTAAAACCTGTCCCTCTTCCATCAACACAGGCCACAATATAACCTTGTTGTGCTAACATCATAAACCAATAGTCATCTGCAGAGTTCCAATCATTATTTACCTGTTGTGAACCTGGCCCTGAATATTGGAACATAAAAACAGGATACTTTTTTGAAGCATCAAAATCTTTTGGTTTAATCATCCAAGCATTAAGTTCGTTTCCTTTAGCTGTTTTTAAAACAAAAAACTCTTTAGACGGCAAATTATACCCTCCCAATTTTGCTGTAAGAGCCTGATTGTTTTCGATAACCTGAATTTCTTTCCCTGTTTTTGACTCGTTTAAAGTATAAGTCGTAGCCTGAGAAGCACTTGAGAAAGTATTAATGAAGAATTGGAAATTAGGACTAAAAGTCGCTGCATTAGTTCCAGTATTTTTAGATAAACGAACTTTATTTTTTCCGTCTAATCCTATGCGGTAAATATCTCTGTTGATAGAACCATTTTCAGTAGATTGATAGAAAATAGTTTTTGTTTTTTCGTCGAAACCGTAGTATGAAGTAACCTCCCAGTTTCCTCTAGTAACTTGATTTTTTAGTTTTCCCGTTTTATCATAAAGATAAATGTGGTTGAAACCGTCTTTTTCACTTGTCCAAATAAAACTATTATCCTTCAGGAAAGTTAAGTTGTCTGTATCAATAAAATCAATATAACCTTTTTCTGTTTCATTAAAAACAACTTTGGAGGCTCCAGTAGTTCCATCAACGAATAATAAATCTAAATTATCCTGGTGACGATTCACTATTTTGGCAGACAAAACATTGGCATCATTAGTCCATTCTATTCTAGGAATATAAAAATCATTATATTTCCCTAAATCCACATTTATTACTGCTTTAGAATCTACATTGTATAAATGCAATGAAACTAACGAGTTTTTCTCTCCTGCTTTAGGATATTTGAAAGTCTCAACTGTTGGATATAAACTTTTTTGAAAAATCGACATTGAAAATTCTGGCACTGCGCTTTCGTCAAAACGGATATAGCCTAGTTTTTTGCTGTCTGCACTCCAATCAAAAGCACGAACAAAAGCAAATTCCTCTTCATAAACCCAATCCGTAATACCATTAATTACAGCATTCTTTTTTCCATCGGTAGTAACTGCAGTTGATTTTTTCGAAGCTACATCATAAACATATAAATTGTTTTCTTTGGCGTAAGCAATCTTAGTTCCATCAGGAGAAAAAGTAGGCTCTTGAACCTGGAAATCAAAAAGTTTTGTTAGTGTTTTGGCAGCTATATCATATAAAAAATAATCTGCTGTAAAAGAATGGCGGAAAATTTTGTTTGAATGACAAGCAATTAATATCTCTTTTTCAGAATCATCAAAAGTATAACTGTCAATTCCGTCTGCCAGCTCTTTGAAATTTTTAGTATCGATTAGATTTGATACTTTTTTTAATGTTGCAAAATCATAAAGATCGATTTGCATGCTTTTAGTTGCTCTGTCAGAATTTAATACCGTGTATTGATTGGTATTTTTCATTGATTGCAATTTATCCATCCCTTTGGCACGATAAGCGCCTGTATAAATTTCTTCAACGGTAATTTTTTGTTGTCCAAATACAGTAACACACAAAAAGAAAAATAAGGCAGTAATCTTATTCGAATTCATATTTAGGTAAATTTGTTTTCTTTTGAAATATGCAATTTACATGTCATAATTAGTATTTGTACTAATTTAATGTCATACTCATTACACAATATGGATTAAGTTATAAAAGCGACAATTTTAGTGAAAATTTTATAAATAAAACACTTTCGCCTTGTTAAATGTTATAAAAAAATATTTTTAACAATTTTACTGAATATTTTTCTAACAACCCAACAAAGCACAGTTATTCTTTCCATTGATTTTGTAGTATTTGAATTTTATGATAAAACAAGACTCCTTATTATATAACACTCATTCTATTATAAATCTCAAAAAGTCAATTCCCTAAATAAATTAATCGAATTCGAAATACAGATTCATTTTGAAAAAAGCAATAAAATGGAATGTGTATCTTTGCGATTATAAAGCTATAATTTATACCTATGAACAACGCTGTTGCTGGATTTTCTAAACTATCCAAAGAAGAAAAAATAAACTGGATTGCCAATCACTATTTTTCAACTCCAAGTGAAGCCATAGCACTACTTAAAAATTACTGGAACTCTGACGAAAAAATTCAAAAATTACATGATGAATTCATAGAAAATACGATTTCTAATTTTTACATTCCTCTGGGTGTTGCCCCTAATTTTCTGATCAATGGAAAATACAGTACAATCCCAATGGCTATTGAAGAAAGTTCAGTTGTTGCGGCCGCTTCCAAAGCAGCAAAATTTTGGTCCACTCGTGGCGGATTCAAAGCAACTGTAATCAGTACTGAGAAAATTGGACAGGTACATTTTATTTACAAAGGAGACGAATCAAAACTGACGTTGTTCTTTGCTCAATTAAAATCTAAATTATTTACAGCAACCGAAAGCATCACCAAAAATATGCAAAAACGTGGTGGCGGAATTTTGGATATAGTTCTAAAAAACAAAACCAGTTTATTACCAAATTACCATCAACTGCATGCTACTTTTGAAACAAAAGACAGCATGGGTGCCAATTTCATCAACTCTTGTTTGGAACAATTTGCCAAAACAATAAAAGAAGAAGCATTAACTTTTGAGATGTTTAGCGAAGAAGAAAAAAACATACAAATAGTTATGAGTATTCTTTCAAATTATGTTCCAGATTGCATCGTTCGCGCAGAAGTTTCTTGCCCAATTGAAGATTTAGCTGAAAAACATATTGAATATCCTCATGAATTTGCGACCAAGTTTATTCAAGCGATACAAATTGCCGAAGTGGAACCGTATCGTGCCGTAACACACAACAAAGGAATCATGAATGGAGTTGATGCTGTTGTTCTTGCAACTGGGAATGATTTTAGAGCTGTGGAAGCTGGAATCCACGCCTATGCTTCCAGAAAAGGACATTACTCTAGTTTGTCTCATGCCAAAATAGAAAATGGAATTTTTAGTTTTTGGTTGGAAATCCCATTGGCATTAGGAACAGTTGGCGGATTAACATCACTTCATCCTTTGGTAAAGTTATCTCTGGAAATGCTTGAAAAACCATCAGCCAAAGAATTAATGCAAGTTGTTGCTGTTGCTGGATTGGCACAAAATTTTGCTGCATTGCGTTCATTGACTACAACAGGAATTCAAGACGGACACATGAAAATGCATTTGAACAACATTCTAAATCAGTTTGAGGCTAATGAAGAAGAACGTATTTTGATAAAAAAACACTTCAAGCATAATATTGTTTCCCATAGCGCAGTAGTTGATTATATTGAAAATCTTAGAAAATCCAATTAACAACCCCGTTAGGGTTTAAAACCATAACAGGGTTATTTTCCAAAAATGAAAAAAACATTTTACAGCAACGGGAAACTTTTAATAACAGGAGAATATTTAGTTCTTGATGGTGCAAAAGCATTGGCTTTACCCACAAAACTTGGACAGAATCTGATTGTTGAAAGAAACGATAAACAAGAAATAAAATGGAAAAGTTATGATGCCGACGGAAGTATCTGGTTTGATGACACCATTTTGTTTTCGGAAATTATTTCCACAACTCCTTTTGAAAAAGAATCTGTAAAAAATACTCTAATTACCATTTTACGATCAGCCTATCAGTTGAACCCAAGTGCAATTTTAGATTCGGAGGGTTATATCGTTTCAACCCAATTGAGTTTTCCTAAAAAATGGGGATTGGGTACTTCTTCAACTTTAATAAACAACATTGCCCAATGGTTTGAAATAAATGCCTTCACGTTACTTAAAAACAGTTTTGGAGGCAGTGGATATGATATAGCCTGTGCGCAAAACGACTGTCCAATTCTATATCATCTTGAACAAGGAAAACCAGTTGTTGAAAAAGTAAAATTCCAACCAACATTTGTAGAAAATCTATACTTTGTTTATCTAAACCAAAAGCAAAACAGCAAAAATGCCATTGCTTCCTATAAAGAGAAAAAAAACAATTTAGAAGACACAAAAGAAATTATCAATCAACTCACTCAAATCGTTTTGAATGCAAAAGACGAAAACACTTTTGCGCAAGCGTTAGAGAAACACGAAAAAGAATTGAGTTTTATTCTTGAAACCAAAACCGTCAAAGAAAACTTGTTCTATGATTTTGATGGAACCATAAAAAGTCTTGGCGCATGGGGTGGCGATTTTGTATTGGTTATTTCAAAGGAAAACCCCGCTTCATATTTTATATCCAAAGGATTTGAAACCATTATTCCTTATCAGGAAATGATACTATAATTTTACCAAAATTCAGTATTAGAAATAGACTACAGCTTCTAACTGAAAAATAAATAAAACAAAAAACCCGATACTTGCAGTTTATAAGTATCGGGTTTTTTATGTTTGAAAATTACTGTTTAGTAATTAAAATCTTTTCTGTTGTCTTTGATATCAGCACCTTCTTTTAAAGCTGGCAATACTCTGTTTATTTCAGAAGCACTTTGTGCTTTTAATTTAGTTACATTATCAGCATAACTTTTTAAAGCTGGCGCTTTAACAGTACTTATGTTTTTCACTACATAAACTCCAGTAACACCTTCGATTGGAGAAGATACTTTATTAGCAGCCAATGCAAATGCATTTCCAACAACTTTTGGCTCTTGACCAACACCACCTGTTAAAACTGGATTTTCCAAAGTAACGTCAGTAGCTTGTTGTACAGTTGTACCTGTCGCTTTAGCAATTGCTTCCAATGAACTTCCACTCATTTTCGCTTTTAATAATTCTGCTTTTTTCTTGTTTTTAAGAATTTGCTCTACATACGGTCTAGCTTGATCAACTGGTACTAATCCAGAATTGTCAATAGTTTTAACTTTTGCAATTACGTGACCTAAATTAGCTACTTCAAATCTTTTTACAGCACCTTCTTTAGAGTCTTTTTCAAAAGCCCATCTTACGATAGTTCTTTGATTTCCTAAAGGACCAAAATTTTCGTCCATTGCTTTTACTGAAACCGCTGGAGCTACAGTAAGAGCCATATCTTTGGCTACTTTATTAAAATCTTTATCTGCAACATCCATTTCAAATTTAGTTGCCTGTGTAAATACTTTGTCAGAAGTAGCTTCTGAAGCTTCAATTTTTTGAGCTACAGTTGCCAAACGAATTCCGTCTTGCTTATCAGTAATTTTGATGATATGGAAACCAAATGGAGTTTCTACCAATCCAACTTTTCCAATACCATTGTTAAAAACGAAATCATTGAAAGGTTTTACCATTTGACCTTGACCAAAATATCCTAAATCTCCACCTTGTTGAGCAGAAGAATCATCTGAACTTGTAAAAGCCAACATCAAGAAACTATCTGGATTTGCAGTTACCTGAGCTAAAACAGATTCCGCTTTAGCTTTAGCTTCTTCTTTAGTTCTTTTCTCTCTTTGATTAGGAACTTGAGCTCCTTCATAACTAATAAGGATATGACTTGCTTTTGCATTTACACCAGCTTGTCTACCTAAAGATTTTGAAATACAGTAGTAACTTCCAAAAACATAAGGTCCGTAAACTTCTCCTGGAGCTAAGTTGTATAATTTATCAGCATCAACTGCAGGTAAATCTTTTTTGGCAACATATGAAGAATCGTAAGGCACATCAGAGTTTGAATTTACAAATTCAATCACATTTTTAGTGTTTCTAAATCCAGCTACAGTATCATTTTTACCAGTTGCTTGATTATAAACTACACTTCCTGACAATAATGAATTAACCTTAGTCTTAACTTCGTTTACATCTTCTGGAGATGCTTTGTCTTCAATTAAAACATATTCTATTTTACGAGTTTCTTCAGATTTGAATTTTTTTGGACTTGCTTTCATATAATCCAAAATATCCGCATCAGTAACTTTTATTTCACTGTCTTTAATAGTCGAAAACAAACCAGCAACATAAGCAAAGCTCACTTTGTTAGCTCCCATTTCGTAATTAAATTTTCCTTCGCTTTCAGTTGTATAAATACCCCCTTTAATTAAGGTATTATAAATTTGAAATTTAGCATTCAATTCAGCACTTTTTTCTCTGTCTTTTAAAAATTGTGCTTGCTCTGGATTTGATTTGAAATATTCTTTAAATTTTGCAACATCAAACATTCCTGCAGCATTTAAAAACATTGGATTTTTACCAATATTTTGATCTGCTTTAAGGATATCCAAAATATGTTTTTCACCTACTCTTAATCCTAATTTATCAAATTCAGCAGAAAGCAAAGCGATAGTCACTTCTTGATCCCACACTTGTCTAGACGCTTCTGTTGAAGAAATTCCTTGTCCACTTTTTTCTACATTGCTCACTTTAAGTCTAAAGTCTTCAAATGCGATATCCTTCCCATTAATGCTTCCTACATCCTTTGAGCTAGAACCAAAACTCCCGCTCGAAAAAAGATCCTGTATTATAAATGAAAATAATGCTAGAGCAATAACTCCAATCATTATAGCGGAATGTTGTCTAATTTTTGATAAAACTGCCATTGTATATTATTGTTTATTTTAAAATTTTGTTTGCGAAAATACAATTATCTAATTAATAATTATAGAACTACTGTTTTTTTTTTGTTTTTTTTTAAATTTAAAAAAGAATCTCAGTCTTTGATAGTCATTTTAACCAATTCAATCTTCTTATTTGTGGCTTCTTCTATCACAAAATGATAGTTATCGATTGTGATCACATCTCCTTTTTGAGGAATTTCCTTGGTAAAATTTACAATAAATCCTCCAAGTGTCCCATAGGAATCACTTTCAGGAATGGTCAGTTTATAAGTCTGATTCAGATACTCAACATCAAAACGAGCTGAAAATAAAAAAGCACCATCTTCTAAAACATTTTCTATCATCTCCTCATCTAAATCATGCTCATCTTCAATTTCACCAAACAACTCTTCGACAATATCCTCGATTGTGAGAATTCCTGATGTTCCTCCGTATTCATCCAATACAACAGCAACGCTTTTTCGTTTTTTAGTCAGCAAACTCATAGCATCTTTTACATAAATTGCTTCTGGAATGAACTCAACTGGAATAACAATCTCTTTTATAGTTGAAGGTTTTTTGAACAAATCAAAAGAATGAACATAACCAATGATGTCATCTAATGAATCTTGATAAATCACCATTTTAGAATACCCTGTTAATATAAATAAATCTTTGAGATCATCTAGCGATTCCGCCACATTGATTGCTGCGATTTCAGTCCTTGGAGTCATTACATCACGAGCCTTAACTCCTGAAAAATCCAATGCATTACGGAATATCTGTATTTCAGAATCTACTTCTTCATGGTCTTCAACTGTGCTCATTTGCTCGTTGATATAGTTTCCCAATTCAACTTTGCTAAAATAAAGCTGCACTTGATCTCCTTCTGTTTTAAAAAATCTTTTCAAAACAAAATCTGAAATCCAAATAAAAAAAGTGGAAATGAAATAGAATAATTTATAAAAGAAATAGGCCGGTATGGCAAAAAACTTAATCACCGAATTGGCATAAATCTGAAAAAAGACTTTAGGCAGAAACTCGGCTGTTATCAAAACAATAAATGTAGAAATTACTGTTTGAATTAAAAGACTCGTGAAATCTGAAAAATGCAAATCAAAAATCAATAGCCAATCCATCAACACTTTGCCCATAAAAAAACCGTAAACCACTAGTGCAATATTGTTGCCAATAAGCATTGCTGCAATGAATTTTGACGGTTTCTCAGTAAGTTTGGTAAGCGTTTTAGAAAGAAAATTGTCTTGTTTTTTTTCTAATTCTAAATAAATTTTATTCGAAGAGATAAAAGCTATCTCCATACCTGAAAAAAAAGCACATAGTATTAAACACAATATTATGATACTTATTTCCATATTATTTAGGATTGTTTATTTCTGTCATCAAATTTCTTAGCAAACTTTCTTCTAAAGAAAAACATAAAAATGGCAAGACCTGCAATGATGAAGCTCAACCATGGTGTTTCTATAACTGAATCCCATTTTGTAAATCCATCGTATAAAAAATAGATTCCAAAAGCTAAATAAAGGTATGAGGTATATTTTAAGAAATTCATGTTGTGTTATTTTTATTATTCTGAAGATTCAATCTCTCCTTCTATTCGTTGTGAATTTACGACTTTAAAGTCTTTGCTAAAATCAATTCCCTGTCCAGTCGAACCTCCTTTAGCATCTGTTAATTTAAATTTTTTCTCTGTATAAAACCATTGATTTTTTTGGTCAAAATATAACTGTTCCGTTTCCAGCATTTGTCCTGCCTCCGAAGTAATTTTCACCTTGCCCTGTAAGTCAATGATACTTGTTTCCTTATACGAAACAGCATAATTCGATTTGATAAAAGTTCTCTTTCCTTTATTATCATATATCGTTACGTCAACTCCTTTTGGGAATTCTGTAAAAACAAAATCAACATTGGCATAATCAAACATTTTCGGACTCACCAATATGGATTTTATTTTCCCGGAATCCGTGTATTTTAAATTCACATTATCGGCATCACCGCTAGGAACAAATTCCGAATAATCATTTTTTTGAACTTCCTTAAAATTACTCTCACAACCCAAAGTCATACTAACAACAATAATTAGTAGCAAAAGGAATAGAATATATTTTTTATAGAAAGTCATAATCAATGTCAATTAGGAAAACAGAATTATTTGAGCTAATAGTTAGTCAATTTTTCTTTGTCCAAACCATTTGTCATTAAGAGAGAAACTCAGTGCAAAAGTAAAATAATCTTCTTGAACTAATCCTTTTGCAGTTGTACCGCGCTGTCCATATTCTAAACCAACATTAACATTAGATATACCTCCTGGAACCGGCAAACCAAAACCTAGAGTTATCCCTTTGTCATCAATCTCTTCTGAATTGACAATAGTACCAGTTTTTGTGTATTTCAAACCAGCTCTATACACCACTTTTTGATAGTATTTTGAGAAAACATTATAGTTAGGAACATAATAACCTCCTAAACTATAACTTGAATATTTTCCGTAAGTTGTATTGCTTGAAGTATTATAATCAGATGTAAGTTTACCAACATTTTGAAAAACCAGCTGAGTTCCTATCATCCATTTTTTAGTTTGTCCAGCACCAAAACCAAAAGAGGTTTTATCTGGAATTGTCAAATCTGCTCTTATTTCCTTTGCATCAACAACATCAACAACAGCAATATCAAAATTAGAATTATAGTTTACGGTAGAAATTGTTCTAGTATTAGTGGAAGACAATTTACTTTGAGGAGTATATGTAAAACTACTGTACAAATTTATTTTTTTATAGATTTTGTGCTTGTACATTGCTCCAAAATTAGCTGTAAACCCATTTAAATCAGCTTTGTTTTCCTCCTGACTTCCAATTGACACACCTGAAATGTATTCTAAATTTGAATTGTTAATTCTTCCAAAATTATACTGCATATCAGCACCAATTACTAAATTCGGAATGATTGTATATCCTAATGAGAAAAAAGCCTTGTTTAAACCACCAGTTCCCTTCAAAACATTATTTACTCCGTCTGGCTCTGTACTTGTCGATTGAATATTATATCCCACCGAAGTATATGGTAACAATCCAAATCCAACACCTATTTTTCCTAATGGTAAAGAAACCGCTAAATAATCTAATGTTGTTCTTTGTGCATTTTCTTTATTGGAATCCGTCTTTAGACTTGTTGCAGTATAATTTCCCCCCATTGTAAAAGTGGTAAATCGCACACTGCCAAAACTGGCAGGATTCAAGATATTAATATGAAGACTATCTTGCTCAATATTCAAGCCTCCCATGGAACGATTTTCGAGATTCCCTTTAAATCTGGATTCACCTATTCCAAAAAAAGAGTAAGGAGAGGCAGATCCACTTTGAGCATTAGACATTAGTGAAAAAAAGAAACATGCAATAACAATAATTTTTTTAATCATTTTCTATTTTATATTGAAAAATTTGGTTCAAACTCTCTAACAGAAAATTTGAATTGGCAAATATGGTATTTTTTAATCGTTTAGCCAAAAATTCTGTGTCCCCACCCGTTAAAATTATTATAAAATTTGGATATTTTGATTGATATTCATCGACAAAACCATTAATCTCATAGACCAATCCATTTACAACACCAGAATGGATTGCTTCTGCAGTTGAATCCCCTATGAAATGTTTGGGACTCTCTACTGTTAACAATGGTAGCTTTTCGGTATAGTGGTGCAACGATTCATATCGCAAACGCAAACCTGGAGAAATGGCTCCACCATGGTACACATCATTTTGATCTACAAAATCATAAGTCACGCAAGTTCCTGCGTCAATAATTAATCGATTTTGACCTTGAAACTGCAAAGTTGCACCAGCAGCCAATACCATCCTGTCTATTCCCAAGGTTTTTGGAGTAGCATAATTATTGGCAAAAGGAAAAACATCTTCATGTGAAACAAACCATACATCAAGTTTTTTTTGAAAATACAAAAAAGACTTTTTATCTATACTCCCTACAGAAGCCACAACTAAATGTGTGACTTTTTCATATTTTTTTAAAATAGTTTCAATTTTTTCCTGAATTTCATCTTTAGAAAAAACAAAAAATTCTATTGTGTTATATTCCTCAAAAACAGCACCTTTAATTCTTGTATTTCCTACATCAATAGTTAAAACCATATTATCTTTTTTAAAAATGCTAAGGTACGAATAGATTTTTTTTAAAAAATGTATTGTTTAATTTAAAAAAGATTCTATATTTGCACCCGCAAACAAGTTCACGAAACTGCTATGCAAATAGCAACAAAACGAACTAATCAGCAAGGTACCTTAGCTCAGATGGTAGAGCAATGGACTGAAAATCCATGTGTCCCTGGTTCGATCCCTGGAGGTACCACAAGACCCACTCAAACGAGTGGGTTTTTTGTTTTTAATATCTTCCTAAAAACTATTTAATTTTTAGTTAGTCGAAAATAAAAATATTACATTCATTCCATACGACTGTAATTCTTAATTGGATTCAAAAACCGGAAAACCCACCGCAAAGGCATCAACAAAAAATCGCATTAGATTTATAAAAATTATATCAAAATTTTATAAATTCATGCCAACAAACTTACATTTAAGAAATGTTAATTACTTTTTTACGAAAATAACGCCCATCATAATCAGTGTATTCCGATAAATCTTATTAATTTTGAGTAGTTGACATTAATACAACCATAATATAATGAAACCAAATAACTCATTAACCCCATTGTATTCAATACCATCTATATTAAGATCAAGTCCAATAGCGGTTCTTGTGGTTGCAACATTATATATACTACTTGCCAAAATAAGTTTTTCATTAACAATTGATACCAGTACAGTTAGTCCCATTTTTCTTGCTTCGGGATTTGCATTTGCCTCGACATTGATTTTGGGGCGCAACGCATTGATTGGCATTTGGATTGGCTCACTTTATTCAAACACTCTCCTCAATAAAGACATAGCTAGCCTAGATAAAACATTTTTTTTAAACCACCTCCCAACAGCCTTTTTTATTTCAATCGGTTCTGTAATAGCATCAATTATAGCGACAATTCTAGTCGTTCGCTTATGCAAAAAAGAGTATCCATTGAACAATGGGAAAAATGTATTGACACTACTTATTTTAGGGCCAATCGCTTATTCGACTATTACTTCTTTGATTGGAGTAACCAGCTTTTTTCTTAATGACTCAATTACCGCAGAGCAATTTTGGTACACTTATAAAACATGGTGGCTTGGTGATGCCATTGGAATAATTTTAATTACTCCCTTCATGTTATCCTGGTTTTCTAAAGACTCTTTCAATAAAAATAATTTTAATTCCTTAGAATTAACACTTTATGGACTAACAACCATTTTATTGTGTTTCGGAGTGTTTTTTCAACATACCGACTTGAAATACCTCATCTTACCTTTATTGTTCTGGTCTGTTTATCGTTTTGAAATTCAAATCACCACACTCATCATCATAATAATTTCATTATTTGCAATTATAACAACAGCTCAAGGGATTGGACCATTTAATGAAGAATATATTAATGATTCTATTTTATTTTTGGATCTATTTTTGAGTGTAATTTCTATTTGCAGTCTTTTCTTAGCAGGAATAATCTCTGAGCGGAAAAGGGCTGATGATTTAATTAAAAAAAACGAAAAAGATCTCCGTAAAAATCAAATTTTGCTCGAGTCTACTCTTGAAAGTCCAAAAGATATCAGCATTTACTCTTTAGGTTTAAATTATGAATATTTAAGCTTTAACAGTTTGCATCGCCATAATATGAAAATAATGAACGGTGTAGACATTGAGTTGGGGATTAAATTACAGGATTGTTTAATTAACAAAGATGAACTTGAAGAATCGATGGCGGTTCTGACCAAAGTTTTTTCAGGAGAGAGTATTACTACTATAAGGAATTTTGAAGCCAATAACACTTTTTGGGAGTTAAGAACAAGTCCTATTGTAAATCAAAACAATGAAATTATAGGAGCTACAGTTATTTCAACCAATATCACTGAAAAAATGAAAGCTGAGGAAAATTTGAGAAAAAGTGAAGAAAAATATCGAAACATATTTGAAAACATTCCAGATGTCATTTTTCAAACCGATATTAATGGAATTTTTACAGACTTAAGTCCATCTATTGAAGAATTTTGCGGATACACTGCAAATGAATTAATTGGAAAACCTACGTCATTTTTACAACCTGATGATGAAAAAAATGATATTGCGATTATCCTCATAAATGAAAATTTAATTTTAAATAATTATGAAAAATTAATTAAGACAAAATCAGGAGCAATAAAACACATTTCTCTTAGTGGCAAGATGATTTTTGACAAAAATGGAGTCCCGCATCATATCGATGCCATTGCACGTGATATCACACAAAGAAAGGAGAATGAAAAAGAAATTGCTATTCAAAACCAAAAATTACAAATTCAAAACAAAGAGCTCGAACAATTTGCTTATATCACCTCACATGATTTACAAGAGCCTTTGCTTACACTAAAATGTTTTTCTGAACTCATCAAAGCGGATTTCCCAAAAGATGCTAATGAAAACATCAATCAATACTTAGATTTTATTTTAGAATCTTCAGATAGAATGCAAAAACTAGTCAAAGGATTATTGGACTATTCCAGAATAGGAAGCCAAATTGAAATTACAAAAGTAGACTGTAATGAAATTGTAAATGATGCAATTTCAACTTTATCCAATAGCATTCAAAAAACAGAAACACAAATTATCATTGGAGAATTACCTAAAGTCGAAGGGCATTCTATAGAATTGATTCAACTATTTCAAAACTTAATAGAAAATGCAATAAAATTTAGAAAAAACGAAACTCCTTTGACTATCAGTATCACTGCAAAACAAATTGAAGACAATTGGCAGTTTGCTGTAGAAGATAATGGAATAGGAATAGAGAAGCAGAATAAAGAAAAGATCTTTATCATTTTCAAACGCCTCAACAATCGGGATGAATATACTGGAATAGGAATAGGTCTCGCAATTTGCAAAAAAATTGTAGCCTTACATAGAGGTACCATTTGGATAGAATCAACATTTGGTCAAGGTACAATTGTTTACTTTACCATACCAAAATAACCCCAATATCTTGTCCTTAAAAAATAAATAATTGCTAAGTATGAAAAAATTAAATTCTATTTTGCTAGTCGATGACGATATGGCAACCAATTTTATAAGCAAAATGCTAATCAAAAAAGCAGGAATAACAGATCATATCGAAACCACTTTAAATGGTCGTCAGGCACTAGACTACTTGACAAACACCGGGAAATATGAAAAATCAGATGGTATCTTTCCACAGCCCATGTTGATTTTGCTGGACATCAATATGCCAGTGATGGATGGTTGGGAATTTGCAGAAGCCTTTTCGAATTTGGATGAAAATCTAAGAGACAATGTTGTAATTGTAATGCTCACCAGCTCGCTTAACCCCGATGATAAAGAAAAAGCTTCAAATTTCCCTGTAATTTCAGGTTTTCAAAATAAGATTCTTACTATAGAGGGACTTACTTCTATTATGAATACTTTTTTTCCTGGATATCTAGATTGATCACACTTAAATTAACATAAAACTAATTGATACTACATCATTATCACAAACGATAATAACTAATGGTATTATTTTTTCAACCTATAAAACAATGTTTTTATAAAAAATAATATTTTTCTTGTCTATTGTTAATTTTTTTATATATTTATCAGATAATCGGAAAAATAATTCATTTTGTCGATTATTTAAAATTGATACAAATAAAAATTTGTTTGATAAAAGATAAAGTATGACCCCCATATTACTTCTTCAACTGCGAAACATTATTACTTCGCCATTAATTTCAATATTTTGCAAAAAATTTGAAGAGAATGAAATATTATTGAGAAAATCTATTGACACCAGTATTTGCACAGTTCTTATTGGTCTCGAAAATATAATGGACAACACCATTTTATATGATAAAATCATTGACTCAATAACTTTTACCGAATTTTACAAAACCATAGAATTTGAAAACGGAAAAGTTTCTTCCATAAATTACTCTTTTGAACAAGAAGGCCTTATTCCATTGAATATGATTTTCTCCAACAAAAAAGGACGTATTTCCGAAATGATATCAAATGAAGTTGGGATTAAAAGTGAAACTGCAGGGGCTATTCTAAATTTTGCAGTCATGCTAATATTATCTCATTTTGTAAATGAAAGACAAAAGTCGATAATTATCCAAAATGATTTAAATTCACAAAAAAAAGTAATATTAAACAATGTTCCAGAAGGCATTAGAGTTCTTCTTGGCTATTCAAATTTTGAATATGAAGATGCTTACGCCGATTCTAATACAGTAATAAAAACCGATTCGAAGACTCATTTCTTAAATAAAATTTTCAAGTTCTAAAACACAACATATTTAAAATAAAAAATGGTAACAATCTTAAGATTTGTTACCATTTTTATTTAACTAAATATTACCTATCTCAACACAAACTCTTGCGTAAGTCCTTCTATTTGAATTTTGAAAGTTCCCTTTTCAGAAATCCATTTTAAATCATTATTCACAAATTGAAGGTCTTTTTGATTCAAAGTAAAACTTACTGTTTTGCTTTCTCCAGAAGCAAGATTAATTTTTTCAAATCGTTTCAACGCCTTAACTTCAGGAGTTATGCTCGCCACTTTATCTGATAAATAAAGCAAAACAGATACTTTTCCACTTACTTTTCCTGTATTTTTCACATCAACTGTTACCTTTAAATCATCCAAATTGCTTATTTCAGTTTTATCAATTTTTAGGTTAGAATATGCAAAAGTTGTGTAAGACAAACCAGTTCCAAATTCGAATTGAGGCGAATAGCTTTTTTCGTATTTGGCATCATTATTTTGCTCTTCGTCTCCTAAACTTTCCGTGTATTTACGATTGTATTTTTCTAATGAATTAGGATATCTTGGATAATTATACGGCAATCTTCCACTTGGATTCACATCTCCATACAATATATCTGCTAATGCTCTTGCTCCTTCATTTCCTGGCAAATAACATTGTACTACAGCACTCATGCTATCTTCAAAATCACTTATCAATCTCGGTCTACCTTCATTTAAAACCAAAACAATTGGTATATTCAATTTAGATAAAGCTAAGGCTAGTTTAGATTGCGAAGCAGTAATGTATAAATTGCTAATATCACCTGGTGTTTCAGTGTAGTTTTTCTCGCCAAGACATAAAATAATTTTTGAAACACCTTTGGCCATTTCAACCGCTTTTGCAATTTCAGCATCATCAAAGTTAGCTAAATCGGCTCCAGGTGTATACAACACATTTTCTTTGCCTATTTTATTTTGCAATGCTTCCAGAATTGTCATTTTATCTGCAGCATAAGTGTCTGAATTTTCTCCTTGCCAGTTGTAAGACCAGCCTCCATTCAAATACTTCATACTATTGGCCGTAGGACCAGTTAACAATACTTTTTCGTTTTTATTTAAAGGCAATACAGCATTGTTGTTTTTCAACAAAGTGATTGATTCAGCCGCAGTATTGTATGCCGCATCAATAAACTCTTGAGAACCAAACTTTGGATAATCCTTCAAATTAGCAACAGTAGTTTGAAACAAATTCAATTCAAATTTCATTTTCAAAATTCTAGTTACAGCATCGTCAATTCTTGACATTGGCACTTCGCCTTTGTTCACTAAATCCAACAAATCAACATAAAAAGTATAATCTTCTGGAACCATACTCATATCTATTCCCGCCAATACAGATAACTTTACTGCTTCACGATTATTTTCAGCTACTTTATGTCTAGTATAGAGATAAATAATGTCCTTCCAATCGGTAACTACCACTCCTTGAAAACCTAATTCTTTTTTTAACACATCAGTTATTAAGTATTTGCTTGCGTGAACAGGAGTTCCATTAATCTCACCCGAACTCACCATTACACTTTTGGCACCAGCTTTAATAGCCGCTTGGTAAATGGTCAAATCAAATTGTCTCAACACTCGCTCTGGGATAATACTTGGCGTTCTGTCTTTACCAGTCGTTGTACTACCATATCCTATATAATGTTTCATACAGGAAGCTACACTGTATTTTGATCCAACATTATTCCCTTCAAAACCTTTTACCATCGCTTCACCCATTCGGCTTGATAAATACACATCTTCTCCAAAAGACTCCCACATTCTTGACCAAGCTGGATTTCTAGGCAAATCCAAATCTGGTGAGAAAACCCAAGGAATAGAAGAAGCTCTAGTTTCGTAAGCCGAAATTTCAGCTCCTTTTTTAACAAGATCAGTATTGAATGTTGCTGCCATTCCTATTTGTTGTGGAAACAATGTTGCTCCAGCTGTATAACTCGAACCATGAATAGCATCTATCCCGTACAATACTGGGATTTTCAATCTGGATTTATTAGCTTCATTACTAATTGCTGTAATTACTTCATTCCATCTTTTAATAGTTGGAGCTCCTGGATTTGGTACATTTAAAATAGAACCAATATGGTATTTTTGAATAGCCTCATTTAATTTTGCCATATCAAATTCTCCCGGTTTTCCTTTAGCCTCAAAAGAAGTAACCGTAATTTGTGTCATCTGACCGATTTTTTCTTCGGTACTCATTTTAGAAAGCAATTCGGCAACTTTCTTGTCTATTTCAGGATTTGCATTTTGGCTTCTAACCCCAAAAGCCAGAAAACTGAAAATTAGCAGTAGTGCAATTTTTAATCTCATTTTTTATAATTTACTTTTTAAACTTAGACTTTTTAATAATTGATTAATTATTAATGAATTTTAAAAGTAATTATATTTATCAAAGAACTATTTTTTAAAGAACTAATTTGATTATTTTTCATAGGTTTAACGTTTTCGTAATTCTATAATTAGACTATAATATCTATACTTTTATTTTTCTTTCGATCTTTTCCAAAAAAAATCCCATTTCAATTTTTCTAGCGAAATGGGATTTTTAAATAATTAAAATCGGTTCAATCATTATCCATGATAAACTCTTGAAGCAACAATTATATTTTCTTTTACTACAAGAACCTCAGCAACAAGCATGTCTTCTTCACCTTCAACAGTACGTATATATTCCATAAAAACACGATCTGCATTGGCCGTTAGAGAAGTTACTTTATAATGCAGACTTGGTAAACGATCAAAAGCATCTTGCCACCAAGTTCTTAAAGCCGCTTTTCCAGTTACTAAACCTTGCGTTTCAGGCTTACGAATTTTCAATTTCGGACTAAAATGCTCTGCTTCATCGTCATAAAGCGACAATAATTGTTCTAAGTTATGATTGTTAAATGCTTCAAACCATTTAAAAGCTATAGATTGCAATTTTTCTGCTGTCATTCTGTTTGTTTTAAAATTAAAAAATCCCTTTACATTTTTGATGAAAGGGATTTTGAAGTTATCTTCTAAAAATTATACATTTTTCAAATTGATAATTTCTTGTTCTGTTAGCAATCTCCAATTTCCTCGTGGCAAATTTTTCTTGGTTAAACCAGCAAAAGCAACTCGGTCAATTCTAAGTACATCATAACTGAAATGTTCAAAAATAGAACGTACTACTTTTACATTTGCAGATCTTAATTGAAGTCCTATTTCACTTTTGGCTTCTCCTTCAATGTAGCTAACATCCTCAACAAAAACACGGTGTCCATCAAGAACAAGTCCTTTGTTTATTTTTTCTAAATCTTCAAATTTTAAATTTTTATCTAAAGAAACTTGGTAGATTTTGGAAGATTTTTGATTCGGCAATGTAAACTTACGAATCATGTCCGTATCATTAGTAAACAACAAAAGTCCTGTTGTGTTTTTATCCATTCTACCTATTGCTCCGATTTTCGCATTAGTAGAACCTTTTACTAATTCTAAAACATTACGATATTCTTGACCTTCATCAAGTGCAGTAGTGAAATTTTTAGGTTTATTTAATAAGATGTAAACTTTTTTCTCTGGTGTCAAAACTACTCCATCAAAATTAACAACATCTCCTGGTTTTACCATATAACCCATTTCGGTAACAGGTATACCATTTACTTTTACATTTCCTGATTGAATGTAAATATCTGCATCACGTCTAGAGCAAGTGCCTGAGTTTGAGATGTATTTATTCAAACGAATTTCATCTTTTACTTTAGGTCTTTTAGGCGCTTGATTTGGTTTTTTCTCTACTTTATCAGTAGTATCGGCAACTTTTACAATTGTTTTTACTTTTTTTGGCCCTTGTGCCCTTTTTTGCATCGCAGGTTTTGGCTTATTGGAACTTGGTCTAGAGCTTGTTGGTCTAGCACCACTTCTTTTATTATTGCCTTCCTTATTGTTCATAATATTCTATAATTTGCTGCAAAGATACTATTTATATCATTGGGAAACGATTTTTGGCAATTAGAAAAAGCTAACTACTTAATTAAATGACCATTGACCCTTCTAAAGATTTATAAAAATGAATATCCTAATCAAAGTATCACTAAATAGTCATTAATATTTTTTTACCGTTCCATAAAACGCTAGGATTGATCAAGACGATACAGAATACACCAGCTACAATAAGAAATTTCAATACATTGTGAAGTAAAACATATCTCTCTTTGGTTTCCCATTTCCAGAGATACAACAAGAAAAAAATCATAATTATAAAACCCGAATAAAAGTAAATATCCATATAACCAACATCATAAACATTGATTAAAAAATAAACCGGAATAATGGTCAATAGCGCCAATCCTGTGATTATTTTTTTGGAAACTTCTTCCCCATAAATAATTGGAATCGTTTTATAATCATTGGCAAAATCACCTTTTAAATTTTCCAAATCCTTTATCATTTCGCGAATCAGAATTAACAAAAACAAAAAAGCGCCATGCGAAAGGATAACGGCAAGTTTACCGCTATTACTTTCGATTTCATACAATGGCATTTTCAGATAAAAATATAGCAGAATCCCAAAAAACGGCAAAACCGCCAATAAAGCCGCCATTAAATTTCCTACTAAAGGATACTTTTTAATTTTATGGGAATAAAACCAAATCAAGAAAATATAAACCGAAAAAAACAAAACTGCTCTAAATGAAACAAAAAAAGCTATTAAAGCCACAAAAAAATTGAGACTAAAATAGACTTGAAGTTTGGTTTTTTGGCTCACCAAACGATCCAATTGTGATTTATTCGGCTTGTTAATCAAATCCTTTTTACTGTCGTAAAAACTATTGATTATATATCCGGAAGCAATTGTTAAACTGGATGCCAATACAATTATAAAAAGCTGAAAATCCAACAATATGGACAAAGCTCTTTTCTCGGGAGCCAATATAAAAATAGCAGATAAATATTGAGCTAAAGCTATAACTGGAATGTTATAACCTCTAACTACAGAGAACAAACTCACAATCTTTAATACAAATAGTTTATGCTGCCTACTTAACATGGGGGGAAATTTGGAGTTTATAGGTAGTGCTTATGAAATTGGTTTGTTTTCAAATAAAAAATTAAAATTGATAAACAACTTCCAATTTGTAATCCTTCAAAGATTCTTTTGCTCTTTCTAAATCTTGTGTGAATCCAAGGATATAACCACCTCCACCAGAACCGCAGAGTTTCAGATAATAATCATTTGAATCTATCCCTTTTTGCCAAATACCATGAAACTGTTCCGGAATCATTGGCTTGAAATTATTCAAGACAACTTTTGACAATTTTTTAGTGTTCTCGAATAATGAATTCATATCGCCACCCAAAAAATTCTCAACACAAGCATCTGTGTATTTTACAAATTGGTTTTTCAACATTGCACGAAATCCTTTGTCTTTAAGGTTTTCCATAAAAATATTAACCATTGGAGCAGTTTCGCCTACAATTCCAGAGTCCAATAAAAACACAGCTCCTTTTCCATCAAAACTTTGGGTTGGAATTCCAGTAGCTTCAATATTATCTTTTGAATTTATTAAAATCGGAATGCTCAAATAACTGTTCAATGGATCCAGTCCCGAACTTTTCCCATGGAAAAAACTCTCCATTTGAGAAAAAATAGTTTTAAGAGTCAATAATTTTTCACGTGTTAAGTTCTCTAAAACCGTGATTTTATGTTGTGCGTATTTATCGTAAATCGCGGCTACCAAAGCACCACTACTACCTACACCATATCCTTGCGGAATACTGGAATCAAAATACATCCCTGTTTGAACATCATTATTTAAAGTCACTAAATCAAAAGTCACCAAATTAGGTTGCTCCTTTTGCAATTGCTCCAAATAAGTTACAAATCGTTTCAAATGACCATTTGACTGTATCGCTTCAGCAGAAGGATTAGCATCTTTCTTTAAAGCACCATTGTAAAAATTATAAGGGATTGACAACCCCTTAGAGTCACGAATAATTCCGTATTCTCCAAAGAGTAATATTTTTGAGTAAAATAAAGGTCCTTTCATGTGTGTGTTTTTAATTATCAATTTGGGGTTGGTAATTATATTGTTTATTTCAAAAATCGACTACATCTCCGCGATTTTCATTTTGTATTGCTATGTTTATTTCTTCTTGCTGTTCGGGCGTTAATTCCTTCCAAACCTCTTTCTCTTTGTCTTCAAAAAAGGTTTTTATTTTCTTCAGAAGATCAGCATCTCTTGTTTTTGCAATCTTCTTAATCAAATCCAATTTTTCCGCATTCAAATCCATAATTACAATAATTAAGAATTAAAGATACGAAAAAAAGAATTAACCAAATATCGCGCCATTCCCAATTTCGTCGCAAAGATACTGCCCATTTTGACAATAGCCAACTAATTCGGCTTTAATAAATTGCAATACTTTTTCTTTGACATCATTTGGATATAAAACATGCACATTGGCTCCAGCATCCAAAGTAAAACAAACCGGGATTTTGGTTTCATTTCTAAATTTCCAAATCGCATTAATAATCTGCAATGTGTTTGGTTTCATCAGAATAAAATATGGCAGAGAAGTCATCATCATCGCATGTAAAGTCAAAGCCTCACTCTCTACAATTTTGATAAATTCTTCAAGATTACCATTTTTAAAAACGGGGATCAGTTTGTCTAGATTTTCATGGGCTTGGGTAAATCGCCTTTCGGCAAATGGATGGTCATGCATCAAATCGTGACCGACTGTACTCGAAACTTGCTTTTCACCTTTATCTACCAATAAAATTGTGTCTTGGAAATTTTTAAAAACAGAATGGATTTCATACGGATACTCAACTCCATACAAATTCGTACTTCCCTTTATATTCGCTTGATTTCCCCAAACTACTACTTGTCCTTTTACGCTTCTACAGGCACTTCCTGAGCCTAAACGAGCCAAAAATGAAGCTTTCCCATAGAAATAATCTTCCGTCATATCTGGATTTAAAGCTTTCTCCAAACTCATAAAATTCATTGCCAAAGCCGCCATTCCCGATGCTGATGAAGCAATTCCAGAACTATGGGGGAAAGTATTTTCAGTGTCAATCGTAAAATGATACTCTTTTAGAAACGGCAAGTATATTTCAATGCGTTCCAAGAATTTTTGAATTTTCGGCTTGAAGTCTTCTTTTGGCTTCCCCTCAAATAATAAATCAAAAGAAAAATTACCGTCGTTTTGTTTTTTGGCGAAAGCCAAAGTCGTAATCGTTTTGCAATTATTCAAAGTAAAACTAACGGATGGATTTGCTGGAATCTGCTTGTCTTTTTTTCCCCAATATTTTACCAAAGCAATATTACTGGGTGCACTCCATGAAAAACTTCCTTGGTCTATTGATTCGCTATATTTTGATGGAATAAAATCGTCAGTTTCGAACATAAATAATAATTTTCGGCAAAGATACTTTATTTGCTGAAATCGTTTATTCCTTTATTTGATAATCCTTCGAAAGTTTTAAGTAATTTTGGCTTCGCTAAAATCATAAGAAATGAATAAGATTACCCGAATATTATCTATTGTTGTTACTTGCCTAGTTGTGGGTTATTTTTCTGGAATAGTTACCCGATCATCTATAACGACATGGTATCCAACGCTGATTAAACCAAGTTTTAATCCACCCAATTGGGTTTTCGCACCAGTTTGGAGTACACTTTATATTATGATGGGAATTGCAGCAGGATTAGTATGGAACAGAATTGATTTTGAAAAAGAATTAGTTAAAAAAGCTTTGCAGTTTTTCGCGATACAATTGGCATTAAATGCTTTGTGGTCGTATTTGTTTTTTGGTTTAAAAAACCCAATGTTAGCTGGTTTGGAAATCATTATTCTATGGCTGATGATTTATGAAACCTATATTCAATTTGTCAAAATCAACAAAATTTCGGGTTATTTGTTTATTTCTTATTTACTTTGGGTAAGTTTTGCAACAGTTTTGAACGGAGCTATTTGGTGGTTGAATAGATAGTTGGCAGTAATTAGTCATTTGCCCATATTGAAAGGCACAACTTTATTTTTCATAACTATTTAGCTCTCGAAATTCAACATTTTTTGCTGATAAAAAATCCATCATACTGAGTATATTACTATTCTCAATTAGTCCTTTCGATTTTGGATCGGCATCACAAAATTGAAGAAAAAGCTCAATTTCTTCAGGTTTTAATTTTAAACTATCTGTGAAGAATTTTTGATCGCATGTGTTTTTTGCCAATGTAGCAAATTCAATTTCTGGCTGAGCTTCCTTTTCTGGTTCTTTTTCTTTTGTGAATAAATCTAGAAGCTTTTTGCCAATTGTAACAAAATTTAACCCGTTAACAAACGTACCTTCCCTCATAGTTTGATATCCTTCTCTATTGTCAAATTTTTCTGTAGCGTAACCATCTAGTTTACTTTGCTCGTATTTTTTGTCATTACTAAGTTTAATGCTATGTATTTTTTCAACTACAACTTCATCTAACTCTTCTGGTTTTTTGATCATTACAACTTGCAGATTATTCTGCCCAATCTGTTCTTCAGAAACTTTCAGCCTTTTTAAATAATAATCTTTAGCATAAAAAAGCAGACTGTCATTAGCTTTAACAGTAATTACAAATTCACCTCTATCGTTCGTTTTGGTACTTTTTTGAGAAGTCTTATTGATGACAAGCGCGTTTACCAATAAGAAACTCTCTGACGAAATTACTCCTTTAAGATGTTTTTCTGCTTGCGAAAAACTAAATTGACATACAAATAAGGACAATGCTAAAAGTAATTTTACTTTCATAAGTAAGAATTTTTTGAAAGTAAATATATTCTAATACTCCCAAAGAAAAACTTATAAGTGATGTAAATTTTTGTTAATTATTTTTTTGCTTACATAGCATTCGCCACAATAAACCCACCGGTCCAAGCATTTTGGAAATTAAATCCGCCAGTAATTGCGTCAATATTCACGATTTCACCTGCGAAGTAAAGGTTTTCATGAAGTTTGCTTTCCATGGTTTTGAAATTGATTTCTTTTAAATCGATTCCGCCGGCGGTTACAAATTCTTCTTTGAAAGTACTTTTTCCATTGACTTGAAAAGTGCTATTCGTTAATTGATTGACTAAATTTTGTAATTGCGTTTTAGATAAATCGGCCCATTTAGTTTCAGCTTCAATATTTGATGCTAAAACCAAACTTTCCCAAAGTCGATTCGGAAAGTCGAACGGCGATTTCTTGGATACTGCTTTTTTGGCATGCTCCTGCTTCAAGGTTTTTAAACTTTTCTCAGCGTCTTCGGCATCAACATCGTTTAGCCAATTCACATTAATAGTAAACTGATAATTTTTTTCGAATAGAATTCGTGCTCCCCAAGCCGATAATTTTAAAATTGCAGGCCCACTCATTCCCCAATGCGTGATTAACAACGGGCCAGTTGAAACCAATTTGGTATCTTTTACTTTTACTGTAACTTGAGCTGCTACACCGGGTAATTCTTTAATTCGTGGATCTTTTATGTTGAAAGTAAATAAGGAGGGAACCGGACTAACAATCGCATGGCCTTTTTGTTGAAGCATTTCCCAAATTTTAGGATTACTTCCCGTTGCAAGAACCAATTTTTCTGCAATATAATTTTCATGTTGCGTTTCTACTTTCCACAAATTATCTTTTTTGAAAATGGACTGAACGCTTTGTCCTGTGAGCACCGAAATTCCAAGCTTTTGAGTTGCTTTTACAAAACAATCTATAATCGTTTGTGAAGAATTCGAAACCGGAAACATTCTCCCATCTTCTTCAATTTTCAACTCGACTCCATGTTTTTCAAACCATTCTATTGTATCACCCGAACAAAATTGATGAAAGGCACCGCGCAATTCTTTTTCGCCACGTGGATAAAATTTCACTAATTCATTAGGCTCAAAACAGGCATGGGTCACATTGCAACGTCCTCCTCCAGAAACACGAACTTTTCCTAACACTTCAGATCCTCTTTCAAGAATGGCTACTTTAGTTTTCGAGTTTTTCTCTACGATATTGATAGCCGTAAAAAAACCGGCAGCGCCACCGCCAACAACAAGTATGTCAAAATTTTGATTCATGATTTTGGAAAGAAATAAATTAGAATGCAAATGTAAGCATTCGGTTCTTAAAGAATATCGGTTCTTAGTTCTTTAAAGCAAATCCAAAAAATCGGTGATTATACCATCCACTTTGAATGATTTCATACTTTGGATAGCCTCTTTTTCATTTACTGTCCAAGGGAAAACCTGAATTCCTCTCTCCTGAATTTTGGCAGTATATTCATTGGTTAATAATTGAAAATCGGGGTGTAGGGCTTCGGCTTTCATAAATCGGGCGAAAGAAATTGCTAGATCCAAATTACTTTCTGTTAAAACTCCTATTCTAATATTTTCATTTAAAAAACGAACTTGTTGCAAGGCATTCCAATCAAAACTGGACACTATAAAATGATTGTTATTCCAATTTTTATCTGAAATATAATGTTCAATTAATTGAACCACTTTCTCAGCTGTATCCTGACCTTTCAATTCAATATTTATAAAACACCTTTGATTGACTAAATCCAAAACCTCATCCAACGTTGGAATTGCATATTTTTCATTGATTGTAAAGGACTTCAGTTCCTGTAAGGTCAATTCGTTTACGACTCCCTTGCCATTAGTTGTTCTGTCAATCGTTTCGTCGTGGATCACAATCAAATGTCCGTCTAAGCTTAGATGTACATCCAATTCGATTCCGTCAGCTCCCATTTCGATTGCTTTTTCGAACGAAATCAAAGTGTTTTCAGGTTCGTAGCCTTTGGCTCCTCGATGTCCTATTTTGAGAATTTTGTTCATCCCACTAAAATAAAAAAACGCCTTCATTTCTAAAGGCGTTTCGGTACAATTTATTTTTAATTATTTTTTTAATTCCAACAGAACGATATCAAACTCACTGTCAACAATAACTTTTCCATTCAAAACGGTTCCAATTACACCGGAATAAGCATCCTTTACTTTGGCGCCTTCATTAAATGCTGAACCTACAGGAATTTCCTTTTTTCCAATGATTAAATCCAAACCAATCACAACTGTGTCATAATATTTCCCTTTGGTAAAAGTTCTGGAACACACATACGGTTTTGTCGAAATCTCTGTATTAACACCAGCTCCAACCGATGGATGGTTTACTCTGAACTGACCCAGTTTTTGCCAATGCAACAATGTTTTTTGGGTTTCGGCATTTGTGTTTATGGCATCCCAATTCATAAAAGAACGCAATGTGGCGTCGCCTTGAGTTCCTTCAACCACAAGAGAACGAGCGGATTCATCACCATAATATACTTGGGAAATTCCGGGAGTCAACAGTAATTTTGTCCCGCTTTCAATTGTTTTGGTACGTTTGGCATCGAATGGACCTCCATCATCATGAGAAGACAAATAATTCAAAACGCTGTTCCCTTTTAATTGACCATTCAACAAAACAGAATATTTTGAAAATAAGCTTGCATAATCTTTTTGGGCATCACTTTTGAATTCAAAATTAATCATGCCTGTAAAACCATTCTCGTAATAATTTACTTTTTTATCCCCGAAGTCGTATATCTTTCCATTACTGATGTTGTAATTATAAACCTCTGCAATGGTGTAAAAAGGATTGTTGTCCAAGACTTTGGTTGGATTGTTTTTTTTCCATTGCGCAAATGAATAATCACATTGCGTTTTGAAATCGGCCCAAACACTTTCGTCGGTATGTTTAACCGTATCGGCTCTGTAGCCATCAATTCCGAACTCAGTGATATAATCTGTCAACCATTTTATTATGTAATATTTTGGAGTTCTTGGATAACCTGTCCTTTTGAAGAAAGCATCCAATGAAGCCATTTCTTTATCATATCTTCCTTCGGCCTTCCATTTTTCGATCAAAAAAGGAGGCAATGCAACCTCAACTTTACTTTCCGTTTTTACATCGGATAAACCAGCAACCAATGTACAAGCGGTGGTATTCTCAAAATTTTTGTATAGGCAATTTGGCCCTGTGCGAACCCAATCTTCTGGCCAAACCGTATCAATAGGAGTCACAGGCCCGGTATGATTGATAACGCCGTCAAGCATAATTCGGATTCCTTTAGCGTGAGCTTTTTTTACCAACTCGGCTAAATCTTTTTTAGTCCCAAAGTTCGGATCCAATGCTGTCCAATCTCTTGTCCAATAGCCATGAAATCCGTAGCTCACACCCGTTCCTTCATCTGTCGCATCGTGAATTTGCTCAACAACTGGGGTAAACCAAATCACGTTGATTCCTAGTTTTGTAAAATATCCTTCGTCTATTTTCTGAATAATTCCTTTGAGATCTCCTCCTTCAAAACCACGAAGTTTTCCAGGGACTTTGGTTCTGTTAAAATTTATATCATTTGATTTATCACCATTATTAAAACGGTCTGTCAGCAAAAAATATAAATTAGCACCTTCCCATACAAAGGGTGTTTTTTCAGTTTTCCCTTTAGAATCTTTTTTCCCTTGAGCAACCACAAAAGTTGTTGCCAATAAAACAAACAGCGATACTATTATTTTTCTATTCATCATACTATAATTGTATTTTAATTTCGTTATCCAATCCTTTTTTCAACACTACCGGAATTTCAAGCGTGTTGGCATTCGTTTTAAAATCAACATTTGCTCCATTGATCGTAACTTTTGTTGGTTTGGTATTGATACTATGAACCAATAAGGTAACGTTTTTATCCGCGCTGGTAAACGATTTTCCAACAACTGTATTCATTTTCAGCGTAATTGTTTTGGCTGTTACATTACTTGAAAAATTCAATATTTCATATGCCTCTTTTTCGAAAGCATTAGGTATCAGTCCGTCATCATTGTATAATTTTCCGGTGCTTGAAGTTGCTTTTTCATCAAAATAAAAATGTAAATCAAAATTAGCCAACGAATATTTGGTCGTATTTTGAATCGTTTTAATCATTGGGATAAAAGCGCCTCCTCGAACAAAAACAGGAATATTATCTGCCGAAACTGCAACATTCTCTGTCACTCCACCTTCATGTTTCGAACCATTATAAAAGTCATACCAATTGCTGTTTTTCGGAAAATAAACGGTCGTGCTTGTAACTCCTGATTTAGTAATTGGAGTCACCAAAAAATCATTCCCCCACAAATAAGAGCTACAAGAGTTCAATAATTTTTCATTCGTCGGTTCATCAAAAAATAATGGACGCATCAATGGCAAACCTTTGTTGTTGTTTTCAAAAGCCAAAGTGTAATTGTACGGCAACATTTGGTAACGCAACTCAATTTGTTTTTTGACTTTTGCCTTAGTCACAATGTCTTTATACACAGGTTCCGATGGCACTTCTTCTTGTGCATGTGGACGATAAACAGGCTGAAAAACGCCATATTGCAACCAACGAACATACAATTCATTGTCAAAATAATCTCCTGCAAATCCACCCAAATCCGAGTGCATAAACGCCATTCCTTGCATTCCCATTTGCTGTGCAATTTCGGGTTGCGATTGTAAGCCTTCCCAAGAACGGCCTACATCACCAGACCACGGAATCATTCCATAACTTTGAGAACCTGAATATCCAGCGCGCATCAGAATAAATGGACGCACATTTGGAAAATCTTTTTTGTAGCCTTCGTGAATCATTTTGGCCCAAGTATGTCCATAAATATTATGCACTTCGTCGGCTTTTCCTTGTGCGGTGAATGATGCTGACGGAAATACTTCAGGCTCGCCCAAATCTCCCCACCAACCACCAACTCCTTGGTTGATTAGGCCTTTGTAAATACCCCAAAACCAATCTTTCCCTTCGGGTTTAAAGACATCCACAAGTCCTGTATTTCCGAAAAAGAAATCATATTTGAATGGATTTCCGGCATCGTCCGTAGCTAATACTTTTTTGTCAACCGCATCTTGCCATTTACTTGAAGTGGTCAAAATAAACGGCTCTGTAATCAATACGGTTTTAACTCCTTTGCTATTCAAATCGCTTATCATTTTCTTCGGATCCGAAAAATTATCTTTGTCCCAATCCAAGTTCCCCATTGTTCCAGTAACCGTTTTCCCAAACCAATACAAATCAAGAATTATCGCATCCACAGGGATTTCATCTTTGATATATTTGTCAATGGTTTTGGTTACTTCGTCTTGCGTATGATACCCAAATCGGCTCGAAAAATTTCCCAAAACCCAACGTGGAATAAGAGGTTGCCTTCCTGTCAATGAAGTGTAATTCGAAGTTAAATCCGTCCAAGAATCACCAGCAATTACCTGATAAGTTTTTCTACCAGAGATCGTTTCGTAAACTAACGTATTGTCTTTTTTGCTGTCTAAATCCAACCAACCGATAGCTCCGTTATCAAAATGAACTGCATAAATTTTGGATGACATTACCAACGGAATAGAGAAATTCATCTTTTTAGAATGTGTTCCGTATCCGTAATCGGCTTGATTATACAATTCCAAACGATTTCCGCGACGGTTCATTCCCAACGCGCGGGCTCCGGCTCCATAAAGCGCTTCTGAAGTTTCCAAATTAAACTCTAACGTTTCTTTTGGCTGTTCTTTGCTTCCATTCCCTCTTTTTACATACCCGTTTTTTTCCGAAATCAACGGTTTGTTTTTATACAAATAGCTAATTTGGAATGGACTTTTCACAACAGAAACCGTAATTCCGTTAGAGGAAAACACAAGCTCGTTTTCGCTTTGCTTTATTTTAAAAACCGATTTCGCAGGAGTCAAAACAACGGCATGCGAATTAGAATTCAATTTTTCACCAGAAGGCAAAAAAGTAGTTTCTACTATTTTATCAGAATAGGGTTTAATGAAATACTGCCCATCCGATGTTTTTATTTCCAAAGTATTTTGGACTACTTTATAACTTTCAAATTTTCTATTTGCATTTTGGGCAAAGGAAAAGCTGGAAATTAAAAAGAAAAGAAATATTTTTTTCATAATCATTTTATTTATTGAACTATTAAGAAGTCCAACTTCTTAATGGTTTAGGTTTTATTTCAATTCTAAAATCAAAACAGATTTTCCTTCTATAGCAATGTCATTTTTCAAATCAATTGTTTTTCCTGAAAGCACATCATTTCCGGTTTTGTAATTTGAAATGCTTTCTTGAAAACGAGCCGGTGGGAAAGTTTTAGATTCTTTATTGTTATTGATTACTACCATAACCGATTTTGAATCTGTATATCTGAAATATACGTAAACATTATTCTCTGGAATATAATGCTTCATTTTTCCAAAATGTACGGCATCATTAGATTTTCTCCAATTGAATAATTGAGCCGAAAAATCAAAAAACTGTTGTTGTTCAGCAGTTCTTCCCGCTTTTGCGAAAGCGTTATTACTGTCTCCAGCCCAGCCTCCTGGGAAATCCTGACGAATAGCCGCATCTCCATCTTTATCTTTATTTCCCGCCATTCCAATCTCAGAACCATAATAAATTTGTGGAATTCCGCGAGCTGTTGCCAACAAAGTCATTGCCATTTTATATTTCGACAAATCTTTTTGGTAAATTTCATTAAAACGATTTGTGTCATGATTTTCAACAAAAGTCATAATGCTATTGATATTCGGATATAAAAAATCGTTAGTGAAATTCTCATAAACATTGATCATTCCTTCATTCCATTTCCCATTATCTTCATTGAACACTTTAGCAAACACATCATTCAAGGTAAAATCCATAACAGAAGGCAAGTACGAATTGTAACCTTGAATGGCCGCAATTTTACTATCTTTTTGCCAATATGCCATTTGCGCCTGATCATGCATCCAAACTTCTCCAACGATATTAAAATTTGGATATTCATCGGTTACGGCTTTAGTCCATTCAGCGATTCCTTTCTTGTCACAATATGAATAAGTATCCACTCTGAAACCATCCAAATCGGCGTATTCAATCCACCAAATGGCATTTTGTTTCAAATAGGTATTCACCAATGGATTGGATTGATTCAAATCCGGCATTGATTTTACAAACCAACCGTCCATACACATTTTGGTATCAATTTGGGATGCATTAGGATCAAATTGTGTTGTCATTCTGTAATTCGTTTGGGCATAACCCGGGAATTGATGTACCCACTCATAAGTTGGCAAATCTTTCATCATCCAGTGTTGGGCTCCCCAATGGTTGGTTACGTAATCCATGATCAATTTCATGTCACGTTTGTGCAATTCTGCTGAAAGTTTTACGTATTCTTCATTAGTTCCAAAACGAGGATCTATTTTATAAACATCAGATTGTCCGTAAGTGTGATACGAATAAGCTTTGTCATTATCCTCGCAAAGTGGCGTTGGCCAAAGTGCTGTAGCTCCTAATTCTTTAAGATAATCCAAATGCTGAATCATACCCGCAATATCCCCTCCGTGTCTTCCGCCTGGAAGTGATCTATTCCCTTTTTCAGTAACCGATTTGTCACTGTCATTTTTAGGATTTCCATTCGCAAAACGGTCAGACATCACCAAATAAATCAAATCGGATGCATCGTAACTTTTTCTAGAAGCTGAATTTTCCCTTCTTTGTTTTAAACTATATTTTTTGGTAAAAGTTACTTTTTTGTTTTTAGAAAATGAAAAAACAAAATCTTGTGCTGTCACATTTTTGGTATCAATCGTAACAAAAAGATAATTCGGGTTTTCCGTTTTTTTGACATCTTTTATCACAATATTATTGGATACTGCCACTTCATTTTCAGCAATATTTTTGCCGTAAAACATAATCTGCAATTCTGGATTATGCATTCCTGCGTACCAAAAAGGAGGTTCAACTCTATCAATTTGTGCAAAAATTGATGTAGAGATGAAAAATAAAAAGATGATTATTTTTTTCATTCCGTCTATAATTTTAAAACCCTTTCGAAGTAATACTAGGAAAGGGTTTGTAATTGATTGATTTTAATTATTTGGCTGAACCAAAACAGGGGCGCCGTTTACATAAACAGTTAGCTCTTTAGTTCCTTCCAAGGATAATTTTGTTTCTTTATGATCAACTGCAATTTTCAAAATTTGGTTTCTGAAATTGATTTTAAATGAATAGCCTCCCCATTCTTTTGGAATTTTTGGAGAGAAATGAAGTGCATCATTTTTTACTCTCATTCCACCAAATCCTTCAACAATACTCATCCAAGTTCCAGCCATAGATGTAATATGACAACCTTCTTCAACCTCTTTGTTATAATCATCAAGATCCAAACGAGAAGTTCTTAAGTAAAAGGCATAAGCCATATCCATTTTATCTAACAAAGCAGCTTGAATAGAGTGTACGCAAGGAGACAATGAACTTTCGTGTACCGTAAATGATTCGTAGAAATCAAAATTACGTTCCAATTCATCTTTAGCAAAATGATCTTCAAAGAAGTAAAAACATTGCAATACATCAGCTTGTTTGATATAAGGCGAACGTAATACACGGTCCCAAGACCATTTTTGGTTGATTGGTCTTTGTGAACGATCTAAATCTTTTACACGAACCAAATCTTTGTCCAAGAAACCATCTTGTTGCAAATAAATTCCCATTTCTTCCGATCTTGGGAAATACATATTACCCGCAACTTTATTCCATTCCTGCAATTCCGTTTCAGAAAGTTTTACTTTTTCCATAATACGCTTATGGTCTGAAGGATATTCCAATGAAACTTTTTGAATTTGCTCATAAGCATAATCAATACACCATTTAGCAATATAATTGGTGTAGAAATTATTGTTGATGTTGTTTTCGTATTCATTTGGACCTGTTACTCCCAAAATCATGTATTGATTTTTGTTTGCAGAAAAAGAAGCTCTTTGGTGCCAAAAACGGGCAATACCAATTAACACTTCCAATCCTTTCTCTGGGATATAAGAGTAATCGCCAGTGAAACGGTAGTAGTTGTAAATCGCAAAAGCGATGGCGCCGTTTCTGTGGATTTCTTCGTGGGTGATTTCCCATTCATTATGACACTCTTCTCCATTCATGGTAACCATCGGATATAAAGCTGCTCCATTCGTAAAACCTAAATTATCTTTAGCATTTTCGATGGCTTTGTCCAATTGATTGTAACGATAAGTCAATAAATTACGCGCCACTTGTTGGTCTTTTGTTGCCATATAAAATGGAATACAATAAGCCTCAGTATCCCAATAAGTAGATCCACCGTATTTTTCTCCTGTGAATCCTTTTGGCCCAATATTCAATCGAGAATCTTTTCCTAAATAGGTTTGATTCAATTGGAAAATATTAAAACGAATTCCTTGTTGTGCTTTTACATCTCCATCAATAGTGATGTCTGACATTTCCCAAATTTTTGCCCAAGCATCAATTTGATCTTGCAATAATTGATCGTAACCTTTTGCTAAAGCAGTTTGGATAATATTTTCAGCAGCCGAAATTGTATCAGCATGATTTAATGAAACAGTATATCCACCAATTTTTTGAATTCCAGATTTTTCTCCTTTTGCTACAATAACATCATAATAAAATAAAATTTTATCCGCTATTGTATCAACAGATGTTGGAGACAAATTTTGTTTTTCACCTCTTGCCCAAATAGTATTTTGCATGAAGGTTGTTACTTTAAAATGCGTTTTGAAAGTTTGAGCCGTAACAAAAGCTTCATTCCCTGATTTTTTAACGTCTAATGGCTCCCAGAATTTTTCTTCCCAGTTTGCATCCTCATTGGTTACACCAGCATCAATATACGGTTTGTAAATAATTTTGGCATCTTTGTTCAAAGGTGTGATTTCATAATTAATCACCCCAACTTCATCTAAATCCAGAGAAAGGAAACGACGAATATCGACTGCTACTTCAGTTCCGTTTTTCAAAGTCGCTTGAAAAGAACGATGGTACCAACCTTCTTTCATGTTCAATTCACGACGAAAGTTTTTAACTTCGGTACAAGAATTCAAATCAAAATCTTCACCGTTGATTTCAATATTGATACCAATCCAATTTGGAGCATTCAATACTTTGGCAAAATATTTAGGATATCCATTTTTCCACCAGCCCACTTTGGTTTTATCTGGGTAATAAATTCCTGCAATATAACTTCCTTGAAAAGTTTCTCCTGAATAATTTTCTTCAAAATTTGCTCTTTGCCCCATTGCACCGTTTCCGATACTGAAAAGACTTTCAGATGATTTTACGCTCTCTCTATCAAATCCTTCTTCAATGATAGACCAATTGTCTGGTTTTATATAATCTTGATTCATTTTCTGTTAAATTTAAGGGTAAGGTTTGAAGTTCAAGAATAAAACACCTCTTTGCTTCATTCCTCTTTAACCTCATTTTTTGTTGATTATTTGTTTATTAGTAATTCCAAAAAAGTAGAATTAATTTCATTGAAATCTTTAAAAACATATTCTGCTTCATGCAATGTTGATTCTTCTCCAATTCCGATGCTTCGCATTTTTGCAATATTTGCAGCTTGCACTCCTGCTACAGAATCTTCAAAAACAATTGAATCTTCATTGGTAACATTCAATAAACGTGCTGCATGAAGGAAAACTTCAGGATCTGGTTTTGCATTAACAACATCATTCCCATCGACGATAGCATCAAAAAAAGACAAAATTCCTGTTTTCTCAAGAATAGGTCTTGCATTTTTACTGGCAGAACCCAAAGCGATTGGCTGATTGTTTTCTTTTAAAAATTTTAAAACTTTCATCACTCCAGGTAAAATTTCAGTCTCGTTCATATCTACTAAATAGGATAGATAATCTTCATTTTTTTGAATTAACCATTTGTCTTTATTTTCCTGTGATGCTTCAATTTTACCTAATTCTAAAATGATATCCAAGGAACGAACACGACTTACTCCTTTTAATAATTCATTGTGTTCTAATGTGAAGTCAATTCCTAATTCGCTCGCAATTTTTTTCCAAGCCAAAAAATGATATTTGGCTGTGTCCACAATTACACCATCTAAATCAAAAATAAATCCTTTTCTCTTTTTCATTATAATTCTCCTTATTGTTTATTTTTACACTTCTACTTTTTCTTTTACAAAAAATACTGCTGAGCCTGCAATAAGCAGAGACACACCAGCAATTACAATAATCGCCATTGGATTACCTCCAAAAAGTGCAATTAAAGTGCTTCCCAATATACCTGCAGCAATTTGTGGCAGGGTAATGGTCGCATTAAAAAGCCCCATATACACTCCCATTTTATCTGCTGGCAATGAACCTGATAACATTGCATAAGGCATAGCCAAAATAGCAGCCCAAGCCAATCCTACTCCAGAAATAGAAAGCAACAACATGTTTTTGTCTTCAACTAAAAACATAGAAATCAAGCCTAATCCTCCTAATAGAAGTGAGAAACTGTAGGTTTTTTTTCTTCCAATTGATTTTGCAATCGAAGGAATCAGCAAAGAGAACAAAGCGGCAACTCCACTATAGAAAGCAAACATTACTCCCGTCCAATCCCCAGCTTCATTGAAACCAATTGATTTTGCATCGAGAGCAACTCCGTGTCCCCAAACTTGATTTGCAATTGCTCTTGTGGTGTAAACCCACATTAAAAATAAAGCAAACCATGAGAAAAACTGAACGATTCCTAACTGCCAAAATATTTTTGGTGCATTTCCAATCAATGTAAAAATGCTAGTTTTTTCCTTTTTCTCAGAAGCATTCAAGTCAATTTTATTGTATTCAGCGTGCTCTTTTGGTCCATATTCCTTGGTTCTAAAAACAGTCCAAAGTACTGTTCCTAATAATATTGCACCTCCAATATAAAAAGACCAGATTACCGATTCTGCTACTTTTTCACCTTCAGCAGGCACATTAGACATTCCAATTTTTACTAAAATCCAAGGCAATAATGACCCGAAAACAGCTCCAAAATTGATTAAAGCGCTTTGAAGTGAATAACCCAAATTGCGTTGTTCATCATTGACCATATCTCCCACTAATGCTCTAAATGGCTGCATCGTAACATTAAAGGAAGTATCCATTAACAATAACATCACTGCTCCAAATAATAAAGGCGGTAATAAGAATGTAAAATATTCTGCATTTGGCATGAAAAACATTGCCAATGCTGATACAATTGCACCAAAAAATATAAATGGGATTCGTCTTCCTAATTTAGTCCAGGTTTTATCACTTGAAAGACCAATGATCGGTTGTACAACTAAACCAGCTAAAGGTGCTGCCAACCAAAAATAACCTATACTATGAACATCAGCCCCTAACGCTTCCAATATTCTACTTGTGTTTCCATTTTGCAAAGAATAGCCAATTTGAACCCCTAAGAACCCAAAACTTAAATTCCATATTTGCCAAAAACTTAATTTCGGTTTTTCCATCATTAAAAATTTACATATTTACTTGATAAACACACTGTTTACTTTGACTTTTTTATTTTTATTGCACCAACTAAAATTGATTATGAAAATTACAAACAATACAAAATAAAGTTTGGTTCAAATCACTGTTATCAAAACTTATACCATTATCATTTTATTTTAATCCAATGATTTTGGTATAACTCAATTGCATATAACATTTGAACCAGTTTTTGCTGATTTATTTGAAATCACAAAAAAATTTAATTGGCATCAAAAAAAACTTAAAATAGTCATTTCTAAACCTAATTGTTTTGATAAAAATTGTTTTGATAATGAAACAGAATAGTTAAAGATATTTATCGATATTGATAAACTTTGCCAAAAATCATTAACTATAACACTTGTAAAAATTCATTAAATCACAATACTACTTATGAATTTATTTCGCAAGATTTCATCGTGTTTAAATAAATAAAACACGACTGAATTGTCGTCATAAAAAAACTCATCTCATTTTTCGAAGTAAAAGAAAAGCTTTAAACGGGGAGTAAATATATAAAAATCTTTTTGGTTTATATTCAACAAAACCAAAAAATAATCATTTTTTATAACTACAAGGTTGTAGTAATTAATAAAATACGTATTTTTTTTGCAAATTATTTTAGAATTGACAAAACAAAAAAATCGAATAGAGTTGAATCCATTCGATTTATATTTTAGTTTTAATCTCAAAAGCAAATGATTACATCGTGATTAATTTAATGTCATAAAAGCCTAGCAATTGAATACAATATTTTGGGTTTTCTAAAAATTTAACCTGTAGATTCTCTTTCTACTAAATAGGTCTCAATAACCTCAGTGATGTAATTTTCATCTTCAGATTCATCTTCAGACTCCAATCGGTCAATAATAATTTTGGCAGCACGATTACCCATTTTTACACCACTTTGACTCACTGTAGTAATGGTTGGTGTTGAATATTTTGAAATCATGCCATCCGTAAATGCAATTACCGCAAGATCTTTTGGCACATTCAATCCAATTTTATTAGCCGTTTTGATACAGGTTACTGCAAAAATTTCATTTACTGCAAAAACAGCATCTATAGCCTCGTCTTCCAATAATTTGCCAATAATTATTTCGCAAGTATCGATATCCTCAATTTTGATAATCAAGTGCTCATCAAAAGGCAAATTGTTATCTAATAATGCTTTAACATACCCGTCGGTTCTCAATTTACCGACACTCACATAATCTACGGTGGTGACCAAAGCGATCTTTTTTCGCCCTTTATCAATTAAGTTTTGTACGGCCTCATACGCTGCCTGTTTATCATCAATAATTACTTTATCGCACAATATTTCATTGGTTACTCGATCAAACATTACAACAGGCATTCCTTGATTTATTACTTCGGTAATATGATGAAAATCGCCTTTAAATTGAGTCTCTTTAGACAATGACATAATGAAGCCATCTATACTTCCATTAGCCAAAAGTTCCATATTTAATACTTCTTTATCAAAAGAATCATCTGATAAACAAATAACAACACTATACCCATTTTCATTGGCTATTTGTTCAATACCATTGATTACAGTTGAGAAAAAATGGTGTACAATTTCGGGAATAATAATGCCTATTGTTTTAGTTTTTCGGTTTTTAAGACTAAGGGCAATATTGTTTGGTTTATAATGATAAAATTTGGCAAATGCTTGTACTTTTAATCTCGTCTCTTCTCCAATTTCCGGACTGTTTCTAAGAGATTTTGAAACAGTAGAAATTGAAACATCCAATTCTTTAGCAATCTGCTTTAGAGTTACTTTTTTCTTCATAAATGTGGCATTACTATATTGTAATAATCGATTCTTAATAAAGGTAACATAATTTTTTATTTATTGTAAATATTCGCGTGAAAATAAATATAAAAAGCAAAGTTTTCAACACTATCACGTTTTCGTAACCTAGTATGATTTAAGTCATGTCGAGCGTGTTAATTAATTCATAATTTTGGAATTCGAAGTAAAATTTTTTAAGCAAAACTTAACCAAAAAACAATTAATTTAAACAAAAAGTATGAAAACAATTTATAAAAAGTTGTTATTTTTATTACTCCTACTTCCGTTTTGTGCAATGGCCCAGAACAAAGTTGAGGGAATTGTGCTAGATAATGCAGATGGCCAATCTATTCCTGGAGTAAATGTAAAAATAGAGGGAAGTAACACAGGTGTTTCGACAGATTTTGACGGTAAATTTCAATTGAATGATGTAAAACCAACAGATATCTTAAACATATCTTATATGGGTTACAAGACAATATCAGTTGCAGTTGGATCCCAAAAATCTTTAACTATCAAACTTCAGGAAGATTCAAATGAATTAAAAGAAGTAGTAGTACAAGTAGGATACGGTACTGTTAAGAAAAAAGATGCTACTGGTGCTGTTGCTGTATTAGGAACTAAAGACTTCAACAAAGGTCCTGTAGTTTCGGCTGATCAAATGATCACAGGTAAAGTTGCCGGTGTGCAAATCACGAACGGTGGTGGTTCTCCTGGAGAGAGTGCTACAATTCGTATTCGTAGTGGTTCTTCACTTAGTGCAAATAATGATCCATTATATGTTATTGATAACGTTCCTGTTGCTACAGGTGGTGTTGAAGGAGGAAAAAACCCGCTTTCAAACATTAACCCAAATGACATTGAATCTATTTCTATTTTGAAAGATGCTTCTGCAACCGCTATCTATGGTTCACGTGCATCAAACGGGGTGGTACTTATCACAACAAAAAAAGGGAAAGCAGGCGAACTTAAAGTAAGCTACAACGGTAACTTCCAAGTTTCTGAAATTTACGATCAAGTGGATGCATTATCAACTGCTGATTTCACGAACTACGTAAATAAATATGGCACTGCAGAACAAATAGGTTTGATTGGTGCTTCTACTACCAATTGGCAAGACGAAATTTACAGAACAGCTTTAGGAACTGATCATAACGTAAGTGCATCTGGAGGTCAAGACAATGTTACCTATAGAGTATCCGCTGGTTACGGTGATTTTGACGGTATTCTTGAGAGAGATAACATGAAGAAAACTTCTTTGAACGCTAGTCTTGTTGGAAATTTCTTAGACAAACACTTAAAAGTTGAGTTAAACAGCAACACTTCTTATACAAAAAGTAATTACAGTAACAGAGGCGCTATTGGAAATGCAATAGGTTTTGACCCATCGCAACCAGTTAGAAATGCAGACGGAAAATATTTCCAATGGTATGAAAACGGGGAGTTAATCCAATTGGCAAACAGAAATCCGGTTGCATTAATCGACCAGTTTAATAATTACGGTGAATTTTTTAGAAGTACCGGAAATATTCAGTTTGATTATAAAATGCACTTCTTGCCAGAATTAAAAGCCGTAGCCAACTTTGGTTATGACAGAATGCAAGGACAAAGCTATGGAAATACTTCTCTTGATTATCTTGATGGAGTTGATGGTTCAGGAGCTGGAGACACTTACAGAAATGAAGAGACCAGAAACAACAAAGTGATGGATTTATACCTTAACTACAACAAAACTGTTGAATCTATCAACACTGTATTTGATGTTACTGGTGGTTATACTTATCAAGATTTTAGGGATTCAAAAGAAAAAGCTAGTTATAACTATCAAAACGATACAAATAATAAAGAGCTTTTCAATCCAACTCGTGTGAATTTACAATCATTCTTCGCGAGAGCTAATGTAACTATTGCAGATAAATATCTGTTGACTATGTCATATCGTCGTGATGGTACTTCAAGATTTACAGAGGATAACAGATGGAGTAATTTCCCTGCTGTGGCTGTAGGTTGGAAATTGAATGAAGAAAATTTCCTAAAAGACGTTGAAGTAATTTCATCCTTGAAACTTAGAGGAGGTTGGGGTATCACTGGACAACAAGATATTGGAATTTCTTACCCATCAGTTCCTTTATATTTAGGTTCAAATGATCAGGCAAGATACAAGATTGGAAATACATATTACACTACTTACCGTCCTCAACCTTACAATAGTAACTTGAAATGGGAACAAACAACAACAATAAATGCAGGTATTGATTTTGGCTTCTTCGAGAATAGATTTACTGGATCAGCTGATGTATACCAAAGAGATACTGATGATTTGTTATTAAATACTTACAACCCTCCTTTCTTTGGATTCTCAAACAAAGATAACTACAACGTTGGATCAATCCGTAACCAAGGGGTTGAACTTTCTGCACAGGTAATACCGGTAAGAACTGACGATTGGGAATGGACTATTGGTGGTAACATTACTTTCCAAGATTCTAAAATTACGGCTTTGACCACTACACAAGATGATACACCAGGTATTGATGTTGGAGTTTACTCTGGAGGTACAGGTAACATGATTCAAAATCACCAGGTAGGTTATGCACCAAACTCATACTACGTGTATGAGCAGGCATATGGAACAGACGGAAAACCTCTTGACGGAGTATTTATAGACCGAAATAGCGATGGTATAGTAAACGAAAAAGATAAATACCGTTTCCACAAACCGGCTGCGGATATTTTCTACGGATTCAATACATCTCTATCTTACAAAAACTGGGATATGTCTATGAACTGGAGAGGTTCATGGGGTAACTTCAACTACAACAATGTTGATTCAGGTTATGGCTATATGAATTCAGTATTGATTTATCAGAACAACCTTAAAAACAGTGTTGAAGATTTATTATATACTGATTTCAAATCAAATGATGCTAGACGTCAGCAATCGGATTATTATGTACAAGATGCCTCTTTCCTTAAGTTAGACAACATCAGTTTAGGATATAATTTCAAAAAATTACCTAAATTTTTATCAATGCTTAAATTAACAGGTTCAGTTCAAAACGTATTGATAATTACTGATTATACAGGACTAGACCCTGAGTTTTCAGGAGGTATCGATAACAATTTATACCCAAGACCTATAACTTATACATTAGGATTAAACTGTAATTTCTAATAACTATTCAAGATGAAAAATATTAAAATAAAATTATTGGGAATTTCATTGTTATTATTGGTAACGATATTTCCTTCATGTACAGATGATTTGAATCAGGTACCTGATAATGGTGATTCAAAGTCATCAGACGAATTATTTAAAGATCCGGCTTCTTACAAGCAGTTTTTGGCCAAAATTTATGCTGGCTTAGCAGTAACAGGACAACAAGGACCTGCTGGTTCACCAGACGTTTCGGGCGTTGACGAGGGAGCAAGTGACTATCTTAGAGGATATTATTATTTACAGGAATTAACTACTGATTTGGCAGTTATAGCATGGGGTGATGCAACTATTCAAGATTTCCACAATCAAACTTGGACTTCTTTGGATACTTTCCTAAATGCCACTTATGCCCGTTTCTCTTTCCAAATCGTTAACTGTAACGAATTTTTAAGACAAACCACTGATGAGAAATTAACAGCGAGAGGAGTTGATGCTACTTTGAAAACTGAAATCGGTTATTTCAGAGCAGAAGCTCGATTTATGAGAGCTTTAACTTATTGGCATTTACTAGATGCTTATGGTGGTGGTTCATTGGTAACAGAAGAGTCTCCAATAGATTTTTACTATCCTGACTATGCTACAAGAGCTCAATTGTACGATTTTGTTGAATCAGAATTGAAAACAATCATTCCATTGTTGAAACCTAGAGGAAACGAAAAATATCGTGCAGACCAAGGTGCTGCAAAAATGTTATTGGCTAATTTGTATATGAATGCAAAGGTTTATGTAAATGACAATGATGGATTCAATAAAGCTGTTCCATTATTAAACGAGATAATCGCTTCAGGTTATATCATTCATAATCCAGCAGGTAGAAATGGATACCAAGAACTATTTTTGGCTGATAATGACAAAAATGGAGCAGAAAACGAATTTATTTTTACTGTTGCAAGTGACGGTCTAAATACACAAACTTTCGGTGGAACGACTTTCTTAACTCACGCAGCAGTTGGTGGAAGTATGAAAAAAGATGACTTTGGTATCAACGGAGGTTGGGGAGGTATAAGAACTACCTCTGCATTTGTAAAAATGTTTCCAGGAACAACTGAAGCTGCAAATACATCCGATACTAGAGGGAATTTCTACAAAGATGGTCAAAGTCTTGAAATTAAAGACATATCGGTATTTACAGATGGGTATGCCGTTCAGAAATTTAGAAATTTAACTACTGCAGGAGTACCTGGATCAGACAAAAAAGGTGATTTTGTTGATTCTGATTTCCCGTTGTTCCGTTTGGCAGATACTTATTTGTTGTATGCTGAATGTGCTATTCGAGGAGCGTCAGGGGCAAATCTGTCTACAGCGGTTACATACGTAAATGCTTTGAGAAGCAGAGCGAAAGCAGACGTTATTACACAGTCTCAATTGACATTACCATTCATTCTTGACGAAAGAGCAAGAGAATTGCATTGGGAACTTCATAGAAGAACGGATTTGGTTCGTTTTGGTAAATTTACTGGAGGTTCTTATATCTGGCCTTGGAAAGGTGGGGTAGAGAGCGGAGCACCAACTCAATCATACAGAGATATATTCCCAATTCCTGCGAATGCTTTATCAGCAAATACAAAATTGATACAGAATCCAGGTTACTAATAACTAAATCATTAAATATTAATCATATAATATGAGAAATTTAACTAAAGTAATAATAGCTCTATTTGCTGTACTTGCCGTGTCTTGTACACTAGATGAAGTGAAGGACAGGGCAGTAATTTCACCTGTTGGTGCTCCTGTATTAACAGCTCCTGAAACTGGTGCTTCTTACGTGTTGAAGCCAGAAAGTGCTGCTGCTCAGATAGAACGTTTTGTTTGGACTTCAGCTGATTTTGGAGGCCCTGTTGAGATTAACTACACTGTCGAAATCGATAAAAAAGGAAACAATTTTGCAAACGTACAATCTTTGGGATCAATAAAAGCAGAAAACCAATTGTCCGTTACCCAGGAAGCTATGAATACAGCTGTACTAAATTTGGATGCAATTCCTTTCACACCAGCTGATTATGATGTGCGTATTAAAGCCGCTACCGGTCTTTTTACACCTATGTATTCCGATATAATCACTATCACTGTTACTGGTTATACAACTGAAAATCCTAAATTATGGATTCCAGGAGGCTATCAGGCTGCATCAGGATACGGTTCAGACTGGACACATTCATCAGCGCCTCAATTATCAGCCTCCGGATTCGGAAAAGTGGATTTTGAAGGATATGTAAACTTTGAAGGTACAGGTGCGAAATACAAGTACTCAGCTCAGCCTAGCTGGACTGGTACCAATTACGGTGCCGGAGCAGATGCTGGAAAAATCAGCACTACTGGTGGGGATATTGATATGCCTGCAGCTGGTTATTACAGAGTAGAAGTAGATACTGAAAAATTGACCCAAAAACTGACAGCAACTGCTTGGGGTATTACAGGTGATGCGACTCCTGGTGGATGGCCAACCGATGCGACTCCTAAACCAGATATTGTGATGAATTATGACAAGGATACTAAACTTTGGACAGCAACCTCTCATTTGAAAGCCGCAAAAATCAAATTTAGAGCCAATTTTGCTTGGGATATTAACTTTGGTGATGACGGAGCTGATGGTACATTGGAGTATGGTAAAGCTGACATCTCAGTTCCATCTGAAGGTAATTACACCATTACTTTGGACTTGAGCAATCCAAGAGAATATACTTACACTCTAAAGAAAAACTAATTTTGAAGGCTTCCGGTCATTAAACGCCGGAAGCTTAAAAAATATTAAAAATATAAATATGAAAAATATAACTAAATCGTTAATCGGATTATTTGCAGTATTTGCTTTTTCGTGTACTCCAAGTGATATACAGGACAGACCTGAAGTTACAACAACTGACGTTCCAGTATTGACAGCTCCTCAATCGGGTGCCATCTATGAATTAAAAGGGGAAAATGCTGAGCTTCAGGCTGAGCGTTTTACTTGGAATTCGGCTAATTTTGGCGGAGCTACAGTTACTTACACTTTAGAGATTGATACTAAGGTAAATAACTTTACAGGAACTACTGAGTTCAAAAATCTTGGTTCTGTAGAAGCACAAAACCAATTATCAGTTTCCGTAACAACTATGGATGAAGCAGCATTGGCATTAGGTGCTGTTCCTTATTCACCAACTGAATTTGTTGTGAGAATCAAAGCCGTTGCTGGTACTGCACCTGTAATGTACTCAGATGCGATTGGAATTGTAATCAATCCTTACATCAATCCAGCTCGTTTGTGGCTACCTGGAGGTTATCAAGGAGCCTCAGGTTATGGAGGAGATTGGACTCCTGCAACTGCTCCACAATTGGCTTCGTCAGGATTAAACAAGCCAGATCTTGAAGGGTATGTGAATTTCGCAAGTGTTAGTGCATTTAAAATGACAGTTGATGCTACTTGGGATAAACCTCAATTTGGTCTAGGTGACACTGCGGGAACCATTAAATTAAACGGAGGAGATATCCCAACTCCAGCCTCTACAGGTTATTATTTGGTAGAGGTTAATGCGGCAAAATTGTCATACAAATTTACAAAGACCGATTGGGGAATCGTTGGTGATGCAACTGGAAGCTGGGATAACAGTACAAACATGACCTATAATGCAACTACTAAGGTTTGGACAATTACAGCAGCCTTAACTGTTGGAAGTATGAAATTCAGAGCAAATAATGGTTGGGACATCAATTATGGAGATACTGGAGCTGATGGAACATTAGAATTTAATGTAAATGATAATATCCCTGTTGCTGTTGCCGGAAATTATATCATTACTTTAGATTTGAGTAATCCGAGAGCTTATACTTACACAATGGTACTACAACCATAATTCTATTTACATTTTTAAGAAAGGGCTATCTAACGGATAGCCCTTTTTTATTTCATATCACTCTTCCCTTTTATACATTCATTTTTTTTTGAAGTCCAGTCTCATTTGTATATATAATTTACTCCTGCAGTTATACTTATTACATCTGCATTCATATTTATAGATCCTGCATTCACAAATATGCCTCCACTTTTTAGAAACTTCCAGATTATAATTTCTTAGAACCATAGCATTTCACAAATATCAAGTATATACAATCTTTTCAACTTCGAAAAAACAGACCAATTTTTAGTGTCTAAATCAATTATTTTAATTTTATTTTTCAACACTACAACGTTGTCGTAAAGCGTTTTAAAAAACGCTAACATAGAAATGTCTTTATATAACTATATTTATGATTCCAAGAGGTTATAAACCTAAAAACCAATGAAAACCATGAAAAAACTTTTACTTTTATTATTACTCTTTGTTTCTTTGGGAAGTTTTGCCCAGATACAAACAGTTACCTATTCCATAAGTCCTGAAACATTTGAAGAAACAACTTCAATTACAATCACCATCAATGGAAACAGCATAAACGAAAGCACTTGGGGTGTTACCGGGAACGCACTGTATTTATGGGCCTGGGCATTTGACTTAGACGACGCAACTCCAAAAGGAACACCTCTTAATGGTTCTTGGGAAGCTGCTGACGAAGCCAGTAAATTCACTTATAATGCAGGTAATGATACTTATACAAAGACATTCATACCAACAACCTATTACAATGTAACTAATATTGGAAAAATCGGTTTTTTGATTAAGGCCAAAAATGGAACTGGAGATAAAAAATCACAAGATATCCTTGCAGAAGTAGGTTCATTCCAAGTTAACTTAACTTCACCTACACAAAACAGTACTACAATTTTATCTTCTGGCCAAAATCTTTCGATTGCTGCAACCAATACTAACGGTGTTGCAAGTTACAATTTAAAGTCAAACGGAGTTAGCATCAATACTAGCGCGAGTATTTCTAGTTATTCATTTACCCACACAAATATCACAGACAATCAAAACTATGAATTGGAGGTAACACAAGGAACAACCATTATAACCAAAAAATTTACCGTGGTTATTAATCCAAATGCAGCTCCAGAAACTATCCCTGCTGGCATGATTGACGGAATCAATTACAATCCAACTGATGCAACCAAAGCTACTTTAGTTTTAGATGCACCTTTAAAGGATTTTGTTTATGTAGCTGGAAGTTTTAACAATTGGCAACCTGACAATACTTATGCCATGAAAAAAGACGCTACAGCTGGATCCACAAAATTTTGGATAGAATTGACGGGCTTAGAATCACAAGAAAATTACACTTATCAATATTGGGTCGGAGAATCAACACCCATAGCTAATTCTCCTGCACTTGTAAAAACAGCCGATCCATATTCGACTTTAGTGTTATCTCCTAATGATGATCAATATATTCCAGCATCCACTTATCCAAATATTCCTCCATATCCTGCTGGTCAAGATAAAGAAGTAACTGTTTTACAAACTGGACAAACTCCATATGCTTGGAGCGCAGCAACGACAAGTTTTGTAAAACCGGAAAAAGACAAATTAGTTGTATACGAAGTATTAGTACGCGATTTTGATGCCAACAGAAATTATCAAGATCTTATTGATCGTATTGATTATTTTAAAAATTTAAAAATTAATGCTATTGAATTAATGCCCGTAATGGAATTTCAAGGAAACGAAAGCTGGGGATACAACACTTCTTTTCATATGGCATTGGATAAATTTTATGGTCCTTCTACCAAATTAAAAGAGCTAATTGACTTATGTCATCAAAACGGAATTGCAGTGATTCTGGATGTAGCCTTGAATCATGCTTTTGAAAGAAACCCGATGATACGCATGTGGATGAATGACCCAGATGGCGATGGATATGGTTCCCCAACTGCAGAAAATCCATATTTTAATACTGTAGCAATGCACAGCTATAACGTAGGAGAAGATTTTAACCACCAGTTACCAAGAACTCAAAATTATGTAAAACGTGTAGTCAAACAATGGATCGAAGAATACAAAATTGATGGTTTCCGTTGGGATTTAACCAAAGGATTTACGCAAAATTGTCCTTCAAATGTTGCTGGCGGACAAGATGCTTGTACCAATGCAGAACAAGCTGATAGAGTCGCTGTTCTTAAATCCTATGCTGACTATTCTTGGTCGTTAGATCCAACTCACTACACAATTTTTGAACACTTGGGAACTGATGCCGAAGAGCAACAATGGGCTAATTATAAAACTAATGAGACACCAAGTAAAGGAATCATGATGTGGGGAAAAATGACCGACAATTATAACGAATTATCAATGGGTTATACCGCTAATATTTCAAAAATGACAAGTCAAAGTCGCGGTTTTACATCTAATAGATTAATGGGGTATGCAGAAAGTCATGATGAAGAACGCCTGATGTACAAAAATATACAATACGGGAACTCAGCAAATTCAGCTCATAATGTAAAAAATCTTAATGTAGCCTTATCGAGAATGTCATCTATAGGAGCCGTATCTTTATTAGTTCCAGGCCCAAAAATGATTTGGCATTTTGGTGATTTAGGAAACGAATCCTCAATTTTTACCTGTAGTGATGGTAGCGTAAATGACAATTCTTCTACAATAGCTGGAGATTGTAAATTATCTACCAAACCACAAAAACAATGGGGAGATGACTGGCTAGGTAACGACACTAGAAATAAAATCTATTATGATTGGGCTAGAATGATTGGATTAAAAACAACTGAAGCTGTTTTTTCAGGAGTCGCCACAATGACTAGCACATCAAGTTTAACACAAAACATCAAAATCACCAATAACGCTTTAGCAAATACAGATCTTAAAGATGTTCTCATCATTGCTAATTTTGATGTAACTGCCAAGGATGTGACTACAGGCTTCCAATACACAGGCTCGTGGTACAATTTAATGGATAACTCTCCTTACTCAGTGACCGATGCCAATGCTACAATTAATTTACAACCTGGAGAATTTAGAATCTACGGAAATAAAACAACCACTTTGGCCACTACAGATTTTGATGTATTAAAAGATATCTATATTTATCCAAATCCAGCTTCAAGTTATTTTACATTAAACACAAATACAACCAAGGTCCAAATTTATTCTATAACAGGACAATTAGTTAAAACTTACAGCAAAAGCAAAGCTAAAGATCAACAATATAGTATAAGTGATTTAAACGACGGAATGTATTTTATTAAGGCCTACAACGACGAAAATCAAGTAAAAATTATGAAATTCATCAAACAATAAATCCTAATAAAGATATTTTTGATTAGTTTATTTTTAATCAGCCACCAAATTAAGTTTTGGTGGCTTTTTATTAAAATAAATTTTAGACACCATAAAAAACATTATGGCATGTCCCTACGGGTCGGGCTGTCCATTGTATCTTTTGCTTTCCCTAAAAAGGAAAACAAAAGGATGCCTTTCCCATCCCTCATGCA
>NZ_JAVDTX010000010.1:0-13897 GCF_031456055.1 Flavobacterium granuli
GGGTTGGAAGCTGTGGCACTTGATAATTCTGTCGAAGGTGACCAAGCGTAAGTCGTCCCTGATACTGCAGTTGCTCCAATAGCCAAACCTGTTGCGTTTTGCGTACACGTTTTGGTGAAATCAGAGCCCGCATCAGCTACTGCTGACGTAGTGTCCACTGTCACAACAACCGTATCGGTAGCTGTACAGCCTGAAGCCGTATTTGTAGCTGTTACTGTATAAGTGGTGTTTGCCGTTGGATTCGCCGTCGGATTGGAAGCTGTGGCACTTGATAATCCTGTCGAAGGTGACCAAGCGTAAGTCGTCCCTGATACTGCAGTTGCTCCAATTGCTAAACCTGTTGCGTTTTGCGTACACGTTTTGGTGAAATCAGAACCCGCATCAGCTACTGCTGACGTAGTTTCCACAGTCACAACAACCGTATCGGTAGCTGTACAGCCTGAAGCCGTATTGGTAGCTGTTACTGTATAAGTGGTGTTTGCCGTTGGATTCGCCGTCGGGTTGGAAGCTGTGGCACTTGATAATCCTGTCGAAGGTGACCAAGCGTAAGTCGTCCCTGATACTGCAGTTGCTCCAATAGCCAAACCTGTTGCATTTTGCGTACACGTTTTGGTGAAATCAGAACCCGCATCGGCTACTGCTGACGTAGTTTCCACAGTCACAACAACCGTATCGGTAGCTGTACAACCTGAAGCCGTATTGGTAGCTGTTACTGTATAAGTGGTGTTTGTCGTTGGATTCGCCGTCGGGTTGGAAGCTGTGGCACTTGATAATCCTGTCGAAGGTGACCAAGCGTAAGTCGTCCCTGATACTGCAGTTGCTCCAATTGCCAAACCTGTTGCATTTTGCGTACACGTTTTGGTGAAATCAGAACCCGCATCGGCTACTGCTGACGTAGTTTCCACAGTCACAACAACCGTATCGGTAGCTGTACAGCCTGAAGCCGTATTGGTAGCTGTTACTGTATAAGTGGTGGTTGCCGTCGGATTCGCCGTCGGGTTGGAAGCTGTGGCACTTGATAATCCTGTCGAAGGTGACCAAGCGTAAGTCGTCCCTGATACTGCAGTTGCTCCAATTGCCAAACCTGTTGCGTTTTGCGTACACGTTTTGGTGAAATCAGAGCCCGCATCGGCTACTGCTGACGTAGTTTCCACAGTCACAACAACCGTATCGGTAGCTGTACAGCCTGAAGCCGTATTGGTAGCTGTTACTGTATAAGTGGTGTTTGCCGTCGGATTCGCCGTCGGGTTGGAAGCTGTGGCACTTGATAATCCTGTCGAAGGTGACCAAGCGTAAGTCGTCCCTGATACTGCAGTTGCTCCAATTGCCAAACCTGTTGCGTTTTGCGTACACGTTTTGGTGAAATCAGAGCCCGCATCAGCTACTGCTGACGTAGTGTCCACTGTCACAACAACCGTATCGGTAGCTGTACAGCCTGAAGCCGTATTGGTAGCTGTTACTGTATAAGTGGTGTTTACCGTTGGATTCGCCGTCGGGTTGGAAACCGTAGCATCCGTAAAGTCTGCTGCTGGTGACCAAGCGTAAGTCGTTCCAGCCACTGCAGTTGTTCCAATTGCTAAACCTGTTGCGTTTTGCGTACATGTTTTGGTGAAATCAGAGCCCGCATTCGCAATAGGAGTAATCAACATAGCTGCATTACTGAACGAATCCGAATCCGCAGAAGTACAGCTAGCGTTACCGTTGCTTGCAGTCATTGTATAAGATGTGTCAGATACCATTCCGCTTACCAATCCGGTAGAATCCACTGTTGGTCCCGAAGGATTGAAATTATAAGTATTTGTAGCTTTGTAATTACTGATCGTGCTCGTCCCTACAGCCGAACATGTTGCGCCTACTGAGGCAATTGTTGGTTTTACTGGGGTTACATTTACAGTTACGATTGCCGTATCACTGTTCCCCGAGTTTAATAGCTCCGTAATTTTATAAGTCAAAGTATAAGTTCCAGCAGGAGTACCCGCCGCAACTACTACATCTGAACCTGACAAGCTAACCCCGTCGTTTGTAGAACTAATCTCTTCAATAGTCACCTTTGATGGATCAACAACTACTCCGTTTAAAAATCCTCCGTTTAAAGTATCGTTTGTCAAAATATTGGTAAATGATGTTCCGCCCGTGACTTCATCAACACAACTTCCTATTTCGTCAATTGCCACTATAGCTGCTGCACTTACTGCTACAGTTACGGTAGCGGTAGTACAATTCGTGTTGTTGATTTTCTCACATATACTATAAACAAGTGTATAATTTCCTGCGGGAGTACCAGGAGCAACTACAACATCGGTTCCCGACAAAGTGATTTCTGGAATAGTAGATTCTACAAAACTTACAATCACTGTACCAGTATTAGCACCCGTACCATCTGTAGCCGGAGCTCCGTCTAAAGTATCGTTCAATAAAACATTTGTGAATGCTGTTCCTCCTGAATATCCGTTTACTGCAGTTCCAGTGTCATCAACGGCTAAAATTACTTTAGGAATTGGCACAAGAACTTTAACTTCATCGGTACAACCATTAGTAGCTGTCCAAGTATAAATATAAACACCATTGGTCGTAAATCCACTTATTTGGGTCAAAGGATCTGTGGCAGAAACAATTGATGTAGCCACTGGATTTCCTGGATTAGCAGTCCATGTTCCACTTCCGGTTGCTGCCATGGTAGCTGTAGCCGTAGGAGCAGGATCTACACCTAGATCAACTCCTGCATAAACAGTATTCACTGTTACAGTGGCCGGTGAACTCACGCTACCAGACGCATCAATTTCGCTATAAGTAAAAGATACAAGGACTGAACCGTTATTAGGATCAATTTTCAACAAATTGGGATTGTAATTTACTATTGGTAGTCCAAGAGTTACAACTATATCATCGTAATATAAAACAGCATCACTTACACTAACAATTTTTATGCTATCAGTAGAACTGCTACCGTTGTAAGTGCCATCCTCAGCATCGGAACCTGTCAAGATTGGTACTGCCAATTTTGTTGCTCCTCCTGGATCTACACTACATGCAATTTTATCATCAGCAACTGGAAGTCTATTGATACTGAAATTGGCATTGACAACATTGGCACTACTCACCACTACCCCTGTTAAAATTCCATTAGCCGTACCATCATTCCCAGCAGCTGCTCCTAAGTACTCTCCCATACTTGTCCAAGTGGCTGGAAGACTTGCGACAGGTGCAGTAGCCCCTATTGTTCCTTGAGTAGTACTCAATACAATACTATAGGTACCTGCTGCCAAAGAAATAAAATTATAAGTTCCATCTGCAGCTACTGTGGCATTGGCTACAACTTTCCCCGAACTGTTTACCAATACAGCAAAAAGTCCCCCTGCATTAGTTCCTGTACCGTCAACTGTGTTGACTGGTGATCCCTTTAAACCATTTGCATCATCAAATACCTTTCCGCTTAAATTGAGTACTAAAGAATAATCTTCTACTTCTCCATTTTGGAAAATATCATCAAAAGCCGTAAAAGTTACTGGTATATCAGACACGATCAACCTTTTGGCTGATACTGCCTTGGCTCCTGCCGGTGCAGTTGCCGTTACCAAAACCGATGTTGGTCCATTTATAGAGGCACTTCCGCTGTAAAAAGCCGGTTGACCACTTGCATCCACATCATTGGTAAAATCACCATCATTATTCCAGTCAAACCATAAACCATAGTATCCTGTGGTTCCAGAGGTATTACTGTTCAATACCACCGTATATGCACCACCAGTACTGGTTGGGCTAATAAATCCATCATCATTACTATCAGCGGTTGCCGTGGCATTACTCAACGGAGCGGATTCAATACTAACCGCTGCTCCTGCCCATACCGCAGTATTTGATCCCGAAGGAATACCTGCTGTAAGACAATTCACGATTTTGGCCTGCGCCACCGGCCAAGGAGACGATAAATCTCCATAGTCATAACTATCAATCAGGCTAACCGTAAACGGTGAAGAAGAACTACAGGTCCCGTTGGTTCCTGTCACAGTATAAGTACCAGCCTTACTGGCCGTAATACTGGTTCCGGTAGTACTGGAACCATCATAATCATTCGTCCAGGTATAGGTAAGACCTGCCGGTGGCGTTCCTGAAGCATGATAAAACGCAGCAGCAGGAATGGCACTCTTGGCAACACTATCTGGTCCCATATAGGAAAGTCCCAAAACAGGATTTCCCGAGGCACCGTTAAAATAATTCACCTCGATGGCATGAAGGCCTGCAGATAAGGTTGTGGACGAAGCGACTTCGGTTGCCGCATGACTACCGTCATTGCCAATCAATGAAGAACCGTCTATATATAAATTACTTCCGTCTTTACTGTTTAGGTAAAAAGTGTAAGTCCCTGCAGTAGTAATTTTTATAAATCCTTTGTATTTGACTCCAAAAGAGGTGGAAGTCCCCGTGATGCCAATAAGCCCAGTGAAAATTGGGTTCGCAATGGTTCCTTTATTGGTTGGTTCCTGATTATAAAAACCGGAAACTATCGTTTTAAAGTCGCCACTGGCCACTAAAGAAGTGGCCTTAAAATTAGCATAGGTTTGATAGTCAAGACCATTGCTATAGTCCGTCACTGTCAGTGTACTGTTTGGATTGGCACAACTAATTCTTGGAGTTCCAGATACTGAAAATTCTTTTAATTCTATTGAATTCACAGCAAGATCGGTAGTTCTCGTAGTTACACAACCGTATTTATCGGTATACTTACAGGTATATGTACCCGCTTGCGCTTGAGTAACACCCGTAATATCAAAATTTGCCTGAGAACTGGTAAAGCCGTTTGGCCCTGTCCAAAGCACACTCTGGACAACTGCGTCTGAGGGAACTGATACTGAAGTAAAATGTACAGTAGAACCAATACAGGCTGTTGACGGAGTTGGAGTAACTGTAAGAGAATTAACTGGTAGATTTAACTCTACGGTTTCTGTATAAGAACAACCATTAATATCAATAACGGTTAACGTATAGGTCCCCATATTTGCAGCGGTAACATTGGAAATTACCGGATTTTTATCAGTACTTGTATAGCCGTTTGGTCCTGTCCAGCTGTAACCAGCATCAGGAATAGTTATATTAAAAGCGATTGCTCCATTTTTCAATTTTATTGTATTGGTAGCATCTCCACAAGTATATTCTGCCTTAGGAAACAATACCACATTACCAAAATCAGAGAAATTACTGAAATCTCCGCCTCCCGGTGTCTTTATGTTTTGATAAAAATAAAATTTACCCGCAGTGTTTGTTATATTTATTACTTGACCTTTTAGAGTGGAAAAATTCGCTGTTACATCTCTTCTACAATAACTCCAACCAGGAATCCCCGGAATAGGAACAAATGTAAGTGGAATTGTGTTCCCATTAAACTTAAAGCTATTTGTTATGTCAGTAGTGCCATTTGTACCATTTGGTGCTACAAAATTAAAAAAGGTTTGTGCAGTCGTAGATGGATATTCAAAGGAGATTGCTTTAGCTCCTTTACAGTCACTGATCGGCGTAAGAATACCTCCACCAAATTCAGAATTATTATTTGTCCCAGGTGCCCCTCCCATTTGGTACACCATTACTGGCTTATCTGCTTTGATACTGGCTGCATTTATACTATTAGGGAGAAAATACCTTACGAATTGACCTTTATTTACTACCAAGGTGGTTGTGGTGGTGCCATCAAACACCGTAACAGTAGTTCCATCCTGAGAACCAAAAATAAAAACACTTTCGTCACCGACAGTTACTAGATTTGTACGCACCTGAACATATTCCAATCCAAACTTACTAATTGGTATTAATTGGTCACCAGCATTATCATAAGCTGAAGTCAAACTGCCTATTAAATCATCACTATAGGTAACCACCACTGGAGCCGTACTATTAACAAGACTTCCTCCCAAATGCTTACCAGCTTTAGCTGTTGTACTTGCAGAATAACTTTGCCCTTTCATTAAGGTAATGGTAAAAGGTACGTTGGCACCATGTCCCGTTATGGCTTCACTGGGAACTATAGTTACGGCGGTATTGTCTTCGGTGGCAGTAACAACAAACGAAGTTGTTGCATTCGTATAAGTAGTTCCAATGTTAGCAATGTTTTGCCCAGGCACAATAAACGAAGTCCCTAAAGCATTAGGTCCACGTAAAGGCATAGTACCATAATTATTTGTTGTTTCATTGGCATAGTACGCCCCCATCTGTCCCCAAACCTGTATTCTTAATCCTTTATTTTTTACAGTGTTTGCCGGAGCAACAGTAATGGCGGCAATATATGGCGTCATATCAACTACTTGAGAGCCTCCAGCAGCAATCGTACCTGTAATTGGATTAAAAGTGCCATCCGCTGGCATATCTATTCTATAATTTGCTACAGCTGTGGAAGAAACATTGGTAAGATGTAATTTTTGAGGACTATTATATATTGCAGGCGACGTACCCCAAGCGGGTACCCCATACCAAAACTCAAAATCGGCTGGCCCGACTTGTGCATTTGCCGAGTATCGTGGCACTAAAAAAAAGATAAAAAAAAGTAGCAGTAAAGAATATTTTTTTTTCATAATCAACAACATTTATTTTTTATTCATAGCATTTTAAGAATTAAAAAAATACTCCCATCCAAACCCCGGATATCACAATAGAATACTATTGCATAATCTGGGTCAAAAAGTATCTTTTAAGAAATAAAAAGGATCGATTTACTATAGATTTACTCAAAATAAACCTCTTAACGATTCGTTAAATAAATAATAAAAACAATTGCCCTCTTTAAAGCCTCAACCTGAATTAAGTATGCAAATATAAATACGAAAATCCATAAAATACTAATTTAATCGATTAAAAGCATATTTATGTATAAAAAGTAAGTTTTTAAGTATTATTTAATTAAAACATTCAACATCTTTTTATTCTTAAAAAAAAATTAAAATTTTGAAGTGTTTGTTTTTATGGCTGCATGTAAATTGAGTATAAAATCGAGTCTTTTATTTAAATCTTAACATTTCAAGAAAGTAGTTTTAAGACTTATATAGAAAAAAAAAAAGAAGTGAATTGATGAGGCAAAATGGGAGCACTTCACTTTGGATAACCATAATTTTATCAAGTTAACCCGTTGTATGCAATTAAAATTAGACTTAACACATAGCGTTTAATGCTACAAATAGCAGTTTTTCATCAAATAAATTATTAAACATAACCCGTTGGGTGTAATCCCCAAGAAAATCGTTAAATTTTTTCAAGGTTACTCGCTACACCTAATAAAAATTGCTATGAATACCATTTTTTTAAATTTTAAATAAACAATGAATATCCAATATTGCTCCGACCTCCACCTAGAGTTTCTAGATAACAGAAAATGGCTTTTGGACAATCCCATAGTAGCTAAAGGGGATATTCTTATTTTGGCGGGTGATATTGTACTTTTTAAAGAAATGCACCAACACCAAAAATTCTTTGATTATGTTTCTAAACATTTTAAACATACTTTTTGGATTCCGGGCAATCACGAATATTACAATTCGGATATCTCCAAAAGAAGCGGTTCATTCGAGGAGCAAATAAGGGACAATGTGACTTTGCTAAACAATACTGTGAAAACCATAGACGGTGTACGATTTGTATTTTCAACATTATGGTCACATATTTCACCCGATAAACAATTTATTATTCAACAATCCCTTTCCGACTTTAGGGTGATCCGAAAAGATGAAAAACGGCTGACAGTTGATGATTATAATCAAATCCATGCAGAAAGCAGATTGTTTTTGGAAGAAGCGTTGAAAAACAAAACAGATATTCCTACGGTTGCAATCACACATCATCCTCCAACGTTTGTAAATTATCCTGAAAAATATGCTAATAGCACCATAAATGAAGCTTTCGGCACAGAAATGTTCAATTTTATCGAAGAAAGTGAGATTGACTATTGGATTTATGGCCATCATCATTGCAATATATCTGATTTTACCGTTGGTAAAACAAAATTGGTCACGAATCAATTAGGCTATATTAAATACAATGAGAATGAGAATTTTAGAAGAGATGCCGTTTTTTCAATATAAAAAGGAAGTTGTCTATGGTTACTCTATTTACGGAAATTAATGTTTTTTATAATGATGCACGATATAACACTATTTTTAATTAATTTTGCATAGTGAACAAATCAATAAACATAGCGACTGTTTTTCCCAAATACCTGTTTTGGGATATGGATCTTAATACACTTAGTCTTTCCAAAGACAAGGATATTATCATCCCAAGAGCCTTGTTTGCCACTACTGAGGAAACATTTGCAACAGATATTGCCCGTTTGGAGCAGTTCTATCCTAAAACACAAATTCTAAAATACCTCAAAACTACAAAAGAGCGTATAAGCAATGAAGTGTGTGCCTTGGTGGCTATAAGATACAATGTTCCCGTTTTTGCACGTTTCAAACAAGTATAATGTCTGCAGTAAGCCCTATTCTTAAGCAAACAATCCTCGAATTACAATCATTACCCGGAATAGCGAAGTTTGCGTTGGGAGGAGGTACTAACTTGGCTCTAAGATACAATCACCGTAAATCTATCGACATTGATTTTATAAGTCCAGTTAAAATTGGAAAAGCTGGTTTTGAACAAATCATTCAGGAAGTTGAGAACTTGTACGGTAAGAAGCAGGTAAAAATAATGCTATTGAACACTGAGTTAGACGAACTATTTTTGTTTTTGAAAATGTTCATTTCAAAAGAAAACGAGGTTATCAAGGTTGAGTTTTTACAGAATATGCAATGCTTATTTGCTCCGGAAATATTTGAAGACATTCGCGTCATTAACAAAACAGATATTGGTTTATTCAAATTAATGAGTGCTTCCAATCGTTTTGCCAATAAAGACATCTACGATTTAGACTATATTACAGAAGATATATCTTTAATCAAATTATTTGCGCATTTCAAAACCAAAGCCGAAAAATTTAGCCAGCCTGAACACAAAACAATCTTTGATTTAGATAACGAAATAAGCCCAATAGATAAGCCAGAATTACTATTGGAATTTGATAAAGCACAATCTTCAAAAAATAATAAACCATCACACTCCAACGACAGAATTGAACTATTAGAATCAAGTAAACCTTGGCAAATGGCAAGATTAAGTTGGCGTTCAAAAGTAAGACAGCTTTTTGCACATTTAGGAAAAGACTTCCCTAAACCATTAGGAGTAAAAATCAGGTAATTTTATACAATCAATAAGAGAAAGGATTTTGAGAGTTGACACTATATAAAGTTGTTTCATTCTTAAAAAATATTTCAATTTCAAAACAATATTTCGTTACTAAACAATATGAGATTACCCAAAACACATCAAAATTATTTATAAGATGCGTTTTTGCATGAGCGACTAGATCTATGATTCAATCTTATTGTTTACGTTATGAATTATTTACCAATAAAAAAGAAAATGACCTTAATTTTTGTCAAAAAAAGCCTAAATTTGCTTTATGTTATTTTACTAATTTTGTTAGTGCACCTATAGGTAACCCTGTTCTTTAAAAAGTCTGTAAATCCCGTGTTTATTGGGATTAATATAAAGGTCTTGGAGCCTCTTTCTCCGCAAAAAGCCCCTCACAAAGGGGCTTTTTACATTTCAATACTTTCCTTAATTTACAAAATCCTATATTTTACAGGACTTACGAGTCATTTTGATTTAAATCACAAAATGAATTCATTTTCATTTTAAACTTTAAATCTCATTCGTCAAGTACCCTATTTGATACACTGAGAATAGACCTCAAATTAGGGTACCTAAAAATTGACAATTGTTAACAAATAAAAGGGCTTGGGAACTTTCAATAGTACGTTTGTAAAAATTTAAAAACGGAAATATGAAAAAAGCTAAAAGTAAGCTTCTATTTGAAAGGAGACAAAAAAATCACAATGGAGAAACGGCAATCTCTGCAAAAAATTATTTAGGAAATCTCTACTCCACATTTTCAACTTCTAAATACATTTTGCAAGAACGTTGAACTAAAACTAACAATCTTCGAAATATGCTTAGAATCGATAATGAAATTAATTTGAAGAATTATTTCAAAGATGAAAATAGAGGCTGAAAATAAATAATGGACAGAACACATTGTATTTTGATCCTAATCAAAGCTTAGTCAATGCAATGGATTGTATATGAAAATAAACAAAAAGAGGCTGTGTATTTAACCAAAGGATATACAGTGAATTACAGGCAAAAGTTATCGTCAAAGCATTAGTTTGGGCCAGAATTAGTAGAATGCGCTACTTGATAAAAGAGCAGGAGGCTCACATCCCCGAAATGTTCACAGTTACCTTCAGAAGACCTTTCGATTTTAATAAGTGGGGGAATAAATTATCCGAAAATCAAATAATCATTTTAGAAGCAAAGTTAATGATTTGTCGAATAAATGGTTTTCGATATTTTTTGTTTTAACTGAAGAATCTCATAAAGTATTATTTGTTTCGTAATTGCAGAAACTTTTAAAATAGTGTATAAAATTCCTTTCTTAAACGGAAAAAAACCTAATTAAGTTTAACTAAACGTTCTATTCTTAAATATTTTATTTCATTTTTAACATAGTTAATATTTTTAAAGCATTAAAAATACATTTTTAATGCTTTATTGCTAATTATACTTAAAAACACATGATTTTATAATAAATACTTATTTAAGAGGTAAAATATCAATAAGTTAATAACAATTGTTTATCTTTGCACCCCCCAAAATTATTAAACTTAACACTTAATTATGGGAGATTTCTCTTCGAAAAGTCATAAATTTTTTAGGCCTTTATTTTTAATAATCTTATTTTTTGTTACTTCAGTAAGTAAAGCTCAATTTCCTTTCGCGGAATCTTTTAAAAATAAAACTGCCCCTAGTGTTCAATTCTCTGGTGAAGCCTTATTGACTGCAGGACCTATCGATCCTGATGGTTCTGGTTTTTTGAGATTGACTAGTAATGCGAATCAAAAAAAAGGAGCTGTTTGGTCTGATGTAACTTCTTTCCCATCTTATTACGGGATAGATATGTCGTTCGAGTATTATACCTATGGGAATACTAGTACGAATGGGGCAGATGGTATTGGTTTTATTTTGTACGATGCAAAAACAATCAACCCTACGATTGGGCCACCTGGAGGCAATTTAGGTTATACAGAAAATAAACCTAAACCTAATTCAGATGGGTTTACGACGGGATATTTAGGTATTGGGATAGATGAATTTGGGAATTTTTCATACATAGGTGGAGGTACGCCGGATAAGAAGCCGAATAGCATTACTTTAAGAGGTTCATATTTGGACGGCTATCCATATTTAACAAGTGTTCAAACTACTGCTTTGACTCCTTCGTTCAATATTGCAGGTGGTTCCAGAACTGCTACAACTCTCGGTAGTACCGGTTATAGAAAAATTAGAATAATATTAAAACCAGCGGTTTCAAATACAGGTTATATTGTAAATGTTTATTTGACCCATGAGGCTACCACAGTTCATATCATAACTGATTACGCCTATACGACACCCGCTCCTGAAAATTTGAAGTTTGCTTTTTCATCCTCAACAGGAAATAGCAATAATTATCACGAAATTAGAAGTTTAAATTTTGATGTTTCAGCTACCTTGTCAAATCCAGTGGCTGCGTCTGATACTTTAGGGGGTTGTGCGGGTTTGACCACGGAACCTGTCGATATCCATAAAAATGATGATGGTGCGGTCAATATTTCAGGTGCTGTAAATAAAGCATCTGTAGATTTAGATCCTTCCAATTCAGGAATACAGTTCACTAAAACCGTTGCTGAAGGAACATTCACTTACAAACCAACAACAGGCACAGTTACCTTTACACCTATTGACAATACGATAGAAGGTCCGGTTACTATAGATTATACCTTTGCTGATACTTATGGAAAAATTTCCAACGTTGCAACTATAAGTTATGAGACTGTACAAAAGCCAATTGTCAATACAATTACGGCGCCCGCAACAACTTCTTTTTGTGCTAGTGGAGATGCTACAAATATAATTGGGGGGGATCCAACTGGAGGCAATGATGTGGATTATTTTTATCAATGGCAAAGCAGTACAGATAACATAACGTTCACTGATATTGATGATGATGATGATGATGCTAAAAAGATAGATTATGATCCTGGATCTATAAATACAACTACTTATTATAGAAGAGTCGTTACCTCCGGAGATTGCAGTACTCCCAGCAATGTAGTGACAATTACTATTGATAAAATTTCTAATACAACTTCTACAGCTGCAATTTGTGAAAATACTACCAAAGCTTTAACTGCAACGCCCACAGGAGGAAGATGGGATCTCCTTACCGTTGGTGGAACCATTTTAGGAAATATCTATACACCAGCAGATGTAGAAGTAAATACACCTGTAACGATTCAATATACCGTTTCAGCCGGAAGCTGTGGATCAATACAATCCGACGTAACATTTAACGTAGACCCATTTTCGGGTACGGCGAGCAATACGACTTCAACAAGCGCAATTTGCGAGACGACCACCAAAACTTTGGTCGCAACACCAGCAGGCGGAACATGGAGTATTGTTTCAGGAGGCGGAAGTATTTCAGGAACTATATATACTCCAGCAAATGTCAATGCGAACACAGCTGTAAAAATTCGATATACAGTTCCAGCCAACGCCAGCTGTGGATCAACACAGTCCGACGTAACATTTAACGTAGACCCATTTTCGGGTACGGCGAGCAATACGACTTCAACAAGCGCAATTTGCGAGACGACCACCAAAACTTTGGTCGCAACACCAGCAGGCGGAACATGGAGTATTGTTTCAGGAGGCGGAAGTATTTCAGGATCTATCTATACTCCTGCAGATATCAATGCGGACACAACTGTAAAAATTCGATATACCGTTGCGGCTAACGGAAGTTGCGGATCAACACAATCCGATGTTACATTTACAGTGAACCCATTTTCGGGTACGGCTAACAATACAACTGCAACAACTCCAATCTGTGAGACAGACACTAAAGCTTTAACTGCATCTCCTGTTGGAGGAACATGGAGCATAATATCTGGAGGAGGAAGCATCTCTGCTACTGCTCCTTATATTTATACGCCAGACAATATCTCAGCAGACACCAATGTTGCCATCCGCTATACCGTTGCGGCTAACGGAAGCTGTGGATCAACACAATCCGATGTTACATTTACAGTGAACCCATTTTCGGGTACGGCTAACAATACAACTGCAACAACTCCAATCTGTGAGACAGACACTAAAGCTTTAACTGCATCTCCTGTTGGAGGAACATGGAGCATAATATCTGGAGGAGGAAGCATCTCTGCTACTGCTCCTTATATTTATACGCCAGACAATATCTCAGCAGACACCAATGTTGCCATCCGCTATACCGTTGCGGCTAACGGAAGCTGTGGATCAACTCAGGCAGATGTTACATTTACAGTGAACCCATTTTCGGGTACGGCTAACAATACAACTGCAACAACTCCAATCTGTGAGACAGACACTAAAGCTTTAACTGCATCTCCTGCTGGAGGAACATGGAGCATAATATCTGGAGGAGGAAGCATCTCTGCTACTGCTCCTTATATTTATACGCCAGACAATATCTCAGCAGACACCAATGTTACCATCCGCTATACCGTTGTGGCTAACGGAAGCTGTGGATCAACTCAGGCAGATGTTACATTTACAGTGAACCCATTTTCGGGTACGGCTAACAATACAACTGCAACAACTCCAATCTGTGAGACAGACACTAAAGCTTTAACTGCATCTCCTGTTGGAGGAACATGGAGCATAATATCTGGAGGAGGAAGCATCTCTGCTACTGCTCCTTATATTTATACGCCAGACAATATCTCAGCAGACACCAATG
>NZ_JAVDTX010000011.1:0-4801 GCF_031456055.1 Flavobacterium granuli
AGAATAAGGATCGGCTAACTCCGTGCCAGCAGCCGCGGTAATACGGAGGATCCAAGCGTTATCCGGAATCATTGGGTTTAAAGGGTCCGTAGGCGGTTTAGTAAGTCAGTGGTGAAAGCCCATCGCTCAACGGTGGAACGGCCATTGATACTGCTAGACTTGAATTATTAGGAAGTAACTAGAATATGTAGTGTAGCGGTGAAATGCTTAGAGATTACATGGAATACCAATTGCGAAGGCAGGTTACTACTAATGGATTGACGCTGATGGACGAAAGCGTGGGTAGCGAACAGGATTAGATACCCTGGTAGTCCACGCCGTAAACGATGGATACTAGCTGTTGGGAGCGATCTCAGTGGCTAAGCGAAAGTGATAAGTATCCCACCTGGGGAGTACGTTCGCAAGAATGAAACTCAAAGGAATTGACGGGGGCCCGCACAAGCGGTGGAGCATGTGGTTTAATTCGATGATACGCGAGGAACCTTACCAAGGCTTAAATGTAGATTGACCGGTTTGGAAACAGACTTTTCGCAAGACAATTTACAAGGTGCTGCATGGTTGTCGTCAGCTCGTGCCGTGAGGTGTCAGGTTAAGTCCTATAACGAGCGCAACCCCTGTTGTTAGTTGCCAGCGAGTCATGTCGGGAACTCTAACGAGACTGCCAGTGCAAACTGTGAGGAAGGTGGGGATGACGTCAAATCATCACGGCCCTTACGCCTTGGGCTACACACGTGCTACAATGGCCGGTACAGAGAGCAGCCACTGGGCGACCAGGAGCGAATCTACAAAACCGGTCACAGTTCGGATCGGAGTCTGCAACTCGACTCCGTGAAGCTGGAATCGCTAGTAATCGGATATCAGCCATGATCCGGTGAATACGTTCCCGGGCCTTGTACACACCGCCCGTCAAGCCATGGAAGCTGGGGGTGCCTGAAGTCGGTGACCGCAAGGAGCTGCCTAGGGTAAAACTGGTAACTAGGGCTAAGTCGTAACAAGGTAGCCGTACCGGAAGGTGCGGCTGGAACACCTCCTTTCTAGAGCCTTAGTGTTAGTAGTAATACACGCTGAGGAAAGAAGACGAAAAGGACTATTTGGTTTCAAGACCGAAGATTATATTACTCTTGCTGTTAATTTAAAAAAAACATGCGTAAAATAAAAAAAGCGCAAAAATAAGAATGAAGAGTGTCTCGTAGCTCAGCTGGTTAGAGTACTACACTGATAATGTAGGGGTCGACAGTTCGAGTCTGTCCGAGACAACAAAACAGTTACGAATTTGTAAATTACGAATTACGAATTGAAAAAAGTTCATAAACATAGATTGAAAGGAAATTCTAGGGTTGAAAGATTACGAATTACAACAATTCATAATTCATAATTCACAATTCATAATTAGATTGGGGGATTAGCTCAGCTGGCTAGAGCGCCTGCCTTGCACGCAGGAGGTCAACGGTTCGACTCCGTTATTCTCCACAAAAGCGAAAGCTTACAGCTTACAGCCTATGGCTTAAAGCGAAACAAAGTTCATTGACATATTGAGATAAGAAATAATAAAAAGTAGAAAGCAGATTTTCTAATTTATTAGAAAATCGAAACAAAACGGTCTTAATTAAATTTAAGATTGGTACAATAAGCAAAATAAGGGCGTATGGGGGATGCCTAGGCTCTCAGAGGCGATGAAAGGCGTGATAAGCTGCGAAAAGCTACGGGGATTGGCACACACGAATTGATCCGTAGATACCTGAATGGGGCAACCCACTATGTTGAAGACATAGTACACCGATAGGTGGGCAAACCCGCTGAACTGAAACATCTAAGTAGGCGGAGGAGAAGAAAACAAAAGTGATTCCGTAAGTAGTGGCGAGCGAACGCGGATTAGCCCAAACCAATGTTGTTACGGCAATGTTGGGGTTGTAGGACCACGACATTTTATGCACAAAGAATTAGAATCTACTGGAAAGTAGGGCCAGAGAAGGTGATAGCCCTGTATAAGTAATAAGTGTAATAGATAGTGGTATCCTGAGTAGGGCGGGGCACGTGAAACCCTGTCTGAATTTGGCGGGACCATCCGCTAAGGCTAAATACTCCTGAGAGACCGATAGTGAACCAGTACCGTGAGGGAAAGGTGAAAAGAACCGTGAATAACGGAGTGAAATAGATCCTGAAACCATACGCTTACAAGCGGTCGGAGCCCTTTCGTGGGGTGACGGCGTGCCTTTTGCATAATGAGCCTACGAGTTAACGTTGCTGGCAAGGATAAGTGGTTAAGCCACGGATCCGTAGCGAAAGCGAGTCTGAATAGGGCGCTTTAGTCAGTAGTGTTAGACGCGAAACCGTGTGATCTACCCATGGGCAGGATGAAGCGCTGGTAACACAGTGTGGAGGTCCGAACCGGTTGACGTTGAAAAGTCTTCGGATGACCTGTGGGTAGGGGTGAAAGGCCAATCAAACTCGGAAATAGCTCGTACTCCCCGAAATGCATTTAGGTGCAGCGCACGGCGCAAAGTTATATAGAGGTAGAGCTACTGATTGGATGCGGGGGCTTCACCGCCTACCAATTCCTGACAAACTCCGAATGCTATATAATGTTTCCGTGCAGTGAGGGCTTGGGTGCTAAGGTCCAAGTCCGAGAGGGAAAGAACCCAGACCATCAGCTAAGGTCCCCAAATATATGTTAAGTTGAAAGAACGAGGTTTGTCTGCCCAGACAGCTAGGATGTTGGCTTGGAAGCAGCCATTCATTTAAAGAGTGCGTAACAGCTCACTAGTCGAGCGGACGAGCATGGATAATAATCGGGCATAAACATATTACCGAAGCTATGGATTTGTAATTTATTACAAGTGGTAGGGGAGCATTCTAACAGGGTTGAAGGTGTGTCGTAAGGCATGCTGGACTGGTTAGAAAAGAAAATGTAGGCATAAGTAACGATAATGCGGGCGAGAAACCCGCACACCGAAAGACTAAGGTTTCCACAGCTATGCTAATCAGCTGTGGGTTAGTCGGGACCTAAGGCGAACCCGAAAGGGACAGTCGATGGACAACGGGTTAATATTCCCGTACTACTTATTACTGTGATGGGGTGACGGAGTGATGAAAGCGCCGCGAACTGACGGAATAGTTCGTTGAAGTACCTACCTATAAGCTGCGCAGGCAAATCCACGCGGCTTGGGGAAATACGATAGTACTCGGAGTCTTCGGACAAAGAGATAGTGCGCCTAAGGGCTTCCAAGAAAAACCTCTAAACTTCAGGTAATGAGTACCCGTACCGCAAACCGACACAGGTAGTCGAGGAGAGAATCCTAAGGTGCTCGAGAGATTCATGGCTAAGGAATTAGGCAAAATAGACCCGTAACTTCGGGAGAAGGGTCGCCCCGAGTAATCGGGGCCGCAGTGAAGAGGTCCAGGCGACTGTTTATCAAAAACACAGGGCTCTGCAAAATCGTAAGATGAAGTATAGGGCCTGACACCTGCCCGGTGCTGGAAGGTTAAGAGGAGATGTTATCTTCGGAGAAGCATTGAATTGAAGCCCCAGTAAACGGCGGCCGTAACTATAACGGTCCTAAGGTAGCGAAATTCCTTGTCGGGTAAGTTCCGACCTGCACGAATGGTGTAACGATCTGGACACTGTCTCAGCCATGAGCTCGGTGAAATTGTAGTAACGGTGAAGATGCCGTTTACCCGCAGTGGGACGAAAAGACCCTGTGCACCTTTACTATAGCTTAGTATTGACCTTGGATAAATGATGTGTAGGATAGGTTGGAGACTGTGAAGTGGCGTCGCTAGGCGTTGTGGAGTCATTGTTGAAATACAACCCTTTGTTTATCTGAGGCCTAACCCCGTTTTGCGGGGGACATTGCTTGGTGGGTAGTTTGACTGGGGTGGTCGCCTCCAAAAGAGTAACGGAGGCTTCTAAAGGTTCCCTCAGTACGCTTGGTAACCGTGCGTAGAGTGCAATGGCATAAGGGAGCTTGACTGAGAGACATACAGGTCGATCAGGTACGAAAGTAGAGCATAGTGATCCGGTGGTTCCGCATGGAAGGGCCATCGCTCAAAGGATAAAAGGTACGCCGGGGATAACAGGCTGATCTCCCCCAAGAGCTCATATCGACGGGGGGGTTTGGCACCTCGATGTCGGCTCGTCACATCCTGGGGCTGGAGAAGGTCCCAAGGGTTGGGCTGTTCGCCCATTAAAGTGGCACGCGAGCTGGGTTCAGAACGTCGTGAGACAGTTCGGTCTCTATCTACTGTGGGCGCAAGAAATTTGAGTGGATCTGATTCTAGTACGAGAGGACCGAATTGGACTAACCTCTAGTGTATCTGTTGTCCCGCCAGGGGCACCGCAGAGTAGCTACGTTGGGAAGGGATAAGCGCTGAAAGCATATAAGCGCGAAACCCACCACAAGATGAGATTTCTTTTAAGGGTCGTGGGAGATGACCACGTTGATAGGCTATAGATGTAAAGGCAGTAATGTCATAGTCGAGTAGTACTAATAACCCGTAAGCTTATGTACACCTTTTCCCCGGGGCAACCCGGGGGAGAAACTTTCTAATACTTTTTATGTTCTTTATCTCAGTATGTTAAGATATTATTGCAATTACGAGTTCGAAATTACGAATTACGACTTGCAAATGATTGCCCAAAGCAATTATAACGACTTAAGGTGGTTATTGCGGCGGGGCTCACCTCTTCCCATCCCGAACAGAGTAGTTAAGCCCGCCTGCGCAGATGGTACTGCAGTTATGTGGGAGAGTATGTCGCTGCCTTTTTTTATAAAACCCTTCATCTAGCGATGAGGGGTTTTTT
>NZ_JAVDTX010000012.1:0-1127 GCF_031456055.1 Flavobacterium granuli
GAGGCTTTTGTAACGTATAAAATTGAAAAACAATTAACAGCTTTTGCCAGAGTAACTAAGGAATTATTTTGCGCTGCACCAATAAATGCAACAATAGCTGTTGCTATAACAGACGGTGTTGCGCCATATTCTTATCAAATGTATGTTGGAGGAGTTGCCACGGGCAGTTTGACACCTGTAACGGGTTCAAGTTTCACGGCTTCTGTTTCGGCTTCTGGTACTTATCATTTTGTGATAAAAGACAGTAATGCGGCAGCTTGTTCAGTTACAACAGCAAATGTTGTTGTGACTACGCCTAGCACACCAGCGGCTGCATTTGTTCAAACTAATGTAAGTTGTAATGGAGGAGCAGATGGAACAATTACAATAACTGGATCTAATGGTGTTGAGCCTTACCTATACAGTATCGATAATGGAGCAAATTTCCAAACATCAAATTACTTTATAGGATTGACAGATGCGGGTGTTTATAAAGTTGTAGTTCAGGATGCTAAGTTGTGTAAATCAGTTGCAATCCCAGTAGATATTACACAGCCTACAGCAGTTGCCGCAAATATTTCAGTAACGACTGGTTTATCTTGCGGAACAGGAAATGATACACAACAAGCTACAGTTACAGTGAATGGAAGTGGAGGAACATTACCTTATCAATATAGTTTTGATGGTATTAACTATTCATCAATTAATACATTTACAACTAATGCAGCTGGATTAGTAAAGGCATGGGTTAAAGATGGAAACAGATGTAATATAACAGCTGCAGTCAGTACAAATGTAGCTCCTTTAAATCCTCCTACAGGAATGGATATTAATGGTACAGCAGTGTATTGCAGTCCAGCAGCCAGACAAACAAGTACAGTTTCAATTACGAATGTTGTTAACGGAGTAGGTACAAAAACATATTCCATTTTGTCACCAACAACTGCAGTTGGCAATATTACAGGTAAATCAAGCGGAGTATTTACAGGCTTGTTGCCAGATACATATACATTCCAAGTAAAAGATGCTAACGGCTGTACATATCAAGAATCGTACACAGTAGATTCAGTTACTCCAATAGCTATAGTTGGAGCCTTAGCGAGTGATATTTCATGTAATGTTGCTAACGGAATAAACAATAATGGTTC